>CAJTFX010000016.1 GCA_910575555.1 Lachnospiraceae bacterium | reverse complement strand
GTGAAAAGTAAAAAAGAAAAAAGCAGGGCACAGGGATTTTATGGTTCAAAATAGGAACGTATTGACAGTTTAGTCTATAAGATTGAATCCAAGCTGCCCTAAGAGAGCAAATATTAATTTAAGCGTCAGAGCTGGGCTTTAGAAAAACACCGTTGATTTTTTCAAGGAGAAATGATATATTAAGAATAAGGAAAGCACCCACTCCAAAGTGGATGCCCCCGAAAATGGTTTAGATGTCCTTATAGACACCGCCTATCCTGTTGGCAGACAGGATAGGCATTTTTATGTGCGCCCAGTATGGGCGCAATCTAATCGGTGAAAGTCCGTAACACGCCCTGATAGTGGGAAGTGTATAGCCAAGAGCAAGGGTGTCCATCGTGAGGTGGAATCTGAAGAAAGCTGGAGGCAAAGCTCTGGTCTGACGAACAGAAATCACATCAGGCTACAGTTAGGGATAAGGCTGCATAACAAGTCGAAGTCCAATAACTATCCGGAACTAACTGTGGTAAATGTGGCAGACACATGGAGTGAAAGATTGCGTCCTTACCTGGGGAGGTCTCGTCAGCGGATGGAATTACATCAACAAATGCATAAGAAATCCGTAGTAACAACGAATGGCGAGAAGTCAGCAGAGGTCATAATACCATTGTGGTTGCAAACATAATGGGAAGGACTGAACTTTAGGAGATGTGAGTAAATGAATGTAACCAATGACAGATTTAAGGACAGACAACTTCATATTGAGGACTATCTGCAAATGGTATCGACGGAATCGAAAGAGTATGCAGAAGTGTCCGCCTGTCAGAGGATTGCATTGCGAACAAGTTCGCATATAAACAACCGCATCATCACAGACTTTCAGACGGACAGGCTGTTGGAGAAGATTTTACAGCCGACTAATCTGAACAATGCATATAAGAAAGTGAAATCAAACAAGGGAGCAGGCGGTGTTGATGGGATGAGCGTAGATGAACTTCTGCCGTTCCTCAGAGATAACCAGATGCAGCTAATCCAGCAGTTCAAGGATGGGAAATACAAACCCAACCCAGTCCGCAGGGTAGAAATACCCAAAGAAACAAAAGGAGAATTTCGGAAACTGGGAGTGCCGACAGTAGTTGACAGGGTATTCCAACAGGCAATTACACAGGTATTGTCCCCGATTTATGAGGAACAGTTTTCGGAAAACAGTTTTGGCTTCCGACCAAAGAGAGGTGCGCATGACGCACTGAAACAATGCCAGCGGAATGTCAATGATGGATATGTGTATGTCGCAGATATGGATTTAGAGAAATTCTTTGATACGGTATGCCAAAGCAAACTGATAGAGGTGTTATCAAAAACCATCAAAGACGGGCGGGTAATATCGCTGATACATAAATATCTCAATGCAGGGGTTATCAGAGGAGGGATATTTGAAAAGACAGAAACAGGAATGCCACAAGGCGGACCGTTAAGTCCATTACTTAGTAATATCATGCTGAATGAACTGGACAGGGAACTGACACGCAGAGGGCACAGATTTGTGCGGTATGCGGATGACTGCATGATATTCTGTAAAAGCAGAAAGAGTGCAGAAAGAACCCTGAGAAATATCATTCCGTTCATTGAGGGGAAACTTTTTCTGAAAGTGAACCGAAAGAAAACAAGCGTGGCACATATCAGCAAGGTAAAATACCTTGGATACGCATTTTACCGCTATAAAGGGAAATGTAGATTTCGGGTACATCCAAAGTCAGTGGTGAAGATGAAAGACAGAATCAGAGAACTGGCAAAAAGGAATAACGGATGGGGAAATGAATACAGAGCCAAGAAACTGACGCAGTTTGTCAGAGGATGGGTAAATTATTTCTCACTTGCAGATATGAAAGGACTTTTGAAGGAAACCGATGAATGGCTAAGACATAAGATAAGAACCATCTACTGGAAACAATGGAAGAAAGTTAAGACGAAATTCAGAGAATTAAAGAAGTTAGGTGCAGAAGAAGAAAAAGCATGGATATGTGCCAATATGCGGAACGGAAACTGGTATTGCGGTGGATATTTCGTATTGCAGACTGCATTTAATAACAAGAAACTCCGTGAACTTGGATACCCAACATTCACAGAGTTCTATTTGAAAGTATGTGAAAACTAAGGAACCGCCGTATACGGAACCGTACGTACGGTGGTGTGGGAGGTCGGTAGATAAAATAATTATCTACCTCCTACCCGATTTCTTCTTGTTCCTCTTATCGAGAAAGGCAAGAAACGCAACAACCAAACTGCCAAAGGATATCAGCAATGCTAATATTCCAATGAAAATCGAAATGATTTCATAAGCTGTCATGTTACGCACCTCCCTTCTTCTCACCGGCTGACCGGCTATGTAAGTTCGGGAGACTGCCACCCTGTCATGGGCGCTTTCCTGCATGGTATTACCATGCAAAAACAGATTATCATTTTTCCCACTCAATTCAACAATAATCTACATTGTTTACAGATTAAATTCCAGCTACCACATCAATCCCTTATGATGATAATTTTCTGCTTAAAGATTTTTCTTTTCTTCCTCCCTTCGCTGTGCTACAATGGGACAAAACGAACACACAGGGAAAGGACGTCAGCACATGTGGATTGCAGATAAATGGAAAGAATATGAAGTAATAGATTGTTCTAAGGGAGAAAAACTGGAGCGTTGGGGTAAATACCTTCTGATTCGGCCGGACCCCCAGGTCATCTGGGACACTCCCAGAACTAACCCCGGATGGAAGCAGCCAAACGCCCATTATCACCGCAGCAAAAAAGGCGGCGGAGAATGGGAATTTTTCGACTTGCCAAAACAATGGGATTTGCATTATAAAGATCTGACATTTCATTTAAAGCCGTTTAATTTCAAGCATACCGGCCTGTTTCCGGAGCAGGCTGTCAATTGGGACTGGTTCCGTGAAAAAATCAAACATGCGCACCGGCCCATAAAAGTGCTGAATTTGTTTGCCTATACCGGAGGGGCTACTGTTGCCGCTGCTGCAGCGGGAGCCAGTGTTACCCATGTGGACGCTTCGAAGGGAATGGTTACCTGGGCAAAGGAAAATGCCGCTGCCTCCGGGCTCTCGGATGCGCCTATCCGGTGGATTGTAGACGACTGTGTAAAATTTGCAGAACGTGAATTAAGGCGGAATAACCGCTATGACGCCATTATCATGGACCCGCCCTCTTATGGAAGAGGCCCCAAGGGAGAGATTTGGAAAATTGAGGACGCTGTATATCCGCTGGTAAAGTTATGCACCAGGCTTCTTTCGAATCAGCCTCTGTTCTTTTTGATTAACTCTTATACCACCGGCCTGCAGCCGGCAGTGCTTGCCTATATGCTCGGCACAGAACTGAAACAATTCGGCGGAATTATAGAGGCCCAGGAAATCGGGCTTCCCGTTTCTTCTAATGGATTGATTCTTCCCTGCGGCGCAAGCGGGCGCTGGGAAGCATAATATTACTCCGGCGGCTCAATATCGCGGTATCTTACGTGCCAAACCTCCATCTGCTGCAATATTAAACCGCCGGGGAGCGTAAAATGTTTTTCTCATTTCTGTAAATACTTCTCTGCTGCCCGTACGGTATTAACCAGATAGCGGACTGCTTCTGCAGGATGGCTGCCGGCAGCAGTTTCACCGGTTATCATTACACTGGCGGCTCCCTCCTGTACGGCGCGGAAAATATCAGATACTTCCGCCCGTGTGGGAACAGGATTTTTTTCCATGGAGGCTAACATTTGGGTGACCACCATAAAAGGCTTTTGGGCTTCGGCGCATGCTGCCGCAATTTCTTCCTGCACAGCCGGAAGCTCCCACAGCGGCATGCTGTTGCCCAAATCTCCTCTGGCAATTACAATCTGATCCGCATAAGGCATCAGTTCTTCCAAATGCTCTGCGCCTTCCAGGTTTTCTATCTTGGCAAATATTTCCAAATCCGAAGCTTCTGCCCGTTCCAGTTCTTTTTTTAATTCCTTCAAATCCCCGGCACTGCGCACAAAAGGCTGCATCACTCCGGTCACCCCATGAAACTTTGCGTTACGGATATTCTTCCGGTCGCTCTCTGTCAAAACCGGCAAATGCATCCGAACACCCGGCAGGGCGATGCTCTTTTTTGACTGCAGAATGCCGCCGCGGATAATCCTGCAGGAAGCAGTTTTCCCTGAAATTCCTGTGATTTCAAGCTGAATTTTTCCATCGTCTAACAGAACCTCCTGGCCCGGCTGCAAATACTCAAAAATCAGCTCCGGCACCGGAATTTCCTTTTCATTCCTAAGCGGCTGCCGCTGATCATTCTCGCCCCGCAGGCACACCTGTGCTTCTTCCTGCAGCTTAACCGGCTGTTTAAATGCTCCAATCCGAAGTTCCGGCCCGCGTAAATCAATTAACAGCCGGGAGCAGACACCGGCTGCACTGGCGGCAGCTCTTATCATTTCTGTCCATTCCCGGCTTTCTTCCAATTCCATATGGGACAGGTTCAGACGAATTCCTGTCATTCCCAGACGAAACATTTCAGTCAGTATTTGCTGATTTGCACAGGCAGGTCCGATGGTTCCGTAAATCTCTGTATTTCCCATTTTTCCTGTTCCCTTTCGTATGCTGAATAAAATTTAACCGCCGGAGTAAGATTACGGAATTTCCTCCCCAGGCTCTTCTTTTTCCTTTTCCGGATCTACATAAGAAAAAGCATTGGAAATCTTGGCATTCTCTGCGGTCAATTCCACCTCTTCCCGATAAAAGGCAATCACCGGAGTTCCCACTTTTACTTTTTCATACAGTATGGTAGCCACCTCTAAAGGCGCATTGATGCAGCCATGGGAGCCGCTGCTTTTATAGATTTCACCGCCGAACTTCCCATTCCGCCAGGACGCATCGTGAATTCCCACATTATAGGCAAAAGGCATGAAATAGGTAACATCTGATTCATAGTCCTCCCCTTTCAGCACAGCGGGGCTCTCTTTATAGACAATTTTGAACACTCCGTCGGGAGAACCGTTGTCCCGGCTGATATTGCCTGTCACCACATCTGTTTCCACCACCAGGCTTCCGTTTTCATAATACCAGAGATGCTGCTTGGTGTAATCAATTTCAATATAAGTATTTCCGATATCGTCTTTTCCTTCTACAAAGGGACGCTGAGAGTAAACCGGTTCCCGGCTTACCGGCTCACCGGCTTCCAGATCAGCTATAATCTGTTCCGCTTCTCCTGGTTTATTGAGAATCCAGCCGTAATCTCCGCCGCCGATTTCCACAGTATCGCCGGAAGAAGTTTTAAAGGAACGGACATCTGCGTATGTATTATAAGTGCTTGCAAGATTCTGCACATATTTTTCAATTTCGTCTGTTTTCAGGGAAACACTGTAATTATCCCCCAACTGAATAAATCCGCGGATCTGCTCTTTGGTCAGCTTTTCTTCATAATCCTTGATATCATAGGTGATTTCTGCATTCTCATATCGATTGATCCGATCCATAGTTTCTGTCACCAGGTCGCTTTCACTGGTATATTCCGGATTTACGTAATCTTCATCTGTCAGGCTTACTTCAGAATCTCCGGCGGAAACCGCCTGTTTCACTTTTGCCAGGACGCTTTCAAACACCATATGGGTTCCCATTTCTTCCGGTTCAATATAATACCCACTGTCTCCCAGTTTGATTTCCGCATTTTCCGGTTCAACGATGTTTTCTTTCTGAAAACAATCCATTCTTGACACTGCGTTTGAGATTAATTCTTCTTTATAGTTCATGGTAACCGGAACTTCATCTTTTACCGGTTCAAAGATTGCCAGAATCCAGCGAATGGGCTCCTGGGCCTTCAGCAGCTTCTCCACCGAGCCATCCGGCACATATTCACACTCAATATCCTCACCGTAAATATGATGTTTTTCTCCTTTTCTGTCATACACAGTCAGAAGATAATCTTCTACGCCTTCTCCTACTTTTCCTTCGGCTTTTTCCAGGCTCATTCCCCCTACTTTCCATCCATTGATTCTGGTTCGGAAGAAAAAATGGCTGCTGAAATAGAACACCATGCCGAAATAAACGGCTGCCAACAGCAGGATAACGCCTGTGATGCTTCCTATGATAATTCTCCGTTTTCTTCTGCGCGCTAATTTTTCCCGCATATGTATTCCTCCTTTCGGCGTGTTTCAGGGGGCGCTTCGATCGCTGTATACTTTTCGGCCGGTTTGGGTCCCTCCTCATGACAAGACATATATCATTAATTCTTCTAGTTTATTGTTTTGTTTTAGGCGGGGGTATACTCGGGTGTTTACCATTTTCTTTTCGCTGCCTACATTCCGGATATAGGAATATTCTACCATAGTTTTCCCCTCCTCGAATTGTTTTATCATATTTTCCATTGAAAATACCTTAAAAAATGTTTCCCGATAATCCTTCTGAACGACCTCATCGGCCAACAGCTGCAGCATCTTCTCGTATCTTGTGGAATTATAATCATCCTGCAGGATTTCGGCCAGGAGTTTTTCTTCCTGAGGGCCTTTCAGAATGATATATTCATCTGTGCTGATTCTGACTAAAACAACTTTAAAGTAATGATTCTTCTTTTGTATCTCGTTATACTCCATAGTTAATTGACTTTCCTCTATTTTATCTGTTCTGTACTTTTCTGTCTTTCATCTTTTATTAAAATTATCTTAAAATTTTCCTAATAAATGCTCCGATAAACTGGAATTTTTCTTTCCGGAACGTATATGCGCGTTTCAGGAAAATTCTGAAAGCTGTATGATTTTCCCGCTTTCCAGGCTTTTCTTTACATCAATGATTCTCTGGTTTTCTGAACCGCGAAACCGCAGGGAAATGTTTTTCTTCTCCTGCATGAACTCTCCGTCCACCAAAACATCCAGTAAAGAAAGAACTTCTTCTGTAACCTCGCACACGGCTCTGCCCTGTCCCTGCAGATCCCTGTCAAAAAGATATCCGCTGTAGCACCAGATCGTCTTATGGGGATAGGCTTCTTTGACCCGGCAAAGAAACGGAAGCAGCGCCCTTTGGTTTTCCGGTTCCATAGGTTCTCCGCCAAGCAGCGACAGCCCTGCAATATAGGATGGTTTCAGCAGCTCCAGAAGCTCCTGTTCTGTCTTTTGGGTGAACTCATTTCCAAATTCAAAGTCCCAGGTTTCTCTGTTAAAGCATCCGGGGCAGTGATGGGTGCAGCCGGAGACAAACAGGGAAACACGCACACCTTCGCCATTGGCGATATCTGTTTTCTTAATTTCACCGTAATTCATAACCGTTCACCTCTGCATTATAATTAGGAATCTACAGATGCAGCACCCGCTCCTGAATTTCCTGGGTCCTTCCCTGATTCCAGAACTGTGTGCCGATGTAACCGCAGGTTCTTCGGGCAACATTCATTTTATCCTCGTCCTGATTCTGGCAATTGGGACATTCCCACACTAATTTTCCGTCGGTGTCCGATACGATTTTAATTTCTCCTTCATATCCGCATACCTGACAGTAATCGCTTTTGGTATTCAGTTCCCCATACATGATATTATCGTAAATATGCTGTATAACCGTCAGTACCGCATTCAGATTTCCCTGCATATCCGGCACTTCCACATAGCTTACCGCGCCGCCGGGAGATAATTTCTGGAACTGGGCTTCAAAAGTTAATTTACTGAACGCGTCTATTTCTTCTGTCACATGAATGTGATAACTGTTGGTGATATAATTTTTATCGGTCACTCCCTCTATCATTCCAAACCGCCGCTGCAGACATTTTGCAAATTTATAGGTGGTGGACTCCAAAGGCGTTCCATAAAGACTGAATGCAATATTGGTTTCCTGTTCCCATTTTTTACATGCCTGATTCAGCCGTTCCATCACTTCCAGGGCAAAGGGCGTGGCTTTTGGATCAGTATGGGATTTCCCGGTCATATATCTGGTGCATTCGCAGAGCCCTGCGTAGCCCAGGGATATGGTGGAATATCCGCCGTACAGCAGCCTGTCAATGGGCTCTCCCTTTTTCAGCCTTGCCAGGGCTCCGTACTGCCATAGAATGGGCGCCACATCCGAGGGAGTTCCTTTCAGCCGGTTGTGGCGGAGCATCAGCGCTTCTTGGCACAATTCCATCCGTTCCTCTAAAATTTCCCAGAATTTGTCCATATCTTTCCCGGAAGAACATGCTGCGTCCACTAAATTCAACGTCACCACACCCTGGTTGAACCGCCCGTAAAATTTCGGTTTTCCCTGTTCATCGTGATAAACTGTCAGAAAAGAACGGCAGCCCATACAGGGATAGCAGTTGCCCTGTTTATTTTCCTTCATGACTTTTTCGGAAATATAATCCGGAACCATGCGTTTTGCCGTGCATTTTGCCGCTAACCGGGTCAGCTCCCAGTAAGGGGCGCCTTCCCGGATATTACTTTCTTCCAAAACATAAATCAATTTGGGAAATGCCGGCGTAATATACACGCCTTTTTCATTTTTCACCCCCTGCATCCGCTGCAGAAGCATTTCTTTAATCACCAGTGCCAGGTCGTCTCTGGTTCTCCCCTCTTCCACCTCGTTCAGATACATGAACACCGTAACAAAAGGCGCCTGTCCGTTGGTGGTCATCAGGGTAATCACCTGATATTGTATCATCTGAACGCCCCGGCGGATCTCTTCTTTGACACGCATTTCCGCCACTTCGTTGATTTTTGCTTCCTCTAACGGCAGGCGGGCCGCCTGAAATTCCCGCTGCACCATTTTCCGCAGCTTCCGCCGGCTGACGTCCACAAAAGGCGCCAGATGGGACAGCGTAATGCTCTGGCCGCCGTACTGGGAGCTGGCGATCTGAGCAATGGCCTGGGTGGCAATATTGCATGCCGTGGAGAAACTTTTGGGCCGTTCAATCATAGTTTCGCTGATTACTGTGCCGTTCTGCAGCATGTCCTCCAGATTCACCAGACAGCAATTATGCATATGCTGGGCAAAATAGTCGGAATCGTGAAAATGAATTACGCCGTCCTCATGAGCCCGCACTATCTTTTCCGGAAGCAGAAACCGCCTTGTAATATCCTTGCTGACCTCTCCGGCCATGTAATCCCGCTGCACGCTGTTTACCACAGGATTCTTATTGGAATTCTCCTGTTTGATTTCTTCATTGTTACATTCAATTAAACTTAAAATCTGTTGATCTGTGGAATTGGATTTGCGCACCAGGGCGCGTTTGTAACGGTAGGTAATATATTTTCTGGCAACCTCATATGCCTTGTATGCCATAATCTCATTTTCCACCATGTCCTGGATCTCTTCCACATTGTAAATCCGCTCCATGGTTTCACAAAAGCCGGAAATCTGCTTTGCAATCGCTTCCACCTGCTCTTTGGTCAGCCTGTCACCCTCTGTCACTTCTCTGTTTGCCTTATTCACCGCGTCGATAATTTTGCTGGCGTCAAACCCTGTTTCTTTCCCGCTTCTCTTGATGATTTTCATTCCCAAATCCTCCAAAAACAACTAAATATAGTATTTTTACTTACCCCCGGCACTACATGTGCTCTCCCATTATATGATCATCAGCATAAAAAAGCAAGATGAAAAATACAGTAATTTGTCGTGTAGTTGTCAGATATTATGTTCCTCATCTGCCTGTTCTGAGACATTTTCTTCCTGTTCCAATTCATGGATTTCCGGAAGATCCTGATTCTTTTCCGCTCTCTGGCGGTAAGCCTTGGTTCTGTAATTCAGGTACAGGATATTGACGATTTCCACAATTCCGTCCACCAGTAAAATACACGCCGTGTAATTCTGGAAAAATTTCATATCTTCAAAGGGCTTCAGTATCACGGATACACTGCAGCCCAGCAATAAAACGGTAACAGCGAAAAATCCTGCCCACGCCGGATCGTCCATACATTTTAAGTCCAGGGCGTATTGCAGTTTAATGACCCCTGACAAAAGCAGCAGCAGTCCCAGCGCCGTTAAAAAAGAAGCTGCAATCCGTTCTGCACTGACTAACCCGCAAATACCCAGCAGCACAAACAGCACGCCTTCCGAGAACCCGTATTCGTTCAGACGTTCATAGCCCGCGGACATAAAATAGCGGACAATCATGTAAATTCCCAATACAACCACAAATCCGCAGATAAAATAGCAGATGTCTTTCACCTCTATCCGGGGCACAAAAAGTATCAGAGCAGCCACTGCAATAAAAATTACCGCAGCCGCTGACACCACCATTGTGCTGAACAGATTTTTCTTTTTCTCGTCCATTTCACACACTCCTATCATTCCGTAAAATTATATCTTTTATGAAAACAATTTCTGTTATGGCATATCATACCACATCTTATCCTTCATCTCCATAATTTTCCTGATTCTTTTTGGGACAATTTATGTTATTATTATATCAAATTTATTACAATTTTTTTAAATTTTTTTCTCAAAAATCTTGAAACTCATGAAAAAAGGGATTATTATATTAATCGGAAATAATCTCGAACTCAAAAAGCAATTTTTTACCATACAGGAGGCATGTTACAAATGAAATCTCAGAAACTTTTCGCACTTGCGCTGAGCTGTCTGCTTTTTATGGAGACGCCTTTTACTTCAACGGCTGCTCCTTTAGTTTCCGCTTCGGAAGCTGTTACCGCAGACACTTCGTCTCTCAGCGGCACACAATCCCTGACACTTACATCTGATCGCAAGGCAGCAAAGCCAACTTCCCTGAAATTAAATAAAACTTCTGTTACCATTTATACAGAAAATACATACCGCCTTAAGGCGTCCGGCAAATCTTCCAGTAAAGTTACCTGGAAATCATCCAAATCAAAAATTGCATCGGTAGACCAGAACGGAACCGTCACCGGCAAGACCCCCGGAACAGCCACCATTACGGCTTCCCGGCCCGGCATCAAAGCTTCCTGCAAAGTAACTGTCCGGAAAAATCCCCACAGGCTGAACCGGGAATCTCAGATTCTTATTCTGGGAGACAGTACAACCCTCTACCTGAGCAATGTTTCAAAGGAAGATTCTGTTTCCTTCCGGCTGGCAGATCCCTCCTCCGAAGTGGTTGACATCACCAGTACCGGAAATAAATGCAAAATTACTGCAGAAAATCCCGGCACTGTAACTTTAGAAGCTGTCTGCACTTCCCGGGAAAATAATCAGAAAATAACCAGTAAAGGCACCTGTACCGTTCAGGTGTTAGAGAAGGGCATCGATCAGCAGCAGGTTGCCATGGCAGTGGAAACCACCAAAGCCTTCACTCTGGAAAACATTGAGAAGCCGGATTCTTCCATTACCAATACCTCCTGGACTTCTTCCAATCCACAGATTGCCAGTGTCGGCCCCACCAGCGGCGTTGTCACAGGCAAACAGCCGGGAACCGCTCAGATTACGGCAACTGTTAATTATTCCGACGGTACTTCTTCGGATTTTCCCACCACAGTGCGTATCTCAGATCCTGAGATTAAATCTTCCAGTACCGTACTGTCACTTGGGAAAAAACAGAAAATCAAGCTCACCGGCACAAATGCTTTCAGTACCGTGAAGTGGAAAGTGAAAAAATCCTCCCTGGCCTCCATTGAACAGGACGGCACTGTAACTGCAGGCTCTACGGCCGGAAAGACAACCATTATTGCTGAAGTAGACGGCAAAACCATTAAGCATCAGTTAATTGTGACGAACCCTCAGTTAACCTCCACCTCCAAACTGATGTCTGTTGGAAAGAAAATAAAGGTTCCTCTGGCGGGTGTGTCCTCCAAAAGCAAAATTACATACAAATCCAAGAAAAGTTCTGTGGCAAAAGTGGACAAGTCCGGCAGGATTACCGGACGTTCTGCAGGCCGCACAGATATTATCATAAAAGCAGACGGAGTAACCTTTACCTTCCATGTGGAGGTTGTCTCCAAACGCGCGCTGCAGGCATGCAAAACCGGCTACAAGATTATGTACAGTTCTTCTTACAGCCAGGGAAGGCGTATGTCCTCCGGATATTACGACTGCAGCTCCCTGGTATTCCGGGCTTACGGACGCGATTCCAAATTACTGGGCGGAACTCCCTCCTGGGCGCCGACGGCCGCTTCCATGGCAGCTCATCTGGAAAGAACCGGCAAAGTCATTTCCTATAAAGGGCTTGACGCCTCCAAGCTTCTGCCCGGAGATTTGATTTTCTACCGGATGCGCCGGGGAAGCAACGGCAGATACCGGAATATTTACCATGTTTCCATGTATTACGGAGACGGCTACCGGTTGGAAAAACCGCTGCGGCCTTATTATAAGGAAAGCCATATTACAATGATTGCAAGGCCTCTGAAAAAATAGAGAAAGCAGTTCCATTGATTAGAAATTTTAACGCCGTAATGGATAGAACAGGCAAAGCAACAGTTTATTTTGGGATCGGATAGCGTATTAATTATGGCTGAAAATTAAGCGCTTTCATGAAAAGGGGGGCTGACGCATTAAGAAAGACAATTACAAGATATGATATAATTTCCATCTACAAAATATTATATCTTGTATGTTCACTTCTTAATGCGACAGCCCCTTTTCATTTACACAGCCGTATTGCCAAACTAAATCAAATATTTACGGATAATATAGGATGGGGAACAACTCCATGCATGACAGTAGCTGTTTACCATTTTTGAACCGTAAGGCGCAACATTTTTATCTGCTGGATCATACAGTTCCCAGAACGTATCCGCTCCGTCTTTCACCATCTCGCCCCAATATGCACGCATAAAACTAAGCGCAACTTCCTTGCGGTTGTTTTGTACAAGCGCTTCAATGAAATGATGATACATATATGGCGTTACCATACGAATCTTTGGATCAATTACAATCGTGTGCTCTAACAGCTGTGCGTTTTTCGCCTTATCTCCAAACACATCAGCCAATACCATCCATACCTGGGATGCCCAGGAAATCTGCTTTTCACTTCCGCTGACAAAGAATCCTTTTTCGGCATCCCAGAGTTTCATAGCCCCTGCTATTGCCTTCTCCAGATATCCCGTATACTCTT
This sequence comes from Lachnospiraceae bacterium, assembly GCA_910575555.1. Lineage (GTDB taxonomy): Bacteria > Bacillota > Clostridia > Lachnospirales > Lachnospiraceae > Petralouisia. The sequence continues at coordinate 103,962 of CAJTFX010000016.1, read as the reverse complement.
TTGCTTTCTCTTCATTCTGATCGAATTCTGCAAGTTTAATCCCATGACGAAGGGCATAAACCAGAATCCCTTGTGCTCCTGCCTGTTTATTAAGACCATCTGCCCAGTCAATGAAGCACCACCAAGTTTCCTTATCTTTCACGATACCTTCATCATCCAGCTCTCTCACTGCCAGTTCAATCTGACGATATGCTGTAGCTGTAAGGTCTTTTCTGGTTTCCTCATCCTTTGTTTCCATATAATAATCATACAGAATTGATACAAAGAATAAGGAATAATCGAATAGCGCCGTATCATCTACCTGATATTTGGGTTCTGTGAACAGGCATGCCCCTACACGACCTTCATTCATTGTAAGTCCAGCGTAAAGATATAGATCATGCTTTACCAGATCATTATTGTGGAAGGTTACATAATTTGTCTGAGCCTGAAGTCTCAAATCACCAATCCAAAGACGCCTGTCTCTCTTTGGGCCATCTTCAAATCCTTTCTGCATACATCCCTGCATAGTCCTTAGTGCGACTCTGTCCATTTCTGCCAAATCCTCGTCAAGCACTGGAAGCGCTGTTACCTTTGACATATCAGCAGAAGTTACAGAAGTACATGAAACCTTTTCTAATACCACTCTATATTTAGAGGAAGTATCGATTACTTTTATTTCCATATAGCGGAATGCGTATCTTCTTGGCATTTCAATTACTGTCGGCAAAATATCAATGTGCAGAAATTCTTCCTGAATCCAGCCCTTCCCGATATCACCGCTATATTCGCCAGAGTTCTCCACTATTTCTACAGGTATTTCACCAAATTTGATACGTATGTAAGCTGGTGCATCTGGCGGACTTCCCGCTGAAGTAATATTAAATTTCACATACCCAACATTATGGTTTCCAAAGTCTAGTATTACCTTGTCATCCCTTCCCATCTCAATATTCTTGAGTTCTTCAATATCAGACTTAAATACTGCTTTATAATTGTCCCCGTCTGGTTCGATTGTTACAATCTGTTCTGGCGTAATTTCTGTTTTAATCAATTCCGGTATCAATGCATCCGCTTTTTTAATAAAGTCATCATTTACGATCATTTCAAAATTTTCCATACTATTTGTAATAGCCATAATTTTTCTCTCCTTCCTTATATCATTTTTTCTATTCCATCTGCCCGATTCCATATTTCTTCTGAAGCCGGATCATAATTGTGCCTGCCACTGCACTGACAAGAACAATGCCAGCAAATCCGAACATCGTCATCTGGATACGTTGTCCTGCAACCAGCCATGGCGTAATCAGCGCAAATAATCCACAACAAAATCTTGAAAATCCATTGATAAATCCCTGCATAGACGCACGTGCATCTGATGGAAAAGATTCCTGCGTCCACACCTTATAAATTGCTTCTCCTGCAAACTGATTTCCAATATTATAACAGGCAATCATTGCAATAATCATAAATAAAGTTCCCCCGCCAAGCGCTATGCCAAGCATAGCGCCCGCTTGAATCACAATACCGACAAAGAAGAATTTGTTACGGTTTTTACTTCCTGCAGCCGAGGCAAATAATGCAACTAAAAATAATCCTAATACATTAAGTGCAATCCCTGTTCCCGTTGCAACTGACTGCGATGCATTCGCCTTAACCAAAATGTAAGTTTGGAATTGACCAAATGTATTTGCAAGCAAATTCCAGCATACATAAAAGATAATAATGCAAAGGAATAATTTTGTAAATTTGCTCTTTTCTTTTCCATTGGTTAAAATCTTTGTAAAAGATACTTCTTCCCCACTTCCAGAAGAGCTTTCCGCTGCGCGATAACGATTGCCTGCTTCATGAAATTCCTTAAATTTAGGGGAAAATGTTCTCCACAAAAATGCTGCTGCTGCAATTCCACCCAGAAGGCCAAATACAATTCTTGCTCCTAAATCACCTTCTACAGTAGATACAATAAACGCCATAATATAAGATGCAAACACACCTATCTGCCAAAAAATCTGTGTTGAAGACACCATGCCGGCTGACGTACGCTCGTCTGGTGCATCATGGGAAATGACCGTCAGACTAATTGGAAGATCCGCACCTGACGCAAAACCTGCCAAAACCAATCCCGCCAGCAGCATTGGAAAATTTCCTGACAATACACATATCAAAGCTCCCGCCGCATAAAGAATATTTAATGAATTAAATGCACGAATCAACCCCATACCCTTGCTGATTGTTCCTGCGAGAAGAGATCCTGCTGCTATTGCGAATGTCAATGCTCCAGAAAGAATTCCCACTTGTCCCTCTGTCAAGCCCAAGCCAGCCTGCCATACTGTAATCGTAGCAGAAAGACCAATAATAATACCAGAACCCAGCATTGATCCAATACCGGCTGCCCCTACAAGCGGAGCATATTTTTTTACACTTTTATCCTGACTCATAAATCTGTACCTCTTTTCTCATATTATTTCTTTCATAGTTCATTTTTCTGATACACGTCTTGTTTCCAAATCTGCCTGAATCTCTGGAAACTGTTTATCCAATTTATAGAAAGACATCGTAACCAAAGAACAAATCAGCAATATCAATGGAATGTAAATATACATTGCCTTAATCGCAGTCAATGCTTCTGCCGTCTGCACAGCTGCATCAGAATTATACTTTCCCCATGACAGCAAAAGACCAGATATCCCGCCTGCCGCTGCCTGTGCGATCTTTCCTAAGAACCCATTTACAGACGACAGTGTACCTGCTGCCTGAACCCCTGTTTTCCATTCACCATAATCCACCGGATCTGCCTGCATAGAGAAATAGATACTCTCTTTTATTCCATATCCAAGCGCTGTAATAAATGCGCCGCAGACAATCCCGGCCGTATTCATGTTTGCTGCAAGTATTATCGCTAATCCAACGAACTGTACTCCCGCTGCAGCGGAATACAAATTTCTTTTACCCAGACGTTTTGCCAAAAATGGAACTGTTAAGTTAGCTGCCATAGGAACCATTGTCATAATCGTCGCAACAAGTGACGATAAGCCCGTGCTTCCTATATAATATTTGTAATAATATACCAGCGCGCTTGACTGGATAAAATATCCTGTCCATTGAAATAGAATATTAACTGCAAATAATTTCCAGGGCGTATTATGTACCAATGATACGATTGTTTCTTTTAGTGTTGCAGATTTCGCACTTTCCTGCAGATTGGTTTCTCTTACTAATGCAAATGTAAGAAAAAAGCATATACAGCCGACAACTCCAAATATTCCCATTACCATCCTAAAACCAAGACCTTCATTTCCATGTCCAATAAGTTCTACCATCGTAAGCGCTGTAGCTGAAACAATCGTTGAACCCAAGAATGCTAAAAACTTTCTCCATGTTGCAAGCACGGTACGCTCATTCATATCATCCGTAAGCGCTGGCAGGATAGAAGCCAGCGGGATATTTACCACTGTATACATAAATGATAAGAAGATATATGTTACATATGCATAAAGCAACTTTCCATCCGGGGATATATCCGGAACGCTAAATGCTAAAAATGCCGCCAACGCAAATGGGGCGGCGCCAAACAAAAACCACGGCCTGCTCTTCCCCCAACGGGTACGGGTCTTATCAATGGCAAACCCAACTAACAGATCTGTGATACCATCAATTACCCTGCATATGATAAACATCGCTGCAATTGCCTTTGCATCCAGTTTCATAATATCTGTATAAAAATACAATAAGTACAAACTAATGACCTGCCATATTAAGTTACATGCAAAATCGCCAAGTCCATACCCAAATCGTTGTTTATACAATGCTCCTGCCATTGACTTATTAGAAACTAAGGCATTACTCATTTCCATTCCTCCTCTAGGTACTCTTCCTGACATCAGAAACAAAATTTGACCGGCCATTACTTTTTCATTTCCCATGTGTTATTGACATTATATGATATATTGTATAAAGTTTTAATTGGGAAAATAGCCTTATTCTATTGACATTTTTTGTCATGCTAATAAAATAAAAATGTAGAACAAAAAATTGCTTATATAGCCCTTTTTTAAAACAGATTAAAGAGCATATGTTCTGTCATGACTGTATTTATGATTGAAATTTTCCAAAATACTATGATTCGCTTATAAAACATATACAATTTATCAAATGCAGACACAAAAAAATCACTTAATTCGCTCATTCCGTCCATACATTTTTATACAATTGCAGTAATAGCAAAAAAAGTCTATTTTCCTATCTTTATTTTAAATACTTAAAATCAAATATTTGTACATTTTGCACAACAAAATTGGGAGAAAAATCAATGTTTGAAGCATCTATTTTAGAAAAATTATCTGAAATGAAAAATGATGAAAAGTTTTACAAGGAATATTTTGAGGCTAGACATAACCTTTCAAATCTAAAAAAATTCTTATCTGGAATTAATGCAGATGATATTAAAAGACGTCGTCTTATTGTTCCTGAAATATCTCCTGAGTTAATCCCGCATATCATGGATGACCAGGAATATTTTGACAAAAATACTCCGCAAAGCGTATTTTTCAGCAAACACAACCGCTACACCCCTGCCTTTTTGCATAAACATATATTTTTTGAAATCGTTTATGTTCTTGCCGGCCGATGCGTACAAGCAATCGGACTTGATACACATCAGTTTCATGAAGGGGATTTTATATTTATTTCTCCGAATACCTTTCACACAATGGAAGTATTTGACGATAACAGCCTCGTTATCAATATTTTATTACGGCGCAGCACATTTCAACATATGTTTTCACCTTTAATCTACGGAAACGACCTTTTAAGTGAGTTTTTTTCCAGCGGTTTATATGAATCCAATCAATTTCAATATATAGCTTTTCATTCTGGGAGCGATTCGTTTATAAAAAATAAATTTCTGGAAATGTGTGAAGAATGGATAACCCCTGATAATTATACCGATCAGTTTCTGGTAGGAATTCTTACTATGTTATTTGCTTATCTTATGCGCAGATACTCTGACACACTTGAGACTTCTGTTTCACAACATACGTCTGCACCGGATGATTTTTTAATTATGAACTATATGCAGGAACACTTAAAGGATGTTACCCTTGCTGATGTAGCAGAACATTTTAATTTTTCGGTGTCCTATTGTTCCCGCCTTATCAAATCTTCAACCGGTGTGGGCTTTAATGACTGGAAACGGACTTTCCGCCTGCGAAGAGCAGAACATCTGCTTCTAAGCAGCAATTATACGATTACCCAGATCAGTGAAACTGTTGGATATGCAAATCCGGAATCTTTTATCAGAAGCTTTAAAAAAGAGTTTCATCTAAGCCCATCTGAATATAGAAGAAATAAAAATCGAACTTTATAAGAATTGAAAGTATTCCTGTTTTCTGTAATTACTCCTTTGCAGGGCCATCGTTTTAACCACTACATAATAACCTCGCCCCTGCAAAAAAGGAAGTCATGGCTCACGTGCTGTCTCTAAGTAAAAAAGATTGGAACCAAAAGCCTGTTTTACATCTCAGGCTTTCCTGTTCCAACCATTTACAATACCTGCGGCAGACACTTTTCCAGATTGCTTCTACTCTAGAATCAGCTTCACGCAGCCATACATTCCCGCGTCATTTCCGAGAGACGCCAGTGCAAATCTGGTGTCTTTACAGGAAGGAAAGACTGATTCCCTGAAATACCGGCTCAATGCCTCAATCAGAACCTCTCCTGCCCTGGAAACGCCGCCGCCGATGACAAACACCTCCGGGTCTGCCACACAGGCGATATTGCTCAGCCCTCTTCCAAGAATGCGGGCAAATTTCTCCACAATCTGTTCTGCCAGCTTGTCCTTATTCTTATATGCATCAAATACTTTCTTGGCGGAAATTTCACCTGCGTGATCCAAAGCAGACGTCTCATGCTCCTGCTCCAATGCCTCTTTGGCCAAACGGACAATTCCTGTTGCGGAACAATACTGCTCCAGACATCCCTTTCTGCCGCAGTTGCAGGGAATGCTTTCATGGGGATTCACGGTAATATGCCCAATCTCCCCGCCTGCGCCGTGAGCGCCGGACACAATCTTTTCATCCACAATAATGCCGCCGCCAACGCCTGTTCCAAGGGTTACCATGACGATGCTCCTGCAGCCTTTGCCGCCGCCCTGCCACATTTCACCAAGAGCCGCCACATTGGCGTCATTTCCTGCTTTTACCTGAATCCCTTCCATCAGTCCGCCCATTTCCTGGGGAATATTTTTATCTTTCCACCCCAGATTTACACAGATAGGCACGCTGCCGTCGGGCTGCACCGGCCCGGGAATGCCAATGCCGATTCCTTCCACTTCTTCTTTTCCAATCTTACGCTCTGCCATCTTGCTATGTAAGGAAGCCGCCACATCCGAAAGGATATTTTTTCCTTCTTCCCTGGTATCAGTGGGAATTTCCCATTTCTCTGCAAGATTCCCTGACGTTTCAAACAGGCCGATCTTGCAGGTGGTGCCTCCGATATCTACGCCGAAGCCATATTTTTTCATGTTGAACCTCCATTGATTTTATATTATAGTTATACTATATTAAGTAGACAAATGCAATAAAACAAACGGAGAAAATATCTTATGACCCACATTTTATTGGTAGAAGACGACAAAAGCATCGTCACCAACTTAACAGAATTTCTGCAGAAGGAGGGCTTCGCCATCACATCCGTGGACGGACAGACAAAAGCCCTTGCGCTCTTAGAGGACTCGCCCGCTGCCTTTGATTTAATGCTGTTGGATGTTTCCCTGGCGGAAGGCAACGGATTTGCCATCTGCCGCGCAGTGAAATCCACCACCAGCCTTCCGGTTATTTTCCTGACGGCCTCAGGCGATGAATACAGCGTAGTCACCGGCCTGGATCTGGGCGCCGACGACTACATTGCCAAACCTTTCCGCCCAAGGGAGCTTATTTCCCGGATTCACAACATTCTGCGCCGCTACGGCAAAGCGAACACGGTACTGGAATACCAGAACATTACTGTAGATGTAAACCGGGGAACCGTGTCCAGAGACGGCCGGGAGCTTCTGCTGTCTGCGCTGGAATACCGGCTTCTTCTGTATTTTATGAACAATAAGAATATTGTGCTGTCCCGCTCTCAGCTCTTAGACGCCCTCTGGGATATGGCAGGAGAATTTGTCAATGACAATACCCTGACGGTATATATCAAGCGGTTAAGGGAAAAGATTGAGGAAGATCCCCAGAATCCTGTGCTGATTAAGACGATACGGGGGATGGGATATAAGATGGGGGAATAGCAGTGGGGTGAAGTTTTTGAGTTTGGAAACGGACGAAACTGCCGGATTGCCCTTTCCCACACAAACCGGACAGCATTTTGGCAAACCAACTGTTAACTGAGACTTATTACTCCGGAGTAATAGAAAGGAACCTTTAACGTGATGAAATTTTTCCGCAATCCTGAGATCAGGCTAAGTCTGGTCTGGCATTTTTCTTTATTTTTCGGGGCTGTGTTGCTGGGATTTTGCTTTCCTTCCCGGGCCGTAATTCTGATGATTGTTTTTTCTTTTTTATTTATTGGTTCTCATTACTGGATCACCTGGCGCAGATACCGGAGGCTTGCGCAGCTTGCCCGGGAAATTGACCATATGCTCCACAATCAGATTCCGATTCAGTTTGAGAAATACCGGGAGGGGGAATTGTCCATTCTGGAAAATGAACTGTCTAAGATGACGCTCAAGCTCAGTGAACAGGCTGCAGCCCTGGCAGATGACAAAAAGTTCCTGGCAGATTCCATGGCGGACATTTCCCATCAAATCCGCTCTCCTCTGACTTCTTCCAATTTGATTCTCTCCCTGCTGATGGAGCCGGATCTGCCCTCTGTAAAACGGAAAAAACTGCTGCAGGAGCTGGCGCAGCTTCTCTCCCGCATTGACTGGCTGGTGGAATCTCTGCTGAAAATGTCCAAAATGGATGCCGGAACTGTGTGTTTTCAGCAGGCCCCGGTAAATGTCAGAGCCTTAATCCGGCAGTCTGCAGAACCTTTGATGATTCCCATGGAGCTGCGGGAACAGACTTTTTCCATTCAGGAAGAATCCGGGGTGGAATTTACCGGAGATCCGGCCTGGTCTCAGGAAGCAATTTTAAATATCCTGAAAAACTGCATGGAGCATACGCCCCCGGGCGGCTGTATCCAGGTATTTTTCTCACAGAACGCCATCTACACGGAAATTGTCATTGAAGATAACGGCCCCGGATTTGACAGAGAAGATCTGCCCCATTTATTTGAACGGTTTTATAAGGGAAAAAATGCTTCCTCCCAAAGCGTAGGCATCGGCCTGGCTCTGGCGCGGATGGTGGTTTCCAGGCAAAACGGAACGCTGAAAGCTGAGAACCGGCCAGAGGGAGGCGCCAGGTTTACCATTAAATTTTATTCTCCCTGAATTCTCTTCCGTGACAATTTTGTCACACAGAAGTCACTGCCTTGTCACTCTGCCTGGTTAGAATAAAATTAAATCAAACGCAGGCAGACGCCTGCCTATCGAAAAGGAGCAAAGCATATGGAAATTTTAAAAGCAGAACACTTAACAAAAATTTACGGCTCCGGAGAAAACCAGGTCAAGGCATTGGACGATATTTCTTTTTCTGTAAATAAGGGGGAATTTCTGGCCATCATCGGGCCTTCCGGTTCCGGGAAATCTACTCTGCTGCATGTTTTGGGCGGCGTGGATGTGCCTACTTCCGGCAAAGTATGGATGGAAGGCACGGATGTCTATGCCCAGAATGAAAGTCAGCTTGCAGTATTCCGCCGCCGGCAGGTGGGGCTGATTTATCAGTTCTATAACTTAATCCCCGTACTGAATGTGACAGAAAATATGACCCTGCCGGTTCTGATGGACAGCCGGGAAGTCAATCAGCAGCGTCTGGAAGAACTTTTAAACATTCTTTCTCTCAAAGGCCGGGAAGGACATCTGCCCAACCAGTTGTCCGGCGGACAGCAGCAGCGGGTATCCATCGGCCGGGCTTTAATGAACGCCCCTGCTGTGGTGCTGGCCGATGAGCCCACCGGAAACCTGGACTCCAAAAACAGCCAGGAAATTGTAGAGCTGTTAAAATACTCCAACATAACTTACAAACAGACCTTGCTTGTAATCACCCATGACGAAAATATTGCCCTTCAGGCCGACCGGATCATTGCTTTGGAAGACGGTAAAATTATCAGAGATGAGGTGATCCGCTCATGAATATTTTTCATAAAGTCACCTTAAAAAACCTGAAAGAAAACAAGACGCGGACACTGGTTACCATTGTGGGAATTATCCTTTCCGCCGCCATGTTCAGCGCCACCACCATCAGCCTTTCCTCCCTGCGGCACTGCCTGATACAGTCCGCCATCTATACGGATGGAAGCTGGTACGGCACATTCCAGAACCTCTCCGCAGAAGATGCTGAAAAAATCCGCTCCAACGATACTATCAGCGCAGCCGTATCCATGGAATTTCTGGGATATTCTGAACTGAAAGGCTGCACCAATGAGTCAAAGCCGTATCTGGGCGTCTATGGCATTCAAAAAGATTTCACCCAACTGATGCCCATTCACATCACCAGCGGACGGATGCCGGAAAACAGCAGCGAAATCCTGCTCCCCAACCATCTGGCCTACAACGGCGGCATTGAATATGAGCTAAACGACACTTTAAAGCTGAATCCCGGAACCCGTATAAATGATCAGGGCGAACGGCTGACCAATGAAACACCGTATTTGAATAACGCTGATTCCGATGATTCAAAACGGTATGACGAAGATGAGCCCAGTCATGCCGGCGCCTCAGAGAAACTGATTCCCGGCGAACCAAAAACTTACACAGTAACCGGATTCTATGCCCGGCCGTCCTTTGAAGATTACTCCACGCCCGCTTACACTGCCCTTACCATCGGAGAAAATGACAGCGAATGCCTGTACCACCTTTATGTCCGCACGGTTTCGGGAAAAAACACTATTCCCACCCTTGAAACAATTTACGATGGAATTGAAAACTCGGAATACTTAACCGCCTCCTTCAATTACTCTCTGCTGCGGCTGTACGGCTACTCCGGGGAAAGCAGATACAACAGTGTTTTATTCGGCCTTGGGGCCATCCTGATTGCCATTATCATGTTCGGTTCCATCTCGCTGATTTACAATGCATTTTCCATTTCTGTCAGTGAACGGACCCGGCAATTCGGACTGCTGTCCTCCATCGGAGCCACCAAACGGCAGCTGACCGGAAGCGTATTGTTTGAAGCTGTATTTTTGGGCTGCATCGGCATTCCTCTGGGAATTTTATCCGGGCTTTTGGGCATCGGCGTCACTTTCTTTTTTACAGAGGATATGATCGGCCAGGTTCTCGGCATTCCCGGCTCCCCCGGACTTTCCGGAATCGAGCCTGTGATTTTATCCCTGGGCCCCGTGGAGCAGGTCTCCCTGAGGCTTTATCCTTCCTTTTATGCCCTGGCCCTGGCTATTCTTATTTCCCTGCTGACAATCCTGATTTCCGCCTACCTTCCCGTTCGGCGGGCAGTGAAAAAATCAGCCATTGACGCCATCCGGCAGACAGAGGATATCTCCATCCGCCCGGGAAAAATGAAAATCTCAAGGTTTGCAGAGAAATTTTTTGGCTTTGAAGGCATGCTTGCGGCCAAAAATTACAAACGCAACCGGAAAAAATACCGTGCCACTGTAATTTCTTTGTTTTTAAGCATTACACTGTTTATTTCAGCAAGCAGCTGGTGCAGCTATCTGACGAAATCTTTAGATACTGTGATTTCCGACGCTGACTATGACATTTATTATATTTACCATGAAGATGACGCCGGCTATCCGGCTGACGTTATTTTTTCAGAATTACAGAAAACCAAAAACGTAACGGAAGGCGTGTACAGTACACAGCTCTATTTGACAGGTTCCGTTGATACTGCCTCCCTGAGCCGGGAATATCGGGATTACCAGAAAGAGTATAACGAAGCCCAGGGAAATGAATACAAAGAATTTGCCTCTTCCCTTTCAGACTTTCAAATAGTTTTTCTGGAGGATGAAGCGTTCCTTCGGTATTTAAACGAACAGAACCTGCCGGAATCCATTTATTATAACCGGGAGCGCCCCACGGCTGTGGCTGTGGACACTCTGCGGCAGTATGGTTACGATGGACGCTATCACAGCCACCACATGTTTTCTGATATCAAGAAGGCGAACCTGCAGCTGCACATAACCTTTTTTAAAGAAAATATGTCCCGTTATCTTGAAATCAACAGCGAAAACGGCGAAATTCAGTGTGTGAACTACAATTATGAAACTGATACCAGTATGCCGGAGCCGTTGGAGGAAAGCTGCCAGACCATTCCCATCACCATCGGAACGGTTCTGACAGAAGCTCCCCCATTATTTGCAAATGAACAAGATAACCCCCAGCTGTTTTTCCCCTACAGTTTTATGGATGATATTTTTTCTTCTCTGGACCGGGACAGGGAATACAATAACATTTCCGGAATCCCCCTCAGTGAAAAAGCCTCCAAGTACATGCTGTTTAAGTGTGAAAACCATACTGAGACCTACGAGGCCATGCGCAAACTGCTGGACGACAAAGGAATTTCATCGGACAGCATCATGGACTATGCAGCCAATATGGAAAATGAACGGGCCCTGGTAACGGTGATGAACGTATTTGCTTTCGGATTTATTACACTGATTTCACTGATTGCAGCGGCAAATGTGTTTAATACCATTTCCACCAACATCAATCTGCGGCGAAGAGAATTTGCCATGCTGAAATCTGTGGGCCTGACGCCGGAGAGTTTTCGGAAAATGATGAATTTTGAATGCCTGCTGTATGGAGTTAAGGGGCTGCTCTACGGACTTCCGGTGTCCTTTCTTGTAACCCTGCTGATTTACCGTACCATTTCCAACGGACTTGATGCCAGCTTCTATATTCCATGGTACAGTATTGCAACGGCAGTATTCAGCGTATTCCTTGTGGTTTTTGCGACCATGCTGTATTCTATGAATAAGATTAAGAAAGAAAATACCATTGACGTACTGAAAAATGAGAATGTGTAAACATTCCCGGCCAAACTAAATCGCCACTTCCATATCAAAGGGGCTGTCGCACTAAGCAAAACATATACAAGATATAGTATAGAATGTCGTCCATACCAGCTATATCTTGTATTATTTTTCTTAATGCGGCAGCTTCTTTAACTTCCAGGCATTAAATATTGTAATATGCGTAAAAATATAGTAAACTAACACCATGCCGAAGGAAGTAAATTTACGGCAGAGATAAGACAGTGCGGCGTTTGCCGCAGAAACCGGAACCGTATCCCGAAAGGAGGGAATTTATGGATGGTATTTTCTGGTTAATTGTAGTTGTTGTGATGGCAGTGATTGAAATTATTACCCTGGGGCTTACGACCATCTGGTTTGCAGGAGGGGCCCTGGCTTCATTTGCGGCCAGTCTGCTGGGGGCAAACCTGTTGGTGCAGAGCATTTTGTTTGTGACAGTTTCCGTTGTGCTGCTTGCCGTTACCAGACCGTTGGCGGTAGAATTTTTTAATAAGGGCAGAACGAAAACCAACGCGGAAAGCCTGATTGGAAAAACGGCTGTGGTTCAGCAGGAAATTGACAATCTGAAAGCTGCAGGAATGGTTACTGTCGACGGGCAGGAGTGGTCTGCAAGATCCAAAGACGATTCTGTAATTCCTGCCGAAACCCGGGTGGAAATTCTGGAGATCAGCGGTGTGAAGCTTCTGGTGAGACAGAAAGAATTATAAGCTGTGGAGGGCTAATCTATGTTAGGATATATTATTGTATTATTATTGATTATTTTCGGACTGATTCTGGTTGCGTCCTGTGTGAAAATTGTTCCTCAGGCCCATGCTCTTGTCATTGAACGTCTGGGCGGATACCAGGGCACCTGGGGCGTGGGGCTGCACTTTAAGGTTCCGTTTATTGACCGGGTGGCAAAACGGGTATTGCTGAAAGAACAGGTGGTGGATTTCGCGCCCCAGCCGGTAATCACCAAGGACAATGTTACCATGCGGATTGATACGGTGGTTTATTTTCAGATTACCGATCCCAAGCTCTTTGCATACGGGGTGGAAAATCCCATTATGGCCATTGAAAATCTGACGGCCACAACCCTCAGAAATATTATCGGCGACCTGGAGCTGGATGAAACGCTGACTTCCAGAGAACTGATCAATACCAAGATGCGTGCTTCCCTGGATGTGGCCACTGACCCCTGGGGAATCAAGGTGAACCGGGTAGAGCTGAAAAACATCATTCCCCCTCAGCAGATTCAGGACGCCATGGAAAAACAGGCCAAGGCAGAGCGGGAACGCCGTGCAGCCGTAACCCAGGCAGAAGGCGAGAAAACAGCAACCGTCCTGGTAGCGGAGGGTAAGAAAGAATCTGCGATTCTGGATGCAGAAGCAGAAAAACAGGCGGCCATTCTCCGGGCAGAGGCGAAAAAGGAAGCCACCATGCGGGAGGCAGAAGGCCAGGCAGAAGCGATTCTTCGGATTCAGAAAGCCAATGCAGACGGCCTCCGGTTCCTGAGAGAAGCCGCGCCGGATCATGCGGTGCTTCAGTTAAAGAGTCTGGAAGCCTTTGAAAAGGCGGCGGACGGCAAGGCAACCAAAATTATTATTCCCTCTGAGATTCAGGGCCTTGCAGGTCTGGCCAAATCTCTGACGGAAATTGGAAAAGAAAGTTAAGAATGTTGTTTGCAGCGGGCCGTAGTTCTACAGCGAACAATCTATATTTCGATACACAGGAGTTTGTGTGTTAAAGGGCCATCCGGTAGTTCTGTCCGTATCCAAATATAAAACGTTCGCTGTTTATGGGCTTGCTTTGGAAAAATAAGGCAATTATTACTCATGAGAAGAACAGGAAGGGGAAGAAATGAATTTTACAGGAAGAAGCTTTTTAAAATTAAAGGATTTTACACCGGAGGAAATTACATATCTTGTGGAATTGGGCATGGAATTAAAACAGAAAAAGAAACAGGGAATCGCCCATGACGAATTAAAAGGCAAAAATATTGCGTTGATTTTTGAAAAGACAAGCACCAGAACCAGGTGCTCTTTTGAAGTTGCAGCCTATGATTTGGGCATGCATGTAACTTATTTAGATCCCTCCGGCTCCCAGATTGGGAAAAAAGAAAGCATCAAAGACACTGCAAGGGTACTGGGCAGAATGTATGACGGAATCGAATACCGGGGGTTCGGTCAGGAAATCGTGGAAGAACTGGCAGAATACGCCGGCGTTCCGGTGTGGAACGGCCTGACCAACGAATTCCATCCCACCCAGATGATTGCGGATATGATGACCATTCAGGAAAAATTCGGCCGGCTGAAAGGAATGAAACTGGTGTTTATGGGAGACGCCCGCTATAATATGGGTAATTCCCTGATGGTAACATGTGCAAAACTGGGTATGGATTTTGTGGCCTGCACCAGTAAAAATTATTTCCCGGATGCAGAGCTTGTGGCTTACTGCAGAGAAATTGCAGCGCAGACAGGAGCTTCTGTAACTCTGACCGAAGACACAGCCGAGGGAACCAAAGACGCAGATGTGATTTACACCGACGTTTGGGTGTCCATGGGAGAACCGGAAGAAGTCTGGGAAAGCCGAATCCGGGAGCTGATGCCTTATCAGGTCAATCAGAACATCATGGACAATGCCAAACCCACCGCTATTTTCATGCATTGCCTGCCGGCCTTTCATGATTTAGAGACAACCATCGGCAGACAGATTCATGAGAAATTCGGCCTGTCTGAAATGGAAGTGACAAATCAGGTATTTGAGAGCAGCCAGTCTGTGGTATTTGACGAGGCTGAAAACCGGATGCACAGCATCAAGGCCATTATGTATGCTACATTAAAATAGTTTGTTGGTAATTCCGGAGGAAGTAATGAAAACAGAAATTTTGCGGCTGCTTCGTCAGGCAGAGCCGGGAAGCTATGTTTCCGGCCAGGAGCTCTGTGAACGCCTTGGCGTGTCCCGTACGGCAGTCTGGAAGTCCATGAAACAGTTAAAAGAAACCGGATATGAAATAGAAGCCGTGCAAAACAGAGGCTACCGCCTGGTGTTTGTACCTGATATTTTGTCCAAAAATGAAATCGAAAGCTGCCTTTCCACCAAATGGCTGGGACATCCCATCCGTTATTATGATGAAATTGATTCCACCAATACAGAAGCAAAACGCGTGGCGGAAGAAACCAGAGGCACAGAAGGCCATGGAACGGTATTTGTGGCGGACATGCAGACGTTCGGCCGGGGAAGGCGGGGAAGAGCCTGGAATTCCCCCCATGGAACCGGAATCTTTTTTACAATATTATTAAAGCCGGACATCGATCCCGCCAACGCTTCCATGCTGACTCTGGTGCAGGCATTGGCAGCGGCAGCGGGAATCCGGGCTGTCACAGGACTGGACGCCAGAATCAAGTGGCCCAACGACATTGTGGTAAACGGCAAAAAAATTGTGGGAATTCTGACAGAAATGAGCGCGCAGATCGATTATGTCAATCACATTGTGGTAGGCACCGGGATCAATGTGCATCAGACAGAATTTCCGCCGGAGATTGCCAAGACGGCAGCTTCTTTGGATCTGGAATTGCAGCATGCAGGAAAAACCCCGCAGATTTCCAGGGCCGGATTACTGGGAAATGTTCTGGAACAGTTTGAACATTATTATGAAATTTATCTGAACACCCAGGATTTATCCGCCCTTTTTGAAGAATACAATTCCCTTCTGGTAAACTGCCGGCGCAGGGTGCGCGTGCTGGACCCTGGAGGAGAATTCGAGGGCACAGCCCTTGGAATCGACAGCCGGGGAGAACTTCTGGTGGAGCGGGCTCAGGGCGTGGAAAAAGTATCTTCCGGGGAAGTGTCAGTCCGGGGAATTTACGGATATGTGTAAGGAGGATTAAGGTATCATGGAACAGGAAGAAGTTATTCTGTGCGGTTCCAGCGCTTATACGAAAAAATATTATCTGAATGAGGAATTTGAGTCTCTGCCCGACGGCATCAAAGATGAATTGAAGATTATGTGCGTATTGTATACAGAAGATATCGGCGGCGTCCTTACATTGTTTTTCGATGAAACAGGCAGTCTGCAGTTTCAGACGGCGGCAAATGAAGGGGATTTGCTGTATGATGACATTGGAAGCGTGCTGAAAGTCAAACAGCTTCAGCAGACAAAGCAGGAACTGCTGAATTCTCTGGAACTGTATTTCAAAGTTTTTTTCCTGGGAGAAGAATTTTCAGAAGAGGATGTGGAGGAATTATAATGCTATTAGTTGTAGATGTGGGAAACACCAATATTACTTTCGGAGTATTTGCGGAGCAGAAGTTAGAGGCAACCTTTCGTATGACCACTAAACTGCAGCGGACTTCCGATGAATATGGGATCTGTATTCGGGATCTGATTTCTCACAACAAGTTAAATCCGGAAAAAATCAGGGACGTAATCATTGCCTCCGTAGTGCCGAATGTGATGCATTCCCTGTTAAGCTCCTTTATCAAATATTTTGATATCAAACCGGTGGTGGTGGAGCCCGGAATCAAGACAGGCATCCGGATTGCCACAGAAAATCCCAGGCAGTTGGGCGCAGACCGGATTGTGGATGCGGCGGCAGCCTTCGAGCAGTACGGCGGGCCGGTGTTTGTCATTGATTTCGGAACAGGGACTACCTACGATCTGGTGGATGAAACAGGCTCATTTGTATCCGGCGTCACCGCGCCCGGAATCCGCACCTCCGCCAAAGCATTGTGGGAAGATGCGGCAAAACTGCCGGAAATAGAAATCCGAAAACCAGGCAGCATCCTTGCCAGAGAAACCATCAGCAGTATGCAGGCCGGGCTGATTTACGGCCAGATTGGGCAGACGGAATATATCATCCGCCAGACTAAGAAAGAAACCGGTTACAAAAATCTGAAGGTGGTGGCCACCGGAGGCCTTGGCAAAATTATTGCAAATGAAACCGATGAAATTGACATCTACGATCCTACCCTGACGCTGCAGGGACTCCGGCTGATTTACAATAAGCAGAACCGGGGAAAATAAAACGGCAGAATATATTCAAACAACACAAAGCAGAATCACAGAATATAGGAAAAGCAATGGAAAAATTAAAAATCGGAAATGTAATGCTTGAAAATAACCTGATTCTGGCGCCGATGGCAGGGGTATGCGACCTGCCATTTCGCATGCTCTGCAAAGAACAGGGAGCAGGACTTCTCTGTATGGAGATGGTAAGCGCCAAAGGCATTTATTATAACAATAAAAACACAGAAATATTGCTGACAGCCCATGAAAAAGAACGGCCCCTTTCCCTGCAGCTGTTCGGCGCAGATCCAGAAATTATCAGCGAAATGGCCAAAAAAATAGAAGATCGGCCCTTTGATATTCTGGATATCAATATGGGCTGCCCCGTGCCTAAGGTGGTGAATAACGGGGAAGGCTCCGCCCTGATGAAAACGCCGAAGCTGGCCTATGAAATCGTGTCAAAAACTGTAAAAGCCATACAGAAACCGGTGACAGTAAAGATTCGGAAGGGCTTTGATGAAGAGCATATCAACGCCGTTGAGATGGCAAAAATACTGGAGGAGGCAGGCGCTTCTGCTCTGGCAATCCATGGAAGAACAAGGGAGCAATACTATTCCGGAGAAGCAGACTGGGAAATCATCCGTCAGGTAAAGGAAGCAGTTTCTATCCCTGTCATTGGAAACGGAGACATACGAAACGGCCGGGATGTACTCAGAATGAAAGCCCAGACAGGCTGCGATGGATTTATGATCGGAAGAGCCGCCCAGGGAAATCCATGGATTTTCCGCCAAATCCTGCATTTTCTGGAAACCGGAGAAGAACTGCCAAAACCAGAGCTGCCGGAAGTGACAGAACTGCTTCTGCGCCATGCCAGAGCCCAGATTGAATTTAAAGGTGAAACCGTTGCCATCCGGGAAATGCGCAAACATGCGGCTTGGTATACCGGCGGCTACAAGAATTCCGCCAGGCTCAGAGGCAAAATCAATGAAGTGGAAACCTATGAGCAGTTAGCATCATTATTTCGGACTATCGTATCTTTCTGACATTTCTTTTACCGCCCCTTCATATAATTGGAAAAATGGATAAGCCGGAGGAGCCAGGTGGTAGAAGAAAAACAGGAAAGAACAGGAATTTTGGGTTGGCTGAAGCACAAACTTAATGAAATAAAAAAGCGCTCTCAAAAGCTGACGGAGGAGGAAATCTGGGAGGAAGCATCGGCAGAGGGAAATCCGTTTCTGCCTCAGCTGCGATGGATTTTAGAACAAATTCTGGATAAATATGCAATGGATTACCGGACATTCAGTCCGCTTTTACTGGATACAGATACACCGCCGGAATCCATGTTGGATGAGGATGATGTGGAGCTTGTACTGGAACAGATTTCCAATGATTTGAATTTTCTGCGGATTGCAACCCAACGTCCTGAATATTTTGCTTCCTATATTGAAAGAATGTATGAGGATACCGGACTGGTGGTTCAGACAAGCCGCCGGGAAGAAATATCTTTGGAGGGCATCAATGTCATTTTGGATATGGAGCGCAGGGGAAACTGCCATTACCGTTACATGAAGGAGGGCATCCTTTACATTCCTTTATATAAAAGACCCTGGAGCCGGGTGAAAATGCTGCAGAATCTTGACATTTCCATACCCATCGGGTATAATACTGTGATTGTTAAAGAGAGATAATTCGTTGTTTTTGCAGACAGTTCCGTAAAAGGAAGCTGTCTTTTGATATTAAATATATAATGTAATAGGAAGGTGTTGTGTTATGGAAAAGAAAAATTTATTAACTTATGAAGGCCTGCAGAAATTGGAAACAGAGCTGCATGACCTGAAAGTAGTAAAGAGAAAAGAGGTTGCCCAGAAAATCAAAGAGGCAAGAGAGCAGGGAGATCTTTCAGAAAATGCAGAATATGACGCTGCCAAAGACGAACAGCGGGACATAGAAGCCAGAATTGAAGAAATCGAAAAAATATTGAAAAATGCTGAAGTTGTAGTGGAAGATGAAGTGGACCTGGACAAGATCAGCGTAGGCTGCCGGGTAAAGATTTATGACTTTGAATTTGAAGAAGAACTGGAATATAAAATCGTAGGCTCCACAGAGGCAAACAGCCTGCAGGGCAAGATTTCCAACGAATCTCCGGTAGGCAAAGCCTTAATCGGAGCAAAAGTGGGCGATACGGTAAAAATAGAAACCCAGGCAGGCATGTTGGAGTATAAAGTATTGGAAATCCAGCGTTCCAACTAAATGGCAGCCAAATACTTGACGGCAAAAGCCAGTACCAGACGGTTCTGACCTATGAAAGCAGCGGCAGACATCAGGCTCAGGCAATCATACAGAATGGAGGAAAAGAAAATGGCACAGAACAATCAGCCGGCGGAACAGGATTTAAATCAGTTATTGAAGGTCCGCCATGATAAATTAAAGGATTTGCAGGATAACGGAAAAGATCCGTTCCAGATAACAAAATATGATGTTAAGAGTCACAGCATGGAAATCAAAAACAATTTTGACTCCATGGAAGGGCAGACTGTAAGCATAGCAGGCAGAATGATGTTCAAACGTGTCATGGGAAAAGCATCCTTCTGTAACGTACAGGATTTACAGGGAAATATTCAGGCATATGTTGCCAGAGACAGTATCGGAGAGGACAGCTACAAGGATTTCAAGAAATATGACGTAGGCGATATTTTAGGCATAAAAGGAGAGGTTTTCAAAACCAAAACCGGAGAAATCTCTGTTCATGCCCAGGAAGTAACTCTTCTTTCCAAAAGCCTCCAGATTCTGCCGGAAAAATTCCATGGTCTGACAGATACAGATATCCGCTACCGTCAGCGGTATGTGGATCTGATTATGAACAGCGACGTAAAGGATACCTTTGTAAAACGCTCCAAAGTTCTCAGCAGCATCCGGAAATATCTGGACAGCCAGGGCTTTATGGAAGTGGAAACTCCTATGCTTGTAAGCAATGCGGGCGGCGCAGCCGCAAGGCCTTTTGAGACGCATTTCAATGCCTTAAATGAGGATTTGAAGCTGCGGATCTCTCTGGAGCTTTATTTAAAGAGACTGATTGTAGGCGGTATGGAACGCGTGTATGAAATCGGACGCGTATTCCGCAACGAAGGTCTGGACACCCGCCACAATCCGGAATTTACCTTAATGGAGCTTTATCAGGCATATACCGATTACCACGGCATGATGGACTTAACCGAGAACCTTTACCGCTATGTGGCCAAAGAAGTGACCGGTTCTGAGATTCTCACTTACGGGGAACATGAGATGGATCTTTCCAAGCCTTTTGAGCGGATTACCATGGTAGACGCCGTAAAGAAATATGCCAATGTGGATTTCAATGAAATTCATACCGCAGAAGAAGCTAAAAAACTGGCAGACGAACATCACATCGAATACGAAGCCCGACATAAGAAAGGCGATATTCTGAATCTGTTCTTCGAGGAATACGTGGAAGAACATCTGATTCAGCCTACCTTTGTGATGGATCATCCGGTTGAGATCTCACCCTTAACCAAAAAGAAACCGGACAATCCGGAGTATGTGGAACGTTTTGAATTCTTTATGAACAGTTGGGAAATGGCCAATGCTTATTCCGAGCTGAATGATCCCATCGATCAGAAGGAACGTTTTGAGGCACAGGAAGCGCTGCTGGCTGCCGGGGACGCAGAGGCGAACCATACCGACGAAGATTTCCTGAATGCACTGAGCATCGGCATGCCGCCTACCGGCGGAATTGGGTTCGGAATTGACCGGATGGTGATGATGATGACGAATTCGCCGGCGATTCGGGATGTTTTGTTGTTCCCGACGATGAAGCCCGTCAAGGAATAAACCCAGTAAAATCAAGGGTTTCCGGCTTCTCAAATCCAAGTTGACAACAAATTGACAACAATTTTTCATATCAATACGAAGAATTGCGACGCAGAATGAATAGCTGGAGGCTGAAACGCAATACAGCACACATCGCTGAGAGAACACTTTTTGAAAGAAATTTCAAAGGTGTTCTCTTTTTTCGTTTTGGTGCAACTCTCTGTCAAACAACAAATCGAATGGAGGATTCATTTTATGATTAGTGACAAGACGAAAGCCTATTATGAATTGAAAAAGCGAAATGATGTGCGGGAAAGTGCAAAAAGATTGCGCAGACAGTTTCTCAGGTATAAGGATGCGGAAATAGTTTATAGCATTACACACAAGAAGCTGTTGGAACTTGCTGGTAAAGCGGGAGCCATATATCGAATGGATGGAACCGTTCTGATTAACCGGGATATTTTTAATGAGTATCTGGAACAGTTTCATGAGCCGAGTACGTTGGTTTCACAGGAGGATAAAGAATGAGCGGAAATCTATGGATGTTTTCGGATATGTTGGACGATGAGGATGCGAAAATGATACAGCGTGAGTTCGTTACCTATTATGAAGGCGCTGATTATTACGGACTGGGCTTGAAAGTTTTTACAAGACTGGCTCATGAGGCAGGAGCAGTGTATAAGATTGGAAAGCGGGTTTTAATACGCCGAGATATTTTTGAAGAGTATCTCAGAATCTTGAGGCGCAAAGATGATGCGTCTGAGCAAGATGAAAGTATGAAAAGTGAGGATAATGATATGAGACAAGGAGCATTAACTTTAGATGCCCAGACTGGGCGAATGGACATTCGATTTGATTTGGAGGAATATTACGGAGGTCTTCAGTGTGGGGAGCGTATGGATGTCTTTATCAATGGAGACTGGAGGCCTGCCAGAATTGAAATGGGAAATGGTTGGTATTTAACTGGGATTAAGACGGACAGGCTTGAAGGATTAATTGTAAGGATTTAATTAAATTATATCGCCGGGCGGTTTCTTTAACAGGAACCGCCCTATTTTTATGCCCATAATTATGAAAGGAGGGAACCTAAGTGAAATGTTTGATGAAATACCAGTGGGTAAAGCTGCCCAGAAATTATCTTCCTGAGGGAAAGGGGATTATGGGTGCATGGGCGCGTCTGGCATCCCGTGCAGCATTTCGCAAGGGACAAGCCCTCTACTGCGGGCATATAAACGCTGTAAGCCCCGGAATGTGGTCAGGAGGCGTTGTAGGGCTAAAGAGTATTCTCGGCCTAAAAAGCCGTCAGAAAGCTCTGGAGGCACTTCAGACACTGTCTGGCTTAGGTTATGTACAGTATACGCTTGACTCTAATACGAAAAAGCTGACCTATCAGATAACAGACTGGGTAGTGAAATGTTCCGGAGAAGAATGTATGCAGGGTGCTGTTTATGCAACGGATGGATATGGTTTTCTCTGCCTTCCTCGCAATATCACAGAACGCCTTGCGGAAAAACAATATATATTTGAAGAAGCTGACGCTTGGATGGATCTTTGGTGCCATTCCGTGTATGAAGATCCGAACAATGCGTTTTCTTTTATGGCTCCGGTCATCCAGTATGGAAAATACGGAGCCTTACTCACGTTGGAAACCTTGGGACAGCGTTGGGGTTGGGAAAAGACGAAAGTATGGAGATTCATGAAAAAGTATGGGGATGTCTTTGCTCTATACCGTCTTCCAGGTTCCTATGGCTGTCTCATTTTTAATAAATTGTATCCGACAGGATCAGAGGTTTCAGTTCCAAACCAGGAGGAAATACAATGTATTCTTGATGAAATACGCATTTATGGCGCAGATACGCATAAAACGGGTTCAGACCATGAGCATATGAACAAGCTCATCACATGGTACAGCCGCAGACTGACCAGAAGCAACCTGCCAGATGCAGACACACAGAACGCTGAAAATCGCGTTGCACTTTCAGACCCTATAATACGCGCGTATCTTTCTCCGTGTAGGAATTGTAAGAATTGTGGATATGACTGCCAAGGTAAAGGTTATATAACACAGGCAGTGATAGAAACGAGTAAAATCCGCGGGCCATGTGAGCCGGTGGATATCACGAAAATAGCAAAGGAGTATTTTACATATGAGCAAGCAGGATGAAAAAAAGTTGTATGAACAACAGGAAAACAGGATATTAGCGCAGTCAGACGCATTTATTTCCCTTCTTACAAAGCGAGGGATTCTTGGAGACCAAAAAATTGATGATGAGAAAGTGCGTGCTGCTCAAAAGGAGAAAAAGCGAAATGCTTATCACAATACCCAGATGCTCCTCAAGAATTACCGGAAGATGGTCTGGGTGTTTAGTTGTTACCCAGAGGAGATTTTGCAGGAGCTGGAGGCCCCGTTTGAAAGCTTTGACCGAATGGTGGACAGGCTGGATCTGGAGATGGCTATTGGGAACAAACGGATGGAGAGCCGTCTGGAGGCAGCGGCAAGGTCAAGATTGCTACTGGATCGGTTTAACGAAGCGATGGCAGTTCTCCGCAAGGAGCCGACACGGGGCGAAAAGTTGTATCAGCTGATCTATACGGCCTATCTGGCACCGGAAAAGCTGAAACTGGAGGAGATTCTGTTTCGGCTGGACTTGTCACAGAGGCACTATTACAGGCTTCGTGAGCAGGCAATCTCCATTCTTTCCATTCGCCTGTGGTCAGCCCCAAGTGAGGATGTGGATGTATGGCTGGAGCTTCTGACGCTTTTTGAACATTTGGAATGACAAATTCAGGGTGAATAAATTGGCACAAAAATGGCATAAGTTCTGCCGATGACAGGGGAATAAAGCCGTGCTATACTTGTATCATCCCAAACTGGGATTGGGCAGACAAAGATGCCGTTTCTAAAGCTGAAATGCTTTGAGAAGCGGCATTTTTTATTGCCTAAAATCAAAAAAGGAGGTACTCGGCATGGTTAAACAAATCAAAAGAGGCGGAGGGCGTATGAAGACCGCCTACTGGTCGTTGGTCAGTATGGCGTCTGCAATGCTTATTTCGCTGCAGCCTGTTATGGCTGACACAATCTGGAACCGTTTTTCGACAATCATGAAGGATGTTTACGGCCAGCTGGTTGGAATCAGCACGATTGTGGCGGTTACAGCGGCGGCCATCGCATTGATTGTCAGGATGATTTCCAGAAACCAGCGCGCAGTCGATGAGGCAACGTCATGGCTTAAACGAATTGTAGTGACGTGGATTGTCCTTAATTCCCTGGGGTTCATCGTCGCCTATCTGCAGCCCCTTATTGCTGGTGGCAATTACACAGGATAACCAAAAAAGAGAAAGCAGATGGAGGAGGTGATGATAGATGCTTGATTGGATTTTTGAAGGAATCGTGACATGGATCAGCAGCATTGTTTCACAAATGATGGATGCAGTATCCGGTCTGTTCCTTCAGGCGCTGGGAACAGATATGACAGCGATGGAAGAATATTTTCCGTTTGTGTCTAAGGCATTTACAGTCATGCAATACACAGCATGGGCGATTCTGTTCCTTGTAACGGTATGGCAGCTTTTCCGTGTCTTTGGAGGACCAATCACGGAGGCAGAAAATCCGTGGGTGCTTTTGGCAAGAGGTTCTATTTTTGCCCTATTGATCGGCTATGCAAAGCCGATTTTTATGATTGTGCTGGATATCGCCCGAGCGCCATATACGGCTTTGATGGAGATTACCATGTCGGCAGAGGACTTTACTTTTGCGGGTGTGGAACAGGCACTGTCTAATGGTTTGACAACCATTGTAGCCATCGTATCAGTGGTAGGGCTGCTGCTTCTCATTATTTTAGAGATCGCTCTTGGCTGGAATTATTTTAAGCTGTTACTGGAAACCGTTGAACGCTATATTGTGGTTGGCGTGCTCTGTTACACCTCCCCTCTGGCTTTTTCCATGGGTGCTTCCAAAACAACAGCGCCGGTTTTCAAGAGTTGGTGCCGTATGGTGGGATCACAGCTTTTGCTGTTGGTGATGAATGTATGGTTCCTCAGGGGCTTTAATAGTTCCATGGGACAGTATATCGGAAACGGCGGTGCTCTTTCCACAGGTCAGGGAAGCATTTTTCTCTGGCTGTTCTGTGCATTGGCTTTTTTAAAAACGGCACAAAAATTTGACTCCTATCTGGCGGCCATGGGGCTGAATGTAGCCCAGACTGGTTCCAGTATGGGCATGGAGCTTATGATGGCAGCGAGGGTGATCAGCGGTGTTGGAGGCGGTGTAAGAAATGCGGGCAGTATGTTCCATAGTACAAGCACTGCAACCGGAACGGGTGCAGCTGCAAGTGGATTTGCTTCCGGGTTCACATCACGTTTCAAGCCAAATTCCTTTGTCCGTGATGCGGTTGTGGATGGCGGAAGCCGTATGGGTGCCGGCGGCAGCATCGGTTTTGTCGGTCGTGCCTTTGGTGGCATGGCGGCACGCAACGGTGCCACGCTTACAGGTGACTCCATTTCTTCTGTAGCTTCAAGAAATCTCGGTGTTTCCGGAACGATTGCCGGTGACATTGCAGACAGAAGCCTTGGCAACTATATGCCTCAGATGCAGGGTCAGCAGCTGAAAGATACCCAGATTACAGGTGGTCAGATCAGTACAACTTCAATTGGCGCAGATGGAAAGAGTACAGCGCTTGAAATGTATAACGCATCACAGTTTGAGAAACCGGATGCACCGCATTCTGTTGTTACAGCATCCGATGGAAGCCAGTGGTATCAGATGGCAAGCGGAGCCGGAGCAGGTGCGTTTTATGATGCGCCGGCATTTATGGGAAGTCCGTCAGAAGCGGCACAGGTTGCAGCAACTTTCCCAGACGCTTCCGAAGGAACGACCCTCAGGACGGTTGGCGATGGCGTAATCGAAGCAAGTTCCGATTCTGGCAATACCATGTGGTACAACAGCGCTTACTATGATGAGCCGGATGCACCACATACGATTATGCAGTCGGCAAACGGTGTAGACTGGTACGCTATGCAGCAACACGCTGAAGCGCCTGTATTTGAGCAGGGCGAGGCTGCTTTTGCATATAACCAGGCACAGTTCCAGGCATTTATGCCAGGATATGAACAACAGGTATCCTCTGTGGATGGATCCGGACGTATGGATGGTCATTTTGAGGTTCGCCATGAAAATGGATCGGGAACCATGTTCTATGATACATCTCAGTATGCGGCTCCCCGAGGGGACTATCAGGTGTTTGAAGATGCCCGCGGAGGGCAGTGGTTCGCTATTCGCGGCGAAGCCGCTGTGGAACGCAAACCGGTTTATCAGGATGGAAAACCGGTTTATGATGGTGACAGTGTACGAACAGTATCTGTGGAAACTGTTCGTTATAAGAATACGCCATCACGCTTTGGAGAGCCAAAGCCCCGCAGCAAAGGGGAAATTAAGCCGCCAAGGCGGAAACGGTAAAATAAGTGCAGGCAGCCGAATCAGAGAAAGATACTGGTTCGGCTGTTTTGCATTTTTCATGTTGAAATAACGCTGCTCTTGCAGCAGCTTGATATAAGGAGGTGGATTGCATGGCTGAGCCAGAGAAACAGCAAATCGGTGATGGCTCTGATAATTATGGACAGGCCGCCGGACAAATGGCAAAAGCGGCGAAGCAGGCAGGACAGGAAGCAGCAAAGCAAACGGCAGTAAAGGGTGCAGAGGCTACAGCTAATGCGGCCGCTGCTACTGTAAAAGCCAGTGTGGAGGGCGGAAAGGCAGCTGCAGAAATCGCTGCCGGTACTGCGGCTGGTGGTCCGTGGGGCGCTATCCTGTCTGCGGCATGGGCAATGCGCCATACTCTTTTCAAGATACTGATATGTATCTGTTTGTTTCTGTTGTTCCTGATTACCATGATTGTTTCCTTGCCGACGATTGTATCAAACAGTATTTTTGGGCTGGATGGTACGCAGCCGGCGGAAGGCGCAACTCTGATGTCAGCCTATACGGAGATGTCAGGTGCCGTTTCCGATGTGGTAGATGAAGGATATAACCAATCGCTTGCCTATGCGGATAAGTTGATTACAGACGGTGGATATGATTACGATCTTTCTATGGATGCGTTGGTCAATTATGCACAGAGTTCCGCCGGATATGATGTCTGTTACATACTGGCGGCTTATTCAGCGTCCATGCAACAGCAAAACACTGGCAAGGACGATATGGTATCAAAGCTCAGAGGCTGTGCTGGAGATATGTTTTCCGTTACAGCAGAAGAAAAGGAAAAAGAGATAACCATTCCTGTTTCCTATTACACCTATAAATCAGTAACGCTCACTGTGATTACAAACAAGGTGCAGACAGGTACGATTAACGGCACACCCCAATACCGGTATGAGACAGCATCAAAAACTTACTATCTCCCGGATGAAGCACATAGCAGTGATACGGCTGTCACGGTGGATGCCTATAAAGAGGTAGCGGTGGATGTCCCTGTTTATTCCGGTGGGAAGATTACAGGCACAACCACAGCAAGTTATTATGTGGCAAACGGGCAGGAAACCCTGAGCCCTGGTACTGAGATTATCAAATATCTGGAGTGTACCATTCATCCGTTTGACAATACAGTGATTTCCAAAGCGTTTGGCATTGACCTGAATGCAAAATATGATCAGTTTAACCTCACTTATGGCGAGGTAATTCAGAACATGGCGAATGCGTTAAAACGGACGCTGTATGGTTCTGTAGGCAGTGGACAGACGGTTCCTCTGACGGATGCCGAGCTGATTGCTTTTGTGAACCGACAGAATTGTAATGCGACAAGAAAGCATATCCTCAGCACCGCCCTGTCCCTTGTGGGCAAGGTTCCATATTTTTGGGGTGGGAAGTCGGCACCTGGTTGGAACGATGAATGGAATACGCCAAGGCTGGTAACAGCCGCAGGGTCTTCTACAACAGGCACAATACGCCCGTATGGGCTTGATTGTTCAGGCTTCAGCACATGGGTATTTAATACAGCTGTGGGTGTAGATATCGGAGCAGGTACGTCCGGACAGTATCCAAATACCGTTGGGGTATCAGCAAGTGAGCTGCTTCCCGGTGATTTAGGATTTTTAGCAGAATCTGGTGGAAACGGATGGAACCATGTACTGATTTTTGCCGGGTACGGTGAGAGCGGAGAACGGATGTGGGTGCATTCTTCCGGCGGACAGGGTGTAATCCTGAATACGCCCAGTTACGAATCATCGCTTTCTTTACGCCGGCCTGTTAATGTGGATTTTGATGCGCCGGTATCCGGTGAGGTTTCAGGAACGCCGATTTCTACTTTAGAAGTAGATGTTACCCATTACTGTGCATGTGCAAAATGCTGCGGAAGCAACGCAGACGGGATTACTGCCAGTGGTAAAAAGGTGGCTCGCGGCATGGTTGCAATGTCAAGCCATTATCCGTTTGGCACGCAGATTATGATAAACGGAACCATGTATACCGTAGAAGATCGCGGTGGTTCCGGCATTGAGAATGATATCCATCGTGTGGATATTTTTGTGCCGGATCATAATGAAGCATTACGTTTGGGCAGATACAAGACAACAGCTACAATTTACAGGATAGGCAGGTGAGAAATCTTGGATGAAAAAGAGTACAGTAATATTTATGCTATACCGGCAAATTACACAGATTCCGGCAAGATTTTTGGCGGAATGCTGGAGCCGAGAAATGCAGTAGAAACAGGGATATTGTTAATTATTTTGGGATATCCGGAACTGGTGCTGATTCCCATGTCCGGAACGATTCGCATTGTTGTCATGACTCTTACACTTTTACCTCTTGCGGTTCTTTCCATGATGGGGATTGACGGCGATTCGCTGTTTCAGTATATCGGACACATCATCCGATATTTTGCGAGCAGGAGAAAACTACATTACAGAAGGGTGGGATACAGATATGATCCAAAACAGCTCCGAAAAAAGAAAAAAGGTGGCAAAGCAAAGAAAAAAGGCAAAAAAACCGGAAAAGCTGGAGTTCGTTCAGGACTTCATTCCAGTTAAAAGTCTCCAGCACGGTATTATTGAAACGACCGATGGGAGATATATTCGGATTCTTGAAATTGAGCCGATTAACTTTATGCTGCGTTCCGGAGAAGAACAATTTAATATCATATCGTCTTTTGCCAGCTGGTTGAAAATTTCTCCTATGCGGCTTCAGTTTAAGAGTATGACAAGAAAGGCAGACTCAGATAAACACATTGCCATGATCCATGAAGAACTGGAAATAGAGGAAAGTGAAGAATGCCGACATCTTGGAGACGGCTATATCCGCCTGATTAAGGATGTGGGAAGTAGAGAGGCGCTTACAAGGCGCTTCTTTTTGATTTTCCAGTATGAAGAGATTCGTCGTGGGGATGGGGATGATTTTTCCCAGATTTATGGCATGATGCAGACAGCGGAGCAGAATGCCCGCGCTTATTTCCTGCAGTGCGGGAATACGATTCTCCAACAGAAAGACCCGGATGAGGCAACTGCGGAGATTTTATATATGTTTTTTAACCGCCGGTCCTGTGTGGATGAGCCGTTTTCGTCCCGTGTGAACCGTGTGGTCGTGGATACGATGGCGGCGAAAGACAAGGTCATTGGCGTGGATCCTATCCCGCAGATTCGCATGGCGCACTTTCTGTCGCCGCGTGGAATTGACTTGACCCACTATAACTATGTCGTGATGGATGGGCTTTATTATTCCTTCTTGTTCATAAAAGGGAATGGTTATCCGGGTATGGTGCGGGCAGGATGGATGTCGGCCCTTATCAATGCCGGGGACGGGATTGACATAGATATACAGCTGAGGCGTGAGAACCGAAGCAAGACCATTGACAAGGTGGCACAGCGCATCCGACTTAACAGAACAAAGCTGAAAAGTATGCAGGATACCAGTACCGACTATGAGGAATTGACCAATTCCATACAGGCAGGCTACTTTATCAAGAACGGAATTGCCAATAACAATGAGGATCTGTTCTATATGTCTGTGTTCATCACAGTTTCCGCCAAAGGCTATGAGGAACTGATGTGGCGTAAGCAGCAGATCGTGGATATGTTAAAATCCATGGATATGTACGTAAGTGATTGTAGATTTCAGCAGGAAGCGGCACTTCGCTCCGTGATGCCGTTTTTGAAGATTGAACCATCACTGGAAAAGAAGTCGGGACGGAATGTGCTGACCAGCGGCGCCGCATCTGCTTATATGTTTACTTCTTTTGAAATGTCGGACGATACGGGTGTGTTGCTCGGTATCAACCGGCACAATAATTCACTGTGTATCGTGGATCTGTTTAATACGAAGAAAAACAAGAACGCCAACCTGAACCTCTTAGGTACCAGCGGCGCAGGCAAGACCTTTACCATGCAGCTTCTGGCGCTCCGCATGAGAATGAGAGGAATCCAGTGTTTTATCCTGGCTCCAATCAAGGGGCATGAATTCCGCAGGGCCTGCAAGAAAATTGGCGGCGAGTTCATTAAGATCGCCCCTGGTTCTCCGCACTGTATCAATATCATGGAGATCCGGCATACCATCTCCCCGGAGATGGAATTGATAGATGAGATTGATTACAGCGAAATGGATTCTATGCTGGCTCGTAAGATTCAGCAGCTGATGACTTTCTTCTCACTCTTGATACCGGATATGTCCAATGAGGAGGAGCAGATGCTGGACGAGGCTTTGATTCAGACCTATGCGAAGTTCGGCATTACTCATGACAATGATTCACTGTATATAGATCGCAGCGTATCTCCGCCAAAGATGAAGAAAATGCCGATTATCGGGGATCTTCACAAGGAACTGTTGGAGAACCCGATGACAAAGCGCATTGCCATTATCATCAGCCGATTCGTGACAGGCTCAGCCCAGAGTTTCAACCAGCAGACAAACGTGGATCTCAGTAATAAGTATATCGTGCTTGACCTTTCAGAATTGAAAGGCAAATTACTTCCGGTCGGGATGTTTATTGCATTGGATTACGTCTGGGATACGGTCAAGGCAGACCGTACCAAAAAGAAAGCCATAATGATTGATGAAATATGGCAGCTGATTGGCGCCAGTTCCAATCGGATGGCGGCAGAGTTCTGTCTGACCATCTTTAAAACCATAAGAGGGTTCGGAGGAGCAGCCGTCTCTGCGACACAGGATTTATCTGACTTCTTTGGGCTTGAGGACGGCAAGTATGGACGTGCAATCATCAATAACAGTAAGAACAAGATTATTTTGAATCTGGAGCCGGATGAGGCCAAGTATGTGCAGGAAGTGCTGAAGCTGACAAAAACAGAGATCCGTTCTGTTACCCGGTTTGAACGGGGTGAAGCGCTGGTCTGCTCCAACAATAACAAAGTTCCTGTTGTAATCAAAGCTTCCAAAGAGGAGCAGGAAATGATTACGACTGACCGGGCTGAGTTGGAAGCGTTGCTAAAGGAACGCCAGCAGGAGCAAACGCATTCTGCGTAGAATACGCATTTTAAGGAAAATACTCACAAAAAGGAGGTGTTGCCTATGTTGCTGCAAGATGAGCAGTATGTTGTAAAATGGCTCTCACAGTACGGAGCCTTGCCGAAAACTCAGATTACACGAATGCTGCAAAAGCCAGCCCAGACCGCAGATAAAATCCTGCGGAACCTGAAGAAGCAGATGCGGATTGCGGATGTGTCGAGCGGCTATTATATTGGGCTGGATGCAATGGATAAACCGGATCAGAGAACGATTCTTGCCGTATGGGTTCTTTTGAAATTCATTGATTATGTAGACCCGATGGCACATTATCCGGCGGTTTATCCATCTCAGCTTTTTTTCTTAAAGGAGAATACCGGTTACGAAATCGTGGTGTTATACGAAGGTGAGCAGAACCTTTTGAAACTGCTCCAGCCTCAGGAGGATTTGAAGTATATTATCGTTCTTCCCCGTATTTCTATGGCATATGGGATGCGGCTTCCTCACGCTCCCTGCCTGTTTGCTACAGTGGACTTTCAGGGGGACGAGGAGCCGGGGGTTACTTTCTATTCAGAGGAGGCAGTGAGCGATGACGAAATTTCTGGACACGTTGGATAAGATCGGGAGATTGGATAAGAAATTGCAGGAGCAGCTTGCTTCTGTACAATGGTTTTGTGAAAACGGGAGTATCTATGAAGTTTATCTGCATTCTCTTAATCTGGAAGAAACGGCGGAGCGGCTGGTGCTTCTGACGCGGGTGCTTCCCGCGTATACCGGCGTGCGGAATGCAAAGCTTGAGGTGGAGCACCGTATAAAGGATTGTATTCCCGTAGAAATTGGTTTTACAGAGGAGCGTTGGTTTTGCCTTCGCATCCCAGCATTGCTCCCAAAGAAGGCGGGCGGGTCAGCGGATTATATCCGCTCTTTCTTATATCCTGCCATGCGAGCCTTTTTTGAAAAGCGACCGCCTGTGCGGTATCAGGATTGTGTTCTGATTTACCGTCATGTATATGACAGAGCCAGACCCGAAAGAAAAATGCGGGATCATGATAACATTGAAATCAACATGGTTTCAGATATTGTTGCCATGTATGTGATGCCGGACGACAGTCCGGCGGTATGCTCTCACTATTACTGTAGCACAGCAGGACAGGAGGAACGGACGGAGGTATATGTGGTGCCGAAGAAAGAATTTCCTATATGGCTGGCTATGGAAAACACAATGCCGGATGAGGGGGTGGAACTCTATGAAAAAAGGTAAATTGAGCCGTAAAAACCTATGTAAAAACGGAACTTTTTTGGACAAGAAAAATTACATATATTCCAAAAGGAGCAAAAAGCCCAGTATAGCGGCGATTTGGGGACGTATTTACGCCGGAAATTCCGACAAAGAGAGCAGTCATGTTGTCGGAAAATGCTTATGAGCGGAGGTGAGTGCTATGGTGCATTTTCGCCCGGGCAGTCAGGTCTGGCAGCTCGTCATGCTTCTCTCATTTTCGGGAGAGTTCCCATTTCATAGCCTTTCCCTGCTTGGGAGTGAGCGGGTCTATAAGGCTCTCGTTTCCAGGCTGACTACGCTTCAGACGATTCGCAACTATCATTCCTGTGATGAAATCACCTGCCGCCTGCTGACCATATCTGGAAAAGGGGCAGGAAAAAGCATCCGGCTCTATAAGGGTGCACTTCCCATACTGGAATGGCTTTATCCGGGTGTGTATGAATATTATATGGACTCATTCTGGAAACATCGTTTTCCGGGTGATGCCTCGCACCGGGATAGGAATCATCGTGTTTCAGAGGCTGCGGCAATGTGTATGAAAGCCGGTATGGAGGCAAGACCTTATCTTCTCCCCAGACTTCAGAACCGGGAGATGCTGCAGGTTATACCTGACAAGCCCTGTTTTTATCTGGCAAAGGATATGAAAAAAGTCGGAGAGACAGAGATGAACAAGACGATGTTCACCCGTATGGCCGGCGCAATATTTTCTTCCAGCAATTGTTATGCTGTTTATAATACAAGGGATGCCGTAATGAAGTGGAGCGGCATGGGTGAGTTTAAAGCTCTCCACAGCCTGATCGAGCTTACAAGACTGAATGCCGGTATTTCTGAGGTAGACTCAGCGATACTATTTGGCCGGTCTGGAGAGATAGCCCTGCGGACACTGTTAGAATCAGACAAAACCAGGCGGTTGGAGTTTCGTTTCGATTCCATTTACCGCCATATCCATTTTATCCCAATGAACGGGGATGGCATCCGGCAGCTGCGTCTCTTTTCTGTACCAGACTGGAAAGCGCAGCTCCTTGAACTTTTATTTGAGCCTGAGGTCAGATCCTACGACCGAGGGCTTTTTGAATATGACGCCTGTGTGGACGGCGTAAATATCTTATCGCATCTGGACGGGGACATTGCAAGACTCATTCGTTTTCGGGAAGCAATTGAAAACCGAACCGGACAGTTTGAGGTTCTATGTTTTCCCCATCAGACGCACTTCCTCCGGGAATACTTGGGCGGGCTTGCCAGCATCAAAACCATCGGAATGGACTCGGTGGAAGAGGAGCTTTGCCCAGAAAGGAGGAATTTGCTTGAAAGATAAAAAAAGAACGGCTGCCATTGTGGCGGCCATCATACTGGGATGCGCAGCGTTTTTATATCTTGGTGGAATGCTTGGCCAGTTGTTTACAAACTATGCAGCATGGATGCAGGCAGACGGGCTTGCAGGCGAGGCCGCCATGAAACCGGTCAGCTGGAATCCTGCGGTCTGTTTCCCAATGGCGTTTACCCCAGACGGGCTGAAAGGAATGCTTGGAACCCTGATCCTTGGCGGAGGGATTTTTGCTTACATCAAGCTTCACGATAAGTTTGATGGAAAAAGCTATGACCCCAGAGGCTTCACCAAAAGCAAGTCAGGGATTTACGGAACCGCCTCATGGATGGAAGAAAAAGAAATGCGTGAGGTACTGGAGGTGTCTTCTGTTGATAAGGCTGAAGGAACGATTCTGGGTGAGTATAAGGGAAAAGCGGTCTGTATGCCAAAAGATACCAGACTCAATCGACACATCGCCATATTTGGTGCGTCGGGCACCATGAAATCCCGGGCAATCATCCGGAATTCACTGTTTCAGGCAATAAAGCGTGGCGAATCCGTGATTATCACAGACAGTAAAGCCGAACTGTATGCAGACACAGCAGAAATGTACCGGCAGGCAGGCTACGAGGTGAAGATTTACAATCTCGTCACACCTGAGCATGGAGATTCGTGGAACTGCATGTCAGACTTAAACGGTGATACCCTAATGGCACAAGTGCTGACCAATGTTATTATCGGCAATACCAGTTCTGGTAAAGGAGATCACTTTTGGGATAACGGCGAGGGCAATCTTTTAAAGGCTCTGATTCTTCTGGTAGACCAGGATAGAACCCGTAGTCCGGACATGAAACATCTTACTGCAGTATACCAGCTTCTGACTCAGAACAGTGAGCGACAGCTGACAGCCATGTTCGATAAGCTTCCCCTTGACCATCCGGCGAGGGCGCCTTTTAATCTGTTTGCCCAGTCCAGCGATACTGTAAAATCAGGAATCATTTTAGGTCTCGGCACGCGGCTGCAAGTGCTGCAAAACCAGGCAGTGCAGCGGATTACAAGTCAGTCTGACATTGATCTGACCTCTCCTGCCAGACACAGATGCGCATATTATATTATCCTGAGCGATCAAGATGCCACCATGGCATTCCTGTCATCGCTCTTTTTTTCGTTCATGTTTATTAAATTAACTCGCTATGCAGACAGCCGGCCAAATGGCCGTTGCGATGTGCCCGTAAATTTGATCTTGGATGAGTTTAACAACGTGGGTCGCATCGGTGGTGCAGAAGACGGATCAGATTTTGCCCGTTCTCTTTCGGTGGTGCGTTCCAGAGACATCCGTGTGATGCTGGCAGTGCAGAGCCTGGGTCAGTTACAGAACCGGTATCCAAATAATCTGTGGGCCGAAATCATCGGCAACTGCGACATCCAGTTGATGCTTGGATGTACGGATGAGGTTACGGCTGAGTATATCTCAGCAAGATCCGGAGATATGTCCGTGCAGGTAAATTCTACTATGACGGTGAGGCAAACCATTGCAGTCGCTCAGGTCATACCCCAGTACCGTCATACTGAGGGTCAGGGACGAAGGCGGCTTCTGACTCCGGATGAGGTCCTACGGCTTCCAAACGAAGAAATGCTCTGCGTCATACGAGGCTGCAATCTCTTGAAGCTTGAAAAACTGGATTTTACAAAACATCCCATGTCAAGACAGATTGTGAGAGCATCCATCATGGATTACCAGCCAGCAACAATATTTACTGCACCGATACTTAGTGAACCAGTTCCAGTAGCAGAGCCGGAGAAAAAGCCGGCACGTAAAAAAAGCCTTTACAGCTCGGCAAAACCGCCGGCTGAATTTTAAATTTACAGGAGGTACTAATTATGGCAACAAAAAAACAAGAAAAGCTTTCCGGTGAGGAAATTCTGCAGGAAACAACCCCTCAGACTGATGGGAATCCGGAGCTTGAGGAGCTGTCCCAGCCTGAAGACGACTCCCCGGATCCGGAGCTGTCCCAGACTGATACAGAGGATTCCCTGGAGAGAGTCTCTTCAGAGGAATTCAGAGATGCAGATTCTGAAGGTGAAATTCTCCCTCAGACTGATATGGAAATGGCTGATGGGAAGCCGCCTTCGGAGCCGGAAGAGAAAATATCTTCCCAGACCGATGCAGATTCTCCCAGAGATGATATCTCTTCAGAAAACGCGTTAGGCGAAGAGCCCTCTCAAGGGGATGTTTCTCAGACTGAGCCGGAAAAGGTGAAAAAGCCCCGCGGGCGTAAGAAGACTAAGGAAAATACATCTCAGTCTGACACAGAAGCAAATCCCGAGGGAAAAAATATCGCCGACGGCGTCGAGGAGGCGCCTAAGCCAAGAAAAAGGCGTGTATCTGTCAGACCGACAACACCGGTGCTGGCCATTGATGACCAGCTCAGCGTCGAGACGGATGCTGAAAAAACCAAAAATGATTTGCTGGATCTGCTGGAATCCCAGAAAACCGGGCGCATTCTGACTGGAACCATTCAGGGCGTAGAGCGTCCCGAGGACAACCCATCCCGTTCTTTCGCAGTCATTTACCACGGTGAGTTCAAAGTCATCATTCCTGCAGAGGAAGCGGTAGAACCGCCAGCGGATTATCGTGGCAGGCTTCCGGAGGACGTGCTGCATTACATGCTTACTAAGCGTCTGGGTGCGGAGGTGGATTATATCGTCAGAGGAATTGATCCGTCATCCGGCATTGCGGCAGCGAGTCGTCTGGAGGCGATGAAGGCAAAACGCAAGCAGTATTATCTGGGTACAGACAGGGATGGGAACAATCTGCTTTACTCAGGTGTGTGTGCAGAAGCCAGAATCGTATCAGTGATTCGTGCTGGCATTTTCGTGGATATCTTCGGGCTGGAGATTTACATTCCACTCAGGGAACTCAGTTACCAGAGATGGATGGACGCAGCAGCGCATTTCCAGCCCGGGCAACGTATCCTGGTAAAAGTGCTTGAGGTGGACCGCAGTGATCGGAACCATGTCAAGGCAACAGCCTCGGTCAAGCAGTCTGGGGAAAACCCGTATGAGAAAGCACTGCGCAGATATTCCGTCGGCAACCGCTATGTGGGTACAGTCAGTATGGTGGATACCAACGGTGTGTTTGTGGCATTGGATGGCGGTATCGACTGTTTGTGCAGTTATCCCAAGCGTGGCCGTCCGCCCAGAGGTTCGAGAGTGACCGTCAGAATTTTGGGAATCAACCATGACTCCAACAGGATTTGGGGCGCCATCACACATATCGCTGCCCCCAGATAATATATGAAACTCAATCTGAGAGAAAGGAGGAAATCCATGAACCATTGTGATCTCAGCCAGTCTGAGCAGAGGAAGCGCAAAGAGATTGCCGAGCATACACGAAAGATGATCCTGTCTGAACTGGAAATCGAAAGTCAGGACGAAATATCCCTGATGGCAGGATACCGGGATTATTATCTGCAGATTTCGTTTTCCGAGCTTCATCCACTTTTGGTATTCTGCCTGGCCAAGGCACTTGAAAAGCCGAGCACCGCCAGACAGAGACAGATGACAAACGAACTGAATCTGCACAGTATTCTCGGCAGCCATGCCATCAATGATGAGGTCGGCTGCTATTCTTACCGTGCAACTCAGTGGCTTGATGCAGAACTGGATGCGCCGCGTTTTTTTGAAATACTTGACCGGTGCGTTGATGAGGCGGACCGTGGATATGTAAAATTAACAGCATAATCAGTATAGAGGCAGGAACCCCGGTTTAATTTCCGGGGTTTTTATTCTGTCATGCTACGAATTAATTATTAAAATCAGGAGGAAACGTATGAAACTTAAAAGAATGTTTAGAAAGGCGGCAGCCATGCTGCTTGCCATAGTCACAGCTTTTTCTGTGATACCGATCCAGAATGTATTTGCTGCAACAGGTGATGCGGCGGTGATTACATTCTCCTATACTTATGATTCTAATGGCAATGCAATGCATTACAATTCCAGCGCTGTCATCAATGGTTATACTGCCGGAGGCCAGGGAAAGTACAAATACAGGATGTTTGTGGACGGTGATACCGGCTTTTGTATCCAGCCCGGTGTTCCATTGCATACAGGGGACAACCTGAAAGAAGCATCGTCAAAAACATGGGATGCCCTTTCCAATGCCCAACAAAAAGCAGTCGGAATGGCGCTCCTGTATGGGTACCAGGGAAACAGGGGCAATCTTTCCGGTAGTGATGATGAGAAATGGCTTGCTACACAGACGTTGGTATGGGAGTTCGTTACGGGATGCCGTGAAGCCACAGGTTCATACAAACAGACCAGCTCCACGGTGTACAACCTCCATTTCGGCTCCAATTATCCCAATAGTGGTGCAAGGGCAGCTTATGATCAGATTGTATCCCTGCTGACGAAACATAACACGATTCCAAGCTTTATGTCCGGTTCAACAAACGGAGCCACAAAGGAATTAAAATATTCCAATGGGAAATATACGCTGACTTTAACGGATAGCAACGGCGTGTTAAGTGATTACAGCTTTTCTTCGTCTAATTCTTCCGTAAAAGTAACCAAGTCGGGGAATCGGCTGGAGATTACCTCAGTGCAGGCATTTGAGGGCAGCGTCCGCATTTCGGCAACCAGAAATAATATACCGGCAGTAAGTGAAAGTGCAAAATTGATTGCTTATGGAGA
Organism: Lachnospiraceae bacterium; assembly: GCA_910575555.1. GTDB lineage: Bacteria > Bacillota > Clostridia > Lachnospirales > Lachnospiraceae > Petralouisia. Next base: position 65,369 of record CAJTFX010000016.1, on the reverse strand, counting down.
CGATGCTCTTCAGGATGTTGTGACCGGTGTGGAGAAGGCCAATCCAGTTAATGCCTACCTGAATGTGGAGACACCTGTCGGAACGATGAGCCTGAAAAAGACCTCGGAAGACGGAGTCGTGGGCGGCATCCAGTTTACAATTACCGGAAATAATTATAATAAGACCGTGACAACACAGGATGATGGTACCATTACTGTCGAGGGCATGTTCCCAGGCACTTATACGGTAACTGAGGCTGGTTATGATCGGTATGAGCCTCAAAAGAGTCAAACGATTACTATTGTCGGAGGAAAGACGACGACGGTAACGTTCGACAATAAACTGAAACGGGGAAAGCTGGAAGTGACAAAAACGTCTGAAGATGGTCTCGTAGAGGGAGTTACCTTCCGGTTATCGGGTACTTCCCTTGCAGGGCTTGCCGTAGATGAGTATGCAGTCACAGATTCATCTGGTGTAGCCAGGTTTGAAAATGTACTGATCAGTGGTACAGAGCCCTATACACTGGAAGAAACTGACACGGCAGTGCGATACGTGATTCCTGCAAACCAGATGGCGCAGATAGAATGGAATAAAGTAACAAAGTGCAGTTTTGAAAACATCCTGAAGAAGTTCCGTGTGGAAGTGAATAAAAAGGATCGCGTAACAGGCTATGCTCAGGGTGATGCAAGCCTGGCAGGAGCAGTGTATGGTTTGTATCAGGGTGATACATTGGTTGCTTCATATACAACGGATGCCGAAGGTTCCTTTATCAGTGACTATTTTATCTGTGATTCCGATTGGACGCTGAAAGAAATCAGTTCTTCGGAAGGCTATCTTTTAGACGAGTCCGTTTACACTATCCCTGCAGACCCTGGTAATTTTGAGATAGAGCTGAATCAAATTCCTATAAATGTTACCGAGCAGGTCATCATGGGTCGCATCCGTCTGATTAAGCATATTGACAAGGAGCAGGAGGATATTGAGACCGTTAAGGAAACGGAAACTGCGAAGGATACTGAGAACACTGAGAATTCATCTGCTTTTGGTGTACAGGTAGCGGAGCTTCTCATGCTTGCAACGGAAAGCGGCAGCGACCCTCAGAAGGATGTCAGTAGCAGCGATCCCCAGACTGAGGCTGAAACCGCAGAAGCGGAAGATAATGGTAGCAATGTAACAGAAGAATCAAAAGATACTGCAGTAAGCGACGGGAATACCCAGATGGAATCGGAGACAGAAACAGTTCCAGAGGAGTCTCAGGCACCAGATACCGAAGAAACAGTTCCTTCAGTCCCGATTCCGGAAGAGGATATTAAGGCACCCGGACATGAGGGCATTATTGAACAGCCGGAGGAAGGCGCCAAGTTCCAAATTTATCTTTCCAGTGCAGGCAGTTTTGACAATGCCCGCGAAGCGGAGCGTGATATCCTGACAACAGATGCAGATGGATTTGCTGTTTCCAAGGATATGCCCTGCGGTAGGTACACTGTCCATCAGATCGAAGGCATGGAGGGCCAGGCATTTGTTCCGGACTTCACTGTGTACATCCGTCAAGATGACCAGACTTATTCCTATATCCTGAACAACCTGACCCAGTCTAGTTTTATCCGTATTGAAAAACACGATGCAGAGACTGGGAAAATCATCCCTGCCGCCGGCGTTGGATTTCAGGTGCGCGACCTTTCCACGGGAGAACTGATTTCGCAGAATGTGTATTATCCGACCCCTGTTGTAATCGATACGTTTTTTACCAATGACGAAGGCTGGCTGATGCTCCCCTGCGAGCTCCCTTATGGCTGTTATGAGCTAATAGAGGTGGAAACGTGTTACGGTTATGTTTTGAGTAGCGAACCTGTATCCTTTCAGGTGGATGGAAGTCAGGACGTGGTGGTAGTAGAAAAACAGAATATGCCGCAGAAGGGCAAGATTCATATCACCAAGAGTGGCGAGATTTTTTCCACGGTTATGGTAGAGGAGAACAAAGGATTTTCTGACCGCTATACTCCAGTCTATGAAACCCGCGGGCTGGAAGGTGCAGTTTATGAAATCCGTGCAGCAGAAGACATTTACACGCAGGATGGAACGCTCCGAGCTGAAAAAGGTTCGGTAGTTGATACCATTACAACGGATGGCAGCGGGCAGGCATCCAGTACCCTTTTATATTTGGGAAAATATACAATTTCGGAGGTCCAGTCGCCGTATGGAATGGTTCTGAATATAAAATCCCAGTTAGTGGAACTGTCCTATGCCGGACAGGAAGTCGAAGTGACAGAAACTTCAGCCAGCTTTTATAATGAGCGCCAGAAGGTGCTGATCAGCCTGGAAAAAGTGATGGAACAGGATAAACAGTTCGGTATTGGAATGAACGGTGAGGTCCACAGCGTTATTTTTGGGTTGTATGCGGCGGAGGATATTGCTGCGGCAGACGGAATGGTCATTCCGGCAGATGGGTTAATCGAAATACTGGAGGTTCAGGAGGATGGAACCGCCACAGCACAGACGGATCTGCCTTTTGGTAGCTATTACCTGCGCGAAGACGGTACGGATCCTCATTACCTGCCAACTGACAAAAAGTACCCTGTGGTATTTGAGTATGCCGGGCAGGAAACAGCATTGGTACAGATTCTGGCCAATGATGGAGAAGCCATTGAAAACACTTTAAAATACGGCTCCATTTCCGGAAAGAAACAGGATGAAGACGGCAACGCATTGGCAGGCGCAAAGATTGGTCTGTTTACGGAGTCCACAAAAGATTTTACGGAAGAAAATGCCATTCTGGTGACTACATCTGCCGAGGATGGCAGCTTCGGTTTTGACAAGGTGCCATACGGAGCATGGATTGTGCGTGAAATAGAACAGCCGGAAGGTTTTGTCCTATGTGAGGAGTCTTTCTCCGTTGAAATTAAGCAGGATGGGCAGGTTGTCACATTGAAGATTACCAACGAGTTTATCGTGGGCAGTATCCATTTGACAAAATATGATGCAGATTATCCAGACCATAAGTTATCGGGTGCAGAGTTTGAGGTTTACCTTGACAGCAATGGCAACAAAAAGCTTGATGATGAAGATGAGCTACTTGGAACACTGGATGAAACAGAGCCTGGTGAGTATCAAATGACTGATTTGCGTTTCAACGGCTATCTTGTAAAAGAATCGAAGGCCCCGGAAGGTTTCTATTTGGACGAGGGCGTCTATTATGTCAGCATAGATACAGACGGAAAAGTCTATGAGGTGGAGAACGAAGCTGGCAAAGGATTCCTTAATCAGGCCCAAAAAGGCAACCTGAAGATTATCAAAACATCCAGTGACGGGGTTGTAGAGGGATTCAGTTTCCATATTGTCGGAGATGATTACGATAAGACGTTCAAGACGGATTCTAACGGTAAAATCTATATTGAGGACCTCCGGATCGGAAAATATACAATCACCGAGGTGGAAGACAGCCTCAGCGCCGGATACAAGCGTCCTGCGCCTGTGGTAGTCGAACTTGTTGCGGATGAAACCTTGACGGTCAATGTTCATAACGATAAAGTTACGGTGGATGTACCAAAGACAGGCGATGACTTCAATCCGTGGATGTGGATTGGCTTAATTGCTGCCAGCGCCGCTGGACTTGGCACAAGCATCTTCTGGGCCAAAAAACGCAAGAAGAAAGATACGAAGTAAGAATCTGTAAATCAGAAAGGAACTGGGCAGAGATTCTCTGCCCGGTTCTCAATTTAGACCCTTATGTTGATATGAAATCAAAATAAAAAAAGTTTTGGAGGACAAATATTATGACTTAAAATCGTAAATGATAATAAACGAAAATTCTATTTTGAGTTAAGTTGACAAATCAAAATAACGGAGATATAATAAGAGTGTTATTTTGACTTGGAGGTGTCTTTTATGGGAAGAGCGGGAGAATATGTCAAGAATTTAAGCGGAGAGGCAGAATACAAATCTTTTTGTCCAGCACCACTTCCGCCGTTATTGGAGATGGATGCGGATATGATTACTGCTTTAATTGGGGCGACAAAAGCACTGGCTACACTGGACACTCTTTCTGCTAACATTCCCAATATGAGCCTTTTTATCTCCATGTATGTGCGTAAGGAAGCGTTGTTGTCCTCCCAGATCGAGGGCACACAGGCTACACTGGAGGATGTGCTGGACCCACTCATTGAACAGAATGCAAACCAGAATGTGTCGGATGTCATCAATTATATCAAGGCTACTGAATTTGCACTGAATCGGTTAGAAACTCTGCCGCTTTGTAATCGGCTGATTAAAGAGACCCATGCTGTTTTGATGGAAGGCGTCAGAGGCCAGGAAAAGAGTCCGGGCGAATTCCGGATCTCTCAAAACTGGATCGGAGCTGCAGGAAGCACGCTGAAAAATGCGAGATATATTCCGCCGCGCCCAGAAGACATGCAAAAAGCAATGTCGGATTTGGAAAAGTACATCCATTCGGATGATACGCTGGATATCCTAATCCAAGCGGCTCTTCTTCACTATCAGTTTGAAACGATCCATCCGTTTTTAGATGGAAACGGCCGTGTAGGGAGACTTCTGATTACTTTGTTTTTAATTGAGAAAAAAGCCCTGAAAACACCAGCTCTGTATATTTCCTATTTTCTGAAGAAAAACCGTATCGAATATTATGACCGTATGAGTGAAGTCAGAAACAAAGACAATTATGAGCAGTGGGTCAGGTTTTTCCTGCAGGCAGTGAAAGAATCTGCTGAGGATGCAACGGAGGCAATCCATAAGCTCTCCGCTCTGCATGACCGTAACGAGGCGGTTGTTAAGCAGATGGGGCGTGCAGCGCAAACAGCAGAAAAACTGTTTTCCTATCTGGAGCAAAACCCGATTATTGATATTAGGAAGACAGCAGATGAATTAGGACTCTCTTTTAGCACAGTATCCGCAGCAGTGGGCAGGTTTGTGAAAGAGGGAATCTTAATGCAGACCAACAATGCAAGCAGAAACAGGGTATTTGCTTATCAGGAATATCTGGATATTTTACGAAAAGACACTTAAAAATTCATATGATTATCATGGGCTGTCCTTAAAAGGGCAGCCTTTTTTAGGAGGAAATGACCATGAAAGTAAAATTGTTAAAAGGAATTCTGACAGTCCTTTCTCTCATCTGTATCCTCTGCATTCCGGCCACACCGATCTATGCGGAGCCGCAGGGAACGGATGGAACGGAAATGCAGGTCATAGAACCTGAGAAACTGGAAATTCAGCTCGGTGCAGACTGGGCTGGAGTAGAATTTCAGCTGAAAACGGATTCCGGGATGTACCCTGGAACCATAGCAGTTGGCGAAGACGGTGTCCTGAGAATGGAACTGGGCGGCAGCAAATCCTATGTGCTGACCTGTATGAATTCCTCTGTATCTGCTCCACAAGCAACGCAAGTCCCTGCCACAACAGAGGAGATGCAAAATGAGAGCAGTGAGAACCAGAAAAGCAATGGTTCAAATAGCGGGCAAGATACAAAGGGCACAGTTGCAGGCATCCCGGTACTTCATCTCGTACTATTTGCAGGCGGCATGGTTTTGGCTGTCGGCAGTTTAGTCGTCATGCAGGTGATGAAAAAACGCAGTGAAAGCGATGTTGAGTACGAGGATGAATATGGAGAGGATTAGTCTCAGACTGATTTCGGAACACACGAGAAATCCTTATAGGAATAATTTGAATAAAAAATTAAAATAAATATTCCTATAAGGCTTGACATGCAGATTTTAATTTGCTATACTATAACCGTGGCAGGGACTTGCGTTCAGGCTCTCGGTACGTTTGTGGTATAGCGTCAGACCTGATTCAAGGGAATTAGGGAACCGTTACGGATTCTGCGCATTGAGCGGATCCATAACAACGCAAGTCATTTGAATATTAAAGCCGGAAGGCTGCTTAAATACTTACAGAGTCAATTTGCTGGATGAGACATTGAAATTCCAGTGCTTTGGCTCTGTATGCTTTTTTGCAGACCTTCCGGCTTTTTCTTTTATCCAAACGGAGGTTAAGACGATGAAAAAACAAAAAAAGAAAAGAAAGGGATTTCAGGCAGGTTCTATGCGTTGCCCTTATTGTGGCAGTCCGGTTATTTATCGGAGTGCGGATGGGATTTATCATGATAACAGTAAAAAAACAATGCTCTATGTATGCGGCCGTTATCCGGAATGTGACGCTTATGTACGAGTCCATGCTGGAACCAATATCCCAGTGGGAAGCCTGGCCAATCATGAACTTCGCACCCTCAGGCGGACCGCACATCACTATTTTGACCAGCTGCACCAGTCTGGGATGATGAGCAAACAGGATGCTTATCAGTGGCTGGCAGACTTAATTTGTGCTCCTTTATCGGAGGCACATATTGGCCATCTGGGGGAATATTACTGCAAACAGGTTATTGAAGAGAGCCGCAAGCTGATGGAGCGCCGTAAATCCGGAAAGAACAGATACCGATTTCGAGCATTAGAAGGGGGCGTGGCAGCCTCATGATATTAACAGGAAAAGAACAGGAGAAGGTTGCAAAAAATATCGGTCTGATACATAGAGTGATTCAGGATAAGCTGCAGCCCCCTTATCAGGTGGGTATGTATTCCTACGAAGATCTTTTTCAGATTGGAAGCATTGGCCTATGCAAAGCTGCTGCAACTGACAAGGGCGGCACGTTTTCCACCTATGCCTATCGGCTGATCTGGCATGAGATCTGTGATGCCATGGTTTATGCTACCCGAAGACAGGCGAAGGAGATTCTCTCCGATGTGACCCCATATATTGCAGCAGAACAGGAAACTCCGGAGGAACTATCGGATTTTCGTATGGACATCAATCGTATACTCGAACAGGCAAAGGCCGAGGCACCGCCTTCCACCAGTAAAGGCATAGACGCCATCTGCATGATGTCAAAAGGATATACAAGCAGTGAAATTGGAGTAAAAATGAATGCTTCAGCAAAACTGGTTTGTGCTTGGGTATCCAAAGCACGGAAGTTCCTGAAGAGCCGGCCGGAGTTTGTGCAGCTTGCAGATGCCTATCATCTGGAGGGGTGACGGGCAGATCATATGGGATGCGGATAGCCTTGATTGGTTTACAGCATCCCGCTTTTTTTTATTTTTGGAGGCAAATTATGAGTAGACTGAAAAAGAGCACATGGAAATGGATAATTCCGTTTCTCATTATGATCATTACATTGATTTTATTTAGGATGATATTTTTGTTGGGTTATGTACCTACGGAGTCTATGGAACCGACATTGAAAAAAGACAGTTATATTGTTGGAGTCCGGATTTATTCCAAACTTGAAACAGGTGATATTATTATTTTTCATCATGACGGGAAGCTGCTGGTCAAGCGGATTGCAGCGGTAAAAAATGAACAAATAGAGCACAATGGAATCAGTGTGGCAGTACCGGAGAACTGTTATTATGTTCTTGGAGACAATGCAGGGCATTCACTGGACTCCAGATACTGGGAAGAACCTTTTGTGAGGGAAGAGGATATTATGGCGAAACTGATTTGGCCATAAATTTTTTGTCATATTTCAGGCTGTAACAGACATTATGGAAAAGAATGTATTTGAATTAGGGGGGGGAGTGGCTCTGACAGGGAAAAAAGTATGAATATAGAATGTTCTGAGGATGGATTTAGGAACACAGAGGAGATAATAAGAAAAAAGCAGCCAATCCGTGTGACCACTTTACTTTTTGCTGTTCAGTTCTTTCATAATGCCGAGGATATATGCCATTAATTTTGGATCCAGTTTCTTTGCTTCTGCAATAAATTCCTGCAGGGTTTCTGGATAAAGATTTTCTTCATCAAAGAATTCCTTTGGTGTTACGCCAAGATATTCACAGATATAGAAGAAGGACTGCATGGCAGGAAGTGATTTTTTGTTTTCAATGTTATTGATGTAGTTGTTTGCCTGCCCCAACGACAATGACATATCGCGTGCAGATACACCTTTTTGTAATCTCAGCTTTGCCAGCCGTTCCGGGACGAATTCTTCATACATCAGACCCACCTCCTACTCTGTAATAGATTGTACCTCATACATTACTTCTATTCGCAAATAGAAAAAGGGTATTTGCGTTGACTTGAAAAAATAAAGCTATTATAATGATGATAGATACAAAATTAAATCTATTAAACGGAGGAACCTAATGGAAGAAAAGACCTGTTGTGTCACAGGACACAGAGATATACCGGATGAACAGATAGACGCGGTAAAATATGCTTTGCGGCGTGAAATTGTAAAGGCGGTTTCGGATGGTTATACCGGATTTATGACCGGATTTGCCAATGGTGCAGACCAATACTTTGCGGAAGTTGTAGTGATTCTGCAAAAGGATTTCCCTGAGCTGCGGTTGATTGCGGTGCTTCCATACTGGAAACGGATGGACAGTCTGTGCCAGAAGGAACATACAAACGCCCTTCTGGATGCCTGTGCAGAGGTTATCGTAATTCAGGATGAATACAGGCCCAATGTCTATGCCAAACGCAACCGTTACATGGTGGAACATTCAGACCGTGTAATTGCAGTGTATGACGGTCGGGAAAAAGGCGGTACAGTTAAGACGATTCGTTTTGCGCACCAATTTCGGAAAGAACTGCGGGAAATACCCGTAGGGTTAAACTTGGACAAAAGCAGGATAAATCTTGGACAAAACCGGAAATGAAAAAGTGGAGGTACAGGCTGCTCTATGGTATAATAAATATTCAACCGTGAAGACCAGTGTCAATTCGGTTGGATTTGAATAAATAATCAATCAACTTATATGAAAATGGGAAACCACAGTTTGAAAGGAGTATTTGCATGAAATACGTATGTATGCTTATATCTGTGGCTGATATTAACGCCGCAAGAAAATTTTATGAGGATCTGTTTGGATTAGAGGTGTTTCAGGATTACGGAAAGAACATCGCCTTTACCTGCGGCCTGGCATTGCAGCAGGATTTTGACTGGCTGGTCGGCCTGCCGAAAGAGCGCGTCCTGAAAAAGGCTAACAATGCGGAAATTGTCTTTGAGGAACAGGATTTTGACGGGTTCCTGAACAAGCTGAAAGAATACCCGGATATTGAATACCTGGGAGAAGTGATCGAACATAGCTGGGGCCAGCGGGTAATCCGGTTCTACGATTTAGACGGCCACATCATTGAGGTCGGCGAGGATATGAAAATGGTGATAAAACGTTTCCTTGATACTGGTATGACGATGGAAGAAGTTTCTGTGAAAATGGATGCTTCCGTGGAGGATTTGACAAAACTTCTAAACAGCTAATACATGGTAGACTAACAAACAAACCGGGATTTGTAGAGGTGATATTTTGAAAAGAATAATTTTATATATTCATGGAAAAGGTGGAAGTTATTTAGAAGCTGAACAGTACAAGAAGAATTGTCTGGGTTTCGATATTATCGGTATAGACTATAATGATTATTTTCCGTGGATTGTACAAAACCAAATTCAATCGGTTTATGACAAAGTTCGCGAAAGATACGACTGTATTTATTTGATTGCAAACAGTATAGGCGCTTATTTTGCAATGCACACATTGCAAGATTGCGATATTGCAAAGGCTTTATTTATATCGCCTGTACTTGACATGGAACGTCTTATACTGGACATGATGAGTTGGGCAAATGTATCAGAGAAGGATTTGCGTGAGAAGGGAGAAATCCCTACGGATTTTGGGGAAACATTATCATGGAAATATTTATGCTTTGTTAGGGAAAATCCTATAACATGGAATGTTCCCACAGAAATTCTATATGCAGGAAATGATAACCTCATATCTCGTCAAACAGTAAATGAATTTATTAGTAATCACAATACACATCTTACTGTAATGGAAAATGGGGAACATTGGTTTCATACAGATGAACAACTTGCCTTTTTAGACATCTGGATGAAAAAGGCAATAGGGTAAATTCAAATTTTTAGATTGGGAGGAATAGAATTGAAAACTAAACACATATCTATGGTGGATTTATTGCTTGAAACGCATATTGGGCTGGAACGTCAAGATCCCGGAAGTTCCGAAGCAGTTGAACAAGCTCTGGGATTTCTTAAGCCATTAAATCAATTCTCAAAGATTGCAGATTTAGGCTGTGGAACAGGAGGGCAGACATTGCTCTTAGCAAAGTATTTATCCGGTACTATCACTGGTCTGGATATGTTTTCTAATTTTATAGATAAGCTGAATGAAAATGCCCAAATCCATAATTTGGAAAATCGAGTAACGGGTATCACCGGTTCTATGGAGAATTTGCCATTTCAAAAAAATCTTTGGACTTAATCTGGTCGGAAGGCGCGATTGACAATATTGGTTTTGAAAAAGGAATTTCACACTGGCATGACTTTCTCAAAAAAGGAGGCTTTGTTGCTGTAACATGTCCGTCCTGGCTTACAAAGGAGCAGCCTGCTGTCGTTGAGAAGTTTTGGTCTGATGCCGGGAGTTGTCAGGATTGTATTAGTAACAATATAGAGATTATGCAGAAATGTGGTTATCAGTTTATTGCATCGTTTACGTTACCCGAACAATGCTGGACAAACAACTATTTCATTCCACGCGAAGCGGCAATTAACAGGCTGTTAGACTATGATTGAGTATGCGGCACAAAACCGATATGAAACGGAGCTTTATTCAAAGTATAGCCAGTATTACGGATATGTGTTTTATATTGGTAGGGCTATATAGCTTCCAGTTGTAAAATTGAGATAAATAGAAAGAACCAAGGAGGAAGTATAATGATTGCAATGCAGTACAAAGTAAAATTACCAGATGATTTTGATATGAATATCATTCGTAAACGTGTAATCGACAATGGGAGGAAAACAGATGGTTTTCAAGATTTAATTTTCAAAGCATACCTTATCGCTGTAAAAGATAACCATTCTGCACTCCGAAATGAATATGCTCCCTTGTATTTATGGCGTGATTCCAAAGGCATGAATAAGTTTATTTGGAACGGATTTTATGACAATATACTAAATTCGTTTGGTTGGCAAAAGATAAATATAGGTGTCCAACTATTAAGTGAAATAAGAGATGATTTCGGCACAGCGCATTTTTGTTTGGAAGCCAAAAGAGCAATTCCGGTTTGTTCAAAAATGCAGGAATTAGAGTTCTCCGCCAATTACAGTAATTTCGTAGGCAGAGTATTAATATACAATCCTGATAAATGGGAGTGTTCAGAATATTATTTTTTCAAAAGCTTACCGGAGAAAACTGACGATATGGATATTTATGAAATACTTCACATATCAATGTAGAACCGTAGAGTAGTTAAATTCCAGTTTTAAAGCTATTATCAATATAATTCGGAACTTGAAAGGAGTATGCAGACGATGGATAACTGGTTTACAATAAATAAGATAGATGATAATACTTATATTATCAGTGAATATCGACATTGGGAAGAAACGCATTGCTATTTATTAAATGGAAGCGAGCGGAGTCTGCTCATTGACACAGGACTTGGTATTTCAAACATATACGATGAAGTTATGAAATTCTCAAATAAGCCAATTACGGCAGTTGCGACACACATTCATTGGGATCATATTGGCGGACATCAATATTTTCCAGATTTTTATGCACATGCGGAAGAACTGGATTGGCTTAACGGGAAATTTCCCCTGTCGATGGAAACAATCAGGGAAATGGTTATTGACCGTTGTGATTTACCAAATAACTTCAATGTATATGATTACGAGCTTTTTCAAGGAATGCCAACAAAAATTGTAGCTGACCATGATGTGATAGATATTGGCGGACGGCAAATTGAAGTGTTGCATACACCTGGACATTCACCAGGGCATTTGTGCTTTTGGGAAAAAGACAAAGGATACTTATTTACTGGCGATTTGGTATACAAAGATATACTGTTTGCATACTATCCTTCTACTGACCCTGAAGCATATCTTGCTTCATTGAAAAAAATTTCTGCATTGCCAGTAAAAAAAGTGTTTCCCGCACATCATTCATTGGATATACAGCCGGAAATTTTAAACCGTATGCGAAAAGCATTTGAGGCGCTGAAAGAAAATGGGAAACTTTGTCATGGCAGCGGCACATTTAACTATGGCGATTGGGGTGTTTGGTTATAAAAATTCCAGTTTGTAGAGGTGAGAAAATGGAAATTCGATATATTACACCTACCGATAATAGAATAGCAATAAGCAAGATATATGAGGAAAGTTGGAAATGTGCATATAAGGGCATAATACCTCAAGACTATCTTGATTCGATTCCTAAGGGCCGCTGGTCGTCAACCTTAGATAACCCAAACTGGAAAACATTGATTTGTATTGACAATTGCAAAATTGTGGGAACAAGCAGTTTTTGTAAATCCCGTTTTGAGCAGTTTCAAGACTGGGGTGAAGTTATTTCGATATATCTGCTGCCGGATTATATGGGTAAAGCTATGGAAAAACTCTTATGAAATCTACCCTTTCAGAATTGAAAATGCAAGGATACGAAAATATCTTTTTATGGGTTCTTGAAGAAAACATCAGAGCAAGGCATTTTTATGAACAATTTGGTTTTTCACCGACAGATGATTTTTTAGTTGATAGTATCGGAGGGAAAGAATTGCGGGAAGTCCTATATATCTACAAATAGCGATAAATTCTAGTTTATTGAGTCCTTTCAACCCTTTTTTTCTATCGATGTTTTGTAACCAGGTAGTTGAAGCCAATGGAGGAAACGTATATGAATATTCAGAAAATTATCAGTTTAGTAACAAAAACGCAGGGGTTAATAAAAAACCGTGAAATGGCCGCTCATGTAAAAGAGAAAGGTCTTGCAGACTATGTAACGCAGGTAGATATTGCCGTGCAAAATTTCTAAAAGAAGGAGCTGTTTGCCCTTGCACCGGATATTCAATTTCTTGGAGAAGAAACCGGACTGCAGGAAATGAAATCGGATAGCTTTTGGATTTTGGACCCGGTTGATGGGACTACAAACCTTATGCACGACTATCAGCACAGCGTTGTATCTTTAGCACTTTGCCGCCAGGGTGAAATTGTTATGGGAATCGTGTATGATCCCTTCCATGAAGAAGTGTTTTCAGCGGTTAAAGGCAAGGGCAGCTTTTTAAATGGACAGCCCATACATGTATCAAACGCAGAAAAACTATCCGACACGATGATTGGATTGGGAACAGCAAAAAGAGAGCTGGCCGATGAAAACTATGCCCGGTTCCGCAGAGAGTTCGGCCAATGCCAGGATGTCCGCAGGATTGGTTCTGCCGCTCTGGAACTGGCATATACCGCCTGCGGCAGACAGGGAGGCTATTTCGAGATATATCTGAATCCCTGGGATTATGCTGCCGGTATGCTGTTGATTCAGGAGGCGGGCGGACAGGTAACTGATTTTATGGGAAAACCGCTTGATCCGAGGAAAGGCAGCAGCTTCAACAGCTCATCATGGATATATCCATGATGAGCTGTTGAAGCTGCTATGAGTCATGTGTTTTCCTTTCAGAAATTAGTGAGACTATAGCAATACTTTTGAAAAGTTAATACCTTGTGGAGAAATAAGAAATTTAGGAGGGAATATGATGCTTGAAAATATACCATCTCATTCAACTATGACTGAATTGCTTGGACAATCCTTGCTTGAAGTTTGGCAAGCGTTATGTTTGGCTATTGATGAAAAATACGATATGGAACGGATATGGAATACTGGCGGTAAGAATTGGGCTTACGAGTACAAATATCGCAGAGGCGGTAAAACACTTTGCTCCCTATACGCTAAAAGTAATTGCATTGGATTCATGGTTATTTTCGGAAAAGACGAAAGAACAAAATTTGAAAATATAAGAGGTACTCTTTCTGACGCCGTTTGCAGACAATACGATGAGGCAAAAACCTATCGTGACGGGAAATGGGTCATGTTTGAACCAACCAATACGGCTGATTTTGGTGATTATATGAAATTGTTGGCTATCAAAAGAAAACCGAATCGGAAATAACAATTCGCGTTTATAAAGGGAAGTTGCAACTTATGAAAATGCCTAAAGAAAATATTGATACAAGTATGTTTGCTCCATGTGGAATGAATTGTCTTGTTTGCTATAAACATTGCTATCACAAAAAACCATGTGCAGGTTGCTTAAATAGTGATAAGGGAAAACCAGAACATTGCCGTAAGTGCAAAATAAAAGATTGTATCAAAATCAAAGGATTGTCTTATTGTTTTGAATGTTCAGATAATCCTTGCAAACTGATTAAGAATCTTGAAAAAAGTTATAACAAGCGATACCAGGCAAGCCTTATGGAAAATAGCGAATTTGTCCATCAATTTGGTTTGGAAAAATTCATGGATATGCAGAAAGAGAAGTATATCTGTTCCCAATGTGATGGTATTATTTCTATTCACGATAGAGAAAGTAGTGAGTGTCAAGAAAAAATGAAATAAGGAAATCCGAATGGGAGGAACGCAATCATTGTCAGATAGAAAAGTCATATTACAGTTTACAGTTTTAACCTTTTGTATTGCATATAGTGTATCAGGTGCTTTGATTGCTCTGGGGCAATTCGGATATAAGGTTTATAGTTTGGTTAATTCTTTACAACAATTTGCAATGAATATACCTTTTGCTATCTATATTTTATCTCCTGCGATTGCCTCTTATGTCGTTCTGAAGAAGAATAACAAAGTATCAGATTTTCCAGAATGGTTAAAAACAGTCTTTTTTGCAAAAAATAAAATTTCCATCTATTTGTTTATTGTAACAGGGATTGCTTTGTATTTTGGGACACACATATTTGTATCGGGCTGTGATGGAATAGCGCTTCCCTATTACATGTTTTTCCTGTCCTTGCCAGGGAATTTCATCATTGGCGGCATGGAGGAAGCGGGATGGATGTATGTATTGCAACCCAGACTGGATAAAAAATACGGGTTTGTTCTTTCTTCTGCTTTAGTTGGAATGATTTGGGCATTTTGGCATATCCCTCTCTTTTTTATTTCCGGAACGAATCACTGTGACGGGCTGATTAATTTCTGGATGTTCAATGTTCAAGTCATGTCGTTAAGTTTTTTCAGAGGGGCAATCTACAAAATAGCAGGAAAAGGCTATGTGTTTGTGTATGTGCTTTTCCATACTATGTTCAACGCTGCATCCTCTCTGTTTGGCTCCATAATGATGACGTGGACGGGAACGATTGCTGCAAATGCTGTAATGATTCTTTTTTCAATAACAATCGTTACTGTATACAATAAATCTAAGAAAATAAATTAAAAAATTAGGATTTTAGGAGGTACATATCTATGAAGGATAGGATTGCATACTGCGGACTGGACTGTGAAAAGTGTGACGCATATCTTGCAACAATCAATGACGACCAGGCGTTGCGTGAGAAAACTGCAAAACGATGGGCCGAGTTAAATAATGCTCCCATTTTACCTGAACATATCAACTGTGAGGGATGTCGGGTTGATGGAATTAAAACTGTATTCTGCGATAGTCTTTGCGGAATTCGCCAGTGCGCATTGAAAAAAGGTGTGACGACATGCGGTGACTGTTCAGACATGGAAAAATGTCAGACGGTTGGCGAGATTATCTCAAATTGTCCCGAAGCTTTGGATAACCTGAAAGTGTAAACAAGATACTCTGACAACTTTCATTTTATTGAGGATAACACAAATGAATTTAACTTTTAGAAATGCAGAACGGAAAGATACTTTGTTGATCCTGCAATTTATCAAAGAACTTGCAGATTACGAAAAAAAGCTGAACGAAGTAGTGGCTGACGAGGCCACGCTTGAAACATGGATTTTCGATAAACAAAAGCAGAAGTCATTTTTGCTGTTGAAGATGGAAAAGAGGTTGGATTTGCGCTGTTTTTCCAAAACTTTTCTACGTTCTTAGGACGAGCCGGTATTTATCTGGAGGATCTGTATGTCAAACCGGAATGCCGCGGGAAAGGTTATGGAAAAGCTCTTTTGAAAAAATTAGCATCCATCGCTGTGGAACGTGGCTGCGGACGGCTTGAATGGTGGTGCCTTGACTGGAACAAGCCCAGCATTGACTTTTATCTGTCGCTTGGAGCAGAGGCCATGTCTGATTGGACAGTCTATCGTATTGCAGGCAATACATTAACACAGCTTGCTGAGTAATATCAGTGACATGGCAGACAGAGAGGCCATTTTGGGGTATTCTGAATCCTTGGGATTATTGGTTAAGGCGGTTTTCAAGATGAATGAAAGGATGGGTGCTTAATGAAAGAAATTATAAACTTCATTGAAGAGAATGTAAATGGCAAAACGCTGTTTACAAAGGAATTGGTTTATGAACTGGAAGATGGTACATTACAAGGCGTATACTCTGACCAAATATCATTTTCCAATTTTAAATATTCGCAAAGTGGATTTCAGATAGATATGTTTATTATATCTAACGAAAAAATATGGCTGATTGGTAAGAAAAGAGAACGAGAAAAATTAAGAAAGGATTTCAGCTCTGTATCCTTGTTTCGTTTTGAATTGGCGAAACGAAAAAGCACAAACGCAATCACGGGTTACTTTCGTTTTGTTTCTGCTTCAGGGAAAAATGTGGCAGCAGAGGCTATTGTAAGTGGGATTTATGATGTACGTCTTGAAAATGGGGTGCTGAAATTATCGGAGGACCAGGCTTTATATCGAGATCAGCCGATACAAGACGAGCGTTACAAGTCTGTTGCTTTTCAATCGGAACATCGTTTTTATTGCATAGACAGAAAACTGCACTATGAATATAATGGACGGTCTTTCGATGTGGATCCTGAAACTATGACGCGCAGCGATAGCTCCGATACATTTCCGCCGTTTATTTCAATCGAGAAGTAGACCAACAAATATTTGAGGCGATTCTACGAAAAAGCCGCTTGATTCGAGAAAAGGCAGCAACGGAGCAGGAACAAACGGATATTTCCATACAGAACTGTTGAATCTGCTTTGAACTGTGTGTTTCTTTTACGGAAATTGACGAGATATAGCAATACTTTTAAGGAGCTAATATCTCAAAGAGGAATCGACAAATCACAAGTTGTAACAAAGATTATTTATATAATGTATGGAGGTATACCTTTGGAAACAGTAGAATTAAGATTTCAATATACTCAAAGTGAATATATAAGAGCAGAAAGGCAATATTTAATTTCTTGTAAAATTATACATAAATATGATATTGCTTTAGTCGCTGTATTTTTGCTGCTGTCGGTAGTTTATATGCTGTTCACCTCTTTTAGCATATTTAGTATTTTAATATTTGGATTGATAATTGTTGTAACTGCATTGGGAAGCTATTTATATATTCTAATGCCTATACTTAAATTCAAGCAAACTGCAAAATATCATGAAGAATATACGCTGGTATTCTCTAAAGAAACAATTGAATTTAAAACACAAAGCATTGAATCAGAAATGAAGTGGGATATTTACTCTGCACTATGGGAAAGCCATGATTTTTATTATTTAATTCAAGCACCACGAATATATACGTTAATTCCAAAAAGAGTTTTTAAAGACCTAAATGAAAAACGGCTATTTGAAGAAATTGTACAATCAAGAGTAAAAACAACAAAACATGTATAATGAACATACCCCACAATGTGAGTTCCAGTCTGTCGGAACTTTAAATAGAGCCGAAAAATGTGATTTGAAGGGAGAATGACTCAATGAAAGAATTTAGTCGAGAAGCAGAACAGATTATGATTGATCGTTTTGGAAAAGATACAGTTATAGCATTGGCAACAACAGTAAATGAAACACCTTATGTGCGATACGTCAATGCCTATTACGAAAATGGGGCATTTTATGTCATTACCCATGCACTCTCAAATAAAATGAAACATATAAAAGATAACCCTGTTGTTGCAATCGCCGGCGAGTGGTTTACAGCACACGGGAATGGCGTCAGTCTGGGTTATTTCGGGAAAAAAGAAAACTGTGTGATTGCTGAAAAGCTGAAAAAAGTCTTTGCTGAATGGATTGATAACGGTCATACTGATTTTAACGATGAAAACACCATCATTCTGCGTGTGGAATTAACAGATGGCCTGTTGCTCTCGCATGGTACAAGATATGAGTTTTAAATTTTCAAATTTCCTACTGTGTTAGGTCAAGTATTATTATAGCTTATCCTAACCGTTTACAGGTAGGCTGTTTAAGGAGGTTCCATGAAAGGATTTAACCGGAAAAATCAATTATTTTCCCTTTGTGGGTTGAATTGCGGGCTTTGCCCCATGTTTTTGAATAAAAACTGCCCTGGCTGTGGTGGCGGTGAAGGAAATCAGTCGTGTAAAATTGCAAGGTGCAGTATAGAGCATGGCGGTGCCCAATACTGTTTCCAATGCAGCGAATACCCTTGCGAAAAATATGATCATATTGACGATTTTGATTCCTTTATAACACATCGAAATCGAAAATCCGATATGGAAAAGGCCAAATGCCTTGGAATAGACGCTTATAATGCAGAGCAGGCGGAGAAGGCCAACATTCTGGAGGTTTTATTATCCAATTATAATGATGGCCGCAAAAAGACACTCTTTTGTGTAGCCGTCAACCTGCTGGAACTGCAAGAGCTGCAAACGGTACTTAGAGAAATTGATCGTAAACCTGATATGGAAACAATGACGCTCAAAGAAAAAAGTGCTTTTGTTGCCGGATTACTGCAGGATGCAGCGGCAACAAAAAATATTGACTTAAAGCTCCATAAGAAAAAGGGATAATTTGAATATGCTATGATTTTTACACATGAATCAATGCTTATAGATCATCTAATCTTCCCTTCCCCCAATTAAATATCTTTGAAACTGCGCCACATATTTTTGGTGGTGCTTTTTACTGGACAGCCTGGAGCAGATCATGGAGCTGCACACGCAGCATTATAAGGATGATTTTGACCTGGATAAAGAGCTGATCCCAAAGCTGGCCCTATCGGGAGAGCCGGAGGACCGGCACCTTCTCTGGCTATCGCGGCCCTGCGGCACCTATACCCTGCGGGAATGGGAAGTCTACCTAGAAGGCAGCCATGCAAATAAAGTGTGGAAGTTTTACCATGAGCAGACGAAAGACCCAGGTCTTGCCTGTGCCCTCTCTATCAAAGAGGTGCAGGATGGAAAAGTGATCGGCAATATTTATCCGCTGGATTATGGGCCGCATGTGGAACGGGTAAAGCTGCTGACCTGCCCTATTGGAAAAGTAGCCGTTTTGTTTGAGGACGGAGCCAATATCACAATCCCTTATCAGAATCAGAGGCAACTTATGAATGAGCTGATGCCGGTACATGGGAGCCCTAAGACGATGACCGAGCTGCCGGAGAACGAGCGGGAGCTTGCCATAATCCTGAAACGGGAACGGCTCAAACGCTCTTACCATGCCACAAACGGCGATATAAAAGAGTATATTGACGGTCTAAAAAAGGTACCCTGCGTGGAAAACTCAAAGAGACTCGGACGGCTGCCACTCCCACTCATAAACCGCTTTCCCCTAAAAAGGAGCCGGAACGATGAAAGCCGGTCATAACAAAAAATCCGTCCGGGTGGAATTCGTCATGTATGAACAGGAGGCGGAACTTGTAAAGAGGCGTATGGCGGAGCTCAGCATTACAAACCTCTCCGCGTATCTCCGCAAAATGGCGGTGGACGGTTATATCATCCATCTGGATATGAGCGACATTCAGGAAATGATACGGCTCCTGCGTATCTGCTCCAACAACTTAAACCAGTACACAGAACGGGCCAATGAGACCGGCAGCGTCTACGCCGCCGATGTGGAGGACTTGTGCACCCGTCTGGATAGTCTTTGGGACGGCATGGATAAGCTGCTGCGGGGATTGGCGAACATTTCGTAAACAGGAAAAAACACTGTTGCTTTCCTGGAATCGGCACGATAGAATTTTGATAGAGGGGCAAATATGTTTCTCTTTGAAAGGAGGCGGGCGTAATGGAATAAAAGCGCTGAGAGAATGCAGGGATATTCTCATAGAAAGCTGCCATATTATTTCCCCGGAATTTGGCTGGTCGGCAAACAATACCGTGATGCGTAAGAGCAGCGCAGAGGGCGAGTATTTTTTCATGCGCTCTCAGAATCTGGATTTTTCGCAGGTGACATTGAAAGGAAAATATTCCTTCCAGTATATTGAAGACGCCGTATTTGACCAGGGCCAGTTTGATACAAAGGATGCTTTCTGGCACGCGAAGAATGTGACGGTGAAGGACAGTGTCATAAAGGGGGAATATCTTGCCTGGTATTCAGATGGCCTGACACTGGTCAACTGCAAAATCATTGGCACACAGCCTTTCTGCTACTGCAGGAACCTGAAGCTGATTGACTGTGAGATGACAGATACAGACCTGGCTTTTGAAAAATCGGATGTGGAGGCCACAGTTTTAACCCCTGTGATCAGTATTAAAAATCCCAGATCCGGCTCTATCCGAGTCCCGTCTGTGGGCTGTTTGATTATGGATGATGAAAAGGCAAAGGCCAGTATTATAGCACTTGAACGGGAAAGGAAGTGTATGGGAGGAAATGATGGAAATAAGGGAATTTATCGAGGCAATGAAAATCGGGTTGCCCATAACCACTGATGCAGAAGCGCGTAAGTGCATGCATAAGCTTTCCCAGGAGGCGCTGCGGCTGATTGCAGAATTAAATGGAAGCTACCATACCCCGGAGGAAATCCGGGATATCATGGAAAAGCTGACCGGAAATTCCATAGATGAGACATTCACTCTGTTTCCGCCCTTTTATACGGACTGTGGGAAAAACCTAACCATTGGGAAACATGTATTTCTCAATTCCGGATGTAAATTCCAGGATCAGGGAGGAATCACCATAGAAGATGGAACCCAGATTGGGCACAATGTAGTCCTTGCCACTTTGAATCACAGTCTGGACCCTGCGCATAGAAAAGATGTCATTCCGGCCCCTATCCATATCGGCAGGGATGTGTGGATCGGAGCCAATGCAGTGATTCTGCCTGGGGTTACCATTGGCGATGGCGCAGTCATCGCAGCCGGTGCAGTGGTGACAAAAGATGTACCGGAGAATACAGTTGCAGGGGGTGTGCCGGCCAGGGTGATAAAGACGATCGGCGTTGACGATCTTACTCAAAATAGGTATAATGATCAATAATAGAAGGGAATCAGTGAGAAGAATGGAGGAAATGAAAATGCAGAGAGAGAAAAGATTTCCGGATAACAATGATGCATGTCTGAAATATTATGAATTGATTCTGGAACAAAAGAATGTGAGGAATATTCCCGTCGCTCCTCTTCCTGACGGATACCGGTTTGTCTATTACCGTCCGGGGGACAAAAAGGACTGGATAGCCATAGAGATGTCTGCCAGGGAATTTGTTCTGGAGGAAGAAGGCGAAATGGCCTGGAAAAATTATTACGGGGGAAGAGAAGAGGAATTGACAGACAGAATGCTATTTATCGAAGATTCTTCAGGGGAAAAGGTTGCCACGGCAACCGCCTTTTATGATTCCCGTGATACTTCCGGGGCCGGATGGCTTCACTGGGTGGCTGTCAAGCGGACACAGCAGGGAAAGGGCCTGGCCAGACCCCTTATCTCCAAGGCCCTGCACAGGCTGACAGAACTTGGCTATACAGACATTAAAGTTCCCACCCAGACAAATACCTGGGTGGCAGCAAAATTATATCTGGACGCAGGATTTATCCCGGAAGAGAAAAATGCAGTCTGCAGCCGGGACGGATACCGGATTTTAAAGACTTTAACAGGCCATCCTTCTCTGGAAGGAATAGAGCCCCTGCCCTTTGAAGATATCTGGGATCAGGAGATGCTTTTGACAGAGAAAAAACTCAGGGATAACATGCCGGATCTTCTGTACTTTAAGGCAGAGGAATGGAAGGGAAAACGAAGAGTCCTCTATTGTACAGAAAAGAACAGAGGAATCCTGGAAATAGATAAATAGAACAGAGAGACAGCCCTTGTGCTCAGATGTGTTTTACATCCGGCGGGGGCTGTCTTTTTCTACCGATGGAAGTTGTCCTACTGTGCAAGATAATAAGAGACATTGGCTTCTTTATCTGTGACAGGCACTGTGATTCGATTTTTTACTTCTTCAAAATGCTCTGTGGAAAGATCTTATTATCAATGGTAAATACTTATTAGTATAGTAGTGATAGGGACACCCAAAGAGTGGAATGTAAGTCGGCGGTATTTCACGCCGACTTTTTTCTTTTCTCACGTTTCGGCAGTTCAATGGCTTCGCCAGTTTCCCCATGATAGGCTTCTTTCGGCAGTTCTACGCTACCAATGAAATTATAGACGATCTCGATTTTCTGACGCTTCTGGCCCTCCGCGTCAACCTCTACTTCATGAACAAGGATTTTCTCAATGAAAGTATTAAGGAGGGTCGGTGTCAGTTCCTCGAATGAGGTGTGCTTCTTGACCAGCTTCATAAAGCGGTCAATGTTAATCGTCTTGTCCGTCTTTTGGGAAATCTGTTCGGAAAGTTCCTTGATAGTTTCCTCAAGCCCTTTTTGTTCGGCTTCATACCCGGCTGATAGCTTTGCAAAGCGTTCATCCGTCAGTTGACCTTTTATCTTATCTTCATAAAGGTGCTGAATGATGTTGTCGAGTTCGTTATAGCGGCTTTGGCTGGTGTCCAACTCTTTTTGCATTTCTACCAGCGCACGTTTTTGTTCCCGCATGGAGCAGGAAACCATCATCGTAATAAATTCGCGTTCATGTTCAGCAGCAAAATGAGTTACCCTGCGGAGATCAGCAGCCACCAGAATTTTCAGGTTTTTTACACTGATATGGTGGGTCGTGCAGGGATTTACCCGCTTGCTATATCCGGCACAGGTATAGTATTCATAGCTTTCCTTGATGCCGGAGCCACGATGATGATACATCTTTGAGCCGCAGTCTGCACAGAACAATAAGCCGGAAAACAGGCCCACAGAGCCGATTTTGGTGTGTCGGCATTTACCCTGACGGATAACCTGCACACGGTCAAATGTGTCCTGGTCAATCAGAGCAGGGTGCGTGTTCTTGAAAACCATCCGCTTATCATCGCCATTGATAATGACCTTTTTGCTTTTGTACGATTTTTTCGTAGTCTTGAAATTAACCGTATGCCCTAAGTATTCAACACGTTCCAGAATGTTGATGACTGTCTGATAAATCCATTTACACGGAGCCTGTGGGCAGTAGCCTTGCTTATTGCCATACCGCCGATAGTTGATTGTGCCGGGAGTAGGAATGTTTTTGGCTGTAAGAATATTTGCGATCTTTATCGGGCCTAAGCCTGACAAACATAACGCGAAAATCTCTTTTACAACAGGGCCGGTTTCATCGTCAATGATCCAGTTTTCCTCATCCCCCATGATATAACCATAAGGCGGAAGATGGGAGAGCCGCTTACCAGCCATCCCTTTTGCTTTTACTACCGCGCGGATCTTCTTGCTGGTGTCACGAGCATACCACTCATTGAAAAGGTTTCGCAGAGGGGTAAAATCATTATCGCCTTTTTCGCTGTCCACACCGTCGTTGATAGCGACGAAGCGTATATCCTTTTCAGGAAACAGCACTTCCGTATACATTCCGACCTGCAAGTAATCACGCCCGAAACGGGACATATCCTTTACCGCGACCAAATAGACATATCCGGCTTCAATGTCAGCCAACATTTCCTGGAAACCCGGACGATTGAAAGTCGTACCACTGATTCCATCATCTACATAAAATTTGTATCTGGTAATACCGTATTCTTTCGCATAACGCTCTAAAATCTGCTTTTGATGTTGGATGCTGTTTGATTCACCCTCCAGACCATCGTCCTGGCTCAATCGGCAATAGAAAGCCGCCCAGGGTTCCGTATCGAATGAACGACGAGAAGAAATATTTAGAGCATTTGCTATACCGGGCATTTTGAATTGCGTGGCTGTCCGTTTCATAAAATCCTCCATTCCGACAGCCCCGCAAAATTGTAGGCTTTACAAGTCTTATTATACACCAGACAGGCCGCCGCGAAAAGTAGTTTACCGCATTAAAGTGATAAATTTTTTATGAACAGCTTTCTTTACCACACAACTCATTCTTTAAGACCTGTGCCATTTTCGACACCGCTGTTTCAGTACCGCCTTCTTTGAAGCTGGACTGAACAACAAAGGTCACGCCATTGATTTTTGTTTCTGTAATCATGGCGGGATTATTCTGTTCCGCCATAGGCACATCACTCCTCTCTATCATAAAGAAGCGCTGTGCCGGACTAAACCGACACAGCACCGCTTATCTCTTATTTTCTGTACCGTATTATCTGGACTGGCTTTGTCCATCGGCTCACCCCCGGTACAATGGGAACATTCAGATCGTGCCGTGGTTGTCCAGCTTGAAGCTGGCGGCCCTCCGCGTTCGGTGAAATAGTGCGGCTTCTACTGTGACAGGTCGTGGCAATTTCCAGCCCACCACAGGCCGGTTATCTGCCGCAAAATGACCGCTCGGCCCCTTTGATGTTATCGTATTGACGGATTGCTCTGACCAATCCGCAGGGGGTCTTGGCGTTTGCGCTTTGTGTTGCTCGCTGCCACATTCAAAATCCAAATGCTGATATGAACGGATTGCCCGTTGTTTTTCAAGGTACATAGCAGAAAGGCTGTATTGATTATGCCTTTCACTATATAGGAGGGAAAACGGGCAAAAGTTGATAGTCAGGCGGCAAAATCTTTCCGAATTTTTTTCAATGCCGATTGAGCGGAACGCATTACAGCGGCCTTATGACAGCCCTGCATTTCTGCTATCTCTGAATAGGAATAGCCGTAAATAAAATGTAGAACAAACCTCTGGCGTTGAAGCGGTGGAAGCTGCTCAATCAAGGAATTTATTTCTTGCAGTGTTTCCAGGCGCTCAAAGGTTTCTTCTAACGGCTCCGTTGCCAATTCAAACAGTAAGCAGTTATGAAAGGCCCTTCCATCAATATGTTTCCGCCGTTCGTATCGCTGCCGTTCTTCCTGCTTACGGCTTTCTTCATAGACACGGTAAATATCCACTGACACCTCAACGTCAACTGGACGGCGATTAGCGTTCAAGATTGTAATTACACACATAGCCTAGTCCTCCTTTATGCGATACGAAACAACGCGGTAACTTCCTCCGGCGGCTGGCTGTAAGGATTATAAGGGCATTCCCAATTCTGGCAAGGGGATAGGCAAATTGCCGCAGCCTCATGGGACGGTTTGAGATCCGGGGCCGTTGTGATAAGAACGGATTCACCTGGGGCCAGACGGATTATTTTAATGGTCTTTGTCATGCTTGAACACCTCCAATATTTTTTAGAGGGCTTGTCCCTCTTACTTATCGGAGATTTCAGAACGCCTCAATTAAAGGGGGATGGAAACTTTTCGGAAAAGAATAGGTAAAGGCAAGGACAGCATCCCGAAAATGCTGCCCTTGCTTTTACCTATTCACTTAAAAAACGTAGGAGCCGACGAAAAGCCCGCTGAAGCAAAAGCGTGACCGCCGCCGGGGAGCAGCCGAGAATAACGGCAATATCCTTGTACTGATACCCTTTCCAAAAGGCCAGTTCAATCGCGTACTGCTGCCGGTGCGTCAGGCAGCGCAAACCATTGGCCAGTTTTTCATTTTGAACAGTATCAATGAAATCTTCTGCGAACAGTTGCAGGGCAAAGTCCTCCTGGATATACAATGACCGCTCCTGATATGTAAGTTCCTCGCTCATACTCTCCAGAGAGTAATAATGGTAGCGGAAACGGCGGTCTGAATTTGCAATAATACGATCCTCCTCTTTAAGAATCGCAGCCCAATCTTTTTCGGCCATAAGCCATTTCTCCTTTCTGGTGTTTGTCTGCCTGGGCGGGTAGGCAAACGGCGGAGAACGGCATCCTACGGAAACACATGGTAGATAATAAAAAGCGTCTGACTGTTCTCTAATCAGCCAGACGCTATCTAATGTATTTTGAAATCTTTCTTCAAATAGTGCTTTGTAATTATTCCCCTGTCCAGGGGAAGTGCTTTTTTGGGTGACGCATACCCTGTCATATTTTGACGAAACACTTTTTGCTTCATGGCGGTTCCCTCCTAAAGCCGCCGTGATCTTTAGCGCGTGGTCGTCACTCCTTTCGTGAGGGCATAAAGGAACGGCGGCCTTGATTTATTCAAAGCCGCCGCGATTTCATCAGGGCATGGGTATTGGCTGCTGCACGACGGCTTTTTTCTTTTGCCGTCGTCCGGCAGAAACACATCTATTTGTTTTTATTTTATAAGGTTAATCTTACTTCCAAGTGACATCTATCTTACTCATAAGTAAGATAGATGTTCAAAGGCTGGCCATCCAAGGAAATGGAAGACCAGCCTTTGAAGATTGCTACTTGATGAAATTATTGCTGGAGCTTAATTGTGTTTACGATTGCCATTCTGCTAATTTGCCGGATGGGGCGTCTAATTGCAATCGCCGCAGATGCAAGGCAGAGGAACACGATTAGAAGAAGTGAACCCACAGGAATTTGCCATGAAGTTCCCCATTTATCTGCAATCAAGAACTGGAACATTAGCTTATTCAGCGGCAACCCTAAAACGCATCCAACAACACAGCCAAGTGCCGCATAGGTAAAGGCTTCCGCTGCAATCATCTTATAAAGCTGATTTGCCCCCATTCCGATAGAACGCATAATGCCGTACTGCTTTGTTCTGGACGCTACACTGGCGTTCATGCTGTTAAAAATGTTAAACACTGTGATAAGTGCAATAATGATGAGGAAGCCATAAATAAATACCGCGCCTGTATAGTAAGAGCTTTGGGACTCGGAATTGGTAATTCTCTTGTCTGAAACAGTACTGTCGGATGGGATCATGTTCCGTATTGTGGAAACAGTATCATCCCCACCAGCAGAGGAAAACTGAACATCAATCGTTATATAGCCCAAATCGCCAACCAAAGCGGCAAATGTCTGCTCCGAGCAAATCATATATCCGCTGCTGCCTGCGCTGTTGACTGTGCTGGCCGTAGCTGTTGACAGTATTCCAGCAATCGTTACCTGCTTATCGCCGGAAGATGTATGAAGGACTATGGTATCTCCAACATTCCAGTTTACGCCATCCTGATAAGTAACCAGAACACGATCTGTATTTTCCATAGCAGGCGCGATACTGCCCTCATTCAATTCTTCTTTTGCCCACCTGAATTGGTTATCATCATAGGAAATGAGTGTGACGGTTCCTTCTCCCATATCAGAGGAAACAGAAAGGCCAGCCATTTCCATACGGCCAAAAACTTTGTCAACACCTTCCGTTTCGCTGATCTGTTCCACCAGCGACTTGTCCAGCGGTGTATTTCCCATTGTGATAGATACATCCGCTGCCGATGGAGAGAGCGCAGGCATCCCCTGTTTGAGAAAGACTACCATTACCTGAAACGACAGGAACATCATAATACTGATAGCAAATGAGCAGGTCATAAGGAATACATTCTTTTTGCCGGATAGTGCATGGAAAAATCCCATGCTGGTTTCAATGTGGAACAGCTTTGTATTTGCAGCCCTCTTGTTCTGCGTAAGCTGTGTACTGCCGCTGATTGCAGTTACCGGCGATACTTTAGAAGCCTTTTTCGCCGGGGACAGGGATGCCAGCAGTACAATCAGAAAACCGATCACCGCACCAGCAATCAGACCGCTTACACTGAAATGAAAAAGCGGTATCTCTGAAAAGCGTTCCCCGCTGATGGATTTCAGCAAAAGGCAGGCACACCATGTAATGATCTGTCCGGCGACCAGCCCAATCGGTACACCCTTTATACTTTGGCGCAGCCCTTGAAAAATGACGAAGTGCTTTACCTGTACTTTGGATGCCCCCAGGCACCGCAAAAGGCCATAGAACTGAACCCGTTCCAGAACATTTGTGTTAAAGCTGGCGGCAATCATTACTGCACCGGCAATCAGCACCAAAAGGACAAGAAAACCCGCAACGATATATAGGGACTGCATTGTGCTGTTCTCACTCTGTCCCATCAATCCAAGGAGCGCCGTATTTTCGCTTACCTGACTGTCTGAAAGGCCATATTGTGCTTTTATTTCCTTTATGGCTGCCTGAATGTTCACGCCATCTTTGAACTGAACGCGGAAAGTAGTTCCGTCTTTGGCATTTTCATCCGCAATTTGGCGAAAACCGTCCTCGGTCAATACCATGCCATATACATCCGCTTTAAGCAAACTTCCCATATCGGCAAGGACGCCGGTAATGCGGTATTCCCAGCTGGAGCCATCCGGCACTGTAACGGTCACGGTGTCACCAACCGCAAGGCCCAACTGTTCCAAAGACGATTGGTTCAATAATGCTTCATCGGGCTGGGTAGGGTATGAACCGCTTTCCATATCCATTTCTGTCAAAGTGGAAAAGGTATCCTCATTCGCACCTGCGAAGCTGACCGCTTTAGAGCCGATAGAGCCGGTAGTTCCCTGATAGGTCCATCCGCAGAGGGCAACATCTATCCGCGCTTTTACAAGTTCCGCCGTCTGTTCATCAATATCGGTCAAGCTGATATGGTATTCACCATTCGTCTTGATAAAATAATTTTTCTGTGCGCGCAGCGCCATATCTGCCATACTGAAAATAGCAGTTACCAGCAATACCGAAAGGACAATGCAGAGAACCGAAATTCGATTGTTCTTGCGGTGTACCTTTTCATACTGCGGCACCAATCCAAGATAGCTTTTCAACGCGACGACACCCCCAAATCTTTTAACACGCCATCGGTCATACGGAACACACGATCTGCTGCGCTGGCGTGATTTTTGTTGTGGGTAATCATCAAAATAGTCTGTTGATACCTGTCCGACATGGTTTGCAGCAAAGCCAAAACTTCCTGACTGTTTTTGCTGTCCAGATTTCCGGTCGGTTCATCTGCCATAATCAGGGCGGGGCGTGTGACTAATGCCCGGCCAATCGCCACACGCTGCTGCTGGCCGCCAGAAAGCTGGCTGGGAAGGTGTTTTCGGCGCTCGCTCAACCCAAGCACCTGTAACAATTCGTTGACGAACTTTTGATTTGGCTTTTTATAGTCAAGCAGCAGCGGAAATGTGATATTCTGCTCCACATTCAGCTCCGGGATCAAATTAAACGACTGGAAAATAAATCCGATGTGCTGCCGCCGGAACACAGTCAATTTCTTCTCCGGCATCGAAAAAATATCCTGTCCATCAATCCATACCTTGCCGGAAGTGGCGCTGTCCAGAGCGCCGATCACATTCAGCAGGGTACTTTTGCCGGAACCCGACTCTCCAACAATGGCGATAAACTCGCCTTTACGGACAGAAAATGATACATGGTTCAAAGCGTGAACTTCTGTTTCACCCGTGCCATAGGTCTTGCACAGGTCTTGTACTTCAAGAATATTCATATTCAAAACCTCCTTACAGACACATCATACCCCACATGACTTACTTCTAAGTGACATCTATCTTACTCATCTGTAAGGTTTAGAAAATTCAATGTAAAAGTGGTTCCTGCGTCTAAACTGCTGGTTACGGAAATGGTTCCGCCGTGAGCCTCTACAATAGATTTAGCCAACGGTAGCCCCAAACCAATTCCGTGAACATCCGAAGAAAAACGACTGCGGTAAAACCGTTTGAAAATATTATACAGATCTTCCGGGTGTATTCCTTTTCCATCATCGGAAATTTCAATTTGTGTCATCAAGGGGGATTGGCTCCACTTTACTCCGATATGACCGCCGTTCTCTGTATGCTCCAAAGCATTTTTCACAATATTTCCGATAGCTTCCGATACCCATAGAGCATCACATGATAAAACAACATCTTTTTTGCCAGAAAGCGTAATTGTTTTATGTTCCCGTTCTGCCCAGGTTTCAAAGCGTTCCAGAACATCCTGCATCAGAACAGAAAGATTTTCCGGTGCCTTTTCCATCTGGATAATTCCTGCGTCCAGCCGCGCCAGTTTTAGTAAGGTGTAAATCACATCTTCCATCCGCTTGATCTCTCTTTGAGATTTTTCGGTGAAGCTGCTCACGGTTGCAGCATCATCTTTATGGCTCTCCATAATCTCATGGTACATTTTTAAGGCAGACAGCGGTGTTTTCATCTGATGTGATACATCCGAAATAATGTCCTGCAAAAATTCTTTGGTCTGTCGCTCGTTCTCGGCATGAGCAGAGAGGATAGCCGCCATTTCATTTATGTCATGAAAAAGACTATACCAGTCCCCAGCCTGGGAACATTCGATGCGCGACGTAGTATTGCCATCAAGAAATTGGCGGATGGTATTTTCGGCGTTATTGAAAGCCTTGTGCTGGCGGCGGAAATAGAGAAACAGCGATAAGTAGATTGCCCCGAACAGGAAAACCAACAGCAGAAATACGAAAAGCATCGCCTGATTTCGGTATGACTGGACAGCGGGCAGAAAACGCATGGAAACTGTTTCATCATATCCAATAGAAGCCAAAGCCTCCCTGCCACATTCTATATCATTCTCGTTTGGCAGCGAAGTAAAAGCGGAGATTGACAGCTCGTTTTCATTGTTCATCAAATGGCCCGCGACACCATAATCATGGAGCAATAATTCCTGCTGAAAATTTTTTGCCAGAAGTGTGGCAATCCCTCCTGCAAAGAGAAAGGAAACGAGGCAGATAGCAGTAACAGCGATTAACAGTGTCTTTGTTTCTTTCCCTAATTTGCCCATAAATCCGCCCTCACTCAACAACCCACTTATATCCAATTCCCCGTTCGGTCAGCAGATATTGGGGCGCATTTGGTGTATCTTCAATTTTGTTTCGTAGCCGCCGGATATAAACGGATAAAGTATTATCATCTACAAAATTCCCGTTGCCATCCCACATCCGGTCTAAAATCATTTCCCGTGGCATGAGATGATTAGGATTTTGCATGAACAGGCACAAAAGTTTGTATTCTACCAGAGGCAGGTCAATCGGCTCGCCATTTTTCCAAACAAGCCTTTCGGCGGTATCTATACGAATACCATTCGCCTCCAAGATTGCCTCTGCTTTAGAAAATTGTAGAGAGCGCCGAAGAAGTGCTTTAATTCTGGAAAGCAGCTCATTGAGTTTGAAGGGCTTTGTGATGTAATCATCCCCGCCCATGTCAAGGCCCTTAACAATGCTGATTTCCTGATCGGACGCAGTTAAAAATATAATCGGGATAGTTGAATTGCTACGCACCTCTTTACAAATATCGAAGCCGGTTCCATCTGGTAGTGTAACATCCAGAAGTAACAAATCGTAAGCATTTTGTTTGAATAGTTCTAATGCCTTTTTTATAGTCCGGGCATTATCCACGGTATATCCGCTGGTTTCCAAAGTATATTGCAAGCCATCAATCAGACTTAAATCATCTTCAACATAAAGTATCTTCTGCATTTTTTAGCTTCCTTCCTTGTTTTGTCCTACCGTCTATCGGCTTTTCCGCGTTTTTCGGGATTAACCAGATTGTTCCCATTTTTATGGCTCCGAGAATACGGCCAGAGGAACAATAATAATTTATCCAGCGGGGCGTTACGCCCCATATTTCACTTGCTTCTTTCAGCGTCATATAGTCCATATCTGCACCTCCAAACTCATTATAGTTCGTTTTCTCGAATAATACAAGACACATGGACAGCTTTTTAGTAGCTACGCAGAGTAGCCGCTAAAAAGCTACGCTCAAATCATTTTGAATACCTCACATTCACAGTACAATACTATATGTGAGGTGACGGAGCGTGGCTAAAAAAAAGCAACAGACCGTTTATTCCTTCGGTTCCTCGCATCGGCGTGCAAGAGAAAAACGGGAATACACCCGTGAGCAGATTGCTGAACGGGCGGGAATTAGTCCTCGTTTTGTTTCTGCGATAGAGAATGACCGTCGTAAGCCAAGTTTGGATGTACTAATTCGTCTTGTTCATGCTATTGGAACATCCTTTGATGAAGTGCTTATGCCGCAGACAATTTCAGAGGAATATACCGCCGATAGGATTAAACGTCTTATTACCCAGTGTAGCCAGCGAGATCAGGAACTTGTACTGGCACTTATTGACCAAATGCTGGATAGTAAAGAGGAGAAGCAGTGACACGGGTATGAATTTATTCACCTGTGTTACTGCTTTTTGTAATATGATGGAAATGTTGAATTTGTGAGCAATCTAAAGAAAATTGAGTATCTGCGACCTTTTTTGCAAGCAATGGAAAGGAATATCCTTTCCTGCTTGTTGGGGCGTTCCCCAAACCCCCGGCCCGACATAGAATGTGCGGGCCGAACACCACGCGAGCGTGGTGGCTTGCGCGTCCTTTTGGACGCTTCCATGCCAGGGGCATAGCAAAAGCCGGAAACGGGGTCAAGGGTAAAATAAATGCGCTACGCGCACCCCTGACGCCGCTTCCGGCCTTTGCTTTTTGGCAATAGGGCAAACTGGTTTTTACAGCCTTGGCCGCATTGATTTTGGGGAGTTTTTTCATCGCGCCACCTCCTGTTGCTTATTCCTGGACAGGGATTGCGCCATCTTTTTAACGACTTCCTGAAGCTGCACAAGCTGGCGGCGAATGGAGGGTTTGGCCTGGGTCTGATGCTTGACTACCTTGCCGGAGTATTCCGCAAAGGCAGCAGTCAGCGCGTCCGCGTCCTTTGACTTGAAGAACACCAGATAGCGGGGCGGCTGACTTGTTGTGTCCTTTTTCAGTGCAAAATCCACGCCGTATTTCCGGGCCACACGTTCAAAGGACTTAATATTTCCGTCGGTCACTTCGATATTGGAAACACCCGCGCCCTGCCGGACAAGGTGCTTCACACTCTGTTTGCCCCGATAGATTTTCGGGTTTTTCTGGCTTTTCTC
Source organism: Lachnospiraceae bacterium (assembly GCA_910575555.1). GTDB lineage: Bacteria > Bacillota > Clostridia > Lachnospirales > Lachnospiraceae > Petralouisia. The sequence continues at coordinate 32,585 of CAJTFX010000016.1, read as the reverse complement.
CATTTCAGCCAGGGCTTTGGTTATGGCCTTTTTCAGCAGATCAGCGGTCAGCTTTCCCGCCTTGACGCTGATTGCCACGGTCTTTCGTTCCATTTCTTCCTGCATTGGGCGATTCCTCCTTTCCGGCAGGGTGGAAGTGGAAAAGGGGAACGGCTAAGGCGGCACCACCAGCCGATGCAGCAGGAAGCGCATCAGCCGGTGGAGATTATCAACAGCCCTCCTCATGGCCCTGGCTCCTGATTTTCAGAATACCGTCCAATGTGGTGGCCGTAATGCCGAGGCGCTGCGCTACGGCAATATCATTTTTTACGGCTTCGTCCACTTCCTCGCCGCAGACAATCAGGACATGGCTGCGACGCAGCAGTTCCCGCGCCATATCAATCCCGTCCTTGTGTTCGGCGGGGACTGTATCATTCAGAAAATGCGGCAGATACAGGATCGGGCAAATCGGGGTAAAACCGGCCAGATAAACCTTGCGGCAATAAACCGCTGCCTGGTCGGTGTCGGTAAATTCCTGGCCGCTCCAGGCGGCAGAAATATATGCAAAAGGTTTTTTCACGGGGGTTGCTCCTTTCTTCGGCAGTATGCCGAGTGGCAAATGTCCGTCCCCGTGTCAAGAATAAAATGAACGCGCACCGTGCGCGTTCTTGACACAGTGCCGTTCATTTACAGTTTGGTAGTTAAGGCGGGCCGGATAAGACCGGCTCGCCACCCTTATTTGAGTATAAAAAAACAGTTACCCGCTGCCGTAGAGGTCGTGATTGACCAGGGCAGTAAAGTAACTGCTTATGGTGGTAGGCGCATTGTAAAGCGAGGTCAGGAGGTATGCGCGGATATTCCGAACCTTTGTCGTGTTCTCCCGCAAGCTGCTTATCACATACTCGATATGTTCCGAGTCCAGCTTGAGCAACCGGCTTCTTACAACCTCCTTTGGGAAGTCCTCGCCCCCAATGCGTATCATTTTTCGAGTGCTGCATACCGTGTCTACCAGGATTTCCAGAATTTCATCCAGTATGTCCCTGTCATAGCCGAGTTTCTGGCAAAGATGGTCATACTCGATATTCTCTTTCAAAATCTCCCGATAGGCCCGCATCGTATCCATCGTATCAGCCGCCGTAGGCGGTCTATCTTCCGGGGGCCTTGCCGCCGGATAGTTAGATGGATCAGTATCACTCAAATCAGTCTTATTCTTATCAGTATTGATTGTGTCCGATTTTCGGAAGTCAAGAGTTCCGCTTTCGGGAAGTGCAGACTTCCGTTTTTCGGAAGTCTTGACTTCCTCTTTCCGAGTGAAGTTCTTGACATAGATTTTAGTGGGTCGGCCCTGGCCCTGCTTCCTGCGCTCAATCAGGCCCACCTTATCCAGTTCGGTAAAGAGTGCCACCGCCTTGTTATGGCCGCAGCACATCGCGTCCATCGCTTCCTCCAGGGTAAAGTAGATGAATACCCGGTTTTGTTCGTCCAACCAGCCGTTGCGTATGGACAGCCCCATACGGTCTAACATCAGGCCGTACAGGATTTTTGCGTCTGCTGTCATTCGCCGGAAGCCGGGGTCGGTAAACAAAACCTTTGGAATCCGATAAAAGGTGTATTGCTCTGCCTCGGCTCCATAGAAGTAATCCAATGCACCCGGCTCGGCCATGTTCTCGCCTCCTTTGTCCTTGAATTTACAAAACAAAAGGTGCTGCCCGAACGCAACACCTTTTGAAATCTTTTGCGCCAGAAACGGCGTAGTTATGCGGTTTTTTGATGATAAACCCTACAATTTAGCGGCGGCCTGTCTGTGTGTATTTATTGATTGGTGGAGGGTATCCCTATGGCTAGTTTGCTTTGCGATTATTATTTATACGGTATGAAAACCGATTATTATGAAACAGAAAGCGTGGCACAGCCACCTGAAAATCACGCCGGATTCCCCGGACTACATCAAAAGCGTTATCAGCGTTGGTTATAAATTTGAAGTGCCGTAACAAAGGCCACAAGGTAAGTCTCTGCTTGCCCTGTGGCCTTTATTAGATACGGTAGGTGGTGAAGGAACATTAGGAGACTTTACAGCTTGTGCTGCAAGGAAAAATTATCCCGAACATTTCTTCCCCAAATGCCTCTGTTGCTGGCTTTCTATGATATATTCGGGATAATCAGACTTTCGGTATAACCATTTAGCGGCAACCCGGAAAAGCCTGCAAAAACAAAAAAAACTTGGTACATTCTCATATCACCCATATATTATTCTACATTTCGGGTTAAGTTATGAGAACGAAAATAATTTTATGTTTTAGTAGTATTTTATTTCGTCAAACACTGGGTATAATGTAAATTAGGAATTTCTTAATATTCTCGCATGCAGAAAATAGCACATACTACACACCCAAAATCCTTTCCATCCTGTGCGTTGCGATTGCCGCTCCGATTTTTTCAAATGAATATCAAACGGGAGCCGACAGTATCCTGCGTGCAACAAAACACGGGCGTACTCGGTTAGCAATTACAAAGATTTCTGCATCAAGTACAATTTTCGTTTTAACCTTTATTTTTGGAATAACGATTCATTTACTGATTTTGAACATGGCTTTCGGAACAGAGTGCTTAAAAACTTCGTTTCAAATGCTTTTCTCTGTCATAAATCTATCCAATATCAATTTGGGACAGTTAGAAATAGTTTTGACATTGGTGGGATTACTTTCTATGTTAGCAAGCATTAGCTGTACACTATTTCTGTCCGCAAAATGTAAAGATTCTTTGACTGCGTTATTGGTTTCACTTGTTATTGTTCTTCTGCCAATATTTGCCTATACTGCATTGGGCGCATCATGGATTTCTTGTATTTTGCCATCGGCAGGAATTGGGTTGCAGAATAACTTTCTCTACCAGCTTGCAAATTTTAACTACCTGCATATTGGAGGAATGAGTTTTTGGACGCCTTATGTAATATTGATTTCAGCAGTGATTGAGATTACCATATTTCTGTTTTTGACGGTTCGGACTTATTGTAAGCATCAAGTTGCTTAATAGTTGAAAAGCTGCTCTACGACGGCAAAAGAAAAAAAGCCGTCGTAAAGAAGACCTATTAACATGCCTATACCACCTTTCGGCGGCTTTGATTTTTCAGATTCGTGTCTGTGTCTCCTGACGAGCTCTACGAGCGCAAAGTTACCATGCAGGAGCTCCTTGCAGCAATCGCCAGTCTGCCAGACAAACAGGCAAAGCGAGTTTACGCTCACTTCATTCTTGGCATGACCCAGACGGACATTGCCAGGGTGGAAGGTGTCAGCAAAATGGCCGTGTGCTATTCCATCGAGCGGGCATTGCAGACGATGGAAAAATTTTTGAAAAATCGTCTGTGATGACTTTACAGAAGTTCCAAAAATGAAATGGCTTATGAAAGGTATACAGTCTCGGGCCAACTTGGGTCTGTTGACAAAGTAGCGCCAAACGCGCCCGAAATATGATATAAGCCAGTTGCTCCTGTGTTATCCCCTTGGCTTCTCTTTTGCGCTTGATCCCCAGCCCTATATCGTGAAAATCAAACTTGCGTTCATCGCGTTCAAACTTCATGTCATCACCCAAGGTAATTCTACATTTCAGGTGATAGTATTTGAACGATGTTTCTTTTCATGTAATAGACTGTTTAATTTCACAAACGGTACAGATTGACTGAAACACACCCAAATAATTGAGATGGATTTGAAATTTTGTTGACAAGTATGGCAGAAGTTATTATAATAATAAACAGAACAATATTCTGTTTATTGCGGAGAGGTGAATTGATATGTCGAGAAAAGCTGTTTTAGAGGGTGGAAAGCGCGATGAAATCCTAAATGCTGCGTTAGAATTATTCTTAAAAAACGGATATGAGGCTACTTCTATCCGAATGATTTTAGAACGGGTCAACGGGGAAGTCGGTATGTTTTATCACTACTTCAATTCCAAGCAAGAAGTATTTGATAAAGCCGTCGAACTCTTTTTTAAGAAAAGCGGAGAAAGATTTTCGGCCATAATGAATAAATCCGCAAACCACATCACCCCTCGATCAAGACTGGAACAGCTATATGATTGTTACACCAACAGTATGGCAGAACTAACTCAATTAGCAAATGGCTCAATTCATTGGTCAATATTGTATGCACTACATGAACAGACTTTAGAAGCAATGCTACCTGCTTTCCAGGTAATGATACATGAATTTCTGCAAGCGGCGGGCAAGGATGACTGCTACGGCAAAGAATATCTTGCCTCTTTTCTTCTGAAAGGAATTAGCGGTTTAGTGCATGATAGAGTATTCTCTACATTGTCCCTCGAACTTAAGGCGCAGGAAACCATGGAACTCATATGCAGAACATTGCAAATTCCGCACGATATATTTGAAAGCGAAGGGAGGCATCCTCTATGAAACAATATATACTGACTGAAAGGGCTCATCTCATGTGTCCTAATATGCACTTTGGCATCAAGGCAAAAATCGACGCAGGATACGACGAGGGGAAATTTCACGATGCACTTCGGGCGCTTGCGTCGGCACATCCATTTTTGAAAAGCAATGTTGCCCGAGAAGCTAAAAGCGGAAAGCTGTATTATTGCCAGCATCAGGAAATAAAAATCCCAGTTTTTGAGAAAGACAATGCTTCCCGGTGGCAAGATGATTATAGCGATATGACAAGATATGGCTGGGACGCTTTTAAGAAGTGCCTTTTGAAGCTCATAGTTTACCCAGATAGAGAATCATTTGAAGTTATATTTATCGCGCATCACCTTTTGGGAGATGGACGCAGCATATTGAACTTGGTATGCGAATTTGCCAACTGCTATCTGTCCGGGAAAACGCCTACGCTTGCCGAAGAAAGCCCTATTTTGTCTATTGATGAACTTCCAAAAGGTAGCCAGCTTTCGTCAGTAAATAAGCTGATTATTGGCTATGCAAACCGCAAATGGAAACATGAAGGGCATACCGTCAGTTATGAGGATTACAGAAAATTTGAAACGGAGTTTATTGCCGACAATCCGGTTTCCTATCTGGAGGAGGTATGGGAGCCAAGGAAGACCGAAGAAGTTTTAAGAAAATGCCATGAACACGGAGTATCATTGAATGACTACCTTGTTGCCGAGATGATGCGTAAAGAGAAAACGAACCGGGTCGTGGCCGCAGTAGATATACGCAGACATCTCTCTCGCTATAAGGTAGGTGCGTTGGGTAATTATGCCTCTGCAACTGCAATAGAGGTTTCCAATAAATCCGAAGATATTTGGAACATAGCGAGGTCAGTTTCGGAAAGGCTCAAAAAGAATATAAGTAATCCAGGAAAATTGATGATGATCCTTGCCTGTTACCTCTATATGGAGCCGGAACTGATTGATGCTGCCGCAATTTCAGCTATAGGCAGATTTAACAGCAGCGCGGGAAAATTTATTGGGTCAGCAATCCTTGGGTATAAAAAACGCAATGGCTACAGTGTCACTAATCTTGGAAATGTGGATAATCCAAACATTGTTGAAGCGATGTTTATTCCTCCGGCATCCCCTGCGAATGTTAAAACAATGGGTGTCCTTTCCGTAAACCATCGTTTGAAGAAATGTACTGCCCATTATCAATAAGATTGGGTAACTTTGGCCGGAAAGAGTGATTACTATTTGACAGCATTTTCAAATGCAGAAATTTCTGCTCTACAAGAAAAATATAGGAATGAAGTTATCGAACGTTGGGGCAGCACCCATGAGTATCAAGAGTTTTCTTCTTTTTTTCAGCCAGAGTCGAAAAAGAGAGAAATCGGAAGTGGAATGATTTTTTAATATATTCCCAAAATGTCTTTGAACGACTGGCGGAATATAAGGCAGAAACACCTGCTTTACCTGCCATTCAATCCATTGTTGCAGAGTGGCAGGAGATATATCTGAAAACTTCTATCCCTGTTCGGATGCTATGCTGATGTATCTGGGCGAATTTTATCAAACAGATGTTCCCCAACAAAAGCGCACTTGCTCTGATAGTTGTTTCCACACTCACGTTCCCTATTCCTTAATTTTGGTTACACTGTCAATGCTCTCTTAATAAGCGGTGAAGATAGTTCAGAGCAACGCTAAAGAGCGATATGATATGTACTCATCTTGCATTTTTTAGTTCACTATGCTACGATTGGCAATCAAATGTATGGCCTTCGGCTGTTAATAAATACCTACCAAATAATAGGCAGACCTTAACCTATGCCTTTATTAAAGGGATTATACAATATGGAAAGCATAATAAATTTTAATGACATATTAGCTTTATCAAAAAAGTTGGAAACGGAACGACTAGACCGTGAATTAAGTGTAGTTATGGTGGACGAATATAAAATAGATGATCAGTTACGGAAGTCACTTAAAAATGACACCTATCAATTTCCAGACACTTTTCAAACGAAAACAGATAAGCAGATTCTAACAAGGGTACAAGATCAATTTTCGGCGAAAATACATATTAAAAGAACGCCCGTATATTTCCATAAACACGATTTTGTGGAAATTCTTTATATATATAAGGGACACTGCAAGCAATTTATAGAAAATCTTGAAACCTGTATAGTATTGCAGGAGGGTGATTTATTTATGTTAAACCAGAATGTTATTCATGCCTTACAGCAGGAAGATGAACAGTCTGTTTTGATTAAAATGATTATCCCTATGGAATGGATTTCCTATGAATTTATCCAGGATATAAACCATAAAAGTGCCTTGTTTGATTTTTTCGTAAGTGCAAAGTCTCCGCAGAGAGAATATTATAACTATTTACAATATTGTTGTGTGGGTGATGAGCGGCGTCTCATAGAAGGGATAATGACAGAATACTACTTGAAACAACGCTACTTTGAGGCTGCAATAAAAAGTTACCTGCAGCTTCTTATGATCTTTCTTGAAAGAGAACAGAAAAAATACAAGTGTTGCAGGTATCGCTTATCCCATAGCTCTTTGCAAGCCGGAGAGATTATTCAATATATTTACAATCACAGTGAACATATTACATTGGAAGAATTAGCCCATGTTTTTTCTTTCAATCAAAGTTATTTAAGCCGAGTTATTAAAGAAAATTGCAAGATGAATTTTCAAGAATTAGTCAGAGAAAGCAGGCTGGAAAAGGCTGCTGTCCTTTTAAGCAGCTCTGATTATTCGGTGGAAAAAATTGCACAAGCAGTAGGCTATCAAAATGCTGTCCCCATTTATCAGGGGATAAAAGAAAAATTTGGGTGTTCACCTGCTGAATACCGGAAAAGCTACGGTAAAATGAGTATAGAAAATTCCACAAATCAATGAATAGAATATCAATTCCCTTATATGTAAAATGTATGAGTAACCTGATGAAAAATCACTTTCCAATACTTTTACAGTGAGGATTTTGTATTATGGCAGAGGAACAAGTTAAAAATAGGCTGGAACAAGATTCTATTGGAAAACTCATGCTGGAACTATGCACACAGACAACGCTTTCCATTATGATTTATAATATCTATACCATTACAGATACGTTTTATGTATCAAAGGGAATAGGAAGTGTGGCAAGCGGCGCTATTGGGATTTTTTCGCCGGTTTTACTCTTAGTGAATGGCGTTAGTTCCACTTTGGGAACGGGGGGAGCCTCCATCATATCCCGCAGGCTGGGCGAGAGAAATCCGGCTGGTGGAAAAAAAGTAGTAGGCTGCATGATGTGGCTTTGGGTTCTGTGTTCCTTGACAATTACGATCACAGGACTTGCTTTTTTAGAACCGTTATTGGAATTATTAGGCAGTACCTCTGAAATTTATCCATATGCAGTAGAATATGGGCGGATCATGTTGATAGGTACTATCATTAGCACAGGGTTCTCTGGTATTATGCGGGCAGAAGGGGATATTTTCTATTCTACGTTACAATGGTGCTGTCCCGTAATGATTAACCTGCTCTTAGACCCGCTGTTTATATATGGTTTTCATATGGGGATTTCCGGTGCCGCAGTAGCAACTTTAATTGCACAGCTTTTTTCTGCTGTAAACAGTATTTATTACTTTTTTATTCGGAAAAATACTCCATGCCGGGTAGCATTGGGCGATATTAGGTGGAACAGGCAGGCATGTAAAGAAATATTATATATTGGGTTGCCTGCTTTTCTCAATAGCCTCGGAAACAGTTTGACTGGTATGGTTGGAAACCAGATATTAGGACAAGTAGGAGGCACACAGGCAATCAGCACCTATGCAGTTATATCAAGAATACAATCCTTTCTTTCTACGCCGTTCTCTGGCATTATGCAGGGGATTCAACCTATGCTTGGTTTTGATTGGGGACGTCAACAGAGAAAAAGAGTAAAAAGGACTGTGGCCTATGCAATATTAGGTGGAGCTGTATATGGAGGCGTTATTGCAGTATGCGTATATTGTGGAGCGGGTGGCATTGTAAAATTATTTTCTGTAGATTCTGAAATTACCAGTATAGGGAAAACGGCATTACAGATCATATGCTTCTCTTTGGTAATTGGAGGCATAATGCCTGTAATTCAGGCTTATTTTCTAGCATTGGGATATGGAAAAAGGGTCTTGTTTTTGTCATTGGAAAGTATTTTTGCCATTCGCTTACCGCTTTTACTGATAGCATGGCGGCTAGACAACCTTGACATTATATGGTGGATACTGGTTTTAACGGAATGGCTGATTGCAGGATTGGCCGTATATAACTATAAAATCGTAAGAAAGGAACGGTAAGATGGAGAGCTTGACAAAGAACAAACAGAACAGAGAAACTATATCGAAGATGGTGGAAAAATATTTCTCACCGCTTAAAATGAAAAACTATCGGGAATTGACAGAGGGTTATTTTAATATTGCCTATGAAATTCATTTGAGTAATGAGGAACAAGTGATATTGAAAATAGCCCCATTAAAAGAAATGCGTGTTATGACTTATGAAAAAAATATCATGTCCAGCGAAGTGGAAGCTATGAAATTGGCTATCCGGCATGGTGAAATACCTGTACCTAAAATGATGGGGTACGATGACAGTTGTACCATTTGCAATTCACCGTATTTCTTCATGGAAAAGCTAGAGGGAAAAAGCCTTAATACTATAAAAGACAGCTTATCATCAGAACAGATAAACCGTATACATGTTGAAACAGGAGAAATAAACAAAAGAATAAACGATATACTCTGTCCTGTGTTTGGGTATCCCGGACAGCCTGAATTTCAGGGAAAGGAATGGTATCCTATTTTTCGTAAGATGATGGAGGCGGGGGTAAATGATGCACAGCACGGAAATGTAGATTTAAAAATACCAATCGACCAGATGTGGCTTTGTCTTGATCGAGATAAATCTATTTTTGAAGAAGTGTCAGAGCCAAAGTTGGTACATTGGGATTGTTGGGACGGAAATATCTTTATTCATTCTGGAAAAGTAACAGGAATCATAGATTGGGAACGGAGCATTTGGGGTGATCCTCTCATGGAAGTGGGGTTTCGTACTTACGCTGATAATACCTGCTTTCAAAAAGGCTATGGGATTAAAAGACTAACTAATAATCAGGAACGCAGGGCCTTATGGTATGATATATATTTAATGCTTTTGGTTGCATTGGAGTACGAATATAGAAAATATGAAACGATGGACAGCTATTATTACGCAACACAAATGTTAATGAAACAGTTTGAAAAAGTACAGGGATAAAAAACTGTTTACAAAGGAAGCGGAGGATGTTTATTCGTCCCCCGCTTCCTTGATTCTGATTTCCCTGTCAATGGCTCCCTCGATAATCGGCAAATACGGTTCGGGACACAGCTTTAATTTGTGGCCGATCCTCTGGAGTTATTTGCTCGCCAGCTCATAAAGTACCGGAACAATGGGAAGATCGCCACTGTTTTCAATATTTGCAAGATACCGGGGATCAATACTGATTTGTTCAGCCAATGCCCTACGGGACAATCCCAATGCATTACGCGCTTCTTTGATGCTGCTCCAAGCGTTTCAAAGCCGGGATATTCTATTTCTTTTGCCATATCGTTTCACCCCTTTACATTGATCTATGTACCCCAGTAAAGAAAGTGGGAAAAAGCGTGGAACCATTTCAGTTCCGTATGACCGAGCCAGTTTCGGATATGGCTTGCACACCTCGCAAGAACCGTCCGGCCAAAGTTAACAAGGCGGCCCTTGACGAGTCCCCGTCCCCCGGCGTGGGGAGTTCCCCAACAAGCATTTTTGCGGGCTCCGGCCACGCAAAAAGAGCAAGTATGTCCAAACTTGCTCTGCTTGCCGTTTCGTGTTTTACGCACTATAACTACTTTCAAAAAAATTTTCTGATATTCTAAGTCCTTTTTTGAAAAATTGCGTTAATATAAGTAGGACACTAAAATAACAGAAGGCAATACAATGAAATTTTTTGCAAAAAAAGCGCGCTTGCTCTGATAGTTGTTTCCACACTATTGTTCAGTTTAGTTGCCTTTGAGGACGACACACCAGAAGTTAAGGTATATTCAGATCGTGTTTATGTAAGCGATCATCTTTTTATTTCAACTGGAAATAGCAGTGATATTCTCCCGGATGGTTACACCTCCATTGGAACAGTAGAAACTTTACTTGCAATAACAGAACCAGTAAAAACAATAACGCTTCAAACTGTTTGGAAGTTGGAAGTGAGTTATATTTACCTGCTGGTATTAATCTTGATGATATGACTTCTTCTATAAAATTATATGGAAAGGATAATACTAATGATGAATATGAAATTTTCTTTAATGTTTGTGATTGATTAGTATGTATCTATGCCATAAAAAGAGGGGGAAAGTTATATCACAGGATTTGCACAGGGCGATACAGAAGCGTTAGAAAAGCTTATTGACCGATACTATGACAATATTTTTTCGTATTTATTTCGCAAGGTCGGAAGCATAGAACTTGCAGAAGATTTGACCCAGGAAGTTTTTCTATGACTGGTTAAAACACTATGATAAATATTGAGGGGATTTTGATTTCGGATTGGAAACGGAAGTTCACACTTCTAAACAAATACCGGTTAGTGAAAGCACAGGTATAGATGTGCCAGGACAGCTTTGGAAGCGCTACCACATGGAGAAGGCTTCAATCGTAGCCAATCTAAATACTACTGTAGAAATGGGAATGTCCCATACGGAAAGTACTGCGCAAAACCTTTTTACTTATTTTGCAGGCGGCCTTGTGCAAAATGTTCCGGATCGGCTGCAAGATGGTTTTGTTAAGAGAGAACTCTCGGCAGGAGAATACATCGTTTGCAGAGTCGAAGCAGAAAATTTTGAGGATTTGGTGACGGTAGCTTTGGATCAGGCCAGCAAGTACCTTTTTGGTACATGGTTGCAGCACCACAGCCTGACCACAGAGCCCTTCTCTGCAGAGAAGTATTACAGAGATGCGGAGGACATGGCCTACATGGAAATTTGGGTTAAGCCCCTGCCGCTGAAAAATAAAAGCTAAGGAGGAATTTATGATGGATTGGAATTTGCTCTATTCAAATGTAACGCCGCCTACGTGGGAGCAGGTCACAGAATATATAGGCAGCCCGTTATGGGCGGACTTCAATGAGCGCATCCAATTTGCCTACCAGATCAAGCCCTGCATGGAACACAGCCGCTGTTCCATGCAGGCAGGCTGGAATATTAAGTATAAAAAAGGTGGAAAGTCTCTTTGTACGCTCTATCCGATGCAAGGCTATTTTATCGCTCTCGTGGTTGTAGGAAGTCGTGAACTTACGGAGGCAGAGTTTCTTATGCCACAATGTTCCGACTATGTGCAGACAGTATTCAAAAACACAAAAACTGGAAATGGACAGAAATGGCTGATGCTGGATGTACGGAATAGAGAAATTATGGATGATGTTTTTTGTCTCATCAATCTCAGAAAGCGTATACCGTCATAGCAGAAAAGAAAAACGCTGTTGGGCAGCTCCTTTCCCACACTCATATTACAATATTATAAAGATGAAATCGTATTCCCCAATAAGTCTCGGGGAAGATAGCAAAATTATGCAAGAAAATAAAATACGCATGATCTATAGTAATACTATTGGGGCAACTTTGTGGAGGTGACTTATAAGTAAAACCGCTCGCAGGAAAATCCTAAGAAATTGGGTTAAAAATCATATAAATCCGCAAAGGAAAATTCGCTTCATTTTGATATGATATATATCGGATGGAGCTTTTTTTACTTCCTTTATAACATAATGCACCCATTTTGTCAGCATTAAAAACGCAAACCTATTTGCACACCTACCAATATGGATATTGCTAGTATGTAAGTATGACTTTTATAATAAAAATGCAAAATTATTTGGAAAGAGTTTATGAATCATGGTAAAACAAAAAATTTTAATTGTGGACGATTCAGAAATGAATCGCGCTCTTTTAGTGGATATTCTGGAAGAGCAATATGATGTAATTGAGGTTGAGAATGGTATAGAAGCAATTTCTCTTCTTTCAAAGCAAAGAACAGATTTTTCCCTTCTGCTTCTGGACATTATGATGCCTGAAATGGATGGATTTGAAGTATTAGCCTACATAAACAAACACCACTGGAATGACACCTTTGCTGTTATTATGATTTCTGCCGATGATTCTCCCGCTAATATAAAGCGAGCTTATGACTTGGGGGCCTTTGACTATATCAGCCGGCCTTTTGATTCAACCATCGTCCATCGTCGGATTTCTAATACGATGTTTTTATATGCAAGACAGCAGCATCTTGAAAAAATTATTGCAGAACAATTTCATGAGCAGGAAAAGAATAATAAGCTGATGATCTCAATTTTGTCTCATATTGTGGAATTCCGTAATGGAGAGAGCGGCTTACATATACTGCATGTTAATACAATTACAAAATATTTGCTGAAGCAGTTGGTTCAGCTTACAGATCAATATCCTTTGTCTAAAGCAGATATTTCTTTAATCAGCACTGCTTCAGCGCTGCACGATATTGGGAAAATCTCAATTTCAGATGTAATATTAAATAAACCCGGCCGGCTTACGGTAGAGGAATTTGAAATAATAAAAACTCATTCCATGGTCGGTGCCAACATGCTGTTAGACCTGCCCATTGAGCAGCAAGAGGCTCCGCTTGTCAAAGTGGCTACTGAGATCTGTCGATGGCATCATGAAAGATATGATGGCAATGGTTATCCGGATGGACTAAAAGGGGAGGAGATCCCTATAGCTGCCCAGGTGGTTGCCCTGGCCGATGTATACGACGCTTTGACCAGTGAGCGATGCTATAAGAAAGCTTATTCACATGAAGAAGCTTTGAAAATGATTTTAGAAGGACAATGCGGTGCATTTAATCCCTCTCTTTTACTGTGTCTGCAAGAAATTGCAGATACACTTGAAAATAAGCTGATGGATGCCTCCCCGGAACAAGAGACTAAAAATATTCAGGATATAAGAAATAAAATAGACTTCGACAGGCTGTTCTCCTATGAAAAATACACTTTTTTGTCCCGTAAACAGAGACATCTGCAATTATTATATATTGATTCTTTAACCAGTGTATACAATCGCCGTTATTATGACGAGCATTTTCAAGGCACAGATAATATTCAGGCGATGGTGGTAATCGATGTAGATGATTTTAAGCATATCAATGACAATTATGGCCACGATGTTGGCGATATCGTATTACAGGGCATTGCACAAAGCGTTTTATCCTGTGTACGAAAAACAGATGCTGTTATCCGTTATGGCGGCGATGAATTTGTAATTATCTTTTTCAGTATACCTGCAGATATATTTGAGAAAAAACTGAAGAGGATCAGGCATACTGTTGATCGGCTGATAATTGATGAACATCCCGAACTACATATGTCTGTAAGCATAGGCGGAGCATATGGAACAGGACACACAAAAGAACTTTTCAAAGCAGCAGACAATATGATGTATCAGTCAAAAAAAGTAAAAAATCAGGTAACCATATGTTTTCTAAACGAGGAAGAGGGCAGCACAAACAGCATTTAAAAAGGAGGAATTGTGATTATGAATCTAAAAGATTGTTACATAAAATTTGGCGGCGATTTTGATGAGGTATTGGGCAGACTGCGGCGTGAACAAATCGTACAGAAATTTGTTTACAAGTTCTTAGACGATAAAAGCTTTCACTTGTTTGAAACGTCTATGGGAAATAAGGATTATGAAGAGGCTCTAAGAGCCGTTCATACACTCAAAGGAATTTGTCAAAATCTTTCTTTTACCAGATTGTTTGAGAGCAGTAATTTGGTAACAAAAGCATTAAAAGAAAACGACTGGAATACAGCAAGCGATATGATGCCGAGATTATCAATGGATTACTATGAAACAATCAATGCTATTAACGAGTTTAAAAGTTCCAGGGAGGAATAACATCAATGGAAAACAGTAAAAAAAAGAATTCTACAACACGTTTTCTAATATGCAGTTTCATTGGGCTTTTGATCTTTAGTATTATTATTTTCAGTCTGCTCGGAGTCTATATGAGCCGAAAAAGTAAAAATACTGTTTATGAAATTGGGAGTATTTATATGTCCGGAATGAATGAACAGATGTCCAGACATTTTGAAACTGTGATTAAATTGCGTTTTGATCAGGTCAGCGGCGTTGTTTCTGTTGTCTCAACAGATAACAAAGATAGGGAAAGTCTATATGAGGAACTTATTTTCAGGGCGCAGGTCAGGGGATTTGACTATTTAGCGCTTTGCTCTGCCCAGGGTGATTTTCAGACGCTTTATGGACAATCCATACAGCCACTTAATCCAGAACCTTTTGTAGAAGCATTATTACAAGGGGATCAACGAGTCGCTGTGGGGGTTGATGCTGATGGTAATGAAGTGGTATTGTTTGGCGTTGATGCTGCTTACCCGATGCACAATGGAGATAGGAGCACGGGTCTGATTGCAGCCGTTCCTCTGGAATATATTACTGATTTCCTTTCCTTAGAGGATGACGGGCAGCTGATGTATTATCATGTTATCAGGTCAGACGGTAGTTTTGTAATACAAAACCCCAACACTGAGTTGTGGAATTTTTTTGTACAACTACAAAGGCAGCTTGATTCTAAAGCAGATGAATTATCTGTAGATAATTCTATTAAAGAATTTGGTGATGCACTAAGAAATCACGAAGAATATGCTACAACATTTGAAGTAAATGGTGAGGAACGGCAAATATATGGTATCTCATTACCCTATTCTGAGTGGTATTTAGTGTCGGTAATGCCTTATAGTATATTGGACGATGCCATAAATAATCTGAGCAGCCAGCGTATGTTCATGACATTATTGTCCTGTGCCGCTATTTTGGTCATTCTGACATTGATTTTTCTTCGGTATTTCTCCATAACCCGTTCTCAGGTGCATGAATTGGAGAAGGCCCGGCAGGCTGCTCTTGAAGCGAACAAAGCCAAAAGTGAATTTTTAGCAAATATGAGCCATGATATCCGTACACCCATGAATGCGATCGTAGGCATGACCGCGATTGCCACAGCCCATATAGATGACAGGAAACAGGTACAGAACTGCCTTAGAAAAATAACATTATCAAGTAAACACCTTTTAGGACTGATCAATGATGTTTTGGATATGTCAAAAATAGAAAGTGGCAAATTAACGTTAACAACAGAGCAAATTTCATTAAAGGAAGTTGTTGAAGGAATTGTAAACATTATGCAGCCACAGGTTAAGTCAAAAAAGCAAACGTTTGATATACATGTTGAAAATATCTCAACAGAAAATGTGTGGTGCGACGGTGTCCGCTTGAATCAGGTTTTATTAAATCTCTTATCAAATGCAACGAAGTATACACCGGAGGGCGGTTCGATACAATTATCCCTTTCTGAAGAAGAATCTCCGAAAGGTGAAAATTACGTCCGAATTCATATCAAGGTTAAGGATAACGGAATTGGTATGTCGCCAGATTTCCTGAAAAAAATATATGAATCCTATAGCCGTGCGGATGGAGCCAGGATACATAAAACTGAGGGTGCCGGTTTGGGAATGGCGATTACTAAGTACATTGTGGATGCAATGGAAGGAACCATTGATATAAAAAGCGAGCCTGATAAAGGTACCGAATTTCTTCTCACGTTTGATTTTGAAAAAGCGGTTGCCGTGGAAATGGATATGGTACTTCCTTCATGGAATATGCTGGTGGTTGATGATGACGAATTATTATGTGAGACAGCCACGGACGCATTAAAATCTATCGGAATAAAAGCTGAATGGACTTTAAGCGGAGAAAAGGCGATAGAACTGGTAATTCAACACCACAAAAAGAGAGATGATTATCAAATCATTCTATTAGATTGGAAACTGCCAGACATGAATGGGATTCAGGTAGCAAGAGAAATTCGACGTAATTTAGGTGATGAAGTACCGATTCTGCTGATTTCCGCATACGACTGGAGTGAATTTGAGGCGGAGGCCCGTGAAGCGGGGATTAGTGGTTTTATTTCCAAGCCACTTTTTAAATCTACGTTGTATCATGCTCTGCGTCAGTATATGGACATAGAAACAGAACATGATCAGACATTGAATCAAAATATTGATCTATCCGGACGGCGTATCCTGCTTGCCGAGGATAATGAGCTTAACTGGGAAGTGGCAAGAGAATTGTTATCAGATTTAGGCGTAGAGCTGGATTGGGCAGAGGATGGCCAGATATGTCTGGACAAGTTCCAAAGTTCACCAGAGGGTTATTACGATGCCATTCTTATGGACATACGAATGCCGCATATGACAGGATATGAGGCCACAAAATCAATTCGGGGCCTGGACCATCCCGATGCCTTAACTATTCCAATCATAGCTATGAGCGCAGATGCTTTTTCTGACGATATACAGCATTGCTTGAAATGTGGTATGAATGCCCATATAGCAAAGCCGATTGATGTGGTAGAGCTGACCCGCTTATTAAAAAGATATTTATCATAATTTACCTTAGACGGTTAAACTGTCATTACAGCAGATGGCGGACAAACTGCGCTCCAACAAAAAGAAGTGGCGCCGCAAGATAGAACAGGCGTGTCAGTATGGCTGTTGTACGGCGGCGTTTCTTTTGCCGTCGCTCGGCATTTTGTAATTTTTTATACCACTGCTTTAATTTTTGTGCTTTTTACTAAAAGTGGGCTATCCTATAATAAATGAAATGCGTTTTTTTGAAAAAACGTCCGCTGTAACATTTCGCGGACATTTGCCTGTTATACTATCTGCAAAAGCATAGGAAGTGATGATATGAAGCAAATTTTAATTGTCGAGGACGACAGTTTTTTGAATAAGATGTTAGCCTATAACCTGACTGCAGACGGCTACGGTGTGACTTCTGCCCTAAATGCCAGAACCGCAGCCGAAGCCCTGCGCCAGCGGGAATTTGACTTAGTGCTGCTGGACATCAACCTGCCGGATGGGAACGGCTTTGAGCTGTGCAAGCTGATAAAGCCTCAGTACCCGGATACCATTGTGATTTTTCTGACTGCCAACGATCAAGAAAGTGACCAGATACGGGGCTATGAAGTGGGTGCGGTAGACTACATCACCAAACCCTTTGTGATCGGGGCCTTGCAGCGGAAAATCAAAGCCATGTTTTCCATGCTGGAACACCACAAGCCAGCAAAGGATATTTACGACGATGGGCGGCTGTTCTTAGACTTTTCGGAACAGGCGGCTTCTTTAAACGGTAGACCCCTGACCTTATCCCCGATGGAATTTAAAATGTTAAACCTGTTTCGCAGAAACCCGAAGCAGGTGTTGACCCGTGGGCAGCTATTGGAAAAGCTGTGGGATGTAGAGGAGAAGTTTGTGGATGAACATACCCTGACTACCTCTATCAGCCGGATTCGCAGCAAGATTGAATCGGACGGCGGCACGCCCTACATTAAGACCATTTACGGCATGGGCTATCAATGGACGGGAGGCGAGGCAAAATGAAGATAAAAACCCTTTCGGTAAAGCAGCTGTTTGGCTGGGTGGCAACGGGGCTTGTCCTCACTATGTCCGGGATTACCATAGCCCTGTTTCTTGTAACAAAGCAAACGGTGGTGCTGTTGACTGGCGGGGCGCTGCTGCTGTGCGCCCTTGTGGGGATTTTCGTACTGACGCAGTCGTTTGGAAAGCGGCTGTCGCAGTTTACCGCTGACCTGTGCCAGACCTTAGACCACATGATTGCCGGAAATGAAGCGCCAAAGCGCCCGGAGGACAGCGAAACCCAGCTTGCCAGAATTGACCACCGACTGGCAAGACTCTATCAGATCATGCAGGAGAACCGCCGCCAGGTAGACGAGGAACGGCAGGAGTTACAGACCCTTGTATCGGATATTTCACATCAGGTGAAAACACCGGTAAGCAATCTGAAAATGGCGACGGACACGCTATTGGAAAAGCCCATGACTGAGGCGGAACGCACCGACTTTATCCAGGGAATCCGCAGCCAGACGGATAAGCTGGACTTTCTCTTTCAGGCGCTTGTGAAAACCTCCCGGCTGGAAACGGGCATGATTCAGTTGGACTGTAAGCTGTGCCGTCTTTTTGACACCGTGGCACAGGCCATGAGCGGCATTGTGTATGAAGCGGAGAAAAAGGAAATCGCCGTGTCCGTGGACTGCACGGAAGATCTGACGCTTGCCCATGACAGCAAGTGGACAGCCGAGGCCCTCTTTAACCTGCTGGACAATGCAGTGAAATACACCCCGGTGGGCGGGAACATTTCTGTGTCGGTGATACAGTGGGAAATGTATGTGGAGATCAAAGTGGCTGATACTGGCAAGGGCATTTCCGAAAGCAATCAGGCTGCCATCTTCCGGCGTTTCTACCGGGAGGAAGAAGTACACGACCAGCAGGGTGTGGGCATCGGTCTGTATCTGGCCCGCGAAATTGTAACGCGGCAGGGCGGCTATATCAAAGTGGTTTCGGAGCCGGGGATGGGTTCAGAATTTTCCATCATGCTTCCTGTAAAATAGAACGTGGCGGACAGTTATTCCCGGCTGTCCGCCGTAAATTTTTTGAAATGTCCGAGCGCTGTAACATTTCACCCTCATTTTCAATAAAATTTTTTGGTCGCTGTAACAATTCGCGGACATTTGGATTTTACAATATCCTTATCAACAGGCGGGAAGCCTTGAAAGGAGTTTTGAATATGTGCATTTTGCAAACTATTGATCTGAAAAAATATTACGGCACGAAGCCAAACATTACCCGCGCCCTTGACGGTGTGAACTTTTCCGTAAACGAGGGTGAATTTGTGGCCGTTGTGGGAACCTCTGGCAGCGGAAAATCTACCCTGCTTCACATGATGGGCGGGCTGGACATTCCTACCAGTGGAACCGTGATTGTCCGGGGCGAAGAACTGGCAAAGAAGAACGATGAACAGCTTACCATATTCCGCCGCCGCAACATCGGTTTTATCTTCCAGAATTATAACCTTGTTCCCATCCTGAATGTGTATGAGAACATCGTCCTGCCGGTGGAGCTGGATGGGGACACCGTAGATCAGAAGTTTCTAAACGAGATCGTTCACCTGCTGGGGCTGGAAGATAAACTGAAAAATATGCCGAACAATCTTTCGGGCGGCCAGCAGCAGCGCGTGGCGATTGCCCGCGCCCTGATTACCAAACCGGCTATCGTGCTGGCCGATGAGCCAACCGGCAACCTTGACAGCAAGACCAGCGCTGAGGTGCTGGGGCTTATTAAGCGTACCAGTGCAGAGTTCCGGCAGACCGTCGTAATGATTACCCATAATAACGATATAGCCCGTCTCGCAGATCGGATTATCCGCATTGAGGACGGTAAGATCGTGGAGTAAGGAGGTGACAGACTATGATATGGCCTTTTGAGAATGATACCAGAGCCATTACAAAAAAGCTGGCAAAAAATAGCCTGAAGTCCGGGAAAATGAGAAACATTTTGATTGTCCTGACGATCTCACTTTCCATCGCACTGATGTCTGGACTGGCTCTGTATATTTCCTCTATGCAGACTGCAAATACTCGTCAGTTGGAAAATTTGCAACAGGTATTTTTTTATGACATTACAGAGCAGCAATGTGATACCCTCCGGCGAGATAATCGGATTTCAGAAATGAGGGTGACAAAATACGGCAAGCGTTCCGAAATAGAAAACTATGTGATCTGGCCGATGTATATTGAACAATCCGAGGGGAAAATTCAAGGTGCTGAAATTGCAGAGGGACAATACCCTATGGCTGAGAATGAAGTTGCTGTTGATGTTTCTTACTTAGTGCGGATTGGCGAAAATCTTAAAATTGGCGACACAGTTTCCTTTTCTTTTTATGATGGGGCGCAAGAATCTTTTGTGCTTTCTGGTCTTACAGATACTGGCTCTACTTCTGATGTGTACCCGATCTATTTTTCCGAACAGTATGCAAAAATGGGAAGCCAATTGAAAGACACTTTATTTGTGGCTGCAGCACAGATATACGACGCCCCAAGTATGACAGCAGATGAATTTCTCGATACCATTCATGCAATCGGAGCTGATTGTAACATTGACCGCTCAAGTATTGGCGAAAACAGTGCTTTTGTCCAGTCCTTGACCTTTAATCCGAAAAATATGCTGATTGCCCTTTGTATTGGGTTTGTAGTGCTGTTCGCCGGTGTGATAGTGATATACAGTATTTTCTATATCTCCATCATTAACCGTATTCAGTATTTTGGGCAGTTGAGAACAATCGGAACCACTGGCAAACAGATTAAAAGGATTGTAAAACGGGAGGGAACTTTACTATTCGGCATGGGCGCACCATTGGGGTTAGTCGTTGGCTCAATTTTTGCATGGATTCTCAATGCCGAGGGATGGTCATGGATAAACTTTCTTATTTTGGGCGGTTTGATTATTTTAGCGGAATATATTGCCGTGTTATATTCCATCAGTAAACCGGCCCAAATTGCGAGTAAAGTATCTCCTATTGAGGCGTACAAGGCAAAAGGAGTTTTACAAAGCTGCAAGACCACTAAACGTCAGACCAGAAAGCTCACGCCTTTTTCAATGGCAAAAATGAACACTTCCCGCAATAGAAAAAAGTTTCTTATGACTTCTTTTTCCCTGGCAATCAGTGGCATAATCTTTATGGTTGGCTCTACCTTTATGACCTCTTTTAATCAGGAAGCATATGCACGAAACGGAATCATGGAGCATGGAGAAGTTAGGGTTTATTTATCTGAAAATGCAGCACAAGTAAATGAACAAGGGTATGCAGGGGTACAAGTCAACAATCCACTCAACGATACCTTTATACGGGAAGTTTCTCAAGTAAGCGGAGTAAAGGGAATCATATCGTTTGAGAAATTATATTGCACATTTGAATATAATGACCGCCGTGACGAAGATTTTATTGTTCCATTTACAGAAGAAGAATTTACACATCTGTCACGGTATATGGAAACAGAGGATAAGAATTATTCAGACATTGTAGAAAACAGAGAAATCTTTGTTTTAAAGAATGACGCGGTGGAAGAAATTTATGGCTGGAAATTCCAGCCCGGCGATACAATAAGGTTTGAATGGTTTGATGGTACAGAATACCATGAAGATACATTCTCTATTGGTGGAGAGATTACAAGTGAAAAAGCATACAGCGATCCAGAGTGTTTTACCGCGCTCGGCGTGTCTGGATGGTTTTTAATGCCGGATGAGCTTGTTCGTGCCATGCTGCCAAAGGGGTATAATATCAATTCAGAGGTACTTCTCTCGACAGAATGGGATTCCAAAGAAGCAGAAATCACCCAGCAGTTAAATACCATAATTGCCAGCTCAGATGATCTGCAGATGCGTACTTTGAGGGATTCTATCAATAGCAAGGCAGGAATGTATAACACACTTTTAACCTCAATTATTGGCATTAGCATTTTTATTATGATGTTCAGCTTGATTAGTCTTATCAATACGCTGGTGACAAATATTATGACCCGAAAGCAGGAATTGTCTGTTTTACAGTCTATTGGTATGACAAAGCGGCAGCTTGATCATATGGTACAATGTGAGGCCGGATTGATTGCTGTTTGGAACATCATTATTACCTTGTTAGCAGGTGGATTTTTAGGGGTTATGCTGATTCGCGGCCTGAACAGTATAGGAATGAGCTATTTGCATTGGGATTATCCGGTATGGTTTGCACTTTTCTATACGGTTATCGTCCTTATTATGCCGGCGGTTATAACAAAGGCAGCAATTTATCTTCTTCAGAGGAAGTCTATTGTAGAGAGATTACGGGAAATCGAATAAAGTATTTGAAATATCTGAGAAATACGGCGGACAGCCTTGGATGCTGCCCGCCGTAAAATATACCCTTGCAGGGCTGTCCTACATCAACCGGGAGAAAATCGACACTATCCGCGAAGGCGGTGAAAAAATAAAATTTTTTGAAACGGATTTGATATAGCGAAGTCTTATAGATGAACAGGAGGTGAGAAAGTGCAGACGCCCGATTTTGAAAAAATATACGCGGAATATTTTTCCGAAGTTTATAGATACATCTTGTCGTTATCTCAAAACGAAACAGTTGCGGAAGAAATTACGCAGGAAACATTCTTTAAAGCAATGCGCCACATAGACAAATTTAACGG
Source organism: Lachnospiraceae bacterium (assembly GCA_910575555.1). Classification (GTDB taxonomy): domain Bacteria; phylum Bacillota; class Clostridia; order Lachnospirales; family Lachnospiraceae; genus Petralouisia. Next base: position 10,037 of record CAJTFX010000016.1, on the reverse strand, counting down.
CAACTGCAAATTATATGTGTGGCTCTGCCAAATTGCAAAAAACTCTTACTTTTCTTATTGTAAAAAAGAAAAGCGATTTTTCCCAGAGGTTGATACCGAATACCCTGATACTACATTTGATTTAGAAAAATCATACATTGATAGTGACACAGCAAAAAGATTACATTATTTACTGCATAATCTTGACGAACCGTATAAGGAGGTTTTCACTTTGAGAGTTTTCGGTGAATTGCCATTCTCTCAAATAGGGGAACTATTTGGAAAGACGGACAGTTGGGCAAGATTGGTTTTTTATAGAGCAAAAAAAGAATTACAGGAGGAAATAAAATGAATATTTCATGTGAGATCATTAAAGATTTGCTTCCACTATATCATGACGGTGTATGCAGCGTAGATAGCACAAAAGCTGTTGAAGAACACCTTGAACATTGTGAAAGCTGCCGTGATGAACTAAGGGCTATGGATAGCAAATTGCCTATCGCAAACAGAACTGAAAACTTAGCAGAAGCCGAAGCAGTAAAAAAACTGTCTAAGCGTTGGAAAAAGGGAATGATTAAATCAGTTTTAAAGGGAGCATTTTTTACCCTTGTAACGGTCATTGTTGTTCTCTTGATAATTTACCTTTTTATTGGTATCGAAATAGCTTAATGGAGAATTGGAATGACAAATAATATTACAACAATCAACTATAAAAACAAAGAGATAACCCTAATCGGGACAGCTCATGTTTTACATGAAAGTGCGGAACTGGTAAAGCAGACGATTGACAGTCTTTTACCTGATACGGTCTGTATTGAGTTAGATACGGAGAGATATAAAAATCTCCAAAATCCAAAGGCATGGGAAAGCACTAATATCGCTGACGTTATCAAGTCAAAGAAAGTAGGATTGCTGTTTGCAAACATTATTTTAAGCAGTTACCAAAAACGGGTTGCAAAAAAATTAAACGCTACTCCCGGTCAAGAAATGCTACAAGGAATTGAAAGCGCAAAAGAACACTCTTGTGAATTAGTCCTTGCAGATAGGAATATTCAGACAACATTTTTGAGGGTTTGGCGCAAGCTCTCTCTTTTTGAAAAATGCAAACTGTTTTCTGGTTTGCTTACAGAAAATCAATCGGACAGTGAAGATGTTGACCTTAATACGCTCATGGAAAAAGATAATTTAGAAGCAGCAATATCAAGTATTGGGAAAGAATTTCCTAAAATCACTGAAATACTTATCAATGAGCGTGACCAACATTTAGCTCATAAAATTAAAACTGCACCGGGGGAAAAAATTGTTGCTGTTGTTGGTGCGGCTCATGTTTCAGGAATACAAAGAGAAATATTGTGTCAACAGGATATAGAACGTATAACGTCCGTCCCGGCATCTAATCGTTTTTTTCGGGTGTTTGCATGGATAATTCCAATCGCTATTTTTCTCTTAATCGCTTACGGTTTTATTAGCAACTATCAAACAGGATTACAGCAGCTTAAATCATGGGTTTTATGGAATAGTGTGTTAGCTGGAATTTTTACAGCAGCCATGTTTGGACACCCTTTCAGTATTTTAACCGCTTTTATTTCCGCACCAATAACATCACTCAATCCATTTTTGGCATGTGGTTGGTTTGCCGGTCTTACCGAAGCTACATTTAGGAAGCCGACAGTTGATGATATAAACCGAATGCCGGACGATATATTTCACATTACCCGTTTTTTTAAAAACCGCTTTTTAAAAGCTATAGCAATCGTAATATTCGCAAATGTAGGCAGCTCAATTGGTACACTTATTGCGGGAGCTGACATTATCAAAAGTTTATTTTAGGAGGACAGAAACTTGAATTGTAACATTTTAACTGGTGAACACATTAACAAAAAATATGGAAACACCACAGTCCTGTATGACGTTTCCATTCATATTAAGCAAGGCGAGGTTTACGGATTGATTGGGAAAAATGGTGCAGGAAAAACTACTCTGCTTCGTATACTATGTGGGCTTATTCCAAACTACGGAGGGAATATTACGCTTGCCAATGTTGGTGAGGGCAAATGTAAAATAGCGGCAGTCATAAACTCTCCTGCACTTTTTCTGAATATGACCGCATTTGAAAATTTAAAAGAACAATCTGCTTTATTAGGATTGCATACTGACACAAAAATTAAAGACATACTTAAAGTCGTAGGACTGGAAGATTATATAAATAAGCCAGTAAAAGGCTTTTCGTTAGGCATGACACAACGTTTAAAACTGGGAATGTCTTTGCTTGAAAGCCCTGATCTCTTGATTTTAGACGAGCCTGTAAATGGTCTTGACCCTACCGGAATTGCTGACTTACGCGATTTGCTGCACCAGTTAAACAAAGAATTTGGTATGACTATCTTAATTTCGAGCCACATTCTAAGTGAACTGGAACATACGGCTACTTGTTTCGGCATTCTACACGACGGTGTGATGGCAAAGGAAATATCCACACATGACATTCAACAAAGCAATACAACGTTGGAGAATCTTTATATGCAATATACAAAAGGAGGGCAAGAGCATAATGCTTAATATCATAAATGGTGATTTCTATCGTATCAAAAAAAGCATACTTTTTTATGGCGTAATTATCTTTGCAGGACTGATTTCATTTTTGCTGATGATACTTAATAGGCAAGATATTCGTATTGGTATCTCGATTTTTGGAAACTTAACAACTTTTATTTCACCCGAAGATGTAATTGCCCTTGGTGTTCAATATCAAAAAGGTCTTGGCATTATTGTTGCTGTCTTTATCTCTGTTTTTATTGGACAGGAGTATCAATGGAATACTTGGCAGCACAAGTGGCTTATCAGTAAAAACCGATTTGGTATGTATTTATCAAAAGCAATTTTATCCGCAACAGTATCAGCCCTAACTTTTCTCGTCTTTGAACTTTGTGCATTGTTATTTTCGGGACAAATAAGTGTCATGCTTGCAGGAGACTATATCACGACCGTACTTTGTGGAAGTTTGATTTATATTGCTCTTGGAGCTGTTCTCTGCTTTATTTCAATGCTGATTAAAAACAACACAACTTCGGTTATTGTAACTTTGTGCTATATCCTGTTTAGTGAAACGATTGTGACTGTTCTGCAAAACATTGGGAGCGTTTCAAAAGCTACTGAAAACATTATTGCATGGTGCGTTCAACATTCAATTTATGGTATGTCGTCAGCCCTTGCAACCGCTTCTATGACCCCGGAGGTAATCAGCACCACTGTAATTAGTTCTTTTGTCATTTTTATAGCTACTACGATTATAGGTATGTTTCTTTTTCGCAAATATGAATTGTAATAAAAAGCGCTTTTGTTGCCGGATTACTGCAGGATGCAGCGGCAACGAAAAATATTGACTTAAAGTTACACAAGAAAAAGAGATAATGTATTTGAAAAAGCGCCACATATTTTCAGTGGCGCTTTTTGTTTGTAAAAGAACGCAATGACAATGTAAGAAACTGCAAAGAAATGGGAGTAATACAAGCACCGGGTGCAGAAACTATGTGTAAAGAACCGGATCGATGGTGTGGTTCACCTTAGCCGGGTACGGTTAATTCCGAAAGATGCGGATAAACTGGCAAACGGATGTAGAAAAGAAATATTTCAAAAACTATTGACTTTGACGTTCCGTCATACCGTAGAATGAAGTTACAAAATATCGAAAGGAAGTACAAAATATGAGTAACTTAAAAGTACAGGCCGTTCGTTCTGACGGTATCTACAGAAAAATCATGGAAGCGCCAGTTTCTAAAAAGAATGATATTTATCGCTATGAAATGATGAAGCCTTTTGAAAAGAAATGGGCCTGCTACAATGTGCCAATGAAGGCTGCACAACCGAATGGCTATGATGTTATTATGGCAAGTGGTATGTTAGGCTTTCTTCTGCCGGAAAAAATTGATGAAACATGGTCCGAAAGTATAACACTGTTAGACGATAACCAATTTTGGGATAACTGTCAAAAGTCTATCGTGCGCTCCTTAAAGTGTTTTACTGATGCAGAAATTGAGTTGCCGATAAAAGAATATCTCTATACCATTTTGCTGGCTGATCCAGAGAACCCTTATATGATAATGAATGATAATTACTGTGGAGATGGAGGGATTCCCGGCTACATTTTTACATGGCTTGTTCCATCTGAACACACTAAGAGCAGACTTCCTGTAGCGTTGGCACATGAAACAAATCATAATGTCCGTTTCCAGTTTATTAAATGGCACAATGACATTACTCTTGCTGAAATGATGATAAGTGAGGGACTTGCTGAAAACTTTGCTACTTACCTATATGGTGAGGAAAATGTAGGGCCGTGGGTAAGTAAGACAGATTTGGAAACTTTGAATGGATATATCAAGCCTATCATTAAGGGCGGTCTTGATGTACAGGGCTTAGATAACCTGACAGCATATCTGTATGGTGATGAAATGGCAAAAATGCAAAATTATTTTCCTGTTGGTCTACCCTATTGTGCCGGATATGCTTGTGGCTATCATATGATAAAATACTATCTGGAAAAAACAGGAAAGTCTATCATTGAGGCTACCAAGATTCCTGCTGATGAAATACTGAAAGAAGTGGAGGGATTTTGGGATGAATCCTAAAAAAATGATGATTCACGAGGTTGCAAAGCTGACCGGCATTACGATACGTGCTTTGCATTACTATGATGAAATCGGTCTGCTGGAACCTACCAAAGCAGATAAGACAAAATATCGTTTATATTCTGAAAATGATTTAGAGAAGTTACAACAAATTCTATTTTACCGTGAAGTGGGGTTTTTTCTAAAAGAGATCAAGGCATTATTATCAGCGCCCGTATATAATAAACGAGAAGCGTTAGAAAGACATTTAGAACTTCTCAATCTTAGAAAAAGGAAAATTGAGGAACTTATTTGCTTAGTCAACGATACTTTGGCAGGAAAAAGTGATTACTCTTTTACAGCATTCTCAAATGCAGAAATTTCTGCTCTACAAGAAAAATTTAGGAATGAAGTTATCGAACGTTGGGGCGGCACCCATGAGTATCTCACATGGAATGTTGCGGAATTTTTTGGTGAAGCAATTAAAGTCTATTGCTGTAATCGCTAATAAACTATTATATCTGTCCAGCGGCAAAAAAGAAAAACGCTGTTGGGCAGCTCCTTTCCCACACTCATATTACATTTTGCTGGCGGCGGCTCTGTTTTCAAAGCCGTCGTCCAGCATTTTGTAATTTTTTATATTACTGCTTTGATTTTTGTGCTTTATACTAAAAAGTGTGCTATCCTATAATAAATGAAAATAGTTAGAGCAGGTGGTGAAACGATGTTTAGGATAGGAGAATTTTCAAAGCTGGTGCAGGTATCTATTCGTATGCTTCGCTACTATGACGAGGTAGGACTTCTGACACCGGCAGAGGTTGACAAGTGGACAGGACACCGACTGTATTCAGTAAAGCAAATACCGCGTCTAAATAAAATTCTGTATCTGCGGGATAGTGGGCTGAATGTTTCGGAAATTGCGCTTGCCCTGACGATGGACGAGCAATCACTTCTTGCGCAGCTCGACAAAAAGCGCATAGAGATAGAAAATACAATACAGGCTGAACGAGAAAAACTGCGGAAGATCGAACTTACAAAAAGTGAAGTGCAGGGTGGTAAAGGAGAACTGCACTATAACATATCCGTTAAGTCAATCCCGGCGAATCAGGTGCTATCCTTGCGGAGAATTGTACCGAATTACTATTCTGAGGGCGACTTATGGAAAGAACTTTCTACTTTTACAGAAGCGCAAAAAATCGAAATAACGGGCAATACATTTTCCATTTATCACGATACAGAATTTCGAGAGACGGATGTTGATATTGAGCTGTGCGCTCCGGTAAAGAAAATGGGAAAGGCAAAAGAGCCATTTTGTTTCCACATGACAGAACCAGTCCCGTATATGGCTTGCACAATGGTCTATGGCGATTTTGCAAATATAAAAGGCGCCTACCTTGCCTTTGCCGAATGGTTGCAGACAAACAGCGAATACAAAATGTCTAACCCGATGCGTCAGATCGTGCATAGAGGTCCGTGGAATGAGAATAACCCTGAAAAATATTTGATTGAGCTTCAAATACCGCTGGAACATGCATGATTGTATAGACTTTGAAATGTCCTGCTAAAAATGCAGGGCATTTTTTATTTTTCCCTATTGCATCTCACATGATGTGAGGTCTTATACTGGTTTTACCAACAAAAGCAAGGAGGAAAAATATGACCTATCAATTAAAAGCTATTGGCAAAGTAAAAAATGATGAAAACGGCACATTTATTCAGTTAGAGCCGGAGTACATTCCCGGACTGCAAGCCTTAGAGGGCTTCAGCCACATCAATGTCTTTTGGTGGTTCAGCGATTGCGACAACGACGCAGACCGGAATGAATTGCAGACAGAACAGCCCTATAAAGGTGCACCCGAAGTCATGGGTGTATTTGCGACACGATCTCCTTCTCGTCCGAACCCTATTGCATTAACAGCGTCCGAAATTATTAACATTGATTTCACCAACGGCATAATTCGTGTTACATTCATTGACGCAAATGACAATACGCCCGTACTTGACATCAAGCCCTACACACCGAGTTTTGACAGAGTTGAAACGCCCGGTGTTCCCGTATGGTGCAGCGAATGGCCGAAAAGCACAGAAGCGTCCGGCTATTTTGATTGGGGACAGGTGTTCAAATTTTAAGAGGGGGTGGCTTATGAAATTACAGGATTATGCGCAGAATAAGCCTGTTCTTGAAACGGATCAACTTATCCTACGCCCTCTGCGAAAAGAAGATGTTTCAGATTTGAAAGAATGGTTGGGTGACAGTTCCATTTATCAGTATTGGGGAAAACGCCCCGGGAAAAGTGACTTAAACCCGGAATTGCTTTTTCAAAAGCCGGAGAAACCCACAAAAAGTTTTCATTGGGGTATTGTTCACAAACAAGATTATAAAGTCATCGGGGATATGTGGGTGTATCTCATTGAGAATGACCGCATGGCAAAAGTAGCATTTCGCCTTTCTCCTGCCTATCAAGGCAACCGACTTATGACAGAAGCACTGGCGAGAGTAGCTATCTTCTGCTTTGAAGAAACAGAATTGCAGCGTCTTTGGGCCGATGTTCACATCTGCAACATTGCGTCATTCAAGACTCTTGAAAAAGCGGGCTTCAAGTGTGAAGGGCTTATTCGTGAGGGAAAAATGGTAAACATCTACTGCGATTATTATTTATATGGCATGACAAAAGCTGATTACATTGAAGTGATGGATAAATTCCAGCACCACAGCCGGAACAGTCCGTGATCCCCGTTATGGGCAAGGATACTCCAGCCCGGCCTGCGCCGCAGGCTGAGGCCGAAATAGTGGAGAAATCCCCCGCGCTAATACCGGCGGTATGTATAGTGCTGGTCAGTCATGTGGCAGCAAGTGCTGCGGCAACTATATCGGAAACAATACTCGTAAAGAATAAGGAGAGCGTGAAAGCATAATACGAAATTTTAATGCTTACTGCCCACAACACTATATTTTCTATTTATATACAAAGAATGATAGCGCATGATTCGACATGCCTTGGGGAAGATAGCAACATTATGTAAGAAAAAGTGATGCGCATGAGCTATAATGATATAATTAGAGTAACTTCGTGGAGGTGACTTATGGATAACTCTGATAGCAGAATTGTTTTTGACGAAAAATTGAAGATAGAGGTACTAACACTGACAGGAATGATAGAGAATCTGCCGCCGCATTTCCATGATTACTATGAATTAGGTTATATCGAAAGCGGAAACCGACGGGTAATCTGTCAAGGCAGGGAGTATACAGCAGAAAAAGATGATCTGCTCCTGTTTAACCCCAATGACAACCATACCTGTTTAGAGTTGAAAAAGGGACCGTTGGATTTTAGATGTTTTCACATCACGACTGAGCGCATGGAAGAATTGGTGCTGGAATGTATAGGATATTCCATATGTCCATATTTTGAACCGCAGATTGTTCACCAGAGTGACCTTATTCCGCAAATAAAAGAGTTGATTGACTTGATTGAAAATGGATCGTATTGCGATCTGCAAAAAGAAGAACTGCTTTATTTGATCATCGGCGATTTGGTCGCAGGTCATGCTCAATCACTGGAATGCGAACAAATGGAAATTTCGGATAGTATAGAACGTGCCTGCGGGTATATTGAAAAGCATTATGCCGCAAATATTTCATTATGCGATTTGAGTTCCTTTACCGGATTTAGTAAGTACCACTTTATTCGTATGTTTACGAAAGAAAAGGGCATATCCCCTTATCGTTATATTGAATGTATTAAAATGACAGAAGCAAAAAAATTGCTGAAGGCCGGGGAAGACTTATCAAATATTACCTATCAGCTTGGATTTAGCAGTCAGAGTCACTTTACTAATTTTTTCAAAAAATATGCCAGAGTGACTCCGAAACAATATAGTAAACTTTATAACGCTCAAAATGATTCTCTACAAAAACTTGTATCAGCAAAATAAAAGTATGAAGATTTCAGCGTTCCAACGGAACGCGCAGCCATCACCGCAGGTGATGATCTCAGGGATTTGGAGACATGTCACCAACAAGCATTTTGGCAGGAATACCGGAAACGGATTCCTGCCAAAATACGCAATCTTACGGAAGATTGCATTGCTTGCCAGGATTGTCCCGAATTCGGGGTAAAAATGGTTATACCGAAAGTCAGATTATCCCGAATACTTCAAAGAAAGCCAGCAACAGTAGCATTTCTTAGAGAAATATTCGGGATAACTTTTTAGTCATTTACACGATCAGTTTTCCTGAATCTCTCGTTTAGGGAGAATAATTCGGGATAATCTTAGGTGCATCATAGACCGTAAAGACGTTTGAGGATTTCATCATCACTGACGGTATAATTAACAGGCTCCGCTTCAAGGAAAGGATCAGAAGCCATTGCCTCCGTGATTGCTTTCCTTTTCGCTTCTGTATCTGCGTGTGCGTAAATCAGTGTGGTTTCAAGCTGCTTGTGTCCGAGCCATTGCGAGATTAAAGTTAAATCCATGCCGTGCTGGTATAAATGCATGGCCCTCGTATGTCTCCACAAATGGGGGTGGACATTCAGGGGGACATCCGGGCATTTCTCCCTTGCAGATGCAGCGTATTTCTGAATCCGGAGCCTTGCCGTATCATCGCACATGGCGTTACGGATTCCTTTGCGTTCCACATAAAAGAGCCATTCCGATGACATCCATGTCTCGCCCGGATGGAACACCTTCATATAATTCTGCAGATGTTTTACAGTATCTTTCATCAAGGGGACTATCCTGGTTTTCTTCCCTTTCCCATGAAGCGTCACAGTCGGCGTCCTGTCAACTTTAACGTCGCAAATTTTTACATCCAGGACTTCCTGGATACGCGCCCCGGTATCATACAGAAAGATCATCAGGAACTGATCCCGCACGCCGATCTCCGTTCTGGTGTCCGGCTCTGCAAGAAGCGCTTTTACTGCTTCTTCCGACATATAATCCACTTTCGCAAACCGGTCATTCTTTTGGATTCCGATAGCTGCCAGCCCGCTTGCAATGCTGATATATTCCGGGCGGCAGGCTGCGGCATAGGAGATAAATGCCCGGATGGCCGCCAGCCTGTTGTTGCGCGTAGCAGGAGCAGCGTTCTTCTCTGCTGAAAGCCAGTCGAGATACGAGTTCACCATTTTATATGTGACCATCCCGGAGGTGACGGACAGTACAGAGAGATTTTTTTGCCTGGCTGTATATTTAAGGAACTGGTTCAGGGTTGTCCTGTAAGCCTTTACGGTATTGCTGCTCGCTTTCCGTTGGTTCGGCAGGTAGACCAACAGGAAATCACGCAAAAGTGTGAATAACTGCTCGTCTTTTACTTTTCCCATAGCTCCACCCGTGGGATCAGATGTTTCATACCTAAATAGTAGAAACGGCAAACGGCGGGCGGCGGCGTGATGTTTCCGGCTGCTTTCCGGGCCTATTCGGTTGTATCATTCGCGGTCAAGTCTGCGC
>CAJTFX010000015.1 GCA_910575555.1 Lachnospiraceae bacterium | reverse complement strand
GCGCAGACTTGACCGCGAATGATACAACCGAATAGGCCCGGAAAGCAGCCGGAAACATCACGCCGCCGCCCGCCGTTTGCCGTTTCTACTATTTAGGTATGAAACAGCTTATGGCCGGCGGCGGTGTTGCCCTGATTGGGATGCAGCTTATCCCTCTACTGGCAAACCTGTTCGGTTAAGGCAGGGATAGCCTATGCTGAACATCCTCGACATAATCAAAGACTGGATCAAGGAAATCCTGCGGGAGTGCATCATGGGCAACCTGGACGGGATGTTTGACCAGATTAACAATGAAGTCGGGGAGGTTGCGGCGAATGTGGGGACGACCCCGGCGGCATGGAACGCCGGGGTCTTTTCCATGATCCGCAATCTGAGCGATACAGTTGTAGTGCCGGTTGCGGGGATCATCCTGACCTTTGTCCTGTGCTACGAACTGATTTCGATGCTGATGGAAAAGAACAACTTCCACGACTTTGAAACCTTTGCACTGTATAAGTGGATTCTGAAAGTGTTTGTGGCTGTGTATCTGGTCACGCACACCTTTGACATTACAATGGCGATTTTTGAACTGGCGCAAACGGTAGTACAGCAAAGCGCCGGTGTGATTACCGGCACGACCAGCATAGATTTTGCGGCTGCGCTGGGCGATGTTGCCGCCCAACTGGAAACGATGGAGATTGGGGAGCTTTTCGGCCTGCTGGTGGAAACCATGCTGTTAAAAATCACCATGCCGGTGCTGTCGTTCTGCGTCATGCTGGTGCTGATCGGGCGCATGATAGAAATTTACATCTATTGCTCGGTGGGCGCAATCCCCTTTGCAACGATGGCAAACCGGGATTGGGGGCAGATGGGCAACAACTATCTGCGCGGTCTTGTGGCGCTTGGACTGCAAGGCTTTTTCATTATGATCTGCGTTGCGATTTACGCCGTACTGGTGGGACAGATTGGGAGCGCTGACAACATCCACATCGCTATCTGGCAGTGCGCGGGCTATACTGTGCTTTTGTGCTTCTCCCTGTTCAAAACCGGCGCGGTCAGTAAATCAATTTTTAACGCGCATTGAGGAGGTGGGAACGGATTGAAAGAATACAGCATCATCCTTGCCGACCCTCCGTGGGCCTACAAGGTATGGGCAAAAAAAGGCATGGGACGCACGGCAGAAAACCACTACCCCACCATGCACATCAAAGACATTCAGACTTTGCCAGTGGGCAGGCTGGCGGCAAAAGACTGTGCGCTGTTTTTATGGGTCACAATGCCTACGCTGCCGGAAGCCTTTTCTGTCATTAAGGCGTGGGGCTTCACTTATAAAACCGTGGCGTTTGTATGGGTGAAGCAGAACCGGAAATCCCCCTCCCTCTTTTGGGGGCTGGGACACTGGACACGCGCCAATGCGGAATTGTGCCTGCTGGCAACAAGGGGAAGCCCGAAACGCCAGTCTGCCGCCGTCCATCAGGTGATTGTATCGCCGGTGGAGCAGCACAGCAAAAAGCCGGATATGATTCGGGAGCGGATTGTTTCCCTGATGGGCGATCTGCCCCGTGTGGAACTGTTTGCCCGCCAGAGAGTCCCCGGCTGGGACGCATGGGGAAACGAGGTGGAACCCAGCCCCGGACTGGCGGAGGAATTAACCCATGAAAATTTACCGTAAAGGAGGGATCGGTTTTATATGGACACTGAAAAACTGCGGCGGCAGTTAATCGACCGTATCACGGAAAATTACCGCGAATACCGCGCCAATCTGCTGTTAAAAGACCGGCAGGAACTGATTGACGGCGCAGGCAGGATTGCCGACACCGCCCTTGTATTCCAGCACATGGCCGACCGAAGCTATAAAGACGGCGAACTGGAATACCTTTTGAAATTCCAGAACCCTTTGGAGGTTGTCACCGAGCATTGGGCGGACTATGAGCTGATGCCGGATGTGCTGGACACGCTGATTGCAGACGCAACCGACCGCCAGGACGATTTGACCCTGTTCCCGCTGGCAGCGGACGCGCCGGCGCAGAAGCCGGACAGCCTGCGGAAGTTTCTGAATGTAGACCTGGAAACCGTCCTGCCCCAGATTATGAAGCAGAAAACCGCCTTTTACCAGACAGACCTAAACTATGCGCTGGATGCCATGCGGGAGGGCGCAGCGTCCGGTGACCCGGCAAAGCAGAACTTCGTCCTGATTTTCCGGCAGAGCGGCGTGGAGTGCTTAAATGAGCGCGATATGTTCATCGGCGGCACACGCAGCTTTAACACGCTGCAATTCTACCACACGCAGACCCGCGAGCCGGTTCTGGCCTATTCGGTGGAACTGACCGGCAGCGATAAGGACAGCTTGCGCGGCAACCTCTACCAGCAGGACAACCACCGCCTTGCGGAATATGCAGGGCGCGCCGCCTCCCCCTATACCGATGTGACTGTCACATTTGCCGGGGGAAAAGAAGTGCGGCTCCCGGAAAAGGAATTTCACTATGAAAAAGCCGCAAACCTGAAATATCTGCACGGCAGCATTAAGGAGGTTCGCAATGAAGCGGAGGACGAAACCGTGGTGCAGGGGGCGGTCAAACGGGAACACGACCGCCGGAGGGAAATGCCCAGGGGCTATTTTGCCGTCCACCTGCAAGCGCTGGATGAACAGCGGATTCAGGCCGAAGCAGACCGGCTATCGGCCGCGCTCACGGACTTAAAACAGCCCAACTCGCCGGACAAGGAGCAGTTTATGGCGGAAATCTCGGTGTATTTCCTGCCACTGGCTTCCCAGCATGATATGAACCGGCTCTATGAAAAGGTACAGAAGCAGGTGGGAAAGCCGGTATATTTTCTCCCGCCGGACGACACGGGAAAGCGGTATATCGCCATGCGGCGGGAGGAACGCACACAGGAGCAGCCGGAACGCAAGCCCTCTATCAAGGCCCAGCTTTCCGCAAAGCCCGTCCCCGGCGATAAGCCCGCTACAAAAATCAAAGACCGGGAGGTGAGATAAATGCCCTTTGTACCCGTACCCAAAGACCTTGCCAAAGTAAAAACAAAAGTGGCGTTCAATCTGACAAAGCGCCAGATCGTCTGCTTTGGCGGTGGCGGGCTGGTGGGCGTCCCCGCCTACATCTTTACACGCGGCAGCATCGGCAACGAGCCGGCGGCTCTCCTTATGATCGGTCTGATGCTGCCCTTTTTCTTATTTGGCATCTATGAAAAAGACGGTCAGCCGCTGGAAGCAATCCTGCGGCATATGATACGCGCAAAATTCCTTTGTGCAGGGACACGCCCGTACCAGACCGACAACCTGTACGCCGCCCTTTCGCGGCAGACCAAGGAGGTATTGACGATTGAAAACAAAACAGCAGGCAAAGCAGGCCAAAAACCTGCAAGCGGCAAAAAAGGAACTGAAAAAAGAAAAGTCTGACTTAAAGGCCACCCTGCGCCTGACCCCGGACGCAAAATTAAGCAGCCGGGACAAACGGCGGCTTGCGGCATCGGTCAGCAAGGCAAAGCGGGACGGCAGGCTTCCCAAGACCGCCCAGCAGACCATCCCCTACCAGGAAATGTGCCGGGACGGTATCTGCATCATTGGCGACCGCTATTTCACCAAGCAAATCCAGTTTTACGATGTGAACTACCAGCTTGCACAGAACGAGGACAAGAACCTGATTTTTGAGAACTACTGCGATTTCCTCAACTATTTTGACAGTTCCATCAAAGTACAGCTTTCTTTCCTCAACCAGCGGGCGGATATGGAGGAATACCAGAAGTCCATCCATATCCCGGAGCAGGCGGACGCATTTAACGGCATCCGGCGGGAGTATTCGGGGATGCTCAAAGGCCAGCTTGCCAGGGGGAACAACGGCCTGACAAAGACCAAGTACATCACCTTTGGCATTGAAGCGGACAGCCTGAAAGAAGCAAAGCCCCGCCTGGAACGCATCGAAGCGGATGTGCTGGCGAATTTCAAGGTGTTAGGCGTCCGCGCCCACTCGTTAGACGGCTATGAGCGTCTGGCAATCCTGCACCGGATGTTTCACCCGGCAGATAACCAGAAATTTAAGTTTGCCTGGGACGCCATCTGGAAAACCGGGCTTTCCAGCAAGGACTTCATCGCGCCGGACAGCTTCACATTCAAGTCCGGCCAGTATTTCCAGATCGGCAGGACTTATGGCGCGGTATCGTTCTTACAAATCCTCGCCCCGGAACTGACCGACCGTATGCTGGCGGATTTCCTCGACCTGGAAAGCAGCATGGTGGTGACGCTGCACATCCAGTCCATCGACCAGAGCGCGGCAATCAAGAACATCAAGCGCAAGATTACCGACCTCGACCGCATGAAAATTGAGGAACAGAAAAAAGCAGTCCGGGCAGGGTACGACATGGACATCATCCCGTCCGACCTTGCCACGTTCGGCAGCGAAGCAAAGACGCTTCTGGAAGATTTGCAGAGCCGCAACGAGCGGATGTTCCTTGTGACCATGCTGGTGATGAACCACGCCGGGACGCGGCAGAAGCTGGAAAACAACATCTTCCAGGCGACGGGCGTGGCGCAGAAATACAACTGCGCGCTGCGCCGTCTGGACTACCAGCAGGAGCAGGGCTTAATGTCCTCCCTCCCGCTGGGCCTTAACCAGATCAGCATCCAGCGGGGCCTTACCACATCCAGCACCGCGATTTTCGTGCCGTTCACCACCCAAGAGCTTTTTATGAACGGCGAAGCGCTGTACTACGGCCTGAACGCCCTCTCCAACAACCTGATTATGGCCGACCGGAAGAAGCTGAAAAACCCCAACGGCCTGATTTTAGGCACGCCCGGCTCCGGCAAGTCCTTTTCTGCAAAACGGGAAATCACCAACGCCTTTCTGATTACCCCTGACGATATAGCCATTATCGACCCGGAACAGGAATATTCGCCCCTTGTGCAGCGGCTGGGCGGGCAGGTGATTGACATATCCCCCGCCTCCGACCAGTACATCAACCCGATGGACTTGACCCTCAATTACAGCGAGGACGACAACCCCCTGACCTTAAAAAGCGACTTTATCCTTTCCCTGATGGAGTTGATTGTGGGCGGCAAGTCCGGCCTGGAACCGGTGGAAAAGACGGTGGTTGACCGCTGCGTCCACATGGTATACCGGGATTACCTGCAAGACCCCAGGCCGGAGAAAATGCCGGTGTTAGGCGACCTCTATGAACTTCTGCGGAAACAGCCGGAGCAGGAAGCGCAAAGGCTGGCTACCGCGCTGGAAATCTACGTCACCGGCAGCTTAAATGTGTTCAACCACCAGACCAACGTGGAAATCAAGAGCCGGATTGTCTGCTATGTGATTAAAAACCTGGGCAAGCAGCTTAAAAAATTCGGGATGCAGGTGGTTCAGGATCAGGTGTGGGGACGGGTCAGCGAAAACCGGGAAGCCCATAAATCCACCCGGCTCTACATTGACGAGATGCACCTGCTTCTTCGTGAGGAACAGACCGCCGCCTATACCGTTGAGATTTGGAAACGGTTCAGAAAATGGGGCGGAATCCCGACCGGAATTACCCAAAATGTCAAGGACTTGCTGGCAAGCCGGGAAATTGCGAACATTTTTGAAAACAGCGATTTTATTTATATGCTGAACCAGGCGGGCGGCGACCGTCAAATCCTGGCAAAGCAGCTCAATATCTCCCCGCACCAGCTTGGCTATGTGACCAACTCCAATGCCGGCGAGGGGCTTTTGTTCTATGGCAACGTGATTATCCCATTCGTTGACCATTTCCCCAAGGACACGGAACTCTATTCGATCATGACCACCCGCCCGGAGGACTTGGCGGAACAGTAAAGGAGGGTAAGATTTGGAACACAATCAGGAAATTATGGAGCAGTTTTTGAAGCTGCTTTCGGAAAACGGGCGGGCGGGACAGTCAGAGGATTTGTCCCGCCTGCTGTTCTATATGGACGGCATGAACCGCCAGCTTGACGCGGTGCGCCAGGAATTGCAGACCGTCAGGGTACAGCTTGCACAGGCCCAGGACACGCCGCAGAAAACCGTCTTGCAGGGCATGGTGGACGGGCTGCAAAACAAAGTCCGGCAGGCGCAGGAAAAGCTGGACGGCCTGCGGGAGAAAATCATGCAGTGCGCCGCCAACGCGGTAGAGGGTTTCAAGCGCGTGGGCGTGACTGCGCTGGATAAGGCGATTTCCGCTATGGGCATCCACAAGACGCTGGAAGCGGTTCAGCAGAATATCAGCGGTTCCCTGGCCGATGCCAGAAAGAACATTGAGAAAATAGAAACCCTTGGCCACGAACTCCGCAGCGTGGGCGGGCATCTGAAAAACGCCGGACGCGCCGTGACCGGCAGGGAAACCCAGGCCGTGGACGGCGGGCAGGAGGGGCGCTTCCAGGCCGCTGTCCTTGCCCCCATGCGGACAGTCCACAAGATGCTCTCCACCATGAACAATGCCACCCTTGCGGCAATCGGCAGCGTGGAACGGCTGGAAACGGCAGCGGAAACCGTGCGGGAAGCCAAAAAGCCCCCTGTCCAGCAGACGGAGAATGAGGAAAAAGAGCCGGAACACAAGGAAGAACCCACGGAAAACCAGCACCGTGAGAAACCCTCCATCCGGCAGACGCTGACAGAAAAAAAGGAGCCTATGAACGCAAGCGATATTTTAGGCGACCCTGCCCGCGTCAAAATGTTTGACACGGTTTTAGAGGAATCCTGCCGCCAGTGGTGCGACTGCATCAATGATGCCCCGGAACGTGCCAGCGGCAAAGGCTTTGCGGCCTTTTTCTATGAGGTCTTTGAACAAAAAGAGCAGGAATACAAAGCCGAGTTAAAGGCCGACACGCGCGCTGAAAAGCCCTCCATCCGAAAAGCGCTGAACGAGAAAAAGGCCGAAGCCGCCGCCCGCCCTGCCCCGGAGCCGGAACGTAAAGCGCCGGAGGCCGCACGGTGAGCCGGGAACGGTTTCAGGCACGGGAGAAAAAGGTTCAGAAGATGGGACGGGACGGTCTGGTGGAACACAACCGCGCCACCGGCGAGGAAAAGCGCGTCAGCCAGCGCACGGCGGATGCCGCCTTTGACCGCGCCCGCCCCACGGAACGGGAGGACATCCGCCGTCCGGCAGTACGGGGCGCAGACACCGGCAAAAAGCGGAAACAGCCCCGCCCTGCGCCGGAAACAGCGGCAGAACAGACGGAAGTGCTGCTTACGCCGGAATATCTGGCAGACGCCACCGCCGAACCGCCGCCCGATGCCCCGGCAACCATGCGGGGCGCGGTGGATATGCCATTGCTGGATGCGCCCGCCGCCGAAGAACCCACTCCCGCGCCGGTGAGAAAACACCCCCAAAAGCGGGGGAAAACGAGCAAAAAGAAGCAAAGCACGAAATTCGCGGAACACGATGCCCGGCCGGACAGTGAGGAAAAAACGGCTATGCGCGGCGTAGAGGGCGCTCCTGCCCCAAAGCGGCGCACTTCTGAAGGCGGCTCCCGCCTGCAATTTGGCAGAGAAGAACCAGAGGAACCCACCACCGCCGACCGTGATATGCTGAAAAAAAGGCAGGCGGCAAAGTCCGCCCAACACGCCGCCAGACCAGACAGCCGGGAAACATCCGCTATGCGCGGCGCAGACAACATACCCGCCACAAAGCGGCGTATCTCCGAGAGTGGCTCCCGCCTGCAATTTAGCAAAGAAGAAGAACCCGCAGACCCCACCGCAGACCGCACAGCGATCAAAAAGCGGCAAACGGCAAAGCTGGCCGAACACGCCGCTAAACCAGAGGATAAGGCAAAATCGGAGGATAAGCTAAAATCCGGCGGCAACCCAAAGGCCGGGGGAACCCGCCTGAAATTTGAGGATACCGCCAAAGATTCGGAAACTGCCGGCGATGCCGCGCCCGATGCCCCCACCCGCCAACAAAAGAAATATAACAAGGCCGTCCGCCGCACGGAACACGCAGACCGCCGTGTGGAGCAGGCGCAGATGAAGCTGCCTGCCAAGCGCCGCCTGCACATGGAGCGCCAGCCTGACGAAGCCAGCGGGAAAATGAAACGGCGGCTCCGTTTTGAGGAGGAAGTGCTGCCGGAATACCGCAGGCCCTCCCTGCTCTCCCGTGGGGCCGGCGCGGTGAAAATGGCGGCGGTTATCAAGCTGCACAGCAAAATCCGCGAATACGAGCGCGACAACGTGGCTCTGGAATCCGCCCACAAAAGCGAACTGGTTGCCGAGCAGGGCGTGGGGCGCGTCCTGCGCTGGGAACGGAACCGCCGCCGCGCCAAGCCCTACCGCACTTTACGGAAAGCACAGCAGAAAGCGGCGCGGGCGCACACCGACCTTGCATGGCAGACCGCCCTGCGGGATAATCCCGAACTGCAACGCAAAAACGCGCTGGCAAAATGGGTGCAGAAACAGAAAATCAAGCGGAAATACGCCCAGGCCGCCCATGAAGCCAAACAGAGCGCGAAATTTACCCAAAACGTCCTGACCGCCACCGGCAAGATTGCCCGCGCCATCGCCCAGTATGCGGCGGCGCATAAGGCGGTCTTTCTGGCGGTTGCAATGCTGGCGCTGGTGGCGATGTTCTTTGCCACGGGCCTGACCTCCTGCACCGCCATGCTCTCCGGCTTCCAGTCCTCCTATATTTCTGCGTCCTACATGGCCGACGAGGGGGAAATCTGCCAGAGCGACCTTTACTACACCGAAAAGGAAACGGATTTACAGATTGACATTGACAATACCGAGGAAAATTACCCCGGCTATGATGAATACCGCTACAACATCGGTGAAATCAGCCACAACCCCTATGAACTGCTGGGCTACCTTTCCACGGCGTTCAATGCCTTTACCTTTGCAGGGGTTCAGTCTGAAATCGACCGCATTTTTTCCGAACAGTACACCCTCACCCGTGAAGTGATTGTGGAAACCCGGTACGACGATGACGGCGACCCCTATGACTGGTACGTCCTGCAAACCACATTGACCGTGCGCCCGCTGTCTGCCGTGGCACAAAGCCATCTCTCTCCCGGCGAACAGACCGACCGCTATGGGGTGTATATGCAGACCTACGGCAACCGGCAGGCGTTTGGAAATCCCTTTGATTTTTCATGGCTGGGCTATGTCAGCAGCGGCTACGGCTGGCGGGTACACCCCATCAGCGGCGAAAAAAGCCTGCATCGCGGCATCGACCTTGCGGTGGCGCAGGGTACGCCGATTCTGGCGGTGCAGGACGGGCGTGTGGTATCGGCTGGGGATGCGGGCAGCTATGGGCTGTGCGTGGTGATTGAGGACGATAAAGGCTACCAGTCCCGGTATGCCCACTGTTCCAGCTTAAACGTCAGCGCCGGCCAGGAGGTAAAGCGCGGGGACGTGATCGCCGCCGTTGGCAGCACCGGCAACAGCACGGGGCCGCACCTGCATTTAGAGGTCATGCTAAACGGCGAATACTTAAATCCCTATTTCTTCGTGGACAACGGCGACGATGGAACCGGCGCAATCCCCGGCACACCCGGCGGGCCGGCTATCCCGGACTATTCCGGCGAACCGATGGGGGACGGCAGCTTTGAAGCGATGCTCCATGAAGCAGAAAAATTTTTAGGATGGCCTTACGTTTGGGGCGGCAGTTCCCCCTCCACATCCTTTGACTGCTCCGGCTATGTTTCGTGGGTCATTAACCAGTCCGGCGTGGGCAGCGTGGGACGGCAGACGGCGCAGGGGCTTTATAACCTGTGTACCCCGGTATCTTCGGCAAACGCACAGCCCGGTGATTTGATTTTCTTCACCGGTACATACAGCTCGCCGGGGCCGGTCAGCCACGTTGGGATTTATGTGGGCGGCGGGCGGTTCATTCACTGCGGCGACCCGATCTCCTACGCCAATACGGGAAGCCCCTATTGGTCTGCCCATCTGTACGGATATGGGCGTCTACCCTGAAACACTTTTTTAAGCATTTTTGCCAGAAACGGAGGTATGATTTGAAAATTGGATTGATTGATGTGGATTCCCACAACTGGCCGAACCTGTGCCTGATGAAGCTGTCCGCGTACCATAAGGCGCGGGGCGACCTGGTTGAGTGGTGGAACCCAAGGAACCACTACGACCTTGTTTATAAAAGCCGGGTATTCACAGATACCTACTCGAAAGATACGATTGCCGTTACCAATGCCGATGCCGTCATTTCAGGCGGCACGGGCTACGGCATAAGGGAAAATTTACCGGATGCGGTGGAACACACCCGCCCGGACGCTTCTTTATATCCGCAGTTTTCCGATACCGCCTATGGCTTTTTGAGCCGTGGCTGTCCACGAAACTGCGGATTCTGCATTGTCAGCGGCAAGGAGGGGCGCAAAAGCCGCAAGGTAGCTGACCTGTCCGAGTTTTGGGACGGGCAGAGAGAAATCAAGCTGCTGGACGCAAACCTCCTCGCCTGCCCCGACCATGAAGCGCTGATTTTACAGCTTGCCGAAAGCCGCGCATGGGTGGACTTTTCCCAGGGGCTTGACATCCGCCTGGTTACGCCGGACAATGTGGCGCTCTTAAACCGGGTACGCACCAAAGCGGTGCATTTTGCCTGGGACAATCCAGACGAGGACTTGACCGGGCATTTTAAGCGTTTTCTGGAACTGACCGCCATTAAGAGCGACCGAAAGCGGCGCGTCTATGTCCTGACCAATTACGGCAGCACCCATGAGCAGGACTTGTACCGGGTGGAAACCCTGCGCGGCATGGGCTATGACCCCTATGTGATGGTCTACGACCGCCCCACCGCGCCGAAAATCACCCGCCAGCTTCAGCGCTGGGTGAACAACAAGCGGATTTTTTACACTGTCAAAAACTTTTCCGATTACATTCCAAACAAAGCAGGAGGGACAGCATGAAAATTGACCGATTAAAAACCGACCTGGCGAAAGCCAAAGAAAAAGCCGCCGAGTGGCAGGCCCGTGTGCGGGACTTGGAGAAGCAGATCACCGAGCAGGAAAACCTTGAAATCTTGCAGGTGGTACGCGGCGTGGCGGCTTCGCCGGAGGAACTGCGGGGGCTGCTGGATATGATACGCGGGGCGAAGATGCCCCCGGCTGGCACTGCCCGAACTTTTGAAAACATGGATAAGGAGGAAATCTGAGTATATGAATATGAAAACAAAACGCTTTCAGCGCACGGCGGCGATGCTGCTGTGCATTTTTATTTGTGCCTGGACAATGTTCCCCCTGATGGGCGCGGCCTTTGCCGCCGAAGGGCTGCATGACACCGCAGAGGCAGAAATCACCTGCTGTTGTGATATTCGCTGCACGGCGGATACCCTCAACGCAGACTGCCCGGTTTGTACGCAGGATGTGAATGCCTGCACCGGCACGGAACCGGAAGCACCCACCGAAACAGAAACACCCACCGAGCCGGAAACCACCTGCTTCTGCGATACCCGCTGCACGGCAGATACCCTCAACGCAGACTGCCCGGTTTGTACGCAGGATGTAGCTGCCTGCACCGGCGCAGAGCCGGAAGTACCCACCGAGCCGGAAATCACCTGCTGTTGTGATATTCGCTGCACGGCGGACACCCTCAATGCGGACTGCCCCGTCTGTGTGCAGGAGGTAGCCGCCTGCATTGGCAAAGAGCCGGAACCGCCCACGGAACCGGAACCCGTCTGCATCTGTGAAACAAGGTGTACGGCAGACACGCTCCATGCAGACTGCCCCATCTGTAAGCAGGATATAACCGGCTGCATTGGCAAAGAGCCGGAACCGCCAGCGGAGCCAGTCTGTATCTGCACCGCCCACTGTGAACCCGGCGCGGTCAATGCGGACTGTCCCGTCTGCCTGCTGAACCTGGCCGGCTGCACCGTCGAAGCCCCTGCGCCTGTCCCGGTCTGCATCTGCGAAAACAAGTGCGAGCTTGGCGCGGTCAACCCCGACTGCCCGATCTGCAGAGTCGACCTGACCGGCTGCACCGGCAAAGCCCCCGCGCCCATCCCGGCATCCAATCTCTCCATCAAGATTACACCGCCCTCCGGCTGGGCGACCGGCAGCGCCGCCGCCGAGTTTCGCATTACCGATGAAAACGGGAACGGCTTTGCTCTCGTTGAGGTAAAAATCGAGAAAAACGGGCAATGGCGCGATGTGACAGACAGCTTGAAGCAGAACGAAAACCGCTGGTACGGGGAAATCGACCTTTCGGAGAACTGCACCGTCTATGTCTGCGCCACCGGCCATGATGGGAAAGTTTACGAGAAATCCCGCTATATGGAGTGCTTCGACCGCACCGCGCCTACCTTACGCGCCAGCATGGACGGGCGGCTGCTCCGGGCAGAAGCCAAAGACGACCTTTCCGGCGTGGCGGCAATCTACATTGACGGCGAGAAATACACCGATTTAACCAACGGCACACTGGACGTACCGCTGCGGGATTTGCCCGATGATTACGAGCAGCTTTCGGTGCAGGCGGTGGACGCTGCGGGAAACAAATCAAAAATCGTGCAGGTCAAAAACCCCAACTATCAGGCGGAGGATAACAAACAGAAGCCCTCCACCGGCCAGACACAGCCCCCGGCAACCACCGCGCCGGGTACATCCGCCACGCCTGGTACAACCACCACGCCTGCGGCTACAACACCCACAACGGGCGCGACAACCTCACCCAACACGCAGACTACCGCCCCGGCAACAAGCGCCACAAAACCGGCTGCTGGCACGGGCAGCACAAAGCCCTCCGCTTCGGCAAGCGCCGACCCGGACGAGGAAGCAGACACCACGCCCCGCGACCCGGTTCCCCTGACCCCGGACGGCCAGGCCACGGTGCTTGATAACGCCACCAATGAGGACGGCAAGGAGTTTTATACCATCCAGACGCCAGATGAAAACGTGTTTTACCTGATTATCGACAACCAGCGCGATACGGAAAACGTATATTTCCTCAATGCCGTCACCGAAGCCGACCTGATGGCGCTGGCAGTCAAAGAGGACAACGCGCCGCAGACGGACGCAATCCCCGACCCGGAACCGGCCTGCATCTGCACGGAGCAGTGCGCCGCCGGCGAGGTCAACACCGACTGCCCGGTCTGCACCCTGACCCGGAAAGACTGCACCGGCAAGGCTCCCGTGACCGATACGGAAACCGAACCCGATAAAAAGCCGGAGAAAACGAAAAGCGGCGGTTCCGGCACACTGATTTTAGTGCTGCTTGTGGCGCTGGCGGCTGGCGGCGCGGGCTATTACTTCAAAATTTACAAGCCCAAAAAGGATTTGGACGATGCGGAGGACTTTGACGAACTGACCGGCGGGGACGAGGAGGAAACGGTCAACGAGGACGAGGATGTGGACGCGCAGGAAGAAACCCGGCAGACGGGCTATGAGGAACCAACAGCCTACGACGAGCCGGAGGAACCGGACTATCCTGAAAACTACGGCGGGGAGGACGACTGATGCGATTTACCAGCAGCCCTTTTGAGCGGATGATGACCCAAAGGCCGTCCCCTGGCCGCGCCGCGCCTGCTTCCCCCGTCCATCCGCCCGGACATCCCTGCCACCGCTGTCCCTATGGGCTAAATGCGCCCTGCGTGGGGATATGCTACAAAAATCTGAAAAAGGAGCGTGAGAAAAATGCAACTTGTGATCGCGGAAAAACCGTCGGTAGCGATGGCTCTGTCTAAGGTATTAGGCGCAAAAAGCCGGGGCGACGGTTACATGGAGGGCGGCGGCTGGCTGGTAAGCTGGTGCATCGGCCATCTGGTGGAACTTGCCCCCGCCGATGCCTACGACCCCCGCTATTCCAAATGGAACTATGACGACCTGCCGATTTTACCGGAGCCGTGGCAGTATCAGGTGCTGCCGGATACCAAAAAGCAGTTTGAAACCTTAAAAAGCCTGATGAACCGGGCCGATGTCACCGCCTTAATCTGTGCAACGGACGCAGGGCGCGAGGGGGAACTTATTTTCCGCCTGACTTACCATCTGTGCGGCTGCACAAAGCCCGTCAAGCGGCTGTGGATTTCCTCAATGGAGGAAACCGCCATCCGAAAAGGCTTTGACTGCCTGCTGGATGGGAAGAACTACGACAATCTCTACGCCGCCGCCCTCTGCCGCGCCAAGGCGGACTGGCTGATCGGCATCAACGGCACACGTTTGTTTACCACGCTGTACCAGGGCAAAACCCTGAACGTGGGCCGGGTGCAGACCCCGACGCTGGCGCTGTTAGCAGAACGGGAAGCCGCCATTTCCGGCTTTCGGAAAGAGAAATTTTATACGGTGGAGCTGGAACTGGACGGATTCCATGCCGCCAGTGAACGCTTTGCATCCAAAACGGACGCAGGCAGGCTGCGTACCGGCTGTGTGGGCGAGCCTGCAACGGTACAGACGGTTTCCCAAAAGGAGAAAACCGAGCGCCCGCCCAGGCTGTACGATTTAACTACCCTCCAAAGAGAAGCAAACCGGCTGTTTGACTACACCGCCCAGCAGACCCTTGATTATCTGCAAGCCCTCTATGAAAAGCGGCTGGCGACCTACCCACGCACGGACAGCCGGTACTTGACCGAAGATATGGCATCAGGACTGCCCTCATTATGTCAGTCTATCGCCGCATCGCTGCCCTTTGCGGCAGATTTGTCCTTGCCGGTAAACGCTACGCAGGTAATCGACAACAGCAAAGTCACCGACCACCATGCCATCCTGCCCACGGCAGAAACGGCAAAAACCGACCTGTCCGCGCTGCCCTCCGGGGAGAAAAACATCCTCTTTCTTGCTGCCGCCCGTCTGCTGTGCGCGGTAGGCGAACCCCATACCTATGCGGAAACTGCCGTCACGCTGGAATGTGGCGGCGCTGTCTTTTCCGCCAAAGGCAAGACAGAAATCGCGGCGGGCTGGACGGCTTTGGAGCAGGCTTTCCATGCCACACTGAAACAGAAACCGAAGCAGGCGGAACCGTCCCCGCCGCTTCCTGCGCTCACCGAGGGACAGAAGCTGACCGCCGAGGGCGCGTCCGTCAAAGAGGGCGCGACCTCCCCTCCGGCCCATTTTACCGAGGACACGCTGCTCTCCGCAATGGAACACGCCAGCGCGGAGGATTTTGCAAAGTTGGAGGACAAGGTGAATTGCCCCGCAGGGGCAAGAGAAGGTGGCCTGGGCCATGTGGAGCGCAAGGGGCTTGGCACTCCGGCCACCCGCGCCGGCGTGATTGAAAAGCTGGTGCGCTCCGGCTTTGTGGAGCGGAAGAAAAAGCAGCTTCTCCCCACGGAAAAAGGCACGGAACTTATCAAGGTAATGCCCGATACGCTGAAATCCGCCAGGCTGACCGCTGAATGGGAGGAACGGCTGGGCGCGGTGGAGCGCGGGGAACTCTCCCCGGAGGACTTTATGGCTGGCATTTCCGCTATGCTCACCGAACTTATCAAAGGCTATCAGGGCGTGACCGTGGCAAGCGCCGCCCTGTCTGCATCCGGGCGCACGGTAATCGGTATCTGCCCCCGCTGCGGCAAAAACGTGGTGGAGGGCAAAAAGAGTTTCTTCTGCGAGGGCTGGAACGCCACGCCCCCTTGCGGCTTTGCCCTCTGGAAGAACGACCGCTTCTTTACTGGGAAGCGCAAGGAGCTGACCCGCAAGGTTGCCGCCGCCCTGCTGAAAAACGGGCGCGTCGCTATGACCGGCCTGTTTTCCGAGAAAAAAGGCGTCCTCTATGACGCGACTGTTGTGATGGAGGACACCGGAGAGAAATTTGTCCGCTTTAAGCTGGAATTTGACCCCAAAACCCCAAAAAAGAAAGGAAACTGACGCTTATGGAAAAGAACATGAACGCATTTAACCGCAACCTGCACAACCTCCTGGCCATCAGCGGCACGGACGCCGCTGAACTGGCGCAGGCCCTGAACGTGGAACTGCCGGAAATGAACCGCTGGCTGAACGGCTCCGCCGCGCCGGATGTGTACCAGCTTCAGGAGATCGCCAGACGGTTCGGGATGCCCTACTCCTACTTCTTTGAGAGCAGCCAGAGCCTGCCCAACGTGCCGGAAGTGGCGGCATGGCTGGGCTTGTCGGAGGAAACAGTGGAAACCCTGCTGGCAATGGCCGATACCGAGCCGGAGGAAGTCATGGACGCGCTGGACGATGCCATTTATGCAATGGCTGCCGCTGTCCGTGCTGCGGGGGAGGTGGATACGGAATGAAGAAAGAGGAACAAAAAGACCTTTTGATTGGGGAAGAAATCGCCATCCGTCAGATTGGCGTCCCCTATGGCTGGCTCTACCGGCGCACGGAACCCGGCTATCTTCTGGCAGACGGAACCGCCCTTTTGGAATGCGAGCGTGACAGCGCAGGCCGCTATAAAGGCGGCGCGGGGCTGGACGGGGTGTACCTGCATACCGGGCGGCTCTATGTGCCGGTGCTGGCGGAGGACGGCAAAGTCCGCGCCTTTCAGGAGGTGCGCCCGGAAAACTACCTTGCCGCCGCCGAAATGAGCGCGGAGGGAAACTATAACCAGATTGACGGCATCATCAACAATGAACCGCCGCCAAAGCCCTCTGTGCTGGATGCCCTCAGCCAGTGCCGGCAGGATGCCGCCAGAGATCACGATACGCCAAAGAAGCCCCCGCGCGGACAGGAGGTGGAGCGATGAAGCTGTCCGGAACCGAGAGGGAAACCATCGTGCTGTATAACGAAGCAGAAGCCGCCGCCAGCATCTACACCCACAATGCCGCCCTTTGCCGGCAGCTTTCCGAACTGTGCGGCACTTACCCCGGACAGGTACGGCAGACCGGGGACAATGGATATGGCGGGCTTTCCTTTGAACTGCCGAAAAAATGGGTACGCATCACCCCGCCCCGTGTCCTTACCCCTGCACAGCGGGCGGTGCTGGATCAGATGAACGAGAAAAGGCGCGGCGGCTGATTGTCCCCGCTGTCCGGCTGTGGTATAATCAAATCCGGCAGACAAACGGGCAAAAACACGGAGGATGCAGAACGTGAAAAACAGCACTACCCCCAAATGGGCAAAACAGAAGAATAAAGCGGCGCGCCACGCTGCCCGCATCCGCATGGCGCGGCAATGGCTCCCCTCCTATACGGGGACGCACCTTGTCCGCGCCTACCGGGAAAAATTCAAGGTCGATGTGCCGACCGCGCTGAATGACTTAGAGGAAATCGGCGCACTGACCCCGGAGCAGGCAGCGGTGAAGCGGCAGGCGGAACAGAAACGCCAGGAACATCTGCGGCGGGAACGGGAGGCAAAGAAACAGCAATCCTTTTATGACCGCTTCCCGGATTCGGACGACCGCTTTTATTTTATCGCCGGTTACACCTCCGGCGGCGCACCCTATGGCGTAACATGGGAAGAAATGGGGCTTTCCCCCTGGGAACTCCCCGGAGAAGAATCATAACAACCATCCACACACCCGGAGCAGGACGCACCTGTTCCGGGCTTTTATTTTGCGAAAAAGGAGGGAAACATGGCGAATAAGCTACAATATGTGTCGCAGCTTGCAGACCAGACCGCCAAAGCGGTCACAAGGAACGCCAACGGCTGGAAAAGCTATCTTACCACTGCATCGCGGCTCTATAAATACTCGTTTGATGAACAGCTTTTAATCTACGCCCAGCGCCCGGACGCCACCGCCTGCGCCAGCATGGAACTGTGGAATGAGGATATGCGCCGCTGGGTCAAGGCCGGCTCCAAGGGCATTGCGCTCATCAATAAGGACGGCATCCGCCCGCGCCTGACCTATGTTTTCGATGTGGCGGACACCCGCCCGGTGCGGGGCGCAAGGATGCCCTATCTGTGGGAACTGAAAGACGAACACCATGCCGCCGTCCTGGATACGCTTGTGAAGCGGTACGGAGAAACGGAAAGCCAGGACATCGGGCAGGCGCTGATGGAACAGGCAAAACACGCGGTAGAGGAAGTGTACCCCGAACTTCTGGCCGACCTTGCCTACGACACCCAGGGCAGTCTTTTGGAGGAACTGGACGACCTTAACCTGGAAGTGCGTTTCCGCAACCTCCTGACGGCCAGCGTCCAGTACACGCTTCTCACCCGCTGCGGCCTAAACGCCGCCGACTATCTGGACGATGAAGATTTTGACGGCATCAGTGAATTTTCCACCCCCGCCGTCCTCCACCACTTAGGCAGCGCCGCCAGCGAAGTGTCCATGAATATGCTGCTGGAAGTGAAAAAGGGCATCCGGCAGGCAGAGAAAGAAAAAGCGCAGAACCGTCAAAAAAACAGGGAAAAAACCCTTGCAAAAGAGCCGGTGATCGGTTATACTAAAGGCAAGGAAGAATTTAGCACGTTAAAGCATGAAAGCGAAGAAAGGAGCATAGAAAATGGCAGAACTGGCATACAAGAAGATGGGCGATTACCAGATTCCCGACCTGATGATGGACGGGGAGGACGGGATGGAGGAAATGCCGCTGGGCAAGTACGGACGGATGCGGCAGACCTTTCTCCAGGAACGGCACAAGGGACGGTACACCTCGATGCTTCTGACCGGGCGGCTGGAAGCCCACCTGCGGGAGATCGACCAGCAGGCACAGGAGCAGGTAGACCGGATCGTGGCGGACTTAAAGAAACAGAACCACGTGGACGAAGCGATGAAAGCCCGCGACCAGATGGGATGGGTGCAGGCGGTCAACAGCTTCACCGCACAGGCGGAGGAAATGGTACTGAACGAGATCGTTTACAAGTAAATCAGGAAAACCAGCAGGCGGCGGGCGAACAGCCCGCCGTTTCTGCGTCTGCAAAGCCGGCATTTACACAGTTTTCCCTGTTCCCTACCGTGGAACAGCAGATTGAAACCATTGCCCATGTGCAGAAAACCGAGCAGGAACTCCGCCCCGCCGCTGCCGCCGGAAAAGTGACGGATGCCGTCATCGGGCGCGCCCTCACCAGCGGCAGCAATGAGCGAAACAGTATTTTGCGTATCGTGGCCTTTTTCCAGAAAGACCCGCCGGAAGAACTTGCCGCCGATTTTCTGCAAAAGGAATACCGCACCGGCGGCAAAGGGCTTAACATTGCAGGGCATGAGTATTCTTTGTGGTTCAGTCAAAGGGGCATCCACATCGCGCCGGGACGTTCTGCCGGGGGAGGTTCCCTTGTCACATGGAAGCAGGCGGCGGCACAGATTAGCCAGCTTCTGAAAGACGGCCAGTTTGCCAGCCAGGACAACATCGACGCGGCGCGGGACAACGAGTTTCGGGAACTGTCCGAAAAGCTGTGGTATCTGCGCCAGAATTTCAGCGACGAAGCAAGGGAAAAGGGCTTACTGCCCACCATTGACGCGCTGTACGGCGGTTTCCCGGACAGCACGGAAAAGATTGCCGCACTCTTAAAAGACCCGTCAGAACGCGCCAAAATCGCGCAAGAGGTAAAGCAGCTTGCAAGCGCCCATCAGCGGAACCCGGAACTGTTACGGTTCCGCCAGCAGATACCGCCCCATGATTTATATACCCGCCTGACCGATATGGATAAGCCGGTAACGGCTTTTCAGGCGGTGGAGGGTTTTTCCCCTGCCCGTGGCGCATTTGTCACCGAGGATGAAATCACCCGCCAGCTCACCGGCGGCTCCGGCGTTTCCGAGGGCAAGTTCCGCATCTACTCCTACTTCATGCAGGGCCATGACGCCGCCGAGTGCATTGCCTTTCTGAAAAATGAATACGGCATCGGCGGGCATGGCTACATTGGATTTGACGAATGGCACGACGGCAAAGGAATCAAGCTGTCACGCGCCGATGATTTTTCCGAGGGAAACTATGATACGGTCACGCTGAACTGGAAGCAGGTGCAAAAGCGGATTGCCGGACTGATCAAAGAGGATCGGTATCTGAACCGCAGGGAAAAGGCATATCTGCCGGAATATGAAAAAATGCGGCTTGCCAGGAGCCTGTATGTGTTCCAATACTACGACCCCAACGATGCCAGCAAAACAATCCCCCGCGACTGGGATATTGACGCGGCAAAAAAGGTATTCCGCCCGCTGTTAGACGACCCAGAACAATGCGCGGCGCACTATGAAAAAATGGTGAAAGCCCTGGCAATGGTATCCCCGGACGACCGCGCCTACAAGCTGATGGAACCGTCACTCCGGGATATGGGCGCGTATCTGCGGGGCGAATATTCCTTATTCACCCCTCTGCCCGAAGCTGTCTTGCAGGAGGAACGCCAGAAAAAGCAGGAGCAAAAACAGAAAGAAAAGGAAAGCGCCGGTAAGCATACGGAAGAACCCGCCGGCAGTCTTGCAGCGGCGGCAAAAGCCCTCTCCCGCAAGAAAAAGCCCGCCCCGCAAGAGGACAAAGAGGGCCAGCAGCTTACCCTGGATATGTTCGGGCTTTTGTCTGACCCCGCCACACCATCCACGCCGGAAATGGAACAGCCGCAGGCAGAGCCAGCCGCACCGGAAACAGCCGCAGCCGCCGAGCCGGATATACCCGAAGCTGCCGTGAACACGGAACCGGAAAACCCTGCCGCCCGGTATGACCTGGGCTATGGACACCTGGGCAACGGCCTGACGGTTTGGAACCGTTTGGAAGAAGTACACGGCGATTATAAGACGGTTGCCCATATCGACCCCGACCGCACCGTAACCTTTTATGACGCAGGCTTGCCGGAGGAAATCCGGGAAGAAATCCAGAAAATCGCTGCCACCAGCGAAATGTCCATTTCAGCGACCCAGGACGCGCCGGTATTTTCCACGCCGCCCAAGGAGCCGGAACGGGTGCAGGATGTGGAGCAGACTGTGGAGCCGGAACAAGTGCAGGAACCAGAGCCGGAAAAGGCGCAGGACGCGCCTGTTTCGGACAATTCGGAGCCGGAAACCGCAGGCAGCAATATCGTACCATTCCCTGCGCCGGAGGACGGAACGGAACCCACCGGCGCGGGTGCAGGGCAGACACAGAAAACCCCTGAAACAGCTACCGCAGACGAGCCGAACCTTACGCCCAATGTAGAGGAATACCTGAACCTCAAAGCGGCGCATCCTGACAAGCTGGTAGGCGTTCAGGTGGGGGAAACCATCCTCTTTTACGGCACGGACGCAGAAGAAGCCGCGCCTGCCCTGGGAAGAAAAACCGTTACCCGCGAAATCCCCGATTTGGGGACAGTTTCCGTCACCGGCGCGGCTGGCTGGCAGTCTGTCCTGAAAAAGCTGCTGGAACACGGAAAAAGCGTGGTGCTTGCGCGGCCTGACGCAGAACGCGGCAAGGATGCGCCCTATGAAATCATCAAGGAGCGCAGCGCGGCGGATTATATCCCTGTCGGCATGGAACTGACCATTGACGGGCGGCTGATGAAGATTGACAGCGTGGACTACAACGCCGGAACCGTCAGCCTGCAAGATATGGAACTGCGGGGCTGGTTCCCCATTTTCCGCAGCGAAAGCATCCCCTTTGTGCGGCAGTTTGTGGAGGAACGGGAACAGCAGACCTTTGACCTTACCCCGGATGTTCCCCCTGCACCAGCAGAACCCAAGCCTGTGCCGGAACCGATGGAGATTGACGGCGGGCAGATTACCGAAACCCCGGCGCAGAAGCAGGCCCGCCGCCGCGCCCAGGAGGAAGTGGGCGGCAGGGTATTCCCCAGCGAGATTATTTTACAGCCCCTGCGGTTTGAACCAGAGCGCCACAACTTCCAGATTACGGATGAAAATTTAGGCGTGGGCGGTGAAAAAACCAAGTACCAGTACAACGTGGAAGCCATCCGCACCCTGAAACAGATTGAAGCCGAAAAACGCCTTGCCACACCGGAGGAACAGACTATTTTGTCCCGCTATGTGGGCTGGGGCGGCATTTCCCACGCCTTTGAGCCAAACGACCCCAAGTGGGCAAAGGAATACGCCGAACTGAAAGAACTGCTCACCCCTGCGGAGTACCAGTCTGCACAAAGCACGGTTCTCAATGCCCACTATACCAGCCCCACCGTTATCCAGGCAATCTACAACGCGGTGGAACAGATGGACTTTACGCCTGGGACAGTTTTGGAGCCGTCTATGGGTATCGGAAACTTTTTCGGGATGCTGCCGGAAAAATTGGCGGCGGCAAAACTCTATGGCGTGGAGCTGGACGACCTGACCGGGCGCATCGCAAAACAGCTATACCAAAAGGCGGATATTACAGTAGACGGCTTTGAGCGCACCGACCACCCGGACGATTTCTTTGACCTGGCGGTGGGCAACGTCCCCTTTGGCAGCTATCAGGTACATGACAAGCGGTACGACCGCCAGAACCTGATGATACACGACTATTTCATCACCAAAACGCTGGACAAGGTGCGTCCCGGCGGCATTGTGGCCTTTATCACCACCAAAGGCACGATGGACAAGAAAAACAGCAAAGTGCGGGAAGCGCTGGCGCAAAAAGCCGATTTATTAGGCGCAGTCCGACTGCCCAGCAATGCGTTCAAAGCCAACGCCGGAACCGAAGTCACCACGGACATCCTCTTTTTCCAAAAGCGCGACCGCATCCCGGAAAAACTCCCGGAATGGGTGGAGGCCGGGCAGACGGAGGACGGCATCCCCCTGAACCGCTACTATTTGGAACACCCGGAAATGGTGCTGGGGACAATGACAATGGGGCGCAGTATGTACGGCAATGAAACCGAAACCTCCTGCCAGCCCATCCCCGGCGCAGACCTTTCCAAGCAGCTTGCAGACGCTATCCGGCATATCGCACCGCCTGACCGGGAACTGCTGGAAGTGGATGCCGGACAGGACGGGGAAGAACTGGAAAGCATCCCCGCCGACCCATCTGTACGCAATTTCAGTTACACCCTATCCAATGATAAGCTGTACTTCCGGGAAAACTCCCGCATGACCCAGGCCGTCCTTGGCAAAACCCCCACGGAGCGCGTCAAGGGCATGATCGGCATCCGGGACAGCGCCCGCCGCCTGATTGACTTGCAGCTTGCCGGCGCGGACGATACCGAAATCCAGTCCGAGCAGGCAAAATTAAACCGGCTCTATGATGCGTTCAGCGCAAAATACGGGCTTCTTAACAGCACCGGCAACAAGCTGGCCTTTGAACAGGATTCCTCCTACCCGCTGCTCTGCTCCCTGGAAATCATCAACGAGGAGGGGAAACTGGAACGCAAGGCGGATATGTTCACCCGGCGCACCATCCAGACCCACCGCGCCGTTACCAGCGTGGACACGGCTGTGGAGGCGCTGGCGGTATCTATCGGGGAGAAAGCCTGCGTGGATTTGGGCTACATGGCGTCCCTGATGGGCGGCTCTGAAAAAATCCCGCAGATTGTGGAGGACTTAAAAGGCATCATCTTCAAAGACCCCTCCACCGGCCCCTTTGACCTGGAGGACGGCGGCACACACTGGCACCAGGGCTGGCAGACGGCGGACGAATACCTTTCCGGCAACGTCCGGGCCAAGTTAGCGATTGCCCGCGCCGCCGCCAAGGAAAACCCGCAGTTTGCCGTCAACGCCGAAAAACTGGAACAGGTGCAGCCCAAAGACCTGACCGCTTCTGAAATCAGCGTCCGGATCGGCGCGTCCTGGATAGACCCCAGGTATTACCAGCAGTTTATGTTTGAACTGCTCCACACGCCTGCATACTTGCAGGAGCGGAAAATCAAGCTGCAATATGCCCCCGTCACCGGCGAATGGAACGTGCAGGGCAAAAGCGCGGACAACCGGGATAACGTGCGCGTCTACGCCACCTACGGCACAAAGCGCATCAACGCTTATGAAATCTTTGAACAGACCTTAAACCAGCGGGATGTGCGGATCTTCGATACAAAGATGGAGGACGGAAAGGAGGTGCGCGTCCTCAACGAAAAACAGACCGCCATCGCTCAGCAGAAGCAGGAAGCCATGTGCGAAGCGTTCAAGGACTGGATTTTCAAAGACCCGGAGCGCCGGGAAACCCTTTGCAGGCGTTACAACGAAAAATTCAACTGCATCCGTCCCCGCGAATATGACGGTTCCCATATCCGTTTTGCGGGCATGAACCCGGAAATTGCCCTGCGTACCCATCAGGAAAACGCCGTGGCGCGGATGCTCTACGGAAAAAATTCACTGCTCGCCCACTGTGTCGGCGCGGGCAAGACCTTTGAAATGATTGCCGCCGCAATGGAGGGCAAGCGGCTGGGCCTGAACCAGAAATCCTTATTCGTCGTCCCCAACCACTTAACGGAACAATGGGGCGGCGATTTTTTGCGCCTTTACCCCGGCGCAAAGGTGCTGGTTGCCACCAAACGGGACTTTGAGCCTGCCCGCCGCAAGAAATTCTGTGCCCGTATCGCCACCGGCGACTATGACGCGGTGATTATCGGACACTCACAGTTTGAGAAAATCCCCCTCTCCCCGGAACGGCAGAAAGCCGTCATTGAGGGGCAGATTGATGAAATCGTCACCGCCATTGCCGAAGCAAAAGCCGAGGACGGCGAGCGCTACACCATCAAGCAGATGGAGAAAACCAAGAAAAACCTGGAAGCCAAGCTGCAAAAGCTGGCGGACGGCAAGAAGAAAGACAGCGTTGTGACCTTTGAGGAATTGGGCGTTGACCGTCTGTTTGTGGACGAAGCCCACGGGTTTAAGAACCTCTTTTTACACACAAAAATGCGGAACGTGGCGGGGATTGCACAGACAGACGCGCAGAAATCCAGCGATATGTTTGCCAAATGCCGCTACATGGACGAAATCACCGGCGGGCGCGGCATCGTGTTCGCCACCGGAACCCCGGTCAGCAATTCAATGGTAGAATTATATACCATGATGCGCTACCTCCAGTTTGACACGTTGGAGCAGAACGGACACCGCCACTTTGACGCATGGGCGGCGGACTTTGGCGAAAAGGTCACGGCGATGGAATTAAAGCCGGAGGGCAGCGGCTTCCGCTCCAAGACAAGGTTTGCCAAGTTTTACAACCTGCCGGAACTGATTTCTATCTGGAAAGAAGCCGCCGACATCCAGACCGCCGATATGCTGAACCTCCCCGTGCCAAAAGCAGAATATATCACCGTTACCACCGAACCCAGCGGATTCCAGAAAGAAATGGTGGAGGAACTTGGCGAGCGTGCGGAAAGTGTGCGCGGAGGCCAGGTTGACCCCCATATCGACAATATGTTGCGCATCACTTCGGACGGGCGCAAGCTGGCACTGGATCAGCGGCTGCAAAACCCGCTTTTACCCGACGACCCGGACAGCAAGGTCAATGCCTGCGTGAAAAACATCGTGCAGGAATGGCAGGCCAGCACGGAGATTTCAGGGACACAGTTAGTGTTTTGCGACCTCAGCACACCCAAAGGCGACGGCTCATTCAACGTCTATGACGACATCAAGGAAAAGCTGATTGCCAAGGGCATCCCCGAAGCGGAAATCGCTTTTATCCATGACGCCAACACGGAAACCCAAAAGGCGGAACTGTTCGCCAAGGTGCGGCGTGGGCAGGTGCGTGTTTTAATCGGCTCCACGGCAAAAATGGGCGCAGGCACGAATGTGCAGAACCGCATTGTCGCGTCCCATGACCTGGACTGCCCCTGGAGGCCCGCCGATTTAGAGCAGCGGGCGGGCCGTTCTCTGCGCCAGGGAAACATGAATGCGTCGGTGAAAATGTTCAAGTATGTCACCAAAGGGACATTCGACGCTTACAACTGGGGGCTGGTGGAAAACAAGCAGAAATTTATCGGCCAGATCATGACCTCCAAAAGCCCCGCCCGCTCCGCCGAGGATGTGGACGCCACCGCCCTTTCCTACGCAGAGGTCAAAGCCCTTGCCACCGGCGACGACCGTATCCGCGAAAAAATGGATTTGGATGTGCAGGTTTCCAAGCTGAAAATGCTCAAAGCCAACCACACCTCCCAGCAGTACGAAATGCAGGACAAGGCGCTGAAATACTACCCGCAGAAAATCGCGGAAACAAAGCTGTTAATCGAAGCGCTGACGGCGGATTTGCCAACGGTGCAGGCCCACCCGGTCAAGGACGATGCCTTTTCCATGACCGTCATGGGGCAGACCTACACGGAGCGCAAGGCAGCGGGCGAAGCGGTGATTAAAGCGTGTATGCTGATGGACGACCCGGAAAAAATCGTGGATTTAGGCGAGTTTCGTGGCTTCCCCATGCAGCTCAGGTGTGACGGCAGCAAATTCCGCGTCACCATGAAGCAGAACCTGACCTATTCCGCCGAACTCTCTGATGATGCGGTGGGCAATGTCACCCGCATTAACAATGCGCTGGAAAGTCTGGCGGAACGGCTGGACGCGCAAAAAGCGCGGCTTACCACACTGGAAAGCGAACTGGAAAATGCCAAAGAAGAAGCCGACCGGCCATTCCCAAAAGAAGAAGAACTGCGGGAAAAATCCGCCCGCTTAAACCAGCTTAACCGGGAACTGTCCAGGCCGGACAAAAAGGAGGACGGGCAGGAGCAGGATGATGAAGAAAGCCCTGATTTAGAGGACGGCGGAGAACCCGCGCCGGTTGTGCCGATGCCCGCTGCTGCGGCTGGCTATAAACCCTCTATCCGTCAGGCAATCCGTAACTATGAACCGCCCGCGCCGGTACAGTCCGGCATGGAGCGCACCCCGCGAAAGGAGGCGGTGCTGTGAGGGCAAAGGAGGGGCGCACGGTGGGACTGTTCACCAAAGTTTCCCCGGAAGAAAAGGCGGCGATTGACCGCAAAATGGAACTTCTGGGAACCTCCAACCTGCGGGCTTACCTACGCAAGATGGCGGTGGACGGCTACATTGTGCAGCTTGACATGGGCGCGGTGCTGGAACTGGTAAAGCTGCTGCGCTCCGTTTCCAGCAACGTCAACCAGATCGCCCGCCGCTGTAACAGCACCCGCAATCTGTACGCGCAGGATGTGGAGGACTTGCGGCAGGGCTACGCTGAAATCTGGCAGGGCGTGAACGACCTGCTGAAGAAATTTGAAGCACTGTAAACAACTGCGGCGGGAGCGATTTTTCTTTTGCTCCCGCCGCTTATTTTTATATCTGGAGGTGATTACTTGGCAGGCGTAACCAAAGAACAGATTGCAAAAGCAAAGGAATGGGACTTGCTCTCTTATTTGCAGGCTTATGAGCCGCAGGAACTGAAAAAAAGCGGCCCCCGCGAATACTGCACCAGAACCCATGACAGCTTAAAAATCTCCAACGGGAAATGGTGCTGGAACAGCCGGGGCATCGGCGGGCGCACGGCGCTTGACTATCTGATTAAGGTGCGCGGCATGGACTTTGTGGGCGCGGTGGAAACCCTGTGCGGCTATTCTGCGCCGCCGCCCGTAAAGCAGACGTTCACAAAACCCACGAAGCCGCAAAAGCCGTTTAAGCTGCCCGAAGCCAGCCGGTGCGCTTCCGCCGTGGTGGGCTATTTGCAGGATCGCGGCATTGACCCGGAACTGCTGGGCGTGTGCATGGAAGCCGGGATTTTATACGAAAGCCGCCGGTATCAGAACTGCGTCTTTGTGGGGCGTGATATGCAGGGGAACGCCCGCGCTGCCAGCCTGCGGGGAACGCGGGACGGCTTCCGCATGGATGTGGAGGGAAGCGATAAACGATACAGCTTTTGTCTGCCTGCCAGCCGCCCGGACTGTCCCCGGCTGGCGGTGGCGGAAAGCCCCATTGACGCGCTCTCCCTCGCCACACTGGTGAAGCTGTTCGGCGGCGAACCACGGGACAGCCACTACTTATCCCTGGGCGGAACCGGCTCCCGCGCCCTGATGCAGTTTCTTCACGACCACCCCCATGTTACACAGATCAGCTTGTGCCTGGACAACGACAAGGCCGGCTTGAAAGGTATCGAACGGCTCACGCAGGAAATCCAGAACAACGCGGAACTTTCCGGGCGGGTGAAGCTGGTTTACCCCAACCCGCCGAAGCTGGGCAAAGACTACAACGAGTTTCTCTGCATCCACGTGAAAGCGGCACGGACGGCACAGCGGCAGCGGGACGGGGCGCGGTAATGCTATTTAATTTCCGGCTCTAAATTTTCAAATTCAGGCGCATCGAAAAAATCTATCAACGTCATATCCAAACCGTCACATATTTTCTTGATGGTTGAAATTTTAGGGTCGGTACTCTTGCCATACAAGATGTTTTTGACGGAGGATGGCGGCAACGCCGACATCGTAGCCAGTTTGTTGATGGTAATGCTGCGCTCCGCACATAAACGGAGTATCCGGGTCTTAATCGCTGAAATCGTATCCATAGCTGTATCCTGCCCCCTTTTTTATCAAGCATACAAAATATGGCTTGCAAAAGTAGGCTACCCATGCTACTATTTAGGCTATGGATAGCCTTTTTAGAAAGGAGGAACCTTTGGCTATTTCCAACATTTTACCACGAAAGATTATGAAAAACCGCACCCGTCAGCAGTCAATGGCAGAACGCCACGACTATGACCAGAAAGAAGAAAAGACAGACGGCGGCGAACTGGTTTCCTCCTATATGTGCAGCCCGGAAACTGCCGCCGAAGAATTTGAAATCAGCAAAAAACTGTACGCCCAGCTTACCGGGCGCAGCCAGTCAGAAAAGCACGACATTATTATGTACCGCATTATCCAGTCATTCAAGCCCGATGAAATCAGCCCGGAGGAGGCGCACAAAATCGGCTGCGAGCTGGCGATGAAATTTACCGGCGGGCAGCATCAGTTTGTGGTGGCCACCCACACGGATAAGCGCCACATCCATACCCACATTGAATTTAACAGCACCAACCTAAACTGTGACGCAAAATTCCAGAACGTGAAAAACTCCGCTTTTATCCTGCGGCGCATGAACGATGAACTGTGCCGCGCCCACGGCCTTTCGGTGATTGAGAACCCGAAGAAAAAAGCCAAGTCCCAAAAGGAAATGGCGGCGGCGCAGTATGGCATCAGCCACAAGAAGCAGTTACAGCAGACCATTGACAAGGTGCTGCCGGAGTGCAATCATTATGAGGAGTTTCTGGCAAAGATGCGGGCTGAGGGATATGAGGTTGTGGACGGCAAAAATCCCGGCTTCCGTCTGCCCGGATGGGAACGCCCTGCAAGGGTGAACCGGCTGGGCGACAATTATACCAAGACCGCCCTGCGCGCCAGAATTGCCAGCCAGAACAGGCGTTTGTCGGCAGGAAAAACAGCGCCGAAGCGAACCGGCAGAAAGGTCAATCTCCTGATTGACATCCAGGCGAAACTTGCCGCCGGAAAAGGCGCAGGCTATGAACGCTGGGCGAAAATTTTCAACCTGAAAGAAGCGGCGAAAACGCTCAATTTCCTGATGGAAAACGGACTGGCCGATTATGACGAACTGGCGCTTCGGGCAGCGCAGGCCGAGGACGGTTTCAATGCGGCTTCACAAAAAATCAAACAGTTGGAGGCGCGGATGGCAGGCGTGGCAAAGTTAAAAACCCACATCATCCAGTATTCCAAAACGCGGGAAGTCTACGCGGCTTATAAGAAGTCCCGCCACAAGAAAGAATTTCTCGCGGAGCATGGCGCGGAGATTGCCCAGCATGAAGCCGCGAAGAAAGCCTTTGACGCTCTGGATGGCAAGGCCATTCCCAAAGTGGCGCAGCTTTCAGCGGAATATGCTGCGCTGCTGGAAGAAAAACGGGAACAGTACGAACAGTACAAGGCGCTGCGGCAGGATATGATTACCTACCAGACCGCACTCCGCAACGTGGATAAGATTTTAGGATTGGAACCGCCGGAGCAGGCGCAGGAAAAAGAACAGCCCAAACCGGAGCGGTGACGCAAAAGTGCCGCCCCTTTCCAACCGGGACGGCACTACTTTTTTTGAATATCTTCATCGGGGACATACTCCGCAATGTCCCCCAGGCCGCAATGTAAAGCGGCGCACAATTTGTTTAAGGTTTTTGTTTCCATATTTTCATTTGCCCGCAGCCGCCGGATGGTCTTGCTGTCGATGCCGCACTTCTCTCTTAGCTGGTAGGTTGACACATCTTGTGCCTGCATAACCGTCCATAATTTATCGAACACTATCATAAAAGCACCCCCGTTTGACGTTTATTAGTATGGGGGTTATAATCTTTTTTATTAAGGGGATATAACCCCCATATTCATATTGGACGGCTCAATTTGTTTCGCTGCCAAGGGACTGCTTTTTCAAATCCAAGAAAGGTTGTGGCATTATGATTTATACAGATGAAGTAAGAAAAAAGCTGGACGCGATTTTGAAAGCGTTTGGGGAATACATTGATGGACAGAGTTATTTTGATATAGTCTACTCAAAGAAAATCGGCTATGTCTGGATTTTAGCTGAATGTCCCGGCGATGCCGGCGCGGTGCTGCTGGATACGCCGGAGAAAATGCTTGACCAACTGTTTAACGAGGTTATCAATGATGTAGTCAATGCGGATGAAAACAAGACGCATATCCTTAACGCTCTCACTCTTTCCGAGTGGGAGGAATGCGAAGTCCGCCGCCGGATTGCAATACTGTTGGAGCCGCTTGCCGAGGACAAAGACTGCTATCTGCAATTCATGGACAGATACCTGAAAGCCTATCAGAAAAACAACGGATATATCGGGGAGCTGGACGAACTTTGAATTGCAAAAGTGAATTGATTTATTTTAAGTATCAGCCAATAAACTATAAAATACGAAAGGGGAACAGAAATGGAACTGAACTATTTTAGGGACAGGCTTTTTGATTTACTGAATGACAGCGAGGGGATGGGGATCGCCGACCTGAACACAGACGAGCGGAACGGATTACTTACTGTCATGACTGACGACGGGAATGTATTTGAAATCGTATGCCAGCAGGCAACGGGAAAGGGGGACGGATGGATGACCGCAAGCTGACTGTATGTTACGGGCGTGGCAATTACAAGCAGGCTCCGCCGCAGATTGTTTTACAAGGAAAATGGCTGGAACAGACCGGATTTTCCGCTGGGGACAAAATCATCGTGAAATGCCAGCAGGGACAGCTTATCATCACAAAGAACGGAACAAAGAAAGATTCAGAGGAATAAAATTTTCTGTCAATCTCGGAAACCTCCTAACGGCGCAAAATGCGCCGCCCCTCTCCTGCGCGGATGTGCAGGAGGAAGCGACCGCAGGGAGCGCAAAGCCACGCCGATAGGCGTGTTCGGTCGGACGCGCAAGCGGACGCCTGGGGCTTGGGGGAACCCCAACAAGCGAGCCGGAATATCCCAAAAGGATATTCCGGCTCATTGCTTGCCTACGATATGCTTCAGCTATATCTATTCCAGTTCGTAATAAAAATACCACAAAGCCAACTGAAGCAAGACAGTTTGCAAAGATACTTTATAGGAGCGACTTTGAATAGTGCGTTGCATCTCAATTATTTTTTCGGTACTCCCTTGGCAGAACCTGATAAAAAGATTTAAAAGTTGCAGTAAATTTACTCTGACTATCATAGCCAACAGCCTGTGCAATTTCGGCTATGGTCATATCTGTTTCTTTCAACATCTTTGCTGCCTGCCCCATGCGGTGTTCTTTGATGTGTGCGGCAAGGGAAGTCCCGTAAACCGACTTAAAAGCATTTTTTAAGGTTGTCGGATTGATAAGATACTGTTTGGAAAGTTCCTCTATGGTAATCCTTTGTTCCATCTGCTGCAAAAGCTGGTCATGGATTTTGTGGATGTTTTCTATCAGTTCCGATTGGTATTCAGTCAGTTTGTTTTGAGGAATAAACGTTATTTTAGAAAGATAAAGCAATAATTCCAAAACTTTAATTCTTTGGTAGGGTAATTTAAGCATTTCCGGCTGGTTATAAAATGCAGAAAAAATAGTTTCTGTCTGCTCGTTTCCGGCAAGAAAAACCGGATGGTCATTCTGACAGAATTTTTCCGGCAGTATCGTTTCAAAAATACTGCTGTTCTTTAATGGTTCAGGAGGATTGCCGGCGGCTTCTTGTAAATCAATGCAGACAGTAATCCCCTGATAGATACCATTTGGAAAACGAATCACGGAATCCGTACAGGCTTTCATGGTATGCAGGGAAAAATCACCCGGATTCAGATAAATACGGTTCCCGTTTTTCATTTCCCATACCATCTGTCCGGCTTTACAGTAGTTAATCTGAATGATATGCGGCATGGCTTCATGCTGCACGGAAAGTGGATCGGATGATAAGGTCAGATAACATAATTCTATACCAGAATAAAGCGGAATGACTTCATTTACATTTGCCGGGTGAAGCCGTTCTATATCTTTTCGTATTTTCAGCATTTCTTCATTCATAGGACAGACCTCACAATTCAGGGCAGGTGATTTCCATAACCTGCTCAATCATCTGGTGCAGCAGGCGTCCCTGCTCCGTATCTGCGGCACGGTAGTAAACTTCTTTTCCCTCACGGCGGCAGACAATCAGGCCGCTGTTCTTCAATGGCCGGAGGTGGTGTGACACAGCCGGGCTTGACATATCTAACATGGCAGAAATATTGAGGACGCATTCTTCCCTATGGCAGAGAAGCCAGAAAATGCGGATTCTGGTGGTATCGCCAAGCTGCTTGAAAACTTCTGCTACCGTTTGAAAATAATCCACATGATTTAATTGTTTCTGTATCAGTTCCGTTTGCTGCCCATCTCCATGCTGGTGCGGTAATTTTGTAGGTTCCATATTGTTTTTCCTTTCTTTTTCGTTTGCATTTCGCCCAAATGGAAATACTTTTCGCCCATTTGGGAGGGAATGCCTGAGAGGTATTGACGGTTGCCTTACTGTGTATTATACTGCAACCATGATGATTAAACAAGTGCTTAATCACTGAATTTAAAACAACGAGGAGGACTTTACAATGAAGAAAACTTACAAGATTGAGGTAGACTGTGCCAACTGTGCAAATCTGATGGAGGATGCAGCCCGTAAGACCGCCGGTGTTCAGAGCGCAACAGTCAATTTCATGACTCAGAAGATGATCGTGGAATTTGACGAGGGCCAGGAGCCGAAAGACGTTATGAAGAACGTGCTGGATGCCTGTAAGAAAGTAGAGCCGGACTGCGAGATTTTTCTTTAAGCGGTAGCTGCCAGTGACGGAATGACACCCTTAAAATGCACCGCTGCAATTTAAGGGTGTCATTTTCACCAGTAACAATTAAATGATTA
The DNA here is from genome assembly GCA_910575555.1 of Lachnospiraceae bacterium. Classification (GTDB taxonomy): domain Bacteria; phylum Bacillota; class Clostridia; order Lachnospirales; family Lachnospiraceae; genus Petralouisia. Next base: position 84,400 of record CAJTFX010000015.1, on the reverse strand, counting down.
AGCATATTTTGAAAGGAGTTTTTACTATGCAGGAATTAGTGATAAGCATACTGCTTACGGTCGTTATCATAATGGCTGCGGCGCTTCTTATTTTTGTTGGCAGCCGCAAAGACGGTATGACAAAAAAGCAAAGGGTTATGATGGTTCGGATTTTAATCAGCGCCGGAATCTTACTGGCACTCCAGTTTATTTCCGCAGAGATGTTTGATGCGGTTGACGGATATTTATTCCCGACCGCAGGAAGATGGCTTCGTTTTGTGTGCTATCTGATTGATTATCTGATTATCGGATATGACATTCTGAAGAAAGCTGCAAAGGGCATTAAAAACCGTCAGGTATTTGACGAGAGTTTTCTCATGGCAGTGGCTACGATTGGTGCAATGGCGCTGGCTATTTATGAGAATGGCGAGTATCTGGAAGCCATTGCCGTTATGCTGTTTTATCAGATTGGCGAGTGGTTCCAGGGCTATGCGGTTGGTAAGAGCCGCCGCAATATCAGCAACCTGATGGATATTCGCCCCGATTATGCCAATGTAGAGAAAAACGGGAAATTGGAGCAGGTAGACCCGGACGAAGTAGGGATTGGCAGTGTGATTGTTGTACAGCCGGGAGAAAAAGTGCCGATTGACGGAATTATCGTTGAGGGCGCTTCCAGCCTGAATACCAGCGCATTAACCGGGGAAAGCCTGCCCAGGGAGGCAAAGGTCGGTGATGAAGTAATCAGCGGATGTATCAGTATGACCGGTGTGTTGAAAATACAGACAACAAAAGAGTTTGGGGAATCCACCGTTTCAAAGATTTTGGATTTGGTGGAAAATGCAAGTTCCCGCAAATCCAAATCAGAGGATTTTATCTCGAAGTTTGCAAGAATCTATACCCCGGCTGTCTGCTATGCGGCGTTAGCACTGGCATTCCTCCCCCCTATTGTCCGTATGCTTTTTATGGGACTGTCAGCAGATTGGGGAGTATGGATTTACCGGGCGTTGACATTCCTTGTCATTAGCTGCCCTTGTGCGCTTGTAATCAGTATTCCTTTAAGTTTCTTTGCGGGAATCGGCGGAGCAAGCAAGGAGGGCGTGTTGGTAAAAGGTTCTAACTATCTGGAAATACTCTCTCAAACCAAGTATGTTGTTTTTGACAAAACCGGAACTATGACAAAAGGCGTTTTTGAAGTAAACGGAATTCACCATTCTACCATTGAGAACGAGAAACTGCTGGAGTATGCTGCTTTTGCAGAAAGCGCTTCTTCCCACCCCATCAGCAAGAGCTTGCAGCGGGCATATGGGAAAGAAATTGACAGAAGCCGTGTATCAGATATACAGGAAATCAGCGGAAATGGCGTAACTGCAAAGGTAGACGGCATAGAGGTTGCAGCCGGAAATGACAAACTGATGAAACACCTGAACATTCCTTATCAGGACTGCCATCAGACCGGAACGATTATTCACATGGCAATCAACGGGAAATATGCAGGGCATATTGTGATTTCCGATATTATCAAACCTCATTCCAAGGCGGCGATTACGGAATTAAAGAAAGCAGGCGTTGATAAGACTGTCATGTTGACGGGCGATGCAAAGAAAGTGGCAAATCAGGTTGCTTCCTCTCTTGGGATTGACGAGGTTTACAGCGAACTTCTGCCAGCAGATAAGGTTGAAAAAGTGGAAGAACTGCTGCGGGTGAAACTGGGCAAGGCAAAGCTGGCATTTGTGGGTGACGGTATCAATGACGCCCCGGTTCTTTCCAGAGCGGATATTGGTATCGCTATGGGGGCAATGGGTTCCGATGCGGCAATCGAAGCGGCGGATATTGTGTTGATGGATGATGATCCGATTAAGATTGCAAAAGCAATCAAAATTTCAAGAAAATGTCTGCGGATTGTTTATCAGAATATTACAATGGCACTTGTTGTAAAATTCGCCTGCCTTGCATTAGGGGCTGTGGGAATTGCAAATATGTATCTGGCGATTTTCGCAGATGTGGGCGTTATGATTCTTGCGGTGCTGAATGCAATCCGTTGTCTGTTTGTGAAAAAGCTGTAAGAAAGGAGGGGTTCCTTTGACGAAATATCAGGACAGTCAATGTTATGTCGAGTTGAAAGAAAGCGATCTGTACATTTTAACAGAATTTTTTAAGGTGCTGGGGAACCCTACCCGTATTCGCATCCTGCTTCTTTTAATGGAGCAGGATGCGAATGTCAGTGACCTGGCAGAACAGCTTGGAATGACCCAGTCTGCGGTGTCACACCAGTTGAATTTGCTGAAATCAAATAAACTGGTAAGGCGGCGCAGGGACGGAAAAATGATATTTTATGCTTTAGTGGACGAACATGTGCAGATGGTTATTGAAAAAGGGACAGAGCATATTCGTGGTCGATGAAAATGAGGTAACGATAAAATGACAATGGATGAATTAAAACCAAAGCAGAGCGCCTATATCCGTTCCGTAGGCGGAGTGGGCGCACTCAGGCATCATTTACTGGATATGGGGCTTACCCCGAAAACGGAGGTTACGCTTCAAAAAATTGCGCCGATGGGTGATCCGGTGCAGATTGAGTTGAGAGGTTATGAATTGACTTTACGGCTTGATGAAGCACAAAAAATCACAGTGGAAAAGGTTCATACCAAAGCGGAAAAAATGCATGGCACACAAAGAGTAGCAGCAATAGAGCATCCGGGAGTCGGTGAACTTGGCAGGGCAAAAAGCTATCATGTCCATGATGCGGCAAATGAGATACCGGAAGGAGCAAATATTACTTTCGCATTGGTGGGAAATCAGAATTGCGGGAAAACTACTCTATTTAACCAGCTTACGGGAGCGAATCAGCATGTGGGGAACTTTCCCGGTGTGACGGTTGACCGTAAAGATGGTACAATCCGCAAACATTCAGAAGCAGTTGTAACGGATTTACCGGGGATTTACTCCCTTTCCCCTTATTCCAGTGAAGAAATTGTAACAAGAGATTTTCTGATGGATACGCACCCGGACGGAATCATCAATATTGTTGACGCTACCAATATGGAGAGGAACCTTTACCTTACCATGCAGCTTATGGAGTTAGGGATTCCGATGGTGCTGGCGCTCAATATGATGGATGAAGTCCGGGCAAACGGCGGTTCTGTCCGGGTAAATGAACTGGAAGAAATTCTTGGTATTCCAGTAGTGCCGATTTCTGCGGCAAAAAATGAGGGAATTGAAGAACTGATTGACCATGCAATCCATGTGGCAAGGCATAGGGAAAGTCCCGGCCGGGTTGATTTTTGTCCGGCAAGCAGTGATGAACATGATCCCGTAGGTGCAGTACACCGGTGTATTCATGCGGCAGTGCATATATTGGAGCCGGAGGCAAAGAAAAAAGGGATGCCGGTGCGCTTTGCCGTTACAAAGATGGTGGAAAATGACCGCCTGATGAAAGAGAAACTTTCCATTTCGTCTGAAAAGGCTGACATATTTGAACATCTGTTATCTGTTTTGGAAACGGAAACGGGGCTTGACCGGGAAGCTGCTCTTGCAAACATGAGATTTTCGTTTATTGAAGCCTTATGTGCGAAAACTGTAGTCCGTCCCCATGAAAGCAGGGAACATAAACGAAGTATGGCGATAGACCGGATTTTAACGGGAAAATATACAGCGATTCCCTGTTTCATTGGGATTATGGCACTTGTTTTTGTTATGACATTCAGCTTTATTGGTGCGGCATTGTCCGATCTGATGGGTATGGGAATTGATACGGTGATTGCCCTGCTTGACGGGCTGCTTGGAAAGGCGCAGGTGAATCCGGTAGTTCACTCCCTTGTGATTGACGGTGTTTGCAGCGGTGTGGGAAGTGTACTCAGCTTGCTGCCAACGATTGTGACTATGTTTTTCTTCCTCTCCATTTTGGAGGACACCGGTTATATCGCAAGAGTGGCTTTTGTCATGGACAGGCTGCTCCGTAAGATTGGTCTTTCGGGGAGAAGCATTGTTCCTATGTTGATTGGATTTGGCTGTTCAGTTCCTGCGATTATGGCAACCAGAACACTATCCAGTGAACGGGATCATAAAATGACGATTCTGTTGGTTCCGTTTATGAGCTGTACCGCAAAGCTGCCGATTTACACTCTGATGATTAGTGCGTTTTTTCCGAGAAAGTATCAGGCGCTTATTATGGTTGGACTGTATGCGTTGGGGATTGTATGCGGTATCTTATATGCGCTGCTTTTAAAAGGAACAAAATATAAAGGCTCACCTGTTCCTTTTGTGATGGAACTTCCGAACTATCGGTTTCCGTCTGCAAAAAGTGTGTGGCAGCTTATCATAGAAAAGGCAAAAGGGTTTGCGAAAAAGGCATTTACCATTATTTTTGTGGCTTCCCTTGTTATTTGGTTTTTACAGACTTTTGATATGAGGCTGAATGTGGCGGCTTCTGCGGAGGAAAGTCTGCTGGCATTATTGGGTGGGATGTTTGCTCCTTTATTTGCACCGCTTGGCTTTGGGGATTGGAGAGTTTCTACCGCACTGATTACCGGATTTACTGCCAAAGAAAGCGTTGTATCTACGCTGACGGTTTTATTGGGCGGGGATGTATCTTTGCTTGGAACGCTGTTCACTCCTTTTACTGCTTTTGTATTTCTCGTATTTACTTTGCTTTATACGCCATGTGTTGCGGCGGTTGCGACCGTGAAACGGGAAATGGGCGGGGTTAAGGCTGCTGCTGGAACGGTTGTAGTCCAGTGCGTGATTGCATGGGTGATTGCGTTTATCGTACATGGGATCGGGCTTCTTATCGGGCTTATGTAAGGAGGTGTTCTAAGTGAATTTGGCGAGTTTTATAGTGCTTGGTATTGTAGCTGTCCTGTTTGTGTTTGCTGTCGTAAGTTCCGGCCAAAAAAAGACGGACGAATGTGATGGGAACTGCGCTGCCTGCATTTATTCATGTAATAAGCAGGAGGGAATGAAATAGTGAAATGTAATTTTAATGAGCAGGTAAACTTGCTTTTGGAACATATTGATAAAGCAGATGCCGTCTGTGTAGGAGCTGCGGCAGGGATGTCTGTTGCTGCGGGTTATGACTGTGCGTATCATAATGATAAATATTTTGAGAAGTATCTGGGCGAATTTGGAAGAAAATATGGGTTTGAGGGTTCGTTTAACGGATACTATTATCGTTATCAGACCAGCGAGGAACGGTGGGCTTTTCTGGCTGCTGCTATCTATATGAATATGGATCTTCCGGACGGGCCGGTATATGAGAACTTATTCGATTTACTGAAAGAAAAAACTTATTTTATTGTGACAACCAATCAGGATACCCTTTTCAGCAGACGGTTCCCGGAAAATAGGGTCGGCACGATTCAAGGGGATTTCCGCTGGCTTCAATGTATTCGTCCATGCCATGATGAATTATTTGAGAGCAAGAAGCTGATAGAGGAAATGTATGTAAATATCCGGGATTGCCGGATTCCTACGGAGTTAATCCCTCATTGTCCGAAGTGTGGGAGGGAATTGGAGCCGTGGGTGCGTGGCTTTACCTTTTTGGAGGGGGAAAAATACCGGGAAGAATACAATAAGTGGAACCGCTTTTTAATGGAGAACAAGGATAAAAATATACTTTTTCTGGAACTTGGGGTTGGGCGCATGACGCCAATGTTTATACGTGAGCCATTCTGGAATATGACGTATTCGTGGCCAAAAGCCTTTTATATTGCTATCAATCCGCAGGATGCTTTACTTCCGAAAGAACTGAAAGAGAAAGGATTTACGATTAAGGAAGATATTGCAGGGGTTTTGGAAAATGCAATAAAAAGGAAAAAAGAACAGGCAGGAAAGGCGGGGATGGAATAATGGATATTTACCAGGAGGTTAAGAAAATTATAAATGAAGCAGATGGGGTATTGATTGGAGCAAGCAATGGATTATCTATTGCGGAGGGATATAATCTGTTTGCAGATGATTCATGGTTTCAAGAAAATATGGAGGATTTCAGAAGCAAGTATGGAATCTGCTGCATGATACAAGGTATGGCATTTCCTTATTTTTCCCAAGAAGAAAAATGGGTGTATTTCAGCCGGATCATCAAAGGTAAATGTATGCAGAATGAACCGTCACAGATTATGAAAAATATGTATGAACTGGTAAAAGAAAAGGATTACTTTGTAGTAACTACCAATGGAGAGGATCATTTTATCCCGGCAGGCTTTCTCTCAGAACGGGTTTTTGAGATGGAGGGGAAATTGACAGAAATGCGTTGTTCAAATGGCTGCTGTGATGATGCCTACTCCAGTAAAGAAATAGCTTTGCAGATAGCAGAGGCTGAAAAGAAAGGGGAAAGACTGGATAAGTTTCTTCCTAAATGCCCGAAATGTGGTGGGAATATGGAAGTAAATTATGGAGAAAGTTCTTCGTTTATAGATAAAAAGAGTTGGCAGGAGAAAGCTGCCCGCTATCGTGAATTTGTAAATCGTTTTCGTGGGAAAAGGCTTGTTGCTTTAGAGTTTGGTGTTGGCAGACGTAATCAGTTGATTAAAGTTCCTTTTATGCAGCTTGTTTCGGTGGAATCACTGGCAAAATACATTACTTTCAATAAAGGGGATATTTATATCCCGCAGGAAATTCAAAATAAATCTATTGGCGTGGATGAGGATATTGCGGTTGCGTTGGATAAAATTTTAAGTTAATGTAAAATTTGCCTCAAAATTAACTATATTCAAATTGATTACTTTATAGGTAGAGAGGAGGTATATAGTGTTATCAAAGCGGATATTAGTTATAGGTGACAATCAAGCAAATTTTCAACCTATCAAAAAGTTTGTGCAAAGCAACAGTACGGATGTCAGCTATGCGGTGTCTGTAAAAGAAGCCTTAAATTATCTTCTAACAAATGAATATTGCTTGGCTATTATATACATTTCGTTATCTATAAACGATAGCACCGTGTTTCTTCGTCTTGTTCGAGAAACTCATCTTATGCCAATTATAGTAATCGCGTCTAAGCTGGGAGTGTCAGAAAAAGTTGCGCTTTTTCATGCTGGTGCAAATGCTTGTCTGGAGGAGCCGGTAGACGCAACACTCTGTGCAGCACAAGCCTGTTCGTTGATACAGCTATATTGGGATGCTAAAATTGCGGATAACAACGAACATCCTCTTGTGTTTGGCACAGAACTAATTATCAATCCGGTATATCGTCATGTAATTATTGATGGAGAGCCGTTGGAACTGACTCGCACAGAATTTGATTTATTGTTCTATATGGCCAAACACCCAAACCAGATTTTTAGCCGCCAGCAGCTATACCAGCAGGTGTGGGGCGATGATTTGGGTATCAGTGGAGAGAACACGGTTCGGTCACATATTGGAAATCTTTATAAAAAGCTGGCGGATGTTGGCAAAAATTACATCCAGAATACCAGAGGGGTCGGTTATAAATTTGTCCCTCCTGCTGGTAAATGATAAAGCGGAAGTACCATAGCGATATGCTTTGATACTTCCGATTTTTTGTCAAATTATGAAGAAAATCTTGCCTTAATCTTGCCTTAATCTTGCCGGTAAATTGCTTTTTCTCAAATATGCTATATGTATTGGGAATTATAGGAATCAAAAGGGATAATAGGCACAAATAATCTGACCAGTGGGGTTTTAGCCTTGTTCGGCTGCTTTATCTCCAGCTGCTCTTTCATGCCGACTAAGCATCTGCTCTGCCATGCAGTCCAAAGTTTTCAGCAGAAACGCTCTTTCATCTTCCGTGCAGGCTGCGAATTTGCACAGAAGATGCTTTGTCTGCTGTTCTACTTTTGACATATCCGGGTAAAACAAGACATCTGCCGATAGGCCAAGCCGGTAGATTACATCGGCAAGGACTTCGATAGACGCATTGACCCGCCCCTTTTCTATGTTTTGGATATGCCGGAGTCCTCTGCCGGTCTGCTGGGCAAGTTGCTGTTGTGTCAGGTGTTCTTCATTTCGCCTGCCGCTGACGATTGCCCCTATATGCTGTAAGATATTTTTACGCATTGTTAATCACCTCCACTATATTCTATCGTGCGTATTCATTTCTATAAATTCCCTAATAGAACGTTAGAATATGTGCTTATCATGCGTTTTACAAATCATATAGATTTGTCCTCATGTGAAGCCAATAAAAAAACGGCTTTTCACTTTAGGGCTTACTGTTTATGCCATCTGTGTCTGTCCGTAGAAAGGGACAGTCATGGATGGTTTTATTTTTAGGTATGCGGCGGGAATACCGTCAAAAAAAGCACGGTTCAATCTGCGCTGCCCCAGCATCTTTTAACCGCATTATCAAGCGTATCTAAATACACAAATCAGACATCAAATATTGCTGTGCAGAAAAACGCCAGACAGTCATTGCGGCTGTCCGGCGTTTTTTGTATGCACTTCTGGCCTGCCTGCCAGATACGCGCCCCGCCCTCTCCCCGAAAATCTGGAACCCATTTTCAAATTTTCGGAGGCAGCAAAATGCGTAATCAAGCGGAAAAAATTTTTTTGAACTTTTTTCTTAAAGGGCAAGGTTCGCTTGCCCTTTACCAGATACCATTGGTTTCAGAGAGCAAGGGAAAGGGGGTGGACGCATGAATTATGCAGAACGGCGGGAAGCGATTCTGGAAGTGCTGTGCATAAGGCGGCATGATACATACCGCAACCTGGCATTTGAGTTTCAGGTTTCGAGAGAAACCATCCGGCAGGATATAGCTGTCCTCATGTGTTCCTACCCCATCGAAACGGTACGCGGTCGGCATGGCGGCGGCATCAAGATTGCGGACGGGTTTTACCTTTACCGCAAAAAACTGACAGCACGGCAGGCTGCGCTGCTTGTGAAATTAAGCGCCCAGCTTGCCGGGGACGACCTCGCCACGATTGACAGCATTCTCCGTCAGTTTGCTCCCTGAGCATGATCGATTGAACCTTGAAAAACAGCAGGACAGGCTCCTGTTCATAGTCAGTATGTAAGTGACTGCATCCTGCATCAGCCATTCCACGCCACGACTGCCTGCGGCCAGGGACAGCGAAAGGGGGTGAAAACCTCTGCCCCTGCCCGTCAAACCGATCACATCAAAGGCACGAGCGATACCGGCATGGCTGTCCGGCGCATGGCAGCGCCGCAGACGCGGGATGCACCGCAAACACCCGTATCGCAGGGTAAAAGGGAGGTACTGTGGGACTGGTATGGGCAGCTTCGTCAACTGCCGCCGCCGTCTGTCGGTATCGCGCCGGAGTGCCACACCGGGCTTGCATACTCCCGTGCCGGGGATGAGCAGTAAGGCGGTCATGCCGCCTGATAATACGGCACAGATTTTTAAGAAAGGCATCAAAGAGGAACCCGCGCCGGTCACATTCCCTCACAGAATGGGGGCGCAAAACAGACCGCGCGGGCTTCTCCTTTCTTGCGGGATGCAAGACTTTACGCCACCAGGCAAACCGGCGGCGCAACGTGTTTCATCCGGCAGGAAAAACAAATAAAGCGGCTGTGGCCGAAAGAGGTGATAAAAATGCAGATTAACATTGACCGCATCCAGGTCAATTCAGGACGGCGGGAAGCCCTCCCGGATGCCGTGCGGGAACTGGCGGACAGCATTTCGGCGGTGGGGCTGTTAAACCCCATCACGGTTGACCGGGACTATATCCTGATTGCCGGACTGCACCGGCTGGAAGCGGCAAAGCTGCTTGGCTGGGCGGAAATCGAGTGCAACGTCAGCAGTTTGGAGGGCTTGCAGGCGGAACTTGCCGAGATAGACGAGAACTTTGTGCGGGCCGATTTGGAAACCCTGGAGTTTGGAAAGCTGCTTCTGCGGCGCAAGGAAATCTATGAAATGCTGCATCCGCAGGTGAAAAACGGCGGCGACCGAAAGAGTGAAAAAATCAGAACGCGCCGGGCGCGTTCTGATTCTGACAAATCTTTTGTACGCGACACAGCAGACAAGCTGGGCATTTCAACCCGTTCCGTGGAGGAAAAAATCCAGATTGCAAGGGATATGACCCCAAGGGCGCAGGAAATCATTCAGGATGCAGGCCGCAAAATCAAGAAAAAGGACTTGGTAAAGCTGTCCCGCATGGAGCCGGAACAGCAGGAACAAGCCGCCGCGCAGCTGGCGGCTGGGGAAATCAGGTCAGCAGACGAATTTCCCCCGGCAGAACCGCCAAAACCATCCAAACCGCCGGAACCGGCACATGAGCCGGAACGGGCAGCAGAGCCGGTTGCAGAACCGCCGGCATCGCCCACGGTTCCCTATTCGCTGGGCGACAAGCACTATGACACCCTGGAGGAATCCATAGCCGACCTGAAAAATCCCGACAAGGATTGTAGCTACACGCCGGATACGCTCCTGGCAGACATTGACGGCTTTGTGCAGACCTTTCATAAAGGCTTCGCGTGGTATCACGACCCCTTTTGTACTATCGTGTTCCCCCACATCTCCAAAGTGCAGTTTGAGTTTGTCCGGCAGCGTTTTGAAAGCATTTCTTCCGCAATGGCGGACTTATTAAATCAAATGGAAAGGACAATAAATGTATGAGCAGTTATCGAAAAAAACGCCGTCCGCCCGGTACGGAGCGCACGGAACAGCAGAACCTTTTAACAGAAACACAGTATGCGAACCCCGGCGTACAGCGCGACTTATCCAGCAACCAGCTTACTTCCGGCCTGCCCTATCAGCGGCCTGTGGAGCCGGAGGACGTTGACCGCCTGATCGCCAAGTGGGACGACCGCCTGCTGACCCCTCTGGTAGTCAGCTTCCGGGACGGCAAGTTTAACGTGGTGGACGGGCAGCACCGGATCGCCGCCATGCGGAAGATGGCAGACGGCGGCAATGTAACCGTCCCCTGCCTGATTTATACCGGTTTGAGTTACGAGCAGGAAGCCGAACTGTATTTCAAGCTGGATCAGTCCAAAGGCCGGCTGCGGCTCTCCCATGCCACAAAAGCCCTGCTGGAGTCCGGCACGGATGCCGAGGTGCTGGAAATCAAGCGGCTTGTGGAGGCGGCGGGCTTTGTGTGGGTGCTGGATAAGAAAAGCGGTGACGCTTATGAAATCCTCTCTACCCGCGCAATCATCAACGCCTACCGTCTGCTGGGCGGAGCGGCTTTTTCCCGCCTGCTGGTATTACTGGACAGCACATGGCACGGCGCGTCCATCTCCCTCCGTGCGTCTATGCTCTCCGGTATGGCGCTGTTTCTGAAAACCTATGAAACCGAACTGGACGACCACTCTTTCATCAAGCGGCTGTCTGCGGTTGACCCGGAGGAAATCATCCGGCGCGGCAAGATGGACTTCTCCACCAATAAAGCCGCCCTCCGGTTCGCCCGCGTCATTCTGGAAAAGTATAACACCCAGCAGCGCGGCGGGCGCAAGCTGCCCTACCGCTTCAAGGGCTGATGGGAAAACGTACATAGGAGCCGCAGACTACCCCGTCTGCGGCCCTTTTCATTGCAAGGGAGGTTTGTATGGACACAGTAACGAAAGAGCCAAAATCCCCCGCTGTGGAGCCGTCCGAGCAGGGCTACCAGCTTACCATCGGGCGCGACACCATCCGGGTGGTCAGCGTTTTCAGCGGCACAAGGACGGCAAGCGAAGCCATCCACGAAGCCGCCGTAAAGAAAATCCTTTACGACACAAGCAGTTAAAATATGTGTGCAGTATCGTCAGAAGCAGCAGGCTGTCAGCTTGACTTTAACGCTTTAATGTGGTATAGTGTAGATGACAGACGAGCATAAACCCTGTTGTTTCTCGGACTGATAAGGAGGCAGTTTTATGAGAGAACAACAGAATTACAGAGCCGCTATCTATTGCCGGCTTTCTTCCGAAGATGGAGCCGACCACGAATCTATGAGCATTGGGAACCAGCGGGCATTGCTGACCGAGTATGTGCAGAAACAGGGCTGGGAGGTTGTCGATACCTATATCGACGACGGATTCTCAGGTACGAATTTCGACCGTCCCGGCTTCCAGCGGATGATTGCCGACATTGAAAAAGGGCGCATCAATCTGGTCATTACCAAAGACCTTTCCCGCCTTGGCCGTAACTACATCATGTGCGGGCAGTACACCGAGATTTATTTCCCGGAGCGCCATGTACGCTACATTGCCCTGAACGATGGCGTTGACACGCTGAACCAGACCAGCAGCATGGATATTACGCCGTTCAAGCACATCCTAAACGATATGTACGCCAAGGATATTTCCACAAAAATCAAGTCCACGCTCCATACCAAAGCAAGACGCGGTGAATACCTTGGCGCACTCGACCCCTACGGCTACCTGCGGCATCCTGACGATAAGCACAAGCTGATTATCAACGAGGAAACCGCGCCGGTTGTCCGGCGGATGTTTGAAATGTGCGCGGCAGGGATTGGGGCAAGGAGCATTGCAACAACCCTGAACAACGAGGGTATCTTATCCCCCAAGGAATATACACGTTTCCGTAAGCACAATCCTGAACGGGATGGCGAGTTTGAACGCCGCCACTTCTGGACACGGACTTATGTACATTTCATGCTTCAAAACGAAATCTATGTGGGGAGCATGGTGCAGGGGCGGCAGTACACGCCATCCTACCGAAGTAAAAAAAGGGAACCTATCCCTAAAGAAGATTGGGTAGTTGTTCCTGATATGCACGAACCGATCATATCCCGCGAATTATTTGATGAAGCACAAAAAAGACTGATTGCGCGGAAAAAGACCATTAAAGCCAAAGACGAGCCGGCGCTGTTTGCAGGACTGTTTTACTGCGAAGCCTGCGGAACATCCATGAAGTTGGGTGTCAGCCAGCAGAAGTATTTTTACTATATGTGCGGGCGCAGTCAGGCGATAGGGACAGTAGCTTGTTCCAGCCACTATATTAACCGTGACACGCTTTATCAGGTGGTTCAGGAGGATATTCAGCGCAATGCCAGACTGTTCAGCGAGGACACCGAGAAAGCAGCACAGAAACTGATGGAACTGAAATGCGCCGATCAGCAGAAACAGACCGCGACAATGAAGCGCGACCTGGCATCAGCAAAGAAGCGGCTGGCTGACTTGGATATGAAGCTGAAACGCACCTACGAGGACAATATGAGCGGCAAGCTGCCCGACCACATCTTTACCATGTTTATCGCAGATTACGATACGGAACGGGCAACGCTGAAAGCGAACATTGCAGAGATGGAAAAGGCACTGGAAAAGGTTCGGGATACCAAGGCCGATATTGACCGCTTCGCTGACCTTATCCGAAAATACACCAGCTTTGAAAAACTCGACCGCTTCATGCTTCATGAACTAATTGACCGGATTACGATTTACGAAACGCCAGGTATGGGGCGCTGCCGCAAGGGTAAGGAAAAGCGCATTACCATCTACTACAAATTTGTCGGGGCTATCCAATAATAGAAAAACGGCATCCCTTATGGATGCCGAAAAAAATCACTTGGCTTTACGTCTATTTGTCATATCATCATCATGGCTCAACCTCTCGTATAATGCTGTTAAATCGTGACTCATAATCAAATTCCTCCTTTCCGCCAGTACCGCATAAATGCTATGCTGTGGCTCTTTTGTATTTATTTTGATTAAGAAGTCTTTTATATTTTATAACTCCACCTGCAGTTAAAAGCCCTCTTTACGGAGCAAGGCGATGACATCCTCCGTTTTTAATACCTTTCCCATGGCGGCAACCTTTTCATTAACAACAATGGCAGGCATGCGCATCACGCCGTATTCCATTACTTTTTTCATATCAGTAATGTATTCGGCTGTTATGGAAAGCCCCATGTCACTGACTGCCTGCGTCACGTTTTCGTACTGCTCATGACAGGATTTGCAGCCCGCCCCTAATACTTTAATACAGCGGATTTCATCCGGCTTTGCATCCGGACGGCCCTCGGCAATGGGTTCTGCCCCGGCCGCAGAACAGCCGCTGTTACAGGTACATGCAGGAATTTTCTTTTCTTCCGTCTTTTTCTTTCCGAAATTAAATAATGCCATAGTGATAACCTCCTGAAATTAAATAATTAAATATTGCACTGCGTTGAAGAAATAACCTACGACAATGATGCCGACGGTACAGATTGCTGTAAAAATGCCCAGCAGTTTCGGTTTCACTGCTTTACGGAGCATAATCATTGAGGGAAGGGAAAGCGTGGTTACGCCCATCATAAAAGAGAGCACAACGCCGAGCAGGGCGCCCTTTGCAAGCAATGCTTCGGCGATGGGGATGGTGCCGAAAATATCTGCGTACATCGGTACGCCTGCAAGCGCGGCAAGCACAACGCCCAAGGGATTGTGCTCCCCAAGGGTTTTTACAATGAAATCTTCAGGTATCCAGTTATGAATCACCGCTCCGATGCCCACGCCTGCAAAAACATAGGGGGCTACCTTTTTCGCCGTTGCCGCAACCTGCTCCCAGGCGTATTTTATACGGTCTTTAAAGTGCAGTTCTTCCTGCAGAACCTCAATGGCCGAACCGCTGCGGATATAGTCCTCCACCTGATGTTCAAGATGTAATTTCTCAATTAAAGTGCCGCCTGCAACTGCAATCACCAGGCCGAGGATAACATAGAGGACTGCAACTTTCCAGCCGAAAATGCTCATCAGCAGAAGAAGGCTGCCAAGATCAACCATTGGAGAAGAAATCAAAAAGGAAAATGTAACGCCAAGGGGTAAGCCTGCGCTTGTAAACCCTATAAACAGGGGAATGGAGGAGCACGAGCAAAACGGCGTTACCGTGCCCAGCAGCGCGGCGGTAATGTTCGCCCATATGCCGTGGTAGCCTCCGAGTATTTTTTTGGTTCTTTCAGGCGGAAAATAACTTTGAATATATGAAATAATCAAAATCAGCACGCCCAGCAGCGTCATAATTTTTATGGTGTCGTAAATGAAAAACTGAATGCTGCCGCCGATTCTTCCGGCAGTATCTAATCCGCAGGCGTTTAACATTGCGGATATGAGCCGGTTCAGCCATCCCATCCCAAGGACTTCGTTTTGAAAGAAGTCCCAGATTGTTTTAACTGCTTTCATAAAAATGCTCCTTTCATATAGATAGATTGAAATTTATCTATTTATAATGTAGATTGTAAGCCGTGCGAAAAAGCATTGCTTCCTTACTTTTCACAACACGGCTTGCATTTGTCTGCGTCATCAGGTGAGGTCAGTATTTTAAGACATTCCTGCGCCTGTTTTGCTCCTTTTTCTGAAATAGAATAGTGTGTCCATTTTCCCTCTTTGCGGCCTGTAACAATTCCTGCTTCACAGAGTATTTTCATATGGTGTGAAAGCGTAGGCTGTGTTACATTGATTTCTTCTAACAGCCTGCAGGCGCATTTTTCGCCGGAACGCAGCAGCTGTATAATTCGGATGCGGTTTTCATCGCAAAACGCTTTGAAAATCACCGCTGTTTTCTTTTCATCCATTTAGGGCGTCACCTCACATAGATAATTATCTATGTATTATTATATGCAGCATGCAGCCAAATGTCAAGGGATCAATTGATGCAGAAGTACATAAACTGCTGTGGTGTTTGAGGCGGCTCTCTTAATGTCTGAACTATTTGTCTGCAGCAGTTCTTTACCGCGCCAGTATTTCAACAATTTCCCCTACATACATGGTGTGGAAATTGTTTTCTTCCTTGCCGGAGTACCATTTTTCTTTAATGTCAGGCTTCAGAAAATGGGCTTCTTCAATGGGCACCGCCGCCGCCTTTTTACAGAGCAGGACGAAATTTCCTTCATCTACATATGGAATGTCCTTATAGTAATCTACATTCAAACCGGAGGTTTTAAATTTATCCTCCTGTCTGCCGGATACGATGCCGAAATATTTCAGATCGTTTTTGAATTTCCTGTCAAAAAATGTGCAGGAGAAATATTCTCCGTTGTCAATGAACTCTTTGGTGTATCTGTTTTCACGGACAAAGATAAAGGCAGTATTCTGCCCCCAGAGAACGCCCAATCCTCCCCAGCTTGCCGTCATGCCATTGACTTTTTCCTGATTGCCGGAGGTGATAATCATCCATTCGTCTGCCAGTTTGGTAAAAGGATTGATTTCCAATAAATCAATTGGATAAGGTTGAAACTGATGCATAATAAGTCTCCTTTGCTGTTTACTGAAAACTTTGGTTACGTATAACATCTTTTCTTATTATATCATAATTAGAATATGCAGAAAAGTTATTAAAATCACATAAATATATAATAAATAGTTATGGAAAATATAAGCCCCGAGAATAATCTTGACAGCCGCAGAAAAAAGTATAATAATTGTTATACTCAAGAGCGTACTTGTCAGGATATTCAGTTTTATGGAACAAGAGGAAGCCCTGTGGGAGAGTGAAAACAGGATGGAGGATTTGTTATGGAGATTAAATTTGTAAAAAGAGACGTATTAAAAGAGAAACCCGATCAGAAGAATCTGGGATTTGGCAAATATATGACGGATTATATGTTTGTGATGGACTGGGATCAGGGAATTGGATGGCATGACGCCAGAATTGAGCCTTACGGCCCTATAGAGATCAACCCATCCTGCGTAACGCTGCATTACGCCCAGGAAACCTTTGAGGGACTGAAAGCATACCGCACCAAAGACGGCAGGATTCTTCTGTTCCGTCCGGAAATGAATGCGAAACGGATGATCACTTCCAATGAACGTCTGTGTATGCCGGGATTTCCGGAGGACATGTTTGTGGAAGCCATTGAAGAACTGGTGAAGGTGGAAAAAGACTGGATTCCTTCTGAACCGGAGACTTCCCTGTATATCCGGCCCTTTGTGTTTGCCACAGAGGCTTCTCTGGGAGTGCATCAGGCGATTTCCTATAAATTTATGGTAATCTGCTGTCCGGTAGGCGCTTACTATCCGGAAGGCATCAATCCGGTTAAGATTCTGGTGGAGGATCAACTGGTGCGCGCAGTACAGGGCGGCACCGGCTTTACCAAATGCGGCGGCAATTATGCGGCTTCCATTCTGGGTCAGGTAAGGGCAGAGGAAAAGGGCTGCACCCAGGTGCTCTGGTTAGACGGCGTAAACCGGAAGTATGTGGAAGAAGTAGGCACCATGAACATTATGTTTAAAATCAGCGGGGAAATCTATACGGCTCCCATTGAGGGAACGGTGCTTCCGGGCGTTACCAGAGATTCCATTCTCCATATTTTAAGAGACTGGGGCTATAAAGTGAATGAGACGCATCTTTCTGTCGATGATTTGATGAAGGCCGGACATGACGGCACATTAGAGGAGTCTTTCGGCACAGGAACCGCGGCTGTGATTTCCCCGGTAGGAGAATTTGTCTACAAGGATGATGTTGTCACTGTGAATGATTTCAAGATTGGGGAGCTGACCCAGCGGCTGTATGATTACCTGACCGGAATCCAGTGGGGAAATGAAGAGGACAGGTACGGATGGACCAGAGAGGTAAAATAGGCTTGCGGCCAGAGGCATCCCGGAGGAATTCTTATGAAGGTGAATGATAAAGTCAGCCAATGGGCCATAGAGCTGCAGAGCCTTGCCCAGACCGGCCTGTTCTACAGCAAAGACGTGTACGATACGGAACGGTATCAGCGGATACGGGAAATAGCTGCGGAAATGATGGCGGAGCGGACAGGGCTTTCGGCAGAGAAAGTTTCACATCTGTTTTGTAACGACGTGGGCTATCAGACCCCCAAGGTTGATACCAGAGCGGCTATTTTCAGAGATGGGAAAATACTTTTAGTCCACGAAAGAGACGGAAACTGGTCTGTGCCCGGAGGATGGTGCGATCTGAACCAGTCTCCCATGGAAAATACCGTGAAAGAAGTGAAGGAGGAAGCCGGGCTGGACGTTGCGGTCTGTTCTGTAATTGCAGTGCAGGACAGGGATAAGCACAATGAGCCTCCTTATGCTTACGGAGTAGTCAAGATATTTTATTTGTGCCAGGTTTTGGGAGGAGCTTTTGTGCCCAACAGTGAGACTACAGAGGCGGAATATTTTGCAGAAGAGGAGCTGCCGGAGCTGGCAGAAGAGAAGTGCTGCCGGGAGCAGATACAGATGTGCTTTCAGGCGTATCGGTCGCCGAACTGGATGACGCAATTTGACTGATAGATAGATTACTCCGGCGGTTAAAGATCACAGTAGATTATTTGTCCAAACCTTCATCTGCTGCGAGATTGAACCGCCGGAGTAATAAGTTCCCGTATGGGTTTTGGGCCTGTACGGGATTTTTATGTCTCAGGGAATCATTTTGCAGTCTGCCCAAAGAACACATGCCAGAGACAGGAGTTTTATATTTATTTAAGAAAAAAGCAGGTTGAAATTAAAGATTTTTTTCACAAACAGATGGTATGATATCACAGTAAAATGCAAAATAAATGAAAAGAGGTACCTATGAGAAGAAAAAGAGACGAGTTTGAATATATCAATGAGAAGAAAAAGAAGGGAAATACGCTGGTGCTTACGGTAACAATTTTAGCAGTCTGTTTAAGCGGCATTTTGTATGCCTGGAAACTGCAGATGGATGGGAAATACCTTACCTATAATATGGATGGCTATGGGGATTGCAGCACGGCAGACTGGGCATGATGGGGCTGTCGTGGAAGTTACAAAGGCCAGAGATAAATGTATAAAAAAGAGACCGTTGGAGATGGTACTTTTTGCGTGATTTTACATAAACTATAAATAAGTGTAGAAATTCAGAGGTGTTTATGCAGAATCGACAATTGCGGGCAGCGCAAATCAACCATGTGGATAACGGAACCATGCAGGTGCAGGTGACTTCCGCTGTGGGGATGGTTCCGGTGGAGGACGCAAGAGTGACCATTTCCTATACGGGAGATCCGGAGAGTAAGCTGGAGCAGATTTCCACAGACGCAGACGGGCAGTCAGAGGTTCTGACTTTAGCGGCGCCGCCCCTGGAATACAGCATGGAGCCGGAGCAGCCGGTGCAGCCTTATGCGGAATATACGGTGGAGGTGGAGGCCGAGGGCTATCAGCCTGTCAGTATTGAAGGGGTAGATGTGTTTTCCGGGGAATTATCTTTGCAGAATGTTAGGATGGAGCCTTTGGAAGTGTCAGAAGATGAACTGAAAAATATTGTAATTCCCGCCAATACGTTGTTCGGGAATTTTCCGCCTAAAATAGCGGAAGCGGAGATTAAGCCTATAGATGAAAGCGGGGAGATCGTATTAAGCCGGGTGGTCATTCCGGAATATGTGGTAGTCCATGACGGGACGCCGGGGGATTCCACAGCGGGGGATTACTATGTAAAATACAAGGATTATATTAAAAATGTGGCTTCCAGTGAGATTTATGCAACCTGGCCGGACAGTACCATACGGGCCAATATACTGGCGATTATGTCTTTTACATTAAATCGGGTGTATACGGAGTGGTATCGGAACAAAGGCTATGATTTCACCATCACTTCCTCCACCGCCTATGACCACAAATGGGTGTACGGAAGGAATTATTTTGCCAGTATTTCCCGGGTGGTGGATGAGATGTTTACGAATTTCCTTTCCAGGCCCAATGTCAAACAGCCCATTCTGACCCAGTACTGCGACGGCCAGAGAGTCACCTGCCCCAACTGGCTCAGCCAATGGGGTTCCAAATATCTGGGGGATCAGAATTACAGCGCCATAGAAATCCTCCGTTATTATTATGGAAGCAATATGTACATCAATGAAGCAGAAGAGATTTCCGGTATTCCTGCTTCCTGGCCCAGAGAAAATCTCCAGATTGGTTCCAGCGGGGATAAGGTGCGTCAGATGCAGGAGCAGTTAAACCGGATTGCCCAGGTCTATACCTCTATTCCCAGAATTACGGCGGACGGCTCCTTCGGGCCCGCCACGGAACGGGCGGTCAAAAGATTCCAGTCCGTGTTCGGCCTGCCCCAGACAGGGGTAGTGGATTATTCCACCTGGTATAAAATTTCAGAAATTTATGTGGGAGTTACCAGAATTGCAGAGTTAGTATGATAAAAAGTTTGACAAATACTGGAAAAGAAGGTACAGTAGAAGCACCGAATATGAAAAGTTTACTGTAATACTTAACCGCCAGAGTAATAAGTTACAGAGAGGAGAAAGAAATGGCAGATTTGAAAGGAACCAAAACAGAGAAGAATTTAGAAGCGGCATTTGCCGGAGAATCCATGGCAAGGAATAAGTACACTTATTTTGCAAGCAAGGCCAAAAAAGACGGCTATGTGCAGATTGCCAGTATTTTTGAAGAGACGGCGGCAAATGAGAAAGAACATGCCAAAATGTGGTTTAAGCTGTTAAACGGCGGAGTCGGCGCCACCGAAGAGAATTTGAAGGCAGCTGCCGAGGGAGAGAACTTTGAATGGACCGATATGTACGTTCAGTTTGCAAAAGAGGCAAGAGAAGAAGGATTTGATGATATTGCAGAGCTGTTTGAAGGCGTAGCCAAGATAGAGAAAGAGCATGAAGAGAGATACCGCAGACTTTTAGATAACGTAACCGGCAAAAAGGTATTTTCCAAAGATGGAGACGTGATCTGGCAGTGCAGCAACTGCGGGCATATTTGCGTCGGAAAAGAAGCGCCGGAGCAATGTCCAGTTTGCGCTCATCCCCAGTCTTATTTCCAGGTGAAGGCGGAAAACTACTAGAACTGCGAAGGACGTTTTATATTTAGATTCGGACAGAACTACCGGATTGCCCAGTTTGTGTGTCAAAGGGCAGTCCGGTAGTTCTTGTGTATCGAAATATAGATTGTTTGCTTTATTTACAAATTATGAGTACATACGAAGTTTTAAGCCTATTGTTTTTCGGCGGTTCGTTTCTCGTTGCATTGCTTGCCTATTTGGATAATAGGAACAACAGGCGAAATAAATAAACCTACCTTGTAATCTTAGCCGGATTGAGGTAGGTTTATTTTTAACATATCTTAGGGAGGCTAACCACTCTTGTGGGCGGCTGCTTCTTTTCTATAATATAACATTTCTGTATGTGAAAATCAACGGCATTTTTTAGAATCCGGCAGTTCTGTCCGTATCCAAATACAAAACATTCGTTCTGGCGGCAGCCTTAGCTATTTTTATAAAAATACCGGATATTTTCTCCATGCCATGGAATTATGGACAGATTTATTGTAAAATATAAAAAACGAGGCATATGGGGGATGCAGCAGAAATGGAGGATGCCGATGTTAATAGAACTGAATAATGAGATCACAGAATGTCTGTCCAAAACAGAACTGGAAATTGTCCGGTTTATCAACGAAAATGAAGAGAGAATGCCGAAGCTGTCCATTGTTGAAATTGCATTCGACACATTCACTTCCCCGTCCACTGTTTCACGGGCTATACGCAAATGCGGACTCAACGGCTTTAACGAGCTGCGGTACCGCCTGACTGTGAAAGCAGAAGAGAAAGACATTCAGAATATGGGGGAAGTGATGAACAAATCCCTGATTGAAGCCCAGCGGGTGATTGAGCAGATTTCCGTTTCGGGAATTCTGGAGATTATCCAGTATCTTAAAGAAGCCAGCCGGATTTTTGTGTTTGGCCGGGGGCTGACGGAGTATGTGGCGGAGGAATTTACCCTGAAGCTGCAGCTTTTGGATTTTAATGCAGTTTCGGTGCGTGATCCGAATATTATGCGGAATAAGACAAAGCGTTTAAAGGCGGATGAGGCAGTGTTTAACTTTTCTTTAAACGGCATGACCCAGGAGTTGATTGAATCAGCCAAAAACGCCAACCTCTGCGGAGCCAAAGTGCTTACCTGCTGCTGCAATGATCAGTCTCCGCTGTTGGAGCTGTCGGCCGCGAGCCTGGTGGGATACCACCACAGCCATAAGGCCATCAAAGAATTTGAAGTGTCCTCCCGGGTGCCTCTGCAGATCATGGCCCGTCTGATTATTGATTATCTCACTTCTTATGAATAAAAACGCCGCAGTGACGTCATAGTATAAGATAGGAAATAGATGAAAACCGTTTTCAATTTTGGAAAAGATTTTCATCTTTTTTTGATGTAAAATGAACCCATCAAAAAACAGGAGGAGGTAAAAATGCTCTATACATTAACAACAAACCCGGCAATTGATATGAATGTTTCGACACGGGGGATCGTTCCGGGCGCAGTGAACCGTACATTTGATACGGTGTATACCCCAAATGGAAAAGGGTTGAACGTAAGCTTTGTATTAAAGCATTTTGGGGTGGAGTCAAAAATCCTTGGTTTTTTCGGCGGGTTTTCCGGGGATTATATTGTAAGCGAATCCAGGAAAAAGGGTATTGAAGTGCTGCCGGTTCTCGTGGAGGATACCACAAGAATCAATATTTTCCTAAATGACGGCGCTCAGGAATTCAAGTTTGTCAACGAAGGCTCCCTGGTAACCGAAGAAAATCAGAAGGAAATGACAGAGCTGCTGAGAAGCCTTAAGGATATGGAATATTTATCCATCAGCGGCAGCCTGCCCAGAGGCATAGGGACGGATTATTACGATGAAATTCTGTCAATTTGCAGAGAAAAGAACGTAAAGGTTATTTTAGACATCAGCGCGCCCAAGCTAAAGGAGCTTTTAGCATACCGGCCCTATTTAATCAAGCCCAACGATGAGGAGCTGAAAGAAATTTTTGGAATCACCGTTTCGGGCGAAGAAAATATCGGAGAAATCATGGACATTTTACATGAAAAGGGCGCACAGAATGTACTGCTGACCCTTGGAGAACGGGGATCTTATTTCTCCGACGGAAACTTTGTGTATTATGCCAGCGCACAGCCGGTAGAGCTGCGCAGTTCCGCCTGTGCGGGGGATTCTGCCCTTGCTGCGTTTATGAGCGAATGGCTGGAGCATCCGGACCGGGTGGAAGAGGCGCTGAAAAAATCAGCCGCTACCGGAGCCAATGTGGCAGAAAGCGATGCAATCGGAGATTTGAAAAAAGTAGAAACATACAGGAAGAATATTCAGGTCAGAAAGGTGAGATAGAAGGATGGCAAAGAAAATATTAGGCGTAACCGGATGTCCGACCGGAATTGCCCATACGTTTATGGCAGAAGAGGCATTGAAAAAAGCCGCTGCAGAACTGGGATGCGAGATTAAGGTTGAGACTAACGGGGCAATCGGGGTGGAAAATGCCCTGACTGCAAAAGATATTCAGGAAGCAGACGCAATTATTGTGGCATGTGATAAAAATGTGGATTTGGAGCGTTTTAACGGAAAACCGGTTCTGGAGGTTCCGGTTGCAGACGGAATCAGCAAGGCCAAAGACCTGATTCAGAGATGTCTGGACGGAAACGTGCGTGTGAGACAGGGAAGCGGAGCCCAGAGACAGGCGGCTCCCGAAGAAGAATTGTCCATTGGCCGTCAGATTTACAAACATCTGATGAACGGCGTTTCCCATATGCTGCCCCTTGTGGTGGCGGGCGGTGTGCTGACAGCCATTTCATTCCTCTGGGGTATTTATTCCTTTGACCCGGAGTCCAGTCAGTACAACGAAATTGCAGCATTGCTTAAATCCATCGGCGGATATTCCATGGGACTGATGGTTCCGGTTCTGACAGCATTTATCGCTCAGTCCATTTCCGGCAGGCCCGGTATGCTTGCAGGTCTGGTTGCAGGCATGATTGCCTCTGAGACGGGTTCCGGCTTTATCGGCGGTATCATCGGAGGATTCCTGGCAGGTTATTTCGTGCTCTGGCTTATAAAAGTGTTCGGCAAACTGCCCAGACAGTTAGAAGGACTGAAGTCGATTTTTATGATACCCATTGTATCTGTGGGAGCCGTTGGGGCAGTTATGGTATTGCTTGGAAATCCCTGCTCCGCGTTAAACAACATGATGATGGAATTTCTGGCAAATCTGCAGAACTCCAATCCGCTGCTTTTGGGCGTTGTAGTAGGATGCATGTCTGCATTTGACATGGGCGGCCCGGTAAACAAGGCGGCATATGTAACAGGCACCATGCTGTTAGGTCAGGGAAATTATCTGTTTATGGCAGGCGTTTCCGCAGCCTGCATTACCCCGCCGCTGATTATTGCATTGGCAGCCACCTTCTGGAAAAACCGTTTTACCAAAGACGACAGGGCGGCAGGACTGATTAATTACGTATTGGGCTGCACCCATATTACTGAGGGCGCAATTCCTTTTGCAGCAAAAAATCCCCTGAAAGTGCTTCCGGTACTGATGATTGGTTCCTCTGTTTCCGCAGTGCTTTCCTACCTGATGGAAATTGAAGTGCCTGCGCCTCACGGCGGATTCCTGATTCTGGGACTGGTAAATAAACCGCTTCTGTGGGTGGGATGTATCCTGGTCGGCTCTGCCATCGGAGCAGTTCTGTATGTACTGGTAACTCCGAAGGTTGCGGAAGCCGCAGAAGCGTCTGCAGGTTCTTTGGCTGTCTCCGGCGGGAATGCAGGAACTGTAAGCCGGACAGAAGCAAAACCGGTCCAGAGCCTCTATCATGCAAATACAGTGACTCTGCAGGTAAAAGGCAAAACGAAAGACGAAGTAATTGAAGAGATGGCGTCTCTGCTGGAAAAAGACGGAACGCTTACCGATAAAGAAACCTTTAAAAAAGCGATTTATGAAAGAGAAGCTATGTCCACCACAGGAATGGGTATGGGAATTGCAATTCCCCATGCCAAGACAAATGCAGTAAAAATTCCCAGAGTGGCCGTAGGAATTTCCAAGGAAGGATTTGACTTTGCATCTGAGGACGGAGAACCGGCACATCTGGTATTTATGATTGCCACCAATGAAAACGGCGGCGATCTGCATCTGAAAACACTGGCAGAACTGTCCGGCAAACTGATGCATGAAGAATTTACAGACAGTCTGATGAATGCGAAGTCCAGAGAGGAAATTGTCCGTCTGTTGGAGAATAAATAAGAGTTCAGGAGGGAATTGCCATGGCATTGGTAACGACAAAACAATTGATGTTAGACGCTCAGAAGGGCGGTTATGCAATCGGTGCATTTAATGTGGAAAATATGGAAATGGTACAGGCAGTCGTGGCAGCGGCAGAGGAGCTTCGTTCGCCGGTGATTATGCAGACCACGCCCTCGACCGTAAAATACGCTGACCTTTCTTACTTTTATGCAAATGTAAAGGCAGCGGCAGAGCTGGCAAATGTACCTGTGGTTCTGCACTTAGACCATGGAAACAGTTTTGAACTGGCAATGCGCGCGCTGCGCACAGGCTACACATCCATTATGATTGACGGCTCCCACGACAGCTTTGAACAGAACATCGCAGTGACAAAAGCAGTGGTTGACGCCTGCCATCCATCCCAGGTTCCGGTGGAAGCGGAGCTTGGAAAAGTAGGCGGCAAGGAAGATGATTTGGACGGCGGAGAAGGCGGCGGATACACCGTGCCTTCAGAAGCAGTGGAATTTGTGAATGCCACCGGCATTGATTCCCTGGCAGTTGCCATCGGAACCGCTCACGGCGTTTACAAAGGAACCCCCAAACTGGATGTGGAGCGCTTAAGCGAAATCCGGGAAGTCGTTTCTATCCCCCTGGTGCTTCACGGCACCTCCGGCGTGCCGGATGAGGCAGTCAGAGAATGTATCCGCCGTGGAATCTGCAAAGTCAATTATGCGACGGATTTGCGGATTGCATTTTCCGATGGAGTAAAAGAAGTGCTGAATGAAAATCCGGACACCATTGACCCGAAGAAGTATAATGCCTGCGGAAGAGACAAGGTGAAGGAATACGTAATGGGTAAAATGGAAGTGTGCGGCAGCGTGGGAAAAGCATAATAGATTCGATTATTACTCCGGCGGTTAAAATTCGTCGACATTTAACCGCCGGAGTAAAAACATAGGTACAAATATTCGGGATTGTTCTCCTTTATAAATTTGACAGGCAGCGGAGTTTGTCTCCGGCAAGAATTGCCTGTCAGGGAGGACAATCCCGAATTTTTGGGTGTTCGAGATATATTCTGCCCCAGTCTGTTCGATTCTGTAAAAAAATAACCCTTTTTATAAACTTTTCTTGTATAATCTGCCGAAAAGTAATAAAATAGAAGGAGATTAAATACATACCTGTATACAACAGCAGGAAAAGGAAGGGGTTTATGGAAAAGAAAACACAAATGAAAGAGAAACAGAGAATCATATCCATTCGAATGAAGCTTCTGGCAATTATCGTGCCGATTGTCATACTTCTGATGGTGGCAATGGTATTGGTGGCTTACAACACATCAGCAGAAATCATTGAGAATTATTCGAAGAATCTTCTGGAATCCTCCGTAAAAAACCAGTCTTTTCATATCGAAGGATGGCTGAACGAGAATATTGAGGCATTTCAGGCCGTAAAAACAGCATTGGAAAATATCAGGCCGGAGGGAGAACAGCTTCAGGGAATATTGGATACATATTATAATTATAATTCCAATTATCCCCAGGGAGTGTACATTGCCGATGAGGATGGAAAAATGTATAAAGCGTCGGAGTCGTCTCTGAACGAGCCAGATCCTCTGAACAGCACATGGTATCAGGAGGGACTTACCAGAGTCAATATGGCGGTGGGTTCTGCTTATGTCAATGCCCAGGGAGAAAATGTAATCAGCGCTTCCGGGATTTTAAATGACGGTTCCGGCAGGACGAAAGTAATTTCTGCAGACATGACCCTGGATCGCATTTCGATTATCGTCAACGGTTTTATGGAAATGAAAGATGCGGAATCATTTCTGGTGGACGGCCGGGACGGAACGATTCTGGCCAACCGCGACAATACACTGATTTCCACCAGAATCGGCAGTGATTCAGGCAATACTTTTCAGAAGCAGGTGGGAGAGAAAATTGCCGGCCGGGATTATGAGTTCAGCGTTCTGGACGGGAACATGACAGTATTTGAAAAAGTGTCCGGAACAGACTGGATTCTGGTTTCCTATGTTCCAAAGCATGTGGTTATGGCGGATTTGGCAAGGCTGCGCACCATTATGATTCTTATCAGCGCAGTATCCATTCTGATTCTGTGCCTGGTGATTGAGCGTGTGACGCATATTGTCATCAACCCGGTGAAGAAGCTGACAAAAGTGATTGCCGCAATGACAGACGGGGACTTTACGGTGGAAGTGACCAGTAAAGGCAATGATGAAATTGCAGTGATGAGCCGGAGTGTGGAGCAGTTTATCCGTTCCATGAAGAGAATGATTGCTTCCATGGGGGATATTTCCGGAAGGCTGGGAACCCAGGCGGACGCCAGTGATACCATGTCCAGGCAGATGCAGTCGGCGGCGTCTATCCAGTCGGAGTCTATGGGAGAATTGAATTCCACCGTGGATCAGCTTTCTCTTTCCGTATATGAGATTGCAGAAAACGCCACGAAGCTGGCCGGCGTGGTGGCGGACACCAAGGAGGACAGCGACAATGTGGAGCATAAAATGCAGGAGACCGTGGAAGTGTCCCAAAAGGGCAGACAGGATATGGAGCGCGTGGGAAAAGAACTGGAAAGCATCAAGGCTTCCATCCATAACCTGGAAACAGCCGTAGGCAAAGTGGGGACAGCCTCCGGTGAGATTGTGGCGATTGTCCAGCTGATTGGAAATATTGCCGAGGAGACAAACCTGCTGTCTTTGAATGCGTCCATTGAGGCGGCAAGAGCCGGAGAAGCAGGCAGAGGATTTGCAGTAGTGGCTTCGGAAATCGGAACGCTGGCCAATACCAGCGCAGATTCGGTGGAGCATATTTCAACCTTGATCCAGCAGGTCAGCGAGCTTGTAAAAGACGCGGTGCGCCAGACAGGCGAGAGCGCGGAGGATATCGGCAGAAGCAGCGTGCTGATACAGGAAGCCATTGATACTTTTGAGAAAATTTTTGAAAACATTCAGGAAACCAGTGAAATGATCGGGCATATGGTCAGCAAAATCAATGAAGTGGACGAGGTTGCGGCGAATGTGGCGGCCATTTCCCAGGAACAGGCGGCAAGCTCCGATGAGATTCTGGCTACCTCGGAAAATATGCTGGAGCAGGCCAAAGGAATTGCCCAGAACAGCGCAAGCGCAGCAGATGAATCAAGAAGCCTGACAGCCTCGTCAGAAGAACTGGCAGAGCAGGTAAAATTATTCCGGATTTAAGGAGGGGTTGTAATGAAAAAGATAACAGGCTTACTGTTGGCAATGGTAATGATGTTCAGTCTGTGGGGCTGCGCAGGATCAGGCGGCAATACTGCCGGCGGAGGCAATGTGAAGATTTATCTCTCCCTGTCCTCGTCAGACACTTTCCGTACTGTTCTGGTAAACCGGGCGAAGGAAACGGCAGAGGAGCTGGGGGCAGTTTTGGAGGTGCATGAGGCAGAGGAATCCATTGAAGTGCAGGTGGCCCAGATTAAAAATGCCGTAGAAGAAGGGTTCGACGTGATTATGTGTTCTCCGGTGGATACCGACACTACTCTGGAGCTGGAAGCAATTGCAGGAGATGTACCCATTGTATTTTTCAACAGCTGTCCCGATGACTCCTGCCTGGAACCGGACAAGTATATGTATGTGGGTTCTGACGAGGGAGTTGCCGGCCAGTATCAGGCGGAATACATTCTGGAAAATATGTCGGGCAAAGAGGAGATCAATGTGGCGATATTAACAGGCCCGCCCGGTCATTCCGCCACAGAAGGAAGAACCGGTCAGCTGAAAAATACACTGAATGATTCCGGAAAGAAAATCAACTATGTATTTCAGGATCAGGCCGACTGGGATCAGGGCAGGGCAGAGGAATATTTTAATATATTCCTCAGTACGGGAAGGGCATTTGATGTGGCGGTGTGCAATAATGACGCCATGGCTCTGGGCGTCATTGACGCCTGCAAAAAGAATGGAGTTACGGAACCGGTCATTCTGGGAATTGACGCTACTGCAGACGGGTGCGCGGCCATTATTGCGGGGGATATGGCATTTACCGTCTATCAGTCAGCCACCGGCCAGGGAGAAGCGGCAGTGAAAGCAGCCATTGCCCTGGGAGCCGGCGGTTCTGTAAAGGGACAGGAAGGACTTTCCGAAGATGGAAAATATGTCTGGGTTCCTTTTGAAAAAGTAGACAGTTCCAATGTGGAGAAGTATCAGTAAAAAACATAAAGGAGTGTAAAACTATGGTGTATGAGTTAAAAAACGAGAAGCTGGCCGTTCAGTTTTCCGATCAGGGCGCAGAAATGCTTTCCCTGAAAAGCAATCAAACGGGCCAGGAATATTTGTGGCAGGGCGATTCTAAGTATTGGGGGAGGCGTTCTCCGGTTCTTTTTCCGGTGGTGGGCAGGCTGATTCAGGATCGGTATGTGTATGAAGGTAAAGAATATCCCATGTCCCAGCATGGATTTGCCAGAGATATGAAATTTACATGCATTTCCGAGAACAGAGAAGAAATCTGGTTCGGGCTGGAGGCGACGCCGGCAACCAAAGAGAATTATCCCTTTGAGTTTTGTCTGGAAATCGGTTATCGGCTCAGTGAGGAAACAGTTACCGTAATCTGGAAAGTGACCAATCAGGAGAAGGAGCGGGAGATGTACTTCGCCATTGGAGGCCATCCGGGATTTTTATGCCCTCTGAAAGAAGGAGAAGCCCAGAGCGAATACAGCATTTGGATGAACCAGGAGGAAGCGCTGTTTTCCCAGATCAATCTGGAAACAGGACTGATGCGCAGCTATAAGAATCTGCTGACGCTTCCTAAGGGCAGACGGATGCTGGAGGACGGATTCTTCGACCAGGGAGCCTATATTCTGGAGGATTATCAGGTACAGAAGATTTCTCTGGTCAATCCGGATCATGAACCTTATCTTACCGTCAGTTTCCAGTCTCCTTTGGTGGGAATCTGGTCTCCGGAGAAGAAAAATGCGCCTTTCGTCTGCATAGAGCCCTGGTATGGAAGATGTGACAGAGAAGGATTTTCCGGCACGTTAAAAAACCGCGAATGGAACAATATGCTTGTGCCCGGAGGCGTGTTTGAACGGTCTTACCAGATTACGGTGGAGCAGTAATCAAAGGAAGAATGAAAATTTAAAAAAGGGATATAATAAAAGAAAAGCCTGAACTCAGGGCAGAGAAAAGGAGACAGTTTTATGAACTTTTTTAAATGCAGGGAATGCGGCAGCCTGGCAATGGAAATTGTTTCAGGAGATCATGACAGCGCAAAAGTTTTTCAGGAATTAAAGGCCAATACCACAGACGCTTCCGGAGAGAAACATGTGCCGGTGGTGGAACCAAAAGGCGGAACCGTTTTGGTAAAAGTGGGAGAACTGGAGCATCCTATGCTGGAGGAGCATCATATTATGTGGATTTATCTGGAAACAGAGCACGGCGGAATGCTGAAAAAACTTTCTGCCGGAGAGAAGCCGGAAGCGGAATTTTTGGTTTCTCCTGATGATAAACCGGTGGCGGCTTATGAATACTGCAATCTCCATGGACTGTGGAAAGCTGAAATCAAATAAATAAGACGGGCAGGAGGCAGCGGCCGGGGTTCCGGCGGCTGCAGATTTGTCCTGACGGGCTTTCGGAACAGGAGAATCAAGCTTATAGTTATAACTCCGGCTGCGACAGACTTTTATCCAGTAAGCTGACATAGGGGTAGACCCGGTGGAAGCCTTCAGCTGCGGCAAACAGGAACCAGCCCAGACCAAATAACAAGAACAGCAGCAGGACGCGGCGGTAAGTCAGAGTTCCTGTTTTTTCATATGGAGACGCAAAAGAGATTTCGGTTTCCTGCCGGTAGGAAGCAATGATTTCCGGAATTGCCAGCAGGGAAAATACAAAGGGATAAATTGCAAACCGTTCCAGAATAAAATGTCTGGTGATAAACAGGTTGATGAGAAGCTGATAGAGCCCGCTGTTTAAGTAAATGGTTTGCTGCTCAGCTGCAATGCGGTTTCGGAAAAGATAAATGAGCAGGCAGTAAGCAGCAGGCGGCAGTACATATTCAAATCCATTGGCATTCCAGAAATAGCTGCCCTGGTAATTGGCATATCTTGCGGGAAGTACCGGCGCAAGTAAACGGAAAATGGGATCAAAGAAAACATAGGTCAGGCCGGCGCCTAAAAGGAGAACAGCCAGGAATTTTCTGCTGTGCTTTTTAGGCAGAATAAAATACAGGGGCCAGACAAACCACAGGGAATTGTGGAACAAACCGCCCAAAATCGTGAGGATCGTATAGGGCAGAAGCCTTCTGTTTTTCAGGTAAGGGTACGCCAGCAGGAAAAAGGCGGCGGCAATGGACTGGCGGATTAAGTTCATATTATAGGCCAGAAACTGCAGCGTAAGGTAGAGATAGACGCTGACCCAGGGGATTTTGGAATTGCGGGAAATAAAATGCATGGCGGCGGCCATCAGAAAGAGGTTGATAAACAGCAGAAACACAGGAAACGGGCAGCCTGTCAGCGAAAACAGCTTGCAGGCCAGATAGTAAAAGGGCTCGCTTCTGTGATACAGGAAAATATCGTGAAAAGACCAGGGAATGACCATGCGGTAAATATTCCGGTAGGAAAAATAATCAAAGCCGATGGCATATCGGAACGAGGTCAGAAAAGTGAATAACAAAAAGGCAAAGACAAGATAACAGGCATTCTGCTTTTGGCTTTGTTTTTTGTGGGTAGTGAAATATCCAAACCCTGTGACCAGGGACATTGCAACGTAATAAACAGCCATGCTGAGACTCCTTTCTTCTGTGACAGGGCAAAATGTCTTTACAGTTCTAATGCAGCCGCTTCCGTAAGAGATGGGAAAGCGGCTGCGTGTCTATATTCTATTCTTATGAAATTTTCTGATATTCCATAAGGTACAGTACTGTGCCAGATGCGGACTAGTTAATCTTTTGTTTCAGTTTCCTGTGTGTCAGCGGATTTCCCCTGAGGAAAATTCTGCCGTATTAATTTGTAATGGATGTTTTGCTTACCACAAAGGTAGGCGTAACATTAAAGGTTGCGCTTTCAGAAACATCCTGTCCCAGTGTGCCTACTACATAGAGCGCGCCTTCCTGATTGGAATTCAGAACTAAAACGTTCATATCCTGACGTTTGTTGGCCTGCAGCCATCTGGCATTTGACAGGTTTTCAGGCATTTCGCCGGGAGTTTCTTCCTGTTTTAATCCGATGGCAATCTGGTTGGCAGTAACAGCGCCGGTGTTGCTCCAGGTGGTGTTTTTCAGTTTGCTGATATCCACGTTGGTATAAGCCACGTCTACCTGTACCGGAACATTGGAGTTATTTTTCACGTTGATTCTGGGAGAAATAACCTTGTTCTGGGTGGAAAGGCTGTTGCTGATGTTAAAGGGAACAAAGGTCGGCATGGTAACAGAGAGAATGGTTGGCTCAATGGTACCTACCATTTCTACCTGTCCGGAACCGCCTACCGGAATATCCCTGGTGGTTGTCACATCAGAAGCGTGAACGGTGGTGGAAAATGTGGAAGCAAGTAAAGCTGCTGTTAATGCAAGCTGTAAAAACATATTTTTTTTCTTCATAAGTATCCCTCCATTGCGCGTCTGACACAGTACGAATACAGCAGGTTAATTCTGCACAGTAATGGTAATCTGTGCGCCGGTCTGCCCGATATATTCCCCGCTTTCTTCCTCATATGCCTTGAAATAAGCAGTGGCGTTGTAAGTTCCTTTCTCCAGAACCTTGTCCAGTTTGACGTTTTCAATGTAAGTTCCCGGCTTCAGATATTTGGAGGCGTAGATTTCCTCCTCTGTTTTGTCCACCACGATGCTGACCCGCAGCAGCTTGGCGTTATTTCCGGGATTTTCAATGAGCAGGTTTCCTTCTGCCGTCCCGTTCAGGAAAACCGGAGAGGTGTTAATGGAAAATGCAATCATGCTGCGGTCTAATTGGTTTTGCAGCTCCTTTCTTCTCTCGTCCACGTCAACCCCGGGCAGAATACCGGTGGTGGCATTGTCGTCGTATTGCAGGTCGTTGGTGTCTTTTTTGGTAAAAAGAAAATAGCAGACTGCAATGGTAATCAGGAGCAGCAGGATCACGGCGATGATAATCAGGGCCCTTTTTTTGTTCTTGCTCATAAAGTTCGTTTCCTCCTTTGTGAAAAATGTAATTGTAAAAATTTGTTAATTTTTCTCATTATAAATTGAAAATTGCAAGAATTCAAGAAAAACTTATCGACAAATTCTCTTATTTTTCGACAATAATAGGAGTTTATTCCTATTATTCAGATAATTTAAACTCGCATCCAGACAGGAATCCTGTCATAAAATATCATGTACATTCTTTCATTTCAGATTTGTCAAGAAGCCTGGAATGTGATATAGTATTCCCTATATATTTTGACATATAAACGGAGGGCATCAATGTCACTGCAGGGATTAATTTTGTCTTTGAAGGAGTTAAATACCGCAAAGCCTGAGGATGAGGAGCGTTTTGTCATGGAGGACGGACTGACAGAGCTGTTAGACGGCATTTATCAGTTTGAGGTTCAAATTATCAATCTGGATTTGTTTCAGGCGGACTGCCCGGATAAACTGAACACAGTGCTGAAGCTGCACCGGCTGGAACCGGAGGAGTGTCTGCTTTTGGGAGCCACAGATCAGACGTTATCCTTACGGGGAGAAATGAAAATTGCAGCGGTAGCCTACCGCAATCCCAGGCTGCCGGGACAGAAGTTAAAAGACGCCCTTTTAGTGGTGGAAGGCTTTGAGGAAGTGGATTTTTATTTTCTGGAGCGGATGTATCAGCGGGAGCACGGTCTGCCCTGGACGGTGATTGAGACGAAGCGGTGCGTTCTGCGGGAGATGACGCCGGAGGATCTGGACGGGCTGTATGAGCTTTATCAGGGAGAGGGAATTACAGATTTTATTGAAGGATTGTATGAAGACAGGAAAAAAGAGGAAGAATATACCAGAGCGTATATCCGGAATATGTATTCTTTTTACGGATTCGGAATGTGGCTTGCCATTGAGCGCGCCACCGGGAAACTGATTGGAAGGGCGGGGCTGAATCTTCGGGAAATTCACGGAGAATCCATGTTGGAGCTGGGCTATCTCATCGGAAAAGAATTTCAGAATCAGGGATTTGCCACAGAATTGTGTCAGGGAATTCTTCAGTTTGCCGCAGAGGGGACAGAGTTTGAAGAACTGAACTGCCTGATAGAAAAAGGCAATGAAATATCTGTCCATCTGGCAAAAAAGCTTGGATTTCAATGGCGGGAGGAAATAAAAATTCAGGGAAAGAACATGCAAAGGTATACGAAATCGTTGCATTTTCAGGAAAAATTAATTATAATATAGTTCATGCAAAAATGATGAAATAAGTGAGAATCTGGTGTGTTGCGGATGGAAAATCTGAATGGATGCAATACGCGAAGGAAGAAGAGTTTCGGGATGGAGAAATGCATATGGAAGATAAGAAGATTCAATTAAGTGAACAGAAGGAAACAGTGATAGCGGACGAACATATTAAAGCCACCAAGGAGTTTGTGAGCCCTCAGAGCCTCTATGATGAACTGATTGCAAGTGTGAAGAGGTATCACCCCTCTGCGGATATTTCTTTGATTGAAAAGGCGTATAAGATTGCAGATGAGGCACATACGGGACAGGTGCGCAAATCCGGCGAGGCATATATCATCCATCCCCTGTGCGTCGCTATTATTCTTGCTGAACTGGAATTGGATAAAGAAACCATTGTTGCAGGAATTCTCCATGATGTGGTGGAAGACACTGTGATGACGGAGGAAGAGATTTCTCAGGAATTCAGTGAAGAAGTTGCGCTTTTGGTGGACGGCGTCACCAAATTAGGCCAGTTGTCTTATGATGCGGATAAAGTGGAGGTGCAGGCGGAGAATCTGCGCAAAATGTTTCTGGCTATGGCCAAGGATATCCGGGTAATTCTGATTAAACTGGCAGACCGTCTGCACAATATGCGGACTCTGAAATATATGAAACCGGAAAAACAGAAGGAAAAGGCAAGGGAAACCATGGATATCTATGCTCCCATTGCCCAGCGCCTGGGAATTTCCAGAATTAAAATAGAACTGGACGACTTGTCCCTGAAATACTTGGAGCCGGATGCCTATTATGATCTGGTGGAGAAAATCGCTCTCCGCAAAAGCGTCCGGGAAGAGTACATTTTCAAGTTGGTGGAAGAGGTGAAGGAGCATGTCAAAGGCGCAGGGATTGAAGCGTCCATAGACGGCAGGGCCAAGCACTTTTTCAGCATTTATAAGAAGATGGTGAATCAGGATAAGACCCTGGATCAGATTTATGACCTGTTTGCCATCCGCATTATTGTGAACTCTGTGAAGGACTGCTATGCGGCCCTTGGGGTGATCCATGAGATGTATAAGCCGATTCCCGGCCGTTTTAAGGATTATATTGCCATGCCGAAGCCCAATATGTATCAGTCTTTGCACACCACTTTGATCGGGCCTACCGGACAGCCTTTTGAGATTCAGATCCGTACCTTTGAGATGCACCGGACGGCGGAATTCGGAATTGCGGCCCACTGGAAATACAAAGAGGCCTCCAACGGCAGCAAAGTGGCGGAGAAAAGCCAGGAGGAGGAGAAATTAAGCTGGCTTCGCCAGATTTTAGAGTGGCAGAAGGATATGTCTGACAACCGGGAATTTATGAGCCTGTTAAAGAGCGATTTGGATCTGTTTTCCGAGGCGGTATTTTGCTTTACTCCCTCCGGCGACGTGAAAAATCTGCCCAACGGCTCCACTCCCATTGACTTTGCCTACAGCATCCATTCTGCAGTGGGCAACCGGATGATCGGAGCGAAAGTGAACGGCAAACTGGTAAATATTGACTATCTGATTCAGAACGGAGACCGGATTGAAGTGCTGACCTCCCAGAATTCCAGAGGCCCAAGCCGGGACTGGCTGAATATCGTCAAGAGCACCCAGGCCAAAAATAAGATCAATCAGTGGTTCCGCAGCGAGTTTAAAGAGGAGAATATTTCCAGAGGAAAAGAGCTGATCGCTCAGTATTGCAAGGCAAAAGCCATCAACTGGCCGGATTTGAACCAGACTTCTTATCAGGAGCGCATTATGCGCAAATACGGGTTCCGGGACTGGGATTCTGTATTGGCGGCAGTGGGCCACGGAGGTCTAAAAGAAGGCCAGATCATCAACAAGATGCAGGAGTACTACAAGAAGGAGCATAAGGCGGCCATTACAGACGAGGAAATTCTGAAACGGGCGGCCGCCAATGAGGGCATGGGAAATGCGGCCTCTTTAGGAGGGAGCAAGGAAAAAGATTCCCATATCCGTTCCAGAAGCGGCATTGTGGTAAAAGGCATTGATGATGTGGCTGTCCGGTTTTCCCGGTGCTGCGCGCCGGTTCCCGGAGACGAAATTGTAGGATTTGTCACCCGGGGAAGGGGGATTTCCATTCACCGGACAGACTGTATCAATATTATCAACCTTTCAGAAATTGAGCGGGCGCGTCTTTTGGATGCAGAATGGCAGGACAGTGAAGGGGAAGCCGGCCGGTATATGGCGGAAATTAAGATTTATGGAAATAACCGTACCGGGCTTATCGTGGATATTACGAAGATACTGACAGAACGACAGATTGATATCAGTTCCATTCACTCCAACACCAGCAAGCAGGGAGTGGCCACTATTACCCTTGCGTTTGGGACGAAAGGAAAAGAAGAGCTGATCAGCCTGATTGATAAGATCCGTCAGGTGGAGAGTGTGATTGACATTGAGAGAACCAGAGGATAGAACAGCGTGTTTGAAGAATGTTTCAGACACGTTCCGGTGCGGGTTTCTTTTTGGATTTACATGGAGGGGCTGTCGCATTAAGAAAAATGATACAAGATATGGCTAGTTTGAAACATTCTTCTATACTATATCTTGTATATGTTTTACTTAGTGCGACAGTCTCTTCTTTGCATTTTAATAGATATTTAACCACCGGAGTAATATGGTGCAAAGTGCAAGAGTAAGCTGCAAAAAAGTCTTTTCCGTTATACGGCATATCAGATGCAGTAAAAAGGGTGACCCAATTTTCGTGAATTTATACAAAAAAATCCAGAGAAAATGTTGAAATGTAACAGAATTATAAAAAGCGCTTGAAGAATTGAAAAAACGTGCTATAATAATAATTAGAAATTGGGTGACCCAATAAATAAGAATAAAGTACTAACTGTAGCGGAATAACGTGAATCTAAGAGAAAAATAAATAAAATCAATAAATTGGATAATCCAATTAAGAAAGGTGGGAAAACAATTGTTGCTATTGGAATTTTTGCTTGCGATGCTGCCGATTATCTGGCTGATTGCAGCGCTCAGCGGTTTGAAGATGGCCGGACACAAAGCTTGTGTTATCGCATTGGCCGTCACAGCGGCATTGGCGGCGGGGTATTGGGGATTAAGCACTCTGTGCATTGCGACAGCGGCCCTGGAAGGGGTTTTAAATGCTTTGTGGCCCATCTGCCTTGTGATTGTAGCGGCATTGTTCACTTACAATCTGACTCTGAAAACCGGCGCCATGGAAAACGTGAAAAGGATGTTGGCGGGAGTTTCCAGAGACAAGCGTGTTCTGGCCTTGATTATCGGATGGGGGTTCGGAAACTTCATGGAAGGCATGGCCGGCTTCGGAACGGCAGTTGCAATTCCGGCGTCTATGCTGGCAGCAATCGGACTTGACCCTATGAGTGCAGTACTGGGGTGCTTGGTGGTAAATTCCACCCCTACGGCGTTTGGATCTGTAGGAGTTCCCACCGTGACACTTTCATCCGTGACCGGAACAGAGCTGGTTCCTCTGGCGGGAAGTATTGTAAATATTCAATGTATTCTGACGTTTCTCTCTCCTTTTTTGATGGTCTGCATCTGCGGGAAAGGGATTCGGGCATTAAAAGGAATGATGCCCACTACTTTGGTGGCAGCGGCGTCTTTTACAATTCCCTGGTTCATTACGGCACATTTCATTGGGCCGGAGCTGCCGGATATCATCGGCTCGATCTGTTCTATGGGATGTATGATTGCAGCAGCAAGGATTTTTAATAAGGATCCGGAGCAGGAATATACCATTGAGATTTCCGGAGAAGCAGGCAAAGAAAAAGCCATAGGGGCGGCAGAGGGCCTGAAAGCCTGGAGTTCCTTTATTCTGATATTCCTGTTCCTGATGCTGACATCTACCTTATGTCCGCCCATACATAATGCAATCGCAGGCATAAAGAGCACAGTTACCGTGTATGCCAAAGAAGGCGGAAACGCCCTTGGATTCAGCTGGATCAATACGCCGGGGGTTATGATATTCCTTGCGGCAATCATTGGAGGATTGATTCAGGGAGCTGATTTTGGAGATATGGCGGAGGTTTTTTTAGAGACATTGAAAAAATACTGGAAAACCATACTCACCATCTGTTCCGTTATGGCAACTGCAAAAATTATGAGTTACAGCGGAATGATTTCTGATATTGCAAAGTTCTTAGTAGCTGTTACCGGTTCCTTCTATCCGTTTTTCGCTCCGGTTATCGGGGCCCTTGGAGCATTTGTTACGGGCTCGGGAACTTCCACCTGCGTGCTGTTCGGCGGCCTTCAGAGCGAGACGGCGGCAGCCCTTGATTTGAATCCAACCTGGATGGCGGCGGCAAATGTGATGGGCGCCGGAATCGGCAAGATGATTTGCCCACAGGGAATTGCCATCGGGGCAGGGGCAATTAACCAGGTAGGTTCCGAAAGTAAGATTTTAAATAAAGTGTTTAAATATTTTCTGCTATTTGTCATATTGTCAGGCATTATCTGCTATGTGGGAGCTTTGCCGGGATTGTAAAAGAGACAAAAGAATTAAGAAGAAACTTTCATAGTGACAGTCGGGCATCTGAACTGTTGTGAAGAATAAATTTTTCAAGGAGGTAACAACATGTACAACCAATTGACGCCAGAAATTGTGGAACAACTGAAAGCAGTTACAAGTTATGTTTTCCAGGGAGAGGACATTAACCCGGACTATGCCAAGGATGAAATGCCTATTTACGGAACCCATATGCCGGATGTGGCAGTTCAGCCCCGTTCAACGGAGGAAGTGGCAGGGATTATGAAAATCTGTTATGAGAACAATATCCCGGTGACTCCCAGAGGAGCCGGCACCGGCCTGGCAGGAGGGGCAGTGCCTCTGTACGGCGGCGTGCTCATTGACATTTCCAAAATGAATAAGATTAAATCTTATGACATGGAAAATTTCGTCGTGGAAATCGAAGCCGGCGTATTGTTAAATGATCTGGCAGAGGACTGCCAGGGAAAAGGAATGCTGTATCCGCCGGATCCAGGTGAGAAATTTGCCTGTGTAGGAGGAAACGCGGCAACCAACGCAGGGGGCATGCGTGCGGTGAAATACGGAGCGACCCGTGACTATGTAAGGGCAATGACCGTTGTGCTGCCTACCGGGGAAATTACCCATTTGGGCGCCACTGTGTCTAAGACGTCTTCCGGATATTCCCTGCTGAACCTGATGATTGGCTCAGAAGGAACACTTGGAATTATCACAGAGCTGACGTTAAAGATTATACCGGCGCCCAAGGCAGCGGCTTCTCTGATTATCCCCTTTGAAGACCTGCATACTGCATTGGCTGCAGTTCCCAAGTTTAAAATGGCTCATATGGACCCGCAGGCCATTGAATTTATGGAGAGGGAGATTGTGTTGGCATCAGAACGCTATATCGGCAAATCCGTATTTCCGCAGGAACTGGAGGGAACAGAAATCGGCGCATATCTGCTGATTACCCTGGATGGGAATTCAGAGGAAGAAGTGGACGCATTGGTGGAGCAGGCGGCTGAACTGGTATTGGAGGAAGGAGCCATTGACGTATTGGTGGCAGACACCCCCACTAAGATGAAAGACGCATGGGCGGCGCGTTCTTCCTTCCTGGAAGCGATTATGGAAGAGACAAAGCTGCTGGATGAATGCGACGTAGTAGTTCCGGTGAACAAGATTGCGGATTATCTGGAATTTGTCAACAAGACAGGAGAAGACTGCGGGCTGACCATTAAATCCTTTGGTCATGCCGGAGACGGAAATCTTCATATTTATCAGTGTTCTAATGATTTGGAGGAAGAGGAGTTTAAGAAACGGGTAGATAAATTCTTTGACATTATCTATAAAGAAGCGACAGACTGCGGCGGACTTGTTTCCGGTGAGCACGGCATTGGCTCCGGCAAGGTGAAATATCTTTTGGATTCCGTTGGGGAAACCAATATGGCAATTATGGAAGGCATCAAACGGGTATTTGATCCCAAGATGATTTTAAATCCGGGAAAAGTTTGTTATCGTTTATAAAATTTATGAGGAGGAAGCATTATGAATATTTGTGTTTGCATGAAACAGGTACCTGATACCAACGAAATCAAGGTAGATCCTGAAACTCACACCCTAATCCGCAAAGGCGTTCCAAGTATTGTGAATCCTTTTGACACCTATGCCCAGGAAGTAGGCGTAAGATTGAAAGAGCAGTTAGGCGGCAAGCTGATTGTAATTTCCATGGGGCCGGAACAGGCTAAGGAAGCCATCAAATCTTGTCTCGCAGTAGGCGCAGACAACGGCTATCTGATTTCCAGCAGGAGCTTCGGCGGTTCCGACACCCTTGCCACCAGCTATATTTTGTCCGAGGCAATTAAAGCGGTAGAAGAAAAAGAGGGACTGAAATTTGACTTAATCCTCTGCGGAAAGCAGGCCACAGACGGAGACACTGCCCAGGTAGGGCCGGAAATTGCGGAGCATCTTGACTTGCCCCAGATTACCTATGCGCTGGATATTGTGGAAAAGGACGGAGAGATTCAGGTAAAACGGGAACATGATGCAGGTTACGATATGATTTCCACTAAGCTTCCGGCAGTGGTGACTGTTGTGAAACTTCCTTATGAGCCCCGTTATCCCACCATTAAGAGCAAAATGGCTGCCAAGAAAAAAGAAATTCCTGTTTTGACCGAAGAGGATATCCCATCCATTCAATTGGAACTGTGCGGATTAAACGGATCCCCCACAAGGGTGAAAAAGACTTATACGCCGGTCAGGGAAAAATCCGGCGTGAAGCTGGCAGGCATGGAACCGAAAGACGCAGCAAACGAAGTAGTGAAATTGCTGGAAGAAGCAAAACTTTTATAAGGAGGGGTTTAGCATGGGCAATCTGAATGATTATAAAAATATATGGGTGTTTATAGAGACTGAATGCGGAAAAGCAAAAAATGTCGGATATGAACTTTTACATGTGGCAAGGCCGCTGGCAGACCAGAAAGGATGTCCTCTGGTGGCAGTGGTAATCGGCAAGGATATTGAGGGCGTGGCAAAGGACGCCGTCTGCTATGGCGCAGATTCCGCTATTATCGTAGACGGGCCGGAATATGAATATTACACCACAGACGCGTTTACCAAGGCAATGGTAACTCTGGTAGAGAAATATAAACCGGAAACCTTGATGATCGGGGCTACCAACAATGGCCGGGACATGGGGCCCAGGGTGTCCTGCCGGCTGAAAACAGGGCTGACGGCAGACTGCACCGGCATTGACATTGATGAGGAAACCGGAAATATCGCATGGACCCGTCCCACCTTCGGCGGCAACTTAATGGCCACCATTATGTGTCCGGAGCACCGTCCCCAGATGGGAACCGTAAGGCCGGGCGTATTCAAAAAAGGCGCGTATGATGAAGGCCGCAGCGGAGAAATTGTAAAAGAAGAGATTCATGTGGCCCCCGAAGAAATCCGCACCAATCTGGTGGAGCGCGTCAATGAAGTGGCAGAGGCAGTAAATCTGGAGGAAGCAGAGATCATCGTATCCGGCGGCCGGGGCGTTGGAAGCGCAGAAAACTTTAAGCTTCTGGAAGAACTGGCAGCAGAGCTGGGGGCAACGGTTGGCTGCAGCAGGGCTGTGGTTGACGCAGGCTGGATGCCTCACGCACATCAGGTAGGGCAGTCCGGCAAGACCGTAGCGCCGAAGCTTTA
Organism: Lachnospiraceae bacterium; assembly: GCA_910575555.1. Classification (GTDB taxonomy): domain Bacteria; phylum Bacillota; class Clostridia; order Lachnospirales; family Lachnospiraceae; genus Petralouisia. Next base: position 42,627 of record CAJTFX010000015.1, on the reverse strand, counting down.
CTTTGCCATTGGCATTTCCGGAGCAATCCAGCATTTGGCAGGCATTTCCGGTTCCGATAGGGTAATTGCAGTGAACAAAGATGAGGATGCGCCGATTTTTGATGTGGCGGATTACGGAATTGTAGGAAACTTAAACGAAGTGGTGCCGGCGCTGACGGCAGCATTTAAGGCACGGAAGGCATAATGTCGGTTGATTATAATATGGAGGAAATGTTATGGATTTTAAAAGAGACGAATTACATCAGGACATTCTGGATATGGTACATGATTTTGCAGTAAATGAAGTAAAGCCCTTGGCAGCGGAGATTGACAAGACAGAAGAATTCCCCATGGAGAACGTTAAGAAGATGGCAGAAATGGGGTTGATGGGAATTCCGTTCCCGGAAGAGTACGGCGGAGCCGGCATGGACACCCTGGCTTACATCCAGACGGTGGAGGAACTGAGCAAATACTGCGGAACCACAGGGGTTATCGTGTCAGCTCATACTTCTCTTTGCTGTACGCCCATTTATCAGTTCGGCACCGAAGAGCAGAAACAGAAATACCTGCCCAAATTATGCTCCGGGGAATGGATCGGCGCATTTGCATTGACGGAAGCTAACGCAGGAACAGACGCGTCCGGCCAGAAAACCGTTGCGGTAGACAAAGGGGACCACTGGGTATTGAACGGTTCTAAGATTTTCATTACCAATGCAGGAGTGGCAGATGTATTTTTCGTACTGGCTATGACAGATAAATCTTTGGGCACCAAAGGAATTTCCGCATTTATTGTAGAAAAAGGCTTCCCGGGATTCTCCATCGGCAAGCTGGAAGATAAAATGGGTATCCGGGCGTCTTCCACCTGTGAGTTAGTTTTTGAAGACTGCATCGTTCCCAAGGAAAACCTGGTTGGGGAATTGGGCAAAGGATTTAAATATGCCATGATGACCTTAGACGGCGGACGTGTGGGCATTGCAGCCCAGGCGCTGGGCATTGCAGAAGGCGCTATTGAAGAAACCGTAAAATACGTACAGGAACGAACACAGTTTGGCCGCAGAATTTCCCAGTTCCAGAATACCCAGTTCGAACTGGCTCAGATGCAGGCCAATACGGAGGCTGCTAAACTTCTGGTTTACCAGGCCGCATGCGCCAAAGATGACCATGAGCCCTTCTCCCATAAAGCGGCTATGGCGAAATTAGTGGCTTCCAGAAATGCCTCTGACGTAACGCGCCGCTGCCTGCAGCTGTACGGCGGATACGGATATACGAAAGATTATCCCATTGAGCGTATGATGCGCGACGCCAAAATTACTGAGATATATGAAGGAACCTCTGAAGTGCAGATGATGGTAATTGCAGGATGGATGGGCGTAAAATAACATTTCATAGAAGAAATGAGGTAAATTTTTATGAATATGAAACTTCCATTTTCCAGAGAGGGCATGATGCTGCATCTGGATGACAATTTAGATTATGAGATTCTGGAATCTTCCATCGAATCTATGCCGAAAACCGGAAAGACAGAGGATGAGCTTGTGCTGGAAGCCATGGAACATCCCATTGGATCGCCGAAGCTTTCTGAACTTTCCAGAGGAAAACAGAAGATAGTCATCATCTGCTCCGACCATACCAGGCCGGTGCCGAGCAAACATATCATTCCATTTATGCTAAAAGAGATCCGGGAAGGGAATCCCCAGGCGGACATAACCTTATTGATTGCAACAGGGTTTCACCGGGCTACTTCCAGAGAGGAGCTGATCGGCAAATTCGGGGAAGAAATTGTAAATCAGGAAAAGATTGCAGTCCATGACAGCCAGAATATAGATGATATGGTAAATCTGGGAACGCTTCCCTCCGGCGCACCGCTGCTAATTAATAAAATAGCGGCAGAAGCCGATCTTCTGGTAAGCGAAGGATTTATTGAAACACACTTTTTCGCAGGATTTTCCGGCGGACGCAAAAGCGTTCTGCCCGGTGTATCCAGTGCGGTTACAGTATTGGGAAACCACTGTTCCGCATTTATAGATTCTCCATACAGCCGTACCGGCGTATTGGAAAATAACCCTATCCATAGAGACATGGTTGCCGCAAGTAAAATGGCGAACCAGAAGTACATTGTCAACGTGATTATTGACGCTGACAAAAAAATCGTGCATGCGGTAGCCGGTGATGCCATGGAAGCACATGCAGCCGGCTGCCGATTCCTCCAACAGTATTGCCAGGTAATACCGAAAAAACCTGCAGATATTGCGATTTCCACCAACGGCGGTTATCCGTTGGATCAGAATATGTATCAGTCCGTAAAAGGCATGACGGCGGCGGAAGCGGCCTGCAAAAACGGCGGTATCATCATTATGGTATCCAACTGCGGGGACGGACACGGCGGGGAAGGGTTTTACCAGGCGTTAAAAAACTGCGAAAGCCCCCAAAGCCTGATGGATGAGATTCTGAAAATTCCCCAGGATGAAACAAAGCCGGATCAGTGGGAATATCAGATTCAAAGCCGGATTCTGATGCATCACAAGGTCATCTATGTGATGTGCGAAGAGTACCGGGCCATGGCAGAAGAGATGGGATTTGAGACAGCCTCCGACGTGAATGAAGCATTAAAGCGGGCGCTGGATGAAACTGGCAGCGGCGCGCATATTGCAGTAATCCCAGACGGTGTATCCGTAATGGTAGAAAAGAATCAGTGTGGGGAGAGCCAGGAATTTTGAACACACTTTCATACTGCAGCGAATGGCAGTTCCGTTCGTCTCCAAATATAAAATCAGCATATTCCATAACAGCAAGTGGATCAGGCACTCCGATTCACCTGCTGTTTCTTTTTCTTGCAAATTTTCCGGTATTATACTAAAATAAACGTTATGACGCAAGCGTACAGAAAAGAGGACACAGAATGGACCATTCCAGATTCGATGGAAAGAAAACATATGAATATGTATTTGACTATTGTTCGGAAAAAATACTGTCCGGAGAGTTAAAGCTGAATGATAAAATTCCCACAGAGCGGGAACTGGCGGAGGAGATGGGAGTCAGCCGCAATTCCGTCCGGGAAGTAATGCATATGTTAGAGATTACAGGGCTGATTGAGTGTCAGCAGGGAAGCGGCAATTATGTCAGATGTGATCCCATGGAATATATGATGAAATCGGTCAATATGGTAATGAAACTGATGCAGATTGACTATTCTGAAATCTTTCACATTCGGATCGGCTATGAATATGCCGCAATCCGTCTGGCCATTGAAGTGGCGGAGCCGGAGGAATTGGAGGAACTGCATGAAATTCTGCTGAAAATGGATCAGCCCATGAGTTCTAAGGAAAGCGCCAGATTGGATGTGGAATTTCACCGCAAACTGGTAAGCGCGTCCCATAACCGTATGCTGATTTTATATGATTCCATGTTAGACAGTTTAATGGATCAGTTTATCGAAAATTTCCGTACGAAAATATTGATGAATAAAATACGCGCAGAAATGCTGAGACGTTCCCACTGGGCAATCTACCACGCCCTGGCGGACAAGGATCTGGAAATGGCAATCCGGGCCTTTGATAAGCATTTCCGCGTGGTGGGGGAACAGCTGGACAAGCTAATGCAGAACAGGAAGGAACAGCCTGAAAAACAGGAAGGAGCGGACCGAACATGAAAGTAGAACAGTATTGTGTGGGGCAGGTGGCTACCAATTGCTATTTTGCCATCAATGAAGAGACAAAGGAAATGGTAATCGTAGATCCGGGGGATTCAGCGCAGATGCTGGCAGAAAAAATCCGCCAGCAGGGCTTAGAGCCGAAAGCAGTGCTTTTGACCCACGGACATTTTGACCATGCCATGGCCGCAGGTGAACTGGCAGAGATTTTTGGGATTAAAATTTATGCCCACAAAGCAGAGAAGGATACCCTGGAGAATCCTGCAAAAAATGTGTCCGTCATGATTGGAAAAAGGGAAGCCTACCATGCGGATGTGTTTGCAGAGGACGATGAGATTCTGAAGCTGGCAGGCATGGAGCTGAAGGTGCTGCATACCCCGGGACATACCGAAGGCGGATGCTGTTATTACCTGGAAAAAGAGAAAACGCTTTTCAGCGGGGACACCCTTTTTTGCCAGTCTGTGGGAAGAACGGATTTTCCAGGCGGAAGCATGTCCGGGCTTGTGCGGTCCATCAGAGAAAAGCTGCTGACGCTTCCGGATGATGTGAAAGTGTATCCGGGACATATGGACATCACCTCCATCGGCAGGGAACGCACGGGTAATCCTTTTTTATAAGCGGGAACATAAAGATGATAACAGTTTGGTTAAACGAAGCAGATTTTGAATATGATATCCATTCTTTGATGAAAGCCTTTTATCCGGGGGAAGAGGTAAAAGTGTTTGCAGATGCGGAGAAAATTTTTAAACTGGAAGAGGAATGCGCCCCGCTGTTTCGAATGGAGGTGCATTACCGAAGGCAGGAGCCGCAAAGCGTGGAGCTGCTTTTGCATCTTCCGGCAAAAGGAGAAAAGGGCGGGTCTGCCTTGGCCACACCGGCGCATCAGGCATATATTCTGAAAATGAAACGTTCTGCAGCGGTTGATTTTTCAGATCGGAAAGAGACGAAGAACCGGCTGAAACAGACCTTATACAAAATGCTGTCAGAATATACCGGGCAGACCCTTCCCTGGGGAACGCTGACCGGCATCCGTCCCACCAAAATTCCAATGTCCATGCTGGAACAGGGGAAAAAAGAAACAGAGATCCAAACCTACATGGCAGACACTTATTTTACTTCCGGGCAGAAAATAAGTCTGAGTATAGAAATTGCAAAACGGGAGCTGCAGCTTTTGGGCCGGATGGATTATCAGGAGGGCTATAGCCTTTACGTGGGCATTCCTTTTTGTCCAAGCATCTGCTCTTACTGTTCTTTTTCTTCCTCCCCCATCGGCATGTGGAAGGAGCGGACGGAGGCTTATCTGGATGCTTTGGAAAAGGAAATAGATGTTACAGCTGCAATTTGCAGCGGAAAAAAACTGAATACCGTGTATATCGGCGGCGGAACGCCTACCACATTATCGCCCCTGGAATTAGACCGTTTGCTGACAAAAATTGAAGGTACATTTAATTTTTCTGATTTGCTGGAATATACGGTGGAAGCAGGGCGGCCTGACAGTATTACCGAAGAAAAGTTAAAAGTTCTGCGGGCCCATGGAATCTCCAGAATTTCCATCAATCCCCAGACCATGAAGCAGGAGACCCTGGATTTGATCGGCCGCCGTCATACCTCCAGGCAGACAGCGGAAAGCTTCTGGCTGGCCAGAGAACTGGGCTTTGACAATATCAACATGGATTTAATTGTGGGACTGCCGGGAGAAACCATCGGGGATGTCAGAAATACCATGGAGCAGATTCAGGCATTGTCGCCGGATAATCTGACGGTTCACTCCCTCGCCCTGAAGCGGGCGGCCAGGTTTCACATGTTTCCGGAGGATTATCAGAACATGCAGATGACAAACAGCTGGGAAATCATCGATTTGACAGCCGGATATGCCAAAGAGATGGGATTGTCCCCCTATTATCTCTACCGCCAGAAAAATATGGCGGGGAACTTTGAAAATGTAGGGTATGCCCGGCCCGGCAAGGCAGGAGTTTATAATATTCTGATGATGGAGGAGAAACAGAGCATTCTGGCCTGCGGAGCCGGCAGCATTTCCAAGCGGGTGTCTGCGGAGCGGGGGATTGAGCGGTGTGAGAATGTGAAGGATGTGGCGCTTTATATAGAAAAAATAGACGAAATGATTGAGAGGAAACGGAAGCTGTTCATGGATTTTTAAGATTTAATACTTTGTAAACGCAGAAAAAGCCAGACAGCAGAACAAACAAGGAGGAAACAAAAATGGCATTGGCAAAAAAGCCTGTAAACGGCATGAAAGATATTTTACCGGAAGAAATGCAGATCCGGGATTATGTGATGAACGTGATCAAAGAAACTTACCGCAGCTTTGGATTTACCCCCATTGAGACGCCCTGCATGGAAAATATTGCAAATCTCAGCAGCAAACAGGGCGGGGAAAATGAAAAGCTGATTTTCAAGGTGCTCAAAAGAGGAGAAAAGCTGAAACTGGAAACGGCCCAGACGGAAAACGATGTGGTGGATTACGGAATGCGCTACGATTTGACCGTGCCTCTGGCAAGGTTTTATTCCAATAACGCCAACAACCTGCCTGCGCCCTTTAAAGCGCTGCAGATGGGAAATGTCTGGCGGGCAGACCGTCCCCAGCGGGGCAGATACCGTCAGTTTATGCAGTGCGACATTGATATTTTAGGAGAACCCAGTAATCTGGCGGAAATTGAATTGATTCTTGCAACCACCACCACAATTGGCAGGTTAGGCTTCAAAAATTTCCAGATTCGTATCAATGAAAGGCGAATTTTGAAGGCTATGGCCGCTTACAGCGGGTTTGCTGAGGACTCTTTCGACACAGTTTTTATTATTCTGGATAAAATGGACAAAATCGGTCTGGACGGAGTAGCAGAGGAGCTGGAAAAGAGCGGATTTGAGAAAGCCTCTGTGGATAAATACATGGAACTGTTTCAGAGCATTCAGGGAAAAGAAAATGTGGCCCAGGGAGTGTCCTGTCTGGCAAAACAGCTGGGGGATTTTCTGGAAAAAGACGTGGCGGACAATCTGACAGAGATTGCAGCATGTGTGAATGATACCAAAGAAGCAGAATTTGATTTGGTTTTTGACCCCACACTGGTGCGGGGCATGTCTTATTATACAGGGACAATTTTTGAAATTGCCATGCCGGAATTCGGCGGAAGCTGCGGCGGAGGCGGCCGTTACGATAAAATGATCGGCAAATTTACCGGAAACGACGTTCCGGCCTGCGGATTTTCCATCGGATTTGAGCGGATTATCCTGCTGCTGTTGGAAAGCGGATTCCAGGTGCCCGGCCAGTCAGAACGGATTGCCTATCTGATAGAAAAGAATTATCCGGGAGAGAAACTGGCTCAGGTGATTGCAACGGCCCAGGCCCGGCGCAAAGATGGAAAACAGGTATTGGTGGCCCGGATGAATAAGAATAAGAAATTCCAGAAGGAAAAACTGGCCGCCGAAGGATATACAGAAATAAAAGAATTTTTTAACCAGGACTAAGCTCTGGGATTAATGATCCAATAAACACAATTTAATTTTCAGGAGGAAGAATTATGGCAGAGTCAATGAAAGGGCTGCACAGAAGCCACAGATGCACAGAAGTGTCAAACAGCAATATCGGCCAGCAGATCACCGTGATGGGTTGGGTACAGAAACGGAGAAATCTGGGAAGCTTGATTTTTATAGATTTGCGGGATCGCTCCGGCCTGCTTCAGATAGTATTTGACGAGCCCAAGGTGGGAAGCGAAGGATTTGCCAAGGCAGAATCTCTGCGGAGTGAATTTGTAATTGCCGTGACAGGAACCGTGGAGAAGAGGACGGCCGCCGTCAATGAGAATCTGAAAACCGGGGATATTGAAGTGATTGCAGAAAACATCCGGATTTTGTCAGAATCCGAGACGCCGCCTTTCCCCATAGAAGAAAATTCCCAGACCAAAGAGGATATGCGGCTCCGTTACCGGTATCTGGATTTGCGCCGGCCGGACATTCAGCGGAATATGATGATGAAAAGCAAGGTGGCAATGCTTCTGAGAAATTTTATGGACAGGGAAGGATTTCTGGAAATCGAAACGCCCATTCTGACCAAATCCACGCCGGAAGGGGCCAGAGATTATCTGGTGCCAAGCCGTGTGCATCCGGGAACCTTCTATGCGCTGCCCCAGTCTCCCCAGTTATTTAAGCAGCTGTTGATGTGCTCCGGTTATGATCGGTATTTTCAGATAGCAAGGTGTTTTCGGGATGAGGATTTGCGGGCAGACCGTCAGCCGGAATTTACCCAGGCGGATATGGAGCTGTCGTTTGTAGATGTGGATGATGTGATTGATGTCAATGAACGTTTGCTGCAGTATGTATTTCGGGAAGCCATCGGCCTTGAGATTTCTCTTCCTATTCCAAGAATGAGCTGGCAGGAAGCTATGGACCGCTATGGCAGCGACAAACCGGATACCCGTTTCGGCATGGAACTGACAGATGTTTCAGAAGCGGTAAAAGGCTGCGGCTTCGGCGTATTTACCGGGGCTTTGGAGCAGGGCGGTTCCGTCCGGGGCGTCAATGCCAAGGGCCAGGGAGCTATGCCCAGAAAGAAAATTGACAAGCTGGTGGAGTTTGCCAAAGGCTACGGCGCAAAAGGACTGGCATACCTTGCAGTCAATGAGGACGGCTCCTATAAGTCCTCCTTTGCAAAATTTATGACGGAAGAAGAGTTAAAAGCCCTGGTGGAGCAGATGCAGGGAGAGCCGGGAGACTTACTGCTGTTTGCGGCAGATAAGAATAAAATAGTCTGGGATGTGCTGGGGGCGCTTCGGCTGGAGCTTGCCAGGGAACTGGGGCTGATGGACAAAAACCAGTACAGCTTCCTCTGGGTGACAGAATTTCCGCTGCTTGAGTGGTCTGAGGAGGAAAACCGCTTTATGGCCATGCATCACCCCTTTACCATGCCCATGGAAGAGGATTGGGATAAGATCGACTCCGATCCGGGGGCAGTGCGCGCAAAAGCATACGATATTGTATTAAACGGCACAGAACTGGGCGGCGGTTCCGTCCGTATCCACCAGGATGATATTCAGGAAAAAATGTTGGAGGTACTGGGCTTTACCAAAGAGCGGGCCCATGAGCAGTTTGGATTTTTGCTGAACGCTTTTAAATACGGAGTTCCGCCCCATGCAGGGCTTGCCTACGGGTTGGACCGTATGGTGATGCTGATGATGCAGTGCGATTCTATCCGGGACGTGATTGCATTCCCCAAGGTGAAAGATGCCTCCTGTCTGATGACAGACGCGCCGGGAGCAGTGGAAGAAAAACAGTTGGAGGAACTGGCTTTGTCTTTTACCCAGGAGGAACCGATAGAGGAATAATCCGTTTGCGGGGCATGAATGTCAGTGCAGATGCAGGAAAATAATGGACGCCAGGCCAGATGCCATATGGACTTTGCAGAAAAAACGTGCTAAAATAGAAAAAGCGCATCGGCACTTTGATGCAGAAGGAGGAACCATACATGAAGAAAGGTATCTTATTTGATCTGGATGGAACACTGTGGGATTCATCCGAAGGAGTGGCGGCATCCTGGGAAAAATCTCTGGATGAACATTTCGATATAGAGAAAGTAATAACAGCAGATATGATTCAGGAGGTAATGGGGAAGAGCATGTATGAGATTTCAGACATTCTTTTCTCAGAATTTCCAATGAAAGAACGGCGGGAAATGCTGACCTATTGCTGTATGAGAGAAAATGAATACATCAGAAGCCATGGCGGAACGCTGATGCCCGGCCTGGAAGAGACCCTCTGCCGGTTAAAGGAGCAGGGGTATCACCTGTATATTGTCAGCAATTGCCAGGCAGGATATATTGAAGCGTTTTTAGAGTATCATAAACTGGAAAAATATTTTGATGATTTTGAATGCTTCGGCAGGACGGGAAGAGAGAAGGGACGCAATATCTGCGCCGTAGTGGAACGGAATCAGCTGGAGCAGTCTGTCTATGTGGGAGATATCCAGGGAGATTACTATGCTGCAGTGGAGGCGGAGGTTCCTTTTATCCATGCCAGAACCGGCTATGGCTCTGTGCAGGAGGAAGTTCCTTATATTACAGAACTGTCTCAGCTTCCGGAAATGGTGGGAGAATTTTTTCAGTCATAACGAGCTGGACATGCAGGCTCATGTGAATTCTTATAGGGGCAGTTTTTTGTGACTGCTGAAACAGGACATGGACATAATGGAGGAAATCATGGAAAAAATAGCAAGCTTTACCATAGATCATATCAAACTGGAACCTGGAATCTATGTTTCCAGAAAGGATCATATCGGAAGTGAAACCGTAACCACCTTTGATTTGCGGATGACCTCTCCCAATGACGAGCCGGTGATGAATACGGCAGAAGTACATACCATAGAGCATCTGGCAGCTACTTATCTGCGCAACGATCCGGAATATAAGGAAAAGATTGTGTATTTCGGCCCTATGGGATGCCGGACAGGATTTTATCTGCTTTTGGCAGGGGATTATGAGTCCTCAGAGGTTGTGAAGCTGGTGACGGGCATGTATGAATTTATCCGGGATTTTCAGGGGGAGGTGCCTGGCGCAAGCCCCAAAGACTGCGGCAATTATCTGGATATGAATCTCGGGATGGCGAAATATCTGGCCGGCCGTTATTTAGACCAAACATTGTACGGTATTGATCAAAAACATCTGGTATATCCGGAATAAATATCAGGAGGATGGCTGCAGGCTGCCGCTTTTTAAATGCAGCTCTGCAGCAAATAGGAGAACAGAATGAAAAAAGTAGGGATTATCGGCGCCATGGAACTGGAAGTGGAAGCGCTGAAAGAGAAAATGGAAATTCACCGCAGAATGGAGAAGGCTTCCATGGAATTTCTGGAAGGAAAATTAAATAACACGCCCGCGGTGATTGTAAGAAGCGGAATCGGCAAAGTAAACGCAGCTGTCTGCGCGCAGATTTTGTGTGATTCCTTTGAGGTGTCTCACATTATCAATACAGGCGTTGCCGGCTCTTTGAAAAATGAAATCAATATCGGAGACATTGTGGTGTCCACCGACGCCCTTCATCATGATGTGGATGTGCGGGTATTCGGCTATCCTTTGGGCGAGGTGCCCCAGATGGGCTGTCTGGCCTTTCGGGCGGATCAGCATTTGGCGCAGCTTGCGGTGTCCTGCTGCAAAGAAGTGAACCCTGACATCGGCGTATACCGGGGAAGGATTGTCAGCGGCGATCAGTTTATCAGCGATAAGCAGGTAAAGGAAGATATTATCAGGAACTTCCAGGGATACTGTGTGGAAATGGAGGGAGCGTCCATTGCCCATACCGCATATCTGAACCGTGTGCCGTTTGTGATTATCCGGGCTATCTCCGATAAGGCGGACGACAGCGCCCAGATGGATTACCCCTCTTTTGAGAAAGCAGCGGCAGCCCATTCCGCCAGACTGGTGGAGCATATGCTTCCGGAGATCTGATTTTTGTATTTTCACATACAGGAACAGGCAGCCTTTTTGTCATTGCCCGAATAAAAATGCCGGATTCTTTCCTTTTGAAATCTATGTTTTCCGTCATGTTTTATAAGAATTTCTTAATTCATGAAAAATTCATTGTTTCCCGGGATTTCCTGTGCTATAATCCAGTGAGATAATGACAGATAGAAAGCAAAAGGGTGGGTTTTATGAAAGAAACAATGAAAGAGCTGCTGTATCGTTACCGGCATGGGTGGATTTTATCGTACTTTATCATGTATCTGCCATGGTTTGCCTATTTAGAGCAGACGGTTACCAGACGCTTCCATGTGATACATATGCCGATAGACGATTACATTCCATTTCTGGAAATTTTTGTGGTACCCTATTTTTTGTGGTTCGGGTATGTGGCTTTGGCGGTCGTGTATTTCTTCTTTAAGGATGTGCAGGATTATTATAAGCTCTGTATATTTCTGTTTGTGGGAATGACGGTATTTCTGGTGGTATCCACAATATATCCCAACGGGCATTACCTGCGTCCAAGGGTATTTGAGCGGGACAATATCTTCGTTACAATGGTGAAGGGATTATATATGGTAGATACGCCTACCAATCTGTTTCCCAGCATTCATGTATATAATTCCATCGGGGTGCATCTGTCCGTGATGCACAGCGAGAAGCTGAAGGAGAAAAAGTGGATTCGGAGAAGTTCTTTTGCAGTGATGGCTTCTATTGTTGCGTCAACCGTATTTTTAAAACAGCATTCTGTTTTTGATGTGATTACCGGATGTATTATGGCTGTTGTCATGTATACGCTGGTGTACGGCGGAGAGCTGCTGACCGGCAGAAGGCGCGTGTATCAGCGGCGGTATCCTGAGATAAACAGCTGAATAGGGAACATGCAGGAGGGCCCCTCTTTGTACGGCAGGCTTTTCCTGCATATATATTAAGAAAGAACCTCCGCAGTATCGCAAAATACTGTGGAGGTTCTTTCTTTAAAAGGATGTCCAACGGAATAAATTTGTTTTCCATAATTGTAAAACAAAAATCGGGGTAACAGGATTCGAACCTGCGACCTCACGGCCCCCAGCCGTGCGCTCTAGCCAAGCTGAGCCATACCCCGAATACTTGTCTATTATAACACAGGAAAAAACAAAAAGCAACTGTTAAATTTTGAATATTGAAATCATTTGACTTTATGGAAAATAGAATTATAATGGAACATAGAGTATGTGAGAAATTCCGTATAATTTCTCACATCCGTTAAAAGCAGAAAAACTGCAGATGAGAAAGGCAGAATATATGAGTACAGCAAAGAAAAGCAACAGAAAACACAAAGGGCTGATGATTGCCGGCTTTATTTTCTTAATATCCTTAACAGTGTATCTGGGAATCGCCGTTTTTTTCAGCAAACATTTTCTTCCGGGAACCACAATCAACGGCGTTTCGGCGTCCGGAAAAACTATAAAGGCAGTGGAACGGCTGATTACGGAAGAGATTGACGGATATCAGATTGAATTAGAGCCCAGAGAAGGGACGGCCGAAGTGATTCAGGGAACGAAAATTGGCCTGAGGCCGGTATTTGACGGCAGACTGGAGGTTGAACTGAAAAAACAGAAGGAATTCTTCTGGCCTGCATATCTTTTCGGGCCTTCAGAAATAGAAGTGGAAACCATGGTGGAATACGACAGGGATGCGCTGCAGAAGGAAGCGAAGAACCTGGAGCTTATGGATGAATCCCAGATGAGGAAGGCAGAGAATGCCATTATTTCAGAATATTCGGAAAAGGACGGCTATACCATTATTCCGGAGGAAGAAGGAACCGTCGTGGATGAAGAGAAGTTTTTTGAGGTGATGGAAAAATCTGTTCTGAACCTCCAGGATCAGATTTCCCTGGCAGAAGAGGAATGCTATGTAAAGCCCAAGTATACCAGTGAATCCAAAAAAGTAGTGAAACTGGCAGAAACCATGAATCAGTATGTAAAAACTTCAATCACCTATGATTTTGGGGACAGCCAGGAGGTTCTTAACGGAAAAACCATCAGCCAGTGGATCTCATCCGATAAAAAGTACAAGGCAAAGATCTCACAGGAAAAAATAGAAGAATATATTGCAAATCTGGCGGATACATACAACACGGCAGGCAGATCCAAAAAACTGAAATCCTCCTACGGAACGGAAGTGACCGTAAGCGGAGGGGATTACGGATGGAAAATGGATAAAGAAGCAGAAGCGGAGGCACTGAAAGAGCATATCAAAAAAGGAGAAGTTCTGACAAAAGAGCCGGCTTATTCCCAGACGGCCAACAGCAGGGCCGGCAACGATTATGGCGATACGTATGTGGAGGTAAATCTGACAGCCCAGCATATGTACTACTATAAAAACGGATCATTGGTGGTAGAGACAGATTTTGTATCCGGAAATGACGCAAAGGGATGGAGTACGCCGCCCGGAGCGTTCGGACTGTATTATAAACAGCGGGATAAGACTCTTCGCGGGGAGGGGTATGCCACACCGGTATCCTTCTGGATGCCTTTTAACGGGGGCGTAGGCTTCCATGACGCCAACTGGCGCAGGGATTTCGGCGGAAACTACTATAAAAGAGGCGGCTCCCACGGCTGTGTCAACATGCCTTACAGCGCGGCCCAGACATTGTTTGAAAATATAGAGGCAGGATGCGCCGTACTGGTGTACCATCTGCCCGGTTCTGAGAGCGCGAAGGCAAAAGCCCAGGAAGCGGCTGCTGCAGTCATTCAGTTAATAGACAGTCTGGGCGAGGTCACTTTAGAGAGCAAAGAGGCTGTGGTCAATGCCAGAAACCAGTACAACGGCCTGGACGGCTCAGCCAGAGGCTATGTCAGCAATTATGGTTCCTTAGAGGCGGCAGAGGCCAGAATTGCACAGCTTGAAGCGGAAGCGGCGGCAGATCAGCAGGCCCAGGCAGAAGCGCAGCCTGTCATTGACGCCATCAACCAGCTGGCAGGCCAGGAGATTACCCTGGATATGAAGGGAACCATAGAGAAAATCCGCAAACAGTACAACGGCCTGTCGGAAGCGGCCAGAGCAAAGGTGGGGAATTACAATGTGCTGACAGAAGCAGAGCAGAGAATTGAGGAATTAAAGAAAGCGGAGAAGGAACAGGAAGAAGAATAAGGGCAGCGGAGAAGGAAGAGTGAGAGGAAAACAACATATGAAGAAAAAAAGCATGACCGCCTTGCTCTGTGCGGCAATGGCTGTAAGTATGCTGGTCGGCTGCGGCAGCAATGAAAAAGACAGCGGACAGATGACGGATATCAATCAGGGCGGAGATGTTGAGGGAAACAATGCGGAAGAGGAAAACGAAGAGGAGAATCCCTTAACGGTATGGTGCTGGGATTCGAAATTCAACATTTACGCAATGGAAGAAGCCAGTATCCTTTATCAGGCAGAACATCCGGAGTTCACCATGAACATAGTGGAGACATCCTGGGATGATATTCAGAGCGCACTGATAACAGCGGCAGAGGACGGCGCAATGGAGATTCTGCCGGATATTATACTGATACAGGATAACGCGTTTCAGAAGAACGTCATTTCTTTTCCGGAAATATTTATGGATTTGACGGACAGCGGCATTGATTTCAGCCAGTTCGGCCAGGCAAAAACCCTTTATTCAGTCATTGACGGCAAGAACTACGGCGTTCCTTTCGACAACGGCGCTGCCATAGCGTGCTATAGGACAGATATTTTGAAAGAGGCTGGATTGACGCTGGATGATTTCACAGATATTACCTGGGATGAATATCTGGAAATGGGCAAAATTGTGTTGGAAAAAACAGGCAGGCCTTTGCTTTCCTGTCAGTCCGGCGAACCTGACGTGATTATGATGATGCTTCAGTCCTGCGGAGTTTCTATATTTGACGATGATGGAAATCCTCAAATAGTCGGCAATGAAGCTTTAGAGAAAGCTATGGAAATTTATCAGCAGATGATAGAAGCCGGCGTTTGCAAACTGGTAAACAGCTGGGATGAATATGTTCAGACCCTTACGGCCGGGACAGCGGCAGGAACCATCAATGGATGCTGGATCATGGCTTCCATCCAGTCTGCAGAAGATCAGAGCGGAAAGTGGGGGCTGACCAATATACCCAGATTAGCCGGTATTGACGGAGCTACCAACTATTCTAATAACGGCGGAGCTTCCTGGGCAATTACTGCCAACTGCAGAAACCCGGAGCTGGCAGAAGATTTCCTGAAATCCACATTTGCCGGAAGCGTTGAATTTTATGAAACGATTCTGCAAAGCACCGGGGCTTTGGCGGCTTATCTTCCGGCAGGTGATTCCAGTGTATACAAGAAGCCTTCGGAATTCTACGGCGGAGATACTGTATTTCAGAAAATTACTGAGTATGCAGGCAAATGCCCCAGAAACAATACAGGCGTTTATTACTATGAAGGAAGAGATGCTGTTGCAATGGCGGTTCGGAATGTGATAGGCGGATCTGACATTGGATCTGAGCTTGAAATTGTACAGAATACGTTGGAAAGACTTATGGAGCAGTAAAAGTTAGAATCAATAACAGAGGGAATCAATATGGGAAGTATTTCAGACAAAAAATTTATCAAAGGAATGGATATTTCCTCCCTGCCGGAGTTGGAAAGGCTGGGAGCAGTTTTTTATGACAAAGACGGAGACGAAAGAAATCTGATTTCTGTTTTGCGGGAATACGGCGCCAATGCCATCCGCATCCGCCTCTGGAATAATCCTTATTCTTCGGAAGGGGAGCCGTACGGAGCAGGAACCAATGATCTGGATACAGCCATGGAACTGGCAAAACGGGTGCAGGAGCAGGGCATGGAGCTCCTGCTGAATCTGCATTACAGCGATTTCTGGGCAGATTCGGGCAGGCAGATTAAGCCCAAAGCCTGGGCGGATTTTACCGGCAAACGGTTGGAATCCGCCGTGTATGACTACACGGTGGCCGTTCTGCGGGAGTTCCAGAGAGAAGGGGTATTTCCGGATATGATACAGGTGGGCAATGAACTGTCCAACGGGCTTCTGTGGCCGGATGGAAAACGTCCTGATTATGAGACCATTGCAATGTTGGTCAATGCCGGAATCCATGGGGTGCGGGATATCGATCCGGAGATTCCGATTATGATTCATCTGGACAACGGCGGGGACAATGAACTGTACCGGGAGTGGTTTGACAATTATTTTGCCAATGACGGAGAAGATTTCGACCTCATCGGCTTATCTTATGATCCCTTCCGGCACGGCTCGCTGGCAGATTTGGAGTATAACATGCATGATCTTGCCCTCCGCTACGGCAAAGAACTGGTGGTGGCAGAGGTTTTTATGGGGCATACCATGGAGGATTACGCATCTTATGAAAAACTGGAACCTCTGAAACGCAGCGGAATGGCTATAAAACCGGAACTTGCGGCCAGAGCTGAGTATCCGGTGACAAAGCAGGGGCAGTCGGATTTTATGCGGGAGTTCATGAAACGGGTGTCCGAAACGCCCAAGGGACTGGGCAGAGGATTTTTCTACTGGGAGCCGGCATGGATTCCTGTGCCGGGCAGCGGATGGGCTGCCGAGGCTTCTCTGAAATACATGAAATCTCCGGGGCCCTGCGGCAATCAGTGGGCAAATCAGGCCTTGTTTGACTACCAGGGCAGGCCGCTGCCTGCATTGGATGTGATCAAAAAATTCTAGAGCGGTAAAGGAGGAGATATCTATGATTTCGAAACAGATGCAGCAGGAAGTGGCGGGAAGTTCTGCCATTCGCGCCATGTTTCTGGAAGGAAAAGAACTGGCGAAGCGGGTAGGGGCAGAAAATGTATACGATTTCAGCCTTGGAAATCCTATGACCCCTGTTCCGCAGCAGTATAATCAGGCAATTATAGAGGCTGTCCAGACAGAAAATTCCCTGGAGCTTCATGGATATATGGATAACGCGGGGTATCCTGAAACCCGCCGGGCAGTGGCCGGACACCTGAATCAGAGATTTGGAACGGAGTTTGAGGAACGCCATATTGTGATGACAGTTGGAGCGGCAGGCGCGCTGAACGTAGTGTTTAAAACTATTTTAGACCCCGGAGATGAGGTGCTTGCGCTTGCGCCCTATTTTGGTGAATACCGGGGCTATACGGCCAACCATCAGGGGATTTTGCGGGAGGTAAAGCCGGATACCGATACATTTCAGCCGGATCTGGAGGATTTAAAGGCAAAGATTACGCCTGAAACCAAGGGAATTATCATCAATAATCCGGTAAATCCCACCGGCGTTGTATATTCTGAGGACACCATACAGAAAATTGCCGCTGTTTTGGAGGAAAAGCAGAAGGAATACGGACATGAGATTTATCTGGTATCGGATGAACCTTACCGGGAACTGGTCTATGACGGAAACACCGTTCCCTTTCTGACAAAATACTATGACAATACCTTTGTCACCTATTCTTTCAGTAAGTCACTGTCCATACCCGGAGAACGGATCGGCTATATAGCGGTCAGTCCTCAGATGGCAGACTGTGATCAGGCCATACAGGGGTTGTCGGTGGCCAACCGGATTCTGGGATTTGTCAATGCCCCTTCCCTGATGCAGAAAGCGTTGATCACGTCTCTGGATGCCAGAACCGATGTGGATTATTATGACAGAAACCGCAAATTAATTTATGGGAAGCTGACAGAACTTGGCTTTACCTGTGTCAGGCCCCAGGGCGCTTTTTATCTGTTTCTTAAATCTCCGGAACCGGAAGAAAAGAAATTTGTGGAGGCTGCCAGAAAGCATCATATTCTGCTGGTTGGCGGAAGCGCCTTCTCCTGTCCGGGCTATGTAAGGCTTGCCTACTGCGTTTCCTATGAGATGCTGAAACGCTCGCTGCCTGCCTTTGAAACACTGGCAGAAGAATACAGAAGCAGCCTGAAGCCGGTTTGAGAGACAGCGGCAGAAGAATACAAAAGCAGCCTGAAACCGGTTTGAAAGACAGCGGCAGAAGAAGTTTTATATTTTTTCATATAAAAATCAGAGACTAGGAGGAACCACCATGATTGCCTGGGAAAAAAATATACGCAGGGTAACCCCCTACACCCCCGGGGAGCAGCCTGATTGCCCCAATATGATAAAGCTTAATACCAATGAAAATCCATACCCGCCGGCTCCCGGCGTCACAAAAGCCCTTCAGGAGCTGGACGCCGGCCGGCTGAGGAGATATCCGGACCCTGCCGCCGGGATGCTGGTTCAGGCTTTGGCAGATTATTACGGAGTTGCAAAAGAGCAGGTGTTTGTGGGCGTAGGGTCTGACGACGTACTGGCTATGAGTTTTCTGACCTTTTTTAACAGCGGGAAGCCTGTGCTGTTTCCGGACATAACCTATTCTTTTTACGATGTATGGGCAGAACTGTTCGGCATTCCCTACGAGTGTCCGAAGCTGAATGATGAATTTCAGATCCGGACCGAAGATTATATCAGGGAGTGCGGCGGAATTGTAATCCCCAATCCCAATGCGCCCACCGGAATAGAGAAGAATCTGGAGGAACTGGAAGAGGTGATTGCAGCAAATCCGGAAGTAATTGTAATAATTGATGAAGCATATATTGACTTTGGAGGGACTTCTGCGTTATCATTACTCCCGAAGTATGAGAATCTGCTGGTGGTTCAGACTTTTTCCAAATCCAGAAGCCTGGCAGGCATGAGAATCGGTTTTGCCATCGGAAATGAAAGGCTGATTGGCTATCTGAATGACGCCAAATATTCCTTTAATTCCTATACCATGAGCGCGGCGGCTCTGGCGGCCGGAACAGAAGCCATCAAAGATGATACATATTTCAGAGAAACCTTACAGAAAATAATCAATACCAGAGAGTGGACGAAAAAAGAATTGCGCAGGCTGGGATTTTCCTGTCTGGATTCCAAAAGCAATTTTATTTTTGCATCCCATCCAAAGCGTCCGGCAAGAGAGCTGTTTGAGGCATTGAAGCAGGCAGATATTTATGTGCGTTATTTTAACAAACCCAGGATCAATAATTATCTGAGAATCTCCATCGGAACAGATCAGGAGATGGTTGGGCTGATCCATTTTCTGGAACGCTATTTAGGAGAGAACGTATGATTCGAATGATTTTAAAAGGCGTCGTAATTGGAATTGCAAATATTATTCCCGGCGTCAGCGGCGGCACCATGGCAGTGTCCATGGGCATTTACGATAAGATGATCCATGCGGCCACCCATCTTATGTCTGAATTTAAGAAAAGCATGCAGGTGCTGATTCCCATTGTGATCGGGGCGGGCATCGGCTTAGTGGCGCTGGCCCGTGTGATTGAGATTATGTTTGACAAAGCGCCTTTTCAGACAAACCTGCTGTTTATCGGCCTGATTGCAGGCGGACTGCCTGCCATGGCGAAAAAGGTGAAGGGCAAAACGGTAAGACTGGGCCATCTCCTGTCATTTTTGCTGTTTTTTGTGCTTGTGACAGGGCTTGCGCTGATAGGAGAACAGGAAGGCGCGGCCGCCGATTTAAGCTTCAGTCTGCTGAATGTGATAAAGCTTCTGGGTGTGGGAGTAGTGGCTTCCGCTACTATGGTAATCCCCGGGGTCAGCGGTTCCATGATGCTGATGCTGATGGGATATTACAACCCGATTTTGACGGAAATCAACCGTTTTATCGACAATCTTCTGGATTTCAATATCCAGGGGCTTTTGGAAGGCTGTCAGGTATTGGTGCCTTTTGGAATCGGAGTGGTGGTTGGAATTTTTGCCATTGCCAAGATGATTGAGGTTATATTTGTGAAATTTCCGGAACATGCTTACTGGGCGATTATCGGGCTGATTGCAGCGTCACCCATTGCCATTTTGCTGATGAACAGCTTCGGAGCAATAAATTTTATGGCAGTTCTTACGGGAATTGCCTCATTGGCGGCAGGGGTTGTGATAGCCC
This sequence comes from Lachnospiraceae bacterium, assembly GCA_910575555.1. GTDB lineage: Bacteria > Bacillota > Clostridia > Lachnospirales > Lachnospiraceae > Petralouisia. Next base: position 22,632 of record CAJTFX010000015.1, on the reverse strand, counting down.
TGAAGTTAGGGGAAGAGTAAGAAAAATGGGTGTGTGGCAGCAGGAAATTAAAGTGGAATACGGGCTGATTCTGTATCTGATTTTCATAAATCTGGTGGGATTTGCCCTGATGGGACTGGATAAATGGAAAGCGAAACATAAGAAATGGCGGATTGCGGAACGGACGCTCTTTGGAATCGCCATTGCAGGCGGCAGCCTGGGAGCCTGGGCGGGCATGTATGTGTTCCGCCATAAGACCAGGCATTGGTATTTTGCAGCGGGAATGCCGCTGATTCTGGCAGTCCAGGCAGCGGCGGCCTGGTTATTGACATTTAAATATTAAACTGCTATCATGCTGCTTAGCCCATGCTCCGGCGGGCTTTGGGCTGTATATTTTTTGGCAGTTAATATTTTGTGAAACAACACCATATGACAAAAGAAAGGAAAGAACCTATGTATTCATTTGACGAAGTAAAGAAAGCAGATCCTCAGGTGGCGGACGCCATTACTGCAGAGATGGAGAGACAGAACAGCCATATCGAACTGATTGCCTCTGAAAACTGGGTCAGCAAGGCGGTTATGGCGGCAATGGGAAGCCCGATGACAAACAAATATGCAGAAGGATATCCGGGAAAACGCTATTACGGCGGATGCGAATGTGTGGATGTGGTGGAAAACCTGGCAATTCAGCGGGCAAAAGAACTGTTCGGCTGTGAATATGCCAATGTGCAGCCCCATTCCGGCGCCCAGGCAAATATGGCAGTGCAGTTTGCCATGTTAGAACCAGGCGATACAGTGATGGGAATGAATCTGGATCACGGCGGACATCTGACTCACGGAAGTCCTGTGAACTTTTCCGGCACCTATTTCAAGATTGTGCCTTACGGAGTGAATGACGAGGGATATATTGATTATGAGAAAGTACGGGAAACGGCGCTGGAATGCAGGCCCAAATTGATCATTGCAGGGGCAAGCGCTTATGCCAGAACCATAGATTTTAAACGTTTTCGGGAAATTGCCGATGAAGCAGGCGCTTATTTGATGGTAGATATGGCGCATATTGCCGGCCTTGTGGCAGCAGGACTTCACCCAAGCCCCATTCCGTATGCCCATGTGGTGACTACAACCACCCACAAGACGCTGCGGGGGCCCAGAGGCGGTATGATTCTGGCAAGTCAGGAACTGGCGGAAAAATTCAATTTTAACAAAGCTATTTTCCCGGGAACCCAGGGCGGCCCGCTGATGCATGTGATTGCCGCAAAGGCTGTATGCTTTAAGGAAGCGTTAGAGGACAGTTTTAAAGAATATCAGCAGAATATTGTAAAAAATGCACAGGCGCTTGCCAGTGGATTGATGAATCGGGAGATTAAGCTTGTGTCCGGCGGAACAGATAATCATCTGATGTTGGTGGATCTGAGCCCCTATGATTTGACCGGAAAGGCTGTGGAGAAATTACTGGATTCTGTCAATATTACCAGTAATAAGAACACGATTCCAAACGATCCCAAGTCTCCTTTTGTCACAAGCGGTATCCGTCTCGGAACGCCGGCCATTACCTCCAGAGGCTTTGGACAGGAGGATATGGACAAGACGGCAGAGTGCATTGCCAAAATGATTAAAGAAGGGGAAGCGGCTTCAGAAGAAGTGCGCAGAATGGTAAAGGAATTAACGGACAAGTATCCATTGATGTAAGCCCCTGTAAAAAACCAGCGGAATTTCCGCTGGTTTTTTAATGAAGGATTGTCTGCAGTTTTTGTAAACCGTGTCTATCTGTGTTTTCTTAAACGGAACTTATGTACAGAAACCTTTAATTCCTCAGACTGGTTATGGAGCTCCTTCGCAGAAGCGGCGGATTTCTCCGCAGTGCTTGCATTGGTCTGAACCACTCCGGCAATCTGCTCCATTCCGGCGGTAAGCTGATGCAGCGCCTGAGCCTGCTGCGTGGCGGAACCGGCAATGTGTTCAATCAGGTCGGTAGCCTGTTTTGCGCCTACCATAACGTCGGCCAGAGATTTGGTGGTATCTGTGGTCAGGGAGGTTCCCTGCTTAATCATCTTGATGGAATTCTCAATCAGTTCCGTGATATCTTTGGCGGACGAAGAGCTCTTGTTAGCCAGGCTCTGCACTTCCTCTGCAACCACCGCAAATCCCTTGCCGGCTTCTCCGGCCCGGGCAGCTTCCACGGCAGCGTTCAGCGCCAGAATATTTGTCTGGAAAGAAATATCCTCAATGGTCTTGATAATACCGCCGATTTCCTGGGAGGCATTGGAAATATCCTCCATGGCTGAAGCCAGATCGGCCATTTTCTCGTTGCTTGCCATCAGCAGCGACGCAGCGTCTGTGGAGCATCTCTGGGCGTTGTCAGCATCTTCGGAGGTGCGGTCCACCTGGGTGGATAATTCCTGAATGCTGGCAGATAATTCCTGGACAGCAGAAGCCTGTGCCACTGCTCCGCTGGAAAGAATCTGGGCGTCCTCAGCCATACGGCAGGATTCTTCCGATACCTGCTCTGCTGTCAGGTTGATTTTGGACAATGCAAGATTCAGAGAATCCACAATCTGGCGCATGGCATTCTGGATAGGTAAGAATTCACCCCTGTAATCATCGCTGATAACAAGATCCATATTTCCCTCAGCCATTTCAGAAAGCTTGGAATCAATGTCATGGATATATTTTTTCAATTCCTGTTTTGTCTCGTGAATGGAAGCTACCAGCATTCCGATTTCAGAAGTGCTAGGTTTTAAAGGAAAGTCTGAGGAGAGATTTCCCTTTGAGATTTCCCCCATCTGATCCCGGATTGCAATCACCGGACGCAGTACCCGTCTCCTGGTGGTTATCATGCTGATCAGCTGCATAATGGCAACAACGGCAAGTGCAAAAAACATGGCGCCTTCAATGGCTCTGGCATTTCGCTCCAGCGTTTCCACCTTTGCCAGTGTTCTGGCATCCAGATCGGAAAGAAACTGTTCCTTAATGGCATTAATCTGGGTAATGGAAGAATTGTAATCTGAGCCGTACACATAATCTAAAGCGGCCTGCATATTTCCTGCCTGAACATTTTTCATGGCTTCGTCCTCCAGAGGAACCAGCGTGTTGGATAAATCAGACATCTGATCGATCATGGCCTGCTCTTTTGCGGTGATGCCGATTTTCTGCATGGCCTCAACGCCTTTGTCCCGGTTTTTCAGATTATCTACTTCATTCCAGTAATTGTCATAATGCTCCTGCTGTCCTGTGGAGGCGAATGCCCGCACTTCATTGGTAAGGTAGGCGGAGCCGTTCATAAAACGGTTGGCGTTGTATGTAAGACTAAACCGCTGTTCATTGGCGGTATTTAATTTCCGGCTCACACTGCCGTAGGACAGAAGCGAGATCATTAGAAATATAAGGGCCAGAATAGAAATTCCATTTAAAATAAAGGATAGCATGGATTGGCTGATGGTTTTCTTCATAGTTGTGTTCCTCCCGGTATGTACCGAATGTTTTGCAGTACGTAAATTAATGTTATAGATATCAGTTTACAGAAACAGGGAAGAAATTTCAACCCATAATTGTAAATTAATATATGGAAATAAAAGGCCCGGTGACTCTCTTTTAAGAAAAATTTAAGAATTTTTATTAGGAATTATCAAGGTTTTGTGATAAGATAATGGCGGGACAATAAGAGAAAAATATGATACATAAATTTTAGGAGGACGAATATGAACAAAAAGAAAGTGGGTGTTATTACCGCTGTGGCGGCAGTGGCTCTTGCAGTGACCGGAGCGGCGGCATGGTATTACCTGAAAGGAAACGGCGGAGCAGGAAACAGTGCGGATAAAGTATATGTGGAGACGGTTTCGTCCCTGACTTCTGCAAATTCCGGAAGTCAGAGCCGTTATTCCGGCGTTGTGGAAGCCCAGGAAACCTGGGATGTGAATAAGGATTCGGAACGGGAGATTAAGGAAGTCTTTGTAAAAGAAGGAGATACCGTAGAAGAGGGAACGCCGTTATTTGAATATGATATGGACGAGGTACAGGGAGAGATTCAGCAGGCGCAGCTTGAACTGGAAGGCATGCAGAATGACATTACCAATCTTCAGAACCAGATCAATCAGCTTTCCCGGGAAAAAAATTCCGCTGCGGAATCAGAAAGATTTGAATATACGGCAGATATCCAGGAGAAACAGAACACCATTAAACAGACGGAATACAACATTGAAAGCAAGAAAGCAGAGATTCAGAAGAAGCAGGAATCTATGGAAAAAGCAGTGGTTACCAGTAAGATTGCAGGGGTGGTGAAAGCCATCAATGAATCCGGAACCGATATGTCCGGGGAAGCTGCTGCTTATATGACAGTTCTTGCAGTAGGCGACTACCGGGTAAAAGGAACAGTCAGTGAGACAAATGTACAGTTTCTGTCTGAAGAACAGCCGGTGATTCTCCGTTCCAGAGTGAATGAGGAACAGACCTGGAATGGAACGATCAGCAAAATTGACACCCAGAATGAAGAAAAAAGCGACAACGATATGTATATGATGGATTCCGGAAGCGGGACAGAGAAAGCCACAAAATATCCCTTCTATATCACATTGGAATCTACCGAGGGTCTTATGATGGGACAGCATCTTTTTATTGAGATGGACGAAGGCCAGACTGTGGAAAAAGAAGGAATCTGGCTCTTTGAAGGATATATTGTCCAGGAAGAAGGGGAGGCTTATGTATGGGCTTCCAACGACAAAGATAAGCTGGAGAAGAGAACCGTGGAGCTGGGAGAATATGATGAGGAGCTGGGAGCTTATGAGATAACCGGAGGGCTCACTGAAAAAGACGCCATTGCATTTCCGATGGAGGGCCTGTATGAAGGCGTAGCTACTGTGACGGATATTTCGGAGGTTGACTATTCTTCTCCTCTGTATAACCAGGAAGGAGAGGACGGAGAGAATGCAGAAGATGGCGAAATGATGGATGAGGAAGGCGTGTCAGACGAGTTCTCCGAAGATGCGTCGGATGAGATGATAGATGATTTGCCAGAAGGCAGATTTGATGATTCAGGAGACGGAGAGGAAGGTTCCTCAGAGGATGAATCAGGAGATGGAGAGGAAGGTTCCTCAGAGGATGAATCAGGAGACGGAGAAGAAGATTCTTCAGAGGACGAATCAGAAGGCGGAGAGGAAGAACAGGAATGATATTGGATTTGCAGAATATATTTAAAGATTATCAGCAGGATAAACTGGTGGTTCCGGTGCTGAAGGACGTATCCCTCCAGGTGGAAGAAGGGGAATATGTGGCAATCATGGGGCCTTCCGGTTCTGGAAAGACAACGCTGATGAATATTATAGGATGTCTGGACCGTCCCACTTCCGGAACTTATCAGCTTGCAGGAGAGGATGTGCTCAAATGCAAAGATAAGGATATGTCTGACCTGCGGCTGCGCAGCATTGGATTTGTGTTTCAGAGCTTTCAGCTTCTTTCCAGGCAGTCCGCCCTGGAAAATGTGGCGCTGCCTTTAAGCTATGCCGGAATTAAGAAAAAAGAGAGAAAAGAACGGGCGGCCCAGGCCCTGGAACGGGTAGGACTGGGAGACCGGGTGACCTTTAAGCCCACCCAGCTCTCCGGCGGCCAGAAACAGAGGGTAGCCATTGCCAGAGCCATGGTGAACAATCCCAAAATCCTTCTGGCAGACGAGCCTACCGGAGCATTGGATTCCAAGTCGGGAGAACAGATTATGGAGTTGTTTCAGAAGCTGAACGAAGAAGGGGTAACCATTGTGATGATTACCCATGACCCGAAGATAGCTTCCAGAGCGAAACGGACGGTACACATTATTGACGGCATGATTACAGAAGGAAACAGCGAGGAGGCAAAGAATGAGTAAGAAAGCAGTTATCATTACAGTAATATCCCTTGGCGTTGCCGGTGCCGCAGTTTTCGGTGGAATCAAAGCATATCAGAATTATCAGAACAAGAATCAGAAAGCGGAAGTGCATTATGTGTCAGAACTGAATATGTATTACTATGAAAATGAGATGAGCAGTTCCGGCATTGTAACCAATGATTCGTCGCAGGATGTATATGCCCTGGAAGATAAAGTCATTGCCGAAGTCCATGTGGAAGAGGGACAGGAAGTGAAAGCGGGAGATCCACTGATTACGTATGATATGACCATGTCAAATCTGGAATTGGAAATGAAGGAGCTGGACGTTTCTACGATAACCAGCAGGTTAGAGGCGGCCAAACAGCAGCTTTCAAAGCTGAAATCCACCACTCCTGTATCGCCCAGGCCGGAAGAACCGGAAGAGCCGGATATTATAGAACCGGAAGAGCCGGAACCTACGCCTGTGCCGCTGCCGCCTCAGAAAACGAAAAATGCATATAATTATATTACCAGTACTTCCAAACCCAATAAGGGAAAAGGAACGGAGGAAAAACCATACATTTATCTGTGCACCCAGGAGTGCTTTGTGTTTGGAGAATTTATCAACAGTCTGTCCGCAGACGAGGACGATCCCATATACGTAAGCCTGGAAATACATAAGAATAATGAATTTGCAGGCAAGTTAATCACTTCCTGGGAAATCAGCGGCGAAAGCGGTTTTCCCAGACTTGATGAAGATTCCAGATGGTCGGTCCGGACCCGTTCCCAGATGATAGAGGAAGAACCGGAAGAGCCGGATATCATAGAACCGGAAGAGCCGGATATCATAGAACCGGAGGAACCCGAGGAACCGGAAGGCTATACGGCGGAGGAATTATCCTCTATGATTAAAGAAAAAGAAGAGGAAATCCGGGATTTGGATCTGAGCAAACGGAAAGAAGAACTGGAACTGGAGCAGATGAAGAAGGTTTCCGGAGACGGCGTGGTAAAAGCAGCCTTTAACGGCGTGGTAAAGGGTGTTGCCGATAAGGATGATCCCCCTTCCGGAGAGCCGTTTTTAACGGTGTCCGGCTCAGAAGGATTGTATGTCAGCGGTTCTTTAAGTGAACTGCAGCTTGAGGAAATAAAAGTAGGACAGAAGGTATATGCCAATTCCTGGGAAAGCGGGCAGAATTTTGAGGCCGAAATAACAGAGATTTCCCAGTATCCAATGGACAACAGCAACGCTTACGGAGAGGGAAATCCCAATGTCTCATATTACCCGTATACGGCGTATATTGAGAATACAGAAGGGCTGCGCAACGGGGAATATGTGGATCTGACCATGTCAAATACCCAGGAAAGCGACGGGATTTATCTGGATAAGGCATATGTCCGGGAGGAGGACGGCAGGAAATATGTGCTGAAGGCGGACGAGAACGATCTGTTGGTAAAACAGTATATCCAGACCGGAAAGACCATTTGGGGACAGGCCGTGGAGGTTTTGTCAGGGCTGACCATGGAGGACAGAGTTGCTTTTCCTTATGGCAAAACTGCCAAAGAGGGCGTAAAGGTAACAGAACCTGAGTAACCCGGAGGGATAGAAGATGAAGGAGAAAAACAGATGCTAGAGAATATCAGATTGTCCCTTCAGGGACTGTGGTCGCATAAGATGCGTTCCTTTCTGACGATGTTAGGTATCATTATCGGTATTGCAGCCATAATAGCCATTGTTTCCACCATCAAAGGAACCAATGAACAGATCAAGGAAAATCTTATTGGTTCCGGAGACAATACCGTGAATGTGCAGCTTTATCAGGGAGATAATACCTACGAGATAGATTATTACGGAGTGCCGGACGGGGTGCCGGTCATTACAGAAGAGACCAGAAAACAGATTCTGGAACTGGATCATATTGAAAATGCTTCCCTGTATACTTCCAGAGAAACTTACAATGCAGTGTATTATCTGAATACAGGAATGTCCGGCGGAAAAGTCTGCGGCATTGACCGGAATTATCTGGATACCTGCAATTATATTATCAAGCAGGGAAGAGGATTTACCGATTCTGACTATGCAAAATTCCGGAAAGTGGCGGTATTGGATGAAAATTCGGCAGAAACTTTGTTTCAGGGCGTCGATCCCATCGGAAAAACCGTGGAGATTCAGCGGGAACCTTTTATCGTCATCGGCATCATTGCCAAATCTTCCAGATTTGAGCCGGTGATCAACAGCATAGAAGAGTACTATACCTATGCGGAGTCCAGCAGCGGCGCGGTGTATGTTCCGGATGCCACCTGGCCCATTCTGTATGGGTATGATGAACCCCAGTCTTTGATTTTGAAACTGGACAAAGTGGATAATATGACGGTTGCAGGAAAAGAAGCAGCCAATATTCTGAACAACGGGCTGAATGTTTCGGATGATACCATGAAATACAAGGCAGCCGATCTGTTAAAACAGGCGGAGGATATTCAAAAGCTGAGCCAGTCCACCAATACCATGCTGATCTGGATTGCAGGGATTTCACTGTTGGTAGGCGGCATCGGCGTTATGAATATTATGCTGGTGTCCGTCACAGAGCGTACCCAGGAGATTGGATTAAAGAAGGCAATCGGAGCCAGAAAAGGCAAGATTCTCGGACAATTTCTGACAGAAGCAGCGGTGCTGACCAGTCTTGGGGGGCTGATAGGAGTGATTGTGGGAATTGTACTGGCAGAAGTGATTTCCAAAGTCACCAGTACACTGGTATCCATCAGCGTTCCGGCGTCCATTCTGTCAGTGGTATTTTCCATGGCTATCGGAATTATTTTCGGGCTGCTGCCCTCCTATAAGGCGGCAAATCTGAATCCGATTGATGCGTTGCGGCATGAGTAAGACAGAATCGGAACCATTCTGAGGCTAAATTAAATAAAGAAGAGGCTGCCGCATGAAAGGACATAGACGCAAGAGATAGAATATAGCCAACGGCTGAATATCTTGTGCAGAATTTCTTCATGTGGCAGCCCCTCAGCAAATAGGAGGTAGGATATGTACAAAAGTAAACGATATGCGTACACGTATAAAGACGAAGGAAAGACAGTGGCGGATTTGCTGAAAGAAATTCTGGAGGATGCAGAACTTCCGGATTTGGAGGAAATTGTCATCGGGCCCTGGGGAGGAGAATGCTGGGATGACACAGAAGAAGGCTTACAGGTGATTGTAAATGGAATTGTGGAAAACAAGGAGAAGTTTTCCCAGATCAAAAGTCTGTTTTTTGCAGACATGGAATATGAGGAATGTGAGGTTTCCTGGATTATCCAGGCGGATTATTCTAAACTTTGGGAGGCTGTGCCCCAGTTAGAAAAACTGGTGATTAAGGGAAGTACGGAATTGGCGCTTGGAGAAATAGTTCATGAAAACCTGAAGCATTTTGAGATTATCTGCGGCGGCCTTCCCTCCCACATCATGGAATCCATACAGAAAGCAAAACTTCCCTCTCTGCAGAAGCTGCTTCTATATATCGGCGTGGAGGATTATGGGTTTGACGGGGATCTTGCAACCATTCAAAAGCTGCTGGCAGAATCGGATTTTCCAAATCTTGCCTATTTGGGGCTGACAGACAGCGAGATTCAGGATGAGATTACAGAAGCGGTTTTCGACAGTAAATATATTGACAGGATTACAACATTGGATTTATCCATGGGTTCTCTGACAGACAAGGGCGGACAGATTTTGTTGGATAAGATACCAAAATATCCCAATATTAAACAATTGGAGCTGGAGTACCATTATATGTCAGACGAGATGATGGAGAAGCTGGAAGCTCTTCCCGGTGTTCAGGTAAATGTGGAGGACCAGCAGGAAGCAGATGATTACGACGGGGAACTCTATTTTTACCCCATGCTGACAGAATAGGCGCATTTTAAAAATGAGTGCAGAAAAACAGGAAAACAGACGGGTGGTCTTAATCGGCGACCCGTTTTCCAAGCGGTCAGTTTTTTTCCGGAAAGCGGCGGACAGTTTGGGTATCGCGTATCAGGAGGCGGCCTGGGAAGAAATATTTGATCGGAACGTGCAGGAGGAGTCAAAAAACGCTGTATTGAGAAATTTGCAGAGAGAGTCAAAAAACGCTGCTCTGAGAAGCCTGCAGGGGGAGCCCCAAAACGCTGTATTGAGAAACCTGCAGGGGGCGGCGGTAAAGATAGATCCGCCTGGGTATCAGACGGTCCGGCTGTGCCAGATGCAAGAGCAGTTAAAAGCATACCAGAGAAGCCTGCAGTTTTTAGCCCGGGCAGACTGCCGTTTTCTAAACCATCCGGAAATGATTTGCCGGATGCTTGACAAAAGGGATACCAACCTGCGGCTGAAAGCCCGGGGAATTCCGGTGACAGAGATGTTTCCGGAGGAAATCAGGACGGCTGACCAGTTGGAAGCGGTGATGGAACAGAAGCATTGTTACAGTGTGTTTATCAAACCGAGGTATTTTTCTGGTGCAGCAGGCGTGGCGGCTTTCCGCCTGCATCCGGGTCTGGGGCGCAGGAAGCTTTATACCTCCTGCCGTTTGGAGCAGGGGCAGTTAATCAATACCAAAAAACTGGTCTGTATGGAAGAAAATACGGAAATCAGCCGTTTTCTGAACCAATTGCTGTCTCTGGAATGCGTGGTGGAGCGCTGGCATCCCAAAGCGGATTTTCATGGGAAAAGCTATGATTTGCGGGTGGTGTTCCAGTTCGGGCATATTGCTGCAATGATAGCCCGCCAGTCCAAAGGCCCCATTACCAACCTGCATTTGAACAATCAGGCATTGGATACAGAGAATCTTGGCCTGAGTGAAGCTGTCATGGATCAGATTACAGCGGTATGCCGGGAAGCGTATGAAGCATTTTCCGTTGGAGGGATAGGGAATGGAGAAAATTCCTGCGTCGGCATTTCCATGGCGGGGATTGATCTTTTGCTGGAAAAAGGAACTCTCCGGCCGCGGGTGATTGAGATGAACGGGCAGGGAGACTTGATTTACCGGGATATCTACGGCAAAAACAGGATTTACAGAGAGCAGGCGCGTATTCTGGCCGGGCAGGCAAAGGCTGCGGAGGTTAAGGAAAAATAGTATGCAGAAAACAGATATGAACCAAATTGTGGGGAAGTGCCATATTTTATTTGTATGCATTGATTCCCTGCGGTATGACGTGGCGGCTGAGGAGCAGGAAAAAGGCGAAACGCCGGTGCTGAACCGGTATGGCCCCTGGCAGAAATGCCAGGCGCCGGGCAATTTCACTTATCCTTCTCACCAGGCCATGTTTGCCGGTTTTTTCCCGATAGAGGAAGGGATTTTGGATATGAAAAAGCGCAAGCCGCTTTTTTTCTCCCCGGACATTGGCATGGGGCGTCAGGCGCCGGAAGGGGCTTATGCGTTTCAGGGCGCAACCTGGGTGGAGGGGCTTGCCTGTGAAGGATATGAAACCTACTGCATTGGAGGAGTCAGTTTTTTTGACAAGAGAACCGACGTGGGGAAAGTACTGCCTTCTTATTTTCAGCACAGTTATTGGAAGCCGGCCTTTGGGTGCAGGGTGAAGGAATCAGCCGAGCATCAGATTAATTTTGCACTGCAGAAGTTGAGGCAGGCGGAAGAGGGGCAGAAGATTATGATGTATCTGAATATTTCCGCCCTGCATTATCCCAATTATTTTTATGCAGAAGGGGAGAAAAAAGACAGTAAAAAAGCCCATGCCCTGGCGCTGCGTTACGTGGACGGACAATTGGGAAGGCTGTTTGAGGCATTTCGTGAAAAAGGGGAAACATTCGTGATATGCTGTTCTGATCACGGAACCTGTTATGGAGAGGACGGCGTTTGGTATCATGGGATTAACCATCCCATTGTAACTACAGTTCCGTATAAGCATTTTCTGTTGTAGGAGGGTATTCAGATGGAACATCCATATATCCAGTATATGTACAGTTATCCCCATAAAATGGCATATCGGGCCCTTCCGGACCTGGAATGGAAGGATTATGCCGGCAGGCTGTCAGGCGGGAAAAACAGCCTGTATTTTCATATTCCTTTTTGTCAGTATAAATGCGGGTACTGCAATTTATTTTCCCTGGCAGGGCAAAAACTGCAGCAGATGGAAGCGTATGTATCAGCCATGGAGCGGCAGGCCCGGCAGCTTGCGGAGCTTATGCCCAGAGACGCAGAATTTTCCGATTTGACCTTAGGAGGGGGAACTCCCCTGCTGCTGCCGGAGCATCTGCTTGGGAAGGTATTCTCCATTGCCAGGGATTACTTTGGGATAGAACCGGGGAAATCAGCAGTTACGGTGGAAACTTCCCCCAATCAGACAACCGGAGAAAAGTTAAAAATTTTAAAAGAAGAGGGGGTAACCCGTCTCAGCATCGGCGTACAGAGTTTTCAGGAAGCAGAGCTTCTTACCCTGCACCGGTTTCATACCGCGGCTGCGGCAAAGGAAGCCCTGGGTCTGATTCAAAATGTTGGATTTGCATGTGTGAACCTTGACCTGATTTACGGAATACCGGGACAGACCATGGAGAGCCTTGGGGATTCTCTGGGCCAGGCGTTGGAATTTGAACCGGAAGAGCTGTTTGTATATCCGCTGTATGTGAAGCCGGGAACCTATCTTTACCGTCAGGGTGCGGAATGTGCGGAAGATGCCTTTGAGATGTACCGGTTTGTGCGGGAATTCCTTCTTAAAGCAGGATACCGGCCTTATTCCATGCGCCGGTTTGTGCGGGAAAAACAGGAGCCTCAGTCCATAAACCAAACTGGAAAAGGTAGATTGGAGAGAGATTTTGTAAGGCAGACTGGAAAAAGCGGGGAAAGGAACGTTGCCCGGGAGCTTCCCGGTTCCCTGTGCGGATTTGGCAATACCGTATCCATCGGCTGCGGAGGGAGAAGCTATCTGGGAAATCTGCATTTCAGCACGCCTTATGCAGTGGAGCCTGGTCAGTGCCTTTCTATTTTGCAAAACTATATAGAACAGGAGGATTACCGGAAAATTACCCATGGATTTTTACTGCCTTTGGAGGAAGAGAAACGGCGGTATGTGATCCGGCATATTTTGTTTGGAAGGGGCCTCTGCCTTGCGGATTACAGTCTGCATTTTGGCAGTCAGGCAGAGAAAGATTTTCCGTTGCTTTTGGACTGGGTTCAGGCCGGTTATGCTTTGGAAACCGCAGGCTTCCTTTCGCTGACGGAAGAGGGATTTTCCTTATCTGATTTTTTGGGGCCCCAATTAATGTCCGAAGAAGTACGGCAATTGATGGAACGGTGAAACAGGCGATGGAGAGAGACGTAACAAAAAGACAGTGGTATTACAGGGGAAGCCTGAAGTCCTGCAATTATTCCTGCAGCTATTGCCCTTTTGCAAAAAGAACTTGCAGCAGGCGGAGCATACAGGCGGATCGGGAAGCGTTTTTTCGTTTTACAGGCCGGATGCTTCAGCAGCAAAAGGGCGGAGCTGTGCAGATTGTTCCTTATGGAGAGGCGTTGATTCATCCGTATTACTGGGAAGGGCTTGCGGCATTAAGCAGAAGTCCGGTGATAGACGCAGTAGGAGCTCAGAGTAATTTCAGTTTTCCCACAGAGGAGATGCTTTCTGTCTACCGAGAGCACGGAGGAGAATTGAAAAAGCTGCGGCTGTGGGGAACTTTCCATCCTGAAATGATATCGGCGGAACAATTTGCGCGGCACTGCCGTTTTCTGACGGAACAGAAGATTTCCTATTGTGTGGGTGCGGTAGGCGTTCCGGAGTATTTAGAGCAAATCCGTATGCTGCGAAAGGCGCTGCCGGATTCTGTCTACCTTTGGATCAATAAAATGGATGGCCTTGGGAGACGTTATACAGAGGCGGAGCTGGAAGCTTTCGCAGAAATAGACGGCTATTTCCGGCAGGAGTTAAAACATTACAGGGCGGAGCTTACAGCCTGTGCAGACAGCCGTTTTGTGGAAGCAGACGGAATGATGCGCCGATGCAATATTTCCCGGGAAAACATTGGAAATTTTTATGGGGATTCCGTGGAGAGCAAAAAGGAAGAGCTTTCGGGATGCAAAAGAAAAACGTGTAGCTGTTATCTGGCCTACTGCAACCGCAGGGATGCTGTGGCACCTTTTTTCCGGCCTTATCCGGCCTTCCGCATTCCTGTTTATCCAAAAGCAGTATTTTTTGATATTGACGGCACCCTTGTCCCGGAGGGGCTCAGGCGGATACCGGAGCACACCGCCCGGGGTCTGCTGCGGTTGTCCGTCCGGTGTGAGATTTACCTTGCCACATCACTGCCTTTGGAGGCCGCAAAAAGAAAGCTGTCCTCTGTATGGCATGTGTTTCGCGGCGGCGTATTTGCCAATGGCGCAAGATGGCAGACCCAAAGCCAGGAGAAAGGCAGCCTGGATGTGATTCTGCCGATGGAAGCCGGGTGGCTGACAGGGATAAAAGAGAAACAGAAAGCATATGGGTTTAAAGTGCATGTTTACCGGAAAAAAGCGGATATTTATAAGGTGACCTTGTCTTTTCACCGTGTCAGACGGGGAATCCAGATGCCGGAGCAAAAGCAGAAAGAACTGGCAGATGCTCTTAAAATTCCGGATTCCTGCCGGATCTTATGGGAGGGAAATTGTATGCAGATCACGAAACAGGGAACGGGAAAACTGGCGGGAATTCTGGAAATCTGCCGGGCGATGGGGTATCAAAGGGAAGATGTTACGGCGGTCGGGGATTCTTTGAATGACAGGGAAATGGTGGAGTATTTTTCTTAGGATTTAATATGCACAAAGTTTACCTTGCGGGAGTTTGAGTAAATAAGCGGTAATGGAACGGAGGCTTGCGCTATGGGTATCATTGTAACATTGTAATAGCAGGGCGTACCTATGCTATTACGCCTTGCTAATCAATTCAATATTCAAAAAAGATTAGGAGGCAAAGATATGTCATATTTTAATTATCAATCAAAGAAAATATTTTATAAAGAAATTGGGAACGGAGAACCGCTGATAATGCTGCATGGCGATGCAGCTTCATCGGCAATGTTTGAAATGCTGATCCCATTATATCAAGAGCATTTCAGGGTGATTTTAGTTGACTTTCTGGGTAATGGAAAATCTGACAGGGTGGATAAATTTCCAGCAGATTTATGGATCGCGCAAGCGCAGCAAGTGATTGCCCTTGTCGAGCACTTAAAACTTAAAAAAGTGAATCTTCTTGGTACAAGCGGTGGAGCTTGGGCAGCGGTTAATACAGCATTAGAACGGCCAGACCTTATAAATAAAGTTATTGCAGACAGTTTTGATGGCAGGGCATTGGATAAAGATTTTGCGAAAAACTTATTGGAAGAAAGAGAATTTTCAAAAAAAGACGCCTGTGCGAAACAATTTTATGAATGGTGCCAGGGTGAAGATTGGGAAATTGTAGTGGATTTGAATACTGTCGCTTTAGTCGAATGCGCAGAAAAGCAATTGCCCTTATTTTCCAAGTCAATAGAAACATTGAGTGTACCCATTCTTTTTGCAGGAAGTTTACAAGATCAGATGTGCCGGAAAGATATGTTGGAAGAATATAGAGAAATGAATCATCTTATCGCAAATGGAAAGATACATATATTCGATACTGGCGGACATCCTGCTGTTGCAACAAATGCGGAACAATTCGCAGAAATTGCTTTTAAATTTATATACGGTTAAAACTGAAAAAGGGGCTGTTGGGAAATAACGATTTATGCCACTGACAGGTAAGGAAAAGGGGCTGTCGGGAAATAGATAGCCCCTTTTTTCGTACCCGGAAATGGAAGAAATCAAAGAAAGAGAGGAAAAAGCACATGAATTTGACGTAATTGTTGTCGGCTTTGCATTGGAGGCCGGCCATGTGAAAGATATGTGGTTTGAATTGCAGCTTGTGTTCAATGTTTTTAGGAAAACATTGCGGCGGGTGTGGCAATGGCAATCAATCCTGTCCTATTGCAAAATGCAGTCTGCAAAATGGAAAAATTGAGTATTGTTATGAGTGTATTCATTATCCATGTGAAAAATATAGCCATATTGATGAATATGATTCTTTTATCACACATCAGCATCAAAAAAGAGATATAAGAAAAGCTCAGGAAATTGGTATTGAAAAATATATAGCAGAACTAATTGAAAAAGGAAATATTCTTGAACAATTACTTTCCGCTTATAACGATGGGCGAAAAAAGAATTTTTATTGTCTGGCAGTTAATTTGTTAGAGCTTTCCGAACTTCAAGAAACATTGAAGAAAGTTGAAACGGATATTACATTATCTGACTTATCAAAAAAAGATAAGATTTCTTACATTGTAAAAACTTTTCAGGATATAGCTGACAGAAAGGGAATCGTCTTAAAACTTAGAAAAAAATAGTTTTATAAATCAAATATTACTCCGCCTGATACGAAATGATGAAAAAGATACATACAGCGGTATTGAAAACGTCAAGAGAAACCAAATCCAGAACGGAGGTGGAAAGGACATAAGATTTTCTTTTCGACAGGTAAGCCAGATATGGAAGATGTCGGCTGCACAAAAAATGCTTTGCGGAGTTTCCGCATAGATAGCGAGCATTGGATTATACCAGCTATAATCCTATTTTGTAATCAGGAGATAAGAGATTTTCTGTGAAACGTGTGTTATATAATTTTCAAAAGAATTTCAGTTGGGGTAAGCACAGAAATTCCAAAGCCTTCAAAGTCTCTTTTGTTTCGGGTAGCAATATAATCGCAATGTATAGATTTGGCACAAGTAGCAACAAGACAATCCTCAAAATCCTTTGCCTTTTTCTGAAATGCAATAAGAATATCATTGTTCGCAACGCTGCACACCTTGACAATTTCTAAAAGTTTTCCGACTGCTTTATATGCCAGTTCTGTGCTATGAGTGTATTTTCTCACAAGATAGAAAATACACTCATAGCACAGAAGATGCTGATACAAAACCATCTATTTTATGTTCTTCACAAAGCTTCAAAAGCTTGTAAAAATCCTCTACAAAAGGTTCCCTTTCCAATAACACGTCAAGGATTACGTTTGTATCACACATTATTTTCATATTTTAACAGACGCTCCTCCCATAAAGAATCTATATCAATATCAGAGGCAATACCGCCAAGCATTCCACGCAGGGAATCCACAGCAGAAACTTGTGGATTTACAATTTCTGTAACCGTAAGCCCTTCGGAAAACTGCCTTAAATCAATGCGGTAGGCTTTTATCGTTTTTTCATCCAGACGCTTTTGAGAATTGCAATAATTCAAATAATTTTTGATGTGTGTTTGTAAATTGTGCATGGTATCTTCTCCTTTGTATGAACTTCCCTCTCAAGGATTCTATTATACATAAATTTTCCGATCTGTCAGAAAATTTCCGTCTGTATAGGCGAAAAATTTACTTGACTTCTATATCCTACAGATGTAATATATTAAAAATAACAAAATATTATATATGTAAGATTTAGAGACGATGTAAGGAATATGTGATTACTATGAGAAAAAGGAACAGAATCGTACAATTATTATTATTTGCAGTATTTGTGATGATGGCGGCAGGCTGCAGTAAAGAAGGGGCAAAAGATCCAAATTTTTCCGCAGAAATATCAGAAGCTCCAAAAGATTCAGATCTTCCTGCAGCAGTATCTGAGACAGAATCTTCCAATTATGCCGAAGCGGAGCATATAGCAGAACTCTGCCGGGAGCTGTACGAAAAAGCAGCCAAAACAAATACGTCAGGTTCCCTTGAGGTTATGGAGAGTGTTGTGGAGCGGCTTGGCGGGCAGGGATATGCAGCGGTGGACAGTAAGAATCAGGTGGATATGACCAATGCAAAACAGGTGTTGGAATTTTGTGAGGCAGCAGAAAAACAGGAACCGGCAGAACTGACAATTCTTGTGGCTGAGGATTGTGGTTTGCGGAAATTTGATATTAAAACGGAAGATGGCAGCGTCAATATTGTCCGGGAATATTGCCAATATGATGAAAACGGCTCCTTGAAAAATATAGATACGGCAAGTTATCCTGCTGACCGATGGCAGCTTACCAAAGAAGGATATTTGATTTTTGAGGGAAAATATTTTTCTGCGGTAAATTATGTGCTGACCTTAAGCGATACGCCGGAGCATACCGTTTTGCGGATTTTGCCGTTGGATGAAGCCTGCCGGGAATGGAACAGGAAATATATATTGCCGGTGGGTTATGGGCGGAATAATATATTTCTTTCAGACTGGAGTGAGGAGGATTTTGAAGCCTTGGAGTTGTATGATGTATTTGATGTTTTTTATCCGGAATTGTATCAGAAGCCGGTTCCCTATGCGGCAGATGAGAACTTAAACGC
The DNA here is from genome assembly GCA_910575555.1 of Lachnospiraceae bacterium. GTDB lineage: Bacteria > Bacillota > Clostridia > Lachnospirales > Lachnospiraceae > Petralouisia. Next base: position 4,493 of record CAJTFX010000015.1, on the reverse strand, counting down.
CGGGGCAGTTTATCAGGTGCCGGAGCATGAATTTGAAACGGTGATTTCGGCACATTTTAAGATTGACAGAGAGACGATTCGCGCCAAAACTGCGTACGTTCCAAAGGACAGGGTTTATGAATACAGGCCCCGGGGATTTTATGAGGTTGATTATTCTGACATCCCATATCCTGAGGTGGTAAGCGGTACCAAAAATCCGGACGGGACAATCACATTGTTTGTCAATGGGGTGTATCCCGACGGAAAAACATCCAGATTATTTTCCCATAAAACGGTGATCCGTCCGTTAAAGGAGGGGGAATCCAAAGGCGGCGGTGAGGAAGCTTTTGAATATGTGTCAAATCAGGTGATTGTTTCATCTGAGCCGGACAAAGCGGAGGGGATTTCGGCTAGAGGGGAGCATTCTTTTTGGTGGCATGCAGAGCGATTGTCCTGGGAACAATGGATGGAAATTTATGGAGGAAAAGAATGAGGAAATGGAAAAGAAATGTGAAATTCTGCCTGATAAGCCTTGGTATATGCTGTTTGTTTCTGCTGACAGCGATCCAGGCAGAAAGTATGTTTCAATGGCATTTTGGCGGAACGGAGAAAGAAAAACAATGGCAGGTAATTCCAGGGGCGGCGTTAGTATATAAGTGTGGACAGGAAACGTTGAACAACCTATATGATCCAATGAAAGAGCTTCCGGCAGAACAGTTAAACAGCCCGGAACATTCGGCAGACCCGGAGGCAGACTTATCTCCCTGGTTTTTGCCTCAGGCAGAACAATGCATATTTACAGATTCCGAAAAAGAAGAATTAAAAAATCTTGCACTGACTGCGGCAGAACAGGTGCGGGATTTATATCAGAATGCGGAATATGAAGAAGAGCCGGGCCATCATTTTTATATCAGGAATTTCACGGAGGCACAGCGCAGGGAGGCGGTTTCCATTCTCAAAAAAGCAGGATTTGTCAGCGTTACGGCGGATGCCAATATGGAAAATTATGAGAAAGTGGAGGAATTTTACCAGGCATACCTGAAAAAGCGTGAGGCAATGGTGACCGTATTTGAAATAAATCTGGACGGGCTGCTTGGGGCTTCATCCTTTTTGTACCGGGATGGCCGGCTGCAGACGTATTATGTGGGAATTGAGTGGCAGGCGGAACCTGCAAGTTTTGCATCAGACAGCAAAACGGAAGGGTTTTTGCAGGATGCTTCCAACTTATCCTGCAGCATAAAAGAAACTCTGGTCAGCAATCTTTCAGAACTTAAGCTGACGGAAAAAGGTTATCTGATTTATGCCTATGAGGAGCCGGCGGCTCATGCCAGTCTGCGTCAGTGCTGGCGGGTGAAGCCGCTTTCAGATACATGCCGGGAGCTGACAGAGAAATACATTTCCGGTTTAAGCTATGTGAATTACAACGTCCTTGTGACAAACTGGGACAGCGGCAATGCGGAAGATATTTTGATGCCCTGTATGTTTGAGGACATTTACCGTATGGATACCGGGGAATTTCTGAAAACGGAAGAGGGCAGGATACCTGCAGAATTATATGAACAAGTGATGACTGGTTATTTTCCGGTATCTGCAGAGCAGGTGCGTAAAAAATGCGGGTATGAAGAAAGCACGGCAAGTTATCCCTATGAAATGATCTATGCCGTTCCTTATCCGCCTTTTGGGGAGGTGGTGGACTATGAGGAACATGGGGACGGGAGCATTACCCTCTTTGTGGACGGGGTATGGGCCGATTACAATTCTGATTTTGCCTTTCGGAATGAGATTGTTGTGATGCCTTTTTCGGACGGAACCTTCCGGTATCTTTCTAATAAAGTGGAACAGAAGGAACTGGAGCTTCCGGCAGGAGGAAACGCAGAATGATAAAATTATTAGAACCTTATCCGTCATAATGTGCTATAATGGAAAGCAGCAAGCAGAGGTGAGGTGACGAAGGTGGATTTTAAGAAAATAATGATGAGTCCGGAATACGATTTTCTGCGGACCAATCCCCGGCTGGGCGGCAAGATTATTCTGCTAGGATTAGGAGGCAGCCATGCTTATGGAACCAGTAATGAAAACAGCGATATAGATTTTCGGGGAGTGACCCTGCCGCTGCGTTCAGATTTGCTGGGGCTTACAGCTTTTGAACAATACGAGGATTCCGCCACCGATACGGTGATTTATTCTTTTAACAAAATGGTGAAGCTATTGTTGGAATGCAATCCCAATACCTGCGAAATCCTGGGACTGGATGAGGAGCAATATCTGATTAAAACGGAGATTGGCCAGGAATTGATTGACAACAGAAGCTTGTTCTTGTCTCAGAGGGCGGCCAAATCATTCGGAGGATATGCCAGCGCACAGCTTCGCAGACTGCAGAATGCCATTGCCAGAGATTCTATGCCACAGGCAGAACGGGAGCGGCATATTTTAAACTCGGTTCAGAATACTCTGGAGGATTTTCAGAGGCAGTATGGAAATTTTGCATACGGCAGCATTCATCTTTATCTGGATCAGGCGGTGACTGCCGGAATGGATACGGAGATTTTTGTGGACGCCAGTCAGACCCATATGCCCCTGCGGGATTTTCAGAAAATGTTCGGCACGCTGAATAATGTCATTCGGGATTATGACAAGATCGGCAAGCGCAATAAGAAAAAAGACGACGATCACCTGAATAAACACGCCATGCATTTGATCCGCCTGTTTCTGATGGCCATTGACATTTTGGAGCAGGGAAAAATAAAAACCCATCGGAGGGAGGATGCAGAACTGCTTTTGAGCATCCGAAACGGCAGGTTTTTGAAGGAGGACGGAACCTTTGACGCAGAATTTTACCAGATTTTGGGCGAATATGAGACACGGCTGAAATCTGCAGTCCAAAACAGTATTTTGCCAAAACAGCCGGATATGGCCAAAGTGGAAGCGTTCGTGGAATCCGTCAATCAGCGGGCAGTGGAGATGGAGTTCTGATGAAAAACGGAATCGTCGGCGGAGCAGGGAAAGGAGACATTCTGTGAGAAATATATTAGAAGAAATCCAGGAAACATTATTGGAAATAGAGAAGCAGGAAAATGTGACAATTCTGCTTGCAGTGGAATCCGGCAGCAGGGCATGGGGATTTGCTTCTTTGGACAGTGATTATGATGTACGGTTTATTTATGTCAGAAGGCCAGAAGATTATCTGAAATTAAAGGAGAAAAAAGACGTTATAGAGTGGCAGTTGGACGATGTGCTTGATATCAACGGATGGGATTTGAAAAAAGCGCTGACGCAGTTTCATCGGAGCAATGCAACGCTGTTTGAGTGGAGCAATTCGCCGGTGGTTTACAAAAAGACGAAACAATGGGAAGAGATTTACCAGAAGGCAAAGAGCTATTTTTCAAAAAAAGCGGCGGTGTGCCATTATTATGGAACAGCCCAAAGCACATTCCAGAACTATCTGCAAAAAGAGCAGGTCAGGTATAAAAAATATTTTTATGCGCTGCGTCCCCTTCTGGCCTGTCGGTATGTGGAAGCCTGCGGCGCTGCCCCGCCGGTATTGTTTGAAGAGCTGATGCAGATGGAGCTGCCCAAACGCCTGCGCAGCGGTATTGAGGAATTGTTGGAAAAAAAGAAAATAACAGATGAAAAGAACTATGAGCCTCAGATGCCGGTGATTATAGAGTTTATCCGGGAGGAATTAAAACGGCAGAAACAGATAGCAGATACAATGGAAGATGACAGGAGGACAGACTGGGATACGCTGGATCAGATTTACCGGGAGATGATCCTGTCTGCTGAATGATAAAAGGAAGGGAAAGGAGACTGCTGTATGAAACGTTATGTAATGTTTGCATAGCAAAGGCTATTGCAATGAAATGCAGATTGTTATAGCCTCTGCGATTCCTGAAAATCATATTTAGGAGGCAAACATGGGCTATATAAGAGCAGAAGAGATTCTGCCCGCTGAGGTGATAGAACTGATACAAAATTATGTGGACGGCACGAATATTTACATTCCCAGAAAACAGGAAAACCGTCAGGAATGGGGCGCCAAAACTCTGTACAGGCGGGAAATTCAAAGCAGGAACCAGTTAATCTACAGAGATTATCTGTCTGGCAGGAGAATCAAAGAGCTTGCAGACGCGTATTTTTTATCAGAAAAAAGCATTCAGCGGATTATCAGAACAGAAAAAATGTCAAATGTGGGCTGTCATTGAGCGGCTCACATTTTTTTACTTTATAGGAAATTGCGATTTTTGATGAGAAGGAAAAGAACAAGAGTTTATCGAACGTATATTTGATAAACTCTTGCATGGGAATAACAGCAAGACGACACGGTTTAGAAGATATAAAAACCTTCTACTCCAGCCTCGTCATCAAATAAGTCATCTTCATTTAAGAAATAATCCATATCTAGAAGGTTATCCTCGCTCATGCAGCGAATGTCCTCGGATGACATGCCTTCGGGTGGATTATCCATATATTTTTTGCGTAGTTTCTCTGTGTTTGGGTTCATAAGTACAGCCTCC
>CAJTFX010000014.1 GCA_910575555.1 Lachnospiraceae bacterium | reverse complement strand
CCTCCGGCATGATACAGATCCACGATCTGCTGTTTAAATTCCGGAGTGTAAGATTTTTGATTTTTCGCCATGCCTTTCATCTCCTTTGCTCTTTCATTTGATAGTATAGGTTGTTCAACTTTTCCTGTCCACACTTATATACTAACACCAATGAAAGGACGGCGGTATTCATGAAAAGAACTTGGACAAAAAGCCTGGCGTTCGCCTTGGCACTCCTCATGGCAGTATCTATGACAGCAGCAAACCCAATGCCCGCGCAGGCGGCAGCGAAGAAAATGACGGTGAAAGTGGCAAGCCAGAAGAAAAAGGCGGCAATATCCGGCAAGACGCTCAATATCCTTGCGAAAACTTCTGTAAAGCTGGCTGTAAAAAGCCCGGTTACAAAGGCAGGGAAAAAGACCGTGGTTAAGGATGTGACAGCGAAAGCCAAATACAAGACCAGCAACAAGAAAGTGGTTTCCGTAAGCGGGAAAGGCGTAGTCACCGCAAAGAAGAACGGGACGTCTACGCTCACAGTAAAATATGGCGGCAAGGCACTGAAACTGAAAGTCAGGGTCAACATGAACCATAAGCACAACTGGAAGGCACACAAGAAGACCGTGACAGTGAGAAAAGAAGTTATTCACTGTAACTGTGGTGCGATATTGCCAGAAGATGAAAAGAAAGATTGTGATATTTGTAAGAGAAATAATTATACATGTGCAGATTACGGCTATTGTTGCTGTAAACGATATGCCCATATAGACCAGCATCTACTCAACGGTGAAAAAACTAACTTTTGGTACGCCTATGAATATCAGAAAGTAAAGTATGTAGACCATTACACCTGCGGATGCGGAATGACAAAAGCAGGTGAACCGAAACCAAAAGACGATTGACATGCACAGGGAAAGGGGCTGCCGCTTCACGAATTTTCATTCGTTAAAGCGACAGCCCCTTTTTTTCACTCCACAAATGTAGGACGTACATTTTATTTTTCATACAGCAAATTTTATTTAATATCCACATTAAAATCATCAAAGTATTGTTGGTACTTTTTAAATTCTTGTATTTGTTTCCTGCCATTTTCAAGGTATTCATCAAGCAGTTTTACTATTTTTGACTTTTCATCATACATATCGCTATATTGAACCTCAGCAAATGATTGCCAATAAGCTGCAAATCCACTAATATTCTTGTGAAAGCTATATGCCTGTAAACCAAGTGAATATGGATTGGGCTTTCTTTGTTCTAAATAATCTTCTACAAATTCACGAAATTTTTCATCAAATCCAGATAAAGTTTTTCCCTCAAATCTTTCTAAAAAGGATTTTCTAAAAAGTTCACTCCCATGTCGCAAATGTACCCAACAGACTGCATTCTTTCTCTCTCTTTCCCTCTCCTCCGGAAAAATATACTCTTTTCCATATTCAGGATGAAGTCCATCATATTTGATTACAGCATATGGAACATAATCAATTAAAGTAGATTCAAAAAGATTTCCAAAACCTTCTGAAAAATCTAATCCTGATAGTTCTGTAATCGTATCTTTAAACATTTTGTCCCAATCAATATGTCCCCAAAGCATCCTGTCATAATTCGTACCGTTTTTCTTTATATGTACGTCTACTTTGGTGTCCACTATACATTCCTTCAAGAAGGAATCCTTATCTTCAAATAGATATAAATAATATAAGTATGCATATTCACTTTTACCAATCAAATAAGGATGATGGTTATTTCGTATTGCTTGTGTTATGTTTGACACATGTTTCGGGTCATTTAAAATTTTGTCCCTGCTAATTTTTAATTGTTTTTTCCTATTGCGTATTGAACCAGCAAGTGATTTATAAAAATCCTCTATTATTTTCTCAAACATTATATCCTCTCCTTATTCCATGTATAAAGAAATAAACCTAAATTATATAATTACCGTCTTTGTTATTCAATTTAATAATACCACAAAGAATTTCTATGCACAACAAAAGTGGTACAAAAGCCTGTTCTCCTGTCCTATTAACGTACCACTTTATTTGTGCTATTCTATAATCGCAAGGTAATAATTTCCATAAAAACTCTTATTACCTGATACTGACGTCAGCGTAACAAAAAAACAAAATTTAAAGTGCGGGCAAAAAGCCACAAGAAAGGAGTCAAGATATGGCAAAAATATTAGATAATAATACCATTAACAAAGCAATCAACGAAACAAAATCTCTTTTTTCAGAGGTAAGCATCAAAGAGTTAATTGCCATGCAGGACGTGCAGGCTGCAATAAGGCAGCATGTGAGCATCCCCGGCAGGGTACTCATAAAAGAAGTGAGAAATTCCTACCTCAATAAGGAGACAGGCATAACCACCCAGAAGGTAAAGGCTGTAAGTGGCACAAGCCTTCTGGATATGGTAAGTTCCGAGCTTACGTTGGTGAACACGGAACTGGACCCGGTGAAATCCATCAATAAGTTATACCGTCTCGTTGACTATACGTTTGCCCTTGACGCGAACATGGTCAACAGGCAGTTCATGGGCTACTCAGCCAAAGGTCTCCGGCTGATGGTGACAAAGCTGGAAGAAATTACAGAAACGGAGGAAAAATAGAATGGGGAAAGACAGAACGTGGAAACGCAAACGGAAGAAACACAGGATAAAAGGAACAATCCTGCTAAGGACAGACGGCAGCAAGGCAACTGCCGCCAAACAGATAATTCTGGCAATATTGTTGTCAGGCATTTTACTGCCACTTTTGATAATCTTTCCGGTTTTCCGGGGCAACTTAACGGTTGCCCCAGAGAATGTCCGGAGATTGGCTGATATGTTTGTTACAGGTTTATGTCTGTTGGAAGTTTTTGTTACAGTGAGGATACTGTTGTCAAAGCATTCCCCTATTAAATGGCTGGCAGTCCGGAAGAAACTGGTCTTGTTTACGCGGCTGTTCATCAAGCCGAAAATATCCGCAACGCTGTACCATTCCGTCAGATGGCGGTACTGGTTAGAGGACAAAAAGACCGTCATTGACCTGTACCCCAACGGGCTGGTGGAAGACACCGCCGGACTTGGGAGGAAACTGTCCGAGTACATGGGGGAGGAGCTACTCAAGTACGAAGAATGCAACGGAAAAGCCTGCTACCTGTTTGGCGATTCCCCGAAACGTTATGACGGGATGCTGCTGATGGGGGAGGGCATATCAAAGCTGACGGGCAGGTATGAGCCAAAGATGAGTTACGCGCCGATACCCATCTATGACAACGTGGTTTGGGATTTCAACAGCGAGGCATTGCATATCCTGCTGATTGCCCCAAGCGGCGCAGGGAAAACCAGGCTGCTGACCTACCTGGCAGGCATGGCTATGAAACGCGGACACAAGGCATATGTGGTGGATGCCAAGAATTCCGTATTTGGAAGGGTGTTCCGGCATTCCGGCGTTCAGGTAGCCACAAATACGGAAGAAATCATCTGTCTGCTCACTTCGCTTGTAGATGAGATGGAGGAACGGTATTCCAAGTATTTTGCAGCAGACCGGGCAGAAATGGATGAAGACCTCAAGACCCTGGGACTTAAAGAGCATTTCCTCTTTTTCGATGAGATACTGTCCGTGCTGGGTTCTGCCGGCAAAAAGGAAAGGGCGGAAATCGAAAGGCTGCTTGGGCAGCTTGCACTCAAAGGCAGGGCAGCGGGATTCCCGGTTGTCATTACGGCACAGAAACTGTCTGCAACCGATTTGCCCAAATCCATCACGGAGCAGTGCCAGACGCGCTTTATCCTTGGAGGACTGGTATCGGAGGAAACCTTCCACCAGGCAACAGGCGCGTATAAGAAAGACATAGCGGCAGCGTATAAAGGCGGCGTTGGCAAAGGCTACGCAGTCACGCCCAAATCAGGGGGGCTGACCTATATCGAAACGCCGCTGCTGCCCCGGAACCTGCGCGACTGCATAATATTGCTAAAGGAATTAAGGGACAGGGGGACGCCATATGGAGAAGGTCGTTAAGCTGTTATATGCATTTGAACTGGCAAATGGGGAAACCTGCATTGTCAGCACGGACAAAAGGCAGATGGCGCGGTGGTATGCGCTGGACTACCTGAAGGAAAAGCCACAGTTGACAGAGAAGGGCTACCGGGCGGCTGTCTCTGACGGCTTTTACTTCAGCCCAGCCTTCCGAAAGCGGAAAACGTGACGCAATGACTTCTGCCGGCTGCCGTGTGGCTCGCGGAAAGCGCATTCTGCATTCCCGATGGCTGCGCATGGTGGGGCATGGCGCTTGGGATGGCTCGCCATCCCAAGCATGGCATGCGCTGCAAATACGCAGCAGCCGGGAAAGCGGGCATGCGGCTTACCGCCTGACTGCACGGCGGAAGGTGGGAGGCACTGCGCAACATTGCCTACTTGACATAAGGCAATGTTGCGACGGAAAGCACCGGAAAGCACACCACAACGGAGGCAAGGATATGGCAATTGACGTTTACCCGGAAGGCTATTCCGGGGAATACAACCGCAAGACAACTGACTATGGGAATGGACGGATAGAAATAACGGCGTACCATTACCCCCGGATAAGGCATACCGGGGAAAGGCGGTTCCCATCCGCAAAAAAGAAAAATCCCGTGCTGTCCGACAAGGCACAGGAGGAACGGACACGCAGGCAGCTATACGCCATCCGCAGGCGGATAAAGGGCTATGCGCTGGCAAACGACTTCAAATGGTTTGCCACCCTGACATTCAACCCCGAAAAAATAAACAGCCTTGATTATGATACGGCAAAGACAGCCCTCTTGAAATGGTGTCGCCTGATGCGGGACAGATACAACAAATTTGATTATCTGATGATACCGGAACTGCACAAGTCGGGGGCTGTCCATTTTCACGGATTACTTGGGGACATACCTGCTGGGTTTGCGGAATCCGTAAACCCCAAAACAAAGAAGACGGTAATCAGGCATGGCAGGCAGGTATATAACCTGACGGACTGGGAATATGGGTTCAGCGACTGTGAAATGATAGAAAGCCCGGAAAGAGCCGCCACCTATATCACAAAATATATAACTGCCGCCCTTCTGACCGACAAGGAAATGTACAACAAGAAACGGTACTTCAACTCACAGGGCTTGGCAAAACCCGAAGTCGCTTTTGAGATGAGGGACAATGAGGAACTAAGCAGCTTTACGCCGAACTTCGGCGTGGTGGAGACAGGCAGTGACGGAAAAAACGTCCTTGACGTCGGCATCTACAAGCTGGTCGCGGACAGGGAGACCGGGGCATTATCCCAGACAGACACCGATTACCTGATAACCGCAAAAACCAGCCAAAAGCCCGGATGACGCACGGAAAATCAGACCACAGCAGTTAAATCCCCATGGAAAGGAGGGTGTGATTCCCATGAAGAAACTTGATATGTGTGAAATGCAGATTCTGAACCACACCCTCCAAGTACAAATCAGCCATGCCAAAGACTTGCTCCGGGACATGGAAAATGGTAAAATAGACTTGGCATATGTTCAGAAAATGATTGACATGAACAAAGCAGAAATTATAGAAACCCACAAACGGAAATTCAAATACTGGCAAGGCAGGAACGGCAACTGGAACAGCTACCTGCCAAAAGAAGGCACTGAGCCGCCGTATGGGAGGCTGGTAAGCAAGGTAAGTGAAGAAAGGCTGATAAACGCCATCATTGATTACTATATCCGCGAAGACAAGACCGCCCTCGCCCCGACATTCAGGCAGGTATACCAGGAATGGAGGGCAATAAAGGACTTGGAACTCAGCGGCAATTCAATCTTACGGTACAATTCAGATTATGCAAGGTTCTTCCAAGATTCTGATTTTGAAAGGCTGCCGATGAATGAAATCAATGAGAACACCATCCGGAAATTCATGTTGGAGACGATTCAGCGTTTAAGCCTATGCCGCGAATCCTGCAAGAAAATGTTCAGCTACATCCGGAACACCGTGAAACATGCCCGCATTGAGAAAATAATAACGGACAACCCGGTTGAGTTCCTCGAACTAAAGCAGTTCAGCAAACACTGCAAGGAAAAGGCAAAACCCAACGAAGAACAGTTCTTCAATGACAATGAACTCCTGATGATTCAAAAAGGCTTGGAAGAACTGTACGGCGACAGGCCTATGTTCATCCCCCGCTACGGTGTTGAAATGGGATGACATCCACGAAGGTTACATCCTGATACATAATTCCATAAAGCATAACCGCCTTAAGAATGAATTTTATGTTGATACGACAAAGACAAAGAAATCAAGGCAGTTCCCTATGTGCGATGAAATAAAAGACCTTCTCGAAAGAATCCGAAATGTCCAAAGGGAATATGGATGTGCCAGCGAATATGTCTTTACAGACGGCAAGGGTGGATATATCAACGGTCAGCGAATCAGTGACTGCGCAAAAAGGCTGACAAACCACCTCGGAATACATGGCGGCGGAATCACCGCATTGAGGAAGACAATCAATTCCAACTTAAGGCAGAACGGCGTTCCGGTAACTATGGTGGCAAGTATGCTCGGTCATACCCCGGAAGTGAACGAGAAGTATTATACTTATGACACGTCAAACCTTGCGGAAAAACAAAAAATCATCAAAGACAGAAACGCTAAAGTTACCACTCTGGCATGAAAACCTTAAGTAAACTTAAGTGATTTTTCCATCATTGATGATTCCCTGAAACCCTTGTAAAATATGCCTTTAATCGATGCGACAGGATTTGAACCTGCGACCTCTGCGTCCCGAACGCAGCGCTCTACCAAGCTGAGCCACGCATCGACATCACTATGGCATAATAACATAATTTTTATAGTTTGTCAATGACTCAATGTTACAAAATTTAGAAAAATCTGTTATTGTACTAAATTTCCAGAGGAAATACAGTCTTTACAGTTATTCTTCCTGCAATTCCTCTGGAAAACTGGTTCATTTTGTAACCTTAGAGCGTGTTTGAAAAATCATTCCCGCCATCTGTATCCCTCACTTAGTGCGATATTTGCGCCAAATTCAGGTTATATAGCCTGCTATGCGCTCTTCATTTGTCACAAATCTCCTGCTAAGTGGAGCATATTACTCCAGCGGTTAAATATCGACGGAGTAATACAAACAGGGCAGCTACTCTTTTTCCTCCATCACGCTCATATAAGCAGGACGGATAATTTTATTCATTCCGATCAGTTCTTCCATCCGGTGGGCGCTCCATCCCACAATCCGGGCAATGGCAAAAATTGCAGTGTACAGTTCCTGGGGAATGCCCAGCATCTCGTATACAAATCCGCTGTAGAAGTCCACATTGGGGCTGACGCCTTTAAAAATCTTCCGTTTGCCGGCAATCAGTTTGGGAGCCAGTTCTTCAATGCTGTTATATAAGAACATATCGTCTCCACGTCCTTTTGCTCCGGCCAGTTTTTCCACGTAGCTTTTAAAAACCCGTTCCCTGGGATCGGAAAGAGAGTATACCGCATGGCCCATACCATAAATCAATCCTTTATGGTCAAAGGTTTCTCCTGCAAGAATTTTGGCGAGGTATGCTTCTATTTCATCTTTGTCATGAACATCCTTAATATTCTCCCGGATATTCGCCATCATCTCCATTACTTTGATGTTTGCGCCGCCGTGCTTTGGCCCTTTCAGGGAGGACATGGCAGCAGCAATGGAAGAGTAAGTGTCTGAACCGGAAGAAGTCACCACTCTGGTGGTAAAAGTAGAGTTATTTCCTCCGCCGTGCTCCATATGCAGAAGCAAAGCTACGTCCAGAACCTTTGCCTCCAGTTTGCTGTACTGTTTATCCGGGCGCAGCATCATCAAAAGATTCTCTGCGGTGGAGAGCTCCGGCTCCGGCCTGTGTATGTACATACTGTCATCATTTTCATAGTGGTTGTACGCATGGTATCCATATACCGCAAGCATGGGGAAAATACTGATTAACTCGATACACTGCCGCAGACTGTTGCTGATTACATCCGGTGAATTCATCTGACCGTCATAAGAAGCCAGTGTCAGAATACTTCTTGTCATCGAATTCATAATATCCCTGGTGGGCGCTTTCATGATGACATCCCTGGTAAAATTGGTGGGAAGTGTCCTGCAATTAGCCATAATTTTGCAGAATTCACAGAGTTCTTCTTCCTTCGGCATTTCTCCAAACAGCAGAAGGTATGCTGTTTTCTCAAAACCGAACCCATTTTCGCCCATCTGCCGCACCAGATTCTGCACATTGTAGCCGCGGTACCACAACTGGCCGTCGCAGGGCGTCTTTACGCCGTTCACATCTTCAAAAGAAACAATTTTAGAAATTGTTGTAAGCCCAGTCAGGACGCCTTTCCCGTTCATGTCACGAAGTCCGCGGTTTACCCCGTATTCTTCGAATAATGCATCCGAAATGCTGTCATTCTTTCTGCAGACTGATTCCTTCTTCATGGCATAATTCATCAATTCATTTTCATTTCTCATAGATTTCATCCCTCCTAAGCCTGAAATATCAATAGTTTCACAGCAGAATCCTTCTGTCCTGAAACATGGTTGATTGTTTAATTTTAAACTATATTATCATAAAATAAATACTCTGCCAACTGATTTTAGAAAGATTTAAGAATTTTTGATAACATTTATGAGTTTACCTGAACAATAATCCAGGAAAACTCATAAATGCTGCGCAGACATGGTGTTCTGTCAGGAATTACGCAGGGCGTTTCTGATATTTTGATTTACTTTTTGGGAAACCTGAAACAGCACCTTCCGTTCCTCTTCGGTGACTCCCTCTAAAATCATGTTATACATCTGGTTTCGCAGCTCCGTTGCCTGTGCGATAATTTCAATCGCCTGTTCCGTCAGTACAAGATGCACACACCGCCGATCCTCTTCATCCTGAACGGTATGGATCAGATCCTGCTTCACCATCCGATCCACCGACTGGGAAATATGCCCTTTGTTAAATAAGTTCAGGCTGCAGATATCCTTTGACGTATTGCGCTCCCCGGACTTGTAAAGAAAATACAGAATATCAATATCGATTTTCCGCAGATGATATTCTTCACGCAATGTTTCGATTTTCCGGTTATATAATGTTTGAAACTGAGTTCCCTGCAATAACCCTTCCAGCATCCAGTCCATCGATACCACCTCATACTTCATTTTTAATTGAATATACCACTTGTCCCGCTAAAATTCAAGCAGTATATTCCAGACCATTACAAACAGCAGAAGCGTCAGGCCGATTCCTGTAAATACCATTGCCAACCCCCAGAGATCCGCCAGAAAACCAGCCAGGGGAAACATAAGAATCATGGCAACGGAAAAGAACATACTGTCCACAGAAATCAGGGTCGCCCGCTGTTCGGAAGGGATTAACTGATTCAGCGCTTCCGATTGTATGGGATAAAGAGCCGAATTAAAAAATCCTGCCGCCGCAAAGGCCGGCGCAGACAGCAATGCATTCTGAAATCCATAACACAAAATCGCAGTGCCTATGGCAAAAGCCGCAACGTTTTTTGTACGCTTTCTGAATTTCCGGTAAATCTTTTCGCTCATTGCCGCGCCCAGACAGGATACAAGACTCACCGCCAGTAAAATCAGGCTGATGGAAGTTTTATTGTATCCTAATTCAAAATAATACTGCTGGCTGTAGAAAAATAATAATGTTTCCGCTGCAAAAACCACCGAATAGTATACAATAATTTTCATAATCCGGGAATCCGATTTCAAAATTCCGAAACTGGCCTTAAAATGCAGGCAGATCATATGGCGGATACTTTCCTGACGCTTTGCCGCGCCAGTGCAGGGAGGCTCTGACATCAAAAGCACCGGCAGCAGCGATGAAACCGCAATCACCAGGCAGGCGCTGTAACACCAGAAGTAAGAATAGTCTGCCAGTACGCCTCCCAGCACTGTGGCCAGTCCATGGGACACCTCTATGATGATATTCAATTTTCCATACACTTTCAGATACTGCTCTTCCTGGCCGATAGACCGCATACTGTCATACACCAGAGCTTCTTCTGACCCGGAATTCAGGTTATTCCCCAATGCCTGTATCGCAAAACTTACCGCAAACAGCCCGAAACTTTTCGAAAACAGCATAATCACGCAGGAGCAGGCGGTACAGATCCTGCTTAAAATCATGCTTCTTTTTCTGCCCAGCAAATCCGCCGCTGCACCGGAAGGGATTTCGCACAGAATGCTGGTTGCGTGATAGATGCCTTCAATGACGCCGATTTCAGCCAGATTCAGCCCGCAGTAGGAAAGATACAGCACCCAGACCACGCTCTGCATATTCAGATTGGTGAGAAAGGCGCTGATATAGTCTAAAGGAAGATTTCTTTTCAATTTTTTTTCTAATTTTAAGTCCATGTGTAATTCCTCTCGTTTTCCATAATAACTGACAATAGAAAAACAGCCTGACACAACGATTGGTTTGTCAAACTGTCTTGAGGATTACTGTATTTTTAACCTGAACATAGAAAGGCGCTTTACAAAAGTTCCGCCGATCATCAGATTACAAAGGCGAAAACTTCCTGGTAAGTGCCTGAAAATAGGCGCAGTAATCCCGTGAACTGGAATTATTGCATGTTTTCGACGCCGCGCTGCTGCTGCAGATTGGCACATAACCAAGCCCGTTCATTCTGCGCTCTCCTTTCAAAATATGTTTAAGTATACCACTCAGAACTCTGTTTTACAAGGCAGAATTTTGGCGGCGATGCACTTTATGGCTCCATCTGCATCATTAATCCCACCAGAAATACCACACAGTTGAACCTTTAAGTCCCGCCGCCAGTTCTGACAGCTTGCCGCTGCTGGTGCCCTGATCCACTCTGTCGCTGCAGAAGGAATAATGCTCCTTGGCCGCTTCCATGGGGTCTGTTCCATTTAAACCCTGGGGAGCGTAGAATTCCATTACATCTGAAGTAAATGCGGCCGGAACCGCCCCATACTTTTCATACCAGTATTTGCAAATGGAAATCATATCCTCCGGCCCGGGACACTCGTTCCATCCGCCCATGGGCAGATATCCGATGATTTCCCAGGGATTTTTAACAGGAATTTCCAAAAGCAGCGTGTCTGCCGCCAACATTCCGTCATGGAAGGAAATAAATCCGGAAAAACTGCTGACCGTTTCTCCCTCTGTTTCATTTCCCAGGAATTCTTCTGAAGGAATTCCTTCCATATATTCCATAGAGTTCTGAAAATATTCTTCTAAGATTTCCTTGCCGTTGTCTTTGCAGCCGGAAATAATTTCTGCTCTGTCATAATCTTCTGCCACAATTTCCGTCAGCCATTCTACGCTTTGTTCCTCCAGTAAAAAAATTGCCGGATAAAACCCTTCTTCCTTTCCTCTTTCAAAGGCTGCTTTGTAGGCCTGTTCCACCAACTGCGGGTCTGAGCCTTTTTCAAATACCTGGTATTGACATTGGAAACTTTCTGCTATTTGGCTGGTTGATTTTTCCATTTTCTTTTCCTCCTGTAAATGTATGGTAATGTCAACTTTATATATTTAATCGCCGGAGTAATATTTTCATTTCTGCCTTCAATTTTCCGGGTAGTCTTTATCCTTCCAGTACCACCATTTTAATTTTTCCGGCTCATGCTGATCATGTTCTGCATAATATACGGCGCAGCGGTACACATACAGGACGCACCGGTCGTCCTGAAATCCTTTTTTCAGGCAATCCAGATGGTACAGCTCCTCAGGGTTTCTTCCCTTCAGGTCTGCAATGCACTGAATTCCGATATTGTGCAAATGCTGCTCCATATTTTTCCCGACTCCGGGGATTTTTCTCAAGTCACTCATTATTTTCCCTCCAGTTTATTGGATTTAGCCGCTGTCAGCCCGTAGCTTTCATCTATCAGGCTTCGTATTTCATTTTCCGGTACGCTGCCGTCCAGCCGAACGCTGATCCAGTTTTCTTTGTTCATGTGATAGGCCGGATGATATCCTTCCCGCGTCCGCAGGGAACCAATAAGCGCAGGATCACATTTGACATTCATTATTTGTACTGTTCCCTCATCCAAAAGTCCCAGCTTCTCCCGGGAGACTTCCATGATAAGGGCATACCATTTTTGATTGTTCCTGTGCCGCAGCACTGCGTTCTGATCTGCCCAGGGGTAATCCGGCAGCGTGTGATACCGCTGCTTTACGTAGGAAAAAACCTGCTGTCTGTCCATAGCCCTGACGCCCCCTTTCCAAGAGCCCATGAAGTAATATATTATCAGTATACTTAAAAAACGGCGTTAAGACAAGGAGTTTCATTGCCGTGTTTTATCGGTATCTGTCCTTTAACCGTAAAAATAATCGTGCTTTAGCAAACTTTTCTTATTTTAATGCAGCAAAAAAGCAGCCGGAACATGGCATTTACACATAATATATGGTTGTAATCCCTGTAGAATCACAATTATATATTATGGAAATCTGCCATCTTCCGGCCGCCTTACGTTAAGGTATGTTATGCAAATCTAACCCAGCCTTTTGTAGACGTCGATTAATTCCTCGGCCATAATGCGGAATGTCTCTGCGCTCATCAGCTGATCTTCCGCATGCATCAGGATCAGTCCCGCCTCTTTCAGTTCTCCGCCTGCATCCAGGGCCAGCAGGTCTGCATGAATGTGGTGCCCTTCGGTAAAAGCATCATCTCCCTGTTTGATCTGCTCTTTGGCTTCTTCAAATTCGCCTTTTTTGGCGCACTGCACAGCGTTGATAAAACATGACCGTGCTGTTCCCACATATGTAATAATTCCAAAACATGCTGTTTCAAATGCTTCTGACATTTTTTTCACTCCTTTACCAGTCCTCATCTGCTTCCTGTTGTTCTTCTGCTTCTTTCACAAGATTCAGCTTATCTACTCTGCGTACAAAAGGAAAATACAACAGGAACGAAATAATAAATATAATTAGCTGCAAAAGTGCGGTTCGCCAGCCGCCGATCAAAAATCCAGATATAATGGGCGGACAGGTCCAGGGAACCTGTGTGGCCCCATAAAGGGGACAGAGCCCGGTATAAAGGGCTGCATACTGCAGCACGCATGAAATCACCGGCATGGCGATAAATGGAAAGGCCAGCATCGGGTTCATCACGATGGGAATGCCAAACAGAATCGGTTCATTGATGTTAAACAATGCAGGTACAAGCTCCAGCCGTCCCAGTGTTTTCAGCTGCTTGGATTTGGCCAGGGCAAACATATAGATCACAAGCCCGATGGTAATTCCTGCGCCTGTGGTATTGATAAACTGATCAAAAAACTGCATGGTTACAATATGTCCCCCGTTTTTTACGGTCAGTTCAATACCCTGTTCCACCAAAGCCTGATTTTCAAGGCTGTTCGCCTGAAGGATACCTGTCATAATACCGCCCACGATGGTTGAACCGTGCACTCCGAAAAACCACAAAAACGGTGTTAAAAAGCACATCAGAACTGCGCCGCCGATGGAATCCGTCATGCTCTGAAGAGGGGTCTGGATTACATTGTAGATGGCTTCCATAGCAGTGGTGTGAAAGCCCATGGAAAAAATTCCGTGTACAATGGTTGCTCCCAGTACAATAACCGCTCCCGGAATTAACGCTGAAAATGCGTTGGATACGCCGTCGGGAACCCCTGCGGGCATTTTAATCCTGATATTCCGTTTCAGGAACCAACAGTATACAAATCCTACGATAAGCCCGACAATAATCGCGCCCACCATTCCCTGGCCTGCGGTCCAGCCTTTATTGATAATGCCGCCCACTACGTCTCCGCTCTCTGTCACAATAGAAGCCGGTGTCATCATAATAAATACACCCAGGGCTACAATGGCTCCGCTTAAGGGCTCCTGGCCTTCCAGCTTTATATAGTTATAAGAAATACCAAGAACTGCTATCATGGCGCTGATATTGAAGGTTGCGCCGTTGGCCTGCTCCAGCACTGCTTTGATTCCTGTCTGCTCCAGAACATCCACCACTGCCTGAATGGGAAAGTTGGTAATAATCAGAAATACAGAGCCTACGATTAACAGCGGCATGGAATACACCATACCATCTTTGATGGCCTGTATGCCCTTCATGTTAATAAACGCCATAATCCTGGGGATTATTTTTTCATTCATTAGTTTTTCCATTTCTCATTTCCTCCGACATTCCTGAATCTTCTTACTTGCCTGACGCCAGTTGAAACGCAAACTTCAGAACATTCATCCCATTGCACATTCCATAATCTGCCATTGGTATTACGTCCACAGGCACGCCTTTCCCGCCGCAGATTTCTTTTGCCTTGGAAAGCTGATAACCGACCTGAGGCCCTAAAAGCGCCACATCCGCTTCTCCGATCAGCCGTTCCATGTCAAGGATTGGATATGCCTTGATATCCACCTCTTTTCCTTTTTCCTTTGCCGCCTCTTCCATTTTTTTCACCAACAGGCTCGTTGACATTCCATTTGCGCAAAACAATCTTATTTTCAGCATATTTGCTCCCTCCTGCCATTGATAGTTATAAAATTTCTCCGTTGCTTTCAATTACTTTCCGGTACCATTCAAAAGAATCTTTCCGAATTCTGTTTAAGGTGCCGGTTCCCTGATTGTCTTTGTCCACATAGATAAAGCCATAGCGTTTTTCCATCTCTCCGGTTCCTGCGCTTATCAAATCAATGCATCCCCAGGGCGTATATCCCAGGACAGGAACTCCATCCAGAACCATTGCTTTGTTCATTTCTTCAATATGCTTCCTGAGATAATCCACCCGGTAACTGTCATGTATCTCCCCATGCTCCAGCTTGTCGTAAGCCCCAAATCCGTTTTCCACAATAAATATGGGTTTGTGATACCTCTGATGCAGCAGATTCAGGGAATACCGGAGACCCTGGGGATCAATCTGCCATCCCCAGTCGCTTTTTTGCACGTATGGGTTGCGGGCAAGATAAATGCCTTCTGCCGCCTTGACACTATCCTCTACCGGAACACTGCTGATGGCGCCGCTCATATAATAGCTGATACCAATATAATCCACGCATCCTTCCCGGAGGCTTTGTTTGTCATCCTCTGTAATGTCAAGGCAGATGTGGTTCTCTCTGCGGAAGGCTTCCATATAAGCAGGATATTCTCCAAACACATGCAGGTCCCCATAATAATACAAACGATGCTCCATCGCAATTTGTGCTGCAATCTCATCCTGAGGAGAACAGGTTCTTGGATAAAAGGGAACCATAGCAAGCATACATCCAATTTGGAACTCAGGATTAATCTCATGTCCGATTTTCACCGCCTTGGCGCTGGCCACCATCTCATAGTGTACGGCCTGCTGAAGCACTGTCTGTATATCTTCTTCCTTTTCATAAAGAATTCCTGAATTGGTCCAGCCGCCCCATGCGTTCTGGACACTGGACTGGTTATTGATCTCATTAAAAGTCATCCAGTATTTTACTTTATCTTTATAGCGTTTCATAACTGTTTCAGCAAACTTGACAAAAAATCCGATGAGTCTGCGGTCCCGCCAGCCGCCGTAATTTTCTGCAAGATGATAAGGCATCTCAAAATGGCTTAATGTGATTACCGGCTCTATCTTGTATTTCAGCAGTTCATCAAACAGATTATCATAAAATTGAAGCCCTTCCTCATTGGGTTCGCTCTCGTCTCCATTTGGAAAAATTCTCGTCCATGCAATGGAGGTCCGAAAACACTTAAACCCCATCTCGGCAAACAACCGGATATCCTCCGGGTATCTTGTGTAGAAATCAATGGCTTCATGGTTGGGATAGTAGCGGTCTTTTAATATCCCTTTCGTAATTTCCCGGTCTGTTCCGTTGGCTCCGGCAGTCATGACGTCTGCGATGGATATCCCTTTTCCCCCTTTGTCATATGCTCCCTCCAGCTGATGGGCAGCCACTGCGCCGCCCCATAAAAAATCATGTGGAAACTTTTGATTCATGCCCTCCTACTCTCCTTATTTTAATTTGTGCTCCGGTTTTCCACCCGGTCAGAAAGCAGATAACTTTAAAAACTGATTTTGGGCCGGATGGAGTATGAAGTTCCACATGAGCGCTCATGTTCTATGGAAATAGTACCATATATCCTTGTCTTTTCAATTGTTTTTCATGATTTTGACATATATTTGATCAAATGAAATTTGTTACATAAAAAAAACAGACACAAACTGCATCTGTTTTTCCGATGAACGCAAAAGAATTCTTTATTTTAAAAATTTCTGTATTCGGGCAGTCAGCTTTTCCAACAAATATACCGTCGGAATTTGTGACACTGGCTCCAGTTCTCCGTTTCCAAAGTCTCTGGAAACTTCAGGCATATAACAGGGAAAATTAATATCCGATATCTGTGCAGCCGGACATTGTTCCGCATTGGTTATGCTGATCAAGGCTGCCCCTGCCTTTTTATAGCTGTTCATTCCGGAGATAATTTCTTCACTGTCTCCCTGGGAGGACAGGATCAGGACTGCAGTTCTGGTTTCTCCGCCCGGGCAGACTGCTTTGCATCCTCTCTCTGCTAAGAAAGCCGCTTTGCCGATGCTGCTGAACAGATATGCGCCGTAGCGGATCAGCATGCCGCTGCCTCCGTCTCCGGACAGAATAATCTGATCTGCATTTGCGCAAAGTTCAGCCGCCTGAAAGAGTTTTTCTGCAAAGGCAGGGTCGTCTGCAGAAGAATTGATATATTGGACTGCCGGAACAACATCAAAGTTTCCGTCTTTGCTCTGGGCGCCGGCAGCCTGTCTGAGACGGTATTTCAGTTCCGTGTAGCCGCTGCAGCCTACTTTTTCACAGAACCGGAGGACGGTTGTTGTGGAAACGCCCACTTCGCCTGCAAGCTGCCGGATATTCATCTCATACGCCGTATTTAGATGAGAAGCGACAAAATTATAAACCCGGAATTCTCCCGGGTTCATCCCCTTGAGCTGTTCATAAGAGAAAAGTCCCATGGCAGGTCCTCCGTTTCTGTCTGTACTGTATCCAGAAAGCATTTCCAGACAAGTTCTGATACTACAGCGAACTTTTTATATTTGGACTACGGACAGAACTGCCGGATTGCCCTTTGACACACAAACCGGCAGTTCCTGTGTATCGAAATACAGATTGTTCACTGTAGTACTAACCATTATACAGTTTTCTGGCTAATGCCTCAATAATGTACAGCACGGGAATCTGCGTCGTTACATTTCTGTCATTCACCATTTTCTCTGTTACATGGTAAGAAATGTTGCAGTCCGCCATCTTCGCAAGTACGGAATTCCCGTTATTTGTAATGGAAATCAGCGTGCTTCCCCGTTGCTGAAGCTGCGATGCAATATAAACGGTCTGCTTGGTCGTTCCTGATTCGGAAAGGGCGATGGTTACGGTGTCCTCCGACATATTCTGCAGAACCGGCTGCCAGGGGTCGTCGATAAACAGGCTGAACTGTCCCACATTGGAAAAATACCTGGCGCCGTACCTTCCCAGAATTCCGGAAGATCCAATCCCGATAAATATGGTACACCGTGACCCTGCCAGATATTGATGGGCTTTGCTGATACTGTCCTGGAAATCTGCGGAGCGGACTCTTGCCATAAAGCTCTGCAGCTCCATTCCGCTGTCATCTTTTATCGCCGCACGCTCTCCCTTCAGATATTCCCTGTATCGAAGCTTCCATTCGCTGTACCCTTCGGCTCCGCTTTTTTTACAGAACCGGAGAACTGTGGCTGTGGAAACATGGGCTGTATCCGCCAGCTCCTTGATGGTCATTTTGCCGACTTGCTCTTTATTTTTCACAATACAGTCATAAACTGCGAAATCAAGCTCCGTAAATCCTTCCATCATTTCCTTCGTAAACATACTCATCACCGCCATGATGTTTTTATGTGTTCCCGTTGGAACGTTCTCCCAGGGGGCCAGTTCTGCTTGAGGAACGCATCTGTGTCTTTGTGGGTTAAGTATATCATGAATGGAAATGATAGGATATAGGCTTTTCAAAAAATTATGGAGAATTTCCCAAAGAAGAGGGTATATTTTCCATTATTGCAGATTTTGGTTTTGTTGATAATAAATTCCATTTGCTATATTATAGCTTTTTCTGAAACGGACGGGCTTGGGACGATAATTTCACCCGGCGCAGACTCATACAGGCTCCCGCCAGGCTGCGGCACCCCGCCCAAAACAGCGGAACTGCCAGAACCAGAAGCCCAGTCTCCGCGCACAGGTACACGGCGCAGATTCTTGAAAAATCTCTGACGCGTCCATCTGCGTTTATCTGCTGTATCCCGCCTGTGATCTGACTTCCGTAATACGCAAAATCAAAAATGTTGTTCTCCGGCAGGTACACGGCGGGGATGCGCACAAGCTGCAGAAGAAGCCAAAAGCCGGTCATTGCCAGAAGGAACGCACAGACGCCCCAAACGGCAGCAGACCCTCTCTGCGTTCCAGACTCCCTGCATTCATAGGCAGAAATAAGTTTCTGGTAGGAGATTATGCATAAGCGCAGAATGAACCACGATCCCGCCAAAAAGAACCCCAGAAGCAGAAGAGCCTCTCCCAGCTGGTGCAGGCGTCCCAAATCGTGCATTTCCCCTTCCAGGGGGATTCCCATCGCCACGGCCGTTTCCTGCCGCTGCTGCCGGGCCGTTTTCCCGGCCTCCGCTTTTATCAGCAGACTTTCCGCCGGTGTGTCCGTGCGCTCCGGGGCGTTGCCGTAGATGACGGGGAGGCTGGCGGAGCCCAATTGGGTGAGTGCGCCGCCGTCCTTATAAACTCCGCAGACTTTAAATTTCCTTCCGTTTACGAGCAATATCTTTTCTCCGCTTTTTTCTTCAAACAGCATTTTGGAAAGGCTTTCCGGAATTACTGCGGAAGGTTCTTTGGAACCGTCAGCCGAAAAATATCCCCCTTCGCAAAACTGCAGGTTTAGGTATGCTCCGTAATTGGGCGTTGTCATCTGATAATATGCGGAAATGGTTTTGTTTTGGGCGTCGTCTGAAGCCTGCGCCCGGGTTCCCACGCCGGCAGCGGCAAAGGAGTCCCCTTCGGCGAAAGAAAAGGCCTGGGCCATGGAAACGTTTAATCCCTGGATGTCATACACCTCTATGGCTGCAGGCGTCTGTTTTTTTAAATCGCCGCTGACAAAAGCCGCCGCACAGAACAAAAATCCAGAAACAGACAGGCAGACCGCGCCGTATATAAAAGATCGAAGATTCTTTTTTCTCATTCCAGAACACACCTCACAGTCTCATCATCGGACAGCCTCCGGCTTGGATACACCGCCAGGGTCTGCCCGCTCAGGTCCCCTTCCAGAACACAGAAGTCATAATCCTCACTGTATATATGGACTTGGGTTTCCTCCACATACAGCTCCGTTCCCCACGGCCCCTCTCTTCTTTGCAGCAGCATCACACAGGGCTCCCCGTTTAAGTTTGTGAAAATGCAGGCGGGAGAAACCTTCACCACTGTGATCCCGTCAGCCATTTTTAAGGCGGGCGGAACGGTCTCGGTGCGCACCTCCGTCAGCAGCAGAGTTTCAATCCTGTGGGCCATGACGGTACACAGAGCCAGGACGATGAACAGCGCCGTTGCCGCCCGCACCGCAAATTGTTTTAAATTCTTCATAAGCCTATATCCTTTCCCCTGTCATCTCACTCCTGACAGCTCAATTCCCCGGGCCAGTTCCTCGTGGAAAAAGAAAAACAGCAGGAGTATGGGCAGCGCCGCTAAGACGCCGCACACGAAAGACAGCTCAAAATTCACCTGGTTCACGCTTGCGAGAAACACGGAAAGGGGATACTTTAAAATGTCGTTTAAAAAGGTGATGGGCTGCTCCACCATGTTCCACGCATCCACAAAGGATAAAAGAAACACGCTGACGATTCCGCCTTTCCCTATGGGGGCCATGATCCGGAGCAGTATCTGGAGCGTTCCCGCGCCGTCTAACTTTGCCGCGTCCAGAATCTCATCCGGTATCCCCTGAAAAATCTGGGTCATGAACACCGTCCCAAAGGGCAGGAAGGCCATGGGCAGAATCAGTGCCAACCAGGTGTCCAAAAGCTTCAGCTCGTCCAGAATAATGTAATTGGGCACAAGGGTCACCTGCACAGGCATCATCATCAGCACCATCAGCAAAAAGAACGTCCCTTTCTTAAAAGGAAGCGGATATTTGGCGAAGGCAAATCCCCCCAGCGCGCTGACGAGAATCTGCCCCGCCGAAATGGCCAGGCACAGAAACAGGCTGCGCCAGAACTTCATCAGGTAATCGGTGCTTCTTAAAAACACCATGTAATAGCCTTCCAGAGAAAAAACGTCCGGGACAAGATGAAACGCTGCAGCCGCATGTTCGTCCTGCCGCATGGCCGCCGCGTAATAATGGCTGATTTCGGCCGGGGACATAAAGCTGTTGCACAGGGTATAGACTGCGGGAAACAGCACCAGAGCCCCGATAAACAGGAAAAAGGCAGCGCTCAAAGCCTGTGAAACATACTTGGAATTTGTGTGATTTGGCCGTTTCATCCTCATTCCTCCCTGTATCTGTTTTGAAAAACGTATAATCCGCACAACAGGATGAGCAGAACAAGAAGGAGCATGATTGCCGCCACGCTTAACCTCTGATAATTCAGGTTCTCGAAATTGTTGTTCAGAAAATGCTGTATCATGTAGATGCTGTCATGGGGATGCTTCCCGCCCAGCAGAAAGGCTTCCCGGTAGGATTTGAAAGCGTTTACAACGCCCATGACTGCCGCCAGGAAAAGATGCGGGATCATCATCGGCAGGGTGATGGAAACGAATTTCTGCAGGCTTCCGGCTCCCTCCATGGCGGCGGTCTGGTAAAATTCCTCCGGAATCACATTCAGGCCGGACAGCAGCAGGATCACGCTGTAGCCAAAGCTTTTCCAAAGGTACAGCCCCAGCAGGACATAAAAGGCGTTGGGGCCGTCCAGCCATTGGGCGATGGGGATTCCTAGGGAGGACAGCCAGTTGTTCAGAATGCCCGCCTCAGCGAAAAACACCTGGATCACCATGACGACGCTTGCGATGGGAAGCACCAGCGGCAGCAGAAGGAGGCAGCGGAAAAACCGGCTTCCTGTCAGTCCTTTTTTGATCGCCAGCGCCAGAGAGAAGCTCAGCGCCAGATTGGAAGCGACGCCCACGGCCAGAAACCGCAGGGTGTTTGCTGCCGCCAGCTGGAACGCGCGGGAGGAGAACACGTCTTTATAATTCTCCAGACCCGCAAAGTAGGCCCCGCCTACGCCAAAGGTGAAGGAATACCTGATGCAGATGGCAAAGGGCAGCAGGAAGAACAGGAAGGTTCCAAGCAGGACCGGAGCCGCCAGCCACATTCCCGCCAGTTTTTTTCTTCTTTCCAGTAAATGGCGTCCATCCTTCATTTTGGGCCTCCTTCTCATTCGTCAAAATAAAAGCGCAATTCATTTTTTAAGTCATCCAGCTTTTTTTCCACGGAACTGTTTTCACTTGTCATAAAGATGGTGTCAAAGACCAGAGAGTTCTCGTATTGGCAGAACCGGGCCGTGGTGATCTGCTGCGTCAGCTGGAACAGTTCCTCCGCCTTCTCAGCAGCTGCTTTCTGATATTCTTCGCCAGAGTCAAACCGGCGCTGATATGCCGGCACAAAAGCATTGTCATTGACAGGGAGGGCCGTGGGAATCCTTTTGATGTTAAGGTTTTCCCAGCCGGTGCTTCCCTGCATTTCATCGGACAGCAGGAAGGCCAAAAACTCGCCTGCCTGGGAAGCGCACGCGCTGTTTGCCCGGACTGCCGCAAACATATTTACCTGTGCGTTGATCCCTCCCTCCCCATTTGGGAATGGCAGAAACGTAACGTCTATGCCGGAGGTGAGAGAGTTTTGGACAAAGGTTTCGAATGAATTGACGGCATAATGCCCCATCAGCGCAACATTAGGCAGCTCAGGTACCTCTTCAGAAGAAAATTCCTGTCGCTCTGTTAACAGTTCTGTCAAATTCTGCAATTCTTTAGAGAACGTAATGGATTTTTCTTCATAATCTAAAACAGGCGTTCCAAAAAGCCCCGGTATATAGTCTCTCAATAAGAATTCGGAAGGAAACTTTTCCACCCCTGTTTGATTGGCAGCCTCTTCCAGGAATTGAGCCGGCTGGTCAGAAGCCGGTTTCCAGTCTCCCAGCATGTCGTCTGTCACGGCAATGCCTGTCAGCATATACCCCAGGGGCAAAAAGTATTGTTTCCCATCAATTTCCCCGGCTTTCAGCACCGTCTGGTTCAGCGGCAGATCTTTTAACCCGTCCATCACCGTATTCAGGTCTAAAAACACGCCGTTGCAGCTGCTTTTTATCATATCCGGCAGCGCTTCGTTACTTTCATCCAGAAGAAAAACATCCGGCCCCTTGCCCGCCATAATCTGCATCTGCATGTCCTGCACCGCTTTTTTGTTTTTCTCCGTTTTTTCCGTAGGCGTATTGTCAATATAAGGAACTATCTCGATCTTCACCTCTATTTCAGGATGGAGCTTGCTGTATTTTGACACTGCCTTCCGGTAAAATTCTTCCTGTTGTTCTGAAATGGCAATTACCATCTGCTGCTGGTCTTTGCCGCCTTCTGCCGCCTTTTTTCCAGAAGAGAGACTAGACGGCTGACAGGCCGCAAGGAAACATACACATAAGAGTCCTGCCAAAATAAGCGTTGATTTTTTTTTCATATCCACTGCCTCCTGATTGTTTTTGAAAAAGAGCAGCTTAAATCAACTTGTTTGGAATCATTGATTTAAGCTGCCGTAAATATAGTTTAAAATTTTAATAAAAAGTGATGCAAGTCTTTAAATCATTTTGTTCTGTTACTACTATATGGGCTTAACGAAATATACAGTTAACGCATAAATTAACGATGCCCATGACACTCTGTCACAGCGCCGGTATAGGTATCCCATGACTGGCTTTTATAGGAGCACAGGCCATCGGAACACTGGTATTGGTAAGAAGTATATTTCTTATAAACCAAATCATCTCCGTAGGGATATCCGTGTGCACAGGTTACACTGTCAGGCCCTACTTCATAATCTCCCAGTTTAACCGTGTTGGACGTCATTTTTCCGCAATATTCGCATTTCTGCGGCTGTTTTTCTTCTAAAATAGCCTGGGATGCTGATACGGACGTTATAAGCGTTGAAGAAACTGCAGACAACAGCACCCGCGGCTGCTGTTCTTTTGATACTGTCTGGGATGCTGATACTGGCAATGTCAGTGTGAAAAACATCACACATAATACCAGGATAGAAGTTAATTTTTTCTTCATGCTGTTCCTCCTTTTCTGAATCGCTTGCTCACTTTCCAAATTTTGTCTGTAAAATATTGAAATTTTCTATCTATTGATTTATTGTAGCAGATTGGTAACGCGATGACAAGTACTAGAACAAACCTTTTATTACTCCGGCGGTTAAATGTCGGAGTAATATATTTGGATACGGACAGAGCTGCCGGATTAATAGTGTCACACAACGCCGAAAAGCTCCCGATACTTCAATGGCATATACCCCACCCGTTTCAGAAATAAATCTGAAAAATGCGTGGTATTATCATATCCGACTTTTCTTGTGATGGAAACCAGAGAATCCTTTGTGTTAATGAGCATCCATTTTGCCTCGCAGATCCGCCGGTCGATTGCGTAATTGATGGGGGAAATTCCATAAACTTTTTTAAATTCATGGCTGATGTGGTCTGCGCTCATGTGAAAGATGCGTTCTAAATCCTTTAACTGTATGGATTCGGTGTAATGCTCATTGATGTAAAGAAGAATGTCGTGGACAAAAGAAACGGGTTTTAACGCTTCGTTTACCGGTGCATTCTGATAAATATAGTGATACAGATGTGCCAGTGAAATGGCAAGACCGCTGCATAGTCTGTGGGAATCTTCTGTTTTCTGCATATACAGATGCTCCATTTCCTGAAAAATTGCATGGATAACCGGTTCGTGAATCCCTGCATGATAATGAGGACTGCGGTTCATAGGGAGAAAAGACATTGGCTGTTCTCTGTCAAAAAAGCGAAATCCCCGTATCCCACAGGTCCAGCAGCTAATCGGTGCGTCTGGATTCGAACGAATGGAATGAATGTTCCCTGGATCAATAATCAAAGTATCCCCTTTTTTTACATGAAAGACTTCCAGATTCACACTATACTCTGCTTCACCCTCAGAGAAATATGCCAGCTCTGCCTGATCCTTGTGAATATGATATTGAAAGGACCAGTGGGGATTGTGAAAACTGTGAGAAAGCTTGGCAATCACAGGCGAATATCCCTCCTCAAAAAGTTTTCCTTTTTCTTTCGGTTGCTGTGGAAATTTATACAAATACATCGTCTCATCCTCCCTGTCTTGTGAAACACAAGATACTAACTCAAAAAAGCAAGATACTTGCTAAATCCATCAGTAATTCCACTAAAATTATACCTTACACAAGAAATAAAAGCAAGATTCCAGCATTACAAAACAAGATTTCCAGCAGAAAAAAAAGGACATTTGTACTAAAATTTATTTGAAACACAAAACAAAATCCAAAGAATTTCTGGATATCGTCACTGGAAAAAAGGAGGAATGTACTGTGAGAAAACCAGAACGCAAAGGAAACAGGGTGCCTGTGCTGACAGCCGCCGATGCGGTAGCGCTGATTGACGACAAGGATACTGTCGCTATCTGTGGTGCAGGTGGAGGAATTGTAGATCCCTATGTCCTGATTGAAGCGTTAAAGGAGCGTTACCTCTCTTCTGGCTCCCCCAAAGACCTGACCCTTTGGCATGCTACAGGACTTGGAGACCGGGCAGAACGGGGAATGTCTCCACTGGCTCAGGAAGGGCTGGTAAAACGTATCATCGGAGGACATTGGGGCCAGTCTCCAAGACTTGCTGAGATGGCAGAGCAGAACAAGATTGAAGCCTACAATTTTCCCCAGGGAGTGATGGCACAGCTAACCAGAAGCGCTGCTGCTGGACACCCGGGCCTTCTAAGCCATGTGGGACTGGGAACATTTATTGATCCTAGAATTGACGGAGGCAAATTGAATGAAGCTACAAAGGAAGATTTGATACAGCTCATGACAATAAACGGAAAAGAATGGCTGTTCTTCCCAGTTGTGCCGCTGGATGTATGCTTGATACGTGCTACCACGGTAGATACCGAAGGCTATGCATCTATGGAGGATGAAATTACATACATCGATGTATTGCAAACCGCACAGGCAGTACATAATAATGGCGGACTCGTAATTCTTCAGGCAAAACGGATGGTAAAGGCCGGAACCCTTCATCCAAGACAGGTTAAATTGCCAGGCTTTTTGGTGGATGCTGTCGTTCTTGTCCCTGATCAGGAGCAGCTTTATAACGGATCTGACCGCTTCTTTTCTGGAGATTATATTGCAGATGATTCTGATGTTGAGGTACTGCCTTTGGATCATCGAAAAGTAATCGCCAGACGAGCGCTGATGGAACTTCATCCTGGAGCTGTTGGCAATGTTGGGGTTGGCGTTGCTGATGGAATCGGACTAGTTGCCAGGGAAGAAGGTGTGGGAGATGCTTTCACATTGACGGTAGAAACCGGACCTGTAGGAGGCGCAACCGCCCAGGGAGTATTTTTTGGTGCAACGGTAAACGCAAGAGCAATGATGGATATGCCAGCACAGTTCGACTTCTATGACGGCGGCGGTCTGGACGCAGCTTTCTTAAGCTTCGCAGAGCTGGATGCCCACGGAAATGTAAATGTGCACAAATTCAACGGAAAGATTATGGGAACCGGCGGTTTTGTCAATATCTGTGCAGGCTCCAAAAAAGTGGTTCTCTGTGGAACCTTGCGCGCTGGCGGATTAAAGACTCTCGTTGGAGACGGAAAAATCTGTATTCAGCAGGAAGGACGCTTTGAAAAGATTCTGCCAAAGGTGGATCACATTACCTTCAGCGGAGAGCAGGCAGAAAAGCAAAAACAGGAAGTAATCTTTATCACAGAGAGAGCCGTTTTCCGGTTGATTGGTGGAAAGGTAGTTCTCACAGAGATTGCACCCGGTGTAGATCTAAAGAAAGACATTCTGGATCAGATTGGATTTGAACCAGAGATTTCGGAACACTTAGAACAAATGGATGAGAGAATTTTTAGAGAAGGGCCTATGGGCATGAAAGGAGATTGGTACAATGGCAACGAAGGAAATTAAAAAAGTAGATATTCCATTAAAAGTAGGTGATACAGCTTCTTTTACAAAAACAGTAACTGAGACAGACGTATATTTGTTTGGAGGAATCACTGCAGATTACAGCCAGATGCATTTTAACGAAGAATTTATGAAACACACCATGTATGGAACACGTATTGTACACGGAATCCTTACCTTTGCAATTGGCTGCACCGCTTCTACAAAAATTCAGGAGCAGGTAAACAGTCCAGTTCCCAGTGCATCTTACGGCTATGACCGGCTTCGTTTTATCCGTCCGGTATTCTTCGGCGATACCTTGACCTGTAAATATACCGTAGACCGGATTGAAGAAGAAACAAACAAGACATTTTCCAAACTGGAAGTATTTAATCAAAAGGGCGAGATTGTTCTCGCAGCAGTTCACATTTTAAAATTTTTCCCATTAGAGGAGGAATAATCTATGAAAATAGTAATGCTTGGTACACGATCATTAGGAAGTACAATTGGCGGAACCCTTGCACAGGGCGGTTCCGAAGTTTATTTTGTGGATATGTGGAAGGAACATATTGACGCCATCAATCAACATGGCCTTCACATGACAGACGAAGAAACAGACTGGTATGTAAAGGTGGATGGAAGAACAAATGCAGAGGGTATTGGACCAGCAGATTTGGTTATTGTACTGGTAAAATCCTTTGCTACCAAAAGCGCAGTAACAGAATTGAAAGAAACCAGTGTAATTGGTCCAGATACGATGGTTATGTCTCTGCAAAACGGTCTCGGCAACGAGGAGGCAATTGCCTCTGCTGTGGGAAGCAAAAACGTCATCAGTGGAAAAACTTACGTAGGCGGCCGTCTGTTGGAGCCAGGATATGTCAGCTCTGGTATCCGTGGCAAACACACCTACATTGGAGAAATGACTGGTGAGATTACAGACCGGATTCAAGCAGTGTGTGCAGAATTCAATAAGGCTGGTCTGCTGTGTGAAGTCAGCGATAACATCCAGGGGCTGATCTGGGATAAGCTTCTGATCAATGTAGCAGCAGGAGCCCTTTGCGGAATTACAAGACTTCCTTACGGCCCTCTTTACGAAGAGGAGGTCATCAAAGAGACAGCGGTAGAAGCAATCAAGGAGGGAATCGCCGTTGCCAAAGCTGCAGGGGTAAAGCTAAAGTCAGAAGATCCAGAATATCCATGGTATGCAGCCAGCGAAGGTCTGCCTGCTACCTTTAAAACCTCTATTCTGCAAAGCTTAGAATTAAAACGCCCAACAGAGGTTGATTTTATCAATGGTTCTGTGGTTGAGTGGGGTAAAAAATATGGAATCCCGACTCCAGTAAACCAGACGCTGACTGCCTGTGTAAAAGGAATCGAAAAGTATATTCTTTCCTACGAACCGTCTTTAAAGGACTGATAAGAAGGGAGAAAACCGAATGGGAGCAATTTTAGAACACATGGCGCTGCGTGTAAAGGATTTGGACTGGTATATCCGTTTTTTTGAAGAAGTATTTGATATGCCAGTTCGTTCCCAGATGGGAAGCGCGCCCCACAGAAAGGTCTGGCTTTTGGCCGGAATACAATTAAACGAAGATCCTGATTTTGAAGGCCCTGAAGGTCGCTCGGATCATCTTGGTATTATGCCGGAGGATTATGAAGCAACTATTGCCAAAGCCTATCAGTGGAATGTAACTGAAATGGAGGCTGGAAAAAACTGGATTCGTCTTCCAGATGGCATGTGTATTGAAATCGTCCAAGGAAAACCGGAAGAAATCCACAATATGCTTCAAGCAAAGCCCTGGATCTAATACCAAAATCAAATGATTAATGTTGAAAATATAAAATAGAAGGAGAAAATATTTATGAGAAAATTAGTGATCATTAATGGACCCAATAACAATTTCTATGGCATTCGCAACAAGACTCAGTATGGTTCTCAAACCTATGACGGACTGATCCAAGAATTAACAGAATATGGCGCTGCTCTTGATTTTGAGGTAACCGCTTACCAGAATAATGGAGAAGGTGCAATCATTGATTATTTGCAGTCCCTTTACTATGAAGCAGAAAAAACAGGCGTTAAAATCCCTCTTGCCATCAATCCGGGAGCCTTCACCCATTACAGCTACGCCCTTATGGATGCATTGGAATCCGTACATACACTGGTTCCAGCCATCGAAATCCACATGTCCAACATTCATGGCAGAGACACCTTCCGTCATACCTCGGTTACTGCACCTGAATGCATCGGCCAGGTAGCAGGCTTTGGGAAAAACAGTTACAAAGCTGCTATGCATATGTTCCGTCTGATGATAGATGAAGGACAATTGTAAAAAAACAAAAGAGATGGAGAGTAATTGAAATGAATAAAAAGTATTTACCAAGCGCGCTGATTCTCTACTTAAACTTTTTTATCCATGGGATCGGCTGCGCGGTTCTTGGGCAAGCTGTCATTAAAGACGCACTGGCGGCAAGCTGGGGTGTGGAGGCAATGTCCATCACAGCGATTTCTGCAGCGTTGGGACTTGGACGTTTGATTGCGCTTCCATTTGCAGGTCCTTTGTCAGATAAGCTGGGACGCCGCATTTCCTGCGTGATTGGCGGCGTATCCTATGCAATCTACCTAATCGGCCTTGCGCTGGCATTCAATGCAGGAACAAACGGAGGATACCAGATTGCTTATATCTGTGCCATTCTGGGCGGTATTGCAAACTCATTTTTGGATACAGGTATTTATCCGGCGGTTGCCGAAGTATTCTACGATGCTCCCGGCGTTGCCACCATGGGAATTAAATTCTTTATTGCGATTTCACAGATGCTTCTTCCGTTTGTATTGGGCATTACTGTAACAACAACTGCTGCTGGACTTGCATCCTACAATACACTGTTCTGGGGCTGTGGTATCTTTTTCGCTGTGCTGGTAGTTATCATCTTATTTGCACCGCTTCCAGATGCTGACGCCCGGAAAGAAAAAAAGGAAGGTTTGCTTGAGAATCTGAAAAATACGCATTTTTCCATTGAATCCATCGCTATGATTTTAATTGGATTTACTTGTACCGCAACTTTTCAGTTATGGTTAAATTGTGCACAGAACTTTGCCAAAGAGGTTGTTGGGTGGGCAGATCCTTCCATCATGCAGGCATATTATTCTGCTGGAACTCTGCTGGCGCTTATTGTAACAGCAATATTGACACGTAAGGTAAAAGAAGTTCGTTTCTTCATGGTTTACCCAGCAATTTGTCTGGTGACAATGATTCTGGTGCTGATTGGAAAAGCACAGCCTTTATGTATCGTGGGAGCTTTCGCTGTTGGCTGGGCAGGAGCAGGAGGATTGCTTCAGATTGTTACCTCCGTATGTAATATGCTCTTCCCAAAGATCAAGGGTACTGTTACCGCATTGGTTATGATTGCAGCATCCCTTTGCAATTACACGATTCTGACTGCTGCTTCCAAAATGACCCCGTCAGGCGTTATGATTATGAACATTGTGATTACTGCCATCGGCGTAGCCCTTGGAGCATTCGTAAATCTGCGTTATTCAAAAATGCAGGAAAACGTATCGGCTGAATAATTATAACGGTACTCTGCAAGGAGGTAGAAATGAAAAAAATCATTCATTGGATGGACGAGTATCTGGAGGAGTTTATTCTGGTAGTCCTTCTGATGGGGATGACAGGCATCATGGGCATACAGGTATTTTGCCGGTATGCTCTCGCCATGTCCCTGTCCTGGTCCGAAGAGCTGACACGCTATTTATTCATATGGAGCGGTTTTATCAGCGTAAGCTATTGCAGCAAAAAATGTCTGTCTATTAAAATCGAGCAGTTTGTCGCTATGTTTCCCCGGCGGGGAAAGGCGATTTTCAAGGTGGTCAATCACACCTTTGAACTCATATTCTTTATCTATATGATTCCTTTTGCATATTCCTACATGATGTCCGCCGTAGAGAGCGGACAGGTTTCTCCTGCCTGCGCAATTCCCATGTACTATATTCAGGCAGCGCCTTTGGTATCTTTTGTTTTGGTGGCCTTTCGGATTCTGCAGCGATGGATCATTGAATTCCGCATTGCCAGAGGTGAGAATGTATACGATCCGGCGCATCCGGAAAGAAATACCCCGGAATCATTTATCGAAGCGAATGCAGATATTACTCAGAACTCTGCGGCTGACGCCTCCGGTGTTTCTGTTGAACATAAAAATGCTTCAGGAAAGGAGGACAACTAAATGCCAGTTGCTCTGCTGTTTATTATTTTTGTAATCGGGCTGCTGATTGCAATTCCTGTGTCGATTGCCCTTGGAATTACTGCAGTTCTTCCGTCTGTTTTTGATCCGTCTTTTACGGTGGGGGCAAAATATCTCACCCGGGCCATGTTCGGCGGCCTGGATTCCTTTCCGTTGCTTGCGGTTCCCATGTTTGTACTGTCCGGAATCATTATGGCAAAGGGCGGAATTTCCAGAAAATTATTTGATGTATTTGCTTTTTTTCTGGGAAACCTGACGGCAGGCATGCCCTGCGCAGTCATTGTGACCTGTCTTTTTTATGGAGCAATCTCCGGCTCTGCACCGGCCACTGTTGCCGCGGTGGGCAGCATGACCATTCCGATTCTGGTGAGCCTGGGATATGACCTTACTTTCACTACCGCTGTGGTTGCCGTAGCCGGCGGACTTGGCGTTATCATTCCGCCCAGTATTCCCTTCATCATGTACGGCATGGCAAGCGGCGCTTCGGTCAGCGACCTGTTCCTTGCAGGAATTATCCCAGGTCTTATGATTGGCGGACTGCTGATGTTCTACACCATTCTCTATTGTAAGAAACACGGCGAGGACAAAGAGAAAATCCGCGCAGAAGTAAAGAAATTACACGACAAAGGGCTGCTTAAGGTACTGAAGGAAAGTTTCTTTTCCATCCTTAGTCCGGTGATCATCCTGGGATGTATCTACAGCGGCGTTGCATCTCCCACAGAGGCAGCGGTAATCTCTGTATTTTATGCATTGTTCATCAGTATGGTTGTTTACAAAAGCATCCGGGTAAAGGATATCTGGAGTATTCTGGTGGAAGCAATCAGGACCTTTACGCCGATTCTGTTTATTCTGGCTACTTCCATTGCTTTTTCAAGAGTCCTGACGCTGATGCAGGTTCCTCAGACTGTCAGTGCGTTTATCAGCAGCAACTTCCATAATCCGGTAATAATTCTGCTGATTATCAATCTGTTTCTGCTGATTGTAGGCATGATTATGGACACCACGCCGGCGATTCTGATTCTGACGCCGATTCTCCTTCCTATTGTGGAAAACCTGGGAATGAACCCGGTTCAGTTCGGCGCCATCATGGTAGTGAACCTTGCCATTGGATTTGTCACCCCGCCAATCGGAGTCAACCTGTTTGTAGCAAGCTCGCTGACTGAGATTCCTGTCACGGAAATTGCCAGAAAGTCGCTGCCTATGATTGGATATTTTTTAATTGCGCTGCTTCTGCTTACATTTATTCCGGCAATTTCAATGGCGCTGTTATAGGAAGGGGGAACAAAGATGAAGTTTCATGAAAGAAAAGGACGTTTTCTGACGGCAGTGTTTGCTGCATTCACTTGTTCCGCCCTGCTGCTTACCGGCTGCGGAAAGTCTGACGAATCAGCAGGACAGCGCTATGCCTGGCCCCTTGCCACGGCAAGCCCGGAGGATACGGTAACTCAGATTTTTTCCGAAAAATTCGCAGAAGAAGTATCCAGGCTCAGCGGCGGGAAGATGAAGATCCAGGTTTATCCCAACTCTACGCTGGGAAGTGACCGGGATCTTCTGGAAACCTGTGCGGACGGAGATATTCCGTTTATCGTGCAGAATACGGCTCCCCAGGTGGCTTTTATGTCTGACCTTGCAGTATTTGACCTTCCCTGTGTCTTTGATTCCTTAGAGGATTGCCGCAAGACACTGGACAATCCGGAATTTTACAGTCTGATCAGCGATGTCTACACCGAAGGGGGATACCATCTCCTCGGGATGGCTGACCAGGGCTTTCGGGTGATGAGCACCAATAAGCCTGTGTCTGACATTGAAGATTTCAAGGGACAGAAGATCCGAACGATGGAGAACAGCTACCATCTGGCCTTCTGGAAGAGCCTGGGAGCAAATCCCACGCCGATGAGCTTCAGCGAGGTCTATATCGGACTTCAGCAGCATACCATCGACGCCCAGGAGAATCCTTATGAAGTCATTGTCTCAAATAAGCTTTACGAACAGCAGGATTATGTTGTGGAGACCAATCATCTTCCCCATCTTATTTCCCTGATTGTAAACGATGATTTTTTTAAGAATCTTTCCCAGGAAGAGCAGGCAATTATGACAGAGGCGGCAGAGATTGCAACGGAATATGCCAGAGAGCAGTCTGACGAGAGAATTGCGGACCGCGTTGCGGTAATTGATGAAAGCGGGACGCAGGTTCTCACACTTTCTGACGAAGTGAGAAATAAAATTACTGAAAAATTGAAGAGCGTATATGACTCCATTCAGGAGGCTGTTTCAGAGGACATTTATAACACATATCTCAATGCTGAATAATGTTGGAACTCCGAATCAAGGCAGCCCGGGAACCTTTGCATTTTAAGGCTTCTCGGGTTGTCTTTTTCATGTTATAATAAAAAACAACGGTCTGAAAGGGGAGATTGCCTTGATTTATACACCATTGACAAAAAAAGCCATGAAAATTGCCTACGACGCCCATCACGGGCAGCAGGACGCCGGCGGGGTTCCCTATGTGCTTCATGCGGCCCATGTGGCAGAACAGATGAAGGAAGAAATTACAACATGCGCCGCCCTTCTCCATGATGTGGTGGAGGATACGGAGCTTACGTTAGAACAGTTGGAGCAGGAATTTCCGCCGGAGGTCACAAAACTGGTGGCGCTGCTTACGCACGATCCCCGGGAGGATTATTTTGAATATATTCGGAGAATAAAAGGAAATCATGCTGCAAAACAGATAAAGCTGGCAGATCTGGAACATAATTCAGACGAAAGCAGATTGTCAGGCTTTGCCCTGGTGACAGAGGCCAAACAGGAGGCATGGCGCAAAAAATATAAAAAGGCGCGGGAAATCTTAATGGAAGAATGAAACTACAGCTTTATAATTTTTCAGCCGTTTACTGCTGTTTTATACTAATTTAATAAAATTTTAGAAAATTTCCATAGGTTTTTTTATGGAAACTGTTATAATAGAATTTATCGGAGGTTGCAGCAGTTTATGAAATTAAGAACCAGATTAATAATATCCTTCTGCCTGATTATATTTGTGCCGGTTTTGTTGGCAGTAGCGACGGTATGGGGATTTGGGCAGTATCAGATGAAAACAGTGCGCCAGATTTATAATGTAGACGGAAGCGCATATGATTATTTTATCAATTCTTTTAAAGTACTCAGTCATTTTACCAAAAAGGATTATGAAAAATTACAGAAGGTTGCTGAAAAAACACCGGAGAAGCTGGAGGATACAGCCTATCTGGATGAAATTAACCTTGAACTGGAAGAGAAATATTCCTATTTAATTCTGCGAAAGGATCAGGAGCTGATTTATAAGGGGAAAGAAGATCATGCTTTTCCGGAAGAAAATCTGCCGGAATATGACAGTGAAGCCGTTCCAAGGGCAGGTTCAGGATTTTACATTGAAGGGGACGAACAGGCATTGGTGAAGCAGATAGATTTTACATTTCCGGGGGGAGCCCAGGGCAGTATATTTATTGTTACTGCAATGGAACAGATTTTGCCGGATGTGAAAGGAATGCTGCTGGATTTGATGATTTCCGTGGTATTGATTCTGATTTTTACCGCGGGAATGCTGACGGTCTGGATTTATCAGGGCATTATCAACCCGATACATAAATTGGAAGTGGCTGCTCAGAATATTAAAGCAGGCAATCTGGATTTTACCATTGATGCGGAGGGCAGGGACGAGATAGGAGAACTGTGCCGGAGCTTTGAGGAGATGCGGTACCGCCTGAAAGAGTCAGAAGAGGAGAAGATCTTCGGAGAGAAAGAGAATAAAGTTTTGATCAGCAATATTTCCCATGATTTAAAAACTCCCATTACCGCCATTAAAGGATACGTAGAGGGAATTATGGACGGTGTGGCCGATACGCCGGAAAAGCGTGACAAATACATCCGCACCATTTATAACAAGGCAAATGAGATGGACATGCTGATCAATGAACTGACGTTGTATTCCAAAATCGACACCAACCGGATTCCCTATAATTTTAACCGGATTAACGTGGCGGATTATTTTGACGACTGTGTGGAGGAAGTGGGCCTGGATCTGGAGGCTAAGAACATAAAGCTTAATTATATCAATTATGCGGAGAAAGACGTGCTGATTATCGCAGATCCGGAGCAGCTTCGGCGCGTGATTAACAATATTATTGGGAATTCCGTCAAGTACCTGGACAAAGAACAGGGATTTATCAATATCCGAATCCGTGATGTGGGAGATTTTATCCAGGTTGAAATTGAGGATAATGGAAAGGGCATTGCGGCCAAAGATCTGCCCTATATTTTTGACCGGTTTTACCGCACGGACGCGTCCCGGAATTCAGCCACCGGAGGCAGCGGCATCGGACTGTCCATTGTGAAGAAAATTATCGAAGACCACGGAGGAAAGATTTGGGCGAACAGTAAAGAAGAGACCGGAACCATTATGTATTTTGTGATCCGGAAATATCAGGAGGTAATAAGTTGAGTAAAGTATTGATTATCGAAGATGAAGTGGCGATTGCTGATTTGGAAAAGGACTATCTGGAATTAAGCGGCTTTCGTGTGGAAATTGAAAATAACGGCAATCAGGGACTTGCAAGGGCGCTGAGCGAAGAATTCGATATGTTTATTCTGGATTTAATGCTGCCGGGAGTAGATGGGTTTGAAATCTGCAAGAAAATCCGGGAGAATAAGAATACTCCCATTCTGATGGTGTCAGCCAAGAAAGATGATATCGACAAAATCCGCGGTCTGGGGCTTGGGGCGGACGATTATATCACGAAGCCTTTTTCTCCCAGCGAGCTGGTGGCAAGGGTGAAAGCGCATCTTTCCCGGTATGAACGTCTGATCAACAGCAGCGTCCAGGAAAACGACGTCATTGAAATCCGGGGCCTGAAGATAGACAAAACCGCAAGACGTGTCTGGGTAAATGAAGAAGAGAAGCAGTTTACCACGAAAGAATTTGATTTGCTGACTTTTTTAGCTCAGAATCCCAACCGGGTTTTTTCCAAGGAAGAACTGTTCAGCCAGATTTGGGACCTGGAATCGGTGGGCGACATTGCCACTGTTACTGTGCACATTAAGAAAATCCGTGAGAAAATCGAACTCAGCACCACCAAACCCCAGTACATTGAGACCATCTGGGGCGTAGGTTACCGGTTTAAAGTATGATGAAAATTATTTATGAGGACAGTGAAATAATTGTCTGCCACAAGATGCCCGGCGTTCCTGTGCAGACTGCCAGGACAAGACAGCAGGATATGGTCAGTATGCTGCGCAATTATTTGGCGGATCAGGGAGAAGCTGCGGAAATTTATGTGATCCGCCGTCTGGATCAGCCGGTGGAAGGGATTATGGTATTTGCAAGAAATGCCCGGGCAGCAGCAATTCTGAGCCGTCAGGTGCAGGAAAAGAGCGTGGAGAAACAATACCTTGCTTTGGCAGAAGGACAATTTCCGGAAAAAACAGGGCATTTGGAGGATTATCTTTTAAAGGATGGAAAGAATAATACTTCTCAGGTGGTTCCTAAGGGGACGAAAGGCGCAAAAGCCGCCAGACTTTCTTATGAAGTGGAGAAAGTTATTTTAAAATCAGAACAGTCCGCCGGTATTTTTGAGACTTCATGCCAAAGCGACAGCGTCAGCCTTCTGCGTATCTGGCTGGATACCGGGCGGCATCATCAGATCCGGGTGCAGATGGCCCATGCAGGACATCCGCTGGTGGGAGATAAGAAATATAATCAGAATTGCCCGAAGGGCTATATGCCCGTGGGGTTGTGCTCCGTCCGCACCTCTTTTCGGCATCCGAAAACCGGAGAATGGATGGAATTTGCCGCAGATCCGGAAGGCAAATTATTTATGGAATTCAAAGAGTGAAATCTTTGCCGGAAAGAAAATATTTATGGAATTCAAAGAGTGAAATTTTTGCCGGGGCAGACAGATTTTTCCGGCATAAAAAGCAGAAAACGCCGCATACTGATTTCATGAACAGAGAAGCGAAAGAAAGCATGCGGAGAATAGTGAGAATTCTGGGAATTACCGTTTTGGTCTATGTCAGCATCCGTTGGCTGTTTCCGTTGGTAATTCCCTTTTTAACGGCATTTTTACTGGCAAAGCTCCTGAATCCGCTTGTGGAAAAACTGGAGAATAAATTAAAACTGAAAAGAAGCGTCTGGTCCTCCCTGCTTGTGGGACTGCTGTTGCTGCTGCTTGGCCTGGCACTGTACTTTTTTGTGAAAACACTGGCGGTTCAGATTAAGAATGTGATAGATAATCTGGAGCTGTATAAAAAGCAGGCGGGAGAATTATGGCGGGAATGCTGCTTTCAGATTGAAAACATTACCGGAATAAAGGCGGAGATGATTCAGGACGGCGTGCAGAAGCAGATACCGGAAATGATGAACCGGATGAAAACCAATGCGGTTCCCACTGTTATGTCCGGCACCATTTTGTATGCAAAAAATATGTTTGTATTTCTGGGCGTCTGCTTTATTGTGGTGATCAGCACGATTTTGATTCTGAAGGATTACGGGAAAATGCGAGAAACCCTGGAGCATCATCCGGTGGGAAATATGGCGCTGAAAATCTGCCGCAGAACGTATGAGGCCGGCGGGGCCTATATCAAATCCCAGATTATCATTATGTGCATTATCACTGTGATCTGTGTATTGGGACTGTTTTTTTCCGGAAACGAATATGCGCTGCTGACCGGGTGCGGAATCGGAATCTGCGACGCCATGCCATTTCTGGGAACCGGCACCATTTTTGTGCCCTGGGCCATTATTGAACTGATCCAGGGAAGGTATATGCTGGCGGCCATATATACTATTATTTACACGGTATGCAGCCTGATGCGTGAGATTTTAGAGCCGAAACTGCTGGGAAATAAACTGGGAATGCATCCTTTGGCGGTGATTGTGAGCATGTATGTGGGATTAAAGATTTATGGCTTGTGGGGATTTGCCCTAGGCCCTCTTACCTACATCCTTATCAAAGAAATCTATTATGAAACTTTGCTTGACAATCCCGGGCAATTGTCTTAGAATATCCATAAGCGCAGGGATGCCTGAATGCGGTAATATGAGATGGAAAACTGGCGAAGAAAAGGATCAGTACAGACAGGAAGATGCACAGAGAAGAAATCAACGGTGAGAGATTTCCCATACAAATATCTGGAACCCGCCTTGGAGCCGCGTATGAGAATACGACGTGAAGCCGCGTTAAGGCAGTTGAGAGAATAACGTGAAGTTGTTAATCAGGGTGGTACCGCCGGATGTCCGGTCCCTATTGGGATTTGGATGTCCGGCTTTTTGCATATTGAGGAAGATTCGGTACAGAACTATCAGTAAAGGAGGAAGGAATTATGGCAAAAGACAAAAAATTAGTGGAAGCCATAACATCCATGGATGTGGATTTTGCACAGTGGTACACAGACGTGGTGAAAAAAGCAGAATTAATTGATTATTCCAGTGTGAAGGGATGCATGGTAATTAAACCGGCAGGCTATGCCATCTGGGAAAATATTCAAAAGGAATTGGATCGCAGGTTTAAGGAAACCGGGGTGGAAAATGTATACATGCCCATGTTTATTCCGGAAAGTTTGCTGCAGAAAGAGAAAGATCATGTGGAAGGGTTTGCGCCGGAAGTGGCGTGGGTAACCCATGGCGGCCTGAATCCCCTGCAGGAGCGGATGTGCGTCAGACCTACCTCGGAGACGTTATTCTGTGATTTTTATGCCAATGACATTCAATCTTACCGGGATTTGCCCAAATGTTATAACCAGTGGTGCTCGGTGGTTCGTTGGGAGAAAGAAACAAGGCCGTTTCTGCGCTCCAGGGAATTTCTGTGGCAGGAAGGGCATACCGCCCATGCGACTGCGGGGGAAGCAGAGGAGAGAACCCAACAGATGCTGCATCTGTATGCAGATTTCTGTGAAGAAGTGCTGGCAATGCCAGTGATCCGGGGAAAGAAAACAGACAAAGAGAAATTTGCAGGGGCAGAAGCCACCTATACCATTGAAGCATTGATGCATGACGGCAAAGCTTTGCAGTCCGGCACCAGTCACAATTTTGGGGACGGTTTTGCAAAAGCCTTCGGCATTCAGTATACAGATAAAGATAATAAGCTGCAGTATGTTCACCAGACTTCCTGGGGAATGACGACCCGCCTGATTGGGGCGATTATTATGGTGCACGGAGATGATTCCGGCCTTGTGCTGCCTCCTGCCATTGCGCCGGTTCAGGTTATGGTTATCCCCATTCAGCAGCATAAGGAGGGAGTTCTGGACAAAGCATCAG
The DNA here is from genome assembly GCA_910575555.1 of Lachnospiraceae bacterium. GTDB lineage: Bacteria > Bacillota > Clostridia > Lachnospirales > Lachnospiraceae > Petralouisia. The sequence continues at coordinate 91,592 of CAJTFX010000014.1, read as the reverse complement.
AATTGAAGGATATGCTGACTCAGGCAGGAATCCGGGTGAAAATGGATGACAGTGATAAGAGCCCCGGATGGAAATTTTCAGAGCAGGAAATGAGGGGAATTCCAATCCGCGTGGAGCTTGGGCCTAAGGATATAGAAGCAGGAAAATGTGTGTTGGTGCGCCGGGATACCAGGGAGAAAACAGAGTGTCCGATAGCCGAAGCTGCCCAAACCGCGGCGGAGCTGCTTCAGACCATCCAGAAGGAAATGTTCGAGCGGGCAAAAAAACATCAGGAATCTCATATTACAGACGTAACTTCTTATGAGGAATTTAAAGATGCGGTAGAACACAAACCTGGATTTATCCGCGCCATGTGGTGCGGGGATGTGGAATGTGAGAATAAAATTAAAGAGGACACCACAGCCACCTCCAGATGTATGCCGTTAGAAGATCAGCAGGCAGTTTCTGATGTGTGCGTATGCTGCGGAAAACCTGCCCATAAATTGATTTACTGGGGAAAAGCATACTAATACTATAGCGAAAAAAGTACACAATTAAAAGGCTGCACCGATATCAATTTCATCTGATGCAGCCTTCTATACTATGCTGTCCATGGGACTTTTACCTCATTCTTTCTGAAATCCTGATTCATTCCTTCGGAAATTTTGCTACCTCTGAATGCGATGGTATGTATCCATATAATCAACGTATCTTACTGGAATATCATACACTGTTTTCTTTTGATTGCTGATTCAGGGCTTCTTTTGAAAATCATCCTGATTTCTGAGTGATATTAAATTACTCTGTTCTGAACTTATCCATCTGCTAAAAACTTACTTAAATTCCTTATCAGAAAACTTAATATCTGCTACTGGAGATGCTTCCATCTTCCCATTCCGAAAATATAAGGTCGGATGTTATAAGGTCGGATGTTATCACGTCTGCGAATATTAAACTTCAAATACTGCGAAAGGATAATAACCTTATTATAATTTCCCATTCCGAAAATGTAACTTCCGCCTAAGCATCTAAGAAATTTCACTGTTTCAAAATTCAGCTTCCGTTCCCTGCAGTTTCAAAATTCTCTTACGAAGAAAATTTAATTCTGATTCAAGTCTGTACAATGATGTCGATTTGAGGGCAGTTCACTTAATATTTTGGTGGTCCGTACCTCGCTTTCTTAGATTAAGAGATGTTTCATGTCTTTCCCAAGGGTCTGTACCTCCTTTTCTTGAAGTTGTGTTTCTTTTGTTTTGTTGAGTTTATTATATCTAATAAAACTTGAAATGTCAACAATTATTTTCAAAAATTTATATTAAACATGCTTATAATTGGAAATGTATAAATAAGCTGCAAAATATTCTGAAAATTTAAACTGCAAAAAAAGAACAGGGGATATCAGTCAGCCCCTGTTCTGTACTTTAGCCCAGAGATGCTTCATAAGCTGCGCGGCAGGCTTTGGCAAGCTGATCTCCGCAGGAGGTTGGCCGGCCGTTGCAGGAAATGCCGCCGATTTTTTCCTCCACCTGGTCTACCGTAAGACCTTCCACCAGCTTGGGGATGGCTTTCAGGTTGCCGTTGCATCCGCCGGTGAATTTCACATCCTTGACAACATTGCCTTCTAATTCAACCTCAATCATTGTGGAGCAGGTTCCTCTGGTTTTATAAACATAGCTCATTTTTTCTCTCCTTTTGCAGTAAGAATTGTAGAAATTTATTTGGAGTATCCATAAAGAATACAGAAAGTATAGCATAAAAGCAGCCCCAGGAAAAGTGGATTTCATAAAAAATTCATAAATCGTTCATGGGATTAAGTATTGTGAATCAAATCATTCAGTGGTACAATATAAGAAGTTGTCCGCTATAAACAGAATAGAATCGACGGCGGTTTTTCTGCTGAAATGAAAACAGGAGCATAGTATATGGGTATTATGAATAAAGTATTCGGGACTCACAGCGAACGGGAACTGAAGAGGATTAATTCTATGATAGATAAGATTGAATCCTACCGCCCGGCAATGATGGAGATGCCCGATGAGGAATTGAAAGGTAAGACGAAGGAGTTCAAAAAGAGACTGGAAGAAGGGGAGACTCTGGACGGAATTCTTCCGGAAGCTTATGCAGTCGTACGGGAAGCGGCAAGGCGAACCCTTGGAATGGAGCACTACCGCGTGCAGCTGATCGGCGGTGTGATTCTCCATCAGGGCCGTATTGCGGAGATGAAAACCGGTGAAGGAAAAACACTGGTATCCACCCTGCCGGCTTATCTGAATGCGCTGGAAGGGAAAGGCGTCCACGTAGTTACAGTCAATGATTATCTGGCCCACCGCGATGCGGAGTGGATGGGAAAAGTACATGAGTTTCTGGGCCTGACCGTAGGCGTGGTGCTGAATTCCATGGATAACGATGAACGGCGGGAAGCTTACAATTGCGATATTACGTATGTTACCAACAATGAGCTGGGATTTGACTACCTTCGTGACAATATGGTGATCTACAAGGAACAGCTGGTACAGCGTGAGTTACATTATGCCATCATCGACGAGGTGGACTCCGTATTGATTGATGAAGCCCGCACCCCGCTGATTATTTCCGGTCAGAGCGGGAAATCCACCAGTTTGTATGAAGCCTGCGATATTCTGGCAAGGCAGTTAGTCCGGGGAGAGGACATGCCGGAATTCTCCAAGATGGACGCCCTGATGGGGGTGGAGCAGGAAGAAACGGGAGATTTCATTGTCAATGAAAAAGACAAAGTGGTAAATCTTACGGCGGAAGGCGTGAAGAAGGTAGAGCGGTTTTTCCGGATTGAGAATCTTGCCGATGCGGAGAATCTGGAGATTCAGCACAATGTAATCCTTGCGCTGAGGGCTCACAATCTGATGTTCCGGGATCAGGATTACGTGGTTCAGGATGAGAAGGTGCTGATTGTAGATGAATTTACCGGACGTATTATGCCCGGCAGACGTTATTCTGACGGTCTGCATCAGGCCATTGAAGCGAAAGAGCATGTAAAGGTAAAGCGGGAGAGCAGAACCCTTGCCAATATTACATTCCAGAATTTCTTTAATAAATATAATAAGAAGGCGGGCATGACCGGTACGGCATTGACGGAGGAAAAAGAATTCCGTGATATTTACGGGATGGACGTAATTGAGATTCCCACCAATATGCCGGTAATCCGGAAGGATTTGCAGGATGCCGTATATAAGACGAAGAAAGAGAAATTCCATGCAGTAGTGGAAGAAATTGAAATAGCCCATGCAAAAGGGCAGCCGGTTCTGGTGGGAACCATTACCATTGAAACTTCAGAATTAATCAGCGGAATGCTGAAAAAGAGGGGCATTCCCCATAAGGTTCTGAACGCTAAGTTCCATGAACTGGAAGCTGAGATTGTGGCGGAGGCAGGACAGCACGGGGCTGTTACCATTGCCACCAATATGGCAGGCCGCGGTACGGACATTAAGCTGGATGAGGACGCTAAGGCTGCCGGGGGACTGAAGATTATCGGTACGGAACGTCATGAATCCAGGCGTATTGACAATCAGCTCCGGGGACGTTCCGGACGGCAGGGAGATCCGGGAGAATCCCAGTTTTTCATCTCCCTGGAGGACGATCTGATGCGTCTGTTTGGTTCTGAGAAGCTGATGGGCATGTTCAATGCTCTGGGCGTGCCGGAGAATGAACAGATTCAGCACAAGATGCTTACCAGCGCCATTGAGAAAGCTCAGATGAAGATTGAGAGCAATAACTTCGGAATCCGTAAGAATCTGCTGGAGTATGACCAGGTTATGAACGAGCAGAGGGAGATTATTTATGCGGAGCGCCGCCGTGTGTTAGACGGAGAGAGCATGCGGGATGTCATCTATAAAATGATTACGGATCGGGTGGAGAATACAGTGGATACCTGTATTTCTGCAGACCAGGACAGCGGAGAATGGGATCTGAATGAATTGAATCAGCTTTTGATTCCGATTATTCCCTTAAAGCCGGTGATGCCGGAAGATGTGAGGGGAATTCAGGCCAATGAGTTAAAGCACCGTTTGAAAGAACAGGCTGTGAAAGCTTATGAGATGAAAGAAGCGGAGTTTCCGGAGCCGGAGGCAGTGCGTGAGTTAGAGCGCATGGTGCTGTTAAAAGTCATTGACCGGAAGTGGATGGACCATATTGACGATATGGATCAGCTTCGCCAGGGCATCGGCCTGCAGGCATACGGTCAGCGTGATCCTCTGGTAGAATATAAAATGAGCGGCTATGACATGTTTGACGGCATGATTGCCAATATTCAGGAAGATACCGTGCGCCTTTTGTTCCATGTGAGAATTGAACAGAAGGTAGAACGTGAGCAGGTGGCGAAGGTAACCGGAACCAACCGGGATGACACTTTGCAGAAAGGGCCAAAGAAGCGGGAGAATGCCAAGGTATATCCCAATGATCCCTGCCCCTGCGGAAGCGGCAAGAAATACAAACAGTGCTGCGGCAGAAAATAGAAGATAACACAGGATGTCCCGGGAAGGAATAAAAACAGGATATGGCGTTTTCAGAAGAATAAACGTCCATATCCTCGATAGTTCCTTTCCGGGACAGCCTGTTTTTAAATTATGAAATATGCTTGAACTGTTCCAGTAAATCCAGATCATCCTGGGTGATTTTTAAATTGGAACAGTAAGTTTTGCCCTCCGGCGTGGTGACGCTGACTTCAATAATTGTATGTTCCTGAATGCCTTCTGCGGCCACTGCCTTGAGAAATTTGGGGAACTTGGGATGGTTTGCAGTGAACTTCTGCCAGGCTCCCATTAATTGAAAAAGCTGTGTAGGATTGATTCCTGCCATAATATTTTGTCCTTTCTGGAAATAAAATTTTGTTCTGATTCGTTTGCCGTTAGGCGCTTCTGTAATGGTTTCTTATGGCACATTATATGCTTTTGCTCTCAGTCAGTCAAGTAAATATTGCCCGGCGGCGCCGGAAGGCGCAGAACTGAAATTAAAGCAGATTTTGTTTCTTTTTTGGAAAGGTATGGTATAATAGAACATATTCAGCAGGCATATATTAAGGATATGCCCGGCGGATATTAGGAAGGAGACAGAACATGTACAAATTTACAGAGGATTGTCTGACAGGAATCGAACAGGTTGATAGAGAACATGAAAAGCTGTTTGAGCTGATCAATCAGACTATGGACTTATTGCACAATGATTTGCTTCAGGATAAATATCATCAGGTGCGGGAAGTGATGGAAGAATTAAAAAGCTATGCGGATACGCATTTTTTTAATGAGGAAGCGCATATGGCGGCCATCAATGATCCGGAACTGGAGCGGCAGAAGAAACAGCATACTGCATTTCGGGAAAAAATCAATATACTGGATTTCTCCAATATTGATGAACTGGAGCGGCAGCATGACATGCTTGAGGAGTTGCTGGAGTATCTGGTGCGCTGGCTGTATCATCATATTTTAAGCAGTGATATCCTGATTGGAAAAATGCCTTCTTTAGAAGAGTGGAGAGAAAATGAGGACCCCTGTGTATTTACAGAAAAATATATGACGGGAATTCCGCTGATTGACGGAGAGCATGAGACATTGTTTGAAATTATCGGGGATGCAGACAAACTGGTGAAGGCGGAGCTTCTCCATGATAAATACGATGAGATTGTGGGGCTTCTGGAAAAGCTGAAGAATTATACCAGTGAACATTTTCAGGATGAAGAAGAGTTTATGGAAAGCATTCAGTATCCGGGGATAAAGGCGCAGAAAATGGCCCATCAGGCGTTTATTTCCAAATTAGAAGAAATCGATTTGGATCAGGTGGATCAGAATCAGCAGGAATATCTGGAAGAACTGGTGGAATTTCTGTTTGGATGGCTGTCTAACCATATTTTGAAATCAGATAAACTGATTGCGGATTCTATGAAATAAACGGTGTATCATGGGCGGAAAATCACTGCCTGTTTAAAATGGAGGAGGAATTACTATGCAGACAGTATCTTTTGGAAAAAATCGTAACGGCGAAGAAACGTCACTGTACATATTTGAGAATTCAAACCATGGAGTGATGAAGGTGTCCGATCACGGCGCAACACTGGTGTCTCTGCTGGTGCCGGACCGGGAAGGCGCGATGCGGGATGTGGTGCTTGGATACGATACGGCGGCGGAATATGAGAGCCATACCTGTTATTTCGGCGCGACGGTGGGAAGAAACGGAAACCGTATTGACAGCGCCAAGGTTGTGATAGAGGGCAGGGAGTATCAGCTCGCAGCCAACCAAAGCGGCCATAACCTGCACAGCGGCCCCAACGGCTTTGAAGGAGTGCTGTGGAAAGTAAAGGCACATACAGATAACAGTATTACCTTTTATCATCTGAGCACAGAAGAAGAGCAGGGATTTCCGGGAAATCTGGAAGTGGAGGTTACCTATACGCTGACAGAGGAACATGGGGTGGAGATTTCCTATCAGGGAAAAGCGGATAAAACAACGATTATGAATTTTACCAATCATTCTTATTTTAACCTGGGGGGCCATGACAGCGGTTCTGTGGAGAATCAGGAGCTGCAGATTTTGGCCGAAGCCTACACTCCGGTCAGAGACCGGGGAGCCATTCCCACCGGGGAGGTTGCGCCGGTGGCGGGAACGCCCATGGATTTCAGAACCAGGAAAGTCATCGGGCGGGACATTGGAGCGGAGTTTGAACAGATTGCATTTGCCGGCGGTTTTGATCATAATTACGTGCTCAGCGAAGCGCCGGGAGAGATGAAAGTAATGGCGAGGGCCTGCTGCAAAGAAACCGGCATTGCCATGGAGGCTTCTACCGAGTGCTGCGGCGTACAGTTTTATGCAGGAAACTTTATCGGCGATCAGACCGGAAAAGGCGGGGCGGCTTACTGTGACAGATGCGGGTTCTGTCTGGAAGCCCAGTTTTATCCCGATGCGGTAAATCAGAAGAATTTCCCCTCTTCCCTTGTGCCGGCAGGAGAAATTTTCACCACGAAAACCATTTACCGTTTTTATACGGAATAGAAGGAAAGGGCAATTGAAAGGGGCTGTCGGAAAACGGAATTTATACACAATATATAGTTGCAAGTTCTTAGAAGCCGCAGCTATATATTGTGAAAAATTGCTGTTTCCCGACAGCCCCTTTTTCAGCAAAGAGAAATTCTGTGTCTGACTTCAGCGCAGAACAGAGTGCTATTTATTGCTTCTTCTCCAGATGTGCATTTTCTCTGCTTCTTCAATCAGTTCATCCCGGAAATCCGGATGGGCCACGGAGATAATGGCCTCGCATTTCTGCCATGCAGATAATCCCTTCAGGTTCACCTTGCCGTATTCTGTCACAAGGAAGTGAATGTTGGCGCGGGTGTCAGTGACAATGGAGCCTGGATGCAGGGTGGGCAGAATTCTGGATTTTAACTGGCCGTCTTTGGTTTTGAAGGTGGAAGAACAGCAGATGAAGCTCTTGCCGCCGTTGGAAAGGTATGCGCCCAGTACAAAGTCAAGCTGTCCGCCGGCGCCGCTGATATGCTTGATTCCTGAGGATTCAGAGCTTACCTGGCCGAACAGGTCAATGTCCACCGCATTGTTGATGGACATGAAATTATCCAGTGCGGAAATGGAACGGATATCGTTGGTATAGCTTACAGGCGCGCTTAACAGTTCTGGATTGTCGTCCAGATAGTCGTACATTTTCTTGGTTCCTGCGCCGAATGCATAAGCCTGGCGGAACCGGTCAATATTTTTCCTGGAGCCGTTGATTTTTCCTGCTTTTGCAATATCAACAAAGGCATCCACATACATTTCTGTATGAACGCCCAGATCTTTTAAATCAGATTCCGCAATCAGGGAACCTACTGCATTGGGCATGCCGCCAATGCCCAGCTGCAGGCATGCGCCGTTTGGAATTTCTTCCACAATCAGTTTGGCTACTGCTTTATCTACGTCAGTGGCAGGACCGCCGGCTCCCAGTTCTCCGATGGGCGGATTCTCCCCTTCCACAATGAAATCCACATCGGAAATGTGCACGCCGTTTTCAAATCCGCCCAGACAGCGGGGCATATTCTCATTAACTTCTACGATAATCTTTGCAGATGTTTCGCAGACTGCAGCCATATGGGAAGCATTCGGCCCGAAGTTAAAGAATCCATGCTTGTCCATTGGCGCAACCTGGAACATGGCAACGTTGTTTTTCACAGATAAATCCCTGTAATAACGGGGCAGTTCTGAATAACGGATAGGCGCATAGTAAGCGCATCCCCGGTTGATCAGCTTCCGTTCAATTCCGGACATGTGCCAGGAATTCCAGGTAAAATGTTCTCCGGCGTCTTCACGTTCAAAGATTGCCAGGGGCTTTAAGAGAATGCCGCCCCGAAGATTGATGTCATGCAGTTCCTCTGTGCGTTCTGCCAGCGCCCGATCCAGAAGATCCGGCGTGGCGTTGCACCATCCGTAATCTATCCAATCGCCGGATTCAACAATTTTTACAGCTTCTTCGGCAGTTACAAGCTTCTGCGCATATTCCTGTGTGTAATCCATGGTTCAAACCTCCCTGAGATAAATAGATTGTTAAATATGTAACGTACGTTCATATTAGCATTTTTCCCGACAGGGGTCAATACATGGCGGCATATAATATGGAGGAAGCTTTTCAGAAATTAAAATAATTGTATAAATTTGTGTGGCTGAAATGCTGTTTATGTATTATAATAAGTAAAATTGGATTAATAATGGAGGAAGAGTGGATGGGAGAAGAAAAGTTTAAGTACCGAAAGAAAGAAGAACGATACCGGAGAATGAACCGGTTTAACCTGATCACCGTATTTGCCGCATTACTGATTGTGGTGGCCTATCTGTGGATGCAATTGATGGCACACAACATTAATCCGGTTACAGTATATGCAAATACAATCGTTGCTGTACTTGCAGCAGCAGTGAATTTTGCGATCTATAGCCGGAATAAAGCGGGCTCTCTTCTGAGGCTGGTAATTGCCATTGAAATTGGTTTTGAATTCCTGATGCTGGCAGCCCAGACAGATGCGAAATTCATTGACGTTACTCTGATTGGAATGCTTGCCGTGGCAGTGCCTTATTATGATAAGAAATTCTGCAACAGGCTTGCCGCTGCCTATGCAGTTCTCTATGCCATGGAAGGTGCAATCAGACTGGCGAAGAATATTATGATTATGGAGCCGGATTCTATCTGCATGACTGTTATTTGCTACAGTATCTTTTTAATCCTTGCCAGGGTGGGAAGCATTTCCCAGACATTCAGCGATCATGCCCAGGGGGCCATTGAAGAGCAGAATGGAAAGCAGACGGTGATGCTTACGGATATCATTACTATTTCCAAGACAGTGAAGGAAGAATCTGATAAAAGCACGGGACTGGTGGGCGAACTGGTGGATTCCACCCAGACGGTGGCGCGAAGCATGCAGGAGATTTCGGCGGCGGCCAATACCACGGCGGAAAATATCTCAGAGCAGAGCATTATGACCCAGAGCATTCAGGAATCCATTGAGGAAACCAGAAGCCGTTCCAGTCAGATGGTGGATATTGCCAGAGCGTCCAATATCAGCATTCAGGAAAATATGCAGATCATGGAGAAGCTGAAGCTGCATGCCGCCCAGATTGCCGCTACCAATGAGCAGGTAACAGATTCCATGGGCAAACTGCAGAACCGGACGAAGGCGGTGGAGGAAATTGCGGGAATGATTCTGGATATTTCCAGCCAGACCAATCTCCTGGCGCTGAATGCGTCCATTGAAAGCGCCCGGGCAGGCGAAGCAGGCCGGGGATTTGCAGTAGTGGCAGATCAGATCCGCCAGTTGTCAGAACAGACCAAAGCATCTACTGAAGATATTACAAAAATTGTAAATGAACTGAATGAGAACGCCAGTGAAGTGGTGCATTCTGTGGAAAACTCTGTGGGAGCCACAGCCAACCAGAATGAAATGATCCGCACTGCGGCAGACAGCTTCGGCAAACTGGATCAGAATATATCAGAATTGATTAGCGATATTCAGGAGATTGATTACAGAATCGGCAATCTGTCAGAATCTAACAACAGAATTGTAGAAAATATCGCTCACTTATCCGCTACCACGGAACAAGTAACCGCCAGTGCAGAGCAGGCGAACCAACTCAGTGAAAAGAATATGGAAGTTGCAGAGCAGACCAGGGAAGCCATTTCCATGATTCGGCACACAACGGAAGGAATGGAGCAATACATATAAAAGGGTGGCTATCCGGTAAAACGGATTGACATAAACTTACAAACTATAATTATATCAAAGGAGAAGAAGTTATGAGATATCAGGTAATCGGTGATACTATGCCGGCAGTGGAAGTTGTATTTGATGCAGCGGGGGAAACCATGTATACCCAGTCCGGAGGAATGGCGTGGATGTCAGAAGGCGTGTCCATGGATTCTAATATGAGAGGAGGTCTGGGGAAGAGCATCGGAAGAATGTTTTCCGGAGAATCTCTGTTTATGGCTACCTATAAAGCAGAACGTCCCGGAAGCATGATTGCTTTTGCGTCCACTGTGGCCGGAGAAGTTCTTCCTGTGGATGTGGGAGCCTGCGGAGGAATGATCTGCCAGAAAGGCGCCTTCCTGTGCGCGGAGGAAACAGTGAATCTGAGCGTTGCCCTTACCAAGAAAATGTCCGCCGGATTTTTCGGCGGAGAAGGATTTATCCTGCAGGATATTTCCGGCAAGGGAATGGTGTTTCTGGAAATTGACGGAAATAAAGTAGAGAAGCAGCTTGCGCCGGGAGAAGTGATTAAAGTGGATACCGGTAATGTGGTTGCCTTTGAAAAAACTGTAAAATATGAAGTGGAAACGGTAAAGGGCCTTAAAAATATTTTCTTCGGCGGCGAGGGATTGTTCCTGACGAAGCTGACCGGGCCGGGAAGAATTGTTCTGCAGACACAGAACTTTAATGAATTTGCCGGAAGAATTGCCCGTATGATTCCGGGAAAATAACAGAAGGCAAAGAGACTGCGCTTTTCAACAGGATTTCTCCTTTTTGCATGGAATATTGGTTCCCTGCAGAAGGGAGAAATTTTTTGCCGTTGAAGCATGAATGCAGACAGCCTTTTGGTAAAGAAATCTGTGGAAATCTAAAAAAGAGAGCAAAAGAGAGATATTTTTTCCCCGAAAAAAAAGCTATAATAAAATTATTATACCGTGAGTCAAATAATTTGACCAAAAGCATGTTTTCAAGTATCGAATATGGAAGAAAGGATGGTTTTACAGTATGGAACTGAGAACAGCGGCGTCCCCCAGAGACGTAAAACATTACACAACCCAGAGACTGAGAGAAGAATTTCTGATTCCGCAGCTTTTTTTTGAAGATGATATGAAACTGGTGTACAGCCATATCGACCGGATTATTACAGGCGGAGCAATGCCGGTGAAAAAGGAACTGAAGCTGGAGGCCGGAGAAGAGCTTCGGGCAAAATATTTTCTGGAAAGACGCGAGCTTGGCGTGATTAATATTGGAGGGGCCGGAAGCATTATCGTAGACGGGAAAGTCTATACCGTTGAACATAAGCAGGGTATGTACATTGGAAAAGGCGCGAAAGAAATTTCCTTTGCAAGCGCAGATCCGGAAAAACCGGCGAAATTCTATCTGAACAGCGCACCGGCCCATATGGCATATCCCACTGTTTTGATTAAGCGGGAAGGGGAGCCGGAAGAAGGCGTTGTAATTATCAAGGATGAGAATAAAGTGGAGCTGGGAAGTCTTGAGGATTCCAACCACCGCACTATCTGCAAATATATCCTTCCGGGACAGGTGGAAAGCTGCCAGCTTGAAATGGGAATGACAAGCCTGGAACCGGGAAGCGTATGGAATACGATGCCCTCCCATACCCATGACAGAAGAATGGAAGTTTATATGTATTTTGAATTGCCAGAGGACGCGTTTGTGATGCACTATATGGGCGAGCCCTCGGAAACCAGACACATTATAGTGAGAAATGAGCAGGCGGTGATTTCCCCCAGCTGGTCCATTCATTCCGGAAGCGGCTCCAGAAACTATACCTTTATCTGGGGAATGGTAGGAGAAAATCAGGATTTTGACGATATGGACGGCATAGCGATGCAGGATTTGATGTAAAGGCCTGGAAAAAGAAAAATCGGCTATTTCTGAAAACATTGACAGGGAGGAAACAGAATCATGAAAATTGCGTTAATAAATGAAAACAGTCAGGCGGCTAAAAATGCCGTGATTTTAAATTCACTGAAAAAAGTGGCAGAGTCTATGGGACACGAGGTATTCAATTACGGAATGTACACTCCTGAGGACGAGAATCAGCTGACCTATGTGCAGATTGGCATTTTGGCGGCGGTCCTTCTGAATTCCAAAGCAGCCGATTATGTAATCACAGGCTGCGGAACCGGAGAAGGGGCAATGCTTGCCTGCAATTCTTTTCCGGGGGTCATCTGCGGCCATGTGCAAGATCCGCTGGACGCCTATACCTTTGCGCAGATTAATGACGGAAATGCAATTGCCCTGCCTTTTGCGAAAGGCTACGGCTGGGGCGGCGATTTGAATCTGGAATATATTTTTGAAAAATTGTACGCAGAAGAAGGCGGACAGGGATACCCCAGGGAGAGAGCCGTTCCGGAGCAGAGAAACAAACGCATTCTGGATGAAGTGAAGAAAGTTACATACCGCGAACTGACAGAGATACTGAAAGAACTGGATCAGGAGCTTGTAAAAGGAGCTTTAAGCGGAGAGAAATTCAAAGAACTGTTTTATGCCAACTGCAAATGTGAGAAAATTGCGGCGGCGGTAAAAGAGATTGTGGGAGAATAATCGGTGAATCAGAGATTTGTGCCAAAAGAGCCGGATTATGAACGAAGCCCCTACACGGGCATGACAAGAAAACACTGGAAAGACGCGGCAAAATACCTCTTAGACGGGGTATTTTGCCATATCAGGGATATCAGCTCCCCAGTGCTTGTGCCCAGATATGAGAAAGAAGTCACCTATCCAAATGAAGCTTCGCCGGAATGGAAAAAGAAAGCGGAGATGTTCGAAGGGCTTGCCAGAAGCTTTTTTCTGGCGGCGCCCCTTCTTGCGGAAGATCCGGAGGTGACGGCCGGGGGGCTTCCTTTAAGAGAGTATTATAAGAAGCAGGCATTGGAAGCATGTACGCCGGGAGCGGAGAATTATGTTTTGGGTTATGAGGAGCTGTGCCGGCTCGAAGGGGAGCGGGAACCGCTGAACTTATATCAGCAGACGGTGGAAACCTGCGCCCTTGTCATCTGCCTGTGGGCCTGCAGAGCTGTAATTTGGGACGACTATGAAGAATCAGAGAGGCAGGTTATCCTTGATTTCATCGGAGGATATGCAGACAAGGCAACCGTGCCCCATAACTGGCGGATGTTTAATATGCTGTCCCTTGCCTTTCTGTGGATGAACGGGCAGGACATCGACGAGGATATGATGCGGCATCACGCAGCGGCAATCTTAAACTATTACAGCGGCGACGGCTGGTATCGGGACGGCAATTCCTTTGACTATTACTCGGTATGGGCATTCCAACTGTATGCGCCTCTTTGGTGTGTATGGTATGGATATGAGAAAGAACCATGTCTGGCTGCTGAATTTGAAGAGCATTCCAACCGGTTGATGGACAATTATCCGGTGATGTTTGATGAAAAGGGCTGGGTCAATATGTGGGGAAGAAGCGGCTTGTACCGGAATGCGGTGACTTCTGCTTTTACCGGCAATTATTTTTTGAAAAACCACAGGGCCAATCCGGGACTGGCCAGAAGAATTTCTTCAGGAGCCCTTCTGCAGTTTCTGGGGCGGGATGATATTCTGTGGGAAAGGGTTCCTGTTCTGGGATTTTACCGTCCCTTTCTGCCGATGATTCAGTCTTACAGCTGTGCGGAAAGCCCTCTTTGGATGGGAAAGGCATTTTTATGCCTGCTGCTGCCTGAGGAGCATCCTTTTTGGAGGGCAAAAGAGGAAAACGGCCTTTGGACGGCGATGAAGCCGGGAGAAACAAAAGAGACTGTTTTAGCGGGGCCCGGCCTGCACTTTTCCAATCATAAAGATAACGGAACCACAGAGTTGCGGACCGGGAAGGTGGTTCGGGCCGTTTCAGACGAAGGCGGCATGTGCTGTTACGGCAAACTGGCTTACAGCAGCAAATATCCCTGGGAGGCGTTTACAGGCGCGGGGTGTGAATCCCAGATGTATCTGATAGCGGAAAAAGGAGGAGAAATCCTGTGCAGACCCAATGCCCTTTTGTGGAGCGCAGAGAAAGACGGGGCGCTGTACCGCCGCTGTCTGTTTGATTATGAATGCGGCAAAGAACTGCACTGGATGCATGCGATAGATTTGGCAGACCTGTCGGTGCCGGAAGGAATCGTACGGGCGGACAGAATCAGGCTGAAGCCCTGCCGGGGCGGCGTGAGAATCACCCTAGGCTCCTATGGCTTTCCGGATATGGGGAATGTACAAATCCGGGAATTGGCCAGGGGCAATGCCAGGGCGGTGGTTCTGAAGGGAAAAGATTCCCAGGGAAGAGAAAAGCAGATGGCCATGACTGCGTACGGCATGTGGGAGAAGCTCTGCCTGACATACAGCCGGGAAACCAATGCAGATGCAGAGCGGAGCATGATAATTTCCGCATCCTGTTCCAGAAAAAAACTGTATGGATACGAACCCTTTGTGCTGGTGAGTCAGGTGATTACAAGAGAATCTTTTGAGGATTTTACAGAAGAAGAGCTGTTCCCGGTTGAAGCCATCAAATACACAGATCCTCAGAACTGCGGAGGGTACGGGCCTGTCCGGCTTGAGCTGCGGGACGGAAGAAAAGTGACTATAGATTACGGAAAAACAGAAGGGAATCTTGAAATATAAACAAGATTTCCGGATGGAAATTCGAATATAATAGTGCAAAAAGTATCTATAAAAAGAGAAAAAATAAGAATAATTGTGCAATATGACAATGTTTGGAAAGAAATTTATAAATTCTTGTTTACGGATTGACAAAAAATATAAAAAAAAGAACAATATATTTATAGAAACTTGTTGTGCAGACGTGTTATAATAAGTCTACAAAATTTAAAGGAGGAACAGGATCATGAAAAAGAAAGTACTCAGTTTATTACTGGCTGCTGTAATGGTTACAGGACTTACAGCATGCGGTACGAACGAAGGCGGCGGCAACAGTAAGTCAGACAGCGGCAATGAAACCAGTCAGGAAAGTGAGGACGCTGGAGATAGCGAGGACACCGGGGACAGCGAGGATGCCGGGGATAGCGAGGACGCTGGAGACAGCGAAGCAGCCGGCAGCAATTACGAAGGCGTTGAGCTTACATATTGGTCCATGTGGGCAAACACAGAGCCTCAGGGAAAGGTAATCCAGGCAGCAGTGGATAAGTTCCAGGAAGAAACTGGCGCTAAGGTTACGATTGAATGGAAAAACCGTGACGTCAAGGACATCCTGAACTCAGCATTAGAGTCCAAAGAAAAAATCGACCTGTTTGAGGACGATTATAAGAGAATTGCTCAGAACTATGTAGATTATGTGGCAGACCTTTCAGAGATGGCAGAGGCTGCTGGATACGCAGACAAGAGCTATGCGGTATTTGATACTCAGCAGAAAGCATGGGCAAAGGATAAGACAGGATCAGAAAAGTACACTTCTGTTGCAGAACAGCCTCAGGTTGGCGGAATCTTTTACCGGAAAGACCTGTTTGAAAAAGCTGGCGTAGAAGTTCCGACTACATGGACGGAATTTATGGAAGTATGTAAGACCTTGAAAGAGAATGGCATTCAGCCGTTAGCTCTTGACACCGCTTATGCATCCTTTGCGTTCGGTTATCATCTTTCCCGTTATGTACCGGAAGAGACAATCGGTGAAATGTCAGAAGAAGGCGGCTGGAGCAGCAATGCAGACGTTGCAGCAGCAGCGGACAGCATGATTGAGTTTATAAACGCCGGATATCTTGCAGACGGCGCTCCGGACGAATGGCCCAACTCTCAGAATAAGATTGGTATGAGTGATGAGGTTGCAATGATTATCTGTGCGAATTATGTTACCACAGAAGTAAACAATACCGCAGGCGTAGAGCTTGAATGGGGATTGTTCAACTATCCTGGCGTAGAAGGCAAAGATGATCTTGCAGCAAGCGCATATGCAGGAGCAAACTCCATCGCAATCACAGATTACTGCGAGAATAAACAGGCAGCGTTTGACCTGGCTATGATGATTGTTACCGGTGAGATCGACCAGCAGATGGCAAATGAAGCAGGACAGATTCCGGCAGATCCGGCAAACCAGGCTCCGGCATCCCAGGATGGTACGGTTGAAGTTTTAAAAGCAACCACCGCTCCTCTTGCATGGAACATGGGAATTGGAGAAAATGCTGACTTGTATCCGAAACTCGATGAGTGCGTAATTCAATTATTTGAAGGTAAATTTGCTACTGGTGCAGACTTTGCAAAGGCTCTGGATGGATTATACTAAGCAAGTAGTATATGGTTAAAGAGTGGCGTCTGTAATGGACGCCACTATATTTTTGTCAAGAGGTGGGATGAGAATATGAAATCAAAGAAGAATCGGTTATTTATTATAGCGTTTACGCTTCCCTGCGCCTTGAGTTTATTTATCATGTATCTGTATCCAATCATGCGTACAGTGATTATGAGTTTCTTCGGGGTGGAAAGTGTTACGGCCCGTACATCGGAATGGTCTTTTAATGGAGTGGCAAATTATCAGAAAATATTCTCAAGCCCTACGTTCCATCAGGCAATAAAAAATATGCTTTTGATTTGGGTCGTAGGAGGAATTCTGGTATTGTCGTTCGCTCTGCTGTTTGCCGTGATCCTTACCAGCGGTATTCGGTTTAAGAAATTTTTCCGTGCCGCAATTTATATGCCGAATATCATCAGCGCAGTTGCATTGGCAACCATGTGGATTCAGTATATTTACAATCAGGAATATGGTTTGCTGAATAAATTTCTTGAAGCGTTGGGGCTGGAAGGCAGGAACTGGATGGGAACGGATATGAAGTTCTGGGCAATGCTCGTTGCATTCGTATTCGGAGCCGTTGGATATTATATGCTGATTTTCATTAACGGAATTGAACGGATTTCGGGGGATATTTTTGAGGCGGCAACCATTGACGGAGCAAATAAGATACAGCAGTTTTTCAGTATTACCATGCCTCTGCTGCGCAGCATCTTTAAGACAAACATTACATTTTGGAGTATTAACTGTATTTCCTTCTTCCTCTGGTCCAAAATGTTTGCTCCGGTCAACACAGAAGCGTCTACGGTGGTGCCTGTAGTCTACCTGTATGACACTGTGTTTGGAACTACCGGAAATGTAACAAGAGATGCCGGAGCCGGCGCGGCAATCGGCGTTGTCTTGTCACTCTTTATAGCAATTGTTTACTTTATTATGAACAAAGTAATCAAAGATGATGATTTGGAATTCTAAGGGCGGAATGGAGTGATAAAATGAGGAAAAAAGAAAAAGTAGTGTATAGGGAAAAAATAAACTGGAAAAAAGAAGCTGCGCTTCTTCCGGGATATGCAATTGTACTGATCTGGATCATGTTTACAGCTGCATTTCTGTTTTGGATTATCGCAGCCAGCCTTTCTACATCCAGAGAGATTTTTTCTGGAAATGTGTTTAAGTTTGCGACAGGCATACATTTTGAAAACTATGTAAATGCGTGGTCAGCCAGCAATGTTTCAGTATTCTTTGGGAACTCCTTAATGTATTCTGTGGTAACCTGCGTATGTGTGATCCTGATATCAGCGCCAGCTGCCTATGTATTGTCAAGATACACGTTTTTGGCAGGAAAGCCCATGAAATTCAGCCTGATTCTGGCAATGAGTATCCCGGAGGTTATGATTATCATGCCGATTTACTCCTTGTCGGCCCAGTATCATATTAAGGGCAGGATTCTTCTGATGGTGCTTTATATCTTCCTGCGTGTGCCGTTTACTACCACATACCTGCTGAACTTCTTTGCCAGCTTATCAAAAAGTTATGAAGAAGCAGCGACCATTGACGGATGTACGCCGGCAAAGACCTTCTGGCAGATTATGCTGCCGTTGGTGCAGCCAGCGCTGATTACAGTTACAATCTTTAACTTCTTAAGCGTATGGAACGAGTTCTTTATGGCTCTTATTTTTGCATCGTCATCCGACATGACGCCGGTTGGCGTAGGTCTTTTGCAGATTGTCAACGGTATGAAATATTCAGGAGACTACGGCGGACTGTTTGCAGCGGTTATCATTGTATTCCTGCCGACCTTCCTGCTTTACATTTTCTTATCAGAGAAGATTATTTCAGGAGTTACCGGAGGCGGAGTCAAAGGTTAACCGGACAGTATGGGATTATAGCGGGCTGGCATGGCAGGGCTGTGCCGGCCCGTATTTTAAGAGGGAGAATTGCCGTCCTTTTTGCTGTTCTGGCGGTACTTAATGGGAGTAATGCCGTGTTTTTTATGAAATGCCTGTGTAAAATAAGACTGAGAAGAAAATCCGGTGGCTGAGGCAATGTCTGCAATCGGAAAATCCGTCTTTTGCAGGAGGTGGCAGGCTGTTTGCAGACGAATTTCATTCAGGTACTGGATAGGGGACAAGCCGGTATACTTCGCGAAAGAGTGGCTGATGTAGTATTTGTTCATATGGGTCAGCTTGGTCAGAGTATCCAGCGTAATATTTTCTGCATAGTTGGTGTCCAGATATTCTTTGATCTTTGCGCATTCCTTGGTCATCTTTGTAGCTGTGGCAGGCACCACATCCACCTGCTGGCTGTGAAGAATCTTGAGAATCAAAAGCTCCAGCAGCTTCTGACAGATGGCATCCGTCAGGCTGTCGTGGCTGCGGACTTCGCAGTACATTTGCTCAAACAGTGTCTGAATAAAGCTGTTTGAACGGAAATTACAGAAAATCTGTGAAAGGCGCTGTTCGTTTTTTAATTGGAAAGCAACGCCGTCAACAGCCAGAACATAATATTTTAAAGAAGTTCCGGGAAAAGACTGCTCGGTATGCTCGGTATAAGGAGGTATGATGATAAGATCCCCTTTCTGGATTGAGGAAAATGTTTCGTCCCGGAACAGAAACTGCCCTTCCCCTTCTATAATATAAAAAAGTTCTGTAAACTGATGGGTGTGGAGTATATTCTGCCAATCAGCGTCGTCTTTCGATAAGGAGATGGACAGCAGCCGGGTGTTTACTAACTGATCGTCCGCATTTGTAATTGAATAATAGCGATGTCCCATGTGAACACCTCCTGGAGTGTTAGGGTTGTAAATGTTGCCCTGATTTAAGAAGCTTCAAGGAAAATCATGTAGTATTACAATAATATATGAACGGGAAAAAAGCAAGAAAAATAAACGAAAACATCCGGCAGGGAAATAAAATGCAGTAAAAATGATTGTAATTCTGTAAAGAAAGGATGAATTCAGAATGAAAACGTTACATAATGAAAAGGAGGAACTCTGGATCAAAGAGGAGCTGGAACGCTGTCTGAACATACTGGATCGGAATATGGAGCGTTTCGGAGAAGCCTTCCCCTCGGCATGCGCGGTAGAGGGGAAATATGAGATTACTCCCAATCATGACTGGACCAACGGGTTCTGGACCGGGATGCTCTGGATTGCTTATGAATACAGCGGGCAGGAGAAATACAAAGAGGCCGCTGTGAAAAACATAAAAAGCTTTGAACAGCGTCTGAAAGACCATTATGTGCTGGAACATCATGATATTGGATTTTTATACAGCTTATCTGTTGTGGCGGGATACCGTGTTCTGAAGGATGAAACCCTGAAACCGGTGATTCTTTGGGCGGCAAAGGAGCTGGCCGCAAGATTTCAGGAAAAAGGCGGATTTATTCAGGCCTGGGGCAAGATGGGGGCTGACCAGGAATACCGCCTGATCATCGATTCCCTGATGAATCTTCCCCTTCTTTATGAGGCATACAGGCTGACCGGGGAAGAATCATACCGGAGGATAGCGGATTCCCACTATGACAAAGTGATCAGCAATATTGTCAGGGAGGATTATTCCACCTATCATACCTTTTATTTTCATCCGGAAACCGGAAAACCGGATCACGGAGCCACGCATCAGGGACATTCGGATCATTCCTGCTGGGCCAGGGGACAGGCATGGGCCATTCTGGGAATGCCTCTTCATGCAAGAACTGCGGGAGAGCCTTTTACAGAAAAAGAAACTCTGCTGTATGAAAATGTGGTGAAATATTTTGAAACTCATCTTCCGCTGGATGGGATGCCGTATTGGGATCTGTTCTTTGGGGAAGGCTCAGACATGCCAAGGGACAGCTCGGCGCTGGCAATTGCAGCGTGCGGTATGCTGGAAACAGGAAATACCGAACGGGCAAAAGAGATGATGCAGGTATTAAAACAGGGAGCATCCTCTGAGAAGGAGCCGGAATCTGAGGGGTTATTGCTGCACAGTGTATATACCTACAGGCTGAATGAAGGCGTGGATGAGCCATGCCTCTGGGGCGATTATTTTTATCTGGAAGCCCTTTACCGGATGTGGAATCCTAACTGGGGAACCTATTGGTAGAAGCTGAAAAGGAGATATTATGGGACGAATTGATATTAAAATTGTAAATATTCAGGGCGAGGAGCTTCAGGCGGTCTCTGGCCGGCAGGAAGCAGTCCTTGTGTATCGGGGCGCATATACGCCCGGTGATAAAATTATTGTGGAAATAGAAGAAAAGAACACGTTCTATTGGATGCAGATGGATGAATCTGTGGGAAAATCTATGGTGTATCTGACGGGAACAGTCATATATGAGATTCCCTTTGAAGAACGCAGGCTGAATCTGTCGCCCAAGGCATTTGCCGGAGACTGTCATCTGATCAGCATTCGGAAGGCGCGGGAATTCGAATCTCAATGCTACCGCAACCTGTCTGAGAATGTGAACGATCAGCATGGCGGAGAGAATTGTTTTCCCCATGCGTCGGCAAACGTAGAGACCAGAGGGGAATCTGTATTTGCGGCGATGAACGCCATTGACGGGGTGATTGCGCCTGAAAGCCACGGAAACTGGCCTTATCAGTCCTGGGGTATTAATCGGAGAGAGGATGCGTGTTGGCGGCTGGACTTCGGAAGAACAGTGGTAACTGACAGAATTGTTGTCCATCTGCGGGCGGATTTTCCCCATGATAACTGGTGGAACCAGGGAAAACTTACATTTTCAGACGGCAGTGAGCTGATTCTTCACTGGGAACAGGGCGGACATGGACAGGAAGCGTGCTTTGAGAAAAAAGAGATTGACTGGCTGGAATTGTCGGAACTTAAGAAAGCAGAGGGAACCTCGCCGTTTCCGGCTTTGTCCCAGTTGATTGTATATGGAACGGAAAAATAGGAACTGAATGTCAGGAGGAAGAAACATGAGCATAACGGAAAAATTTTCACTGGAAGGAAAGGTTGCGCTTGTAACAGGAGGCGCTTACGGAATCGGTTTCGCAATGGCTGAGGCAATGGCGCAGGCGGGAGCGAAGATTGCCTTTAACTGCCGGGGAACAGAGCATATGGAGAAGGCTCTGGCAGACTATCAGGCGAAGGGGATCGACGCCAGGGGATATATCTGTGATGTTACAAAGGAAGAACAGGTGACGGAGATGGTGGCTTCCATTAAGGAAGAACTGGGAGTCATTGATATTTTAGTAAACAACGCGGGGATTATCAGGCGAATCCCCATGACGGAGATGAGCGCAGAGGAATTCCGCCAGGTGATTGACATTGACTTAAACGCGCCGTTTATTATGGCGAAAGCTGTCATTCCGGATATGATTGCCAAAGGCCATGGAAAGATCATCAATATCTGTTCCATGATGAGCGAGCTGGGCCGCGAGACGGTGTCCGCTTATGCAGCGGCAAAGGGCGGACTTAAAATGCTTACCAAAAATATTGCTTCAGAGTACGGCCAGTATAACATCCAGTGCAACGGAATCGGGCCGGGATACATTGCCACTCCCCAGACCGCTCCCCTTCGCCAGAGACAGGAGGACGGAAGCAGGCATCCCTTTGATCAGTTTATCATTGCCAAAACGCCTATGGCAAGATGGGGGAATCCGGAGGATCTTGCGGGCCCGGCGGTATTTCTGGCTTCTGACGCCTCCGATTTTGTGAACGGACATATCCTGTATGTGGACGGCGGTATTCTTGCTTATATTGGCAAACAGCCGTAGAGTGCGTAAACGTTCTTCCCCGGCGGATGTTCCCCGGGGAAGAAAAATATAAAAAAATGAAAAAAGGGTATTGACATTTGGGCAATAAGCGGTTAGAATAATATCGTTGTTGGAAAACAGCAAGCCCAGTTAGCTCAGTTGGTAGAGCAGAGGACTGAAAATCCTCGTGTCTCTGGTTCGATTCCGGAACTGGGCACTAGGACTGAATCATATATTGTTCTGCGGGTGTAGTTCAATGGTAGAACACTAGCCTTCCAAGCTAGATACGTGGGTTCGATTCCCATCACCCGCTTCTGCGATAGTGGCGTAGTTGGTAACGCGCGACCTTGCCAAGGTCGAGACCGCGGGTTCGAGCCCCGTCTATCGCTTTCACGAAGGAGCTTTCGGATATACCGAAGGCTCTTTTAAATTAATTAAGAAATACAAATGCGTTTCGCTATTCCACTTTTCTCTGATTTATGATAAAATAAGCCCTGAGGACTGACGGGGACTTAATGGGGATGGAAGGAGAAGAAATGAAGCTTTTAAAGATGCATTTGACAGAAATAGCAATTGCGGTTCTCTTTGTACTATTGGTGATTTGTTTTTACAGAGTAAATGACGGGGGGAAGAACAGAACCGGAAATATTTCCTATAATGAAAACTGGAGCTGCGTGACGGAAGAGGGAAGCAGGGAATACCGGAAGCTTCCGGATTTGATTGAGGTATCCGGAGACAGAAAAGAAATTGTGCTGAGAAAGGAACTGGGAGAAGAAGCTGACAATGCCAGTTCCATCGGCTTTTTTACAACGCACCAGGAAGTGGAAGCATATGTAGAAAGCCAGTTGGTTTATCAGAAAAAAGTGCCGAAGTATGTGAAAAGCAAAACCCCCGGAAATTGTTGGAATTTTATTCCGGTTCAGGAGAATTACCGGGGAAAAACATTGGAAATCCGGCTGAAGAACTGTTATAAATTTAATTATGTAAGGCTGCCGAAATTTACATATGGGCCGCAGTCGTCCATCTTGTTGCAGCAGTTGGAAGACCGGGCGCTGTCACTGGTGTTTGGAATCGGCATGATGGTGGTGGGACTGATGCTTGTTATAAGCTGGTGTACCATTGGAAAGAAAATGCATTTTCATGAAGGAATCCTGTGGCTTGGGCTTTTTACCGTTTATTTTTCCATCTGGTCTACCATGGAAACACAGATTCCGGCGTTGGTGTTTGAACGGGAGCTGCTGTGCAATCAGATTACTTTTCTGATGCTGAAGATGATGATACTTCCCATTGTATGCTTTATCCGGGTGGTATATCAGATGAAGGGCAGCCGTCTGTGGAATGTATTTGCCTGGCTGGGGGTTCTGGATTTTGCAGTGAGCTTTATCGGGCAGTTTTTCGGTTGGTTTGATTACAGGGAAAGCATCTTTTTTACCCATATTCTGGGCATTGCCGTAATTTTGGCCGCGGCAGTATGTGGCGGCAGGATTCTGGTGGAACGAAGGCAGGAAATTTTTTGTCGGAGGCGCAAAATATATCGGAATATTATCGGGATTTGCCTGGTGGGGGGATGTATGCTGACGGATGCGGTGAATTATTATCACCGGGCCTATGAGGATGTGGCAACTTTTTCCAGAGTGGGATGCCTGTTGTTTATTCTTATCCTGACGGCGGAGTTTCTGGAAGATTCCATGAATCTGATAGAAGCGGGAAAACAGGCGGAGACTCTGAAGGAAGAAGCGGAGCGGGACGGGCTTACCATGCTGAAAAACCGCAGGATTTTTGAAATTGATTTAATCGGAGTTCCGGAAAATGAGTTAAAAGAATATGAAATTGTCATGTTTGATTTGAATAATTTAAAACGGATGAATGATGAGTACGGACACCACATGGGAGATTATTATATTATCTCAGGAAGTGAAATTATTCAGGATGTGTTCGGCTCTCTGGGAGAGATTTACCGGATTGGCGGAGACGAGTTCTGTCTGATTGCCCGCGGGCTTACCAGACAGGATTATATAAAAAGGGCCGAGCGGATGGGCAGTTGGATGTCAAGCCTGAAGGGAGCCCATGTGGAAGGACTGATGCAGATTGCTTCGGGATTTGCAGCCTTTAACCGGAATACGGACCGGAATCTGCTGGACACCATGGAACGCGCAGATAAGGAAATGTATCAGTGCAAAAGGAAACAAAAAGCGCAGAATGCGCAGGGAGGAGGGTGCTAGAGTATGCGTTATACGCCTATCACAAAAGTGGAAGAGGGAATGATCTTAGGGCAGCACATCTGCAGTGGAGAAGGAAGGATTTTACTGGAGCAGGAGACAAAGCTGATGAAAGAGGATGTGCAGCGTCTGTTTCAGATGGGGCTGCCGGGAATTTATACAGAAGACGACATCAGTTGGGACTTGAGGGTTCCAAGGCTGATCAGCCGGGAGCTGGAACGGGAAGCGCTGGGACTGGTGCACCGTCTGTTTCAGGAAGAGGATTTCCTGGAAATTGAACAGGAAAGCATTCAGGAGACGGCAAAAAAGATGACCCGTCAGATTCTTGCAGGCAGAGACAAGATGTACCATATGGTAAATGTCAGGGTGGCTGACGACTATACATTCTTTCATTCCGTCAATGTGGCGGCGCTGTCTGTGATGCTGGGAGTGAAAACCGGCAATCTGGATCTGGAGCAGCTGAATAAACTGGCCGCCGCCGCCCTTTTGCATGATGTGGGAAAGCGTTATGTGGAAGCGGATGTGCTGAACGCCAAACGTTCGCTGACAGAGGAAGAGCGGATTCTTGTGGTACAGCACCCTAAACTGAGTTATGATTTTTTGACGGAGCATTATGATTTTGCGCCGGAAGTCTGCGACGGCGTACTGGAGCATCATGAATGGTACAACGGATGCGGATACCCAATGCGCAGATCCGGCTATGAAATATCTTATTTTGCCAGAATTATCAAGGTGGCGGATGTGTTTGACGCGCTGACCTCCAAACTGCCCTATCATGATCCCATTTCCCCTTCCGGTGCGGTGGATTATATTCTGGGCAATACCGGGTCCGAATTTGATCCAGATCTGGCAGAATTATTTACCGGCAAAATTGCAATTTATCCCACAGGATGCGAAGTAATGCTGTCGGACGGCAGAACCGCCCTGGTGACGGAGAATGATCCGGAATATATGCTGAGACCCAGGGTTATGACCCTTCCAGACGGGGAAATGATTGATTTGAAATCTCAGAAGGATTTGGCGGTTTTGGAATTATTTGTATAACAGGAGTGAGAGTGTGACGGGACAGAAAGAAACGACCGATCTTCTGTTGGCTGAAAGCTTTAAGGAGCTTGCATGCCGACAGCCCATTGAGAAAATTACAATTAAGGCCATTACAGAGAAAGCAGGGGTGATACGCCCCACGTTTTATAACCATTTTCAGGATAAATATGAACTTTTGGAATGGATTATCAAGGTTCAGATTTTGGAGCCTACCAGACCGCTGATTCAGGCAGGTCTTGTGGACGAAGCGCTGCTTTTAGTTTTTACGTCTGTGAAAAAAGAAAAAGAATTCTATGAGAAGGCAGTGCGGCTGGAGGGACAGAATTCTTTTGAAATGATTGCAAGAACCTGTATCGGCGATTTGCTTCTGGAAGTGATTCAGGGCAAAAAGCTGTCTATTCACAGGCAGCATCCATGGCTGACGCCGGAGCATATTGCATTGTTTTACGCCCAGTCCATGTCCTTTGTGGTGATTCAGTGGATTAAAAGCGGAATGGAAGTGGAGCCCCGGGAAATTACAGATATTTATAATTATATGATCACCCGTTCCATGAGCCAGGCGATGGAAGAGCTGTAATCACCCATACAGTCAGCAGGAATTGTTTTTTAAAAATTACAAATCAAACAAAATGTATAGCAGAGCGATACAGGGGGAAAAGATTGAATATTTATTTATTCGATCTTTTTTTTTATACTTTCCTTGAAGTTAACAGATGGAACAAAATTAAGGGAAGAGGAGTGCGAAGAAAAGATGATTAAGTTTGGAAAAGGAGTTGTTAAGTTAAGAGTGCCGATTTTTATCATCAGTCTGCTGCTTTTGATTCCGGCGGCAATCGGCATGATAACAACCAGAGTGAATTACGATATTCTGACTTATCTGCCAAAGGACATTGAAACCATGGTTGGGCAGGATATCCTGGTAGACGAGTTTGAAACAGGAGCGTTTTCCATGTGCGTGATTGAGGGCATGGAGCATAAAGAGGTATCAGAACTGAAGAAACAGATTGAGGAAGTGGAGCATGTAAAGGCAGTTGTCTGGTATGATTCCATTGCAGACCTGTCGGTACCCATGGAATTTTTTCCGGATCGTCTGGTGGAAAAGTTCAATTCCGGCGACAGTACGCTGATGGCCATTTTGTTTCGGACCTCCATGTCGTCCGATGAAACCATGAACGCCATTGAAGAGATTCGTGGGCTTGCGGATAAGAAATGCTTTGTCAGCGGCATGTCGGCCATTGTGACAGATACCAAGAACCTTTCCAATAAAGAGACCCCTGTGTATGTGCTGATTGCAGTGGCGCTGTCCTCTTTGGTGCTGGCGCTGACGATGGATTCTTTTCTGGCTCCGGTATTCTTCCTGTTAAGTATAGGAATGGCCATTCTTTACAACCTTGGCAGCAATATTTTTCTGGGAGAGATTTCTTATGTGACCAAGGCTTTGAGCGCGGTGCTTCAGCTAGGGGTTACCATGGATTATTCCATTTTCCTGTGGCACAGTTATGAAGAAAACCGGGAACGCTATCCGGAGGATAAGAACAGGGCCATGGCCCATGCGGTGTCCAATACCCTGGCTTCTGTGGTGGCAAGTTCCATTACAACGGTAGCAGGATTTGTGGCATTGTGCTTTATGAGCTTTACCCTGGGAATGGATTTGGGCGTTGTAATGGCAAAGGGCGTGGTGTTCGGAGTGATTGGCTGCGTTACCATTCTGCCTTCCATGATATTGATTTTTGACAAGGCCATTGAAAAAACAAAACACAGGCCGGTGATTCCGGAGCTGGGCGGCATCGGAAATTTTGTGACAAAGCATTTTCCGGTATTTATAGTGATATTTCTGTTGATTTTGGGGCCTGCAATTTACGGATATACCCATACCGGCGTGTATTATGACCTGGCAGGGACGCTGCCGAAGGATTTGCTGAGCGTTCAGGCCAATGCCAGACTGGAGGAAAATTACCATATGAATTCCACCCACATGGTTTTGGCAGACAGCAGCCTTTCCGGCAGGGACGCTGCGGCAATGATCGGGGAAATGAAAGAGGTGGACGGGGTCAAAACAGTGATGGGACTGGATTCCATTGTAGGCTCCGCCGTTCCAAAGGAAATGATACCGGATGATATCAAAGAGACGCTGATGAACGATCAATGGCAGCTTATGCTGGTAAGCTCCGAATATTCTGTGGCATCAGACGAAGTAAACGCTCAGATTGATGAACTGAATAAAATCATTAAACAATATGATAAGAATGCCATGCTGATTGGCGAGGCGCCCTGTACCAGAGATTTGATTGCCATTACAGATAAAGATTTTAAGACCGTAAGCGTGGTTTCCATCGGGGCAATTTTCCTGATTATCCTGTTGGTATTCCAGTCGATTTCATTGCCGGTGATTCTGGTGTCCGTCATTGAATTTGCAATATTTATCAATATGGGAATTCCGGCCTATACGAAAACGACGCTTCCCTTTATAGCATCTATTGTAATCGGAACCATTCAGCTGGGAGCCACCGTAGACTATGCAATTTTGATGACTAACCGCTATAAGAAAGAGAGAAACCGGGGAAGAGACAAAAAGGCGTCGGTTACCATAGCGCTTTCAGCCTCGGTACAGTCGGTATTTGTCAGCGCTCTGAGCTTTTTTGCGGCAACCTTCGGCGTGGGCATGTACTCCAATATTGATATGATCAGCTCGCTGTGCATTTTAATGGCAAGAGGGGCCCTCATCAGCATGTGCGTGGTAATCTTTATTTTACCGGCCATGTTCATGGTATTTGATAAAATGATTTGCAAAACAAGCGTGGGATTTGGATTTAAGAAAAAAGAATCTGCAGCAGCCGTAAAAACCGTTTAGAAATTACAGGAGGAAACTTAACATGAAAAATCTGGAATTGAAAAAAATGTTCAAAAATAAATATTTCATCCGTGTAGCCGCAGGAGTTGTTACCATTGCAGTGCTGGGCGCCAGTGCCGGGGTCAGCGCATATACCGTAAGGGCGGAACAGAATTCTGTGGTAAAGGAGGACCGGAAAGAGGAGGATTCCCAACGGAAAGAGGCCGAAGAGACATTGGAAAAAGCCCTGACTGCAGGCACGGAAAATAAAAATGCCGGCAAGGAAGAGACGGTGTATGTGGTGGCTGACGCCGACGGCAGTGTCAAAAATGTGATTGTCAGCGAATGGCTGAAAAATGAGAAAGGACTGGATACCATAGAAGATGCTTCTGATTTGAAGGACATTGAAAATGTAAAGGGCAATGAGACCTTTACCCAAAAGGGAGATACGATTACCTGGCAGGCAGAGGGCAGTGACATTTATTACCAGGGAACCACAGACAGAGCTCTGCCGGTTACCGAGAAAGTGACGTATTTTATGGACGGAAGGGAAGTAAAACCGGAGGAGATGGCGGGAAAAAGCGGAAAGGCCACCATCCGATTTGACTATACCAACCATGAAAAGACCACCCGGACGGTTGACGGAAAAGAACATGAAGTCTATGTGCCTTTTACGGTTATGACAGGCATGATTCTGCCGGAGGATTACAGGAATGTGGAAGTGACCAACGGAAAAGTGATTTCCGACGGAGATAAAAAGATAGTGGTGGGCCTTGCAATGCCCGGGTTAAAGGAGAGCCTTGCAGTAGAAGAGGGGGATTTGGACGGAAATCTGGAAATTCCGGAATATGTGGAAGTAACGGCGGATGTGGAGAATTTTTCCCTGGAAATGAGTATGTCCATCATTATGAATGATCTGGTCAGCGAGGCAAGTCTGGCAGACAGATTTGATTTGAGCGGTCTGGATGAGGATTTTGACGCTTTAACCGATGCGTCAGAACAGTTATTGGACGGCACGAAGGAATTGTCTGAGGGGCTGGGAACCTTAAAGGACAGCATGAAGGAATTTGCCTCAGGAGCGGGGGCTTTAAAAGATGGAGTTACAAGTTATACCAACGGAGCCTCCCAGCTGAACGACGGAATTCATACCCTGGCGGATTCCTCCGGCACATTGACAGAAGGAGTGGGCACATTAAACAGCAGTGCGGCGGCTTTGAATCAGGGCGTGGCAGAACTGGATAAAACCTTAAAGGCCAAAATGTCCAGGGAAGAGAAAAATTCTCTGATTCAACAGGCGGACGATGCCATTGACAGCACTTTTAACAATGCAGAAAGCGGAACAGAAGCCATCAAAAACCAGGCGGCTTCGGTATTCTACAACAGCCTTGCCAACAATGACGGGGCAAAGGCCCAGGTGGCTGCAGGGCTGAACGCCTATACGGAAGGGGTTTTGAATCAGGTATTAAGCCAGGCATTTGGAACGGCAGCGCCGGAGATGGCCAGAAATCAGAAGATGGTGGAGCATGCGCCTGCGGCAATTCAGCAGGCATTGAGCCAGGTGGCAGAAGGGGTGGAAGCCGGAACCCAGAGCGCCACAGCAGACGCTGCCGCCGCCGCAATATCATCTGCATTGGCGGAAAATCTGGTGCCGGCATTAGAAGCGCTGGCGTCAGCAGGTCAGCCTTTGGACGCAGAGACAATCAACGGGGCAATTCAGGAGATTTGCCTGCAGGTGGCAGCAGGGGTAAAAGGAAACACGCAGATCCATGACGGGGTATTAAGCCAGGTTGACGCCCAGGGAGCGGCCGCCCAGACTATGGCGCAGCTGGAAGGGGCAGTCAATGAAGGATTACAGTCTGAGGAAGGCAAAGCCCAGATACAGCAGACAGTAAATGCCCAGACGCAGCAGGCGGTTGCCGCAGCCATGGCCAATGAAACTTTAAAGGCGGGCATGAAGGACGCAGCATCTCAGATTGTGGCGGGAATTGCGGACGGAGCCAAAGACACGGTGGGCGCTGCCGTTGCAGACACGGCCAAAACAGCAGCTAAGACGGCAGCGGAATCTGCCACCGTAACAGCAGTTTCCGCTACCAAATCCCAGATTTCCCAGGCAATCAATGCCAGGAGTGAAGGGGGACACAGCCTGGTATCCGGAATGCAGGCCCTCAGCGCCGGAACACAGACCATGAACGACAGCATTCCGGCCTTGACTGCGGGAATTTCCCAGTTAACCAACGGAGCCGCAAACCTTGTTTCCAATAACGGCGGGCTAACGGAGGGAGCAGGAAAACTCTTTGGCGCAACCACCCAGATTGGGGAAGGGGTAGAGAAACTGGCAGAGGGTTCTGTGAAGCTGATGGACGGCATGGTTCAGTTTGACGAGGAAGGCATCCAAAAGCTTCTGGAGGCTTACAACGGAGATGTGAAAGAGCTTTTAAGCAAACTGGAAGCAGTGGCGGACGCAGGAAAAGAGTATCAGACCTTCACCAAGGTTGCAGAGGGCACGAAAGGCTCTGTGAAATTTATTCTCCGCACCGAAGCAGTCAAAGAGGAAGAGAACTAAGAGTGACGGCCGCATATCTGGCCATTGTAATCTGACCTGGTATCGTATATAATTGTGGTATGACAAAAGAGAACAGATGTGAGT
This sequence comes from Lachnospiraceae bacterium, assembly GCA_910575555.1. Taxonomy (GTDB): domain Bacteria; phylum Bacillota; class Clostridia; order Lachnospirales; family Lachnospiraceae; genus Petralouisia. The sequence continues at coordinate 60,690 of CAJTFX010000014.1, read as the reverse complement.
ATCAGCCGCAAGAGAGGACCAGAGTGTTAGATTATGAATAAAAATATTGCATACGTAAGTATTACGGAGTGGAACCGGAAAGTGATGCGCTGGATTTGGATCAGTATAGGTCTCGTTATCTTTATCGAAATTCTGCTGTTTCTGTTTTATCAGCCGGTTCCGGAGTGCAGCAAAAGAGAATATCTGGATATATTTGTAATAAGGCCGAGCATTATGATTGTGATGTATGCAGGCTGCATGGAATTGATTTTCCGTTTCTTTGGAGAGGCCCTGGGAGAATATGTTACCACCATTTTATTTCTTTTGATCCAGTTTTTGTTGTTGGGGACAGTTGCGGCAGTACACAGCTCTGTCCCCTATATGTGCATGATTCTGACTTATCCCGTGATTTTTGCCAATGTTTACCGGGAAAAGATATTCCGTTATGCGGCTTTTGCGGCCTGCATTCTGGTGTATGCCGGCATTAATTACGGCTTCATTCCCTCCACGGAATTCAGGCCGGATAACAGCAGGGAGGTATATCTGGTAATCTTTGTGGGCTTTACAATCGTGGCCTTTTCTTTCAGCAAGGTGCTGACTTCGGTCGTTGTGAACTTTGAGAAAGAGAACCGGAAAATCTATGAGGAAAACCAGAAAATTCATGAAGAAAAAGAGAAGATACTGGAGATTTCCCAGAGGGATTCCATGACGGGGCTGTATAACCATAAGATGTTTTACGACAAGTTGAATGAGCATCTTCAATTGTGCAGTGAAGAGTGCCCGGTGTCTCTGGTTATTATAGATATTGATAACTTTAAACGGATCAACGATACCTTCGGACATGCCATGGGAGACAACGTAATTCTGAAAATTGTGTCCATTATTGAGAAAAATGTGACGGATAAGGACGTTGCCGCCCGGTACGGCGGAGAAGAATTCGGTTTAATTCTGGCAGGCAAAACAGAAATGGAAGCTTATAATGTGTCGGAGCGGATACGGCGGGAGGTAGAAAACGCAGAAGTAGACGGTGTGACCGGCCGGATAACGATTTCTCTTGGAATGCTGGAGGTAAAGCCGGGAGATAAAAATGGAATTCTGCTGTTTAAAGAGGTGGATTCTGCACTGTATGAGGCAAAGCAGACGGGTAAAAATAAGACCGTCTGCCGGGGCTGGAGAAAAGGAGACAACAATGAGTACAGTTATCAGAATTTCAGCAGCAGCCAGTAAATATCTGATGGCGGCGGGGCATGGAGCGTCTGGAAAGCCGCAGGACTGCAGGGCTATTCCCGGATATGCTCCAGGCCCTGATCGATGATTGTAAGCACATGGGAGTCCAGCAGGGAATAATAAATGGTTTTTCCGTCCCGGCGGTTTTTGACCAGGCGGCTCTGTTTCAGGATGCTGAGCTGATGGGAAATGGCGCTCTGGGACATGCCCAGTTCCGTTGCAATGTCATAAACGCATTTTTCTTTGTCCACCAGGGCGTACATGATCTGAAGCCGGGTGGGGGTTCCGAATATTTTAAACAGTTCCGCAAGCTTTTCAAATTCGTTCTGATTCATGAAAGTTCCTTCTTTTTCCTTAATAATATGATTAAAACCTTTAATAAAAAAATAACATAGAAGAGGAAAGCTGTCAAAAGAATTATGAAAAAGTTCAAATTAGACAGTTTGGCATTTTTGTCGGATTGCGGATTGTATCCGGGGTGTGATATAATCTAAAAAGAGATATTAGAAAAAGAACGGGCATTGCGGCGGGAATTTCAGGCGGAATTGCCGCCGGAACCGGTAAGGAGACAGGAGGATTCATATGGCAAGCAAATTGTATCAGTGTATGCAGAAAATCGGGGAGGATATTATTGCAAACAAGGAGTTTTTAACAGATTTGGACTCTGCCATCGGTGATGCGGATCACGGCATTAACATGGCGAGAGGATTTACAGAAGTACTGCAGCAGCTTCCCCAGGAAGAAGAGGACATCAGCGTAATCCTGAAGAAAACCGGTATGGTTCTGCTGTCTAAAGTAGGCGGCGCTTCCGGCCCTCTTTACGGGACTGCTTATATGAAGGCAGCCGGCGCTGTGGCAGGCAAGAAGGAGATTACCTTAGAGGACGGCAGGAATATGATGGAGGCAGTGATTGGCGGCATTAAGATGCGCGGCAAGGCAGAACGGGGAGAGAAAACCATGCTGGATGCCCTGGAACCGGCATTTGAAGCGCTGAACAAAGGAATAGAAGCGGGAGACAGCCCGGAGGACTGTCTGGCTCACATGTGCGAGGCGGCCAAAGAAGGCGTGGAATATACCAAGACTATCCGCGCAACCAAAGGGCGCGCCAGCTATCTGGGCGAACGGAGCATCGGACATCAGGACCCGGGAGCGACTTCTTCGTTAATTACATTGGAAGCAATTCGTGCGTTTTATCTGGAACAAATAAAGTGAGGAAATTATGGTAGGATTATTGATTGTATCCCACAGCAGGAAAGCTGCGGAGGGAATCTTTGAACTGGCAGTTCAGATGGCGGGGAAGGATCATCGGATTGTTGCAGTGGGCGGCATGGAGGACGGAAGTATTGGGACAGACGCTATACGTATCTGTCAGGGGATTAAAGAGGCCAATGACGGAGACGGCGTTGTGATTCTGGCGGATCTGGGAAGCGGTATTTTAAGCTCTCAGGTGGCAATCGACCTGCTGGAAGAGGACATTGAGGTGGTAATTGCGGACGCGCCGATTTTAGAAGGCGCAGTGGGCGCGGCGGTACAGGCGGCAATCGGCGGAACCCTCAAAGAGGTGGCAGAGGCTGCCGAGGAAGCAAAGCAGCTGTCCAAGCTGATGTAGCTGATAACACATAGAAGGAAACACATGGAGAAGGAGGAATTTGCTTTGAAAAAAATGATCAACAAACCAGATGATGTAGTAGAAGAAATGTTACAGGGGATGATAGCAGCGCATCCGGAATATCTGAAAAGAGTAGATGGCTGTGATGTGGTCGTAAGAGCAGGCGGATCTCAGGGGAAGGTCGCACTGGTCAGCGGCGGCGGAAGCGGACATGAACCGGCCCACGGCGGATATGTTGGAAAAGGAATGCTGGATGCAGCAGTGGCAGGCGCAATGTTTACCTCTCCCACACCAGATCAGGTATACGAAGCAATCAAGGCATGCGACGGCGGCAAGGGCGTTCTGTTAGTTATCAAGAATTATACCGGTGATGTGATGAACTTCGAGATGGCGGCAGAGATGGCGGCAGACGAAGGAATTGAAGTGGAAAAGGTTGTTGTGAATGATGACGTTGCTGTAGAGAATAGTACATGGACAACCGGAAGAAGAGGAATTGCAGGTACAATTTTCGTACATAAGATTGCAGGCGCATGCGCAGAAGCAGGCGGAGATCTGCAGGCTGTAAAGGCAGCGGCAGAGAAAGTAATTGCCAATGTGCGCACGATGGGTATGGCAATTGCGCCCTGTACCGTTCCGGCAGCAGGCAAGCCCAGCTTTGAATTGGGCGAGAATGAAGTGGAAATCGGAATGGGAATTCACGGAGAGCCCGGAACCCACAGAGAAGAGATCCGCACAGTCAAAGAAACAACAGATACTCTGTTGGAGAAGATTTTTGCAGAAGGCATCTATCAGGAAGGCGATGAAGTTGCAGTGATGGTAAACGGCCTGGGCGGAACTCCGCTGCAGGAATTATATCTTGCAAACTTAAGAGTGTCTGAAGTTCTGGCAGAGAAGAACATCAAGGTTGCCAAGACACTGGTAGGCAATTTCATGACCTCCATTGATATGGCAGGATATTCTGTAACGTTGCTGAAGCTGGATGACGAATTGAAGAAATATTTGGCTGCTCCGGCAGATACTCCTGCTTTCGTACAGGTATAAGCAGAGCGGATTTCAGGAAATTTATCAGGAGTTGGGAAAATAAGAACAGCAGGATACGGGCATGTTTCTAATGAAATATGCCGTATCCTGTTTTTTCATTTCCTCCACTCTTGCCCTCCGGAAGAATTGGTGCTATAGTAGAAAACATCAACATTCATACCGGAGGACAGCCGTGAATATCTTATTAGTTGCCATCAATGCCAAATACATCCATTCCAATCTTGCCGTGCACAGTCTGAAATCTTACGCAGGAGAATACCAAAATCAGATTCAAATTGCGGAATACACCATTAACCATTCGCTGGAATATATTTTACAGGAAATCTATAAGCGAAAGCCGCAGGTATTGTGCTTTTCCTGCTATATCTGGAATTACCGGTATGTGCGGGAACTGATTGGGGAACTGCATAAATTGCTGCCGGAGGTTCCGGTTTGGGTGGGAGGGCCGGAAGTTTCCTATGAATCAGAGCTTTTTCTGAAGGAGAATCCGGGAGCGGCCGGCGTTATGACAGGAGAAGGGGAAGAGACATTCCGGGAGCTGTGCGCTTACTATCTGAAACAGGGGAATGATTCTGCCGGCTCCGGAACCCGGCAGGGCAGCAGGGCCGCTGGTTCCGGAATCCGGCAGGGCAGCGGGGCCGCCGTAAAATGGGAGAACCCGGCGATTGGCCGGAGATTGGGAACGCAGCATGCTCAGAGATTGGAAGAGATTTTGGGGCTGGTGTTTCGGAATGAGGACAATATTCTGGTGCGGACAGCGGCCAGAGAGCCTCTGTCTATGGATGAACTGCCTTTCTGCTATGAAGGCCTGGAGGAGTTTCATAACAGAATTATTTATTACGAGACAAGCAGAGGATGCCCTTTTTCCTGCAGTTACTGTCTGTCATCCATTGACAAAACTCTGCGGTTCCGCTCACTTTCTCTGGTGGAAAAAGAACTGCAGTTTTTTCTGGACCATAAGGTTCCCCAGGTGAAATTTGTGGATCGCACCTTTAACTGCAATCACAGGCATGCGCTGGCTGTCTGGCAGTATCTGAAGGAAAATGACAATGGAATTACAAATTTTCATTTTGAGATTTCTGCGGATTTGCTGACAGAGGAGGAACTGGAGCTGATTCATTCCCTGCGTCCCGGCCTGATTCAATTGGAAATCGGGGTGCAGTCCACCCACCCGCCCACCATAGAGGCAATTGGGCGAACCATGAATCTGAACCGGTTGGAGAAGGCGGTGAAACGCATGCAGCAGGCAGGAAATGTGCATCAGCATTTGGATTTAATTGCAGGGCTGCCCAAAGAAGATTTTGCTGCTTTTGCTAAATCTTTTGGGCAGGTGTATGGGTGGAAGCCGGAGCAATTGCAGCTTGGATTTCTGAAAGTGCTGAAAGGCTCCCGCATGTACGGACACCAGAAGGAATACGGCCTGGTTTACCGGGAACAGCCGCCCTATGAGGTACTGGCCACCCAATGGCTGTCTTATGAGGAACTGTTGGAAATGAAACTGGCGGAAGAAATGCTGGAGATATATTACAACAGCGGCCAGTTTGAACTGACAGTGAAAGTACTGGAGCTTACCGCAGAGCATCCCTTCGCACTGTATCTGGAACTGGGGAAATTCTATGAAAAACGGGGGCTTTTGGCCATGAGCCATTCCCGTATGAGAAGAGGTGAGATTCTGCTTGAGTTTGCCGCCGAAACAGACGGGGAACATCTGGAGCTTTATCAGGAAACAATGACCTTTGATTTGTATGCAAGGGAAAATATGAAAACACGCCCGTCCTGGGCGCCGGAACGGACGGAATATAAAGAATTGGCCAGAAAATATTGCAAAAGAGGAAAGCTGTCCCATTTAGAACCTTTCTGGTATGATATGGAGGAGATCAGACAGCAAAAGACTCTGGTTTCCTATCCCCGGAGGCAGGAGGGGCGGCAGTTTTATCTGTTTTCCTATGAAGAGCGAAATCCACTGACGGGACAGGCAGCAGTCCGGCGGCTGAATGAAGGGAAGGAACTGAGATGAAGAAAAGGACAAAAGAGATTTTAAACCGGCTGGACGAGGCATACGGCAGAGAATACCGCTGTTATCTGAATCATGACAACGCCTGGCAGTTATTGATTGCGGTGATTATGAGCGCACAGTGCACCGATGCCAGAGTGAATCTTGTCACAAAAGATTTATTCCGAAAATATGATACATTGGAGAAATTTGCATATGCTGAAATAGAAGAACTGGAACAGGATATCCATTCCATCGGATTCTATCATAACAAGGCCAGAAATATTATTCTCTGCGCCAGGAAGCTGGTGGAAGAATTCGGCGGCCAGGTGCCGAAAAGTCTGGAAGAGCTGACCTCCCTGCCGGGAGTAGGCAGGAAAACAGCCAATGTAATACGGGGAAACATCTACGATGAGCCAAGCGTAGTGGTGGATACCCATGTCAAACGGATTTCCAGGCGTCTGGGACTGACGAAAGAGGAAGATCCGGTGAAGGTGGAATTTGATTTGATGAAGGCTCTGCCCAAAGAACACTGGATTCTTTACAATATCCAGATTATCACCCTGGGAAGAAGCATCTGCACCGCCAGAAGCCCCAAATGCAGCGAATGCTTTTTAAGCGATTTATGCCGGGCAGAGGACAAAAGAAATTAAATCAGCCCCGTTCAATTGTATTGCCGGCTGCTGTATCTGAGCGGCTTTTTGAAAGATAGGAACGAAAACGGAAAGGCGGAAGACCATGCTGAAAGGATATGTGGTAGTGGATTTGGAAATGACCGGACTGCATGCCAGGACAGACCGGATTCTGGAAATCGGCGCGGTAAAAATAAAAGAGGGGAAACAGGAAAACTTTCACCGAGTGGTAAATCCCAGGATGGAAATTTCCAAAGAGGTGACGGAACTGACAGGGATTACCAATGACATGGTGAAGGACGGCTGTGAACCGGAGCAGGCGGCAGCGGAATTTCGGGATTTTGCAGAAGGATTCCCCCTGGTGGGCCACAATCTGATATTTGATTACAGCTTTTTAAAACAATGTCTTGTAAATCATGGGGGGACCTTTGAAAAAGACGGAATTGACACCTTAAAACTGGCCCGGAAATTCTTACCGGAAGCAGAGAAAAAGACCCTGGATTATCTGTGTGCATATCTGCAGATTGAAAGAAGCAGAAATCACCGGGCCTTAGAGGACGCCGGGGCCACAAATCTGCTGTTTCAATATCTTAAGGAGCAGTTTGAAAGTCAGGAGCCGGAGGCTTTTTGGCCGAAACCGCTGCTGTACAAAGTGAAAAAGCAGGGGCCGGCCTCTGCAAGACAAAAAAAATACTTGAAAGAACTGGCAGACTGGCATAAAATAGATTTAAATGTGGAACTGGACAGCCTCACCCGCAATGAGGCTTCCAGAATCACCGATAAAATTCTGCGCGCTTATGGAAAATCTTCTGGAGTGCGTGAAGGGCGCCTGTAAACTTTTGCATTCTGCATGCCGAAACATGGATGGTGAGATGTTTTCCATCACCGGTAATTAATCAGAGTTTTCCATCTTATCCAGCATGGCCAGTATCGGCTCTTTCATCAGGGAATTCAGATTGGAAGCGCTGGATTTTAAATCTTTCAGTTTTTCCTGCTGCCCGGTCTGAAGGAAAAGTTCCGCCAAAAGCTGATAGGTGTTTTTGATATCGCTTTCAATGGATACTGCAAATGTCAATACCTGGATGGCCTCTTCTGTGTGAGAGAGTTCTTTCAGCCGCTGTCCCCAGGAATTCAGAGTACGGGCCAGCAGTGTGAAATTCTGATCGCACTGGGTTAAAAAAGTCAGGTTGGCGGCGCCGTACTTAAGCTTTAAATCCGTGTTGGTAATTCCGGTGAGGTTCAGAATTTTTTCATCCTTTAATTTTAGAATCTGTTCCTCGCACTGATGCAGGAAATCATCTGAAAATCTGGCAAAGGGCAGAGACACTCCGGTGAAATCCACATAATTCAGATTGGAAATGTCCTGTTTTCTGGTGGCATTGGCAGCATTTTCCCGCTCCCAGAAATCACGTTCCTTATTCTCACGTGTGCGGTCGGCTTTCCGGCGTTTGTAAGAAACCACCACAACAAAAATCATAATCCACCCAAAGAGTACAGGGACTTTCATAACATTCATCTTCCTTTCTTTTGAAATATGATTCAGGTATATTTTTACTTTTACAATATGGAGGTGAGTCCAATGATTAATTTTAATAATCCGAAAACAAAAAAGACAATTGCCGCGGTAATTGCGTTGATTTTAGTTGCGTCTATGGTTGTGTCTGTGTTTCTGTCTGCATTTGTGTAGGCAATGGTCTGCGTCTGTTCATAATATACAGAAAGTCCATGATTATGTCAACGAAATTCGTGGTTTCGTATCTTGAAAAATTGCTTTTTTATGATAAAATTAGGTGAGTAGTTAGTAAACGAAGCAAATCGGTAGGAGAATAGGTATGAAGAGAAAGTGGAAAATGTATGTTTCAGCGGCCGGTGCAGTTCTGGCGCTGATCCTGACTGCTGTCATTACTATTCCGGTAGACGCGGAGACGAAGGAAACCGATACAATCCCGGAGCGGGTGTATTTCGGTGATATTTCCGTAGGAGGGATGACACAGGAAGAGGCAAAAGAAGCAGTAAAAGAACATGTGGAGAAGCTTCAGAGCGAGATTATTACCCTGCAGGCCGGCAAGAATACGGTGCAGGTTCCGGTTTCCCAGATGGGACTTTCCTGGGGAAACGAAGAGATTGTGGAGGAAGCCGCAGGACTTGGAAAAAGCGGCAACCTGATTACCCGTTACAAAGCTATGAAAGATCTGGAGAATGAAGATAAAGTCTATGAACTGGCATTTCAGATAGATAAGCAGATGGTGACAAAGGTTCTGGAGAATAACGCAGAGGTTTTGAATACAGAAGCTGAAAATGCAGGACTGACCAGAGAGAACGGCAGCTTCACCGTAATTCCCGGAAGCCAGGGCGTTACGGTGAATGTGAAAGAATCGGTGGACGTCCTTGAGAAATATTTCTCCCTGGAATGGGAGGAGGGAGCCGGCACCGTTGAGATTGTGGCGGATGTGGTAGATCCCAAGGGTACGGAAGAGGAGCTGAGCAAGGTCAAGGACCTTCTGGGCGGATTTAATACCTCTTATGCGTCATCCGGCGCAGGGCGATCCAAAAACGTGGAAAACGGAGCCAACAAAATCAACGGTTCTGTAATATATCCGGGCGACACCTTTTCCGTATATGAGGCAGTAAGTCCCTTTGAGCCGGAGAATGGATATGAACTGGCAGGCTCTTATGAGAACGGAACCACGGTGGAAACTTACGGCGGAGGAATCTGTCAGGTATCCACTACCTTATATAACGCAGTCATCCGTTCCGAACTGGAGGTAACCGAGCGTTTCAACCATTCCATGATTGTAAGCTATGTAGATCCTTCAGCGGATGCAGCCATTGCGGGAACGTATAAAGATTTAAAATTTGTGAACAACACCAAAGCGCCTATTTATATTGAGGGATATACCCAGGGACGTTCTCTGTATTTTAATATATTCGGCGAAGAGACCCGGGAAGCGGGCAGAGAAGTAAGCTTCGTCAGCGAGACGCTGTCCACAACGGAGCCGGGCACCCAGTATCAGGCGGCGCCGGGTCAGCCTATCGGTTACATGAGCCAGACTCAGTCCTCCCATACCGGTTATACCGCTCAGCTTTGGAAAGTGGTAACGGTAAACGGCGTGGAGCAGAGCCGGGAAATATTTAATAAGAGCACATATAAGGCGTCTCCGAGAATTGTGGCAGTGGGAACTGCTTCCGGCAATCCCGATGCGGTAAATGCCATGAACGCTGCAATCGGCGCCCAGGATGAAGGAGCCATCAGCGCGGCGGCAGCCCAGTGGAATGACGCTGCCATTGCAGCGCAGCAGCAGGCGGCGGCAGATGCGGCGGCGGCAGCGGCGGCTCAGCAGCAACAGCAGCAACAACAGCAGGACGACGATAAGAAAAACGGAGACAAAAAGGACGATAAAGACGGCAAGGACGACAAGAAGGACAACGACAAGAAAAACGATGATCAAAAAGAAGATGACGGCGGCGGTGACGACGCACCGGAAGATGGCGGTGACGACAATGATTCCCAAGACGAAGGTGAAGAATAAATAGCAAAAGAATGATAAGAGATAAGGCTGTTTCATGAGTGAGACAGCCTTATCCTGTCCATTTTTATAAATCAGAAATTACCGGAGAGGATTGGAAGAATGAAAACAGGAAAAGTTCCGGAGAGCGTGCTGAAACGTTCCGTATTGAGACAAATACACACCAGACGGGAAGAAGTTCTGCTGGGAGCCGGCGTAGGGGAAGACTGCGCCGCATTGAAACTGGCAGAGGATGAAATATTTGTGATTTCTACCGATCCCATTACCGGTACAGCCACAGATATCGGAAATCTTGCCATTCACATCACCATGAACGATCTGGCTTCTTCCGGCGCGGAGCCAGTGGGAGTGATGCTGACTATCCTGCTGCCGGAGGGCTCCGAAGAGTCGGAGCTGAAAGAAATTATGGGGCAGATTGAAAAGGCCTGCGCCCAGGGCAAGGTGCAGATTATAGGCGGCCATACCGAGGTGACAAAGGCAGTGAATCAGCCGTTGGTAAATGTGTGCGGCGTGGGGAAGGCCCGGGAAGGAAAGCTGGTATCCACTGCAGGGGCAAAGCCGGGAGATGATATTCTGGTCAGCAAATGGATTGGCCTGGAGGGCACGTCTATCATAGCCAAAGAGAAGGAACAGGAATTGGCCGGCCGCTATCCCATGCATTTCATCCAAAAAGCCCAGGAATTTGATCAGTATCTTTCTGTATTGCCGGAAGCCGCAGCGGCGGTCAGAATGGGAGTCAGCGCCATGCATGACGTGACGGAAGGCGGAATTTTCGGAGCCCTCTGGGAGTTGGCAGAAAGCTCCGGTATTGGTCTGGAAATTGACTGGAAAAAAATACCTGTGAAGCAGGAAACTATAGAAGTGTGTGAATTTTTTGGAATTAATCCCTATGAACTGATTTCCAGCGGCTGCATGCTGATGGCTGCGCCGGATGGAAACGCACTGACACGGGAGTTGGAAAAAGAGGGAATTCATGCGGTGATCATCGGAAAAGCAACAGAGGGAAATGACCGTGTGCTGCTGAATGAAGAAGAGAAGAGATTTTTGGAGCCGCCTAAGACAGATGAACTTTATAAAGTAGTGTAGCAGAGGGCTGAAAGGAAAATAAAATGGTAATGAGAGAGAAAATATTAACATTTATAGAAAAAAACAGCAGAGTGGATTTGAAGGAACTGGCAATTATGCTGGGAGTGGACGAAGCGGCAGTGGCAAATGAAATGGCGGCCATGGAGCAGGAGCATATTATCTGCGGATACCACACGCTGATTGACTGGGAAAAAACCAGTATCGAGAAGGTAAATGCGCTGATTGAAGTTCGCGTCACTCCTCAGCGGGGCAGGGGCTTTGACAGTATTGCAGAGCGGATTTACAACTATCCGGAGGTGAATGCCGTTTATCTGATTTCCGGCGGTTACGATTTACTGGTGACCTTAGAAGGAAAAACACTGCGGGAAGTGGCGCAGTTTGTCTCAGATAAGCTGTCTCCTCTGGAGTCTGTGTTAAGCACCAAAACAAATTTTATCCTGAAAAAATACAAAGATCATGGAACTGTAATTGCAAAACCCCAGGAGGATGAAAGGATGTTGGTGAGCTAATGAGAAATCCATTGTCGGAGCGCATTGTGGAGATTCCTTTTTCCGGGATTCGGAAGTTTTTTGATATTGCAGCGGAGATGAAGGACGTTATTTCCCTGGGGGTGGGGGAACCAGATTTTGACACGCCCTGGCACATCCGGGATGAAGGAATTTATTCTCTGGAAAAAGGCAGAACGGCCTATACTTCCAATGCGGGCTTAAAAGAACTGAAGATAGAGATTGCAAAATATTTAAAGCGGCGGTTTCAGGTGTCTTATGACTATGATACAGAGATGATGATAACGGTAGGCGGCAGCGAAGCCATAGATATCGCCATGCGGGCCATGTTAGATCCGGGAGATGAAGTGCTGATTCCTCAGCCCAGTTACGTTTCCTATCTGCCCTGCGCAGCCCTGGCAAACGGAGTGCCGGTGATTATTAACCTGAAAGAAGAAAATGAATTCCGCCTGACGCCGGAAGAACTGGAAGCATCCATTACGCCGAAAACAAAGCTTCTGGTACTGCCTTTTCCTAATAATCCCACCGGGGCCGTTATGGAGCGAAAGGATCTGGAAGCTATTGCGGAAGTGGTGCAAAAGCATGATTTATTTGTGCTGAGCGATGAAATTTATGCAGAGCTTACCTATGTGGAAGGTCAGGATCATGTAACCATCGCCTCCCTTCCGGGAATGCGGGAGCGGACGGTATTAATTAATGGATTTTCCAAAGCATATGCCATGACGGGATGGCGTCTGGGTTATGCCTGCGCGCCAGGAGTGATTTTGGAGCAAATGCTGAAAATCCATCAGTATGCCATTATGTGCGCCCCCACCACCAGTCAGTATGCAGCCGTGGAGGCAGTGCGCGCCGGAGACGCGGATGTGGCGGGAATGCGGGAAGAGTATAATGGCAGGCGCCGTTATCTGATGCACCGGTTCCGGGAGATGGGCTTGAAATGCTTTGAACCTTTCGGGGCTTTTTACGCGTTTCCCTGTATCCAGGAGTTCGGTATGACCTCAGAAGAATTTGCCACCCGGATGCTGCAGGAGGAAAAAGTGGTGGTGGTTCCGGGAACTGCTTTCGGGGACTGCGGGGAAGGATTTCTCCGGATTTCCTATGCCTATTCCCTGGAAAGCCTGAAAGAAGCATTGGACAGAATGGAAGCCTTCATCCGCAAATTAAGGGGAAATAAAGATGGCTGAGTTAAATATTGTGCTTTTTGAGCCGGAGATTCCGGCAAACACCGGAAATATCGGCCGCACCTGCACAGCCACCGGAACCAGGCTTCATCTGATAGAGCCTTTGGGATTTCAGCTGAATGAAAAGGCGATTAAACGGGCCGGCATGGACTACTGGAAGGATGTGGCGGTGGAAAGATATGTAAACTGGCAGGATTTTCTTAAGAAAAATCCCGGCGCCAGAATCTATATGGCCACCACCAAGGCCAGGAAGCTATATACAGAAGTCCAATACGAGCCGGACTGCTACTTGATGTTCGGAAAGGAAAGCGGCGGAATTCCGGAAGAAATTCTGAAAGAATATCAGGATACCTGTGTGCGGATTCCCATGGTAGGGGAAACCCGTTCTTTGAACCTTTCCAATTCAGCTGCCATTGTCCTGTATGAAGCATTGCGGCAGAACCAGTTTGAGGGAATGAAGCTGGAAGGGCAGCTTCACCGGCTGAACTGGGAGGATATGTGACGGAAACTGGCTGAGCCGGGAAAGGGGCGGGCGGAATGGGAAGAGAAATCAGGAAAGGTGGAAGCCATGAATTTTATAGAAGCCAGGAAGCTGGTGCACGAATATATCAGGCGGGATGAAGAAGGCAATGTGGAAGGAATCCTTGCAGCCCTGGACGGTGTGGATCTGGAAGTGAAGGCAGGAGAATTTGTGGCGATTTTAGGCCATAACGGCTCCGGCAAATCCACCCTTGCCAAGCACTTAAACGTACTGTTAAAGGCCAGTGAAGGCACTCTTTGGGTGGATGGAAAAGATACTCTGGATAACAGGTATCAGTGGGATATCCGCAAAAATGCAGGCATGGTCTTTCAGAATCCGGATAATCAGATTATTGCCGGCGTGGTGGAAGAGGATGTGGCCTTCGGCCCGGAAAATATCGGGGTGCCCACAGAAGAAATCTGGAGCCGGGTGGAAAAGAGCCTCAAATCCGTGGGAATGCTTAAATACCGGGAGCATTCCCCCAATAAACTTTCCGGCGGCCAGAAGCAGCGGGTGGCCATTGCCGGCGTAATGGCAATGGAGCCAAAATGCATTGTCTTAGATGAGCCTACCGCCATGTTAGACCCGAAAGGGCGCAGGGAGGTTCTGGAGGCGGCAGGAGCGTTAAACAGAGAGAAAGGCATTACCGTGATTTTAATTACTCACTATATGGAAGAGGCGGTGCAGGCGGATAAGGTTTATGTGATGGATCATGGAAAAATTGTGATGCAGGGAACGCCCAGGGAGATTTTTTCCCAGGTGGATCGGCTGAAATCTTATCGCCTGGATGTGCCCCAGATCACCCTTCTGGCCCATGAACTGCGCCGGGAAGGGCTTCAGATACCGGAAGGAATTCTCACGAAACAGGAACTGGCGGAGGCATTATGTCAATTATATTAGACAAAGTGGATTATGTGTACAACGGGGGAACAGCTTATGAAAAGCGGGCGTTAAATCAGGTCAGCCTGAAAATCCAGGACGGTGAGTTTATCGGAATTATCGGTCATACAGGCTCCGGCAAATCCACGCTGATTCAGCATTTGAACGGGCTGCTTTTGGCCTCTTCCGGGGGAATATATTATAATGGCCGGGATATTTACGAGGAAGATTATGACCGTAAGGAGCTGCGCAGCAAGGTAGGACTGGTATTCCAGTATCCGGAGCATCAGTTATTTGAGCCGACAGTGTTTGCAGATGTGTGCTTCGGGCCAAAGAATCTGGGACTTTCCAGGAAAGAATCGGAGCTTCGGGCATTTAGCGCGCTGCGGGGAGTGGGACTGCCGGAGGAATACTGGTACCGTTCTCCCTTTGAATTGTCCGGTGGGCAGAAACGGCGGGCGGCCATCGCCGGAGTCCTTGCCATGAAGCCGGAGGTACTGATTCTGGATGAACCCACCGCCGGATTAGATCCATTGGGCAGGGATGAAATTTTAAATCAGATAGCGTCCATGCATCGGGAATTAAATATGACGATCCTCCTGGTGTCCCACAGCATGGAAGATGTGGCGGAATATGTGAATCGGATTATTGTGATGAATCAGGGCAGCATTCTGTTGGACGGCGCTCCAAAGGAAGTATTCCGTTACCGGCAGGAACTGGAGGCGGCAGGGCTGTCCGTTCCCCAGGTTACAGAACTGATGCAGGAGTTAAGGGACAGGGGAATTCCGGTTTCTCCGGAGGTTACTACGCTGAAAGAAGCAAAAGAAGCTGTTTTGCAGGCATTTTCAAAACACAGGCAGGCATAAGGGAGCTGAAATTATTATGTTAAGAGATATTACAATCGGACAATATTATCCTTCAGATTCCATTTTGCATCAACTGGACCCCAGGGTAAAACTGATGGGAACGCTGGTTTATGTATTGTCTTTGTTTTTCTTTCGGGGTGTGTCGGGCTTTTTAGCCGTTACTCTGGGACTGGCGGTTCTGATCCGCTTGTCCGGCGTGCCTGTTGGCTATATGGTGAAAGGGCTTAAGGCCATTGCGGTAATTCTTATACTGACCGGAATGTTTAATCTGCTCCTGACGCCGGGAGAGCCTCTGATATCCTTTGGGGCTGTTAAAATTACAGAAGAAGGGATAAAAAGCGCTGCATTTATGGTGGTGCGTCTGACATACCTGGTTCTGGGCAGTTCTGTGCTGACGCTGACCACCACGCCCAACCGGCTGACCGACGGGTTAGAGAAAGCTCTGAGGCCCTTAAACAGAATCGGAGTTCCGGTGCATGAAATCTCCATGATCATGTCCATTGCCCTTCGGTTTATCCCTATTCTGGTGGAGGAAACCGACAAGATTATGAAAGCCCAGCTTGCCCGGGGCGCGGATTTTGAAAGCGGGAATCTGATAAAAAGGGCAAAGTCCATGGTGCCCCTTTTAGTGCCGCTGTTCGTTTCAGCGTTCCGGCGCGCCAATGATCTTGCCCTGGCAATGGAGGCCAGATGCTATAACGGCGGAATGGGAAGGACAAAAATGAAACCTTTGAAATATGAAAGGAGGGATGGCGCAGCCTATCTGTTGCTTGCCCTGTATTTTGCAGGAATCATAGCGCTGCGGATATGGCTGAAATTCTGACGCCGGAAACCATTGAAAAGAGTAAAACTGACAGTTGCCTACGAAGGCACGAATTACTGCGGCTGGCAGGTTCAGCCCAATGGAATCACAATCGAAGAAGTGTTAAACAGAACTCTGTCAGAGCTGCTGGGAGAAAAGATTCAGGTAATCGGCGCAAGCAGGACGGATGCAGGCGTACATTCCCTGGGAAATGTGGCGGTTTTTGATACAGGGACCAGAATCCCGGCGGAGAAAATATGTTATGCGCTGAATCAGCGATTGCCGGAGGATATTGCAGTTCAGAGTTCCTGTCAGGTGCCGGAGGATTTTCATCCCCGCCGCTGTTACAGTGAAAAAACATATGAATACCGCATTCTGAACCGAAAGATACCGGTTCCTACTTTGCGGCGGGATACATATTTTTATTACAGGGAGCTGAATCTGGAAAATATGCAGAAGGCAGCGGCTTTTCTGGTAGGGGAGCATGATTTCAGAAGCTTTTGTTCCGTTAAGACAAGCGCAGAGGACACGGTACGGAAAATATTGTCCTGTACCGTTGAAAGATCCCGGGACAGCATCATCACTATTCGGGTAACCGGGACAGGATTTCTTTATAATATGGTAAGGATTATTGCCGGAACGCTGATTTCTGTCGGCGTGGGAGAATTTGCTCCGGAATCTCTGCCAGAGATTTTGCAAAAAAAGGACCGAAGCGCTGCAGGGCCCACAGCGCCGGCTCACGGGCTTACCATGATTGGAATTAATTACGGAGGAGGGAATTAATGAGATGTTAAAGAAAATGGATCGGATGAAGATGAAGGAGAAGCTCCAGTTTGGCTACAGTCTGGTGATCGGGCTTATGATTGTAATTACCGTGTTTGCCATGATCGGGCTGTTTCTGGTGCAGGGGAAGATGAATTCTTATATCAAAGGCGCTCAGGCTGCAGATACTGCGGTAAAAACCTGCCGGGTTGAATGCAATATTGCAGCCAGGATGATAAGGGAGCTGGCGCTGAATGATGATAAGAATATGCTGGCGGAATATAAGGGGAATATCGAAGAAAGCATGAATACCATCACAGAGGCTTTGGAAGATTTAAAAGCGGCGGATGTGCTGACCACACAGCTGAATGAGAAATACGAGACAGCGCTGGAGAACTGGATGAAACTGGGATACCAGATTGTGGAGGAGCTGGAAGCCGGAAACCGGGCAGAGGGGATTACCCTGATTATTACAGAATGTTCTCCGGCTCTGGAAGAAGCTGTGGGAATCGCAAAAGAAATCGATGACGCTACCAACTTAATGAAAAAATCTTCACTGGAAATCAATCAGAAAACGGTAATCATTGTAATTGTTGTGATGTTTTTGGTGCTGGGGCTTGCCATATTTACCTCTATGAAGGTGGGAAATAGGATTGTGGAAAGTATTTTAGGGCCGTTAAATGAGATTGAGAGAGCGGCTGTGGAGCTGTCTAAGGGCAATCTTCATGCCGATGTTACCTACCGCAGCGAAGATGAAATCGGGAAACTGGCCCATGCCCTGCGCAGCTCCATAGAAGGGCTAAGCTCTTATGTGGCGGATATCGATCATACCATGTCTGAATTTGCAGAAGGGAATTTTGACGTGCAGGCCGGCGTGGAATACCGGGGAGATTTTGTGGGAATTGAAGAATCATTGCTGCATTTTGAAAAAAATATGTCGGATATGGTGAAAAATGTTCAGACCGTGGCAAATCAGGTGACAAAAGCTTCTGAGCAGATTGCCGCAAATTCCACGGAACTGGCAGAGGGAGCTTCTGAGCAGGCAGGGGTGACCCAGGAGCTTTCCGCTACAATTGAGAATGTTTCCGGGCAGATTGACCGGAATGCAAAGGAAGCGGTTGATATCAGCAGGGAAGTGCAGCAGGTAGGCCAGGAACTGGAATACAGCAACGGCAAAATGCAGGAAATGGTGGAATCCATGAACCAAATCAGCCGGTCCTCCAATGAAATCAGCAAGATCATTGCCGCCATCAATGAGATTGCTTCCCAGACAAATCTTCTGGCGCTGAACGCTTCCATAGAAGCTGCCCGGGCCGGAGAAGCCGGAAGAGGATTTGCAGTGGTTGCGGATCAGGTATCTCTGCTGGCCTCCCAGAGCGCGGAAGCAGCAACAGAATCCACAGCTTTGATTGAGGAATCTGTCCGGGCCGTGGAAAAGGGAATGGTGATTGCCAATGAAACCGCAAATCAATTGCAGGAAGTAGTAAAAGGCGCAAGAACAATTATTGACAAAATCAATCTGATTGCGGAAGCTTCCAGAGAGCAGGCAGAAGCAGTGGAGGAAATCAATCAGGGCGTAGACCAGATCAACCATGTGGTGCAGACCAATACAGGAACCTCTGAGGCATGCGCAGCTTCCAGTGAGGAAATGACAGCCCAGGCAGAGACGCTGCGGGGCATGATACAGCAGTTCAGAGTCGGAAAGTTTTAAACAGGCGCCAAAGCGTTTGAAAAAATAATTGACAGGGAAGAAGCGATGTAATATAATAGTCGGGTATGGCGAGTTAGAAATGCAAGCCTTTCTCCGGCGAAGCGTTTTTACTTTGATGTACAAAGAAAAATGTAAATGGTGCGAAAATGATAGAACGGGTGAATTCATACAATCAGGACGGCATCCGGATATCAGAGTAACATTGTAAAATTCAAGGAGGTAACATTTGATGAAAACTTTTATGGCCAGCACAGCGGCAGTGGAAAGAAAATGGTATGTAGTTGATGCTGAAGGAAAGACATTGGGACGTTTGGCATCAGAAGTGGCAAAAGTATTAAGAGGAAAGCATAAGCCGATTTTTACTCCTCATATTGATACAGGCGATTATGTGATTGTTGTTAATGCTGAGAAGGTGAAAGTAACCGGTAAGAAATTGAATCAGAAGATTTATTATCATCATTCCGGATATGTGGGAGGAATGAAAGAGACCACATTGAAAAATATGTTGGCAGATAAACCGGAAAGAGTTGTTGAACTTGCTGTAAAAGGTATGCTTCCAAAAGGACCCCTGGGCAGACAGATGTATAAGAAATTATTCGTCTATGCGGGACCGGAGCACAAGCATGCAGCTCAGAAACCAGAAGCTTTCACATTTTAATCAGGAGGTAAAATAAAATGGCAGATGCAAGATATTATGGAACAGGTAGAAGAAAAAAATCAATTGCCAGAGTGTATTTAATGCCGGGAACTGGCAAGATTACCATTAATAAAAGAGATATTGATGAATATTTGGGATTAGAAACCCTGAAGGTTATCGTTCGCCAGCCGTTGGTGGCAACAGATACCGTAGATAAATTCGATGTCCTTGTAAATGTAAAGGGCGGCGGCTATACCGGACAGGCAGGCGCAATCCGTCACGGAATTGCCAGAGCATTACTGGAAGCTGACTCTGATTACAGACCAGTGCTTAAGACCGCAGGTTATCTGACCCGTGATCCGAGAATGAAGGAAAGAAAGAAATACGGCCTCAAAGCGGCCCGTCGCGCTCCGCAGTTCAGCAAGCGATAGTTCAAGAGAATATTGCAAAGAAAAGACATTCCCCGGAAACAGCGTGTTTCCGGGGTTTTCTTATATTCTGAATTTCCTATGAGACAATACAAAATCACACAAAATCCCAACGGTAAGTAACAAGTAAGTAACAGGTAAGTGACAAATGAAATGTGGTCTTGTGCAAGACTTTTGAAATCTTGTGCAAGACACTTTTCCGCAATAAAAAAGGACGAATCAATCGCCCTTTTTGCAGCAGTATTCAATGATACATGACCGGACATCCTTTTTCGTGCGACAATGGCACGAATGACCGTCTTTGAATATGATGTCATATCCGTCGTGCATGTTCCCGCTTATACCGGAAATCATTTCTCTATTCTTTTCCGCAATCTGCATCGTGTCAAACATACCGCACTGGTCTTTCCGGACTAAGTCTTGAATATAGGAATTGACTGACATCCCCTTGTCAGATGCGAGAGCCTTGATAATATTTTTCATTCCTTTAGGAACTGCAAGACTGATTCTCTCATAATGCTCTTTATAAAAATTATTCTTGTATTCAGTTCTATTCATGGCACACCTCACTATATCTTGTTGATTGCGTCGATTAGTTCCTCAATTTCAAAGTGGGTATAAACAACCTCCGTCACACTCTGCCCTTTATGACCGACAATCTTTTTGATGACCTTATCATCGACACCTGCGACGGTCAACATTGAAATGCAGGTGTGCCGGGTGCAGTGTGGCGTGTGGTCGATGTTTAGAACCTCAACTAATGGCGACCAGTATGAATCATAGTAATTGCGGTATATGAAATGTTCGCCGTCCGGGGTGCAAAGGAGATATTCACATTTGCTATGCGCATACCAGTATTCAAAAAATGGGAGAACCTTGTCGGCAATCGGAACAACACGGATTCCAGCTGCGGTTTTCGCCTGGACGATATTGAAATAGCGTTCCTCAAGGTTGACATGTTCTTTCTTTAGGTTGAGCAGTTCCGAGATACGGCATCCGGAATATATCAACATGAGGATGACAGTGTAATATATATTTGATTCATGTGCATCCCAAACACGCTTGACCTCTGTTTTGGTGAAAGGTTTTCGGTCGTAGGCGTTGGGATTCCCGGCGTTTTTAATATTCAGATATTCAATCATGTTCCGTTCTTTTGGGATGATTTCGTGAATAATGGCGTATTTATATATCAGACCGAGGAGCGTTTTCAATTTCCTCAAGGTAGGATAATTTTTGCCGGATTCATCAACAATCATCTGCAGGTGGTCTAATTTTACATCGACAAAGCGCATCCGGGCGATTTTCCCACATAACGCCCACGCTGCCTTGTAGCCTTGAACATTTGAGTGAGAGACGGTCGGAAAGTGTTCATCACTCCAACGCTCATATACATCCTCAAACGTAACTTTTGCAGCGTTCACATCATAAGGATTTGTATTGAACTCCGCAAGGGCGTTCAATGCATCCTTGCGGGTCGGGTAATATCCGATAACAGTATATAATTGTTTGGATTTGCCTGTCTCCGGGTTGATTTCCCAAC
This sequence comes from Lachnospiraceae bacterium, assembly GCA_910575555.1. Taxonomy (GTDB): domain Bacteria; phylum Bacillota; class Clostridia; order Lachnospirales; family Lachnospiraceae; genus Petralouisia. The sequence continues at coordinate 39,764 of CAJTFX010000014.1, read as the reverse complement.
CTTGCGTCTTTCTTGCGACATAAGGGTTGCGACGATTCCCGGACAGCTTATAAACAGACCCGAAACCATTCGGTAATTTCATAAATTTTCACCATCCTAAAAATGAGTATAAAAAATAAAACCAGTGCAAAAAGCACGGTTTTATGATAGAATGGTCTTGTCGAGGGAACATTTTATCATCGTGCATTTTGCGAGGTGTGAGAGTGTTTCTTGAGAGCAGTTTTCCATTGGCGTGGAGACTGCTCTTTTTAATATCTAAATATATCTAACCGTTTCATATTCAAGGCTGTCGTCTCTATCCTGGATATAATCGGTATAATCGTAATTAACAATTTTGTAAAAAGCAATTACAAGATGAATTTCTCCGGTTTCATCATCATATCCAAGAATTTGAGAAAAAATAGGCAATTTATTTTCGAGTGATTTTTTGATTTTTATGGTGATGTGAGTATCAGCAATATAACCGATGATTTCAGTATAGCGTCTAGCGATAATCATATCGTTTTCAATCGCAAAATCAACATCGTCGCAACAATTAATTTTAGAAAAGTCCGGCATAGTAACCGGACGTTGCAATTCAACATCCTCAAATTGTTCAATTAACTTGTATTTCATGTTATTCCCGATGCAAACGGTTGGAATTTCGATTGACTGTTTATTGGATTTTTCGGGAGCAGCATTGATAACACTTGCTTGCTCTGCCTCATATTTCTTTTGACATTCTGAACAAAGTCCAGTGTGTATATTTACCATGAGGAAAAGTCCATGTTTACCGCAATTCCTACATCTTGACATTAAAAACACCTCCATTTCTACAAGAATCAACACTCTGTAAACTTTCCTTGAAAGGAGGTGAGCAGGGTGAAAATTCTATTGTGGGAAAAAAGAATTGAAAAACAGTTCACATTGATGAAGTTGGCGGAAAAATCCGGAATCGGAAAGAGTACGCTCAACAACATCGAAAACGGTAAGGTGTCGCCGACATTGTTTCAACTTGAAATGATAGCGATTGCATTAGGCGTGAAAATCACCGACCTGTTTGAATCCGAATACAAATAATTGTATCACATCGCCCGCCGGATGTCGGCAGCAGGAGAGACGATTTCCATAATCATGGAAATATGGCTCACGATTTCCACAATCATGGAAATATGTGCTACAATGTGTATCGGAAAGGGAGGTGGTGTTTCCCTTGAAGTACAAAAAGGCTATCATCGAAATAGTCGGAAAGATACATAGTGAAAAAATCCTCAAGAGGATATACAAATTCGTTTTGTATCTTTACACCCACGAGGCTGGCAGTTGAAAGGCTGTCAGTCTTTTCTTTTTCTCACCTCTATAAATTTATCAATAACAGTTTCGAGAGCGGAGAGTTCGTTTTCATCCAACCGTGCAAATGTCTTGAATAGGTTTTTATGAAATTCATTCTCCCCGGACATGATGCGGTCAATGCTCTCCATGATGTCATCGTCGGAATCGACAAACATTTCTCCCTCTCCGGTTGTCAACCATATGTAATCAACATTAAATTCCCGGCAAATAGATTTAATCATTTGTTCTGTAATATTGCGTTCACCTTTTTCGAGACGGCTAATTGATGCACCAGTGACACCGAGCCTTTTTCCGAACTCTTCTTGACTTATTTTTAGAGTTTTTCTTAATAAATTCAAACGCTCATTCATTAAAATTCACCTCCTATTGCTATAAAATAACACGAAAACTTACCATAGTCAAGAAAAAGTAATAAAAAGGGTTGACAATCTTACCATAGGTAAGTATAATAATGACACAGTCAAGAAAAGGAGGGAGAAAATCAATGACGACGAAAGAGCAGGAGAGACAGGCAATTCAAAAGGTTAAAAAGATAGTTGAGGGAATGGGCGAAAATAGTTATCTTGCCACGGCGATGGAGGGAGTTCTTGAAACGGCAGAGGAAAACATCGAATATGATGCAGCGTTTTCTTTAAAAGGCAGAGCGGAAGTTGCTGAAAAAGAGGCATCCGAACTCAAGAAAGAGAATGAGGAACTCCGGAAAGCACTGAAAGAGCAGCAGGAACGGGCTGCAAAGTTGGAATCAAGATGCAATGAGGCATATTTGGAATTACAGAAATACGAATTGCCGGAGTGGATGCAGCGGGAACTTGACAAGATGGTTCAGACCGGACTTGGAAGAGTGAACCGTGAAATCAAAGAGGCAGCGGACGGGATGGCGGATGCAATCGGCGAGCAGGGTAATCTTGCACCACAGGCAGCAGACCACGCCAAACAATACAGAGAGAAACGAGCAGAACAAAGCGTATTGAACCGGATGCAGAGTTTTCTCATGAATTACAAGAGGCAGGACAAGGAATAAAGCAGCAGGGAGGCGCAAGCCTCCCACAAATCAAGGAAAGGAGGTGAAAAAAGGGATTGAAAATCAAAGGAATCAAAGTGCAGCAGGGTATAAAAATCAAGGCGGTGGGATTGTCCGGAAAAGAAAGGAAAATTATTGAGGATGCAATGAGGCGAATCAAATACGGGAGAAAAAAGGACAATCGCCAATCTCTCCCGTATCTAATAGAACTAAAGTAAGTTAGAACTCATGTGAATGGCGTCAACCATGCTGTCAGAGAGTTCGGATTCATTTTCGGGTGCATAGATGTTATCAAATTCTATGCACTCCGAGGAATCAAAGGCACAAATCGAAAGTTCAGCGGGAACGGGTTCACCGCCGTCATCATCAAGTGGGTCAAGGATGGAAAGTTTGACATATTCCTTGCCAGTGCGACGGGCATCTTGAACCAGTGAGCGGAGTTCCGAAATGCTAACAATTATTGAATTTCTCATGAAAGTTCCTCCTGCCGTTTGGTATTGTTGTGTATTTATTATACGACAGGAGGGGCAGCAGGACAAGAAAAAGGAGGCGGTGACGGTGGAAATCGGACGAATATTGCCGACCGAGGCTGCGATGATTCTGAATGTATCACCGCAATTTGTCCGGATAGCAATGCAGCAGGGCAAACTACCAATCGGAACGGCGATAAAAATGTCCTCAATATGGACTTATCATATATCAGAAAAACTCCTGCAGGACTATTCGGGAAAGAATGTGGAGCAGGAAATCAAGAGAATACGAAATCGGGAGGAGGGAATTTGATGTCAAAGGAAGAAAGAAAAGAAATGATTGAGAGGCTTGCGGAGAAATTTGCATCGCTGCCGGATTCAGAGAAATCATTCATTGCGGGGTATATGGCGAGAGCCGAGGAGGAGAACGCAAGGCGGGAGCAGAGGAAACCGGAGCTTGTGGCACAGTGTTTCTAATATGCCGAAACGGGGCAGCAGTCGCCCCGTAAATGACCGGATGGCGACCGGACATTCTGACGATGGCAAGCCGAGAGACAAAGTCAGTGATACCGTGAAAACATGGCAGCGGGTGAACCATGCTAGAGAGTTCATAGTCGGATGACAGGTTTTTCTTGATTTTTTAAGGTGAAAAATCAAAACACGGTAGACATCGCCGGGATAGAGGTGAGTGTTTTGAACAGACAGAGAGAACCGCCAACAATAATATTTTTGCAGGGCATGAGGAAAAAGCGGAGGACTGTTGCAGCGGGAATCCGCAACAAAGGAAAAGGAGGGAAAGCGTGAAAATTGGATTGATAGATGTTGACGGTCACAATTTCCCGAACATTCCATTGATGAAAATATCAGCATGGCATAAAAGGCGGGGTGATTCCGTGGAGTGGTATGAGCGACTTTTCAGCGGTCACATGGATAAAGTCTATATGTCAAAAGTATTCAGCTTTACGCCGGACTATCAGTATTACATTGATGCGGATGAAGTCATAAAAGGCGGGAGCGGATATTGTATTGAGACAGTGAACGGGAAAGAGATATATCATCCGGAGCGGGATTCACAGTTGCATCCGGAGATTGAACACATCTATCCGGACTATTCAATCTATCCGGAATTGACAAAAGAAACGGCATACGGATTCATGAGCCGAGGATGTCCGAGAGGATGCGGATTTTGCCACGTCCAGGCAAAAGAGGGAAAAAGGTCATACAAGGTCGCTGACCTGTCAGCGTTTTGGAACGGTCAGAAAAACATTGTTTTATTAGACCCGAACCCGATTGCGTGTCCGGAGTGGCGGGATATTTTGCAGCAGCTAATTGATTCCGGTGCATGGGTGGATTTCACGCAGGGCGTTGACATCCGTTTGATGACGGAGGAAAAGGCTCTCATGATTAAAAATATCAAGACAAGGAATATTCATTTTGCATGGGATAGGTACGAGGACAAAGAGGCGGTCGTTCCAAAATTTGAAATGTTCAAACAGATAACGGGATATGACTATCGGAAATTGACGGTGTATGTCCTATGCAATTTTGACACTACTTTAGAACAGGATTTAGAAAGAATCTATACATTGCGTGACATGGGGTTCAATCCCTATGTGATGCTTTATGACAAAGAGAACATTCCGAAATGTCATGAATTAAAAAGGCTGCAAAGGTGGGTGAACAATAGAATTGTGTTCAACTCATGCAGGAAATTTGAGGATTTTGACGGCAGGAAGTGAGAGAGGAGGCAGCAGGGCAAATGGGATATTTCAACGAGGGAAATGATTGCGATATGTGCAAACATCAATTCTTGACGGGGCGTGATGGTGATGCGTTGGATTGCCGGAGGCGTGAACTTGAATTACCTTGCCAGTTTGAAGAAAGAGACATCCGGGCGTGTCCGGTATGCAATAACGAGGTTGACCGTGAGGATATGGATTTTACAAGGGATTGTCACGGAATCACATTCAGATTAGTTTGTCATAAATGTTGGGAAAGGCTCATGTCAAAGGGGTATGACGGGGAATATTACACGGAGGCAGACGAGCAGATTGAGGATGACTATTGATGTTAGATTTCGGATATTTCAACATGGACTGCATGGACGGGATGAAACAGTTCCCGGACAAATATTTTGACCTTGCCATTGTAGACCCGCCCTATGGAATCAAAGTAAAAAATAACATGGGGCGGAGGCATGGCACAAAGAAAAGTGATTATCCGAAAGCGTATTGGGATAAGGTCGCCCCGCCTCCGGAGTATTTCACGGAACTATTCAGAGTGGCGAAACATTCAATCATATGGGGCGGGAATTATTTTGACCTCCCTCCGGCGAAATGTTTTGTCATATGGGATAAACCGGATAAGTCTGAAAACGTGACTTTTGCGATGTGTGAATATGCGTGGACGGATTTTGATATGACCGCAAAGATATTCCGGAAATATGCAAAAGATGACTGCCGGATTCATGCCACGCAGAAACCAGTTGATTTATATATGTGGCTCTTGAGGATATTCGCAAAAGAGGGAGACAAGATTCTTGATACACATGTCGGGAGCGCATCGAGCCTCATTGCCTGTCACAAGATGGGATTTCAATATGTGGGGTTCGAGTTAGACAAATATTATTATGACCTCTCAAACAAGAGGCTTGAGCAGGAAAAGGCTCAAATGTCGCTTTTTGATTTTATGGGGGGGAGTACAGGAACGGAGGCAAGACAGAGTGAAATTGATTTACATATGTTCACCGTATCGGGCGGATGATGATGCAATCTTGCAGCGGAATATTGAGTATGCAAGGGAATTGACAAGAGGTGTATTGCTGCAGGGCGGTGTTCCGGTGGCGACACACCTCTATATGACGCAATGCCTGGAGGAATCCGTCGAGGAGGAAAGAAACACCGGACTGGCAGCAGGGCGGGAAATCCTCCGGAGGTGCGATGCGGTTTTCGTTGGTGTGAAATATGGTATTTCCTCCGGGATGAAAGCGGAGATTGAACTTGCAAAGAAAAATAATATTCCGGTCGTGTTTAGTGAGGTGATGCGGGAGGCAACTTGAGCACAAAAAAAGACGGCTATTGCGAGTAGCCGTCCGGTCTCAATCACGGTGTCATGTATGCGATTGATACTATAAATATTATAGCAAATCTGACACTGTAACGCAAGCGGTATTTTCTTTAAAAGACCGCAAAAATAAAGGGTTTTCGGAGGGTTTACCGACCTTGTAATGGATAGTAACAAGTCTACGAAAACCGGGATAGAGGACGGTGTCAGATGGAGCGGAAAGGAAAGACAGGAAAGAGGAAAAAGAGGGGGATGAATTTCATCCCGTATGACTATGAGGTGGCATTTAATAAAGCGTTGGAGGATTTGCATGAGTGGATTGTTGAGCAGATGTTCTCCCACGGAAAGAAAATGGTGTATGCACTCAAGGAGATAAAGGCGGGGGAGCAGTTTGAGATTGAGATATATCCGCAGTTCAAAAGTATGGATGAAGTACCGGAGGAGGGGCGGAGCATCAAAAGGGATAATTCAAAGGCTCAAAGGAATCTAAATGATAAGAACGCCCGGAAATATGTTGAGAGACTAATCAACCGCAATTTCGGTGATAAGGATTTATGGATAACGCTCACCTATGATGACGCTCACCTCCCTACGGATGGAGATATTGATGCAGCAGTCAAGAATATGCAGAATTTCATCCGACGGGTGAATTATCAGCGGAAAAAGAGGGGATTGCCAAAAGCAAAGTATGTCTATGTAACGGAATACAATGAGGCTGCGGAAATCCGGTGGCATCATCATTTGGTGATGGATGGTGCGCTTGACATGGACATGGTTGAAAAGTGTTGGGGGCAGAGCAGCAGGAACGAGGTGAGGAGGCTGCAAAAGGACGAAAACGGTCTCTCCGGGATGGCAAACTATATCGTCAAGGAAAAGAAAAGAATCCGGTCGGAAAAACGGTGGAACTCCTCTCAAGGTCTCATAGACCCGGATATCCGGGTTGTTCATTCAAAGCAGCCGGAAAAGGGAAAAGGCAGCTATAAGAAGATAGGGAAATATGTTGACGAAATGGTGAAGAATCAAAACGTCATCGAGGAACAGATGAAAAAGTGGTATCCGGATTTTGATTTCAAGGATGCAACAGTCTATTACAACGATTTCAACGGCATGTTTTATATACATGCACGAATGAGGAAAAGGAGGTCACAGGCGAATGACGAGAGGACGGAGGGAAAGACATAAAAGGACATGCAGGAGGCTCATTCTTGCGTTTTTGGTCGTTATAGTAGCAATCATAGCCACGGCAGCGGTCAAAGGCAATACGGGGCAGCAGGAGGGGCAGGAACGGGCGGAAATTGTTGAGACGGAGGTTCGGTTTGAGGCAGAAAAGAGGGTGGAGACATCCGGCATCAGCAAGGCAGCACCGACGGACAGATACGCCGTCTTTGATAGCATGTCAAGGGATTGGGGAGATGAGGCGGAGGGGTTCGTGTTTTATGAGATTCCTCCGGGATATGAGGAAAACGGCGGGTATTTCCCGGAAATCATGCAGATATATACATATTGCCTGTGCAAGCAGGAGGGCGTGAGTTATCCGCTCATTGTGGCGATGATTGAGAGGGAATCCGGGTATAGGTTTGACTGCATCGGCGATGACGGCGGGTCGTCCGGATATATGCAGATTATGGAGGTTTACCATGCTGACCGGATGGAGGAATTGAATTGCACAGACCTCATGAATCCATATCAGAACGTGCGTGTCGGAATTAGTCTCATGAAAGACCTCATTGAGAAATACGGAACGGTTCAAGATGCGCTTGCAGCTTATAACTACGGTGAGACCGGGGCGAGACGGCATTTGTGGAGCAAAGGGATATATGTCTATGAGTATAACGAGGGCATCATGAGGTGGATGCGGGAGATTGAGGAGGAACTAAGGGAATGAATGTAAAACGGATTCTTGAACGGTTGTCGTGGATGTTCAAGGTCAAGGATTGCTGTCATGTCTGCCTGTTCTGCGAATATTTCGACATGTGCAGGGCGGACGGAATACCGGAAAAGGAGGATAAGGTCAAATGAATATGAAATATGCAATGAGGAGCGAGGACACGGAACAAATCAATGTCGTCCAGTGGGCGGGGTGGAATATGAATCGTTATCCGGAATTGAAGTGGCTGCACCATGTTCCGAACGGTGGCAGTAGGAACAAACAGGAGGCGGTGAAACTCAAACAAATGGGTGTTAAGGCGGGTGTGTCTGATCTGTGCCTCCCGTACCCAAAGGGGATATATTGCGGGTTGTACATCGAAATGAAGTATGGGAGCAATAGGCAGCAACCGACGCAAAAGGAATTTCTTGCGGATATGGCAGCAGCCGGACATTTCGTTGTGACGTGCTATTCAGCGGAGGAGGCGGTCAAGGTCATTGAGGAATATTGCAAACTGCCGGGGAACATGCAGGGCGAGGAGTTCAAAAGGGTGTGCGTGATGGCGGGAATCAGCGTCAAAGACCGGAGCATGAGTTTTCCGAACAATAGCATCTTGAAAGATGGCAAGGTCAAGGGAGGCGGTGCATGATGAAATTGGAGGATTTCGTCAAGGCGATTGAAAATGCGGACAGGTTGAGGATTCTCCAGGACGGGAAAGAGGTATTTGTCGGATTTTTGGCGTTATTAGTTCCGATTCACGGGCATGGAGGGAATGAGATATATGAGAGCATCCGGAGGGCAGAGGTCAAGAAATTCAGAGCCGTTCCGGAGATTCGTCATAAGAAGTGGGAAGAACTGAACCTCATGAAACCGTTGCAGCCGGAGGAAACGCCGGAATTTAGTTTCAGTGACCTACAGATGTCTTTATACTACACATTTTATCTATGACGGGAGGTGAGGTCATGAGAACGGCGGGAATGATTGCGGGAGCGGTTATTATTGGAACACTGGCAGCAGTCGTCGGATTTGCGTTCGTGCTTTACAAGGTCGGTGAGGATATGCACATGTATAGATGCGGATGCGGGCAGCAGGACAGAGGATATTGAGAAAACAAGAGGACAGGAGGAAAGAAATCATGAAAATTATTGCGGTGATGTCACCAAAGGGAGGAATCGGCAAAACGACGACCGCCGATTCAATCGCTTATATTTTGGGCGAGGAACATGAAAGAAAAGTGCTTGTGCTTGACGGAGACCCGCAGGGCGATACATCAAAGACATTCGGATGCTATGAGCCGGAGGGGATAGGAATGAGTGAACTGCTTGAGCGTCATGTGTGCGTTGGGGGAGATTATCACACGTCGGAACTGATTAAGGCGACGGAGTATTCACACATTGACATGATTCCGGCGAACGGGTATCTCATGAAAACGGATATGAACCTGCTCATGAGACAGGAGGAGAACCAAGTCACACGGCTGCGGGATGCGCTGACGGAGGTATCGGAGGCATATGATTATTGTATTTGTGACTGCGGGAGGTTGCTTGACATGGTCGTTATCAACATTCTTTTATCCGCATCGTTTGTCATCGCCCCGGTCAAGGTCGGCGGGTACGAAAACGAGGCTCTCCACAATTTAGAGGAGCAGGTCGAGAATCTCCGTGAGTTCAATCCGGAAATCCGGATAAAGGGAATAATGACGATGCGACAGAAAAACAAGACCTCTCTTGAGTTTGAGGAATGGTTGCGGGAGGCATCCGGTTTTGATATGTTTATCACTCCGGTTCGGCGGTCAATCGTGGTCGAAAAGGCAACAATCGGGATGACCGTTCTCCCGAAATTCTCCCGGAACGGGATTGTGACGCAGGACTATCGGGGCATCGTGAAAGAGTTGCTTGAGGAAATGGAGGGATAAGCATGAAAAAGATAATGCAGACTGCACCGTGTAGATTTTGCGGTCAGATGGTTCAGTTTGAGGGAGAGGTGGATTTGACAGACCCGCAAAAGGAGGAACTGGCAACAATGACATGCACATGTGACCGGGCGGTTGAGTATCAGAAAGAAAAGCAGCGGAAAGAAAAAGCATTGAAAAATGTTTCTGTGCTTTTCGGAGAGGATGCAGCACCGGAGAAAAGAATCGGAGAGGGCATTGTGAACATCCTGCGGGCAGCAGTCGAGGAGATTTATTCGGGAGGATTGGCAAAGGTCACATTGAACCTTAGAGGGGGCGTTAAAGCCTCTATTTCGCAAAATAGCAAAGGTGAGATAAACGTCGAGCGGACGGAAACCAAAAAGCAGAAATTGACGGAATAAAGGGAGGATGATGCAATGTGACGGAACGGGAGATTTGCTTGTCATACCGGGAGGCGAAAAACCGAGACACGCAGTTGCAGGTATTGGCAGAATTGAACAGTATGAGCCGGGTGAGAATCATCGGAATACTTGTAAAAAATGGCGAAAAGGTGTCCGACAAGGTGACAAATCAGCTATATAAGCGGTTGGACGTTTTGGATGCACAAATCTCCGAGAGAGAACGGGAATATCGTGAAATAGTGCAAGCATTGAACGGAGGTATGTAAATAAATGGATAAAAGACCGAGGAGACCGGACGGGTCGTTATATCCAACGTGTGAAACGTGCGGAATATTGCCGGACACATGCAAGGGATTTTGTATTTTTCAGAGAATAGCACAAGAGGCAGAGCAGGAAATGAACAGGAGGAAAACGGATGGCGAATCTAAAAATATTTAAAGTGGATGATTATTCGTGGTATGTGGCACACAACCTCATGGAGTTCTTGAATTGGTATCATAAAAATGTGAACAGCATCGAGACGGAGGAGGATTTGCAGCAGCTTGAAATTACAGAGCCGGAGGACGGTCACATGTGGAGCAATACGGATATTACTCCGGAGGACATCAAAGAGTTAGGAGATTATGACGAGTGCTGCCGGGGCGGTGTTGGCGACCTAAAAAGAATGAGCGACGGGGAAATCTATAAAATGCAGTCATTTGCGGATGTTTTGGGAGACGAGGACATCAAAGAACCGTATGAAATCGCCTCAACGGAATGGTGAGGTGATTCGGGTGTATGTGTGGAAGAATAACGGAAGTACATATGAACATATGGGAGCAAACATTCAGAAAAGCATTAAGATTGACCGGGAGACGCTTGAAATCATAAACGGATGCAGTGGTCGGAGTTTTTCTGATAAAGTCCGAAATATGGCGAAAGAGTATCGGGAAATGAAACGAAAGGATTCATGAATAAAGTAATACAAATTCCGGAAAAGGCATTACTTTTCCGGTCAAAGGATTGGAGGAATAGTCATGGCAACGGGATTCAGCGTCATGGACGCATTGAATAAAAACAGCAAAGCGGGGATTGATGAATCTCCAAAAGCGAGATTCCGGACAAAGGATATTTCAATTTTCAAGATGTACCGGAATGATATGAACTTTTACAAAGTGGCGGATATTGAGGAACTGGCGGGAGACATCCTCATTCACGGGTTGAAACAGAATCTTGAACTTGCATATGAACCGTGTGAGGTTGGCGAGTATAGAATCATTGCGGGTGAAAGACGGTGGGAGGCTCTCAAATTACTTGTCAAAAAAGGATATAAAGAATTTGAGATTGCGACGTGTAAGCTGACGACACCGCAGGATGCGGACGAGGAGCAGGTCGAGATTATCAGTGCGAACGCATACCGGACAAAGAGCATCGCCGACACCATTGAGGAGGAACAACGTCTCAAGACCTCTCTTGAGAGGATGCGGGCAGCAGGAAAGCAAATCAAAGGGTATGACTTGAACTCCGGGAGGCTGCGGGATGTCATCGCCTCCATGTTGCGGATGTCAAAGACAAAGGTTGCACAGATTGAGAGCGTAAGCAATAACTTGATTCCGGAATTTAAAGAGGAATTGAACAAAGAGCGTCTCACGTTCTCTGCTGCCTATGAATTGTCGGGGATGACCGAGGAGGAGCAGCGGGAGGCGTTGGCAGCTTATGAGGAGACCGGGGAAATCACACACAAAGATGTCAAGAACATGAAAGGAGAAAAGGCAGCAGGGCAGCAGGATTCCAAAGAACCGGAGCATGTGTCGGAATCTGACACGGGGGAATATATGTCATATGAGGAGGCAGCAGTCAACTATGGCATGAATACGCCGGAGGAATTAGAAACAGAGGGAGAGAATTGGGAGCGGTCGTCACAATCCGGATATGAGGAGAGCCAGAGCGGAGATTATGAGACACCGCATCCGGAGGGAATCACATCAATCTGTTATTCATGCACCGAATACGAGACCTGCAATGTCAAGACAGGAACATGCACGAAATGCGATAAATACAAGAACCGGGCGGAGGCGTACAAGACCGAGGAGCAGAAATATTCCGAGGAGCAGGACAGAATTGACCGGGAAACGAAAAAGAAACTCCGGGAAATGGCTGACGAGGAGAAAATGAATAATATTCCGAGTGATGCAGCAGGGCAGCAACCGAACGGAAAGAAATTCATGAGAGCAGCCGGGAACGTATTTGAAAGAATCATGAACGGAACACAAAGTTTTATGATTGTAAAGAGAGACGAGTATAAGGTCGGCGACGAAATCATAATTGAGGAATTTTCAGAGGGTAAAGCGACCGGGCGGATGCTTGTGGCGATAGTTTCATATTTGGAAGATGATACAGTAACATCAGCACTTGAGGAGGGGTATTGTATTATCAATGTTGTCAAGGTTACAAAGGAGGCAGTAGGGCAATGAATAAAAGCACATTAAAGGCATTATTTATCAATGCAAAGTCGGTCGGGGCAAGATATATCGGAATGAGGTTCACACAAACAGGAATCAAGAAACCGGAGTTTCATATCACGCAAAGAGAGAATTTCGACAAGATGTTTGAATATTTCATGAAAATGTATGATAATGATTTGATTTCCCTAACCAACAGGGAAATCAAAATCACGGGAATCGCACAGGGAAACGCATTTGAGGACATTGAGGTTCAGTTGTGCGATATGGGGTTCGGATGGAAACAACCGATTTCGGATACAATCGAAAAATCATATAAAAAAATGATTTCAAACACGCCCCCGGCATCCGAGGAGGAAAGATTGCGGTGCGAGGCGATGAAAGAGGCGGTCAAAGGGATGTTCCTCAGTGAGAGCCGGACGGCAGCAGAGGCAAGGTTCATATTTGACAATCTTGAGAAGTACGAGGAACTTTTCGACGTTTGCATGAATGGCGACGACATGGAGTTCAAAAGAGGATTGATAGAATTGCAACGCCTGCAGAATGAGTATATCCTGCGGGAAGAAAAGGACGAATAAGGGAAAGAAACGGAGGAATCAGAGTGGAAAAGGAAAAAGAACAGACGGTCATCGGAAAGACATATCTGTATCTTGAGAATTACCGTGAAATGGAGCGGTATATCAATGATGCGGTGTCGGAGGTCTCACAGATTCCAGATATAGACAAATATAACATATCGGCAGAAAAGGCGTTCCTGCAATCAATCAGAGAGTGCAAGGCAGAGACGGTCATCTTGTTTGAACACTTGAAAAAGGCTCTTGCATCGCTGAAAGAGGATGCGGAGGCAGCAGGTGAGGCGTATAAATACGAGGCTCTTGAAATGGTATATGTTAAGGGAATGGCATATGAGGAAATCGTGAGAGAGACCGGATGCGGGAAGAACTCACCAAAGAAATGGTGTAAAGCTATGATTCCAAGGTTGGCGGTCAAGCTATTTGGAGCGCAAGCGATAGAAAACAAATGTCAGAATACAGGAAGAAATAAAGCGGAATTGAACCAAAATAACAAACAATAAGGGAAAACGGGGTGAAAAGTGGGTGAAAACAGGGTGAAAAAGGGGGTCAAAAGTGGGTGAACACAAGAGGGTTTAAATGTGGTATTGTGGTAACGTGGACAGTTGAGAGGGCGATTGCAGAGATGCAGTCGCTTTTTTCTTGCCTGTTCGCCCTCCTGTTATATGCGGGCGGTAGGGTGCAGGATTGCGGTCTATTGCCCGCCTCTTGTAAAGGCACAGGAGGCAGCAGGACGGAGAGGAGTGAGGATGCATGTTATTGAAGTCATGCAGGTGTGGCAAGCTGATTCCTCAATCGCTCAAGATGTGCGAGGAGTGTGAGGCAAAGACACCGTCAAGATATGTTGTGTATAACAACACACGGAGGGATAAGAGGGCAGCAGAGTTCTATGTTTCAAGGGAATGGAGGCGGATGCGGGAGTGTATCATCAGTCTCTTTGATAACGTGGACATATACGCTTTATATGTCCGTCATGAACTCCTCACATGCGAACCAGTACACCACATCATTGAACTTGAGGAGGATTGGGAGCAACGGTTGAATCCTATGAACTTGATACCGCTCAATCAATCCTCTCATAGCATTATAACGGCTCTATACCAAAAGAGCAAAATAAGCATGAGGACAACACAAAAACAGTTGAGGTCACTCATTGATTACCATTTCCGAGAGGCAGGGGGGTATGAAAAAGTTTTATGTGATTCAAAATTAGTCACGCCCCCTCTTTTCCTTAGAGAAAACTCCCCACGGGAATTTCAGTAAACGGGGTACGCCGGAGGTGGTGTCAGAATGTGACACGAAACCGCTCTAACTCTAGGAGGAAAGGGGGATTGACGTTGCAATGGCAGGACAGAAACAGCCTATTGATTTGGTGGTTATGAAAGGCAAAAAACACCTCACAAAAGCAGAAATTGAGGCGAGAAAAAATTCCGAGGTGACTGCACCGAACGACAAAGTCAAGCCTCCGGCATATCTGACGGCAGACCTCAAAAAGAAATTCCGGAAACTGGCAAAGGAACTGCTTGAAATCAAGTTGATTGCGAATGTGGATTGTGATGCATTGGCAAGGCTGCTCATAGCACAGGAGCAGTATCTTGAAATCACGGAGCAGATAAGGGAAACGCCGTTGATGTTAGATGTTCCGGTATATGAGACGAAAAAGAATCCGGACACGGGCAAAGATGAACGTGTGCAGGTCGGAACAAAACAGGTCGTGAACGGTGAACGGGAGCGTCTCATGATTATACAAGACCGATGCATGAAACAGTGTCGGCAGGGGGCATCCGATTTCGGGATGACGGTATCGAGCCGTTGTCGGTTGGCAGTTCCGAAACCAAAGGATGAAAAGCCGGAGAACAAATTTGCGAAATATGCAAATTAAAGCATGGCGAAAAGTGAGAAGATAACCGACCGATGCACACAATACGCCCTTGATGTCGTCGCCGGGAAAGTAACGGCGGGGGAACTTGTCAAACTGGCATGTCAGAGGCATCTTGACGACCTTGAGAGGGCGAAAGCTGCACCATACAAGTATTATTTCGATGTTGAGAAATCCGAGGAAATCATCAATTTTGCGGAGGAACTCACGATTGCAGAGGGCGAGGAAAATGAAAATGTGACGGCGTTCCCGTTCCAGTGTTTCATTTTGGGGTCTCTGAACGGATGGAGGACAAAAGAAAAGTCATACCGCCGTTTCCGTACTTCCTATGTGCAATTAGGGAGGCAGAACGGAAAGTCATTCATCAACGGTATTCTTGCAGCTTATTACGGAAATTTTGACGGGTACAGATACGGAAAAATATTTTGCACGGCGACAAAGCAAGACCAGGCGAACATCGTATTTGAGGAAATCGTCAAATTTATCAATTCGGACGAGGATTTGTCGGAGTGGTTCAAGGTGCATGAACACAACCACACGATTGACTGTCTGATTACACACTCCGAAATCAAGGCATTATCCGGAGACACGAAATCACTTGACGGTCATCGGGCATATTTGGGGATTGTAGACGAGTACCACGCCCACAAGACAAATCAGATGTATAAACTGCTTGAGGGCGGTATCAAGAAATTAAAGTCGGCGTTGATTTCTGTCATCACGACCGCCGGATTTGACCTCAAATCGCCCTGTTACAAGCTATATGAATACTGCTGCAACCTACTCCGGGGAGTATTTGAAAATGACGCTCAATTCGTCTATATCGCACAGATGGACGCAGACGATGACCTATACACGCCGGAGAACTGGCTGAAAGCGAATCCGATTCTTGAATTTGATGCGGATGCTCTTGAGAATTTGATTCCGATAGCACATACCGCCCGTGACATGGGCGGGGAGGATTTGCGGGATTTCCTTGTCAAGCAATTAAACATGTGGATGCAGTGGTCTAATTCAATGTATATCAAAGACATTGCAGCATGGAAAGCCTGTGCCGTTCTGAAATCGCTGAAAGATTTCAGAGGGTCAAAATGTTATGTCGGGGTTGACCTGTCATCCGGAGGCGATTTGACCTCAATCGCAATCGTTATCCCGTACATAGTGGACGGGGTAAAAAAATATTTCGTTCACACACATTCATTCATACCAAAATCACGGGTGGATGAACATATCAAGACAGACAAGATTCCGTATGACCTATGGATTGAAAAAGGTCTGGTGACGGTCACGGAGACGTTGGGCGGAATTAAAACAGATTATAAATACATCATCAAATATCTTGAGGATTTAATCAAGGAATACGGGTTGAAACCGCAGTTGATTTGTTACGACCCGCACAATGCGTCGGCGTTCCTGTCTGACCTTGAGGCGTTAGGGTTTGATTCTGTATCAGTGACACAGACAGCGAAAGAGTTGAACGATGCGACCGTGGATTTCAGACTTGAGATTCTTGCGGGAAATGTGGAAATAGAGGGTGTCGAGGTAGGAAAAGAGGGAAATAAAAAGGTTGTTCCGGTGGATGAACTGTTGACGTGGTCGGTTGCGAACGCAAAGACAATTTCCAACAATTACGGGGAAATCAAGATTGACAAGGGCATCACGACGGAAAGAATCGACCAGATTGACGCAATCATTGACGCATGGAAAGCAGCAATGAAAGAGGAGTACAGACCGGACGTGAATGAGACGGTGAGTGATTGGCTTAAACAATATGAGAAGTATATGCAGAAAGGTGGTGAATGAATGTGAATCCATTTCAGAGGCTTGCAGGGCGGTTCATGAACTGGTGGAGGGGAGAACCGCAGGACGGCGGGGG
Source organism: Lachnospiraceae bacterium (assembly GCA_910575555.1). Classification (GTDB taxonomy): domain Bacteria; phylum Bacillota; class Clostridia; order Lachnospirales; family Lachnospiraceae; genus Petralouisia. The sequence goes on along the minus strand of CAJTFX010000014.1, from coordinate 22,930 downwards.
CGTGATGACGCTGAACTCCCGCTCATTCCTTGAAAGTTTGGGGCTGACGAGAAAAAGACCGACATCCGAGGTGACATATTTCACCTGCCTCAAAATGCTGTCGGAGACGCTTGCAAAAATGCCTATCAAATATTATCAGAGGACGGAGGGCGGAATCGTTGAGGCAGAGGCAACGGACACGTCAAAGCTGCTGACAAAGAGACCTAATCCGTTCATGACACCGACGGTATTTTGGAATACGGTTGAAATCAACCGCAACCATTACGGAAACGCATATGTGTATATGCGAAAGAAGTTCATCCGGAAAAAATACGGAGGAGAGTTCAGAATCATTGATTTGTGGGTGATGCAGTCAAATTGTGTTCAGATAGTTGTTGACGATGCGGGCATATTTGCCGGGGTGGGTCGGTTGTGGTACGTCTACACAGACCCGACATCCGGACGGCAATATGTTTTCAGCACGGATGAAGTGATGCATTTCAAGACCTCATTTTCATTCGACGGAATCACCGGACTGCCCGTGCAGCAGATTTTGAGAGACACGGTCAACGGGGCAGCACAGTCACAAGAGTTCATGAACAAATTATATGAGAGCGGGTTGACGGCAAAGGCAACCCTTGAATATACCGGGGAACTCAATGAAAAGGCAAAAGAGGCACTTATAAAATCATTTGAGGAGTTCGGCAGCGGGGCAAAGAATACCGGGAAAATCCTGCCCGTTCCGTTGGGGATGAAACTCACGCCCCTGGACATCAAATTGACCGATTCACAGTTCTTTGAACTGAAAAAATACACGGCGTTGCAGATTGCAGCAGCGTTCGGGGTGAAACCTAATCAAATCAACAACTATGATAAGTCGTCATATAGCAATAGCGAAATGCAGCAGTTGTCTTTTTACGTTGACACGGAGTTGTTCATCATCAAGCAGTATGAGGAGGAAATCAATTATAAGATGCAGACGGAGGATGAACAGGACGACGGATTTTATTATAAATACAATGAAAAAGTGCTATTCCGCACAGATTCAAAAACACAAATGGAATATCTCAAAAACGGCGTGAGCGGGTCAATCATAAAGCCAAACGAGGCGAGGAGAAAACTTGACATGTCGGATGCACCGGGAGGCGATGAACTGTTTGCAAATGGCAGCATCGTTCCGCTGACTATGGCGGGGGCAGCATACACGAAAGGTCAACCAGTGACCGAGGAATCTGACGAGCCGGAGGAACAACCGGAGGAGCAGGAAGAAACGACCGGGGCAGAACCGGAAAGCAATGAGCCGGACGATGCGGACAACGCAGAGGACGAGGAGACAGAGGGAGGAGGTGAATAAAAGTGGCAAAGAAAAAAAGGTTTGACTTCACAAAGAAGAATAAAAGAACCGGGAAAACCGAGAACGTCGGCTATTTGGATTTAAGCATCGACGAGGAGCAGGGCAGATGTTCCCTATATTTCTATGGGGATATTGTATCGGCGACATGGGAATCCATGTGGTACGAGGAGGACAAATGCCCGCAGGACATTGCGGATTTCCTCAACCAGTTGGATGGATGCGAGGACATTGATATTTATTTTAATTCCGGCGGTGGTGATGTATTTGCGGGATTGGCAATCTATAACCAGTTAAAGAGATACAACGGTCACAAAGTCGGATATGTGGACGGTATGGCTGCGTCAATCGCATCGGTCATCATGTTTGCATGTGATGAACTCCATTTTGCGACGGGAGCGCAAGCGATGATTCACAAGCCTCTATGTATGGCATGGGGGAACGCTGACGATTTCAAGGCTGTCATAAAGCAGTTGAATCTATGCGAGGAATCTATTCTTGATGTCTACATGGAACACACCAAAGAGGGCGTGACACGGGATAAAATCAAGAATTTTATGTCGGCGGAGAAATGGTTCAACGGTTCGGAACTGGCGGAGTATTTTGACGTGGAAGTGGAGGAGCGGGCAGCAGTCGCAGCCTGTGCATCCGATTATTTCGACAAATACGCAAATATTCCGGAGCAGGTATCGGGAACGGACAAAAAGGACATTGTCGATGCGGTGATTGCGGAAATGCAGAACCGGGAAAAGGAGCGAATCGAGGCGGAAAAACAGGAGATTCTTGCAGATTTGGACGATTACGGAATCTGAAAAAGTAACACAAAAATCATGAAAAGGAGAAAATGACATGAACAAAGAAATGCAGAAACTTCTCAAGGCAATCAATGACAAAAAGAATGAGGTCAAGAGCCTTGCGAATGACGGGAAACTGGAAAAGGCAAAGGCAGCAAAGGACGAATTAAAGGCATTGCAGGAGAAATTCAACCTGCTCTGCGATTTAGAGGACGATGCACTTGATGGAATCAAAGACAGCTTAGAGGACGGAACGGCAAATGTCATCAGCGGGGAGAAAAAGCCGGAGAAAAAGAACCTTGTGAAAGCGTTCGTGAATATCGTCAAGGCGGGATTCATGGGAACAAAGGTCAATGAGGAGGATGCGACCGTCTACAAGAACGCTCTGACATCCGATGCGACCGCAAATGATGACGGGGAAATGGGAATCGGTGTCACCATTCCGGAGGACATCAGAACCGACATCATTGAGTTACGCCGTTCCGAGGATAATCTTGAACAGTATGTCAACACCGAGGGCGTGACAACCAAGACGGGCAGCAGGAATATTGAGGTTGATGCGGAATCCGTGCCGTTTGACAACGTGGAGGAGGCAGCAGATTTCCCGGAAATGGATGAGCCTGTGTTCAAGCAGATTAAATATACAATCAAGAAAAAAGGCGGAATCCTCAAGATGACGGCGGAACTGTTCGAGGACACGGCAGCGAATATCATGGCGTACATCAACAAATGGATTGCAAAGAAAACAAAGGCGACCCGGAATGCGATGATTCTCAAGGTATTAAACGAGATGACAAAGGGGAAAGAGGTTGTTGTCTCCAACATTGACAGCCTCAAGGATATTTTCAATGAGACGTTAGACCCGGCGATTGCAGCAACCTCAATCGTCCTCACGAATCAGAGCGGGTTCAACTATCTCGACAAGCTGAAAGATTCCGACGGGAACTATATTTTGCAGAAAGACCCGACACAGCAGACAAAGGGAAAATTGCTTTTCGGTGAATACCGGATTGTCAAGCTGTCAAAAAAGACGATGAAATCCACACCGATTCTTGACACGGACGGAACGACCGTCAAAGGGTACAAACATCCCATTTTCTGCGGTGACTTAAAAGAGGCGGTGACGCTTTTTGACCGGAATGTGCTGACGATTGACCTCAATGATAAAGGTGCGGGGTTGTGGGATAAGGATATGACGGGCGTGAAAGTCCGTGACCGTTTCGATGTGCAGCCTGTGGATATGGATGCGGTCGTCAAGGGAGAAATCACGGAGGTCGTGAACGGATAGCATGGGGCGGGGCGGTTATTCCGCCCTTGCGTTGAAAGCAGGTGAGGCAATGACAGACGAGGAGAAAAAGGAATACAGAGAGAAATTGATTGCGGATTTCAAAACGTATAATCACATTGACTATGACGACGACACGGAAATCATTGAATTGTTGCTTGACACCGTGCTTGAGGAGTTGGGTGATTTAATTCCGGATTTCGACCCGTACACCATGAAAAGCCGTCAAAGGCTGCTGGCATTGGTTTTCTTAAAAGAGTTATACGACAACCGGGAGAAGTATCAAAAGGACAGCAAAGGCGTGTCAAATGCGGTCGCCTCTATGCTGCTGAAAGAGATATACAAAGGAGGTAGCAAATGACCGAACGAATAAAGATAATCAGAAAGAAAACGGAGGTCATCGGGGGCAGGAGGCAGCAGGAAACATCGGTATTTTATGAATGTTGGTGCGAGGTTCAAAGTCTTGCGACAAGTGAAAAGTACACCGCCTTGCAGACCGGACTAGAGAACACGATTGTGTTCAAGGTACGGAACTGCAGGAAGATGGAGGAAATCAGATTGAACTTGAAAGAGTTCTATGCAGAGTACAAGGGAACGGAGTTCAAGATTTATGATGCGTCACCGATGTTTGTTGACAATGGGCGTGTGCTGCTGAAATGCCGTGCCGGGGCGTAGTGTCATAATCTGACACGGAGGGATTCTCATGAAAATCGAAATGGAGTTCAAAGGGTTGGAGGAACTTGTGAAAGCGTTTGAGGCAGCAGCAAGCGACGAGGACATCAAGGCAATCAACAAAAAAATAGTTGAGAAAAGCGAACCAGTCGTCAAAAGAATTATGTCGGGCAAAGTTCCAAAGTCGGCGGACATTTCAAAGAGCGGGCGGGGGTTCGGAACAAAATCATCTGTTTCGTCTCATGCAGCGGACAACGTTCCGGTCGGGGCGGTAAAGGTCAAAGATACCGGAGCAACGGCAGAGGTCGGATGGGATAAGTCGGATAAAAGCGAACATTTCTATGTGAAATTTATAAACTGGGGAACGATTTATCAACCGCCCAGGGAGTTTATTTTTGCGACCGGGCGGGAGGCGGACGGCGAGTTGCAGTCAATAGCCGAACAGGAATATCAAGCGTATTTAGATAACACAATCAAGTGAGGTGAGGGCATGGGTTATCCGGACATTATCAAAGACGCATCCGAGGCACTTGAGGAAATCAGCGACAGGGGAATCACGGTCATGCAGGGATGGTATGACAAAAACATAAAGGATTGTCATGTGACCTTGTGGGATTTGGGAGAAACAGAGGATAACCATTCGGATGACGAGGCGGAGGGCGTGACGCTGTCGGTGCAGGTTACAGTTTTTTCTACCGAGGACGAGACAGTGTTAGCAAGGGAAATAAAGGCATTGATGAAAATACATGGATTCGATTTCGAGGGGAGGAACGGCGACGATTCCAAACCAGATGACGGAATCTATATGAAAGCGCAAAGATTCTCAAAATTTTATGAAATGGAGGAAACAGGCAATGAGTGAAACAGGGAAACAGATTGTGAGGAGCAGGACATGTGGATGTAAAGATTTTTACATTGCTAAATTGATTCAGAACACGGCGACGGCTTACAGTGCGGAAACTCCGGTCAAACTGGCAAGGGCAATCAAAGCAAAGGTAGATGAAAAGTGGAGTTCTGAAAAGATATATTCAGATGACGGAACGGAGGATGTCATCAATTCTTATGAGGGAACGGAAATTGAACTTGAGGTCAATCAGCTTGCACCACAGGACAGGGCAATTCTTTTCGGTCAGTTGTACGAGAATGGATTCCTCACAAAGTCGAGTGATGATGCTGCACCGGAGGTCGCCGTCGGATGGCGTGAACGTAAGCTGAATGGCAAATATGAATTTAAGTGGTTTTACTGCGGGAAGTTTGCCGAGGGAATCAGTGAGGAGGCGAATACCAAAGAGGGGAAATTGTCGCCGACGACAAAGAGCATCAAGGGGTCATTCTATGAGCGCAGTCTTGATAACATTTATGAGATTTCGGTCGATGAATCCAATCTTGTGGATGCTGACACGGACGCAAAGACGGCAATCACAAAATGGTTTGAAAAGGTGCAGGAAAAGGATGTAGCAGCAGCCTAAAGGATAAAAGGGAAGATATAACAGGAGGATGTTTCGGTGAAAAGAAAAATCATAGTGAATAACAAAGAGTACGCAATGCCGAGGATGGATGTTGACACTTATATGGAGTATTTGGAACTGTCGGAGAAAATCGACGGGAAACCGAGATACACACGGATGGATATTGAGGCGATGCTTTTATTTATTGTCAAGGCATACGGCGACCAGTTTACTGTTGAGGAGTTAAAGGACAAGGACACCGGGATTGATGCTGCGGGCATCGTCTTAGAGTTCCAGTTCATCGACGTGGGCGTTGCGGAAGAAATGGAAAAACGTATGGAGAAGATGGAGAAAAATTTTCAGAGTGGCAAGTGATTCCGGAAATATCAATCACTTGCAGCACCGGGAAAGTATTCATCAATTCCATTACGGTGGAGCAGTACAAGAAGTATGTCGTATTAATGGAAAAGAACGGATATGACAGAATCACGGACGCAATGTTTTTCAATAAAAAAATCACTCAAGAGATATTCGGGAATCGGATGTCTCTTGAGGAGTTGGGTGAGGCGGATGCGGTGGAATTTCTGACCGCTGCGAAAGGGATTCATTTCATCATGCAGAGCATTATTTCACAAAAGTTATTGAATGTCGTTGAAGTGGAGCAGGTTGAAAAAGAGGCATCCGCATTTGACGAATACGACATTGAAAACGGATATGAGGAGGAGCAGCCAGAGCAGGACACATGGAAAACCTGCGGGGAGATTATTGACCGCATTGTGAAAATTGCTATCCGGCTGCTGAAAAACTCATACAGTCAATGCATGAGGGAGGACATCGTCGCATTACTGGAATATCTGAAATTTGAGTTAGACACCATTGAGGAAAACGGGGGCTAAAGAGAGGAGGCGGACGAATGGCATATACAAGCGTGAAAATATCCGCAAGTACAAGCGATTATCAGTCGCAAATGAAGTCGGCAGCAGCGCAAATGAAAACGCTGTCAAGCGAATATTCGGTTGCAGCGACAAAGGCAAAGCTATTCGGTTCGGAGACGGACAGCCTCAAGGCAAAAGCGGAATCGCTCACGCAAAAAATCACGGTACAGAAGAATATTGTTCAGTTAAATTCCGAACAACAGCAAAAACTCACAACAAAATTATCCGAGCAGAAAACGAAACAGGAGGAACTCAAGTCAAAGATTGAGGCAGCGAAAAAGGCTCATGAGGATTCTGTCAAGGCGACGGGGGAGGATTCGGAGCAGTCAAAGGCTCTGAAAGAGGAACTTGATAAACTTGAACAGGAGTATAAAAAGAATGAGAGCGCAATCGGAAAGACCGAGACAGCTCTTGCGAATCAGACCGTAAAAACCAACAAATCAAAGACCGCTCTCATGGAAATGGAGGCGGAACTTGAGAATATAAATCAACAGTTAAAAGACCATAAACTTGATGTTTTTGCAAAAGCATGTGAATCCGCAGGGGAAAAGATGGAGACGTTCGGAAAAAGGATGGCAGTTGTTTCCGGAGGGATTCTTGCGTTTGGAACTGCGGTTGGGAAAAATGCACTTGATACTGAAAATGATTTAATGTCAATGCAAGGACAGTTGGGATTGACGGCAGATGAAACGGAAAAACTAAAGACAGTTGCACAAAATCTATATACAAATGGATTTGGCGAGGGATTGGGAGATTGCTCTGGTGCTATTGTAACATTAATTCAAAATATAAAGGGCGCAAAGGATATGTCCGTCGAGCAGCAACAAGCAATCGCAGAGCAAATGATGACAATGTCAGATTTGTTTGAGACGGAAAATGAGGAACTTGCAAGGACGCTCACAACGATGCTTAATAACGGAATCATTGATGACATTGGAGAAGGGATGGACATTCTCACAATCGGATTCCAAAACGGGGCAAATTACAGCGGAGAATTGCTTGATACAATGCGCGAATATTCTCCAAAGTTTAAAGAATTGGGGTTAGATGCTGATACTGCAATGGCGTATCTGATACAAGGAGCGCAAAACGGAGCATTTAATCTGGACAAAGTCGGGGATGCAATGAAAGAGTTCAGCATCCGGGCGGTAGATGGTTCAGATACTACGATAGACGGTTTTAAAAGGATAGGTTTGAACGCAGATGAAATGTCAAAGAAATTTGCAGCAGGTGGAGATACGGCATCACAAGCGTTTCATGAGACATTAGTTGCACTGAAAAATATGGATGACCCGATTTCTCAAAACACTGCAGGCGTAGAATTGTTTGGAACAATGTGGGAGGATTTGGGAAAAGATGTTGTATTGTCTCTTGCGGATGTCGAGGGAGGACTTGAGAATGTTGAGGGAGCAACTACAAGAGCCGGGGAACAAATCAATAATTCTTTTTCTACACAGGTAAAAAGTCAATTCAGAGAATTGCAGACCTCACTTTTGCCATTAGGAAATGAACTTTTAAGATTAGGAAAAGACATTATGCCGACCGTGAAAGCGGTTGTGGGTGACGTTACAAATGCGCTTAAAAGCATGGATTCAGAGACAGCGCAAAACGTAATAAAGATAGGTGCAGTTGTTGCTGCTATAAGTCCGGCGACCGTGGCGTTTGGGAAGATGACAAAAGGAGTGAAAACAGTCGTTGACGGATATAAAAATATTCGTGATTTTGGTTCAAAGGCAGCACCAGTAATAAAAACATTCGGAGCAAATGCGTTGAGCGCAGGGAAAAATGCTGCCACATTTGCGGTTAATTTGGGTAAGTCGGCGACAGGATTTGTAACATCAGCAGCAAAGGCGGGGATAAGCACCGCATCACTTGTGGCTCATAAGGTTGCAAGCGTGGCAGGAACGGCAGCGACAGGAGCAATGACGGCAGCACAAACAGCATTAAATACTGTAATGTCAATGAATCCTATAGCGTTAGTTGTTATTGCAGTTACGGCACTTGTAGCGGGATTCGTGCTTTTATACAACAAATCGGAGACATTCAGAAATGCAGTAAATAAATTGTGGACGGCGGTAAAAGAGGGATTCGGGAAAATCAAGGAAACCATACTAGGAGCGTTAGACAGTGCAAAGCAAAAAATCGAGGAGGTAAAAAATAAATTCCTAAATTCTGGAATAGGACAGGCAGCGTCAAAGATTTTTAATGGCGTAAAAGAGACTGTATCAAGGTTGACAAGCGCAGCAACGGAAACAGTAAAGCAAAATCTATCAAACATGAAAAAGGCATATGAGGAGAACGGAGGGGGAATCAAAGGTGTGGTTGCTGCCGGATGGGAGGGAATCAAAGGTTATTACACAGCCGGATTCACTTTTGTCGATAAGCTGACCGGAGGGAAATTGACCGAACTCAAGTCAAAGTTTTACGAAAAGACAAATGAGATAAAAACAAAAGTCTCCGAGGGATGGGAGAACATGAAAACAACCGTCACCACAAAGATGACGGAATGGAAAACAAACGCATCTAATAAGCTGACCGAAATCAAGACGAATTTTACGACAAAGGTGAATGAATACAAGACGACGATTTCAAACGGTTGGGAAAATATGAAAACGACTATCACCACAAAAATGGGAGAATGGAAAAGCAATGCCTCCTCAAAATTGTCGGAGATAAAATCGAATTTTTCGTCAAAGGTATCGGAGATAAAATCAGATTGGTCGTCAAAGTTTACCAGTATAAAGGACACGGCGACAAATCTCATGCAAACGGCAAAGCAGAATGTTTCCATGAAACTGGATAACATGAAAGCTGCATATTCCGAAAAAGGCGGAGGGATGAAAGGCATTGTGTCCGCAACATTCACCGGAATAAAGGACACGATGAACAGCCTCATGAGTACGGCGAATACGCTGACCGGAGGGAAACTTGATAATATACGGTCGGCATTTTCGGAAAAATTGAACAGTGCGAAAAGCACGGTCTCCTCTGTCATGGAGAATATTAAATCGGCGTTTTCGTCAAAGATGGAGGGTGCGAAATCAGTTGTGTCCGGGGCGATTGAGAGGATAAAAGGATTCTTTAACTTTTCGTGGTCTCTCCCACACTTGAAAATGCCACATCCGAAAATATCGGGAAAGTTTTCGTTGAATCCGCCCTCTGTACCGTCGTTCTCAATCGACTGGTATAAAACGGGTGCAATCATGAACAGTTCCATGATTTTTGGGATGAATGGAAATACATTGCTTGCGGGCGGAGAGCCGGAGACCGGAGGGGAGGCGATTCTTCCTTTAGCACCATTTTACACGAAATTGAATGACATACTTGACAGAAAACTGGCAGCGATGCAGCAGATACAGAATGTATATGTTGAGAACCATACATATATTGACGGAGACGAGGTCTCAAGTAGAACCGTGTCAAAAGTAGATACGAAAATGGTTCAGAACAGGAGAAAAGGGAGGTAGCCTGCCGATGAAAGTGAATGGCATTGATGCAAGGAAATATAATGCAAAACAACTCACTGTCGAGATACAGCCTCCTGCGGTGGCAGTAAATTATGAATGGATGACCGGGGCATTGCAGCCGACGGAATTTGAAACAGATGTCACAATGGGGCATTTGAAAATGTGCGTATATTTTAGGGGGCGGGATAGAAACGGTATTATCCGGACGATGTCGGAGTTCATGGCGAATTTCACGACGGCGTGTGATTTGGAACTTGACGGGTACAAAGGGAAATACCGGGGATTTCTGACAACGGATGATTTTGAAAAGACTATCACAAATAAGCGGTACAAAATCAATCTTGAGTTCGACGGATATTTTTATGACGATGAAATCGCAGTCACGTTTGACGGGGTAACATCCGGCAGCTTTTGCATGGTCGGCAGCAGGAAAACACCCTGCATCGTGGAGGTATATGCAAAGAGTGCATTGACAAATTACGTAATCAAAGGAGTGGGAGACGATGACATCACGGTTCAGAGCCTTGCAAGCGGAAAGACGGTTATAATCGACGGAATCAAGGGTATCGTTACCATATCCGGGGCGAACGCATTTGACAAGGTGAGCCTGTGGGAGTTCCCGTCAATAAAGACCGGAGGAACGGCGTTGATTTTCTCAAATAACCGGGCAAGGGTAAAAATCCGGTATCATCCTATGTGGATTTAAGGGGGCGAGCGGATGCAGATATACGATGACAAAAAGAAAAGAATCGGAACGCTCACCGGGTTCAAAGGCAGGGCAATCACAAAGACATTAGATTCCGGAGACAAGGAATTGTCATTTGAATATCCGGCAAATGGGGCAATGGTTGACCTGCTGAAAGAAGAATATTATATCAGGACGAAAGAGGATGAATTTGTCCTCAAGGCGGTGGAGGCAGGTGAACAGTACAACAAGTACACGGCGACGCTCAATGTTGAGGAGTTGGAGGGGCAGTCATTTCCGTATGGGTTCGCATCACAGGAGCAGACAATCAAAGCGTGTCTCACATTTGCGTTTGAGGGTACGGGATGGACGGTCGGAACATGTACCGTCACCAAAAGGCGGACGATTGACATTGAGGAGGCAACAACGGCGTGGGGTGTCCTGCAGTCGTGCCTCTCAACATATCGGTGTGAGTGCGAGATTGATACCCTGCAAAAAAGAATTAATATCTATGCACAGATAGGGCGTGATCGGGGATGTTATTTCGTTGAGGGTCTAAACCTCCGGAAACTGACCGCAACCTCCGACACTTATGAATTTTATACTCGAATCATCCCGATAGGGAAAGAGGGAATCACAATAGAGTGGCTGCACGGAAAAGAGTATCTTGAAAATTATCAATACTCAAGCAAAGTCAAGACCTACACATGGAAAGATGAACGCTATACCAACACGACCAGTCTCATAGAGGATGCGGAGGCAAAACTGGAGGAACTCTCAAAGCCGTATAAAGTTTATGCTGCGGATGTGATTGACCTTGCAAAAGCGAATCCGGAATATAAAGATATTCTTGATTTCGGCATCGGCGACACGGTGATGATGGTGTCAAAACATCCGAGGATGCGGGAGAAACAAAGAATCGTCAAAATAGTGGAATATCCGGAGACGCCGGAAAAGAACACGGTCGAACTCTCAAATACGACAAAGACATTTGCAGAGGTGCAAAAGACGGAGACGGAGCTTGCAAAGACGGAGGCGATTTCGATTGCGAACAGCACCACAAAGAAAGTGCTGCAGGACTATTCAACGACGATTGAGATTGAAACAAAAATCACCGCATCGCAAGAATCTATTGAGTTAGGGGTCAAAGAAACTTTAAAAAGCTATGTGACAACAAAAACATATGAGGCAGAAATCAAAGTGCTGTCAACGGAAATTTCCTCAAAAGTTGCGGAGGATGATTTCGGAACATTAATCACTCAAAACGCCTATAACGTGAAAATTGCATGGAATAAGAACTCCAATTATATCCAGTTCGAGGGAACGGGAATCACGCTCTACAATGGAACGATTGAAGATAACCAAAAAAGAACTGTGTTTAATTATACCGGGATGCATTTTTATCTTGATGGTTATTATGTCGGGAAAATCGGAACTAATAGCATGAAAAATAATTCCAGTCAAAAAGGTCTTGTTTTTGATTTGGAGAATAGAGCAGCATATATGACATGGGCGAATGAAGATACAGAGGATGCATCGACCTATACAATGAAATGGTCGTATTGTTCGCAACAATGCGGGGGATATGAGGCGAATATGTTACATGCCGGAGCGGACATTGACATGCACCATTTCAAGATAAAAAATGTCTCATGGGAGGGAGGTGGAATCACGGCGACAATGGAATTTGTGCAGGTGCTAGAGGTGGACAGCGACGGTAATATCAAGAGGTGGGGGTCAAATGGGAAGATGGAGTTTACAAACGGAATATTGACAGATTTAACCTATTACAGAAAGTAAGTATCACATTTTTCATGAACGGGAGGAAACGAAATGGAGTTACTCATGCCGACGGGCGAAAAAACAGAAAAGACAGGAACACTGTTGACGGATGCGTCACAGATAGAAAAAAAGTTAAATTCGGAAATGTTGGAGCAGATTGACGGGAAACTCGATTTGCTATTATCAGCCGGGAAAACAGAAACGGAGGGATAAGGATGAACAGGCTTGACAGACGCAGGATATCTATTGCAATCAAAATCGAATGTGCAAAAGGGGAAATCATGAACGCTATGCAGCAGATTCAAGACAAGTACGCTCTGCCTCCCTGCATCATCGACGGGGTCATTTCTTCTGTACTGGCGGAGGTGAGGGCGGAATCTAAACTTGAGTTACTCAACGCCACAAGTGCAACGATGCGGGAGACAGAGGAAGAACTTGAAAAGGCAAAGGCAGCAGGAAAGAAAGTCCTCAAGGCAGAGCCGGGGCAGGTGTCGGAACCTGACACGGAGCAGCAGGGCGGGCATCCGGAGGAATAGAAAAGGGAACGCCGGGAGGAGGTGAAAAGGAATGGCAGCACTGGAAAGACTGACGACACGAATCAATATTGAAATGACCGGAGACACAAAAAGATATTTAGTTTCTGCAAAACAGGGAGATAAGGCGACACGGTACATTATCGCAAAACTGCTCAATGATGGAACGGCGTACACAATCCCGACAGGTGCGAGGGTTGCGTTCAATGTTGAGAAACCGGACGGGAAACATGTCTACAATACATGCACATATTCCGGTTCGGAGGTTACGGTCGAACTGACAAATCAGACGCTTGCAGCAGCGGGAACGGCGTATTGCGATATTGAAGTCCGCACAAGCGACAACACGCAACTCATAACGACGGCATCGTTCACCATTGAGATAGAAAAATCCATGAGGAATGACAATGCTATCCTGTCAGCGAATGAGTTCACAGAGTTGGAGGACAGAATCGCCGGACATATTAAAAATATCAATGATACCGAGGCAGCGGTCAGACGGGCGGAGGCTGCACGGGTGACGGCTGAAAATGGCAGGGTGACGGCTGAAAATGGGCGTGTCGATGCTGAAAATATCCGAAATCAGAATGAAAACACAAGAATCCAACAGGAGAACTTGAGGCAGCAGAATACCGCCCAGGCAGTAAAAAACGCCCAGGACGCAACGGCAGCAGCGGGAAAGGCAACAAAGGAATGTCTTGAGGTCACGAAACGGGCGGAGGATGCTCTGCAAAATCAAGAGCAGCTTGAGGCGACATTAAACACGGCGGTGCAAATCCGGCAGGATGTGTCGCAAATGCAGTCGGCGGTGACGGCAGCAAAGGAGCAGGTCGAGCGTGACAAAGAGGAAATCGAGGACACGATTCAAAATTCCCTGCTTGCATCAGCGGAGCAGATTCTTGATAGCGTGAAAAGTTACTTTGAACGGGCGGAGTCTCTCTATCAGAGCATGTATTTTGAATGTGACGGTGAGACACCGTTCCTGCGGGTAGTGTCTCCGATATTCATTGACGGAGCGACACCTGCGGTCAGGAATATGGACATAGGCGTTGATTTTGACGGAGGAACGCCGACATCACGGTTACTTGCAGTATAAATTCCACGATGATGGAAAGAAACCGGAAAACGGACACAATAGCGTGATTTTGTGGTATATTCCATAATCACGGGGCAAAGGAGGATTGAAGAAATGGCAGCAATCAGACCATGCACCGGAACAACGGCGATGTGGCAAGCGGTGAAAGACACATTGATTCTCAAGGAAAGAGAAATCGGTGTGGAGATTGACACCAACGGTCACGCACTAATCAGACAAGGGGATGGTGTAAATAAATTTTTTGACCTGCCTATAATTGTGAATAATGCACGGTATGAGGAGATTCTAACCTTGACGCAGGGATATATGAATACGGTCAACAATTTTTCCCGGAATATGACGGAGGCGACAAATGCAGCGAACACGGCAGCATCCTCCGCAAATTCGGCAGCATCGGCAGCAAACGCCGGAGCATCAGCATGTCAAGGCATCGTGAACGGTCATAATACAATGGTTGACACGGTGACACACAAATCATGCGTCCTCTCCATTGAGGACGGCATCATCACAATAAGGGAGGCGTAAAAGATGGCAAGCGGAGATTTAATTGCACAGGTAGCAGACAAAGAGACACTTGACAAAACTCTTGCGAATACAAGCGCAATACTGGCAGCAGTCGGGGAGGATGTCAGAGTGAAGAACATCAAACGGTATGGGATGAAGATAAACAAGGCGGACAGCAACCCGGCGACACGCTGCACATACCTGTTTGATGCGGTAGGGATGACACCTGCCGGGATGAATTACACGTCCGGGGTGTTCGATTATGGCGATTGGGCGGATGTCTTTTTCGTCAAGAACAATTATCCGGCAATGGTGAAATATGACGGAACGGAGGAATATAAACTCTCACCGAACGACCAGACAAAGAAAGCCGACGGAACGACCGCATCCGATGTCTCGAATGTCAATTATGGCGGGAACGCTATGAGCGTATTTGACGGAACGGTTGACGGAAAGATTTGGCTCTCACAATTTGAGATAGGCAATTATGAATATATGATTATCTCAAATGAGAAATACGATGAATCATACAATGATGATGCGTATGTGAGGGAGGACGGCTCACACGCTGACAAACTCTATTATCCGATGTTCGGGGGTTCATACGACGGCACACGCCTCCGGTCACTGGCGGGGCAGACGCTTATGTGTAACACGAACGCATCAACGGAAATCACACGGGCAAAAGCAAATGGGAAAGGATGGAATATTTGTTCGTGGAGTAAAAGAAACCTGCTGAATTGCATGTTGAAAATCATGTCAAAGACAGATAATTCACAAACGGCGTTCGGCAGGGGGCAGGATTCCGGATATGTCAATGATGCGTCGCAGGACTATGGAAAATTAAAGACCGGAACTCTTGCAAGCAAAGGACAGTTTTTCGGGTACAATGACGGTACACATGATGTGAAAGTGTTCTACATTGAAAAGTGGTGGGGCGATAGATGGGATAGAATCAACGGTCTCATAAACAGGAACGGTCACATCCTTGTGAAGATGACACCGCCCTATAATTTGACCGGAGACGGGTTCATTGATACCGGGTTGACACCGTCCGGAACGTCCGGAGGATATATCAGCAAATCAAAGTCCTGCAGGTATGGGCGGATTCCATACGTCGCAAGTGGCAGCAGTACAACATACCAGTGTGATGGATTGTGGTTCAATAACGCTGCGGTGTGCGTCGCCCTTGTCGGCGGTTACTGTAACGGCGGTCTGCGTGTTGGGGCGGATTACTTGTACTTGAGCAATGGTGCGGGCAATGCGACCTGGGCCTTCGGTGCGTCCGTTTTCTTAGAACAGCCTATCGCTGCGTAGCAGCAAGGGGGAGGAACGGAGGGGGAACGCCTCCGCAATTCTCCGCCGACAGGCGGACGGTTTTTTATAAAATTTAATATATGGGATATAGGATGCGGTGTCGGGGGTGTTTCGGCTCTCCCTGCCCTTGTCGGCGGTAACTGTAACAACGGTCTGCATGTTGGGGCGGATTACTTGAACTTGAACAATGGTGCGGGCAATGCGAACTGGAACATCGGTGCGTCCAATTTCTTGTCTTATGTCGGAGCGTTTAATCAAATGCAGCCTATATTCCACGCCACACGGCGAAAATCATTCCGGTATAGGGTCGGTTGAGTAGGCAAAGGCACAAAAACCGATAGGAGATAAGAAAATCGACATGAGAAGTTATAACAACCTATACGAACCAATATTACAAGACGATTACATCCGGGAGTGTTTCAAGGATGCAGCAAAGAAGAAATCAAAGCGGAGGGATGTCAAGAAGATATTAGAAAACATTGACGCAGAGGTCGGGATTCTCAAAGGAATAATGCAAGATGAAATGTTCATCCCGGACTATCATGAGAAATGCGTCATAAATGAAAATAATTGCCATAAAACACGGAGGATATTGAAACCACATTACAAGTATGAGCAGGTTGTTCATCATCTTGCAATAGGTCAGTTCAGACCGATTGTGATGAATGGGTTGTATGAGTTTTCCTGCGGGAGCATACCGGGGCGGGGCGTTCACTATGGAAAGAAGTTCATGAAAAAGTGGATTGAATCATACGGAGGGAAAAAGATGTATGTTCTCAAGATGGACATTCACCATTTCTTTGAATCCATAGACCGGACGATTCTGAAAGGGAAACTCCGGGAAGTGATCAGAGACCGTCGGTTTTACCGTCTGTTATGCGTCCTCATAGAATTTGACCGGATAGCGGAGACCGTCAAGATACTGGAAGATGTTGCGACGGAAATGAGCGTCTCCGAGGTCAGAGAGTTGGTCTCATGCATCGCATTTGACAATGACGCAGGGGCATGTGAAATCCTGCGGGGTGCGGGTGTATGGAGAGAGAGGCTTGAAAGTGCAATGCGGGTGATTCGGGAGAGGAGAAAAGGCGTTCCGTTGGGGTATTTCACATCACAATGGTTCGGGAATTTCTATCTCAAGAAATTAGACCATTACATCAAACAGGAATTAGGTGCGGTTCATTACATGCGCTATATGGATGACATGGTGATTCTAGGAAAAAGCAAGAAAAAACTACATGCAGCACAAAAGGCAATCGAGGCGTATTTGCAGAAAGAATTGAAACTTGAGTTGAAAGCTGACTGGCAGGTGTTTCGGTTTGAGTATGTGGCAAAAGACGGAACGGTGTGCGGGCGGATGCTGGATTTCATGGGATTTCAGTTTCACCGTGACAGAATCACGATGCGGAAGTCCACAATTCAGAGGGCAAGGGCAAAAGCGTTCCGGATAAAGGCAAAGGATAAAATCACATGGTACGATGCAGCGGTGATGTTGTCATACATGGGATGGTTCGACCACACGGACACCTATGATTATTATTTGAAGTACATAAAACCGAACGTCAATGTGAAGAAACTCAAGAAAGTTGTATCAAAACATCAGCGAAAGGAGAATGAGCGTGAAAGACTGGAAAACGGTAACGGGAACACAGCCGGAGCGTCCGGCGGAGGTGGACAGGGAATCATCGCCGACAACGGTATATCTGCGAAAGGACATCCGGCAGGTGGAGCAGAAAGAGGCGGAGGATTCCGGGGAGACGGTCAGTGTGTGGCAGTATGAGGAGCGGGAATTGACCGTACAGGAGTATGAGAGCATGGTTCTCATGCAGCAGGTTGTATCAGAGAACGCATCCGGAATCGTGGCATCCGTGACACAGTTCCAAAGGGATGCGGTGATTGACGAGTACACGGAGCAGTTGATTGAGGAGGGATTGATTTAATGCGGACATTGGTTGAAAGCCTGAAAAGGCTGCATGAAAAGGGAAAGCTGACACGGGAGCAGGTTGCGGAGCGTGTCGCAAAGGGCAGTATTTCAGCGGACGAGTTTCAGCACATCACCGGGGAGGAATTTGTCGCCCGGAGGGGAGCGGGGAATGAGTGCGCTTGAGATAATTTCACGGATGTGTGAGGTGACAAATGTTCTGTCAGACATCGTGAACAAACAACAAATCATCATAGAACAGTCGAAAATCGAGGAGGCGGTGAAAGCTGACCTCCGGCAGCAGGTAGGCGAGGCGGAGAGGGAACTTGATGTCATCGAATACCATTCACGGAGATATTGCGACACCGACGACATCGAGGCGACGTTCGGAAAGGAGACCGCCGTTGACGATTGAGATTGCACTGTTGCTGTCAATTATCTCCGTCGGGTTCGGTGTGTTCTCTGCGGTGTCCTCAAAAATGAGGAATGACCGCAAGGACACAGAGAGCGAGGCAGAGGAAAAGGCAGGAACACACACACTTTTGATGACAAAACTCGAAAATATCGCCGATGATGTCAAGGACATCAAACGTGATTACCGGGAGACCAACATTGAGGTGCAGAACCTCCGGGAGAGAGTGGTTGCGGTGGAGCAGTCATTGAAAAGTTATCACAAGAGACTGGACGGGAAAACCGACCAATAACAGGAGGGCGGGAAACAGGCAAGAATCAACTCCACGAATGGAGGTAACAAAATAATGAGACCTATATCAAAAAAGGAGCGACGCAGACGCATCCGGCATCAGAGAAAAATGTACCGGATTGAGGAGCGGGCAGCGAAACAGAAAAACAAGGTCTCCGGTCGGTTCATGAACCGTGTTGTTATCTGTATGATTCTTGCAGCTTTTATCTTTACAGTCACGATGATAATTGTGTTTGTGCGAGTAGGTTCAGAACCATCGACATTGATTGAGAATGTATTCCGTTTCCTATCGGTAGAGGGCGGGGCGATGGCTCTGATTAAGTCCGTGAAAACGGTCACGAAAAGAAAGTCAAGCGGTACAGATAAAGAAACACGGCATGAGGACGAACCGGGGCATCATGAGGAGGTGCAGGGATGAATTTCATCACGGAAAACTGGTTTGTGCTTGTGGCATTGGCAGCGGTGGCAGCAGGGGGAGGCTATACGGTTTATGTGTTCCTCAAAATGCCGTCGGATAAACAGTTGAACAAAGTCCGGGAGTGGCTGCTTTATGCGGTCACGATGGCGGAAAAAAAGTTAGGAGGTGGAACGGGTCAAATCAAGCTGCGGTATGTATACGACATGTTTGTGACACGGTTCACATGGCTTGCGAGGGTCATCACATTTGAAATGTTTTCGATGATGGTTGACGAGGCTCTCGACAAAATGAAAACGATGCTTGAGAGCAATACGGCGATGCAGGAACTTGTGAGCGGTGAGGCGGGTGAATCCGGTGAGTAGGATTTCGGATTTCATTTTCGCAAACTGGCGGACGTTGGCTCTGATTTATACAATCGGGGCAGCGGTTGTATTTGTGGGAGTTCTGTTTTTCTTTTGGTGGATTTGCAGACTGGAGGATAAGGAACGGGAGTTGTGCAGGTATGAGGACGAGGCAAACGGGAGGATGACGGCGGTTATATCCGTGTTTATTGCGATTCCGTGTGCGCTCATGTGGTGCGTGATTCCTCTGATTATCCTTGCGGTATGGATATATTACGGGGTGGCAGAGAGATTCCCTCAAATTATAGGGCATATGGCAGATGATTTTGACGATGAAGAAAAGGAGGAAATAAAGTGATTTCAAATTGTGGACATGATGAAAGAGGTAAATATTCCGGCGGGGCAGCAGGAGACCAGACGGGTACAGAATGGGCGGTCATCAAATGGTATAACAGACCGTGGAAATGCGTTCTCCGGCATCCGGACAAAAAGGTTCGGAGCATGATTGCACAGATGGCAAAGGCAGCAGCAAATAATAATATGGTCGGTTATGACCAGTCACAGAGGTACACGTTTTGGGAGCATTTGAAAGCATCCAATTACGACCCGGCGAAAATCACGGTCAAGTGTGAGGCGGATTGCAGTTCGGGCGTGGCTGCGATTGTCAAAGGTGCGGGTTATCGGTTGGGAATCCAAAAGCTGAAAGATGTGAGTATCTATTGTTACACGGGAAATCTGCGGGCAGCTTTAAAGGCAGCGGGATTTGAAGTGCTGACAGATAGTAAATATCTGACATCGGATGCGTATTTGCTTGAGGGCGATGTTCTCCTCAATGATTCCTGCCACACGGCGACGAATCTGACGACAGGTGCAAAGGCGACAGAAACCACAACGACCGCATCGAACGGCGTAAAAGTGGATGTCAAGATTGATGCAGCACAGAGCAAAGACAAAAATCTTGCGGGTACATATACGGTCACGGCATCCGCATTGAACTTGAGAGCCGGGGCAGGTACAGGCAAGACGATTCTTGCAGAAATGCCGAACGGGGCAAAGGTGCAGTGTTACGGATATTATACAAGTGTTTCCGGTGTGAAATGGCTCTATGTGGTCTATAAGGACATCACCGGGTTTGCATCAAGTAAATATCTGAAAAAGTAAGGAGGACGAATCATGTTATACTATTTAGGCAAAGGAACGGAGTTCAAGAAAGAGGAGTGCAAAGAATACAAGACATTAAAAAATGCACTGGCAGCAGCAGCGAAAGACGAGGCTCTCACCGTATGGGATGAAAACGGAGTGGTCGTCGGTGGCTTGACCGATAATGTTCCGGAGGGGGCATTGAACACGAATCCGGACGGCAGCGTGAACGCTTATGACGAGAACGGGAATCCTGCCGGAACGGTGGACGCTGCAACCGTGGCAGAAATGACCGGGAACGTGCCGGAGGCGGGCGAGAACGGCGGAAATGAGGACGAGGCGGGGAATGAATCGTCTAAACCGGAAAACGGCGGAAATGAGGCGAATACAACGTCACAGACCGGAGAGGATGACGGAGGGCAGCAGGACGACGAGACAGAGACTGCCGGAGAGGACGCAGGGAACGCCGAGAACGGCGGAAAAGAGGACGAGACGGAGAATGAACCGTCTGAACCGGAAAACGGCGAGCATGGGGCAGATACGGGGGCAGAGACCGGGAAAGATGACGGAGGGCAGCAGGACAGCGTTATCATTCCGCAGGGTACAATGAAAGTGACCGTTGTGTGTGACGGGGCGTTGAATCTCCGGAGGTCTCCGGCATGGGGCAATGATAATATTTGCGGTCGTGCGGTACGGGGGCAGTCCTATTATGTGAAAGAGATTCACACGGTAGGCGGAAAGAAGATGGTGAGGACGATTGACGACCTCTATCTCTCCGGACAGTCTGAACACGTCCAGTTTGAACAGTTGTAAAATCCGGAAAAAGTATTACAAAAATCATGATTCCGATGTATAATAAAACAATAGCGGAGCATATGAGACTTTTCCGGTAATAAACAGGTAATAAACAAATGCCTTGAAAATGACGGAAAATAAGGGTTTGAAACTATGCAAGCGATAATCGGCTGTTCAAACCGTATCAAAATTGCTCAAAAACCCCGGAAAATCAAGGTTTTCCGGGGTTTTCTTATACCCAAACAAGCTGATATAGTTTGACCTGATTTGACACAACGAGAGCCATTTTCACCCAATTTTTAGTGGTTAAAAATAGGACAACCGGCAAAAATGGAGGTAAAAAACGGGCTTAGTGGTTAAAAAATAGGACAACCACAGCCCTGATTTCGGGGTATTTCAGAGGCGATTTTTACTCCCTCTCACCCCTCAATTTATACGAGAACAGTTTGGCGTAGTTTGACCGAATTTGAATAATTGAATATGATTTTAATGCAGGCACTCAGTATTTTTTGCTGGGTGCTTTTTGCGTTTCCGGGGAACTGTATTCCGGGATCAGAAAAAGCCGTCACTTTTCAATTTATGAAGTGGCGGCTTTTTCTATTTCCAGAAGCAACCACAACGAATTAGAAACGAGGTGATTATCTTGAACACGCAAATCATCGCCATCACCAACCAAAAGGGAGGTGTGGGCAAGACCACAACCTGTGCCAACTTAGGGATTGGGCTGGCACAGGCCGGAAAGAAAGTGCTTCTCATTGACGGGGACCCGCAAGGGAGCCTGACCATCAGCCTGGGCAATCCCCAGCCGGATAAGCTGCCCTTTACCCTCTCTGACGCAATGGGCCGCATCCTGACCGATCAGCCGGTCCGCCCCGGCGAGGGGATTCTGCGCCACCCGGAGGGCGTGGACCTGATGCCGGCGGATATTCAGCTGTCCGGCATGGAGGTGTCGTTGGTAAACGCTATGAGCCGGGAAACGATTCTGCGGCAATATCTGGACAGTGTAAAGGGGCAGTATTCCCATATCCTCATAGACTGCCAGCCCTCCCTGGGTATGCTCACCGTCAACGCGCTGGCCGCCGCCAACCGGATCATAATCCCCGTCCAGGCGGAGTATCTGCCCGCCAAAGGGCTGGAACAGCTGCTCTCTACGGTAGCCAAAGTCAAGCGGCAGATCAACCCGAAACTGCAAATAGACGGTATCCTGCTGACGATGGTGGACAACCGCACCAACTTTGCCAAAGAGATTGCCGCCCTGCTGCGGGAAACCTACGGCAGCAAAATCAAGGTATTCGGCACAGAGATTCCCCATTCTGTCCGGGCAAAGGAAATCAGCGCAGAGGGCAAGAGCATTTTCGCCCATGACCCAGGCGGCAAAGTAGCGGAGGGTTACGCAAATCTGACTAAGGAGGTGTTGAAACTTGAAAAGCAGCGCGAAAAAAGTAGAGCTGGCATCGGTCGATGATCTGTTTTCCACCGAGGAAAGCCGCGCCGACGCGGGGCGGGAAAAGGTGGTAGAAATTCCTTTAAGCGAGCTGCACTCGTTCAAGGGCCACCCATTCAAAGTCAAAGATGATGATGCCATGATGGAAACAGCGGACAGCATCCGGCAGTACGGTGTTCTGGTTCCTGCTATCGCCCGTCCTGACCCGGAGGGCGGCGTGTGACAAGAAGTCGCATAATAAATTGCTGGTCGTCAGCTACCCTATCCATTTGGGGTAATCCTACCACAATCTGCGTGAATGGCAACGTTCAGGTGGGAAGCTT
>CAJTFX010000013.1 GCA_910575555.1 Lachnospiraceae bacterium | reverse complement strand
ATCAAGCGAAAAAGCAGAGCATTATATCATTATAGATGATGTTGTTTAAGCTCATTGGAACATACTTCAGCTAAAGCTGTCTTATCAAGCTGAAAAAAGTTGCTTAATGAGCGGACACTAATTAAAAGCTATTCTTCCTCCCTGACTCCCAACAGCTGAATGGGATTCGCCTTTCAATTTTTCCCTGTCAAACCAGGAATATGATAATGGCTATGGTCTGCAGATGATTCATCTGGGCAGCAAACCGTTCATACCCTTTGTCATCAAAAGTCACTTCCAGAAGGGATGATTTCGGAAGTTTGAACAGCTCCTTAAAAAATCACTGATTCCGCCGTTCTCTATCTGGAAAGACGCATTGCAGCCCTGCATGGGGCCTTCTGCAATAATCATCCGGCGAATGTTATCCCGGACTCCCATCCACAGACTGCATCCCAATGCGAAAAAACCCGTGCCAAACATAATATTACTCCGGCGGTTAAATATCGACGAATTTTAACCGCCGGAGTAATATTACAGAAAAATAAAATGCTCATCCACTTTTTCCGTAACAATTGTTTCATACTGTTTTTGTTATTATATCATTTTAACACATCACAGCAACAGGTCTTTTCCCAAATAAAAAAAGGGGGTGTCGGGAAATAACGATTTATGCCCCTGATAGGTAAGAAAAAACAGTCCGGTAAAAATCCAGGCTTTTTCAAGGCCCTGGATTTTTACCGGACTGTTTCCTTCTTTCAGCAGCATCTATTTTAGGGCGCAGAATCCCCTTGTTTGGATTTTGAGAAGCGCTCCTTTGGCTAAGCTGCTTTCTGCTCCTTTTTTCCTTCATATTTTTCAATTTCATGATGCACAAATCTGTGGTATTTCATGATGTTTCGACCGATTGCATACAGCATAAACTCTTTATATACCTTTTCCGCTGAACGGTAGTTGAACCTTCGGAAGTCCTCGTTTTCTTTTATGTCCCCAATTTCCCGACAGCCCCGGCTGTAAATGTGGTGCAGTTGGCAGACCCTCAGTGCGCCTTCCGGCGCGCAGGCAGGTAATAGCCCCTTATAAGGGCAGTGCAAGCCACCGGCTAAGCCGGTGGTCTTGACTGTACAGCACGGTGGAAGAACTGGTTTCCTACGAAACGGTATAGACAGGCTTATGCCGTGACAAATTAAATGATAAGAGATACACAAAAGCTAACCGCCGCACTATGCTATGGACTTCATCCGCCATATGCGGCGGTTAGCTTTTTCCGCAGGCAGGCCGGACAGCCTGATAACGGAAATTACTTGGAATCCGGGGAAATAAGAAGTAATATGCTTACACGGCGGGCCCTGCGTTTCCCCTATATCAGACGAATGGCGAAAAACTTTAGACTTATTTTGGAATTTCTTCATTGCATTTATGCCTTTCACTCCATTTTATATGCCTTTCATTCCTTACATCCCCAAATAACAGAAAATCTGCCGATAAATTAAGTGACGGCAGAAACGGAAATCCGAGGTGATGAATTTTGAATATAGCAGTGGTAGATGATGAGGAAGCCATCAGAGAGCAGATTGGCGGATTCATAAAAAAACGGAACCCAGATTTTCTTATAAGCGGTTTTGCAACGGGGGAAGGACTGCTTGCGGCAGGAACCGGTTTTGACATTATCTTCCTTGACGTACAGATGGAGGGCATGGACGGTATTGAGGCGGCGAGAACCCTCCGGCAGTCCGGCATGGATGCGGTGGTCATCTTCATTACGGGAATCAGGAAATATGTGTTTGAGGCTTTTGACGTGTCGGCGTTCCACTACCTGCTAAAGCCGATTGAGGAACAGAAATTCATGGAAGCGCTTGGCAGGGCGGCGGAGGAAGCCGGGAAAAGGAAGGGGCGGAAGGAATAGCAGATATTCATAAGGGCGAAGAACCAGGGGTATACGCTTAACCTGAATGGCATCCTGTATATTGAGAGCAGGGGGAAGAATTGCAAACCTATCTGGAGGAACTGAACCAGACTATGGACAGACTGGAATTCCGGTTCAAGACAGGGAACACAGTCGTGGATACCCTGCTGAATATGAAATACCATGAGATTATCCGTGCAGCGCCGGATTTGCAGATGGATGTGGAGGGGCTGCAGTTCCCTGAAAAACTGTTCATCCAAAGTTATGATATTGGCATTATTTTAGGGAATGCGTTGGATAACGCAATGGAAGCTTGCCGGAAGCTGAAAGCGAAAGAGCCGGATGCAAAAGCCTTTATCCGCATCAGTTCATTCCAAAAGAGGGAACTGTTTTTCCTGAAAATGGAGAACAGCTTTGACGGAAAGGTGGTGAGAAAACCGCAGAATGAGTTTCCTGTGACGGATAAGGCAGACCGGGAGAATCATGGGATAGGGCTTGCCAACATCAAAAGCATGGCTGAAAAGTATCAGGGGACAATGGATTTTAAGGTAAAGGACAGGGTGTTTATCCTGTCCGTGATGATGAAAAATGAAAGGAGAGAAGAAGATGGATTTCGGAGTGACAGGTAAATTGGGAGGGTACTATCTGGCGGAGCAGTACCGGAAGAATGCGGCGGCTGATAAGAATGGAGGCGTGAGTTTTACGGAGCTTGCGGCGGCAAAGGCGGCGGGGCAGTCAGAGGTATGATTTTCCCCATGAAAAGTTTTTCAGTGATAAGGTTGATGAATCGGTTTTAGATTGGAAACCGTCAGGGGCGGAACCCAAACTGGCGGACGCAAGCGTACAGTCGAGGATAGATTCTACGCTTGGAGAGAAAGCAATCGTTGTGCCACCTGCGTTAGAAGAAAAAATGACCCGGCTCTGGCACAGCAGGTAATGGCTAAAGTAGAAAGTTTTATTATGAAAGACCAGGCAACACTGCCACCGGGCAGAATATATTCCTGCGTAGTTGTACTGGATGAAAATGGGGAGATTGCCCATGCTGCAGGATCAAGTGGGGGGGTGGAAACATATCCGGGCCTACGGAAGAAGAACTGCGCCAGTTCGAGGTGGAGCAGGCGGCAAAGAAAAAAAGGCGTGAGGAATATGCACGTCTGAGTTTCGATTGCAGCATATGAAGCGGCGGGCATTTTGAAGTAAGGAAGATCATGCCCGGACTTACCATAAGGGGGCATGGGCGGCTCCGAATGACAGAGGGGCTGTGATACTAATATGTTTTGGAAGGAGAAGATTTATTGTGAGCATTTTAGGGGTAAATGGTGCTTTGACGGGGGCATACCAGTATACGAACAGGACACAGAAAACAGGCACAAATAAGATAGGGTTTACGGAGCAGTTGCAGAAAACGGGAGACGCGGCGGATACGTCAAAAGTGGATGCTTACACAGAATATCTACGGTCAAAGTATGGCAATGATGTTGTGATTGCACCGAACATTCTGGAGCAGATGGCAAATGATCCTAAAAAGGCAGCTTACTATGAGGGCAAGATAGATGATTTCTTTAATGCCACTCCGAGACTGAAAGCGTCTTTTGCGGCACAGGGGCTTGACTACCAGCCGTGCGGGGTAGTAGTCCATGAGGATGGGAGCGTTACCTATATTGGTGGTTGCGGCGATTCCCCGGAACGTGTGGCAGAGGTAAATGCCATCAACAAGGCGAAACGGGAGAAAGAGGCAGCACAGCGGAAAACGAGTATGGAGCGCAGCCAGGAGGCGGCGGATGAACGGAAAGAGCAGATGGAGATCATATATAAGCAAAGGAGCATGGCGGAGTTCTTTGTCAGCCATAAAGAGGATATGAGCAGAGTTACATATACGGGTACGCCGGGAGTTATGGGTTCTGCGATTACGGCTTATGAGAAAAATATTATGGATGCGGCAGGCATTTTGAAGTAAGGAAGAGTTTGATATGGGAAGCAGTTTTTATTGCTGGAGGTCGAGAACAGTTTTGACAGGGCTGTGCCTGTGCAGGCGGGCGGAAAGCTTATTCCAGCCACAACGAAACAAAGTACCCTGCCGGAGATTATCACAGAACATGGGATTGGGCTTAAAAATGTGCGTGATGTGGCAGAGAGGTATTTTGGGGGCGTAAACATAAAAGTGAAAGGGATGCATTCCATGTGACAGTCATGTTACAGCAGGGGGAGATGGGAGAATGGAAGAAATGACATCGCCTTATCGATAAAAGGAAACTAAAAAATTGTTAGAATGGAGGATTAAAAATGGCTATTAGTGGAGTAGGACAAAGTTATTATCAGAACAATGTGGCAACAACAAAAAACGTAAATAATACAGAGAAGTTCGCATTGGAGAAAACAGAAAGTATACGGGAATTATCGGAAGCGGAAGAGATGGAACTGTTCAAGAAGGAATTTTACGCAGAACTTGAGAGGATACCAAAGAATAGAACAATCACTAATTTGGCGGTCAATATATCGGAGGAGGCTTTTAAAAATATGAAAGCCGATCCGGCATATAGGGCAAAGATAATGTCGGCGCTTCAGCGTGATCTGACGTCATCATTTGCTCCGTTAAAAGCGTCATTACTTATAACAGTTGGAGCGACAGAGAAAGATTATAGAGGAGATTCGTGGTCTGGTCCCAATAATGATTCAGAGTTTTTTGCACGCTCGCAGGATAGTTTTTATAAGAAAACAAGCGGGCAGAAAGACAGGCAGAAGGAATTGCTGAAGGAATATCTGGAAAAGCGGACGCAGGCGAAAAAACAGCAGCAGGAGCTGCTGGATGAAAAGATTGCGAAGTCGGAGTTGGAAAGAAGTAGGCTTTCCCGCTCATGGAACAGTGAGAGGCAGATGGCAAAGGCATCAAATGCTTATGATGCAAATGTTGTGACAGGAACTGTCACGGGTGGAGATACGCAGCTTGACTGAATAAGGGCATTATGCCCGGACTTACCATAAGGGGCATGGGCGGCTCCGAATGACAGAGGGCCGTCATTAACAATAAAAATTTTATCAAGGAGGAAAAAATCATGGCAATTACAGGAATTGGAAGCAACTACAGCAATGTGTATGGGAGTACATACACGACACAGAAAAATGAGACAGTGAAGAAAACAGAAACAAAGGAAGCTGCGCCTGCACAGACGAAGAACACAGGGACAGACAGCGTATCGGATTATTATTCCTACCTGCAGAAGAATTATGACTGTGTAAAGAATGGCAGCGTGGCAATTTCGGGCTCTTACCTGAAGGAGTGCGCAAAGAACCCGGAAAAGGCGAAAGAACTGGAAGAAAGCCTTGCTTACTTCAAAGAAGGTTATGAAAGCGGCCTTAAGAGCGCCCAGGCCAATGCAAGGGCTATCGGGGCAAGGGTGGTGAACCATACGGAAAGCTGGAGCATCGACAGCACAGGGAACATAACTATGATGGCATCCACCACGGTAACTTCCGACAGCGGAGTAAAAGGCTGGAAGGAACTGGCAGAGGAACGGGAGGAAAAATTAAAGGAGAAAAAGGAGCAGGAACGCGCCGAGGAAAAGAGAAAAGAGCAGAAGGAACAGGAAGAAGAACGGCTGGAAAAGATTCAGGTTTCAGCGCAGCCGGCGACCGTCATATCGGATGCGTACCATAAGCCTGTTGACATCAAGGTATAAATGACAGAAAGGAAAGTGGACAATTGGAATAACTATTGTAAATGAACAAGGTTCCGCATATGGAGCGGCTTTCAGGAACAAGCTGGTATACTTCATGACGGGAAAAGAGCCGGAGGCATTTTTTGACGGGAAGATGCGCAGGAACATGGAACTGCGGGAGGGCACCTGTACCCTCAGCAGCAATAACACTTACCGCAGACAACATACCACTTATGTGGTTTCCGATAAGGACAAAGGCAGCACATTCCTGGATTTGAATTTTCTGATCAAGGATGAGACCAGCAGCCTGAAAGGAAGTCTCAGTGATAAAAAGGATGTGGATTTTTATCACTT
Organism: Lachnospiraceae bacterium; assembly: GCA_910575555.1. Taxonomy (GTDB): domain Bacteria; phylum Bacillota; class Clostridia; order Lachnospirales; family Lachnospiraceae; genus Petralouisia. The sequence goes on along the minus strand of CAJTFX010000013.1, from coordinate 125,046 downwards.
TTCTATCCCATTTATGAACTTTCAGCGGAATTACTTTGGCGTTGGGGTTTATATAGATATGCCGGAAGGCTGTGATTACGATGTTACCCTGTATGACGAATACGGCAATCAGGTGGGGAAGGCAGAGTGGGACGGGGAAGGGCGGAAGAAGCTGACCGTCCCTAATTGGGATATCAATACCAATCAATACTGCTTCAAGGTAGAAAACGGAAATGGGGAGGAGATTTCCCCGGATGATTATTATAAGATCAGCTTCCATGTTACTGAAAACAAGGAGCATGAAAAGACTGATGCCATCAGGGAAGCATATGGGAACCTTCACGGGACATACAGTCAGAAAGATGAAAACTGGCGGGAATATCTTGATCAGTATAATGCCGTCTTAAAGGAGACGGAGCCGAATTATATAAAAGAGCTGGAGCAGCTCCACCAGAAACAATTTGACAGTGCCACGGACATACAGGAAGTCCGGCGCTACCTGAAAGGGGTTACAGGGGAGGACATTTCCTTAGAAAATCTTTATCTGACGCCAGACGGGAAGATTGGAGGGCTGCCGGACAAGGCGGCTAATCTGATCAACAAGACAAAGGACAATGCCAGGATAGAACGGATAAAGGATGCGCTGGTGGATATCATAGGGAAGATCAGGATAAGCGGAGACTTGGGGATTCCCGATTTCACTTCACAGTTCCAGTTCAAGGATGGGGCGTTCTCCGTGGCGGACAGCGGTTTTGCGGTGGATATGGGCGCACTGGATGGCCGGTTTACACCAAAGTCCTCCGGCAATATGTATTCCGATATGTATAACTATCAGTTCAAGAAGGTTTTATAGGCTCCGCTGAAACAGAATAATAGATTTACAGGAGAGGGTGGAATAATGCAGGTAAGTTCGTCTAATGGTTCATTGCAGAACAGATATTTTTCAGGAACAGGAAGTATAGTAGGTATCCATCTGCCGGACTTCAATGACAAATATGTTTTCTCCAAAAAGAAAAGCGGTGTCAGTGATGAAGAATATCGGAAGAAGATTAGGGAACAGGCATATGAGGATTTTGCAAAAGGACAGTTCCAGAATAAATCCGAAGGGTTTAACAGGCTGATGAAAAGCTACACATCGGAAGTGTCTCCGGATAGAAAGGGGATTATCACTTCCGGGCTGAAAGCTGTTTCAGGAAACAGGCAGACTGTGATTAAGCCCATAGATTTTGTGGCAACGCTTCTGGAAGGGAAAGTGAAATATCAGAAACTGCCGTCAGGCAACAGCGATTACATAGAGTTTTATGATAAGAACGGTGAGATGGTGGCGACTTATTCCAACAATGGGTGGACGATGTATACCACCAATGCGGAGGCGTCCAGACAGACGGAAATGTGCATGATTTATAACGAGGCATGGGGAAATGCAAAGAGGGGCATTCCGCTGGCGGGTGAAGATGCGATGGGTGTGGAGAATCCGCAGAATAGCTTTGATGCAAAGGCATAGAAGGAAATGAAGCTACGGCTGCATATCCCCGATAAGCCACAGTCTGACAAGGCGGGGCAGGCATCCCCGGCGTTCCGGCAGATTGGTGAATCGGGAAGCAGCGAGAGGAGGTGAAGGTCGGTATGGAATTTGACCGTGGAACGTAAATAAAGTTTTTTGCATGAAGCAATAAACTGCTCGGACTTATATCAAGAGAGCAGGGGCGGCTCTGACCGACAGAGGAGCCGCAATATTAAAAATAATGGAGGATGAAAGGAAATGAATGTTAATGAAATAGGAGCAGCAGGATACCCGGCAGCAGGAAAAGCAAAGGTGCGCCAGGCACAGGACGGCACACAGAGTTTTGACAGGGAGTTTATGGGAATGGCATCGCAGACGCTTCCCTCTTTTGTAGGAAAGGTCTGGACGAAAGAGGAACTTATGCAGTCGGTTGATAAGCAGGTGCAGAGCAACCAGAGCAAGAAAATGTCCGTTTCCGATATGATAAAGGCAACCTGCATAGAAGGGACAAGGGCACGATTCCGTTTTGCGGGAGAAGATAAGATATACACATTTGATGAATACATAAAGGAGCTTGATAAGCGTTCAAAGAACAATGCGTAGGTTGATTCTCATGGGAAAAAACAATAAAGCACAAATGATAAAAGGGGCTGTCGGGAAATAGATAGCCATACACAGTGGCAGGTGGGATCCATGCGGATTACACCTGCCACTGAAATTTATCCATTAAAAAAGAAAAAAGATGGCTAACAACAACCATCTTTTCTCCGTTCCATGTTATAATGGAACTATGCTTACCAAGGATTTCATGAAGATCAACGAACGATGGGAAAAACTGAAAGAAGAATCCAATGCGAACATCCAGAGTGAGACAGGTATTCTGAATAGGCAGACACGCTCCATCCAAACGGAAGGACACTTTGGGGACATAAAAGAAAACGAGGACTTCCGAAGGTTCAATTACCGTTCAGCGGAAAAGGTATATAAAGAGTTTATGCTGTATGCAATCGGTCGAAACATCATGAAATACCACTGATTTATCCATCATGAAATTGAAAAATATGAAGGAAAAAAGGAGCAGAAAGCAGCTTAGCCAAAGGAGCGCTTCTCAAAATCCAAATAAGGGGATTTTGCGCCCTAAAATAGATGCTGCTGAAAGAAGGAAACAGTCCGGTAAAAATCCAGGGCCTTGAAAAATCCTGGATTTCTACCGGACTGTTTTTTCTTACCTATCAGGGGCATAAATCGTTATTTCCCGACAGCCCCTTCTTTTTTATTTTTCCTGAATTCAATTAGAAAAATACATGGTTTCCAATTACTATTCCGGATGCTCCGGACGCCGCATTCCGAAAACTTGTGGCTCCGCCTACATTGCTGGCTCCGGCAATTGCCTCCTGCGCCGCCTGGATACAGATTCCGGATACACCGCTTGCAAGCACGCTTGCGAGGGCGCCGCTGGATGCCGGCGTAAACTGGCCGCTCTGGTAAATAACACCGGAAATGCTTCCTGCATAACCTGCCCGGAGACGGTTCATTACTACAGCTCCTACTGCCAGTTTTCCTTCATAAGGCTCACTTCCTGCTTCACACTGAATCAGGGCTCCCAACAGGGTAACGTCGTCATAAGATGCTGATACTGCTCCCCGCTGAGAAGTTCCTCCGGCAGACTGCTGTGCCTTTTTTGCTTTCTCTGCTTCTGCTGCAGCAATTGCAGCGCGTTCTTCTTCAATGGAAATTGCTTTTCCAAGTTTTAACTCTACTTCTACAAACTCTTCACTGACATAGCCGGTTCCTTCTTCTAATTTCACCGGAACCCAACCTTCTGCCGTTTCTGCCTCGGTATCCACTTTGATTTTACCGCCTTCTTCCAGGACGTCTAAAATCTCTGTATCTTCTGAAGCAGATGTGGTTTCTCTGACTCTTACGCCTCCTGTTACTGCGGTTGCGTAAGTAGTTCCCACCTGGTTTGCAAGGCTTTCTGCCTCAAGACCAGTGACGCAGAATTCATTTTTTACATATCCTTCTACGCTTCCGGAACTGATTTTAGTCCACTCTTCTCCCTTTTCCAGAATCTCTGCAGATGCTCCCTTATGGAGTTTTCCTGCAAGCTCTGCTTCATCGGAGGGCTCTGTACGGATGTTCAGATAATCCTCTACATTGGGCAGCAATTTGGACGCCCAGGGAGAAACCTCCTCATTGCCCACTGCCACCAGAGTATTGGTCACTGCAGTTTCTTCCTTATTCTCTGTATGTTCCTCAGCTGCAGCTTCCGCTTTTGCTTCCGGTTCTTCTGCCCCAGCCTCTTTCTCCGGTTTTTTTGCTTCCGGCTCTTCTGCCTTTTTTGGCTCTTCTGCCTTCGGCTCTTCTGCTTCTGCCTTTTTTGGCTCCTCAGCTTCTGCCTCTTTCGGCTCTTCCGCCTTCGGCTCCTCAGCTTCTGCCTCTTTCGGTTCTTCTGCTTCTGCTGCTTTCGGCTCTGTTTCTGCTTTCAGCTCTGCTGCTTTCGGCTCTTCCGCTGCTTTTGCAGCTTTCTCATTATTGGAAACTTCCTGTATTTCTTCTGCTTTTTGTTCAGGCTCATTTTCTGTGATTGCTGCTGCCACAACATCTTTCACAATTCTTTCCTTTGTTGCCACAACAAGTTCCTCACCTACTCCTGCCGGTTCTGCTGACAATTCTACCTCCTGGCTGTCTGGAGCCTGAGTTGTTACATTATTTCCGCATACAGATGACACTGTCATCACCAGCGTAAAAGCTGCAACGATTCCGCTTTCCATAACCTTCTTATCGAATTTCATATTAACCTCCTGAATTTCTGCTAAAATAACATTTACAATCTTTAAAAATTTGTATGTTATTTTATTCAAATTTGTTACAAATATTACGAACTTGTTACACTATAGCAAAGAAATTGTAAATTGTCAAGCCGTCTGTAACAAATTTATTCTCAGAATTATCAGCCTGCCCCGTTTATTTTTCCGCTGTTATGTATCGAATTCAGGATTATTCCTATTTAAAAGCAAAAAAACAGGACATGGATTCCTCTGAAATCAGATTCTTCCATATCCTGTATCCCGCTGTTTCCTACAGTCTCTTCAGCAGTTCTTCCCGCTCTGCTTCATATCCTGGCTTGCCGAGAAGTGCAAACATATTGCGCTTGTAGCTTTCAACTCCCGGCTGATTGAATGGATTCACACCCAACAGATATCCGCTTAAGCCGCAGGCAAATTCATAGAAATAGAACAGCTCGCCCAGATAAAATTCATTCTGTTCCGGAATATTAACCACCAGATTTGGAACATTTCCATCTGTATGAGCCAGAATGGTTCCATTCATAGCACTTTTATTTACAAAATCCATATCTTTGCCGGCAAGATAGTTTAACCCGTCTAAATCTACCGGTTCCTGATTAATCTTAATAGTGCTGCGGGATTTCTCTACATTCATTACGGTTTCAAACATAATTCTGGCGCCATCCTGAATAAACTGTCCCATAGAATGCAGGTCTGTGGTCAAATCCACAGATGCCGGGAAAATACCCTTCTGGTCTTTTCCTTCGCTTTCGCCGTAGAGCTGTTTCCACCACTCAGAAACATAGTGCAGGGACGGCTCATAATTTGCAAGCACTTCCACTGCTTTGCCTTTTCTCAATAAAATATTGCGTACTGCTGCATACTGCATTGCATCATTTTCTGCAAAAGGCTGATTCATTGCCCGCTCACGTCCTGATGCCGCGCCTTCCATCAGCTTGTCCAAATCTGCTCCGCTTACTGCAATAGGCAGCAGGCCAACAGCCGTCAATACAGAAAAACGTCCGCCCACATCATCCGGCACTACAAAGCTCTCATAGCCTTCTTCTGATGCAAGTCCTTTCAGTGCGCCTCTGGCTTTATCTGTGGTTGCATAAATTCTCTTTGCTGCGCCTTCTTTGCCGTATTTCTTCTCCAACATTTCCTTAAACACACGGAATGCAATTGCCGGTTCTGTGGTTGTTCCGGATTTGGAAATAACATTCACAGAAAAATCACGATCACCGATTACTTCAATCAGACCTGCAAGATAGGAACTGCTGATACTGTTTCCTGCATAGTAAATCTCCGGCGTCTTGCGGATTTCCTTTGACACATTATTGTAAAATCCATGTCTCAGAAATTCAATGGCAGCTCTGGCTCCCAGATAAGATCCTCCGATTCCGATCACTACCAGCACTTCGGAGTCTGACTGAATTTTCTCAGCCGCTTTCTTAATTCTTGCAAACTCCTCTTTATCGTATTCCACCGGCAGGTCAAGCCATCCTAAAAAATCATTGCCCGCTCCGCTTTTCGAAACCAATACTTTTCTGGCATCTTCCACCAGCTTCTCCATATAACCGACTTCTTCCTGGCTGATGAATCCAGCAGCTTTTCCATAATCAAATGATACTTTTTCCATGATTTCCACTCCTTTGTCTTTATATGTTTAGTATAAGAACCCCTCATGGGTATTCTCCGCTGTGCTTATGGAATATTGTAACAAATCTGTACCGCTTCGTCAAACAGAAAAGCCCTTCAGGAGAAGTATTCCTGCAAGACTGCATTAAACAGTTTCTCATCCTCCGCTTTCTTCTTTTCCTGTTCTGCCGTCAATTCCTGTTTGTCCCTGACGCTTTCTTCTGTTTCTTCCATCTTATGTATCTGCACCAGCTGCTGTTTGGCTTCTTCCTCTTCTTCGTCCCGCAATATGACGTCAAAATATGCCTGGACATTTCCGATAATGTCTCCAAAGCTTCTGTTCAGCCTTTTTATCTGCCGCAAGATTCTTGCCAGAAGCAGCAGAATCAGCAACCCCATAAGAACAAACGCCGCTTCTTTTAAAAGCCCCTGATACCTCTGGCAAAAACGTATCAATTCTTCCATAAAGCATGTCCCTCCTTTCGGTGATACACAGGCGCATTCCCGGACGGTACCGTCCGCTGTATGCATATGCTGCCTGATATATTCATTATAAATATTCTTATCCCATCTGTGAAGTATTCCAAAGGCTTTTTTCATCGCATATTCTCCCGGTTTTCGACAGTTTGCTTCTCTTGATCTTTTTTCAGGAACAGTATAAGATAAGAACAGATAAATTCAAGAACACTCAGGAGGTCATCATGAAAAGAATTGTGTTAACCGGCGGAGGCACTGCCGGCCATGTCACCCCGAATATTGCGCTGCTCCCCAGACTAAAGGAGCTTGGCTACGATATCCATTACATCGGTTCTTATGACGGAATTGAAAAAAAACTGATTGAACAATACGGTATTCCCTATTATGGAATTTCCTCCGGCAAACTGCGCCGGTATTTTGACTGGAAAAATTTTTCCGATCCCTTTAAGGTCATCAAAGGCTATGGGCAGGCCCGTTCCCTGTTAAAAAAATTAAAACCGGACGTTGTGTTCTCCAAAGGGGGCTTTGTCTCGGTTCCGGTGGTTCTGGCTGCCAAACACCGGAAGATTCCTGCCATTATTCATGAATCTGATATCACTCCCGGCCTTGCCAACAAACTTGCCATTCCAAACGCCTGGAAAGTCTGCTGTAATTTTCCGGAAACCTTGAAATATCTCCCGGCTGACAAGGCAGTTCTGACAGGCTCCCCTATCCGCAAGGAACTTCTGTCCGGAAATCGTTTCAAGGGCCTTACATACTGCGGGTTTCAGGCAGAAAAACCGGTAATTATGGTAATCGGCGGCAGCACCGGCTCCCAATTTATCAATGAAATCGTCCGGAGCCTCCTTCCGGATCTGCTGAAAGAATTTCAGGTTCTTCATCTCTGCGGAAAAGGAAAACTGGACCCTTCTCTGGCTCATACGAAGGGATATGCGCAATTTGAATATGCAAATAAAGAATTAAGCGATATGTTTGCCCTGGCAGACCTGGTGGTTTCCCGGGCTGGAGCCAATGCCATCTGCGAGCTCTTAGCCCTTCGAAAGCCCAATCTCTTAATCCCTCTTTCTGCCAATGCAAGCCGGGGAGATCAGATCTTAAACGCCCGTTCCTTTGAGCATCAGGGATACAGTGTGGTAATTGAAGAGGAGCAGTTAAACAGCGTGATTCTTCTGGATGCGGTTCAGAAATTATTTCAGAACAGAAATCAATACATCAATGCTATGGCTAAAAGCGAACAGTTAAATTCTGTAGAGACAGTGGCACAGCTTTTAGAAGAGGCTGCCAATCAGAAATAGCAGTGCTGCCGGATTGCCCATGAGCTGTTGCTTAACCAAAGGACAATCCGGCGGTTTTTGTGTATCGAAAGATGGATTGTTTGCTCCAGCAAAAATGCCATAAACGTATTTAAACGCACACAATACCTTTTGGAGCAATTACTGCTGCAGTTTTTGACAGATCTCTTCCAGTTCCTCCTGGGATAAGTCCAGATGATTAAAGCAGAGCTTGTCCTGATTGCCGTCTTTATCATATCTCGGAAGCAAATGCATATGAAAATGGAACACAGTCTGCCCTGCCACTTCGCCGTTATTCTGCAGAATATTAAATCCATCGCAGTTTAACACTTTCGTCATATGTGCGGCAAGCTTCTTGGCCAGGATCATCGCATGTCCCGCCACTTCCTCCGGCAATTCATAAATATCATTATAATGTTCCTTGGGGATGATCAGGGCATGTCCCTTCGATGCCGGATTGATATCCAGTATCACCCGGAATTCATGGTTTTCATAAATTGTTTTGGAAGGAATTTCCCCGGATGCAATTTTACAAAATATACAGTTTTCTTTCATTTCCTACCTCCTGTTTGTATTTCAGACAAGTTTCGAGTTGTGCAGCCTGGAATCTTTCTATGGGTTTTCACATACCCTATGCTTATTTACCCAAATATAAAAATCTGATCCAGCATTTTCAATGTCTTAAAATTCCCTTTGGCCGTCATTTCCCCGGTCATAAAGGCTCTCTGAAAGCTCATTCTTCCCTGAATAATATTGTCCATTACCGTTGTCGTCATCTTGGCGTAGACATCAATCTTTTCCCCCTGCCCGTAGTGTACCCGCAGTTCTTCATTATGGACCTCAACAGTCAGCGGCTTTTTCTTTCCGTCGATCATAAACAGATAAGTGGCTGAGAAATCGTCCTGAGCCACAAAGTGGGCTTCTAATTCTGTCAGATAAGCCATCTCCGCATCTTCCTCGCTCTGTCCCAGTAAATCCTTGAACATGCTGCTCAGCTCTTCAATATCTTCTTTCTGTTTCTTCACATAAACGTCATCAGACACATACTTGGACAGCTGTTCGCTCTCTTGAGGCGTCAATTCTAACTGCTGCGGACGCAGCACAGACTGCTTCACTGCCTGATTACTGTTGGGAAGACTCTTTAATTTCTGTGATATGGTGCGATAGAGATTCTCTGCTTTCTTTTCAATCAGCACTGTATAATCGCGGTTCATCTCAAAGGCAATCAAATCTTCCACATAACCGCACAGACCGGCACAGGGAAGTCCGCCCAATATCTCCCAGGCGCTTGCAAGAGCAATTTCTCCCTCCCGCTCTCCATAAGTGGTAGACATTACAACGGGCTGCATATAGGTAGCTGCAATCTTCTCTTTATCCCCGTACAGCCAGCAGGAATCCAAAAACTGCTGCATATAGCCGCCGATTCCAAGCCACTCTACTGTTGTAGCCAATACAATGCCGTCTGCATCCTTGATGGTCTGGGGAAGAGTAGAAATACTGTTTTTGTGCTCAAAAATATTATAACGCTCCACATTTACCCGAAGCTCAACTAATACTTCCTGCATTTTATCAATGACATACAGGGTTGGATCATCCAATAATCCCCGCCCTCCATAATAAATATTAACTTTCATACCAAAGCCTCCAAATTTATCAATGTCTTTAGTATATAAATTTTTGGAGGCAAAGTCAACTGTTTGCAGATTCAGGAAAAAAGGTATTCCTCCGGGCCAAACAGAATCCGATCGTTTTTACTCAGTTTCCGTTTCTGATGATATGCCATAGGTTCTCCGTTCAGATAAGTCCCGTTGGTGGAATTTAAATCTTCTAAATAATATATGCCTTCCAATTTGCTGATTCTGGCATGAATCCGGCTGATTCCTTCAGCCTCAATCACACCTGCAGCCTGATACCTGTTCTTTCCAACCAGAAATTCTTCTCCTTCCACCAGAATATCGCTGCATCCGTGAATTCCCTGATAAATCAGCTTTCCCATGGGCTCCTGACTGCCAGTGCACAGAATCTCTGTGGGATATGACAGTTCTCTCTCCCCCGCTGTTTTCTCCGGTGGCAGTACTTCCTGACGGTCCACAAAAGGCTTTTCTTTTATGAATTTCTTCTGAAAAACAATTTCTTTCAGAGATATCCTCTTTCCGTTCTCCTCTTTCAAAAATTTATCCCCTGAAGCTTCCTCCTTCAAAAATTTATCTCCTGAAGTCCCCTCCTGATATGGATGAAACGGAACATAGCGAAGCAATGTAGAAAGCCAGGGCATCTCATCTGCCTTTTTCCAGATTCCCTGGACTATTTTATTCTGCTTTTTCTCCTCCTCTGAAGCTGCATGTTCCGTTATTTCCTCCGAATGGTTATCATAAACTGTCTCCTGCCGTCTTTCGCCAAATTCCAAATTATCTGTTATCTGCCCCTTTGTTACCTTTATGTTTTCCAACATTTTTCGGATACTGACATTTTCCATTACGGACATCTGATAAATCTGATACGCCAATTCGGCGGCTGCCTGATCCTGGTGATCAATTTTTCTGAGAATCTGCTCCATGCAGCGGGCAAAGGCATCCTGCAGGCTCTCATTCCAAAAAGGAAGATACGTAAAGGACAGACTCCCGTCTCCCAGATTTACATAAATATATTCTTCTTTCAGGCAGATTCCATTCTCCCGCAGCAGGTAATCCGGCAGAACACTGCACAGTTCCCTGACAGAATTCAATAATTTCCAAAGCATTTCATATCCCATTTTCTTTCCTGAAAGGTAATCCTCCATCTGCTGTTTTCCGCTGATATCGTACAGATAGTTCTTTTCGCCGTCAGATTCCACCACATCCAGTTCCAGAAGATACGGCACATGCTCTGCTTTTAACATATTTAACTCGTATTCTGCTGCAGGCTCCTCTTGTTCTTTCACACACATATAACTTTTCTGTAAATTTCTTCTATAAGTTACTTCCATTTTCCTCTATTCCTTTCCGGGCAGTCATCACACAGCATTGTACCTCTTTCCGGGCAGTCATCATGCACAGCAAACACGCTGCCTGTCCGTACAGACAACGGAGAGAGTCTCTTACCGTCAGCCTGTAACTTCATCCAACAGTTCCAATTTACGAAAATAATCTGACGGGACAAATTCCTCCCACATTTGCTGTTTATCTGCTGTTTCCGCCAGCTCCCGGTACATTTCAAACCCCTGGTTTAAAATCAGCAGCATACAAATCAATACCACAGGCAGAACCAGCGCTGCCTCTACGGTAAAGCTTCCGCTGACTTTTCTTTTTATCATATCAGCCGTCCTGTCAGCATCATAAGATAGGAAATCAGCAAAAACGGAACGAATGCAATCTTTTCTTTTCCATTTTTCTTTCCAAGGGACAAAAGCATCAAAGACCAGACTGCTGCAAATATAAGCCCTGTAAAAAGCAGCTTCAGATTCCCCAGTCCTCCCAGATATACGCCGGTCACCACCAGAAGAATCCCGTCTCCCATTCCTGTTTTTCCGCGGCTGAGCCAACTGACCAGCATCATAGACACTCCCAGAAGCATTCCCCACAGTATACTGTAAATGGAACATTCCGGATAAAACAAATGCAGGCACACACCGCACACTCCAAACAGCAAAATATAAATCAGCGTCAGCTCTTTTCTTTTCACATCTTCCCAGGTACACAATCCCAGTAATCCTAATACCATAAATTTCTGCATACTATTTACCCCCGCATCTTGCACAGGCCCTTTTTGTTTTGACCTGCTCTTTTAACACCATATAAACTGTTCTTTTTAATCCGCTGCAATCTATTTTCATATGATAGCAGTCTCCTTCACTGGTAATATATACCATAGCTCCCGGTTTTTTCTTCCGCACACAATGCCCGCATGGCTGATACTTTTTTTGGATCGTTCCATTGGCTGTTACAGACTGAATTGTAATCTTCAGATGGCTGCAGTCCCTTCTGATGTGATATACATTTTGGGTTGGAGTAAGGTAAACCCATTCCTTCCCTTCCCGGTTTTCTGCACCATCCTGATTGCCTGTCCAGCGGTGCATTCTGCAGCTGTTTGAAAAAGACAGACTTCTTCTGCCAAAAAAATTCAGGGGAAACCGCATCCGGTAAGACACCGACAAGTCAATAAAGTCAGAATCTCCTTTCCCGCTGTTCCAGGAAAATCCTGCTGCTCCAAGCTCTATGCCGGACACAGGGCATTTCTGAACTGCCAGTTCTTTATAAAACATGGCTTTGGCTAAATTTTCCGCCTCTTTTTGGGAAAGTCCACCAAACAGCGATGCTTCTGCCGCCGCCCGATCCAGGGAATTTCCCACAAGATACTGAACCTGCATCATCCGAAACAGAAACAGTATCATTATCATGGCAAACAGAAAAATTGGAAGAGCCAATGCCGCCTCCACCGTCAGGCTTCCCGGAAGGAGGGCATGAAAAAGTGCCTTTGGCGGGGAACACCCATAACTTTTTTCTATATAGTTCTGCCTGAGAGAGCTTTCTTCGTTTTCCTTTCCAGTTATCCAAGGCACTTTTTTATGCCCTCCTTTCCTGTGCGGATACATAATTTCCATACTGATTATGAAGAATGATATTTGCTCATTCATAAAAAATCTGATATTCGCTGTTAAAATGATACATTCCATCCTGTTCCCTGCCGCTGGTAATCAGCCCTAAAAACATTGAATCCGCTCCTGATACAGTTTCAGCCTCCACCCCCTGTATCATATGATCCATAGCAAAGGTTTCTTCCCCGGGCAGCAGTCTGATATTTTGTTCCATCACATCCATAGCCCGGTATACCAGAGTATCTTCTTTCACTGACAACAGCAATATCTGCAGATATTCCCGGTAATCCAGGCCCTGCTCTTCCTGCTTTGTGTCCTGTTCCAATGCTTTCTGGCCCAGAGACACATCACTCTGCCACTGAGACACTTCTTTGATCAGAGGTACTTTTCCCCCTGCCAGAAGATGTCTGACATCCAGAATGCTTTCCATATAGCTCCATCCAAGCAGAATTCCAACCTGCACTGCCTGGATCAGCGGAGGAAGTCCGGTAAATCCCACGGCAGCCGCAGCCATCTCCATTGCAAGGGCCTGTTTGCCGCTGTCCTGCATAATAGTTGCAAAATTGCCGGCTTCCCGCAGCAGAAGCAGCCTGTTTACCGCCTGTTCCAAATTCTGGCTGTCTGTCTCTTTTCCACCGATGCAGTACTCCAGCTCATAATCCAGGGCATGGCTGTCACCCCCGCCTGCTCCGGCGCCGCTCTGACAGGAAAAGTAAGTGTTTAAGTATTGTATCAGCCACAATTTTTCCAATGTTTCCTTTCCTGCTTTTTCCAGATTTCCGGTTTCCAGTTTTCGGTTTTGAATACTGTTTTTCTGGGAAATGCTCTTTGGGGAAATCTGGAAGGAATTTTCCACAACAAGGGTTAAAATCGGTGACTTTTTCCACAAACTTACAAAATCCATAGGGTTTTCCGGCAATTTTTTCTCCGCTTCCCTGGCCGTTTTTGCCGCCTCGCCTTCTCCATCTTTCTTAGCTGCTTCGGCTGCCTCTTTCGCCTTCTCTGCCGCCTCCTGCGCCTGTTTCCACTTCTCTTCTGCCTTATGGCTGTCCTTTTCCAACGCTTCTCCCTGTTTCAATATTCCTTTTATCCTGTCCGCCGTCTGCGCTGCAAGTTTTTCCTTTATCGCCCGGCACGCCTGCTCCCGGAAAAACTTTCCTTTCTGATCCGTTGCCAGTGCATATTTTTCAATCTCAATATTTTTCAATGAAATCTGATAGAAGCCTCGCTCCATTTGTTCCAGGGCCGCCTCTTCCATCAGAATTCCTTCCAGTACAGACAGATTGAACTGACCCTTTGCATCCTTTCCATCCAGAAACAGCATATGGTAATTGTCCCACATGGGTACATGATACCGGCCAAAGGCAGATTCCAGTCTAAGCTGCAAATCCCGCCGGGCGATTCTTACAAGCGCCTGTACCCTTGCGGCTTCCAATAAGGAAAAAATCAGGGAAAGTATAATGGTCAGCGTCAACGCCAGAAACAGCGTAATGCTGCCCTCACAGGCGTTCCGCTTATTCTCAGATTTTCTTTGCATTGCCTGAAACCTTCTTTAACACATCATTCACCAGCTGGCTGATCTGCGTCTTGAACAAAGCCACCAGGCTAATCAGAACCACAATAATTAAAATAACCTCCACTACTCCCATTCCGTCCTCTTCTGTCAAAAATCTTTTAAATTCTCTCATTTTCTTCCTCCTAAAAATAGTCTCAAATCTCTTGTTTTACAACAGTATAGTCTCCGTTTTTTAACAGGCTAAATATTAAGCGTCAGCCCTGCCGGCACTACCAGAATTACCAATACAAGCACAAGCATGATTCCCATAGGAAGCAGCAGCTTCGTGCCTGCCTCTTCCCCTGCTTTTCTGGCTTCTGCCTTTCTCTGTTCAAAAGCCTCTCTTTCTTCCTCCTCCAACAGCCGCTGCAGCCCCTTTGAGCCTTTTCGGATATTCCTGACAATCAGAGAGGCTAACTTGCGGTATACGCTCAGATCACATCTTGTACCGAAATTCTCAAATGCCTGCAGTTCTCCCACTCCCGCCTGTATTTCATGAAGAACTGTCACCATCTCTTCATATGCTTCACGTCTTTCTACCTCCTTTCGCTTCCTTCTGCTCTGATAGGCTGCTGCAATTTTTTCCCAGGCCAATGTCAGATTCATGCCCGCCCCCAACAGCAGCGACAGCTGACTGACAATCTCAGAATAATCCAGAAGCATCTGCCGGCGGCGCTGCAGTTCTTTCTTCTTTTTCTCCTCTTTTTCGGAAAAAACTACAGCAGCCCCGCCGGCAATTCCCAACAGCGCCATAATTCCGCTTCGGTTTTCCTTCTGTTCTTTCCAGGTAAGTTTTCTGTCATCCAATTGTTCCGGAAGCACCAGATAATCAGCGTTTTCCCTGTTATTTTCCGATGCCAGTAATTGTTCAAGCTTCTCTGCAAAGGATTCCTGCGCTGTTTTTTCTCCAGGCACTGCCTGAACAAAAAATTGATACAAACAGACTTCCTCCTGACAGGTCAGTTCCACCGTCACTTCCACCAGAACTGGTTCTTCCAAGGGCGCGATCAGATTCCCTTCTGTATCAAACACCTCATAATCAGAAAAACGGTACTCTGCTTCCACCGCGCCCTCCTGCAGTGCTTCCGGCAGATACAGGGACTGACTTACTGCCTCCAGAGAAGGATTATCGCCCAAAATCACCTGATCCAGTTCTTCTTTCGCCCTGTCCAGATATTCCTGTTTCTGTTTTCTGGTCAGTTTCTTTTCTTCCACCTGAACTTTCATGGGATACTGCTCCAATATGCCCTCTGCGTCCACCAGAATATGTTTCTCTTCCTGTCCCCGCCCCGGCCCATTCCGGGAAATCTGCTTTAGATACCCGCCCTCATCCATTCGGTCAAACACTGCTGCCAGAAAAAATCCTGCTACCAAAAGCAGCGCCGCCTCATACAGTCTCTTCCGGGCTCCCAGCTTCCTGAACCTCCAGGCCGCTGCTGCACAGCCCCCTGCCGCAATCAAATATCCATACATACTCGTTCTCCTACACCTGTATATCCACAATCTTTTCCGACAGCCAACAGGCAAATACATAAACCACCAGGGTTACTGTCATTACCCCTATTCCCATCCAGTTTCCGTAAAGAGGCTCTAAAAATTCCGGCGAGGTGATTCCCACATAAGCCAGAATCCCAAAAGGCACAAGATTCATAATATTCATTTCCATTCGTTTGGCAGCAATAACCACTTCGATTTCCCGCTTGATCTCTGCCTTTTGCCGAATTTTCTCCGCTGAGTTCTGAAATATTCCAAGGAAATCACCGCCGCTTCGTTTTGCAAATCCAAACACCTGAGAAAAACTGCTGATTTCTTCGATTCCACACCTTTCGGCCAAATCTTCCAACAGGGATTCCAACGTTACATTTAATTTCACCTGATGATTGATATAGGCAAATTCCCGGGCCATCACTGCCTCCTGACCGTAGAGTTTTACAAATTCTTCTCTGGCATGTACAAATGCATTTTCCATGGCATATCCTGCCTTTAACGCTGTAACAGCCATCTGAAGGATTTCCTTAAACTGAAACAGCAGCTCTCCTTTTCTTTTCTTCATCAAATGCCGTTTTAACGTTCTTTCTACCGGAAGGTACAGAATTAGCGATAATGCCATGGCGCATCCATTATGATAAAACAGCCAGGAGACGGCCCCTGCAAGGCCTGCCGTAATTCCAAGGCAGAGAAGTCTTTCTTTTCCATTTAAAACATAGACTTTATAATCCCTCACAAATCCCCTCCATTCCTGCGCGGTATAATTTACCCCGATGAATCAGTTCTCCTGTTTTAACCCAGCTTCCGGCAATTCTTCCGGCCTGCTCTCCCATTTCTTTAAATTCATACAGCGGATTCAGGCGGATTCCATTCTCTTTCACTCCCGCCACTTCCGCAATGGACAGCATTCTCCTGCTTCTGTCCCGCAGCCGCCCCAAATGCACCAGGATATCCACGCCGGCCGCAATCTGGGATCGGATTGCCAACAAAGGAAGCTCCATTCCCATCAAGACCATGGTCTCCATACGGCTCAGCATATCCTGGCTGCTGTTGGCATGGCCGGTGCTGAGGGAGCCGTCATGGCCGGTGTTCATGGCCTGAAGCATGTCCAGACATTCCGCGCCCCTGATTTCCCCTACAATAATCCGATCCGGCCGCATACGGAGAGCCGTCCGTATTAAATCTCTTATGGTAACTACCAGAGTTCCCTCGGGGCCTCCGGTTCTGGTTTCCAGGCGAACCAGATTCTCAATTCCCTGAAGCTGCAGTTCTGCGGAATCTTCAATTGTTATCACACGTTCTGATTTTGGAATAAATTCAGAAAGGGCATTCAGAAATGTTGTTTTTCCTGATCCGGTTCCTCCGGAAATGAATATGTTATAACCGGCTTTCACCAGTTTTTCCAGAAATTCTGCGCACTCCCTGCTGATGGAACCTCCGTCAATCATCTGTTCCATCAATAAAGGATGTTTCGGGAACTTCCGGATAGACACTACCGGCCCTTCCAGGGCCACCGGCGGCAGAACTACGTTCACTCTGGAGCCATCCTCCAGTCTGGTATCTGCAATGGGCTCCGCTTCATTGACCATCCGGTTGTGGTTTCCCACAATTTGCTGAATAATATCCTCCAGTTTTTCTCTGGAAGAAAAACACTTATCCCAGGGAAGAATCTGACCCTTTTTCTCGTAGAAAATATGGTCTGCGCCGTTTACCATAATTTCTGTTACGTCATCTTCATTTAAAAGCTCCTGCAGCACATCCAGTTTCCGCAGAGAATGAAATACCTGCATGCGCAGTTCCCTGCGCCAGTTCAAAGGAATCACCCGCTCTTTGGCTGCCCTGCAAATCTCCTCGTCAATGGCTGCCAGAACCTCTTCTTCCTCATGTTCCCTCGTCATATCCAACTGTTCCAGAACTTGTTTTCTAATCTGCTCCACCCTGTACCCCCGCAATTCTTCTGGCATAATCCCCCAGTTCTCCCCAAATCCACTGCTGCATCTTCTCTCCCCGGCAAAGCTCCCCGTTCAGCTTCGGAAGCTGAAGATAAGTGATTTTCTTCACTAATTCCCCATTGTCCTGCTTTGCCGTAATCCGTTTAAAATGTTTTCTGGCATTCCCCTGCAGTTCTCCCGGGTCTGAGACAACATACACTTTACTGCAAAGTTCCAGTAAACCGAAAAACCCGGAAACCATCATGCCCAAATCCAGCACCAGCACCTCATAGCCGCTTTTTTCCGCCAGCAGCCTGACAAACTGCAGATAATCCCGGCCGGTTATTTCTCCCAAGCATCCGCTGTCCCCAGCCGGCGGAATATAGTCAAATCCTTCCAGGGCATAAACCCCGCTCCCCACACACTCGCTGATATTCCCTTCTCCGGTAAGGCACAGATACATTACATCCAGCAAGTCCCGGGTATAATTCTCTCCAAGCCATTCTTCAAATCCGGCGCATTCCCTGAAATTTACGTAAAGCACCTTCTCCTTCAGACTTAACGCCTGGGCCAGAGTCAGCGCAAAAGGCGTCTGCCAGATACTATGGGACGGAGAGTAAATACCCAGAATCTCCCGGTTGGGCAATGATGGCTGCTGCTCACAAATCCCAAACTTCTGATAATAGAAACATATCTCTCTTATAATTTGGGACGCCGCCTGATATTTTCTGATAACCGGAAAATGCTGCGCCAGCTCGGGAAGGGGCTGCCTTGTTCCCGGATCTGCCAAATAAATCCAGAGAGTCCCGGGGCTGCCCGATTCTGCTGCCGTTTCCTTCATCTGAGCTGTAATTGCAGGCTCTTCCCAGAATCCGCTGCCCAAAAGAACCACGTCCGCCTGATCTTTTTCCTGAAATTCCAGGAAATTCTTAAGGACGGAAAAGCTGCAGCCCCGCATCCTTTCTCCCTTCTCCAGGGAAAGCCATTCTCCCAGCTTTTGTCCATATGTTCTGTCCGTATCACAGACAGCAATTAAAATTTGTCTCAACAAGCCACCTCCATAGCTATAATATATCCAATAAAAATTGCGACTGAAAAATGAATGATATGTTGATTCCCCTGACTTTTCGGATATTGACAGAACTGCGCCGCTGCAAAAGCCTGACGTATATAGTCCCCGAATATGCACAGACGTGAAACCAGATTGCGATGATACAGCATTTTGCCCAAAGACATTGCTGCTGCCGCCAGAAAAGATATCATAATTGTTACAGTAAGGATTTTTAAATTCCAGATTCCGCCGATTACGGAAAATAATTTGATGTCACCTGCCCCCAAGGCATGTATGAGAAATAACAGATAACATAAGATTACCGGTATAGAAACGTTTCTGAGAAAAATTCCGGCTCCTTTCCATCCCGCTTCCGCAAGCTGAAAGAAAAGTCCTGCCGCCAGTCCGCTCAAAATCAGCCGGTTCCTGATTTTGCCTGTTCGTATGTCCGTTGCCGCTGCCAGAATCAACAGCAGGACACTGAACATGAATTTCAATTCCCCAATTCATCACCTCTTTTTCGTTGATTTCTTAGGATTATAGACCAAGTTCCACTTCTTGTAAAGTAGGTTTAGGCAATTTGTGTATTTTTGTAACTATTTTACAATAAACGGTAGAACAAAATCCCGTAAATCAACGCAAACCCGCTGATACCAAGGGTTCCGACTGTCAAAACCGTAACAGGATTAATCCCTGCTGCCACATCAATCCCCTGGTTCTTCAGAATTTCATTTACCGCGCAGATTCCCACAGCGCCCACAAATCCCCGCAGCACAAAGGTGGTCAGAGCTTCCGCCTTCTGCTTCATGGCTCCAATAAAAAGTATCAGTACACAAAGAACTGCAATCACAGCGGCTCCATAATATTTTTCCATAAACGGCTCCTTTCCGGTTGGCTTTTCCTGTTATTAAATATATACGTTATGGAAAAATTTATGACTTTTTTGTATATTACTGGAAGTTTCTGCTTATACTTAAACAAAGAAAACGGTATGTACCATCTGCATGATATCACACCGCAGAAGAATCGTTACAAAAAGGAAAGGGATGCATATGTTTCAGATTACAAAAAAGCGGTCCGCCCATGCGGCCGCCTACTCTTTACTTTTAGATGACCTGGAAAAAGCCCAGTGTGATTTGGCGCTTGCCTACAACAGCTTTGAAAATGCCATGGACCCTGATTTAATTGACTGCTGCATTTATCAGGTGAAAGCATTGCAAATGCGCTATAAATTCCTGCTTACCAAGGCAAAACAATTCGATGAGGATTCTTATGCCAAGAATCCCCTCGAACTGTCAGAACCCTGAAGGGTCTCTGTCAGACTGCCTTTTTGATAAGTCATACCGGCAACCACCTGCTGCGTATGCTGCATCAGAGGTTCTGAAGAATCCTGTCTGGCCGCTTGTGCAAACCCCTCATAGAGATTCTTCAGAAGTTTCTGTGCCTCCAGAACATTTTGTACGGTATTCTTACATACTGCCATTGCCAGAAGCTTATTTACAAACTGGTACAGCGGATATAATTCGCCGGAAACAGCATAAGTAAAGTCCAGATCCTCCATCAATCTGCGCACCACCTGCTCCGCCTTTCCCACTGCGCTCTTAAATTCCTCATATTTCCCCGATTCCCCGGCATGTTCTGCGTCCTCAAGATAAGCAAAGAGAATATCATATAGAATCACAATCATTTCCCCCCGGTTGCAGCAGCTTAACCGGCGGGTAAATTCCTGTTTTTTTTCCTGTGTCATAGCCTCCTCCTACTGCAATAACTGCAATACCTGCTGAGGAATATCATTTGCCTGTGCAAGTACAGAAGTAGCTGCCTGTGTCAGTACATTGTATTTGGTATATTCCGTCATTTCTTCCGCCATATCCACGTCTTCAATTCTGGACAGAGCCTGGGTCATATTCAGCTCTGTACCGTCTAAGCTGCTGACTGCATAATCCAGGCGGTTCTGATACGCACCGATACTGGAACGCACCTCGCTGACCTTGGCAATGGCTCCGTCAAAGCTGGTAATCGCCCGATCCGCGCCCGTTACAGTACATACATTCACTTTGTCGATGTAAAGAGTCCTGGATGACACTTCCGGAATCCGAACGTCTACCGTCTGGTTCTCATTTGCCCCAATCTGAAGGGTCATGGTTCCGATATTGGTAACTTCCATATTCACCTGGGAATTGGATGTAATCTGTCCCGGGGTTACCTCAAACTTCATCTCAAACCCATTCCGATCCGAAATAGTCACATAATTGCCCTCGGCAAGAATCGTCGCCTGGGAGCCGAAGCCCACACGCTCGGGAGGGTTACCGGTGGTAGCAAATTCAACCTTCACGTCTTCCCCGTGAGGCACATTGGGATTATCCTGAGGAATTCCGAGAAAGTTTGCAAGATCCGGATCATCACATTTCAAATCCAGCTCTGTGGCGCTGCCGTATTCGTCTGATACAAAAATCAAAAATCCGCCGTTTGTCACATCTGCAGGCACATATCCTGCATCTTCCGGCTTTCCTGCCATGGTTGCCGGCGGTGTAGCCGCAGGAGGCGCCTGGGTTGCAGAAACAAGAAGATTTACCTCGCCCCGTTCTGCTCCTTCCCGCAGCTTTTCATATACTTCCTCAAAGGTATCTCCCTGGGAAATCTTAACTTCAACTCCATTAATTGTAACCACGCCCTCTGCCGGCGCTGTATCTGCAGGCGCAATATTCGCAGCCCCCGCTACCACTGCATGAGTTGCGTCACTGACCACTGTAATACTATAATCATTCGCAGTAACGGTATCTGAAATATCCATTCTGGTAATTCCCCGGTTATCCGTAAATACCCGCTGATCCAATGTGCCGTCTAACAGATGCTTGGTGTTAAATTCCGTATCCCTGGAGATACGGTCAATTTCATCTCTCAAAGAAGAAACCTCTGCCTGAATGGCCTCTAAATCATCCGGCGTGTTGGTTTCATTTGCCGCCTGCACAGACAATTCCCGCATTCTCTGAAGCATTGCATGAACTTCCGTCAGCGCGCCGTCTGCCGTATCCAGCACGGACACTCCGTCAGAAGCATTTCTGGAAGCCTGCGCCAGACCTTTAATCTGCGCTTTCATCTTGGTGGAAATCGCCATTCCCGCCGCATCATCAGAAGCCCGGTTAATGCGCAAACCTGTGGAAAGCCGCTCAATGGAAACGGATAAACTTTTATCGGATGCTAATAATCTTTTGTTGGCAATAAGCGCTGACATGTTGTGGTTAATTTTCATTTTCTATCTCTCCTGTTCTTAAAAATCCTGCCAAATTCCCGGACAACTGCAAAATCCTTTTCGCTGCCGTCATATTCCGGAAAATCTTACGGCTGTATGTTTCCTGTCTGCTTTACCTCTTCTAAAAAGGCTCTGGCAACGCCGTACAACATCCTTGTCTGCACTTGCTGCTCCTCTTGTGTCTGTCCGGAATCTCCCATTCCTTTTTCCCTGGAAAAAATGTTGGAAAAATCCGACTGATCGCTGCAAATCATATGCATCTCCCATGACTGGCCTTCCGGCTGGCTGATACGCGCCTGAAGTTCCCCTTCACGGTTTTTCAGTTTTTCAATGGTTTCCGGAGAATCCGATACCAGATAACCCCTGACGGATTCCTTCTGTACCTGGAAACTGGCGGATACTTTCCCAAGCTTGGGCGTCTCAAACATAATATCCACTCTGCCCCGTTCCCGTTTTCCCCGTACGATTTTGAGCTGAACATTCGTCAGTTCATCGGCCACCAGTACGGGAATTGCATAATTCTCTTCTTTGGCCATCCGGGTGCCCAGTTCAATCTGCTGCTGCATCACTCTCATATCACGGATATCAATGCTGCGCACATTTTCTGACTCTATCATGGTTTTCATAACATCTTCCGCCAGCTCTGCTAGCTTCTCCTGGGCCTCGGCCATCTCCTCCGGCGTCTTTATCGCTTCGCCGAATTCTTTGAGAATCTCTTCTTTTACTTCCTGAAAATCAACTTCATCGTCCATATTCTTCGGATCAAACAGGGACTTAAAGATTCCGTTTCGATTGTGCATCATCTGACTGGCCGCCATAATATTATAGGCTGTCATCGGCATGTCATGGCCGCTTAACATCTGAAGCACCTGGGCCTCAGCTTCCCTGGCTCCTGCAAACTCCCGCAGCTGCTCCTGATAATAGGAACGCTCTGTCTCTTCATCCAAAGGAGTTTCCCGCAGCTGCCATAACAGCTCTTCCGGGGTCATCTCTTCCCATGTTCTGCCTGCTGCACTCTGCTGCATTCCTTCCGGCGTCGCCAGTCCAAAGGCTTCTTTGGCGCAATCCGTCTGATATGCCGCCTCTATCTGCTCAGAAATGCTGAGTTCCTGGCGGTGAACTTCATCTGCTTCCCCGAAATTATCATCCACGGATACATTTATGCCAGGATTCCGGTTGGTCCGCACGGCGCTTAACAGATTCTTCATGGTCAGATCTGCGCCCTGCTGCACCAATGCGCCAACCACTGCTCCGTCTGTCTTATCAATCTGATTCAGCAGACGGTAAATTCCAATATAGCTGTCCCGCTCCTCAGGAGTGATTTGCTGATTCTGTTCCAGTTTCCACAGATATTTGCTGAACTTCTCTTCGCTTACGTCCGCCATGCGGTTTTTGATTTCCTGCGCTTTGCTGTTTAACTGCTCCACATTCAGCTCTAAGGGATTAACCCCTTCCCGTATCATCTCCATAACTACTGCCGGGGAGAGATTCCGGAACATATTCTGGACTTTCTGATCGGCTGCCTTGATCCCTGCAATGGACTCCGGATTAATCTCCATCTGATTATAAGCCAGAATCCGCACAGCCCGCTGATTGGCTTCTGTGGTTTCCATTCCAATATCTTTTAAAATATCATCTACATTCCGAAATGCCTTCTGAATGGAATCGCCCATATCCTTCCTGGGCTCCGTCCGAAGGGTTTCATAGGCTTCTCCTGCCCGCTCCATCTTTGCCTGCTCTGACCTTCCAGTCTCATGCATGGTATTAATGCCGTCCTGACTGGTGCGGATCTTACCCAGTACAGAAGCCGGTGCTTCCGCAAGCTCCCTGGTCTTGCCCATAGTTTCTGCAAAGACTTCTGTATTCTCAGAAGTAGCCGGGATTCCGTTTTGTGACAGCAGGCTTTTATAATACTGATCCTCCATGGATTTCAATTGCTCCACCAGTTCTGCCAACGGTTTTGTCTCAATGGAAATCCCCTGTTTCAGCAGGGCATAATTGGCCTGAGCCGTCATCATCAGCCTGGTTTCCTCCAACTGTCTCTTTGCAGTCAGAAATTCCATGTCCTCCCTGGCATATTCAGGAATATCCCGGGATTCTGAAAATGGCCGCCCATTCTTCTGCTCCTGCTGTTGCTCCGCATTCTGCACCTCCTGGAGATTCTCTATGGTAAGGGGAAGCCCCTGCTTAATCACATCCCATACCTGGGCGTCGGTGGCCTGGCTGACGGTCTGGGCTGCCTGCTGCGCCCGATCCCGGCTGCTGTAGCCTTCTAATACCATGGCGTCCATGGGCCGGTTTCCCTCTGCAACAGCTTCAAGCATGGACCCTGCCAGCTGCTCCTGTTCTGGCGGAAGCTGCAGCTCTTTCAAATCCATGGCATATCTCAGATTTTCTTCTGTCAGTGGAATCTCATTCTCTATCATCCACTGACTGCAGTTTAAGGTATCTTCATTCACCGAAAGCCCCGCCCGCTCAATCACCTGCCCGATTTGCGTTCTCAGCTGAGCGTCCATGGCAACGGCCCCGGTTCTGGCATTGCCCCCGCCGCAGCTGGTGCTGTACTGGGCTTTATATAAGTTCTCCACGGTGGGAGGAAGGTTATGCTCCAATAAATATTTCACCATCTCATCCGAACAATCCCCAAGGCCTGCCGCCTGCTGCATGGTTTCCATACAATCGGAAATATTCTCCTCGGTAGCCGGAAGATCCGCCTGTCGGAGCGCTGAAGCTAACTGGCTGGCCATTCCTGCGTTCCCTGCCAGGGCTTCTAACTGCTCCATGCTTAATTCATCTCCGAACACGCTGATATCCACACCGGCTTTCGCCAGTTCCATTTTAATCTTGTCAATCTCTGTGACAATGGTTTCCACCTCTGTGCCGTTCACAGAGAATCCGTCCCGGCCCATTTCCTCACAGTCTTTTTCCGACATGGTGTTGGACACAACTTCCATCTTCCGCTGTATCAGCTCCGTTTTGGCATTTTCCGCGTCCTGCTGTATCTTCTCAATCTGGGAATCTGCCGGACAGACCGAAGTCTCTACTCTGGTCTGCTGCAGGGAGGTTACCATGCCGGTATCTTTCTCCACCTGCTCTGTGTTTGTTTCCTGGGCAGTTCCCGCCACAGTTCCCTTAATTTCCACACTGCGGCTGGCTCTGGTAATTTCTGCCACATTACTGTTCTCTACTCTTACATTCATATCTGTGCCCCATTTTCCTGTGCCTGATTTTTGATAATACCTATTTCGGATAAAAAACAAAGAAACTTTAGCAATTTTCACTTGTAATCAGAGGACATTTGTATTAAAATAGGGTTCAAAGCTACCACTTAGGGAGCTGAGACGAACATTCATTTTATTAAGGAGGAAATTAATTATGGCATACGTAATTACTGACGCTTGTGTAAGCTGCGGAACATGTGAAGGTGAATGTCCAGTAGGAGCAATCGCTGCTGGCGACGGCAAATATGAAATTTCTGCAGATACCTGCATCGACTGCGGAACATGTGCAGGCTCCTGTCCTACAGGCGCTATTGAGCAGGGCTAATCCTTATCGCTTTGCAGCGTAAGACAAACTACATAAGGAGCTGACATCCTGGTTGAGATGTCAGCTCCTTTTTTGATACGTTCCCTTATTCGGTAACGGTCAGATTCGGGCTCAGTTTTTTCTCTTTGCCCATCCGCTTTTCTGCTTCTTTCTTTTCTTTTTTCTCTCTGTGGAACCGTTTGCTCTTCCTTGTGGCGCGGATTGCCTCATCCAGCCTGCGGAACCGTTCTTCCTCGGCTTCATCCTGCTCCCGCATCAGATAATTCATTTCTTTCAGCACCCGGTCTCCTACCTGTACTCCTACCTCTTTTCCCAATGCCGGATTGTTCTCTTCCATTGCCTGCTTCACAATCGTGAGCATCATGGACTGGAACTGCTCTAACTTCACCGTATTGGAAATCGGGTTGCTATGTTTTTCCATCATGGGTTTCGGAACTGTCTCCACATAGTCTCGGTTCATCTGAATTACGTTATTCCCTCCTGTCTGCAGTTCTCCTGCCTGCTGTCCCCCGTAAAATTCTCCGGTACCTGCAGCCGGCTGACCGCTATGTATCATCATTCGAATGGCTTTCAGCTGATAGCCCTGTTCTTTCCATTCTTTTATCTTTTGGAACTGCGCTATATTTTCTTCTGTATAATAACGGTGTCCCATTTCGTTGCGGGGGATGGCAAGCTCCAGCTCTTCTTCCCAATAGCGCAATACGTGGGACTCAACATTTACAATGTTTGCCGCGTCCGAAATCATATAGCGTACATTTTCCACATTTTAACCTCCTTTTTGGGATTTGACTTCCGGATGCCCGGCCTGCCTGCTGTATCACTGAGCTCAGTATCAGCTTGTCCCTTTTTACTAATTCTATTTTAACGATTTCTTTCTGCCGTTACAATCTTTTTTCATCGTGAAATAATGACAGCAAAAAACAGATACTTTCTTTTTACGGAAAATATCTGTCTGATTTTACATAAAACTACATTTTTTATCGTTTCTCCATATTGGCAAACTTGGTATACTGGGGCAGCCAGACCAGATTAATGGTTCCGATGGGGCCGTTTCTCTGCTTGGCAATAATGATTTCTGCAATATTTTTATTCGGCGTATCCTTGTTGTAATAATCGTCACGGTAAATAAACATTACCACGTCCGCATCCTGCTCAATCGCTCCCGATTCTCTCAAGTCTGACAGCATGGGCCTGTGATCCGGCCGCTGCTCCACCTGGCGGCTCAGCTGGGATAAGGCAATAACCGGAACATTCAGCTCCCTGGCAAGCCCTTTCAGAGAACGGGAAATGTCTGAGATTTCCTGCTGCCTGGAATCTGACCTGCCGGAACCGGACATCAGCTGGAGATAGTCAATGATAATCAGCTTAAGATCGTGCTCTAACTTGTATTTCCGGCACTTGGAGCGAAGCTCCGAAATAGAAATTCCCGGCGTATCGTCAATAATCAATTTGGAACGTCCAATGGTTCCCGCGCCTTCAATCAGCTTCTCCCAGTCAGAATCCGCCAGATTGCCGGAACGGAGAAGCTGAGCGTCCACCCGGGATTCCAGGGAAAACAGACGGTTTACCAACTGCTCCTTGGACATTTCCAGACTGAAAATTGCGGTACAGAGATCACTGTGAAATGCCACATACTGGGCAATGTTCAACACAAACGCGGTCTTTCCCATGGAGGGCCTTGCGGCAACCAGAACCAAATCCGAGGGCTGAAGCCCTGAAGTGCGGTAATCCAGATCCACAAACCCGGTGGCAATTCCGGTAACGTTGCCCTTTGTCTTAGAAGCCTGCTCAATTTTTTCCAGCGCCTGAATGACCACCTGCTTGATGGGCACATAGTCCCCGCCGCTTTTATTCTGAAGCAGATCGAAAATCTTTTTCTCCGTATCTGCCATAATATCTTCCAGACTTTCTCTGCCCAGATAACACTGATTGGCAATTTCTTCATTTACTTTAATCAGCCTGCGCAGAGTTGCCTTTTCTTTTACAATATTGGCGTAATATTTAATATTGGCAGAGGTAGGCACGGCGGCCACCAGTTCACCTACAAATTCCAGGCTGCTGACCTCTGCCGGAACATCCTTTTCCCGGAGACGGTTCTGAAGGGTAACCATATCCACCGGCTGCTCCTCATTGTACAGTTCCACCATAGTTTCAAACAGGACCCCATACTGCTGATGATAAAAATCCTGCCGGATTAAGATTTCAGAGGCCATAATAATCGCTTCACGGTCCATAATCATTGCGCCGATCACCGACTGCTCCGCCTCCAGATTATTGGGCATAATCCGCTTGATCAGATCTTCCTCCATAAAATTACGCTTCCTTCACTTTTACTTTCAAAGTTCCTGTCACCTTGGGATGCAGCTTAATACCCACCTCATATACGCCCAATGCTTTCAGGCCGCCCTCAGGCATCTGCATTTTCTTCTTGTCCAGCTCCATCTGAATCTGGGCTTTCGCCGCTTCCGCAATCTCCTTGGAAGAAACGGAACCGAAGGTTTTCCCGCCCTCTCCGGTTTTGATGGTTACCACAACCTCTTTGCCGGCAAGCTCTTCTGCCAGGGCTTTTGCCGCATCCAAATTTTCCTGGGCCACCTTTTCCTCATGCTGATTTTTTAATTTCAAATCGTTCATGTTCTTTTTCGTCGCTTCAATTCCCAGTTTCTTGGGAAACAGCATATTTCTGGCGTAGCCGTCGCTGACATTGACCACTTCACCCTTTTTACCTAATGATTTCACATCTTCTAATAATATTACTTTCATACTTCTATGTCTCCTTCCTTCAGCATCTTATCTAATGTCATTTCAATTCTTCGCTTTGCTTCCATTACGCTGCAGTCCTTCATCTGGGCGCCCGCCACATTCAGATGGCCGCCGCCGCCTAAGCGTTCCATAATAAGCTGTACGTTAATTTCATCAATGGAACGGGAACTGATATATATCTTCTCATTATATTCTGTCAGTACGAAAGACGCTTTGATTCCTACAATATTCAGCAGTTCGTTGGCTGCCTGGGCCCCTGCAATGGTGGGGCTTTCCACATCACGGTCTGCCGGGCAGATGGATATGGCAAAGGCGCCCCGGTAAACCTCCGCATGGCGCACCGCCTCCGCTCTTGCTTTATAGGCCGCCATATCATCCCGCAAAAGCTTGCGGACTCTGGTCACCTCCGCGCCGCACCGCCGCAGATAGGCCGCTGCCTCAAAGGTTCTCACGCCTGTTTTTGTCATAAAATTATTGGTATCTATCAGGATTCCTGCATAGATACTGTCAGCCTCATTGGGTTTTAAATGGATATTTTCATTAAAATACTGCAGCACTTCCGCCACCATCTCACAGGTGGAAGAGGCATAAGTTTCAATATAGGAAAGCACTGCATTTTCAATCACTTCACTGCTCTGTCTGTGATGGTCAAACACTACGATGGTCTTTGTCTTGGTCAGCAATTCCGGGCATTCCGTATAATTGGGCCGGTTGGTATCCACTACCACCACCACGCTCCGGTAATCGGCCAGTTCCAGCGCCCGCTCACTCCGCAAAAACATATCGGCCGGATATCCCTTCTCCTCGGAAAAACATTCCTTCATGGGCCGCAGGGAGGAGGTCACTTCATCCAGTACAATATGTGCCTTCTTCCCAAGCACCTGGGCCGCACAGTAAATGCCTATGGATGCTCCGAAGGCGTCCATGTCGCTGATACTGTGTCCCATAATAAACACTTCTTCCCGGCTCTCGATAATTTCCCGCAGCGCATGAGCCTTCACCCGGGCTTTTACCCGGGTCATCTTCTCCACCTGCCTGGATTTTCCGCCGAAATAAGATATCTTCTCCCCTTCTTTGACAACGACCTGATCTCCGCCTCTGCCCAGGGCAAGGTCAATGGCCATGCGGGCATATTCGTATTTCTGGGTATAGCTGTTTCCGCTGATGCCAACGCCGATGCTTAAGGTAACCGCCATCTCATTTCCCACTTTGACGGTTTTGACATCCTCTAAAATACTGAATTTATTCTCAATCAGCGCCTCCAGATACTTCTGTTTGAACGCCACGAAATATTTGTCTTTTTCAATCTTTTTAATGATGCTGTCCCGATCTGAAAAATATTTGCTTACCTTGCGATCCACCAAAGCCACCAACAGCGAGCGTTTTACTTCCTCCACGCTTTCTAAGGCTTCCTCATAATTGTCGATGTAAATCAGCATGGCTACCAGCTGCTGATCCCTGATTTCCTGAATGCTCTCATACAGCTCTGTTTCATCAAAGAGATACAGCGTCGTCAGAAACTGCTCCTTATTGTCCGTTTCAATGAGATTTCCTTCCGATTCTTCTCCATCA
This sequence comes from Lachnospiraceae bacterium, assembly GCA_910575555.1. Taxonomy (GTDB): domain Bacteria; phylum Bacillota; class Clostridia; order Lachnospirales; family Lachnospiraceae; genus Petralouisia. The sequence goes on along the minus strand of CAJTFX010000013.1, from coordinate 95,635 downwards.
AAATGAATCTTTCCCACACTTGCCCGGTACACCCGGTTCTTCCACTCTACCTTAATATGATCGTTATGTTCTTCCCTGTCTAAAAGCTCCCTGGTAATGGACGGGAAAATCGTAGCAATGGACTTATGATACCCCTTGTCCTTCTCTGTAATACGGGAAAAGGCTTCGTTCATCCACAAAATCTTGCTGTTATAGTCCAGCAGCGCATAGGGGATCTCAAATTCATTCAGCAGCTTCTTCTGAACCGTTCCGTACTGGGTGGCAAAACTGATTACTTCATTGCGCATGGCGGACCTGTTGACCAGAAAAATTCCCAGCGCAATCAGAAAATACAATGCAGCAAATACAGAGACGCAGATTCCGGCAGTCCTGTCAAAATAGTATAAGGGGGCATTCATCAGTACAAGCAAAACAGTCAGCATCAGGGGCCAGTGCATATAATTCTTTAACGGGCCGCCCGGGTGATTTTTTCTTTTCATTGATTTTCCTACCTTTGTTGTTCTCACTTATCATTCAGGTTTCCGTTCTGCAAGGCCAGTGCAGGCATTTCTGTCCGCATTGCCCATTGCTTTCGTCATATTATACCACTACATTGGAATTCTTACAATAACCGTTTTCTGCCCGCGGACTGCGGTAAACGATGATCCATTGCTGCCAGAGCGGATCTTACGCATTCTCTACCGTTTCTCCAGATATTCCTGCAGAATATAATAGGACTCCTTCAGACGCTCCCGATATCCGGGCTCTGTCCATCCGTTCCAGGTATAAGAACCTCTTTCCCCGTCTATCTCAAATTGAATCTCACGGATGGATTCATAAGTGATTTCATCATTGGCATACAAATCGGCAATGCGCATTTTTTCATTGGGTTTGGCAATATTCAAAAGCAGCCAGGGCAGCCGTACCTCCGTCACATTGCCCCTGATACAGAAATCAGCCCGGGAATTGTACCCTTCAGACTGGGGATCTGCATTCCCATGACGCAGCCTGCCGGTCTCTACCTGCTCTGTCTCCACGACTGTGCCGTCTGTCAAAACCACCGGCCGGTTCAGCATCAGATAAATAGGCGCAAAGGTATGAGTTTCCGGGTCTGCATACCCTTCCTTTACTTCCAGTACTTTGTTGGAAGCATGCATTCCAGTGGTATACAGCCAGTAATTTACATCATAATAAGGATGCACCAACAGCCTGCTTTTCTTTTTTCCCTTTATTTCCAGTAAAAAGTCCGCTCCGCCGTACGCCTCATTTCCCTGATCTTCAATGGTGTCCAGGGCAATCTGCAGATTATCATTTTTACCCCGGAGCAGCAGATATACATAGGCTTCATCACTTTTTACATACAATTCTGTTTCCCCGTTGTCTAATACCGGTTCCTCACCTTCCCACTCTCCGTCTCTGCCGTCCACCGTGCACACTGCCGTTTCACCGGGATCAAAGGACAGCAGTCCGAAAAACTGTTCACTGGTCTGGACGTCGCACCAGTAGGGCCGCACATCGGAATCTGTGTAATCCATGGTGTTCCAGGTTCTTTTAAACCATTCATCCTGCCAGATAAATACAAAAGCCCCTGCGCATTCCGTATCAATAATATCCGAAAGCATGGACACAATGGCCGTTCCCTGTTCTTCCTCCGTCAGCCCTCCCTGGTTAAACCCCGGATCTCGGGCAAAGTGGGTGATCCCCCTGGAAGCAGGCACACCGAACTCGGATATTACCACCGGCATCGTATGATAACTGTTCAAATCATTCAGATAGTGTTTATAGGGATTGGGCGGATCATCCGTCAGCAGCTCCGGCGCATACCGCATCATTTCCGGATAATACGGATATACATGATAGGAAGCGAACAGTCCCGCTTTAAATTCCTGTCTTGCCTTAATGTGTTCCGCATCTGCCGAAACTGCGTCCTCCGTCTCAGGATTTGGCTCTCCGGGATGGGAGAGGGGGTCTGTCGTTACCCAGTTGGCAAAAGAGACGGGATGCTGCATCTGATACTGCTTCATCTCATAGGAAATGCAGGCATCCAGTCCGGAAGCAAGAAAAACTTCAAAGGGAGATGCATCTTCCGTATACAGATACTCTCCCTCAAAGGTTGTTTTGCCCGGATTGGCCTCATTGGTGCTTATTACAAATTCCGGCTGCCACTCAATTCCCAAAATCCATCCGCACAGATATTGGGAAACATCCGCCGTATAATTGCCGCCGGCATTGCCCGCCTCAGGCTCTATCACTGCGTTTCCATGAACCACGTCCACAATGGTTTTACACATTGCAATCCAGTCTTTTTCAATCTTTCGCTCTTCAGCATAAGCGTCCTGAAGTCTGCTGATATCTTCTTCATTATTGTATACGCCCTGCATAAAATAAAGCGGCGACTGAGCTGTCTTATTATATGTAGCCAAAGCATGATAAAATTCCGGCATCAAAACCGTATAGACCCGGATGGTATCTGCATGCATTTCACTGATTTGACGAAACCACCTGAGATAATCATCCTCGGTAATTGCAAACTCTCCGGGAAACGCCCCCGGTTTTCCTGCTCCGATATTCACCCCCACCGGCATCGTATCCCGCCACCTGCCGTCTGCCCCGTAAATCTGGAATGTCTTTTCCTGGGTCCGGAAGGAATATTTCACTCCGTCCTCTCTGCACATGGGAAGGCTTTTCTCCTCTTTCCCGGAATTGTCAGAAGCCTGGGCCGGCTCCCTTCCAGGATCTACGGTCAGCTCCAGCTGATTGGAAGCGCACCCGCAGCACAGGCTTACCGCCGCTGCAACTAAGAGAAACCGGCTCAGTATCTTTTTTTTATAAGTTCTCTGCATCTTTCTTTCCTTCCCGCTTGTCTTTTTAAAACTCTCCTGTTTAAAATTCTTCATCCTCGTCGTCCATAATCTGATCCACCACATACCGCACCACACCGGAAATCTGCTCTGTCTGCTTTTTTTCAATCTGCTCCAGAAATTCCGGCTCATTTCTGTGGCTGACAATATAGCTTCTGGTGGGCGTCTCGCTTCCTTCCACAGAAACCAGTTCCCCGCCGTGCTCCCGCAGCAATGACCGAAGCTCTTCATTAAAATGATCTGTTACATTTTCGATGGTGGGCACAACCAGGTCAAAGGGTTTCATGGTGTTTAGAATCTGATTCTGATATTGATCCAGATACCCCTCTATCAATGACTCAAAGGTACGGAATTCCACAAATTCCGTTCCGCTGACGATAATCGTAATGATAAATTCCCAGGTATGGGGATGGGTCTGCCCCTGTTTTCCATTGATGGTAATATAGTGATTCATATTCAGATACGATTTCAAACGGTATTCCCGGTAAAGTTTTTCTTCCCTCATTCCTCTGCCACCGCCTTCCAAAATTGCTCAAACTGCCGCTTATAGCTTTCCGTGTTATCTCCACAGTACAAATCAGCAACCTTCCGTACCTTTTTGTTTTCCAAAGACCTGATAATTTTGCTGCTGACCGCCTGCTCATATCGGGCAAAGATCAGCAGTACAAGCCTGTCATCCATGGAAAAACGCAGCACCCGGTTATCCAAAACCATCTGCATATGTTCAAAAAATTCGTCCCTGGACTCCTGGGTTTCTGTCTCAAATACTGCAAAATGAATCGGTTTGGCCCCTCTTTCATCCAACTCCTGCAGAAATTCATCCAACACCGTATGCTTAAACACGCGTTTTCTGGCACTGAAGGCATGTTCCCGCTTCATCTGTTCGTCCAATTGCTCCAACTGCTGATTCTGCCAGATCGCACGCTCCTCCTGTAAGGCAATCCGAGACGCCTGCCCTCTGATTTTTTTCGACATCATCATACTCAGGATAATCAGAAGGGCAAGAACCAACAGCAAAATAATAATAATGGAATTTTTACACTCCAGCAGAATATTATCCTCCAGAAGCGCCTTGTCATAGGTCAGCAGGCAAATCCGGTACTGCTGACCGCGCCATTCAAAAATCATGCCGGAAGCAATAAACCGATCTTCATTCAGATAAATAATCTGATGCCCCACCTGATTCAGCTTCAGGCGGTTCATAAAGGCGGCTGCCGAGTCGCTGGCATAATACGTGCCGTCCGTAAATCCTTTGTAGCGGTTGGTTTCCGTCACGCTTTTCACAAACAGAATGGAATCCTCTTTGCTGACCGTCCAATATCTGCTTGCCGTGGCGTCTAAAGAACTGATAATCTCAGTAATATTCTCCTCTGTTGCATCATCCCCCAGACGGTTAATTTCTCCCAGAACCACCTTAACATAACCGTCCTGCTCCGCTCCGTACAGCTCCAGGAACCTCGTCTCATAATTATTCAATTGCCAGATAATAAATACATCCGCTGCCATGGCAAAAAATACCACAAGAGCCGTTACAACGAAAAAATTAATTTTGCGTTTCATATGTTCCATTCCCTACTCGTAATTTACCGCTTTCCGCGCCCTCCGCAGCAGATTCAGCAGTTTTCCGGCCTCAGCCTTCAATTCCGCCCGAAAATCCTCCCCTTCGTCTGTCAATGTCCGGGTTTTCCATGCGCTGTCTGTATTGATACTGTTAATCACCCCTGCAAACCGGATAAAAAATACTGTAAAATTAAAAAACGGAAGCAGCGGCACCACATACCAGTGTTTTCGGTAATACCGTCTCAGCTCATCAAATTCCCTCAAAAAGCCCACGGTAGAAAAATAATACAGATATCCGCTGATGATATACAGCAGGAAAATAGCGCCTGTGGAAATCAAAATCATCCCGGCAGAATAATTCATAAACATCAGGCAGATCAAAGCCAGATACCAAATCAGCCTTGGAAATGCAAACGTATGATCATACATCAGAGTCCGAACCATCACATTGCTGAACATTTTGCGCACTTGTAAATCTTTTTCCAGAAATTGGTGGGACACCTCCAGACTTCCCCGCTGCCAGCGCTGCCGCTGGGTGTAAAGTTTATTCACCCCTTCAATTGGATCTACACAGAAAATGGCATTTTCACAGATTTCCACCCGGATTTTCTGCAAAAAACGCATTTGAAACGTAATATTGGTGTCCTCGCAAATGGTATCCGTATTATAAAGCTGGGATTTCAGCACCGCAGATTTCCGGAATGCAGAAAACGCCCCTGAAAGCGTATAGATGGAATTTGTTTCCGAAGCATAATTCCGCCCGGCCAAAAATGCCTGGGCATATTCCATAAACTCCATTTTGCGGAGCAGCCTCGAGAACATCCCCCGGTATTCCTCAATCATCTCCGGCATGGTGAGGATTGCGCCGGTCATACAGTCCACATTCTGGCAGCTCTCAAATTTCCGCACCATATTGCTGATGGCATGGGGCTCAAACTGCCCGTCGCTGTCCACATGGATGATATATTTTCCGTCCGCGTTGAACAGCGCCAGATTCAGCGCGCGGGATTTCCCCTGTTTGGCGTTGAGCCACTGCATCAGCAGATCCGGATATAATTCCTGACATTTCGTATAGACCTCAAAAGAATTATCTTTTCCCTGATTGTTTACCAGAAAAATCCGCATTTTCTCATTGGGGTAATCACTGTCATTGATGGAGCGGATGCACTCCTTAAGGGAATCCTGTGAATTGTACACCGGAATAATCAGCGTAATCTCCGGCCAGAACACAGGATCGCCATACTGACGGGAAAACAGCTTCTTTTTCACCAGAATCAGCATACTGCCCAGAGAAGGAATAATCTCCATCACCAGCGGAATAATAATCCAGGCCGCCCAAAACAAAATGGAATTTAAAAAATTATTTATCACCGTCATATTGAAAACTTCCCACTTTCTGTTTGATAATCTGCGGTTTCGTAAATACGTAAAAATACAGGATCACAGACAGTCCGTAAAATACAAACCGCCCGATAAAGGTATGGGCAATATGGTACATATCCACGCCGCCGAAATAAATCATAAGGGAAATCACTGTGATCCGCAGGGCATTTGCCAGCACGATTGCCACTACTCCCAGCACTCCCACATAGACCCGCTCATATACCGTATACACCCGGTAAAATATCAGCAGGGAAAGATATGCGAGAATCTCAATAATCCCGGAGCACTCAAAATCTATTTTCAGTGAAATTGCCCCTGCCGCTGATTCTATAAAAATCACGCCGTATTTATAATGCGCGCTGTAGATATCTCCGATTTTCCCGGGAAGGCCCGCCAGAAGCGCCACAATCCTGGCCAAAGGCTGGGTGAGCACGGGCTGCAGAAACAGAAGCATCAGAATAAAAGCGCCTGCGCTTCCTACCAGAAAATGCCAGAAATTCAATTTGCTCTTATTGAGCACACGCAGAAAAAACAGCCATACTGCCAGTCCCGCCAATCCTGCTATATATTTTATCATACGATTCCTCCTGCCCGTTTCCGCCGGTGCAGCGTAAATGCCAGAAGCAGAACCAGACCTGCAAGGCTGACTGCCGCTCCTTCTTTCCAATAAGGATGAGTAAACGAAATTACAGTGGTTCCTGACTGAATATAAGTCAGATGATTCTTTCCGTAAATCTCCCGGTTTGCTGAAAAACTGTCATGCCAGGCAAGGCCTGTATTCAGCTCATCTGCCTCTGCAGTAAGCGTGACGCCCTTCTCCTGATACTGAACCGTATAGGGAATAATCTCACGCTTTGGCAATTCCTCAGGGCTCAAATCCATGGCGCGGCTCAAAAGCTTTCCCACTCCTTCATCCTGTGTCAGACTGTAGTAATAAGTCAGGTTCAGGCCCACCATCACAATATTGTCATTTTTTACAGTTCCAAAAAACGGCAGTTCCAGGTTTTCATCCCTCACGTTTCCCCAGACCTCCTTCAGACCGTTCATATACACGGTGCTCCATTCCCTGTGTCCGTCGGGAAACAGATTGGTGTCCAAAATTCCGTCCACTGTGTCCAGTTCCGGATAGCCCTGGGAAAATGAAACGTCATTGCAGACTGCGCCCAGAAAACTCTGTTCCCGGCTGCCTCTGTCGTCCGGAATACCATCCGCCGCAATGACTATCCGAACCCCCGCCTCACTTAAATCCATAATTAATTTTTCCGCATATGACTTATCATCATACGTAAATCCTGCCAGATAAATCAAATCATATTTCTGCAGCTCCTCAAATGTGTAATCATTCAGGTTTCTGCTCTCTGTTTCCTCAACCATGGGAAACTGGCGGGAAATTCCAGGCGCATCATATCCGATACCAACGGCTCTGTATTCTGTCACAGTTCCCCAGGTTCCTTCCTCCGCCAGTTTATAAAACCGGTAATTTTCATTAAAATCCATCAGTTCATAGCCAACGCGTTCCGCCGCCATATCCAGTTCACGCACCGGGTGCTTTCTGGGATTACTGATAAAATCCAGTTGAATAACAACTGTGTCATTCCCAAGCTCCATACACCGGTCAAACAGATAGAGGTAGTTTCCTTCCTCCAATGCCCGGTCAATCTGCTTAAAATTCGTTACGGTTGCCGCCGCTTGCTCCGCTGCGCCATAGGAGGAAGCCACCGGTTTCCCATAACCGGTCATCAGATACGCGCTCATGGAGCCCAGACTGCTTTCATCCAGAAGCGCCATTCTCTGCTCCGTCATCTCTTTTGCCGCTCCAATCAACGCCGTATCCGAATAATATGCCATCCGTTCCTCTGGCGCAGCCCCTGAGCGATTGCCCAGAATCAGCGGCAGAGAAGGTATAACATCCACAACCAGCAGCGTCAAAAACAGCACAATCCACCCGCGCTTTAAAGTATCCCAGGCCAAAAATCCAAATAAAATCATGCACAATCCGATAGAAATAAAACGAAGCATCTGAAAATATTCCCCGCCCGGCAGTATTTTCAAAACCAGATAACATGTCTCTGAGCTGAGTACCAGAATTATGATTCCAGTCCAAAATCCGGACATGGATTTCTTCTTGCTTAAGAATATCCCAAAGACAGCCAGTAAAGCTGCGGCCAGCCCAAAATAAGCGTCCACGCTGCCCCGGTGCATCCGGGCGGCAGGAGCGACGGACAAAAATACGTTCTGAAAAAAGTCCGCCAGTCTCTCCAGACTGTCTGGGGAGACTGTTCTGCCGGTGAGAGAGGGTATCAGCCAGAATCCCGCCAAAAGATACCCCAACACTGCTGCAAAACATGCATTCGCCTGCCGCCGCCACTGATGATAAATCACCATATTAACCATAAAAAACAATGTAAATGCAATCAAAACCATCCCCGCATATCCGGAATGGCACAACACAAACCATGTAAAACAAAGGGAAATCCTGGGCAAAAGATGCCAACGACCGCTTTTCAGATAATCATACATCCAATATGCAAAAAGAGGAAGAATTGCAATACAGAGAGATTTTGGCAAATCTCCCTCATAAAACAGCGTACGTAAATTGTTGGGCATAAAAAACCACAGAATACCTAAAAACGCCCCCAGATAAGGGCGTTCCAGTTTCAATCCCACATATAGCCATGACACTGCTCCCGCAAAGCAGACAAACATAACAAAAACCAGAAAACCGCCCATGGAACTGCCGCCGATGTACTGACATCCGGCCAGCAGATAAACTGGAACCGGCGCACAGTAACGCATCATTTCCATACCGTTATACCAAAGGAAATCAAACGCAGGCCAGTAATCTCCGTTCTGAACTGCCCGATAGAGCACATCCCCCTGATAGAGATGCCCCAGCGTATCTTTTCCGCTGGGATAAATGCCGCTGTTTCCCACAGTCAATGCAATTCCATATGCGGCCAGTGCAAAAAGAACGGGCATTAATAAAATCAGATTATACGACTTCTTTCTGTTTTCCAATGCCCATTCCTCCTGAATCTTTCTTCTGTGCTGAATTATACCGCTGCCGGTATTAATTCACCTTTTTTCTTCTTTTTATACCATAGCACAATGCCGACGGTGGCAATGCAGACTGCCACTCCCGCAACCGGCCCTGTGGAAGTTCCTGCTGTGAAAATCCACTCCTGCCCAATCCGTCCGTACTGGGCTGCAATTTCTTTCAGACTGGTTTCGTCCACCCCCAGCTTCTTTGCAATCATGGGCAATTCCAGATAATATTCCATTTCATCCTTCCCATTTGTTCCGATGGTCATAATCATCTTCCCGTATATTTGATCCATCTCCTGCAGATTGCTGATATTCTGGGACTGTCCCCAGGCGTCCCGGGAAACAATATGATATTCGTATGTACCTTCCGGCAGACCTGCCCGTCTGGGATTCCAGTCAATGGTTCCATTGGCGTCTACCGTTACAAATCTCGGGTAAAATACCATACTCTGATCTACAGAGCCGCTTTTCAGACTGTCCATACTCTGATTAAATGCAATGGTAATGGCTTCTGTAAATTCCTGTCCGGCTTCCTGTAAATGCTGCGGCATAGTTGTCACCACATGCCCGTATAGTTTTCCATCACTGGAATACAGTGCGCCTTTGGCGTCAATCTGGGACTCCTGAGAACCTGCCGTGGCATACTGAATGGTGCTGTGGCCGTAATCTTCCCAGTCATCGTACTGGCCGTCAAAGTTAATTCCGTCAAAAAGATTTTCCAGGTTATTTCCGCTGTCAGGCTGCAGATTTACGATACTGCCAACCAGAGGCTCACCCAGATAGAATCCAAAAGAAAGGCTTTCCCGGTACTTGGGAAGCTGATCTTTCGGAATGGCAATCTCCCATTCGCTTCCCACATAGGCAACCTTGGCGCCGTTAACGCCATTGATTTCCGGCGTTGTGGTCAACTGAATGTCTGTCTCATATCCCAGATCAGAGGTTATGGCAAACTTGCCGTTGGAATGGGTTCCCGCACCGGATGCATTGCTGCCCTTTCCGTCTTTGATATAAATATAGAACCAGTCTCCGTCAAACACTGCCGCAGCCTGTGACAGACACCCGGTATGGGCGCTGTTAGGACAGGAGGCGTCTGTCTTTTCCACTGCTTTCCAGTCCGCATACTTACCGTCAATACTGATTCCATTATAAACAGCCGGAAGATCCTCTTCTATGGAATCACCGTTTACCTGTTCAATCTCCTGGGACGATACTTGAGTCCCGCCGAAGGTAAGGGTAAACTCCCTGCTGTGGAAAAAACTCACCGGAACTGCAAGCTCCACCGTGTAAGGCCCCGGGTTATTTCCATGGGCTTCGTTGATTACTGCCGCTTCCGCTCCGGGAACATCACCGTAATAGGCATTCTTCACTTTCGCTTCTCCCTGGGACGCAGCAACAGAAATTCCGCTGCTTATATCGGATGCGCCGTCGGGATATGCAAACTGAAATTTATTGCTTGTGAAACCATAATCCCACTCTGTACTGGCGCTTCCTGTAAAGCTAAGATACAGCGTACCGCCGTCGGGAGAAAATGCAGCTTTCCAGTAATCCATGCCGGAACCGGAGCGTTCTGCCACTCCTGCCCAGTCGGACAGACTGCCGTCAATGGAAATGCTGCCGTTTACGCTGTGATAGGCTTTGGAAGCGGCAAGCTGATCTTCTCCGGCTTCGTCCACATTCTTATCCTCTGCGTTCTCATCCTTCAGTTCAGACTGAGCATCCTGCCCTCCGGATTCATCCGCATTCTTATCCTCTGTGTTCCCATCCTTCGAATCAGACTGGGAATCCAAATTCTCTGATTCCCCCTCAGGGCTTTTGGTATCCTCGGTCTGGCTTCCGTCCGAATTCTCCGTCTGCTCTGATCCTTCTGCCGGATTCTGGCCATCCCCGACCTGGCTGTCAGATGGATTCTGGCCATCCCCTGCCTGGCTGTCAGACGGATTCTGCGTATTGTCCGTTCCTTCTGCCTGGCTGCTGTTGGGATTGCCCCGTTCTTCTGACGGATTTACAGTCTGCCCCGATCCTTCCGAGGGATTCTGGGTACTCCCGGTTCCCTCTGTCCGGCTCATATCCGAACTGCCCTGCTCTCCCGGCGGATTCTGGGTACTTTCTGTTCCCTCTGCCGGATTCTGGGTATAATTCGCATCCCCGGTCTGGCTGCCGGATGGATTCTGGCTCTCTCCGCCCTCTCCTGTCCGGCTGCTGCCCGGACTCTGCTGTTCTCCCGCCGGGTTCTGTTCCAATGCTTTGGAACTGCCTCTCTCCGTCTTTTTCACACTTAGAGGCGTATGATACCCTGATTCTGCCGCTGCCACAGGCAATCCTGAAAATAACAGAGAGATGGACAGTAACCCTGCCGCGGCTCCTCTGACAATCTTTCTGGCTTTCATAAAATTCCTCCCTTAACAAGTTGGCTCAATCTTAAAAAGTTTCTTCTGCAATTGCATAAACGCGTAAAGGCGTCTCGCTGATCTCAAAGCGGGCAAATTTCCAGTGCTGTCGCTCCAGTGCATCCTTTACTTTTAAATAGAATACTTCTCCCAAATGTTCAATACTGGTGTCTCCTTCGAACTCAGGAAAATCATTGAGATACTGGTACTGATAAGGGCCGAACGCCTGCTCTAACACAGAATCCATACTGGCAAATTCCAGAAAATCTTCTGACATATGCCTTGCCACAATCTCAATTTCAATTAAATGCTGATGTTTGTGCTCTTCTTTTCCGTCAAAGCTGTGCTGCATGCATAAACGATACTTTAAACGATGGTATTTCATCCGCGCCTACCTGCCCATACTCACGATCATACCTGGTGTCATGTTCTTGTGGATTATATTATATCACACTCTTTTTTGTCCTTTCAATGCCAATACTCCGCATTTTTACTAGGATTTCCCACATTTCACAGGTAATTTCTGCCATACGGGCCAAATTATATGAAAAAGGCCAATTATCCGACGATAATTGACCTTTTAAATACTATAATCATTATAATACAAAAATCATAGATTATCCCAGGGCTTAATCTGTCACATAGGGCATCAGGGAAATATGTCTTGCTCTCTTGATTGCAACGGTAAGAGCTCTCTGGTGCTTTGCGCAGTTTCCGGTAATTCTTCTGGGAAGAATCTTTCCTCTTTCAGAGATATATCTCTTTAACTTATTGGTATCTTTATAATCAATCACATTATCTTTGCCGCAGAATACACAAACTTTTTTTCTTCTGCGCATTCCGCCTCTTCTCTTCATGGGAGAATCGCCTCTGTCTGTTTTATTATAAGCCATTTTATTTACCTCCTGTTCTAATTAAAGGGTAATTCCTCATCAATCCCGTCCGGAATGTTCATAAATCCGTCTCCGACTGCCGCGCTGGGGGCCGGCCTGCCTGCAGGCTGAAATCCTCCTGCCTGGCTGTCGCTTACCGCTTTGCTCTCAGCAAATTCCTGTTCTTCCACAACCACATCCGTGGTATAGACCTTCTGTCCTTCCTGATTGGTATAGCTTCCGGTCTGGATTCTTCCGGTTATGGCAATCTTGATTCCCTTGTGGAAATATTTTTCCGCAAATTCACCGGCTTTTCCAAAAGCAACGCAGTTGATAAAATCTGCTGTCTGCTGATCGTTGTCACGGCGGAATCTTCTGTCTACTGCCAATGTATATCTTGCAACCGCTGTTGCGGATTCTCCCTGGGAGTAACGCACTTCAGGATCTCTGGTTAATCTGCCCATCAGTATAACCTTATTCATCTAATCTCCTCTTTCTATTACGCCTCATCTTGTCTAACGCACAAGAACCGAAGCACATTGTCCATAATACGCACGCGCTTCTCTAATTCTGCCGGGCAGTCTGCCGGTGCATCGAACTGGATAAAGTAATAGAAACCTTCACGCATCTTCTGAATCTCATAAGCAAGTCTCTTCTTGCCCCATTCATCCACGTTAGTTATCTCGCCGCCGAAACGAGCAATATACTCTTTCGCTTTCTCTACCACTGCGGCTCTTTCTTCATCCTCGATTTTTGCATTAACAACAAGAGCTAATTCATATTTGTTCATGCTCATCGTACCTCCTTCTGGTCTCCGGCCCTCAATCACTGTCGAGAGCAAGGATAAATTATTATATCACGAGATTTCATCTTATCACAACCTGTCTGCATTTTCAAGGGTTTTATTCAAAAAATTACGGATTGTATTATAATATGTATCCGGATCTTTCTCCTGAGTCTGCCCATGCCCGGCTCCTTCCACAATCAGAAGCTCTTTCTCACAGGCTGCCGCTTCATACAATTCTCTGGACATCTGGACAGATATCATAGCGTCCGAATCGCCATGAATAAACAGGGTGGGCGTCTCGCTTTTTTGCACCGCTTCCAGGGCTGAAGCGTCTTTCAGGTTATATCCGCCCCGCAGACGCAGCATCAGGCAGGCGGAATCCACCAGAGGAAATGCCGGAAGTCCGAACCAGTCTTTGATTTTCTCACCGAACATGGAATAAGCGTCTGTATAGGCGCTGTCAGAAACCACTGCCTGTATCTGCCCCGGCAGTTCTTCCCCTGTCATCATCAAAGCTGTGGCTGCGCCCATGGACTGGCCGTGAATTACAATCTGAGCTTCTTCATCCTGAGAAAGGATATAATCTATCCAAAGCATGCAGTCAAAATGATCCGTCCACCCCATCCCGATGAAATCTCCCTGGCTCTCTCCCTGACACCGCAGATCCGGCACAAGGGCATGATAGCCCTGTTTGTGATACCAGTAGGCAAACGGATACATTTCCTCTTTCCAACCAGTATAGCCGTGAAGCAGAAGCACCCATTTATGATTTTTCCCACCGACGCCTTTTTCTGAATCTGTTTCTTCTGCAGGAAATTCCTCTGCAATCAGCCGATATCCGTCATTTGTTTCCACCGATAACTTTTGATGCTCCGCTGTTTTCAGCCATTCTTTTGTCTCATTCAATGCCAGCTGCCGGTTTCCTTTAATATCCGATGTCTGCACCTGAGCCGCATAACTCTCCTCCGTAATCCGTTCAAAAGCTTCTAGTTTTTCCATAAAGGAAGGCACCAATGCTGCGCTTACCAGAACATTCACCAAAAGGATATAAAAGATTAGCAGCAGGCACAAAAAGATACCTGCCGCTTTTACTATGAAAGCCTTTGGCTTCCATAGTCTGGATGGCCATGCGGCCCGACGAACGGCAGGCTGAGCATCATGGGGATTTACTATGAAAGCCCTTGGCTTCCATAGTCTGGATGGCCATGCGGCCCGACGGACGGCAGGCTGAGCATCATGGGGATTTACTATGAAAGCCCTTGGCTTCCATAGTCTGGATGGCCATGCGGCCCGACGGACGGCAGGCTGAGCATCATGAGGGGTTACTATTTTTTTCTTACTTCTCTTTTCTTTTGCTGTCCTCATCTGCTAAAATTATCCAATCTGTTCTTCTTTTTTCCGAATTCCCCTGGTATTTTTCTCCACCTGTTTTCTCGGAATCATAATCTGGTGGCCGCACCCCAAGCATTTCAGGCGGAAATCCGCTCCCACCCGAAGCACCTCCCATTCATTGCTGCCGCAGGGGTGTTGTTTCTTCAAACGTACGATGTCTCCGATTTCAAATGGTATGGGCATATGCTTCCTCCTGTTTTCTGTTTCAAACGCACTTTAATACTGCAGATTAATTTTTCCGAACAATGCTCCGATGCTTTCCTGGAGAACCAGATCGGCCATGCTGTCTCTGGGAGTGGGCGTCTTGTTGATCAGCACCAGCTTCTTTCCCTGGTAATAGTCCACAAGCCCTGCTGCCGGATAGACTGCCAGGGAGGTTCCGCCGATAATCAGCATATCTGCCTGGCTGATATACAAAACTGCCTCCTGAATGGTCTGGTTATTCAGCCCTTCTTCATACAGTACCACATCGGGCTTCAAATCTCCGCCGCATTTCCCGCAATGGGGCACCCCTTCGCTGTTTAATATATATTCTGCATCATAGAACTGATGGCAGGATTCACAGTAATTCCGGTGAACGCTTCCATGAAGTTCCAGAACCTTTCTGCTTCCTGCAAGCTGATGGAGGCCGTCTATATTCTGGGTGATGACTGCTTTCACCTTGCCTGCCTTTTCCAGTTCCGCCAATTTTTTATGGGCCATGTTGGGCTTCGCATCCAGGCACAGCATCTTATTCCGGTAAAACCGATAGAATTCTTCTGTATTGTGTCTGTAAAAAGTATGACTTAAGATCGTCTCCGGCGGATAGTCATACTGTTGGTTATACAACCCGTCCACGCTGCGGAAATCCGGAATTCCGCTTTCTGTAGACACCCCGGCGCCGCCGAAAAATACGATATTGTCTGACCCTGCTACCATATCCAGAAATTTTGCAGTTTTTTCTTCCCTGTCCTGATTTGCCATGCTGATTCCTCCCTGAGTGATACAATTGAATTTCCCGTCTGTCTTATGTTTATGTTACCATATTCTCAATCGAAAAGGAAGCGGCACTGTGCAACAAATTTGCTGGAATTTCAAGGCATTCCCATCTCTCTTGTAAGCGGCAAGTTGTCCCTAATTCCTCCGCAGGGCTTCAATGGGGCTTAGCTTGGCCGCTTTCCTGGCCGGATATATACCGAAAAACACACCGATTCCGCAGGAAAACAGCGTTGCCCCCAGAATTGTACTGGCCTTAATGCCGGGATGAATGACGCTGCCCATGGAAGCGCTCATCAGGCTGCAGGCTCCTACCGCTCCCAAAAGCCCCAGAAGGATGCCTATCATTCCGCCTACAATCGTGAGAATTGCTGCTTCCGCTAAAAACTGCATTAATATGGAAGAGGTTTTGGCCCCCAAAGATTTGCGGATTCCGATTTCCCTGGTACGCTCTGTCACAGACACCAACATAATATTCATTACGCCGATTCCCCCTACAATCAGGGAAATGGCGGCCACGCAGGAAATAAATGTGGTTACAATGGCAAGCATACTATTCAGTTCTGCCACCATATCCTGAAAACTCTGAATCTGGTAGTATTCTTCTCCGGCGCAGCGGTGCCTGGTTTCCAGCAGATGAATGATATCTTTCGCCACTTCTTCGCCGCTGACCTTGTCATTGGCAAAAACTGTGGCGGAGTAGAAAGAATCGCTCTCCCATCCGAAATGCTCAAAAGAAGTATAGGGCACACTCAGCGATACCGGCATTCCCTCATAAGTATAGCTGACAAAGCCTCCATTTTCTTTCTGCTGCGCCACTCCCACAATCCGGTAGCTGCCCATAATTCCATTGACGTTCAGCTCAATATCCATTCCCACCACATCATCAGAGCCGAAAAGCCGCTTTGCATCGGTGTCTGTAATTACGCAGACACGGTTTCCTTCCTCCACATCCGCAGAAGTAAAATAAGACCCCCGCTTCATATTATAATTCATGGATTTCTGCATATCTTCTGTTCCGCCGTTTAATGATATTGCAAATTCCCCTTTTCCGGTAACGGCGCTTCCCGAAGAGCCGTCATTGGGCGTTACGCCGTCCACTCCTTCCAGCTGCTCTCTGATGGCCGTTAAATCTTCCGGCGTAATCCATTCTCCTTCGTTTGACGCATCTTCGCTGCAATACACATCAATCTGGCCTGTGCCAAGGTCTGCCACTTCTGAATTCATGGCATCTGCAGTTCCGTCTCCTACGGACATTACCATAATTACAGAAGCGATTCCGATAATAATGCCAAGCATGGTCAGGAAGGAGCGGCCTTTATTTGCAATAATGTTTTTAAATGCCATCTTGACATATTCTGTCATATTTCCCATTTTAATACCTCAACATTGAAACTATTTTTCAGATGCTCTTCTATTCCTCCGTCTGTTCCTGTCCCTGTTCTGTCAGCGTAACCGGATCACCCTCTTCGTGATTTCCCGGATCTGCAATGACTTGCTCCCCTTCCTCAATTCCCTCTGTAATCTCTGCGCATTCATCCGAGGTGACGCCGGTTGTAATCATGCGTTTTGTTAAAATACCGTCCTGGCTGACCCAGCAGAACGTACCGTCTTTTCCGATATTGACTGCTTCAGTGGGCAGGATTACCACATCTTTTGCTTCTGCCGCAAGAATCTTCACTTTGGCGTCCACACCCAGGAAAATATTGTCATCCGGGTGATCCACATGCACGGTAGCCTGAATTCCCGCTGCAGCCACAGCCGCCTGATTGGTTCCTGCCGCCCCGTTTTCTGCAATCCGGCTGATGCGGCTGACTGTTCCTTCATAGGTATTCCCTGCAAAAGTAATTTCCGCTTTCTGCCCCTCTTTGACTTTATCATAAACATTTTTGGACAGCGTTACTTCTACGTTTACATCATCAATGCTCTGCAGTGTAAAAAGCTCCATTCCCTGTGAAACAACAGCGCCCTCCACCACCTGCTTATCTGAAATGACGCCGTTAAATTCCGCTGAAATCCCCTGCTGCCCCTGGAGAATCAATTCCTCCAAAGACTGACTTTCCAGTTCCGCCAGATTGTTATTGGTCTGCATCTGCGCCCTTGCCGCACCGCTCAAAGTTCCTGCGTCTGCCTCAGCAATGGATTTCTGGCTTTCCAGTCTTGCCTGCAGTTCTGCCAGCTCTGCCTGGGCGGCTTCAAGCCTCTGCTGCAGCTCCGTTCTGCCAGTTCCCTCCGCCAAATCTGCAGATACAGGCTGTAAGGTTTCTGCCTGGCTGCTGAGCGTGTTCACAAGCTCCTGGGCGGCCTCATAAGCCCCTTTTGTTTCTGCCAGTTTTTCATTTGCCAAGTTCAGCGCTTTCCTGGCTGCTTCCAGCTCCTCTTCTTTTCCGGAAGCGGCTGCCGCATCAAAGTTCACCTGAGCCGTCTGCTGTTCCATTACTGCCTGATCGTAAGCCGCTTTGGATTTTTCCAATGCTTTTTCTGCCTTTTTCAGTTCCTTCTGCAGCTCTTTCTGCTGCGTCTGCGCTTCCTGCTGCCGGCGATTTTCGGCCTCCGCCTGCTCCTTTGCCTCACCGGAAACCGCCGACGTCAGCTCTGCAATCTCCTGCTGTTTTGCATCCACCTGTCCCTGCAGGGCATTGGCCTCCGCCTGGGCATGGGCCTGCCTTACTGCTGCTTCGTTGGATTTGTTTACGGAATCCTGATAGCCAAGCTGATTTGCCTTTACCGTCAGCTCTGCTTTCTGGTTCTGATTCTCCAGATCCTTTAAATCAAAGGTCACCAGTTTCTGCCCTTCCTTCACCAGATCCCCTGTCTGAAAATCCGCCGTCTCCACCTCTGCATTCACCGGAGAAAATATGGTTTTCTGCTGACCGCTGACTACGGTTCCATTGGTTTCCACCGTTTCTGATACATTTCCCCGTTCCACCGTCACACACTCTACGTTCCTGGCGTTTGTCATGGCTTCTTCTGCATTTTTAGCGGAATTTATCCCCATAACACAGATAATTACCACAAAAACCGCCGCCGGAATCACAATTTTCCAGATTTTTTTGTGCTTTTTCATAACTGTTCCCTCCTGAGATTTTCCCGATTTAAAACTTTTTATTTTCATTATAATAATCCTCCACAATTTTGCCGTCCAAAATACGAACCACCCGTTTTGCCTGATCGGCAATATCATTGTCGTGGGTAATCAGAATCACGCTTCTACCTGCCTCATGCAGACTTTTCAGGATTTCCATAATTTCCTTTGTAGAAGCGGAATCCAGATTGCCGGTAGGCTCATCTGCCAGTATCACCGGCGGCTCTGCCGCAATGGCCCTTGCAATGGCCACCCTCTGCTGCTGTCCCCCTGACATTTCCGAAGGCTTGTGCTCCATACGTTTCGAAAGCCCTACCTTCGTCAGCGCTTCTTTTGCAAGCCTGTGCCGTTCTCCTTTGCCGATTCCCCGGTAAATCAGCGGCAGTTCCACATTTTCCATGGCATTCAGATTTGCAATCAGATTAAATCCCTGAAAAATAAACCCGATTTCCTGGTTCCGTATTTCCGACAATTGATTATCCTTCATGGTTGACACATCTTTGCCGTTGAGATAATACGTGCCGGAGGTGGGCACATCCAGACATCCCAGCATATTCATTAAAGTAGATTTTCCGGAACCGGAATGCCCGATAATCGCCACAAATTCTCCCCGGTTAATTTCCAGATTCACATGATCCAGCGCGCGGACTTCATTTTCACCGGGGTTGTAGATTTTACACATGTCCTGAACTCTGATTAGATTTTCCAACCTGCTTCCTCCCTTTCCCGAACTTCATTTTTCTTATTTTATCAGCCGTTTCTTAAAATAAAGCTAAATTTATCTTACACTTCTCTTACTTTTCCCGAAAACTGTGAAAGCCGACGGTTTTCCTGTAAACAGAACCGTTTCTTCCTGCCGCAGCGTTTCCCATAGATATAAACGAAGGTTTTTGAAAAAAATATTCAAATAAACAGATTTTTTCCAATAAATCCCAATATCGACAAATTACTGCTTTTCGCTCCAGGTTACACATGTTATAATTAATTCGTACTGCAGGGCTGCCGCATTTTGTAACAAGCCCTTGTTTACTCCTATGGAGGCGACCATTTATGAAAATTATAGATATGCACTGTGACACTATTTCCCGCATCTGCGGGGAACGAAACCGCGGCAAAAATGTGAAGCTGCGCAGCAATTCTTTTCAGCTGGATTTGGAAAAAATGAAGCGGGCCGGCTATCTGCTCCAGAATTTCGCCATGTTTCTGGACACCGGAGAATCGGCTTCTCCTTATAAAGACTGCAAACGGCAGATACATATTTTTCAGGAGGAAATGAAGGAAAACCAGGATATGATTGCGCCTGTCACTTCCTATGAAGAAATCCTTGCGCATGAATCTCAGGGAAAAATGTCCGCGCTGATGACTTTAGAAGAGGGGGAGGCATGTGAGGGAAGCCTGGAAAAATTAGAAGAATTCCATCGTCTCGGCATCCGTATGATGACTTTCACCTGGAATTACCCCAACAGCCTGGGATTTCCCGGAGAGCCTGCCGCCAGCCGTCTGGCCCAGTCTCAGGGTTTAACTCATCTGGGTATGGAATTTTTGGAGCGGATGGAAGAGCTTGGCATTATTCCTGATGTTTCCCATCTGTCTGATGCAGGCATCCGGGATTTGTGCCGGTTTGCCAAAAAGCCTTTCTGCGCCAGTCATTCCAATGCCCGTTCCCTCTGCCACCGGGGCCGGAATCTGCCGGATGAACTGATCCGGGGCATTGCCAAACGGGGCGGAGTGATCGGAGCCAATTATTACGGACCGTTCCTGACCGCCACTCCGGATGTTCTGGGACGGTTCTACGGGTATGCCAGCGATATTGCCGCGCATATCCGTCATATCGCAGATGTAGGCGGCATAGACTGTATTGGACTGGGCTCTGATTTTGACGGAATTGACAACAACCTGGAATTAAAAAACTGCGGTTCCATGAGGTTGTTGGAACAGGCGCTGAAAAAGGCCGGATTTCATGAAAGGGAATTGGATAAGATCTTTTATCAGAATGTGCTTGCGTTTTATAAGGAGCTTCTGTGAAAAATATTTAAATTTAGGGGAAATGAATGTATACAGCGATTGTCACTGTTCCCAGCGTGTTTCTTTATGAAAGTCCTTCCGCGGAAAATGTATCGGATGAATTATTATCCGGATGGTTGGTCACTGTACAGAACCGGCAGGGAAACTTTCTGGAAATCACTACGGATTATGGTTATACCGGATGGCTGGAATGCCCGGCCATCCGCAGGCTCTCACCGGAAGAAGCGCTGAACTTAAAGGTATCTGCCAAAACGCCGGAGGACACAGAAAGACCGGCGGTACTCTGCAGAGGGATTACAGATATTCAAAAAGAACCGCGGGTACAGTCCGCCTCAGTATCTGCTCTCTTTATGGGCAGCCATGTGTCTGCTTTGGGCAGGCCCAGGGAAGGATGGCAGAAAATCCAAACAGCAGAGGGAATCTGCGGATATGTTCCCGCTGTCTCTCTGCTGTTTTCTGACAATAATTCTTTCATCTGCGGCGATGCCGCAGATGCGTATAGGCGCTCCCTTTTCCACTCCGACAGACATTGCCAAACCTGCGCTTCCCACTCCCGGCTCCACTCCGACAGACATTGCCAAACCTGCGCTTCCCACTCCCAGCTCCGGCAGAATGTGCTCCATTACGCCAAATCCTATCTTGGAGTTCAGTACCGCTGGGGCGGCAAAACTCACGCAGGAATCGACTGTTCCGGACTGGCTTTTATGAGTTATTACATGTGCGGCATCATTATCTACCGGGACGCCGTTATGATGGAAGGCTACCCTGTCCGGGAAATCCCGTTCTCCTGTATCCACCCCGCCGATCTGATTTATTTCCCGGGACATGTGGCGCTTTATCTTGGAAACGGCGACTACATCCATTCCACCGGAAATATGTCGGTTTCGTGCTGCACGATCAACAGCCTGAATCCTTACAGTCCCATATACCGCAAGGATCTGGCTGAAAGTATCACTGCTGTGGGAAGTGTGTTCTGCGCTTCCTAAATAATAGTTCCATATACCTGCAAAAGACCTGCAGGTATATGGAAATCACCTGACCATATTTCCAATAGCTTCTTCGACAACGGCATTCAAGCTCTTTCCATGCTCTATTGCATACACGGCGATATTCCGATGCAGTTCAGGGCTAATCTTGACATTAAACGTTCCCTTATAAGGATACTCAGGCTCTACGTTCCGTTGCATACAATCTTCTAAATATTCATCAATTGCATTCTGGAAATTCCGCTCCAACTCATGCACCGAATCCCCTTCATACGACAATAAAGATTTCATTCCCACTACTTTTCCGAATAAACAGCCATCTTCACCCGAATATTCCACTGTCCCGTTATAACTTTTCCCCATACAATAAATTACTCACAGCAAACCATCCTTTCTCAGCTTCTCTATCACCTGTTCCAACACATATCTTTTTAAAATCCCATCAGGATGCGGCTTATGAAAGTTTATTACCTCATTGCTTCCATCTTTTATAAATTTAACTCCTGAGCCGGTACCGCTTTGTTTCAGTTGATATCCAAAATAAGATAGTAAACCCCCATCTTGCTTAGCTTGTCGTGCGACAGGCCGCATGGCCATCCAAACTATGGAAGCCAAAGGCTTTCATAGTTTAGATTCCATTTCATGAAATGTAAAATCCTTTGGCTTCTTCATCAATTTATTCAGTAACTTATCTTTCCTGCTCATTCACTTATTCCCCAAACAACGGCGTAGAAAAATACCGCTCCGCCGTATCCGGCAGAACTGTTACCACCGTCTTGCCTTTGCCCAGCTTCTTCGCTAACTTCAGCGCCGCCGCCACATTAGTTCCGCTGGAAATTCCGCACATAATCCCCTCTTCCGCCGCCAGTCTTTTGGACGTTGACAGAGCTTCTTCATCTGTAATAATGCAGACTTCATCATAAATCTGCTGATTCAGGATTTCCGGGATCAGGCCGTCCCCAATGCCCATCTGCAGATGCGTTCCTATGGAGCCTCCGGAAAGAATGGCTGCATGTTCCGGCTCCACCGCCCAGATTTCCATGTCAGGATTTTTCTCTTTGATTGTCTCTCCCACTCCGGTAATAGTGCCTCCAGTGCCGATTCCGGAACAGAAGCCATGAATGGGAATACCTGCCTGTTCTAAAATCTCAATGCCGGTCTGGGAACGGTGCACCGCCGGATTGGCAGGATTTTCAAACTGTTGAGGCACAAACACCCGGGCGTCTTTCTCTGCCATGGAAAGAGCTGTCTGCAGACATTCTTCAATGCATGCCCCGATATTTCCATCATCATGAATCAGAATCACTTCCGCTCCGTAATGCTCCACCAGCTTGCGCCGCTCTTCACTGACAGAATCCGGCATGATAATCTTCGTCTGATACCCACGGACAGCCCCTACCAGTGCAAGGCCAATCCCCTGATTGCCGCTGGTAGGTTCCACAATTATGGTATCTTTTTGAATCAGCCCTTTCTCTTCTGCGTCTCTTATCATATTATAGGCCGTTCTTGTCTTAATGGAGCCTCCTACATTCAGCCCCTCAAATTTCACCAATACCTGGGCGCTGTCCGGCTCCGGCATACGGTTTAAGCGGATTAACGGCGTTCCTCCCATTGCTTCCAATATATTGTCATAAATCATAATCTCAAATCCTTTCTATGCTCCTGCCAAAGCAGAAATACCTATAAAATTATAATATGTATTCTCTGGAAATACAACAACATTTCCTGGAATTTTATGTAATGCATATTTGGAAATAAAAAGAATTTGATAATTTCAGAATGATTGGATCGCCCTTTGGTTCGCCTGCCTGTAACTGTTGAAGCAACAGCAAGGCAGGCCTACACGATTGCACCTGCCCGGTTCTGGCTTTTTACCGCTGTTTTTTACTCTCCCCCTCCGGAAAGATAATTTTGAACACAAAGAAAAAGATAACCATTGACACACCGCCGGTAACAAACGTCACCAGTATATTATACACCGCAGGCGCCACGTATGCGGCTGCCACAGGCATCCAGAGGTTGTTAAACCCATTGCAGATAAGGGAAATCAGCACCCATGCGATAAAATACCACATTGCCTGATAAACTAGGTTTCCCTTGCTTTTAAAGGTGATGTTTCTCTGCAGCGGAAAATTAATGCATTGTGCCAGAAAAGAGCCTGTTTCATAACTGATGAAGTACCCCAGTCCTCCGCCGATGATCACTGCGCCGGCAGAATCCCGGAGCACATTATAGCCTACAAGGCTCCAGGTAAAATCCACTCCCAAAATTGACACTTCTTTCTGAGGCCACATAAATTCCGTTCCTGCAAGTCCAATTCCAAGCATACCGGGCATAAACGTAAACACCAAATACTGAAATAAGGTGACGCCCATACTGAATGCAAAGAAACAGGCTATCTGATAGATCCATTTTGACAGCTTTTCATGCTGCTTTTCAAAATGATTCCATTTGGGCATCCACCAGTCTTTTACTATACTCATTCCTCGTCCCTCCTCGCTGCCGGATCATTGGTTTTTCCTTCTTTCAGAAGCCTTTCATATTCTTTATTTGCCTTCTTATTTTGAAAAAATCCGCCGATGATTTTCCGTATTCCGCGGATAAAGTTTCCATTTACCAGAGTGACGATTCCCTCCGCCATGTCCATGCTCACCAACCCGCCTGACATTTTTGCCATGGCCCGAAAGGGCATATGATACAGAAACAATATATTTAAATCAGGAACTCCTTTTTTCTCGCTCCTTTTTTTCATCCCCGTCAGTACACGATATGCCAACCTGGCAAGACGGCTTTTTGCATAATACATCTGGCTGACGGAATCATTCAGTCCAAGCAGGCCTTTCCATTCTCCAAAAGAAGGAAGCCCGCCTAAAAGTTCCGCAAATTCCTGTGCTTCCACCTTCTGGATATTTCCGCTGTAGTAAGACGGGAGTTTTTCTTTCTGATATGGACAGCAGTTCACCGTCCCTTCCACAAAAAATCCCGATGCCAGCCTGATATCTTCGGAATCAGCGCCTATCATAATCTGGTACTCCCCGCCTTCTGTTTCCCATCCATTCCTGTTTCTGTCCCAATAGCGAAAAGTCTTATCGTCAAAAGGAATCATGATCTTCCTGCTTTCTCCCGCTTTTAAAAATACCTTTCGGAACCCTTTCAGTTCTTTCCGGGGGCGGAACACTTCTGCATCCGGCAGCCCTATGTAAAGCTGTGCAATTTCCGCGCCGTCCCGTTCCCCGGTATTGGTCACCGTAAATGCAGCTCCCGCTTGATCCACATGCAAATCAGAGTAGGCAAAATCCGTATACGACAAGCCATATCCAAAGGGATATGCCGTCTGAATCCCTGCCGTCTGATAATACCGGTACCCCACATAAATGCTTTCCCGGTACTCTGAATTTCTCATCCTGCCTGGGAAAAACGAATAAGCCGGCGTGTCCTGGTATTTTTCCGGATATGATTCCGCAAGTTTTCCGGAAGGGTTTACTTTTCCGGTTAAAATATCAAGGGCCGCACCTGCCCCCGCCTGTCCATAGAGATATCCGTGCAAAAGGGCTTTCAGGTTCTCTCTCCAGGGCATTTCTATGGCGGCTCCTGCGCTTAACAGGCCTGCAATATTTTCATTTTTCTCCCTCATTGCAGCCAGCAATTCAATCTGATTTTCATGGATTTTCATATGGGTGCGATCCAGACCCTCTGATTCGCTCAATTCGTCCAGTCCGAAACAATACAGCACTATATCGGCTTTTTCCGCCAGTTCAAGGGCCTCTTTTTTCAGAGCCGCATCTGGTTTTCCGTCCCGCCGGTATCCTCTGCATATACCCGCAACAGAAAGGTCGTACTCTTTTAACTTTTCCCGGAATGATTCCACCCATGTGGAATTCACCATAGAGGAACCGGCCCCCTGGTATCGCGGCTCATATGCAAAATCTCCTACTACTGCAACATTTGCGCCGGAGGCAAGGGGAAGCATGTTTTGATCATTTTTCAGCAAAACAATACTCTCGGCAGCCGCTTTCCTGGCAAGTTCATGATGTTCTGCTTCATAGCCGACACTTCTGGAGGCCGCTTTCCTGGCAAGTTCCTGGTGTCTTGCTTCATCACTCTTGCTTTCTGTTTTCTTCCCGGCGGATAAAGTCAGCGCCGCGTCCAGCAGGCAGTCGACTCTTGCATCCAGCTCCTGAACAGATAATCTGTTTTCATCAATGGCTTTCAATATCTGCCTGGCGGAATCAAGCCCCGGCGTGGGCATCTCAAGGTCTGAACCTGCTTTGACGCCTTTGACATGATCATTCGAGCCGCCCCAGTCTGTTACCACAAATCCCTCAAATCCCCAGTCGTCCCTCAGTATTTCTTTCAGCAAATGAGTGTTTTCATTGGCATATGTTCCGTTTACTTCATTATAACTGGTCATAATTGCGCCGGGCCTGCCTTCCTTCACTGCAATTTCAAACCCGGTCAGATAGAGTTCTCTCAGCGTCCGTTCATCTAAAACCGCATTCATAGCCATCCTGCGCAGCTCCTGGCTGTTCACCGCAAAGTGTTTCGGACAGGCAAATACTCCCCTGCTCTGAATTCCCCGAATATAAGCGGCCGCCATCTTGCCCGCCAGACAGGGATCTTCGGAAAAATACTCAAAGTTCCTGCCGCATAAGGGGCTTCGCTTTATATTCAGCCCCGGCCCTAATAAAACGTCCACTCCCAGGGCTGCTGCTTCTTCTCCCAGAGCTTTTCCGATTTCTTCGCCTAATTCTTCATTCCAGCTGTTTGCCACTGTGGCTGCCGTTGGAAAACAGGTGGCCGGCAGAGATGGATTCAGCCCCAGATGATCCCCGGTTCCTTCCTGTTTCCGTATCCCATGAGGGCCGTCAGACAGAAGAATTGACGGGATATGCAGACGCGGGATTTCCCGCGTCTGCCATTCATTCCTGCCGCTTAAAAAAGCAGCTTTCTCTTCCATTGTCATTTGATCAATGATATTTTTATGCTTCATCTTTTTTCCTTTTATAATTTCTCATTACGAGAATCTCTCCTGCAATCAGAATTGCTGCCAGTATAATATCAGCTGCAATAAATGCTTTCACCCAATCCGGCATTCCTGTTTCATTGTTCATGGCGTTGGAATTGGCAGAGGCATATAAATTCTCATGGGCCGCTTCTCTCAATGCAAGTACCGTATTGGCGTCCTCTGTGTTTGTAATCAGGCCGTCTCCTCCTGTCATGGAAAGTCCCTGTGTCAGCCCGTTTCGGATACCGCAGTTCAGATCCATATAGAAATCAGCCAACGGGTCCATAGCGTCTGTAATGACCGCGCCGTGGAATCCCCATTCCTCCCGCAAAACAGTTACCAGAAGAGCCTTATTCGCTCCTGCCCACTCTGTTCCAATGGAGTTAAAGGAGGACATTACTGCCAGGGAACCGCCTTCCTTCACTGCGCCCTCAAATGCTTTCAGATAGATTTCACGGATTGCCTGTTCCGTCGAATAGGTGCAGATGCTCGCCGTTCTGTTGGTTTCCTGATCATTCAGCGCAAAATGTTTGATATAGCACATTACGCCCTGCTCCGTAGCTCCTTTTACCTCGTTGGCTCCGGCAAAATAAGCAATGGTGGAATCCTCGGAATAATACTCAAAATTACGTCCTGCAAATGCGGATCTGTGAGTGTTCATTGCCGGCCCGTACCATCCGGTTACCTGAAGCTCGTTGCACTCTTTTCCTACCTGCGCGCCTCTTTGGTAAGCCAGTTCTTTATTCCATGTAGCTGCAATCAGCACTGCCGGAGGAAAGGCGGTTCCGGAAATACTGGAATTAAAATTACTGGAGATGCCGGCAGGCCCGTCACATGCGGTAGACTCCGGATTATTCACTGATTCCGACGCAGTCAGATGGAAGCCTCCGTCCTGCACCATAGTCAGCATCTCGTCCAGTGTCAGCTGATCCAGAAGGCTGTCCCATTTTTCATCATTATAATCCAGTCCGGCCATATCCTGAATCTTCAGCCCGTTATCTGCGCCTGTCGTGGGCATCTTTGCATCTTCGGCGTCATATTTGGACGCATCATAAGTTGCTTTTGACAGATAACCCTCTTTCTGTTCTTTGGTCATTTCAAAATTGTCCGGCGCTGCCGTCACTTTTTCATAATTGGCAAAGCCGTCCGCCCTGCTTAAATATTCCACTCCGCCATCCGCGCTTTCAAACTGATTAACAGCCGCCGTTCCATCGGAAGACCGGGCGCCGTCATTTTCCTCATTATAAATAATATCCTTGTCCAACGAGAACTTTTCTGAATCCAGTACTGTATGAGAATCACTGTTCAGGGTCACTTCATACTCTCCATGCTCCAGTACATAACATTGGTTTACAGCTTCATCATAGGAGGCCATATCCTCATAATCAAATGTAATGGCAATTGTCTGGCTCTTGCCTGGCTCTAACAGCTCTGTTTTCTCATATTCTATCAGATTTGTGCTTGCCTTTTCCAGTCCTCCGTTATAATAAGGGGGCGTGTAATAGATTTCCACCACATCTTTTCCGGCAGTATCTCCGGTGTTGGTTACCTCCACTTCCATGGCAACGGTTTTGCCATCAGCGCTGAAATCTGTAATCTTCTTCTCAAAGGTTGTATAAGACAACCCGTATCCGAAGGGATACTGCACCGTCTTGTCATAATCAATCAGCCCTTCTGCAGCGGCTGTTTCATAGAATTTATATCAAGTTATTGTAAGTAGGCGTATTCATCAAATCATACACATATGTGTCCACCAGTTTACCGGAAGGATTTATTTCCCCGCTTATAATTGAACCAAGGGCATTGAAGCCTGTCTCTCCTGCGCCTGCAATCCAGAGGGCCGCGTTAATGTTCTCGTACTCTTCCAGAAAACCCAGCTCCATGGCATTGGCAGAATTTATAACGACTATCACATTGCTGAATTCATCATTCACACGTTTTACCATGTCCCGTTCTCTGGATGTCAGCTCCAGATAGGAAACATCGGAGCCTGCGTCCTCTTCCTGAGTGGTATAGACAACGTCCCCGCCCATCTGTGTCTTATTATAAGTATTTTCCGTTGACATTTTCTCCGGAAGGTCCGGGCCTTCGCCGCCTGATCTGGTAAGCACGATCACTGCGGTATCTGAATATTCCTTTGCCTGTTCAAAAATTCCTGCTTTATCATAATCATCCATGGTGGGCTGAACGGAAGTCCAGTCTACGCCGCCCATTCCAATCTGGGGCCGGTCTGCGCGGTAGGCCGTATAGAAATCTGTCAGTGTATGGTTCGTCTCGAAACCGCTGTTTTCAATTCCCTCGATTAAGGATACCGCTGTTTCTTCCGACACGCTTCCGGAACCGGTTCCTCCATAGATTGGCATTGTGCTCCCCCATCCAAAGATATTTAATTTCGTATCTTTACTGACCGGCAGGGAATTGCTGTCATTTTTAAGAAGCACAACTCCTTCATTGGTCAGTTCTTCCACAAGCTCTTTGGATTCCGCCGCTGTCTCATTGCTCAATCCCTTGGAGCCTGTCATTGTCTTGTTGATCAGTGAATATTCAATATTCAGGCAGATAACATTTACCGATACCGCTATCACCAGAATACAAGCCATCAGGGCCTGCCACCTGATCATCCTTTTCAGGTTTTTCTCTTTTTTGGCAGCTATAAGGGCAGCTGCAGCTGCTGCTGCAATTCCAACTACAATACAAATAATCGGTACCTTACAGGCATCAATGGTGCTGTAAACGTCGTCAACAGACACCGCCACCGCTCCTCCAAAAAGCATGTCGTATACTTTTCGGTACACTGCATATCCAATGGCTGCTACAGCTGCAATCACGGCAGCCGCAATCAGCAGCTTTTTCTTCTTATTGTCTTTCTGTTCCATAAATCTTTCCTCCTGTAAAACTTATGAATTCATCTGTTAAACATTGGCCGATGCTTTATTTTACCTTCTAAAAATACCACATTTTTGCTTCTTCTGCCTTTCCTGACCTGAACTGTAACAAAAATGACGCAAACTGTCTTTGCGCCATTCCATTCTCTCAATATTTAACCAACGGAATCATATAATTCTTATTCACGCCCTGGAATCATCACATTCAGCACAAACCAGTTGGCATTGATTTTAACCGTCATGTTTCCCTGATATTTTTCTGCCGAACGCCGGATGCTTTTCAGCCCATATCCGTGATTTTTCTTATCTGCTTTTGTTGTTCCCGGCAATCCCTTCGATACCGGAACAGATCTGCTGATGTAATTTTCCACTTTGATAAATACAAACTGCCGCTGTGACGAAATGGAAACGTGAATCATCCGTTTGTTTTCCTCCGGCTCTAGCAGTTCCGCCTCAATGGCATTGTCCAGCGCATTGCCGAATATGGTGCATATATCCGTTACATGCATAAAATCCAGCAGCTTTCCGTCTGCCACACAGGTTATCTCAATATGATGCTTTTTTGCCTGCATCAGCTTACTTTCCAACAATACGTCCAGTACCGGATTTCCTGAGTCTACAATATTTTTATAAGAATCCAGCTCCTGCTCCATGCTGTCGAGCCATTGTTCCCTCTTTTTCTCATCTGTTTCCATTCTAAGGGCTGTAATCTGGTGCTTCAGATCATGGTATTTCAGATTTACTAGCTCCATGCTCTCCTGATGGTTCAGATACCGGTCATACTGACACCGGAGCACTGCATTCATGGCGTAGGACTCTTTTAACAGCGACCGTTCTCTCATATTAAGCTGAAAAATCAGAATCAGCCCCAGTCCCAACAGATTGATAAACGCCCTTAATTTAAAACTGTCATAAAACGACTGGCTTGAAAAAGGAGTGTTCGGAAACACATAACTGAGATTGCTGAATAAGAAAATGCTGATTACAATCGCAATTGCACTGAACATCTCCTGCTTTGATACATATAGCTCCGATCCCCGGTTCAGCAGCGACCTTTCCGCAAACCAGATTCCGGCAAACAAAGCCCCGTATATCCCCGCCACCAGGCCATACTCCAGGAAAGGCGATTCAATTCCGGACACATACCGGAAATGATAATAAATCACCCATTCAAAAGAAGCCGCAAATTCACTGAGCAGAAAGGCGCAGGATGCAGCGTATATCCTGTTCGTTCTGCTTTCCCTGCAGGAGACGGAAATCATTCCGTACAGGGAACATGCCGCTGCTGCCATCACCGGAAGCCACAGCCATGTGGGAACATGCTCTGTACAGACAAGCAAGAGACTCTGCAGAATCAGAAACAGAATGGCCGCTGCGCCAAGCCCGGGAGGATTCCTCTTTCTTTTCAGGAGAAATATATAAACCATACAGGCTCCCCATTGGGCAAACGCGGTATAAATTCTCGGAATATCATGATAAAGCGTCTGGAACAGTTCTTCCAGCTGTTCCGGCAAAATTACCGTCATTATTTCATCACCTCGCTGATATATGCCGCCAATGCATCCATAAAAAGTTTTCTTCTCGCCCGGGCAACCGGCAGGCTCTCTCCGTTGATCCTGCAGTTGCCTTCCAATATCGTATCCACATATTTCATATTGACCAGATACCCTTTATTAATGCGGAAAAATCCGCGGGGCGCCAACAGGTTCTCTGTCTCCTTCATATTTCCCCGGCATGTGAATATCTCCCTCTGGGTATGATAGTTCAGCGTATGGCTCTGGCTTTCCACGTAATAAATTTCATTGACGTCCATTTTTCTGAAACCGCCTTTGAGCGAAATGGTCACAAAGCAGGTTTTCCGGCTTTTAATCCTCTCAACCGCTTTATTCAGTTTCTGGGAAAAGATAAAATATGTCACCGGCTTCAGAATATAGTCCAGAGCGTCCACTTCATATCCGCGGATTGCGTACTGGCTCATATTTGTTATGAAAAAAATAATCACCTGGGAATCCTGCCGCCTTATTTCTTCCGCCGCCGACATCCCATCCATAAACTTCATCTGTATATCCATCAGAATAATATCAAACTGGGCCTTGTATCCGCTGGTAATTTCATCTCCGTCCCGATAGACGGTAAGTTCAAACTGTTCTCCTTTTTCTTCCTGATACTGCTTCAGATATTGTTCTAATTTGCCGATGTAAAGTTCCTCGTCCTCAACAATTGCAATCCTAATCACGGTGCTCCGCCCTCTTTCATTCCACGGTTTTCTCTCTGTAAATCGTATTCTCATCATACACTATCTTTTGCTTGATTGTCTATATCAAATAAAACTCGTCATTTCCATACGAAAAAGGCAGTGTCAGCGGATTCCAACATCCATTGACACTGCCTTATGAGAGTTGCGGGGGCAGGATTTGAACCTGCGGCCTTCGGGTTATGAGCCCGACGAGCTTCCAGACTGCTCCACCCCGCGTTGACATTTCTTATTATATTCCAAATACTTGTAAATGTCAAATTATTTCTGATACTTTTTTCCCAACTACTGAATCTGATGATTTTTAAAACACCGGTAACTCCAACCTGCCAGTACGGCTATCAGGCAGAAATATACCGCCGGAACCCACTGGAAAAAGTAAAAACAGTGATTTCCAATGGACAGCAGATGATGGTATGCCACGCTTCTTGCATAATACATGGACGTGGGCAGGCTGCATACCAGCATGTACAAAAACCGGTTGTCTGCCGCCAGATTCACCAGAAATATCGGGGCAAATATAAATGCAAAGCATATAATAATCACGCCAAAAGGCGTTTTCATTTTGGCGGAACAGAACATCACAATCATGGCTGTCATACACAAAGCCGCCGCACTGCAGCCCAAAGCAATGCCAAGAAACTCCAACAGATTCACAGGAAGGTTCAGATAAAATCCTTCCACGCTTGCCTGAATGGGAAGGTTCCATCCGCTGAGCCCATAAACTGCCTGAATTTCCAGCAAAAATATAATGGAGAATCCCAAAGCTGCAAACAGGGCAAAGGAAAGCCCCGTCAGAATCTTTGCCTGGATCAGCTTATTTTTTCCATATCGGGAGGACAGCACCAACGCATCCATGCGGGAAGTACGCTCTCCTGCATACATGGGGGCAAGGATCACCGCCACCGCAAAGGCCAGAAAGATAAAGTTGGGCGCCTGCATCTTGAAATAACTGTCAAAGCCCAGCATATTTCCATAGGCATAGGGCGTCTTTATTTTCTCATTTTCTTTCTCATGAAATATGATTTCCTGTTCTGACAACTCCTCTCCCTGAAAGAACAGCTCCATCATTCTGTCACGGTTTTCATAAAAATTAGTTCCGTCTATCTCTTCTATGTCTAAATCGCCGATACGGTTCTTCATCATTGCCAATAACGTATACAAGGCGCTGTATGGGGCATAGACTTTATAGTATTCTTTCCAGTATTGGATTAAATTCCCCTGTGCTTTCGGGTTGTCTGATATTCCCTCCATCGTTTCAGAAAATTCTGCCATATCCTCCTGCATTTTTTCAAAAAATTCCGGATTCAGCTCCTGCACCTCCAGATGTTCCAGGGCGTAACGCTCCTGCTTTATCATCTGATAATGACTGTCCACTTTTTCGCCTTCGATATAATACTCTCCCAATGTACCGCCGATGCCTGCAAACAACACCCACAGGAGAACCGCCCCTAATGCAATCCATGTGGAGCGTTTCTGGAAAATTTTTTTATATTCATATCCTGTTAAATTCAACAGTTCTCTCATTTGCCGAGCCTTCCTTTCTGACGTGATTTTCCTTTGAACTCAGAACTTCCCGTCTATCCAAACGTATTGAAACTATCAAGCGAAAACTTCTGTTTATTTTCCCTGTTCTGTTTCGCTGAAATAGTAAAGGTACAAATCTTCCAGGGAAGCTACCACGGAAACAGCCGTTTCTGCCGGCTTCTCTTGGCATACCAGACGCAGAAGCGTTCCATTTTGCCCCTCCCGGATATTTAACACCGGATACGCTTTGGACAGTTCTTCCGCCGTTTTGCTGTCTGCTGTGCACTCCCAGACTTTCCCGTCAATGACCTGTATGATTTCCGAAAAGCTGCCCTGATGAATAATGGCGCCGCCCTTCATCACCAGAATCACATCCGCAATATGCTCCACATCTGATACGATATGAGTGGAAAGCAGAACAATCCGCTCCGTTCCGAGCCTGGAAATCAGGTTGCGGAACCTGACCCGCTCTTTGGGGTCCAGACCGGCTGTGGGTTCGTCCAGCACAAGTACCTTCGGATCGTTCAAAAGGGCCTGCGCAATGCCAAGCCTTTGTTTCATTCCGCCGGAAAATGTTTTGATTTTCTTCTTTGCCACCGGGGACAAGTCCGTAAGCTCCAGCAATTCCAACGCTGTTCCCCGGGCCTGCTTTCTGGGAATGCCCTTTAAGGAGGCCAGATACATCAGAAAATCCATGGCCGAAAAATCCGGATAATACCCAAACTCCTGGGGCAGATATCCCAGGATATCCCGATATGCTTCCTCCTCCACTTTCCTGCCATCGTACAGAATTTCCCCGCTGTCCGGCTTCAGCACTCCGCACATCATGCGCATCAGCGTTGTTTTCCCCGCCCCGTTTGCCCCCAGAAGCCCGTAGACCCCTTGTTTCAGGGAAAGGGATACCCGATCCACGGCCAGTTTATTCTTATACTGCTTGGTTACCCTGTCAAAAATTAATTCCATTTTGATTCCTCCATTCTGCTGTCAGGCCGGATACAGATTTCGATTCCATTCTGCTGTCAGGCCGGATACAGACTTTCATTTCATTCTGCTGTCAGACCGGATACAGATTTTTATTCCATTCTTCTATCTCATGGCGGATCTGCCGGATTTGCCTTGCCAGAAGCGCTGCAAATATCAGCAATGCAATGAGCCAGACATAAAATTTTCCATCCCCGTAAACGGTTCCCGAAAACCTGCCGGCTGTCAGGCCGATTCCGATGATAAACAGTCCCAGGGCGCAGCAGTACCAAACGCTGTCCCGGCCTTTCACATATTTTTCAATCTGAAATGCCAGTACGCAGGTGCACATCCATGGAACTGTCAGGTACACAGCTCCCCGAAACAGGCTTATCTGCTCTTTTTGAGCCAGAAACGGCAGCGCTGACAGTATCAGAAGAAAATCCACTCCGCTGACTGCTCCCATCCGAATCAGCAGAATCTCCTGCAGATTGTGTTTCGCTGCCAGCTCCAATTCTGCCATGCCATATGCGGCAGAACGGAAGGTTTCTGTTACTGCCAGTACCGCCAGCAGGGGCATAACCGCTGAGAAACACCAGAGCATTCCATAACGCCCCGCACTTTGTCCGTAATGTTCCCCATATGCCAGGGCCGCCGCTGCAAGCAGCACAGACAGCAGCCAGACCGATTTGCGGATATAGCCAATCTGAACTGCAATTGTTTCTATGGGGCCGGTTCTCGGATAGGGCAGTTTACGCAGAAATTCTTCTTTTCTTCCAGGCGCCGGAGCCGGATACATCTGCCGCAGTTCTTTTTTTATCTGGGATTTTAAAGCATTTGACATATTGAATCTCTCCTTCTGAAATGATTAACGTTTGAAGCAAACCGTATGTGTCAGAAACAACATGCCTTTTCACGATAACATCCGCTTCAGCCGCTTCAGCGCTTCCCGCTCCATCCGGTACTCACTGCTTCGGGACAGCCCGGTGATATTGCAGATTTCCCTGACGGATAGCTCATTGACATACCGCAGCAAAATCAATTCCTGCATTTCCTCCGGCAGTTTTTCCACGGCCATCTTAAGATGAAGCGCTGTTTCCACCTGCTCCATGGGATTTTCCGATCCCTTTTCTGCGATCAGCCGGTTCCTGCTGCAGACCTCCTCCGAATATGCTTCCCCGGCCAGCTTCTCCCGTTCCGGCTTCCGGTAGAAATCAATGCACAGGTTCCGGGCAATGGTGTAAAGATAAGCCAGCTGTTTGCCCCGGTGCACATAAGACGTCTGGGCAAAATACCGAAGAAAGGTTTCCTGTGTCAAATCTTCTGCCAGGCAGCGGTTATTTACTTTGAAATAACAGTATCGGTATATCTTATCGTACTGTTCGTTGAGATCTAACGACACAAAAAATCCCCCTTTCAAAGTGATTAACGTTGAACCTTCCGAAAATGTGTCAAAAAAGCTTTCGCTGTAATAGCTGTAATAGCCATTATGCGAAAGCTTTTTATTTATTATGCTATTCTCTGACTCTGTTATTGAATAAGCAAATGAGCCAGCATAAAAAAGATTTATATTTAACCGCCGGAGTAATATTTCTACTCTTCCTCCGTCTCAACAATCACCGTCTCTGTATTTCCTTTTTCCGCACATTCCAGCACTGCCGCCGCCAGTCTGCGGAAATTTCCCCCTGAATGGGTCGCTCCTGTTACGATATCAATATCATCCGCGCTCTGGTCTGCCAACAATTCTGCTGCATAAGTTCTGGTATACCGGTTAGGATATGTACCTGATACGGAATTCATATTTTTCATATATGCATTGTCCCATGCCTTGATAAAGCCGCTTGGGTTCTGGGCGTTAAACTCCACGCTTACAATTTTGTTGTCCATCACGCAAATCTTAACATACTCTTTCCATCCATGGGAATACTCATCCATCATTGCAGTATAATATCCGTCCTTCCACTTACCGTCCGCTTTTTTGCCGCCGCATCCGGAAGCCAGAAGCGCTGCCAAAATCAGGCAGCCCAGGAGCAAAAGCCTGTAATTTTTCCGCAGGCATGCCAATTGCCTGATTAAAGATACCTCAGAGTTCTCTGTCTTATGTTCCATTTTATCTGTCCCTCCTTAACCGGAACTGTCCGGAAATATGCTGCAGTCCTTCCGCCTGCTTATGAAGCTTCTGACTGGCAGTGGTGCTTTCATAACTGGAATTCAGATTCCGCTGCGCCACATTGCTGATCTGGCCAATCTGTTCCGCCATATTTTCCAGAGATTCCTTCTGGACGCTTACAGACTCTTCCAACTGTTTTGTAATATCCGTCATTTTATTGGTCACTTCGTTGATATCATCAAAGCTTTCCGCCGCCTGTTTTGCATAAATGACGCCGTTTTCAATGGCTTTTAAGGAGCTGTCAATCACCTCTGACGCATGTTTGGCAGATTCTGTGCTCTGAGCTGCAAGCTCCCTGACCTCAGCGGCCACTACTGCAAATCCTTTTCCGAATTCTCCTGCCCGGCTGGCCTCCACAGAAGCATTCAATGCCAACATATTTGTCTGGGCTGCAATATTTTCCAGAATCCGGTTCACCTTGGTAATCTCCAGGGAATTGTTGTTGATATCTTCCATTGCTTTCAGCAGATTCTTCATATTCGCATCCCCGGTGTCCATGCTTGCCTTTGCTTTCTCCATCAGTTCACCGGCTACCCTGGTATTATGATTCACCTCGGAAATATTCTCTTCAATGGCCCTGGTTTCCTCTGTCAGAACCATCAGGGAATCGGACTGTTCACTGGAACCTGTATGTACCAGAACTGCGCTTTCAGACACTATTCCTGCCGTTTCCAGCACTGCTTTGGAAGAATCCTGTACGGACATCAGCATCTGGCTTAAAGAGTTAATTATGCTGTTTAAGGATTCCTTCATAATCACAAAATCTCCGTTAAAGTCCCCTTCCACAGACACATCAAAGTCTCCCTGGGAAATACTGGAGAGAATCTTGGACAGCTCAGAAATATAGCCGTTGATGCTTTCCACCGTATGGCTCAACGATGCAGAAAGCACCTGAGTCTCATCTTTGGACCTGCTGATTTTCGTAGGCGTCTTTAAATCCCCGTTGGCCAGAAGCTCAATCCGGCTGGTAACGCCTTTCAGGGAATTCTTGATTTTGGAAGCGTAGGTAATTGTATAAATTCCTGCCGCAAACAATGTTCCCAGGGTAATGTAAATCCCAAGCATAATACTGTCGTTGGCCGGCCCCATAAAATCATCTCTGGGAACAATAATTGCAAGAAACCAGTCTGTTCCGTTGATAGACGCATAACCAATCAGCCTGGTATCCTTTTTATTTTCATAAGTCATCACTCCGGTTTCCCCGGAAACAACTTTTTTCTCTATTTTCTCCACGCCGACATACTCTGCCAGGTCCGCCTGGGCCCGAACCAAATCGGTGTTCCTGTGGCCCATAATCCGGCCTTGTGTATTCACAATAAAAGCTTCTCCATTGGCGCTGATATTAATACTGCTTAACACATCGCTTAAAATATCATAATTATAGCTTCCCACCAGATAGTAAATCAGCTGGCTGTCTGCATTTAAAATCGGAAGCCCTACTGCAAGCTCCAGCACGTCTCCATTTTCGTAAATGTCGTCGATTACCATATTCTGGGTTTCCTGAAGAAGCGGAAACAATTTTCTCTCTGCCAACGTTTCCGGGCATTTTGCATCGCCCTGATACAGCTTTCCTTCTGCATCATACAACCCAAGCCATGAAAATTCAATTCCTGCCTGGGCATTATCCAGTACAGCCTGTTTTTCCTCCTGAGAACTGGCCGGATTGACAATGGCTTCATTTTCCCCTATCACAAAAATCCGGTCTGACAGCATGTGCAGATTCCCCTCTAAATTCTGAGACGCCGTTTTCGTCATGGACGGAAGTACATCAGACAATACGCTGTCTGTCAATGATCTCATGGAACTGGCCATTAACACAACAAATATCACTGCCAGACAAATCATCATAAGATCTGTGTTGAACAGTATCCGCCCGCTAATACTCCTTTTCGCTTTCACTTCATGTTCCTCCTGCCTTACTTCTTTTTGATGCAAACGTCTTTTTTATTCTACTACGAAATAATTTGAAATTCAATACAACAATTTACTTTCCCTTTGTCCTGTTTTCCAGTATACTGTCAGTAAGAAATATATTTACAAAAATGATAAAAGGAGCAGTATATGTCCAACAATATTTTTTACACCCTTCAGAAATCAGCTTATCTGGATCAGAAATTACAAGCGTATGCAGACAGTGATTATTATCCTTTTCACATGCCCGGCCACAAACGCACAGACAAGCTGAGTTTTCCAGACCCCTACTCTGTTGATATTACGGAGATTGACGGGTTTGACAACCTGCACCATGCCGAAGGCATTTTAAAGGAAGCGCAGATGCGGGCTGCTGATATTTTCGGTGCAAAAGCAACCTTCTATCTGATTAATGGCAGCACCAGCGGCATTTTAAGCGCAGTCAGCGCCGCCCTTCCCCCTAAGGGCACGCTTCTGATGTCCAGAAACAGCCATAAATCCGCCTATCACGCTGCATATTTAAGAGAACTGGAAACTATTTATCTGCTTCCTGCCGCTGCAGAATTCGGTATTTCCGGTTCTATTCCGCCTGCTTATGTTGCGCAGGCGCTGCATGATTTTCCCCAGGCAGGAGCAGTATTTATCACCTCTCCCACCTATGACGGCGTTGTCTCTGATATTCAGGCCATCGCTGAGCTTGCCCATGCCCGGGGCATTCCTCTGATTGTAGATGAAGCCCACGGCGCCCATTTTGCGTTTTCCAGGGAGTTTCCTTCCCCTGCCCTCAGATGCGGCGCGGATATCGTGATCCAAAGCCTTCACAAGACTCTGCCCTGTCTGACCCAGACGGCCCTGCTTCATGTGAATTCCAATCTGATAGACATAAGCCTCATCAAACGTTTTCTTGACATATACCAGACCAGTTCCCCCTCTTACCTGCTGATGGCTTCCATGGAACGGTGCGTCCGGTTTCTAAAAGAAGAAAGCGCAGGATATCTGGCGGATTTCACAGAAATGCTGCAGAAGTTTTATCAAAAAGCCGAACATCTGCAGCATTTAAAGGTTTTTCAAAAATCCTTCTGCCCGCCGGAAGTATGTTTTGACCATGATTTTTCCAAAATATTAATTTCTGTGGGAACCACGGGCCTGACGGGAAAAGAACTGTATGACATTCTGCTGCATACTTATCACCTGCAGATGGAAATGTCCTCAGGCCACTACGTGACGGCGCTGACCTCCATGATGGATGAAAAAGATGGTTTTCAGCGGCTTATTTCCGCTTTGGACGACATAGACCATAAATACTGCGCTTCAGATTCAGAGGCTTCCCGCAGGCTGCTGACTGCAGAGATGATTTACCAGATGCCAAAGCCCAGCATGTCCATTTCCGCCGCCATCAATCAGGACACGGAGCTGCTGCCTTTAAAAGCCTCCACCGGCCATACCAGTCAGGAGTATATTTATCTCTATCCGCCCGGGATTCCGCTGGTTGCCCCCGGAGAAATTATGACCGGAAAACTGCTTTCCACCATTGCCCAATGCCAGAAGCAGGGGCTGTCTGTGGTGGGTCTGAGCGATATGGAAAACAGCCGCATTAAGGTAGTGAAGCTGTAAACAGTTGAAAATATTTCTTTTGCAATTTTCCACCACCTATACTATACTATAAAAGGGCTTTTTGACCGCCCCGAAAATAAACAGATATATAAAGGAACATCATGGGAAAAATATTTTGCTTAATGGGAAAAAGTTCCTGCGGAAAAGACACCATCTACAAAAAAATTTTATCGGACGCTTCCCTTCCTTTAAAAACGCTGATCCCTTATACCACCCGTCCTGCCCGGGACGAAGAAACAAACGGCGTGGAGTATTATTTTTTAACAGATGAAGAGCAGAAACAGCTTGCCCTGCAGGGGAAAATCATTGAGCTGCGGGCTTACCATACCGTTCACGGCGTATGGAAGTATTTTACTGTGAACGACCATCAGCTCAATCTGGAGCATCACCATTATCTCATCATCGGGACACTGGAATCTTATCTCAAATTACGGGAATATTTCGGAGCTGATTCCCTGGTTCCTCTGTACATTGAACTGGAGGACGGGGAACGGCTGCAGCGCGCCCTGAACCGGGAACGGATACAGTCGCACCCCAAATATAAAGAGCTCTGCCGGAGATTTTTAGCGGATGATCAGGACTTTTCCCTGGAAAATCTGGCTCAGGCGGACATCAGGATATCCTTCGTCAATGATGACCTTAACTGCTGCATCCGGAAAATTATTTCTTATATACAGGCAAATATGTAATATGCTCTGTTTTTAACTTTACAATACAGGGGAAAAAACCGATAATAATAGTATAAATTCTGAAAACGCACAGACAGAGAGGCAGGTGATTCCATGGCGCTCAAAGTAGATTCCGTCAATGCCCTGCAGCCGGTGGAGGCAGCTCAGCAGGCAGAAAAAGGCGACGGAACTTTTAAATTTACCCTGGCAAGCCAGGTGGAAGAGGCCGAACTGCAGGAAAAGTTAAACGGCCTGATGAACGACATTACCGCTCAGGGCCAAAAGCTCTCCGAGCATATGGATATCCGGGATATGAAAAAGTACCGGGAACTGGTCAAAGATTTTCTCAACGAGGTTGTGAACCGATCCCACAAATTTTCCAGAGAGAATTTTTTAGACCGCAGAGGACGCCACCGGGTATACGGAATTGTGAAACTGGTGGATAAGAATCTGGATGACCTTGCCAGTGAACTGGTGAAGGACGAGAAAGACCATCTTACAATTTTAAGCAAAGTAGGAGAAATCCGCGGACTGCTTCTGGATATCTCCACTTAATATACGGAAATGAGGAATGATTATGGCAGGCTTTTCAAGCATTATCGGACATGAACAAATCAAAGAACACTTACAGAATGCAATTTCCATGGATAAAGTATCTCATGCCTATATTTTCAACGGGCCGGATAAATCCGGAAAAATGATGTTGGCAAAAAGCTTCGCTATGGCCCTTCTGTGCCAGCAGAAAGGTACAGAAGGCTGCATGGTCTGCCATTCCTGCAGACAGGCATTATCCGGGAATCATCCTGATATCATCTATCTGCAGCATGAAAAACCAAATACCATTTCCGTAGACGACATACGAAAGCAAATCAACAGCGATATTGCCATAAAGCCTTACGCCTCCCCTTATAAAATATATATCATTGATGAGGCGGAAAAGATGAACCCCCAGGCACAGAATGCGCTGTTAAAAACCATAGAAGAACCTCCGGCTTATGCTGTGCTTCTGCTGCTGACCGCCAATGGAGATTCTTTTCTTCCGACAATCTTATCCCGGTGCATCACACTGAATTTAAAAGCGGTCGCAGATGACAAAATCCATTCTTTTCTGATGAAAGAATACCAGATTCCGGACTATAAAGCGGATATCTGCACCGCCTTCGCCCAGGGAAACGTCGGAAAAGCCATTCAGCTGGCAGGCTCGGAGGATTTCAATGAAATCAAGAACCTGGCCCTGCAGCTTTTAAAGAGAATCAAAGAAATTGAATTGTATGAAATGATGGAATCCATCAAGCAAATCAGCAATTATAAGCTGGAAATCAACGATTATTTCGACATAATGACCATCTGGTATCGGGATGTGCTGCTCTACAAAGCAACCTCAGATGCAAATCATCTCATCTTCCGGGATGAGGTTTATAATATAAAAAAGCAGGCCAGCAAAAGCTCCTATGAAGGAATTGAGAACATTATCAAAGCACTGGACAAAGCTAAACAACGGCTGAACGCCAACGTGAACTTTGAACTGGTAATGGAATTGCTGCTGCTGACAATAAAGGAGAATTAAATTATGATAAAAGTCGTTGGAGTCAGATTCCGCACCGCCGGAAAAATCTATTACTTTGACCCCCAGGATTATGAGATCACCCTGGGAAGCCATGTCATTGTAGAAACGGCAAGAGGCGTGGAATTCGGCACCGTTATGATCGCTCCAAAGGAACTGGAACCGGAGCAGGTGGTTCAGCCCTTAAAGCCCGTAATCCGCGTCGCCACGCCGGACGACGAGAAAACGGAAGCCAAGAACCGCCAGAAAGAAAAAGAAGCTTTCAAAATCTGCCTGGGCAAAATCCAAAAGCACAAAATGGAAATGAAACTGGTGGATGCAGAATATACCTTTGACAACAATAAGCTGCTGTTTTATTTTACGGCAGACGGCCGTATTGATTTTCGGGAACTGGTGAAAGACTTGGCTTCCGTATTCCGCACCCGGATTGAGCTCAGGCAAATCGGCGTACGGGATGAAACCAAGATTCTGGGCGGCATCGGCATCTGCGGACGGCCTCTCTGCTGCAATACATTTCTGGCTGAGTTTGCGCCGGTATCCATTAAAATGGCAAAAGAGCAGAATCTTTCCCTGAATCCCTCCAAAATCTCCGGCGTCTGCGGACGGCTGATGTGCTGCCTGAAAAATGAGGAAGAAACTTACGAATATTTAAACAGCCGCCTTCCCCATGTGGGCGATTACGTAACCACCGACGATAAACTGAAAGGCGAGGTCCACAGCGTTAATGTCCTGCGCCAGACCGTCAAAGTTCTGGTGGAAGTGGACGATGAAAAAGAGATCCGGGAATACAAGGTGGAACAGCTCAGATTCAAGCCCAGAAGAAAAAAAGAACACCTGAAATTATCGGCGGAAGAATTAAAAGAACTGTCCGCCCTGGAAGATAAAGGAAAATCTAAGATAGACTGATGTTTTACAGCCAATCTGATCTGTACATCTGGTACTTTGCAATTCCGCTTGTCTGGTCTGTACTGACAGTCAGGCGGATGCATAATTTTTAGAGGAGTTAAATTTATGGCAGTTGAACTTTTGGAAGAAGAACGTTTAGACGAACTGCACCGGAACGGATACTTCATTATCCAGAACCCCAAAAAATTCTGTTTTGGCATGGATGCCGTTCTCCTTTCCGGCTTCGCCAGAGTCAAACCCGGGGAAACGGTACTGGATCTTGGCACCGGAACCGGCATCATTCCCATTTTACTGGAAGCCAAAACCCAGGGAAAACACTTTACCGGCCTGGAAATTCAGCCGGAAAGCGCAGATATGGCACG
This sequence comes from Lachnospiraceae bacterium, assembly GCA_910575555.1. GTDB lineage: Bacteria > Bacillota > Clostridia > Lachnospirales > Lachnospiraceae > Petralouisia. The sequence goes on along the minus strand of CAJTFX010000013.1, from coordinate 52,472 downwards.
GCGCAGCGTAGCCTACAACCATTTAGAAGATAAAATTACCATAGAAACCGGCAATATCAGAGATGCTTCCGCCCAATTCGGAGCATCTTCTTTTCATGTAATAACCACGAATCCCCCTTATATGACAGACCATCACGGCCTGACCAACCCCAACGAAGCCAAAGCCATTGCCCGCCATGAGATTCTCTGTAACCTTGAGGATGTTATCCGGGAAAGCTCCAGGCTTTTAAAACCCCAGGGGCGGTTCTACATGGTGCACCGGCCTTTCCGGCTGACAGAAATCATGGTGCTGATGCGCCAATATGGCCTGGAGCCAAAGCGCATGAAGCTGGTGCATCCCTTTGCAGATAAAGAACCGAATATGGTTTTGATCGAAGGGCTTCGGGGCGGCAATCCAAGGATTACGGTGGAAAAGCCTTTGATTGTTTATAAAGAACAGGGGGTATATACGGATGAGATTTATGAGATTTATGGGTATTAAATAAACCGGTTTGTAATGCTTTTCCGTTGGAGCAGGGCAGACAGCTCCCTGACTCCTTCATTCTTGAGGGACCCAGGCAGTTTGCCATGTTGCGTGCAGTCACGCAGTAAAGATAAAACCTCCTCACTATTGATAAAAAATTTTACCTATGCTAAAATCGAGTTACAAAAATACCTGTTCAAAAGAAATTTTAAATTTCCCAGCCTGAAAACACAATTCGGGAATTTTGCCGTTTTGCGCAAGAAATTATTCGTAAACGCTTAATATATAAGAAAGGAACACACTATGCAGGGCAAATTATATCTGTGCGCCACTCCCATTGGCAATCTTGAAGACATTACTTTAAGAGTTCTCCGTGTTCTCAAAGAAGTGGATTTAATCGCCGCGGAAGACACCCGCAATTCCCTCAAACTGCTGAATCATTTTGATATCAAAACCCCCATGACAAGCTACCATGAGTACAACAAAATCGAAAAAGCATATCAGCTTGCGGAAAAAATGCTGAAAGGCCAGAACGTGGCATTGATCACAGATGCAGGAACTCCGGGCATTTCAGATCCCGGAGAAGAGTTAGTACGCATTTGCCAGGAATCCGGCATCAGCGTCACCTCCCTGCCTGGCCCGGCCGCATGCGTCACCGCTTTATCCATGTCCGGCCTTCCTGCCAGACGTTTTGCATTCGAAGCCTTTCTGCCCCGGGAGAAAAAAGAACGTGAACAGATACTTGCTTCGCTGAAGCAGGAAACCCGCACCATAATTCTCTACGAAGCTCCCCACCACCTGCTGAAAACTTTGGAAGAATTGTACAAAACCTTGGGCAATCGCAGCATTACCATCTGCCGGGAGCTTACCAAGAAATATGAAACTGTTTTTATTTCCACCATTTCCGGCGCAATTTCCTATTATCAAAAAGAAGCGCCCCGGGGCGAATTCGTGCTGGTCATCCAGGGCAGGAGCTTCCAGGAACTCCAAAAAGAACAGCAGGAAAACTGGAATGCCCTGACGTTGGAGGAACACATGAATCATTATGAAAGCCAGGGCATTTCCAGGAAAGAAGCCATGAAGCTGGTGGCAAAAGACCGGGGCGTTTCCAAGCGGGAAATCTATGGAAAATTACTGGAGGATTCATGAAAGGGAATGGTAAAACTATGAGGGAAAACAGAAAACTTGCAATTGGCATACAGGATTTTCGCAGCCTGCGGGAGCAAAATGCTTACTATGTGGATAAAACACAAATGATAGAAGAATTTTTAGAATCCTGGTATCAGGTTACCCTGGTCACCAGGCCCAGGCGTTTCGGAAAAACACTGAACATGTCTATGTTGGCAGAATTTTTAGACTGTACAAAAAATTCCCGCTCTCTGTTTACGGACACGAAAATCAGTGATAGCTATGTTATGCAGGAATTAAACAGCCATCCGGTAATTTTTCTTTCTTTCCTTAACGTAAAAGGCGATACTGCCGAAGAACTGTTTTACCAGCTGGAACTTGTCATAAAAGAAGAATTTGAAAAATTTCTTTTTCTTACCCAGGAAGAATCTTTGCCGGATATAAAGAAAAAAGCATTCCATCAGATTTACGAATGCTTATGTCAGACAGGGGACAGTATTCAGAAAAAGAACTGTCTCAGCCATGCCATTACAGAACTATGTCAAATATTAGAAATTTTTTATGGGAAAAAAGTATATTTTCTTCTGGATGAATACGACACTCCCTTTATTTCCGCCAACTCCGGCGGCTATTACCATAAAGTACGGGGACTTCTTGCCAATATGCTCAGTTCCGCACTGAAAGGCAACCCGGCCCTGGAGAAAGCCATGCTGACCGGAATTCAAAGAGCCGCAAAAGAAAATATTTTTTCCGGGCTGAATCATCTGATTGTCTGCACTGTAAAAGATCCGGAATATACGGATTGTTTCGGTTTTTCAGAAACCGAGACGCAAAATTTACTGAATTATTGCAATGCAGAATTTTCAAATGAAGTGAAGCACATGTATGACGGATACCTGTTCGGAAATACGGAAGTGTATAATCCATGGTCCATCACCTGTTATGCCGCCAGAAAAAAACTGGAGCCTTACTGGGTAAATACCGGTGAAAATACTATGATTAAGCAGGCGCTTGCACAAAGAAAAGAATTTTTCTTTCAAAAATACGACACTTTAATAAAGACAGGAACGGTAAATGTCCACGCTGAATTATCCACTCCCTACTATGAAAATCCCAGTGATTCTTCTCTCTGGGGGCTCTTTATCAATGCCGGAATGGTGACTATTCAGCAAGAACTGGAAGATAATTTTTATAAACTGCGTATTCCAAATTATGAGGTGTGGAAAGCATATCAGGAATTGACAGCATTTTATCTGCAGACAGACGAAAATCACCTATCCTCGATGCTGCGGTATTTGCGCACAGAAGCTATGGAAGAATTTGCTGCGGAATATCAGTGGATTTTCTTACATTTACCCTCTTACCATGACTTGAAAGATGAAAACAGCTGTCATATGATGATGCTGGGTATGTGCGCTTTTATGCATCCTTACTATCACATAGACAGTAATCGGGAACAAGGCACTGGCAGAAGCGATATCCGGCTTGCTGCAAAAAATCCTGGTTTTCCCCACATAATCCTGGAATTCAAGTATGCCGAACATGAAAAGCAAAGTCTGGAAAAACTGGCGCAGGAGGCCATTGCACAAATAAAAGGCAAAAAGTATGATACCGGCATGCAGGGTACCGTATATTATGTGGGTCTTGCACACTGGGGGAAAAAAGTCATAATTAAATGGGAAAAAATTCAAAAGGATCATTGCCGGAGTTCAGATTAAGACTCTGGCAGATCCCGTAAATCAAATTGAACTGTTCTTAACTCTATAATTAGCAGAATTACGCCAAAAATCCCAGATCACAATTCCCAACGAAATCATTGCAAAACTCGGTCTGTCAGAGGGCGACAAACTGGATATTTTTGAAAAAGACGGCTCTGTCTGTCTCAAGCCGGTAAACGTTTATTCAAAGAAATGCCTGAATGAACTCCGGGAAGAACTCAGTGATATACTTAAACAATTCTAAAGCCGTCAGAATACAATATGGCTTCCCATACTGATTATTTGTTGAACAATAAAACCCCGTATACAGTATCATTGTTAAAAATGCTGAATCCGAAACTATTACTCCGGCGGTTAAATATCGCATACCCTCATACCGGTAATATCCTTCACCCTTCATAAAACTCCGGCAAATATTTTTTCAGAATAGAAAAGGGCGCCGTTCCCATTTTCATCAGCGCACTGTGAAATTGATAGTCACTGTAACCTTCTCCATACTTTTCCACCGCATACTGCCTTAAATTCAAAAATTCCAGATACCCCACGTAATATTTCAAATAATGGGCAGGCTCCTCCACAATTAATTGATAGATGTTCTGAATCACTTGTTTATCTGTAATCTGGTAGGAGGCAAAAAAATCTATCGTATCTCTCAGTGTCCAACCGTCATGATGAATGCCCAAATCTGCGCTTGCATACAGACTCAGCAGTGCAGACTGGTTTTTCTGCAGAAAAGCAGCCACCTCTTTATCCACGTCCGCATAATAAAAAGACTGCATTTCCACATAAGTTGCCCACCCTTCCGCATAACCGCTGCTGCCGAACAGGCTTCGGATGGGTTCCAACCCGCAGCTTCGTTCCATAACATTCTGATAAAGATGCCCCGGAAATCCTTCATGGGCCAGAGTAGTATAAAGCTCCATTTTTTTATCGCCCTTCGACTTATTGATGTAAATGCAATTATGGGAAATATCATCTATCGGAGGAGTCAGATAAAAAGCTGGCGCCGTATATTCTTCCAGAGAGGGATGCACCTCCTTCACTGAAAAAGAAACTGCAGGCGGCGATGGAAAATCTTTCTGCATTTTATTTTGCAAATCCTGTAAAATCAGTTCCGGTTCCTCGGTGGGAAGCTGATAATTTGCACATTTTTGACCCACATCCGGGTATTCCTTTGCAATTTTTGCCAGATTTTCCAGATCCTGTTTCCGCTGCGCTGTCACCTGCGCCTGCATTTCCTCCACCGATAAATCAGATCCGGTGGTTTCCTGAACCAGATATTCATAATATTCTTTTCCTCCCGGCAGGCCGCACAGACCTCCGGAATTTTTTCCAGAGCCTTTCAGTGCGGATAATTCCTCAGAAAGCCGCTGATATGCCGGAATCAACTCTCCAGTCACAATCTGCCTGTTGCTGACTTTATACTGCTCTGCCTGTTCCGGCGTCAAAAACCCAGCTTCATCCACACGGTCATCGAAGGTAGACAATAGATAATTGCTTTCCGGATGTTCCACAAAATTGCTGCACTGCGCTATAATATCATCCACCGCAAAATCCGCCATAAACATCCCCAGTTCTGCCTTTTTTTTCTCCACTTCCATAATCTGCGCAAACAATTCCGGCGTAGCGGACAAAAGCTTCAGATAATCTTCAATATCCCTTGCGTCATAAAAGGCATATTCCGCCAACAGCACCGGAAGCTGCGACTGAAAGCCTGTAGATGGCCTTAAAATTTCTTCATGCAGATAAAATTTTCCTGCCGGAATTTCTTTTTCAATATAATCCATCATAATATCATAGGTCATCTGCTGAGAAACCGTCAGATCCTTTTTATTGAATTTCTTTAGATTTTCTTTCCAATTTTCCAGAATCACAGATGTTTCATTTTCTTCCCGGGCAGATATTTTGCCGTATGTAACTTTGTAATCCTGAATCCCATACTGTTCCGGGTGGGCCAGATTATAATGCATATTCAGCGTACTTGCCGTAACCTCCGCCCGGAAAATCTGATTCATATATGCAGAAAAATCTTCCCTGCTTCCCTGGCCGCCTCCGCATCCCGCCTGCAGGCACATCAATATGGCAAGTATCACCAACAAAAATCTGTTTTTTAGATTCTCTTTCCGCAACCTGAATTTCTCTCCAAAAAAATTTTTTCCCATACCAAAATGCCCTTCCCGCGGTATATTCCTTTCATCATATGTCCGCCCCGCCCCCTTTATGCAAAATAACCCAATGACAATCAAATAAGTATATGATATGATTGAGCATGAGGAGGGACCCGGGACAACGCCGTCCCACTCTCTTTTCGCTACGTCCCGGGAGGAGCCCTGATGCTTCTGACCACGAAAAAGAACCCAGGACAATACCGTCCTACTCTCTTTTCGCTACCTACCGGGAGGAGCCCTGATGCCTGAGCATGAGGAGGGACCCGGAACAATACCGCCCCACTCTCTCTTCGTTTCACTCCGGGAGGAGCCCTGATGCTTCTGAGCATAAATAAGAACCCGGGACAACACCGCCCCACTCTCTTTTCGCTACCTACCGGGAGAAGCCCCAACGCTTCTGACCACAAGAAAAATTTACAATCAAAATCAAAAGGAGGGATACCCATGGGAACCACAAACAACATCAATCTGGACGACTTAGACTTCACTGACATGGAAATCGAAGAAATCCACCGCTTAGCCGAAGAACTGTTAGAACATCGAAAGTATTCCCTGCTCAGACAGATGCTGAACAATCTGAACTCTGCCGATATCGCCCTTCTTTTCGATGAGATGGACAAAAAGGAAATTCCTCTGCTCTACCGCCTGCTTCCCAAAGAAGAGGCGGCAGACAGTTTTTCCTATATGAGCCGCGAAATGCAAAAAACTCTGATTAACACTTTAACCGACCGGGAGCTGCGTGCCGTAATGGATGATATTTTCCTGGACGACACCGTAGATATGATAGAGGAAATGCCTGCAAATGTAGTGGCCAGAATTCTCCGCAATACCGACGAAGAAACCAGAAAAATGATCAATCAGGTGCTGAACTACCCAAAAGACAGCGCTGGCAGCCTGATGACCATTGAATACGTCAATATTAAAAAAGAAATGACTGTAGGCGCAGCCATCAGCCGTATCCGCCATACTGCCGTCAACAAGGAAACGGTCTACACCTGCTACGTGACAGAACACCGGAAACTGATCGGCATGGTATCGGTAAAAGACCTGCTGATGGCAGAAGACTCCATGCAGATTGAAGATATCATGGAAACAAATGTGATTTCTGTAGATACCCATGAGGATAAAGAAGAAGTTGCAAAAGTATTTAACAAATACGATTTTCTGGCAATTCCGGTGGTGGACCGGGAAGAACGTCTGGTGGGAATCGTCACTTTCGACGACGCCATGGACGTTATGCAGGAAGAAAATACTGAAGATATTACCAAAATGGCCGCTATGACCCCAACGGAAGACAATTATTTCAATACCTCCGCTTTTTCCCATGCAAAAAGCAGGATTGCCTGGCTGCTGTTTTTGATGTTATCCGCCACAGTCAGCGGCTCCATTATCACCCATTACCAGGAATCTTTTAAACTTTATCCACTTCTGGTTTCCTTTATCCCCATGCTTACCGGGACCGGCGGAAACTGCGGCTCCCAGAGTTCTACCTTAATGATCCGGGGACTGGCGCTGGATGAAATCAAATTTAAAGATATTATTAAAGTAATTTTTAAAGAATTCCGTATTGCCCTTTTGGTAAGTACGGTTCTGGCCGTTGTAAACGGACTGCGGATTTATATTCAATACGGAGATTTACAGATGGCTGTTGTGATTGCCCTGGCATTAATCGCCATTGTGATTCTGTCGAAATTTATCGGCTGCAGCCTGCCGCTGATTGCAGAACATATCCATCTGGACCCGGCGCTGATGGCTGCCCCTTTGATTTCCACCATTGTGGATATCTGCTCTATTTTGATTTACTTTAAAATCGCCACCATTGTTTTGCATATCGCTGTCTGAACTGTATAATACAGCGATAAACAGCCCTTTCTCTGGAGTGTGTTTGATTTCGATACACAGGAACTGCCCGGTTTGTGTGCCAAAGGGCAATCCGGCAGTTCTGTCCGTATCCAAATATAAAACATTTGCTGCAGCGCTAACATATTTTCCCATTATTCAACGTAATCACCTGATCAAACACAGGGTATTTTTCCGTATCAAATCCATGGGCCGCAATGACGATAATCTTATCCTGCTTCATCTCTAAGATACGCTGCAGCATCAAATGAAAATGCTCCTCATCCAACGCATTAAAAGGCTCGTCTAAGAGTAAAACCTCCGGATTTTCCATAACTGCCTGACAAAATCCAAGCCGCTGTTTCATTCCCAGGGAATAATTCTTCACCTTATTGTCAATTTCATCCAGTAAATGCACTTCCTCCAGGCTTTTCTCAATGTCCTTCATTCCGATTTTTTTCCGAATGGAAGCGAGAAATTTCAAATTCTGCCTTGCAGTGTCATGAAGAGCAAAATTAGGCGTTTCAATCATAACTCCATATGTGTACTCTGGTTTTTCAACGGTGCCGCCGGTGGGCGCAATCAAATCACACAGCAGTCTCAAAAGCATGGTTTTTCCGGAACCGTTGTGCCCCCGGAGCAAATAGAGCTTTCCTTCCTCAAAGGTTACGGATATCTCGTCAAGAACTTTTCTGTTTTTTAATTTTTTCGTTACCGCATTTAATTTTATCATCCGTTTTTAACTCCTAACATTCTGTCAAAATCCTTTTGCAGATATATCATAATGCCGAGGGCAAGAATCACAGCTACTTTTGCAAGGATGTTTCTTACCCAGTAAAGCTGCCACTGGCAGGATGCAATCACAACTGCAGAAAACGCAGGATGCTCATAAGATAACATCTGGCTAATCATGTTTAATGCGGCAATGATAAATACAGGCACTTTGTCTTTCGCTCCAAATAATTTTAACAGGATAAACCCCTGGGCAAATATCAAAAGCGTAAGAAACGTTGAAGCCATATCATAAAAGTAGAACTTCGTAAATTTTCCCGTGTATACAAAATAAACAGTATAAATGATCTGCCTGGCTGCCAATATGGCAAAAATCTCTTTGAACGCTGACTTCAGCAGCACTAGCTTAAACTTACGTTTTCCGCAGCGGGTGATAATGTAGTCTCTCATTTCAACCGCCTGAGAAACAGCCTGCAGAACCGACCCCAGAAGTAAAATCACAAATCCCACATTCAATATGTAATGATACAGCATAAATTCCATTCTTTGGTCCGCCGAATTAATGGTTGCTCCCTGCATCAAAAACTCGAACATCAGAAGCGGGTTATCCGTATCATTTCCAACAATCACATGGAACAGCAGAATATACAGAAATAGTTTTATTTTACTTTTCATTGTTTTAAACATTTTCATAACAGATAATTTTCCCCGAAGCGTCTGACATTTTTTCGGTATAAAATAAATGACACGGCGATCAGCAGAAGGGGATAGAAAATCACATACACAACAGATCCCATGGAAGAACCCCCTACCGGGACTATATTCGGTGAACTGAGGGCCGTCAGATTCGTCAGTGCATGTTCGAACATAAAGTGGCGCATAATGTCACTCATGGTTTGGTTTATGTTTCCCAGCTGGAACCCAAGCATATAGCCTCCCACCAGTATCAAAACAGGCAAAAATTGTATGATATATTTATTCTTGAGAAAAACAAAGCTGAGGGATGAAATAAGCGCCAGGGGAATCATGCACAGCACAGAATACAAAACCAGGCCCAGAAGGGTGAAAAGATACCGGCCAATGCTGATATCTGTAACCGGCCCATATTCCTGCCCCGCTTCCCGCAGCGAAGAGACATACGGAACCTGAAATCCTCCGCCGCCCCAAAGCAGCATAACGGCAAATACAATCAGAAAAAGCAAACAGCAAAAAGTAAACAGATATATGATCTGAGCCAGCAAGGTTTTCTTTATGTAATCCTTATAGTTCATTCGGGTCATAATAAAATTACCGTACCCTGACTGCAGCGCAGAGTACGTCTGACCGCCGATATTCAGCCCCATGCCAATCATTAAAATCATCCAGAACAACATAAAAAAAGCAATATTCAGAAAAAACAGCCGCTCAAAAGAATACAGCCCGGTGAAACTTTCTTTCATCATCGTCAAATATTCTATATCAGAATCCGTTGCGGCCCTGCCTAATGCCTGCACAAATTCCTGCTTTTCAGAGTAATCCCTCCAAAGGCCCGGAAGAATTCCCAGAATGGAAAGAAACATAATTATAAGATTAAATTTGGAACGCCAGTATAATTTTAATTGTTCTGAAACCAATGCATTGTTCTCTCTTTCGTAATTTTATTAATCTGATATACAAAACGATGCTGAATATTAATTCTTCTGGAATATAATCCTTCCAGATTTCCAACCGATTTTTCATATCTTGGCGGCCTCTGATATGGATTTTCTCTGATAATATCTGCCAGTTTTTTAGCTTTTGTGAAAAATTCGCGCCTTTAATTTTTCCAAATCTTTGACCGCCTGTTTTTCGTAAATAATTTTAAACACTTACCATTCCACCATATCTTCCGAAATGCAATCTTCCACAGGTGTTTTTGCCCCATTAAGAATGGATTCTGCCATACCTTCTATGGAATTCAAATATAACGTTTCCTGTATTGCATTCCAATCGTCCTCTGATAATAGAACCGCATTGCCTCTTTTCCCAACAATCAATGCAGGTTCACTGTAAAGATTTACATTTTCTACCAGATTATAAAAATCCCTTTTTGCTGTTGTAATATCAATGGTTGACATTATAAAATTCCCTTTTCTCTGTACCTTGTTGTATTATCATATTCTATATATAGCGTAGGTCAATAAGAATTTCATCTTTTTATCTCCCATACTCCCGGAAAAACCCGCTCAAATTCTGCAATGCCTGCACAAGGACTTCCACCTGCTCCCCATTCATTCCCTTCAGGGTTGCCTGCACCATTTCGTCATGGAATTCCTTATGATGGTCATAGGCTTTTTTCCCTTTCACCGAAAGGGAAATCAAAACCACCCGCCGGTCCTCCTTGCTGCGCACCCGGTTCACATACCCTTTTTTCACAAGATTATTAATAGCAATCGTCAAAGTCCCCACCGTCACCGACAGCAGCTTTGCCACGGCCGACATGCTTTGGGCCTCCCCTTTCCCAATCGCTTCTATCACATGCATGTCATTATTGGAGATATCCTTGAACTCTTCTGTGATAATCGCTTTTTCTTCGATATCCATAATTTCATTGAAAAGTTTTACCAGAACTTCATTGATTGTATTGTAATGACTCACAGGAATACCTCCTTTTTCGCAATCTTTGTTTTTGATATTATACCACAACCAAACCAAGGTATGCTAGTACTACAGAGTGTATTTGAAAATTCATTTCCTCTAGATTAGAATGTATGATTTTTAAGGATTCTCCAAAGCGTACTCCTGCTGATTCCAAGTCTTTTGGCTGTTTTTTCTTTATTCCCCTGTTCCTCTGCCAACGCCTGACGGATAATCCGATAATTAATTTCATCCAGAGTTCCGGATAAGTCAAATTCCCCGGCAGAAGCAGCGCCGAATCCTGGTTCCTGCTGAAGGATTGCTGTAACGTCGCCGCTGGAAATATACGGAGTTTCTGTAATGGTTACAAGTTCCTTTAGCACATGCTGAAGCTGATCCAAATTATTGGGCCAGCGGTAAGCTGTCATCTGTTCCATAGCCTCCACGTCCAGACCGATGATCTGTTTTCCAAAGGCAATGTTAAAACGGTGAATATAAAGGGCCGTAATGCCCGGAAACTCCTTCAGTCTTTCCCGCAACGGCAAAAGCGCAAGCGTCAGGCAGGACAGCTGATTCTCCATAAACTGCCGCACAATCCGGGCGGAAGAGCCGTTGCTTCCATTTTCAATCAGGGATACAATCAAGCGGTTTCTGGAGGGAAGCCTTGTCTGGACGACATAGGTAAACAAGCTGTCAAGCTGTTCCGCAGAAAGAGCGGCCGGATTTTTAAGGTAAATCACGCTTCCAACCTCGTTCAGCGGGGAGTTTGCACTATTTAACAGCCGGTGCCATTTGCGTTCTCCCATAAGTCCGCAGTCAATGGTAAACATGGGAGCGTGGCGGTAATTGCTCTGTTCATAAATAAGAGCCGCCGCCCTGTCCTTCCCGGTTCCTGTTTCGCCGAGAATCAGAACCGGCAGACGGCTTTTACTGTATTCCTTCAGAATTCTCGGCAAATTCCCCAGTTTCTCTGTTCCATTGTAAAAATGCAGAAAGTCATTGACTTCTTCTGATGCATAATTAGTCACCTGGATTCCCAGATCCTCCGCTTTGGTCAGCGCAGGCTGTCTGCGGATGATAACGGCCGTATATTTCTGTTCTTCATAAAACAGATGACGGCTGGACAAATAATAGATGTCGTTCCGAATCTGCTTTGCCACTGCCTGATTGGGATGCTTCCGAAGCATGCTTAAAGAATCCTCCACAAAATCCATCAGAGAAATATGGATCTCATCTACCGCAATACTTGAAAACCAAAGCGCGCCTGCCGGAGAATAGATTAGAAATTCCCTGTCCTCCTCCGTCAAAAGCGTTTGAAATAAGTCTTTCTGTTTGTGCACATGGCTGGAAGAACGCACCAGTTTAACGGCTTCATTAATTGCATTTTCGATGCTTTCCGCTCCCGAAAGGATCAGATGGCAGTTCATCCCAAGCTCCTTGGCCGCTTTTGCCCCTGTCATGTCGCAGAGAACCAGCGTGCAGCCTTCCTCCTGCGCCCGGCGCAGAAGCGGCAGCGCATCATCCGTGCTTTTAAAAGTTATAATATCAATGTCATATTGAAGCAGATCGCACAAAAGCCCCGCGCATTTTGTAATGCCGCAAAAACCTGCGATCACAAATTTTCCGCCGTAATTTTCGGCAAGCTTAATGCTGCGGAGCACGTCATACACAGAAATGGATATATCTATCACAGGCACCTCAACGGCCGATTCAATCAGTTCCGCCGTTCCGCCCCGAGAGATAATTACATCATAATTCTTATGGGCAAGCTGCACCGCAATCTGCCTGCCGATATCCAAATCTCCCGTCTGCACCGTCAAAGAAATATCATCTCTTTTCTGGGCAAGTTCCGTCAGAATATTGGACATCCCTTCATAGGGGGCCACTGCAAGTATTTTTGTTTTCTGCATGACAGTTTTCCTTCCTCTTTTCTTTTATTATACACTCTAACGTTTCAAAATACAACGATTTTTTAATTATATTGTTTTAAAACAAAACATTTTTTTCATTAACTTCAATTGAATCCCTATTGCAAACCAGATATTATAATCTTACGCATCATAAACGTACTAAATTAAAACAAAGGAGAGAGGTACATGAACTATCAGATCAAAATCCCGTCATGCGTATTCGGCGGGGAAGGCTGCATTGAGCGCATCAAGGATATCATTGAAAAAGAAAACGTGAAAAAAGCCATTGTATTCACGGATCAGGGAGTCCGCGCAGCAGGACTTCTGGAAATTCTGACAGACCTCCTGGAACATGCCAAAACGCTTTATCAGGTATTTGACGCCCTTGCGTCAGAACCTTCTTACCAGGATGTGGAAAATACCATGAAAGAAGTGAAAGACTATTCCGGCGACCTGATAATTGCAATCGGCGGCGGAAGCGTAATGGACGCAGCCAAGCTTTGCAGCGTGTTAAAGGATGCGGATTACGCCGTAACTGATCTCCTGCACCATCCGGCGCTGGCAAAAAAGCAGATTCCCACTGTCATGATTCCCACAACCTGCGGAACCGGAGCCGAAGCCACCTGCAACGCGATTGTCGCAATCCCAGAAGAACAGTCTAAACAGGGAATTGTCAATGAAAACATGATTCCGGATTATGTAATTTTAGATCCCCAAATGATACGACGCCTTCCAAAATCAATTGTAGCCGCAACCGGAGTGGATGCGCTGGCCCATGCAGTGGAATGCTATACCTCAAGGAAGGCCACCCCCTTTTCCGATACCTACGCTCTGGCTTCCGCAAAACTGATTTTTCAGAATATCCGAAAAGCCTACCGGAATCCAGAGCATATGGAAGCAAAAAACAGCCTGCTTTTAGGCGCTTTTTATGGAGGAGTGGCGATTGCCGGAAGCGGAACCACCGCCGTGCACGCTCTTTCCTATCCTCTGGGCGGCAAATACCATATTGCTCACGGCGTATCCAACGCTATTTTATTTGCGCATGTTATGGAATTTAACAGAGATGCCTGTGAGACGCGCCTTGCGGCATTATGTGACGGCGTATATCCGGAATTGTCAAAACAGGCATCTTCGCAAAAGGCCCGCTATATCATTGATCAGATTGCAGATATTGTGAAAGTGACGGAGATTCCCACAGATTTAGGGGAATTTGGGGTCAGGCCAAAAGATCTGGATTTTCTCACTGAGGCAGGAAGCAGACAACAGCGGCTTTTGGTAAACAACCGAAAAGAACTGAGCCTTGAGGATATCAGAGCTATTTACCAGAAGGTGCTGAAATAAAGACTATGAAAGACAGAAAGGAGGGTAAAACATGAAGCGGCCAATCATCGGAATTACGATGGGAGATCCGGCAGGAAACGGTTCCGAACTTACGGCAAAAGCCCTTTCCAATGCAAACCTGTACCAAACCTGCCGGCCAGTGGTTATCGGGGATGCAGCCTGCATGGAAGAGGCGGTCCGAATCGCCGGGAAACAGGGGCAGATTTCCATACACGCCATACAAAATATCCAGGAAGCTGCCTTTACGGCCGGAACGATTGATGTATACCACATGGGACTGGTTGACAAAGCAGAACATAAATTCGGACAAGTTTCTGAAATGTGCGGCGAAGCGGCGTTTCAATATGTGAAAAAAGTGATAGAACTGGCTCAGGCCGGGAAAATCGACGCAACGGTAACCAATGCCCTGAACAAAGAAGCCATCAACCTGGCCGGACATCATTATTCCGGACATACGGAAATTTATGCAAAATATACAAACACTGATAAGTATACCATGATGCTGGCCCATGAGAACCTACGGGTCGTCCATGTATCCACCCATGTTTCCCTGCGGGAAGCCTGCGACCGAGTAAAAAAAGACCGTGTACTGGAAGTCATTCGGATTGCCGACAGGGCCTGCAGAGATTTAGGCATTACAGCGCCGAAAATCGGCGTTGCAGGGCTGAACCCTCACTGCGGAGAAAATGGATTGTTCGGAACAGAAGAAACAGCAGAAATTCAGCCGGCAATTGAAGCGGCAATGGCAGAAGGCATTTGCATCCCGGAACAGAAACCAACGCCCCCGGACAGCATTTTTTCCAAGGCAATCGGCGGATGGTATGACATTGTGGTTGCAATGTACCATGATCAGGGACATATTCCTCTGAAAGTAAAAGGCTTTGTTTATAACCAAAACCTCAGGAAATGGGATGCCGTAGCCGGAGTTAACATAACTCTGGGAATTCCTATCATCCGGGTTTCTGTGGATCATGGAACTGGATTCGATCTGGCAGGCAGGGGAGAATCCAACGAATTAAGCCTTGTGAATGCTATAGATTACGCAATCAGGCTGGCTGCAAAGAAAACATAGCAGGAGGAGATTATGGTAAAGCTATTAATTATTGCAGATGATTTTACCGGCGCGCTGGACACAGGCATTCAATTTGTAAACAGAGGAATTGCCACACAGGTATTCACCGGCAAACCGGAGCGTCCCGCTGAAATCGCCGCGCAGACAGAAGTGCTTGTGGTGGATTCAGAGACAAGGCCAATGATGCCGGAATCAGCTTATGAGACCGTAAAAGAAATTACAGCATGGGCAAAAAGCCTAAATATCGAAATTATTTTTAAAAAGACAGATTCCGCTCTGCGGGGAAATATCGGAAGCGAACTGCAGGCAGTTTCAGATGGAAACAGGGAAAAAACGCTTTATTTCCTTCCCGGCTATCCTAAAATGGATCGGCTGACCATCAACGGATTCCATTATATAAAAGAAACACTGTTAGAACACAGCGTATTCGGGCAAGATCCCTTTGAACCTGTTACTCAGTCTTATATTCCGGATATTATCCGCCAGGAGAGCCAGATGTCCCTGCAGTGCATCGGAGGAGATGAACCCCTGAGCCGTATCAGCGGCAATCCTTCGGCAGTAATCTGTGATATCCGCCATCAGGAAGATATGGAAGCGCGGGTGGAAGAGCTGTTAGAGCGCGGGCAGCTTAAGCTGGTTGCCGGATGCGCGGCGTTAGCGGACAGCCTTGCCTCCAAAATTCCATTCCACAGAAATGCGCCCAATCAATGCCGACAGACCAATGGGCTGTTTGTGGCATGCGGAAGCCTGAACCGAATTACAGAACAACAGTTAATCTATGCGCAGAAAAACGGATTTACCCGCCAGCACCTGACCATAGAGCAAAAACTGCAAAAAGGTTATTATGACACATCGGCAGGCAAAGCATTTCTGCAGTACATACTGGAAACCTGCCGGAAGCATCCGCAAATGATCGTAGACTCCATGGGCGGCGAAGAAGCGATGGAGGCTTACCGGAAAAAATATGGCATTTCCATGCCAGACGTAAGGCGTCTGATCCCGGAAGCGCACGGGCAGATTGCAGATTTCCTTGCAAGAAATCACATGGATATTACCGTGCTTACCACAGGCGGGGATACCCTGATGGGATATATGAAGCTGATCGGCTGCACACAGATCCGGCCTGTCTGTGAAATTGAACCGGGAGTGGTAGTCTCAGAACTGGAAAACAGAGGTTTTCTACAACAGGTAATTTCCAAATCAGGCGGCTTCGGAACAGAAGACGTATTAGTTCGAATCGCAGAAAAAATCACGAATTTCAACAAATAAAGGAGACAAAACTATGGCAACTACAGAATTAAAAGGAATTATTACGCCGATTCTAACCCCAATGAATCCGGATGAAACCATTAATACAGAGGAACTCCGCAAACAGATTGACCGCCTGATTGACGGCAAAGTACACGGCATTTTCCCTTTCGGCACCAATGGCGAGGGTTACATCTTAAGCGAAAAAGAGAAATGCGAAGTATTAGAGCATACCATTGACCAGGTAAAGGGCAGGGTTCCGGTTTATGCAGGCACCGGATGCATCTCCACCGCTGATACCATCCGTATGAGCAAAGAGGCGGAAAAGCTTGGCGCAGATGTACTGTCCATTATCACTCCCAGCTTTGCCGTTGCCTCCCAGAAAGAACTGCAGGAGCACTACACAGAGGTGGCAAAGCATGTAAATACGCCAATTGTCCTTTACAACATTCCCGCGCGCACCGGCAATAAGCTGCTTCCTGAAACTGTCGCCCGGCTTGCCGCCGACGTTGATTTAATTATCGGCGCAAAAGATTCCAGCGGCGACTGGGAAAACCTGAAAGCCTACATTGCACAGACAAAGGAATTAAATAAAAAGTTTTATGTGTTGTCCGGAAATGATTCCCTCATCCTTCCCTCTCTAAAAGAAGGCGGTTCTGGAGGAATTGCAGGCTGTTCCAACGTATATCCCCATGTGCTTTCCTCTATCTATAACTTATTCCAGGAAGGCAGAATCCAGGAAGCGGAAAAAGCGCAGGAATCTATTGCCAGCTTCCGGGCGGTCTTCCAGTATGGCAACCCAAACACAGTAGTCAAAAAAGCTGTTTCCATGCTGGGCTATCCAGTAGGCAGCTGCAGAAAGCCTTTTAACTACCTGTGCCCGGAAGGAGAAGAGGCCCTGGCAAAAGTGTTAAAAGCGAATGCAGAGAAAGGAATGAAGTAATATGAAATTTGTCATGACTCAGGCAGTATGCGAAGAAGGGATGAACATGCTTGAAAACATCGCCGATATCCATGTGGCGGATGATCCGGAGCCCAATCATTATTTGGATGCAATGCAGGACGCAGACGCACTGATTGTGCGTATTGCGACATGCGACGGACAGGCCATTGCAAACAGCCCCAATCTGAAAGTCATCGGACGCACTGGCGTAGGATACGATTCTGTAGATGTGGCTGCAGCCACAGAACGGGGAATTCCGGTCATCATCACGCCGGGGGCAAACAACAGAAGCGTAGCGGAACATGCGGTGGCAATGATGTTCGCATTATCTAAAAATCTTATGGAAGCCCATCGGGAAATGTGCGCAGGAAACTGGGAAATCCGCGGGGCAAAAAAGGCGTTTGAGCTAGAAGGTAAAACCGCAGGGATTATCGGGCTTGGCGCAATTGGCCGGGAAACGGCCAAAATCTGCAAAGGCTGCGGAATGAAAATTGCCGCCTATGATCCCTTTCTGACAAAAGAGCAGGCAGCAGAGATGGAAGCGGAATATTACGAAGATTATACAGAATTGCTAAAAAACAGCGATATCGTGTCCATTCACGTTCCTCTTACCGAAGATACGAAAAATATGATTTCCAAAGAACAGTTACGGCTTATGAAACCAACTGCACTGCTAATCAACTGCAGCCGGGGCGGTATCATAAACGAAGCAGATCTGGCGGAAGCGTTAAAGCAGGGAATGATTGCCGGAGCTGGAACCGACGTCTTCTGCCAAGAACCGCCTGCGGAAAACGACAGCTTTCTGCAATGTCCAAATCTCATTGCAAGCCCGCATTCTGCAGCACAGACAAGAGAAGCGGTAATTAAAATGGCTCAGATGTGCATAAAAGGCTGTCTTGCAGTTATAGAAGGAAAAAAATGGCCCTATGTAGCGGACAAATCCGTATACAGCCATGAAAAATGGAAAGAGGCTGCCTGGGCCGAATTATAAAAACAAAGATTGGGGGACTACCGGATGGATTCAAGTATTGTATCAATTATTATCGTGCTTATCATTATTGGATTATTTGTATGGAATAAACTGCCAATCAGCGTTGTGTCAATCGGAGGCTCCATCGCCATGGCGCTGTTTATTCCAGAGATGGAACTTTCCGCCGTTTACAGCGGCTTTAGCGCAACCGGATGGCCTATGGTGGTTGGAATGTGCATTGTCAGCGCTGCGCTTTTTGAAACCGGCATTGCACGACAGATTGGGGAACGGATTGGAAACTCCTTTCTGGCAAAAACAGAACGGAGATTTATCGTAACCGTCAGCGTAGTGTGCAGCCTGATGTCAGCATTTATGAGCAATAACGGAACCGTTGCCATTTGGATGCCCATTATTGCCATTGTAGCGGCAAATTCCAGCGGACGAATCCGCTCTAAAATGGTTATTTTCCCGGCAGGAACCGCTGCCATTATCGGCGGCGCGTGTTCCCTTATCGGCTCAACCTCTCAGCTTGCAGCCAACTCTGTGCTTCAGGGCTATGCCGGTTATGAAGAAGGCATGGGCATGTTTGATATGACAAAAATTATGCTGCCGGCTGCAATTGTCCAGGTGATTTTCTGGGGAACCCTGGGATACAAGTTATTGGACAAGGTTTTAAAACCGGAAAGCCCAGATTTCGACAAAGGAAATATTTATGCGGCTTCTGAGATTCACAGCCTGGAACAGAGCCGGGAGACAGACGCGCCCTCCTGGAAAGGACAGATTGCGCTTTTTACCATGATTTTGTGCATTATTTTATTCGTATTAAGCGGGTTT
This sequence comes from Lachnospiraceae bacterium, assembly GCA_910575555.1. Lineage (GTDB taxonomy): Bacteria > Bacillota > Clostridia > Lachnospirales > Lachnospiraceae > Petralouisia. The sequence goes on along the minus strand of CAJTFX010000013.1, from coordinate 33,511 downwards.
ATGCCATTTAAAACATACTTTAATATCGGAATTATTGGATTGCTGGGCGCCGCCATTGTTCTTGCGGCAGGATGCGTCTCCGTTAAAAAGGCTTATGCAGAACTTCCCTGGGACGTGCTGGTCTGCATCGGAACTATTTCCGGCATTGGAACTGGTCTCGATGTTTCCGGCGGCGGCGCGCTGATTGCAAACTTTGTCTTAAATCTCTTCGGCGGACAGAACGCCTCCGTTGTTATGCTGACCATTGTAATCGCTCTCCTGACCAGCGTGCTGACCAATATTATGTCCAACAACGCAACTGCCGCCATGCTGACCCCGATTTGCATTGCAATTGCATTGTCTCTTGGAATCAGCCCGGTACCCTGGGTTATCGTAATCGGCGCCTGCTCCAACCTTGCCATTGCCACATCCTTCGGGACAGCTGTTAATATGCAAATTCTTCCGGCCGGTTATAAATTCTCAGACTTTGTTAAAATCGGCGGTCCGCTGCTTATCCTTCTGATCGCAGTGGCAACTGTCAGCAGCGTTGCATTTTTATTCTGATTGCAGCGAAATCGCAAAAGCACCATATTTTATTTTTTGCAGCTACCGGCAGCGTTATATTTTTTCACGGAGGAACAAAATGCCAATAAAAGATGATTATGCGTCCATCTTGTGGATACAGGAGACGGCCTTCTGCTGTTTGACGCGGGAAACTGCGGCGCGGAAGCCATGCTGATTCATAGCATCTGGGAGATGGGATTCCGTCCCCAGGATGTAAAATGGATCATTCTCTCCCACGGCCATGTGGATCATTTCGGAGCGGCTCCTTTTTTCCGGAAGATGTTCGGAACTAAAATCTACCTGGGACAACCCGACGCTGAAATGTTTCGCACAGCGCCAGAACAATCCATGATACAGGAAAGCAGCAGCTGCATAGATATGCTCTTTGAGGCGGATCATGAAATTGAAGAGGGTGAAATCCTCACCTTCGGAAATACAAGCATCCAGTTTTACCTTGTGCCTGGCCATACCAGAGGATGCATCTCCTGTTTTTTCAATGTTACAGACGGAATAAGCATAAAACGGGCGGGATATTACGGCGGCTTCGGATTCAACACACTGCAGAAAGATTTTCTTCTGGAAATCGGCGACATAAAATTGGAGGCAAGAAAAGTCTACCTGAATTCCATCGACAAAGTAATTTCCCAGAAGGTAGACATTTTTATGGGAAATCACGCCTCCAACGTAGACTTACTGAAAAAAGGCAGTATATGCTCGAACATCCCGGAAAAAATCCCTTCCTGGATTCAGAAAGCTGGCGAAATTACCTGGAACAAAAAAAGCAGGAACTTCTAGATTTAGAAAAATCTGACAGCTTATAATTACCATATACCCAGATAAAAAGTTTATATTTTTCTTTTGCATAGCAGAAAGAAACAGCGTCAAATTGAGTGATGCAGAGACATAACCACTCAATTTGACGCTGTTTTTGCCTTTGTTTTATTTGCCCTGATTTATTAAGAAATACTGCATTTTCCATTTAAAGATGCTGAATCCATACCGATATCCTCTATATTTTTTATGCATACTGCACAAAAAACTGTTTGATAAATTATGAAAATAGTAAAATTTCATTTTATTTACTAAGTAAATATTGATTAATTTACCAATTAATACTACAATAATTTTACCAAAACAACCTTAGAGGAGGAAATACTATGAGAAAGAAATTAGTGGCAATGTTAATTCTTGCAATGACAGGAACCATGTTCTTAGGCGGCTGCGGTTCAGACGGAGGCAGCGGTTCAGGCGGCGGAGACGGCAAAAGCGGCGGTAAGGTAAAAATCCGTTTTGCATCCTGGGACGAAGCAGAAGATGTGGACGCACAGCAGGCAGCCGTTGACAAGTTCAACGATGCGCACGACGACATTGAAGTGACCCTGGAAGCCTACGGCGGAGAATTCGATACCAAAATCAGCGCCGGAATGGGATCAAACGATATGCCGGACGTTATGTACATGTGGAACTATCCTGCATATTCCCAGGGACTGGAGCCTCTGGATACCTACATTGAGAAAGAGGGCGAAGATTACAAGAAGAACTTCTATGACACCCTCTGGAACTATAATTCCTATGACGGCAGCACCTACGGTATCCCAATCGGATTTACCACACACGCGCTGTTCTATAACAAGGATATTTTTGCAGAGGCAGGCATTGACGAGCCCACCAATGACTGGACCTGGGAGGACGTACAGGCAGCTTCCAAAACCATCACAGAAAAATGCGAAGGCAAGAAGGGATTTTCCTTCCAGATGAAGCCCGACCCCTATGACTATGAGATGTACCTGTGGAGCAACGGAACCGCTTATGTGGATGCAGAAGGCACATTGGAAGGCAACCTGAATTCTGACAAGGCAAAAGAAGTATTCCAAATGTTCCAGGATATGGAAAAAGAAGGTTCCGCAGTTGCAACAGAAAAGAGCGGTACCGATGAATTCCGCGCCGGCAACACCGGAATGTACGTATACGGTTCCTGGTCCATCAACACTTTAAAAGAGGACGGCGTGAACTTCGGAGTAGTAAATATCCCCTCCTTCGGCAGTCAGCCCTCCATCAGTATCTTAAGCTCTTCAGGAATTTCCATGTCCAAAGACAGCAAGAACAAAGAAGCTGCCTGGGAATTTATCAAATTCTGGACCAGCGAAGAGATGAACAAAGAAAGAATCGGCATGGAGCTTCCGGTACTGTACTCTGTAGTAGAATCTGAAGGCATTATGGAACAGCCGGAATATGCTCCCTTCTACACCATGCTGGAACAGAGCTCCGACTATACGCCGTCCAGTTTTATTTACGGAAGCTGGTCTGAATTGTCAGAAAATCTTTCCCTTTCCTTTGAGCGGGTATTCAACCCCAGCGCAATGGAAAATGTATCTGATGTATTGGACGAAGCTGCACAGCAGTAAATTAGCCCGATAGGAGGGATTGAGGGATGAAGCAAAAACGAATTTCCAGGAAAGCGATTCCGTATCTCTTTATTCTGCCATGGATCATCGGCTTTCTTGTATTTACCATCGGCCCGTTGATATTCTCTCTGGTTATGAGTTTCTTCGACTGGCCCCTGGCGGCAGACCCGAAATTTGTGGGGTTTGGCAATTATATTGAAATGTTTACCAGCGACAAACAGTTTTCCAAATCACTGATCATCAGTTTGAAATATGCGGCCATCTTTGTACCGCTGAACATGATTATTGCATTATTTCTGGCAATGCTGATTACACAGCCGGTAAGAGGCGTAAAGATTTTCCGTACGATATTCTACATCCCAACGGTTATATCAGGGGTGGCAGTATCCATTCTCTGGGGATGGATATTAAACGGAGATTACGGCGTTCTGAATTATCTTCTGTCCCTGCTTGGCATTGAAGGCCCCAAATGGCTAGTAGACCCGGCCTGGGCCATTCTGGCAGTTATTATCGCCAGCGCATTCGGCGTAGGAAGCATGATGCTGATATTTTACACGGATATTAAAAATATCCCCATTGACGTATACGAAGCAGCCACCATTGACGGCGCCAACCCGGCAAGGCAGTTTTTCAGCATTACCCTTCCGATTATTACGCCGACCATATTGTTCAACCTGATTACCTCCATTATCAGTTCCTTCCAGCAGGTGACACTGGTAATGCTTCTGACCGGCGGCGGGCCTTTGAAATCCACTTATTTCTACGGCCTCTATACATACAACAACGCATTCAAGCACCATAAGCTGGGATACGCAAGCGCCAACGCATGGGTAATGTTCCTTATCATCCTGGTACTTACCGCACTGGTATTTAAGTCATCCTCCGCATGGGTATTCTATGAATCAGAAGCCGGCGGCGTGGCGAAAAAAGGCAAAAAATCAAAACGGGGAGGGAAACGCTGATGAAAATGTCAAAGATTTCAAAAACTATTATTTACATCCTGCTTGGGATTATGGCGCTGTATTTCCTGTCCCCCTTTGTCTACATGCTGTTTACGGCATTTAAGACAGAAGCGGAAGCTGTTGCTTACCCGCCTAAGCTGTTTCCGGCCAAATGGCTCTGGCAGAACTTTGCAGACGCCTGGAACGCGCAGCCTTTCGGCACATTTTTGTGGAATTCCCTGCTTGTTACCGTGGGAACCACCCTCGGCCAGGTAATTTCCTGTTCCCTGGTGGCCTATGGATTTGCCCGGTTTAATTTTAAAGGCAAAAATGTTCTGTTTATGGTTTTATTGTCCACCATGATGATTCCCTGGGACGTTACAATGATTCCCCAGTACATGGAATTTAAAATGTTTGGATGGATTAATACCTTAAAACCGCTGATTATCCCGGCATGGTTCGGTTCCGCCTACTATATTTTCCTGATGCGCCAGTTTTTGATGGGGATACCGAAGGATTTTGAGGAAGCGGCCCGGATTGACGGCGCCAACGCCTTCCAGATTTACTGGAAAATCTTTATGCCGATTTTAAAGCCTTCTTTAATTTTGGTAGGGGTTTTGAATATGATCAGCGTATGGAACGATTACCTGGGGCCGTTGATTTTCTTACAGGACAGAAGCAAATATACCCTGGCCCTGGGACTTGCAGCATTTAAGGGAGTGCATGAAACACAGATTATCCCCATGCTCTGCATTACCATTATCATGATTATACCGCCGATTATTATATTCATCATCGCCCAGAAATACATTGTGGAGGGCACTAGCGGTTCAATTAAATAAACAATCAAAGGAGAACAGTTATGTCACAACGAGTAAAAAAAAGATGGGAAGATCATTTACTGGAACACATCGGCAGAAGAGAAGCCCGCACTTCTTTTTACCGGGATTCTTCCCCACGGCTTACGTTAAGCGGCGAATGGAAATTTTTATATAGGGAAGCTCCCGAACTTTCTCCTGAAGGATTTATGAATAAGCAAGAAAGCACAGATGGATGGGACACAATTGATGTCCCATCCGTCTGGCAGTTAAGGGGATATGACCGGATGCACTATACAGATGTACTGTATCTTTTCCCGATTAATCCGCCCTTTGTTCCCACTGAAAATCCGACAGGAATCTACAAAAGAACTTTTACACTGGACAGCCAATGGCTGCAGCAGGACACCATTCTGAAATTCCACGGAGTGGACAGCGCCTATGACGTCTGGATCAACGGAACCCATGCCGGATATGGAAAAGTAAGCCGCCTTGCCGCAGAATACGATATTACAAATCTGGTCTGTGAAGGAGAAAACGATATCACAGTCCGGGTATACAAATGGTCTGACGGAACTTATCTGGAGGATCAGGATATGTGGTGGATGTCCGGAATTTTCCGGGAGGTTGAGTTAATCAACGAACCGAAACAGGCGGTACTGGACGTTCAGGTAAACGGCGATTTGGATGAGGATTACAGAAACGGCATTCTGAAAGCAGCCATCCGCACAAAAGAAGCCGGCGTCAAGGGAACCTGGAAGCTCTGCAAATGCAAAAAAATATCTGCCGAAACTGAAGAAAGTCCCGAAACAGAGCCAGCAGCCGTTGCAAGCGGTTCTTTTAAAACAGACAACGGCCAGGCATCCATCCATGAAATTATTCCTGACGTTCAGAAATGGACGGCTGAAACCCCGGAGCTTTACGAATTATCTCTTCATACAGAGCAGCAGGAGCTGCGCATCCGCACAGGTTTCCGCAAAATAGAAATGATTGATCACAATTTCTGCGTCAACGGAACCCCCCTTTTATTAAACGGCGTCAATCACCACGATTATAACCCCAAAGAAGGCCGCTGCGTCACTTATGAACAGATGAAAGAGGACGTCATCTTAATGAAGCAGCACAACATCAATGCAGTGCGATGCTCCCATTACCCGGCCAACGGATATTTCTATGATCTGTGCGATGAATACGGCCTTTATGTCATTGACGAAGCAGACCTGGAATGCCACGGCTTTGAGTGGGTGGAAAATTACACCTGGATCACCGACGATCCCTCCTGGGAAAAAGCATATGTGGACCGCAGCGTCCGCATGGTAAAACAGGACAGAAACCACCCCTGCATTATTATGTGGTCCATGGGTAATGAATCCACCTTCGGCTGCAATTTCAAAAGCGCCGCCAAAGCCATCCGGGAACTGGACAGCACGAGGCTCATCCACTACGAAGGAGACTTCGAAGCAGAGGTGACAGACGTCTATTCCACCATGTACACCAGGCTTAAATCCCTGGAGCAGATTGCAAACAGCGCTGACAAGGGAAACAAGCCCCATGTGATGTGCGAATACGGCCATGCCATGGGAAACGGCCCGGGCGGACTGGAAGCTTATCAGAATCTCTACCGCAAGTACAAACGTCTCCAGGGCGGCTTTTTGTGGGAGTGGTATGACCACGGCATTTATACGGAGCAGGACGGCAGGACTTATTACCGCTACGGCGGAAATTACGGGGATTTCCCCACCAACGGTAATTTCTGCATTGACGGAATCCTGATGCCGGACCGCACCCCCTCCCCGGCCCTGGCAGAATACAAACAGGTGATCGCCCCCGTTGAAGTGACCCGGGCGGAAGGAAAGCAGCGGGAAATCCGGCTGAAAAATTATTACAATTTCCGCTCCATGGAAGGACTGTATCTGAGTTGGAGCATCGAAGGAGGCGGAACTTCCATCCAATCCGGCAGAATCGACAATCTGTATGCGGCGCCCGGGGAAACCCAGACTGTAACCATTCCCTATGAGGAATTTATCCCTGAGGCAAACATCAGTTACCGCCTGAACCTTTCCATTCGGGAAAAAGAAGCCCTTCCCTATGCCAAAGCAAACCACGAAATATCCCATGTTCAGTTTGCACTGGAAGAAAAACAGATCTGTTTTTCCAAACGGCCGGAAGGAGAAGCCTTGCAGGTAACGGAAAAAGACGGCATTCTCACCGTAGAAAACAACAATTTCTGCGTCCGGTTCCACACCGTATTCGGAACGCTGCTGTCAGTATCTGCCGAAGGAGAAGATTGCCTGACCAAAGGCCCTGAGCTTACCGTATACCGGGCCACCATCGACAACGATATGTATAAAAAAGAGGATTGGATGAACAAATATTTTATCCAGAAATCCAGTGAACAGAACGCCGGATTCTCCTGGAAAGAAGAAAAGGGAACCGTAACAGTCGCCATACGCAAAGACTTTGGCTGCCTGAACCAGTCCTGGGGCTATACATGCCACTACGAATACCGGATTTACCCCTGCGGCCATCTGGAAGTGCATTTGGATGCCAAACAGTTTCAGCATGGAAAACTGGAGCCGGAATTCCTGCCCCGTCTCGGCGTTAAAATGCGGGGGAATCAGAGGCTTCAGCAGACCGTCTGGGAGGGTATGGGCCCCGGTGAAAATTATCCGGACAGCAGACGGGCCTGCGCCATGGGCATTTACCGAAACACCGTAAAGGGCATGGGCACTGACTATGTTTATCCTCAGGAAAACGGCCACCGGGAACATGTTCTGTGGTTCGGCATCGGAAACGGCGCAAAAACCCTTTTGTGCACCATGGAACGCCCTCTGGGACTGAACCTTTCCAATTATACAGATGAAGCCATCGAACAGGCGTCCCATCCCTTTGAACTGGAACCCGCCGAAGATGTTATCATTCATCTGGATTACAAACATTCCGGCCTTGGCAGCAACAGCTGCGGAGAGGAACAGCTGGAAGCATTCAAAGTGAAACGGGAAGATTTCACCATGGCATTCCGGCTGCAGATTGTGGAGCAGGGACAGGAGCAAAAGGAAGCTTATAAAAAATATTTACATTAAAAATACCATTTATGAAAATAAAGAAGGGAGACCCCATTGAACACTCAATTTTCAGAAAAACTTCAGGGATATTTAAGCAGCGGTCAGTGGATGGTTGCACAGGACAATTACAATCCTTATGAAAACCTCAAATACGAGAGCCTGTTCTGTTTGACCAACGGATACCTGGGCACCAGGGGAAGCCATGAAGAGGGCACTGTAAGAAGTATTCCCTGCACTTATATCAACGGCGTCTTTGACAAATCAGAAACATTTATGCGGGAGCTGGCAAATATGCCCAACTGGCTGACTCTCCGGCTCTATGTGGAAAAAGAATTAATCGGCATTGAGAACTGTGAAATTCTTTCCTTTACCCGGGCGCTGAATATGCAGAAAGGCTGCCTTTTAAAAAGCGTTTGCCTCCGGGATCGGAAAGGCCGGGAAACCAGAGTGGAGACCGTGCGTTTTATCAGCCGGGCCCATGTGCACCGGATGGCAGTCCGGATGTATGTGATGCCTTTAAACTACAGCGGAATTATTGAAATCGAAAATATCATTGACGGAACCGTTATAAACTTCTGCGACGCACCCCGGTTCAAGGTAAAGCATACTTACCTGACGAAAAATGAAGCATTGGATGAAACAGGCGCATACCTGGAGGTTGCAACCAGAGACAATCATCTCCATGAGGGCTGCGGAGCATTGGTTCAGGTAATGCAGAATCAAAAGGATGCAGTCAAAACCCATGTATTCCATGATTTCGGGGAACAGGCTGTGGAATTTCTGGACTATGACGCAAGCCAGGGGGAAACTGCGGAGCTTACCAAATATGCCGTTATTTATACCCAACGGGAAGCGGCAAAAGAAGCATTAAAAGAAACCATCCAAAAAGAAATGAAAGATTTTCTTGAAACAGGCTTTGAAGCGGAATTTGAACTGCACCAGAACGCCTGTCTGTCCCTCTGGAGAGAAGCGGACATTCAGATTGACGGGGATGAGGAACTGAATAAAGCCATCCGCTTTAATGTGTTCCATCTGATGAATACTGCCAGTGAATCTGACTCCCATGTAAATATCGGCGCCAAGCTTCTCCACGGCGAAGAGTACGGCGGACACGCATTCTGGGACACGGAACTTTTCATGCTGCCGTTTTTCGCCTATACGTTTCCCAAAAAAGCCCGCAGGCTGGAAACCTACCGTTACCATCTGCTGGACGCAGCCCGGGGAAATGCCGCCAAAAACGGCTTTCAGGGAGCCCAGTACCCTTGGGAATCTGCAGACGACGGTACCGAACAATGCCCGGACTGGACCATTGAGCCGGACGGCACCTGTTACCGCTGTTACGTTGCAGACTATGAGCATCACGTTACCGCAGCCGTGGCATTCGGCATCGCCAATTATGTGAGAATCACCAAAGACACCGGCTTCCTGCTGGATATGGGCGCGGAAATTCTGATGGAAACCGCAAGATTCTGGATGAGCCGCTGCCAGTATATCGAGGAAAAAGACCGCTACGAAATCCACAAAGTCACAGGCCCCGACGAATGGCACGAACCGGTGGACAACAACGTCTACACCAATTATCTGGCAAGGTGGAACCTGCGCTATGTGATTGCCCTGGCAGAATCCTTAGAAAAAGAACACCCCGGGGACTACCGGCTTCTTGCCGACAAGATTAGCCTGACCAAAGAAGAGATCGCTTCCTGGCAGCAGGTTCAGGAGAAAATTTATCTTCCCAAAAAAGAGGGCACCCAGCTTCTGGAGCAGTTTGAAGGCTATTTCAACTTAAAGGAAGTCCTTATTGACAAATACGACGAAAACGACTGGCCCATCCGGCCAGAAGCCTTAAAAACCACAAAGACAAGCCAGACGCAGATTATCAAACAGGCCGATGTGGTTATGCTTCTGCATCTTCTGGGAGAAGAATTTGACGAAGAGACGGCGCGGCTGAATTACAGCTATTATGAAAAACGAACCATGCATGGCTCTTCCCTTAGCCCCAGTATTTATGCTATTATGGGTCTTAAAGTGGGCGACGCATCCAAAGCTTACCGTTATCTGCGCCGGGCGGCCTTTTTAGACCTGGTGGATCTCCAGGGCAACACAAGAGAAGGCATCCATGCGGCGAATGCCGGAGGCGTGTGGCAGACCGTAGTCTTTGGTTTTGCAGGCTTGTATACAGACGATGCAGGAAGGCTGCACATCAATCCCAGGCTGCCCAAAGAGTGGAAGGGCCTGACATTCCGGATTCACTGCCCCCAAAGCTGGCTTGAAATCCACATTGACGCCGAACAGCATGTGGATATCACCCTTTTGGAGGGAAAAGAAATGGATATCTTTGTCCATGGAACAGCCGTAAAAGCCCAAAAAGCAGACACATGAAATATATTTTACTGAAAGGAAGGTTAAAATCATGAAAAAATATCTTGCAATTGCCGGCCTGATTGCCGTTACTGTTATCTGGGGAGGAGGCTTTGTGGCCAGCGATATGGCCCTGAAAAGCCTTCGGCCCTTTCAGATTATGGCAATCCGGTTTCTGTTGGCCACTATTTTGATGGGCGGCGCAAGCATCCGGGAGCTGAAAGGCATCGACTTCAAAGAACTCCGGGCCGGCATCCTGATGGGATGTGCACTTTTCGTAGGTTTTGCCTTCCAGATTGTAGGGCTTCAATACACCACACCCTCCAAAAATGCATTTCTGACCGCCTTAAACGTGGTTATGGTGCCCTTTATTGCATTTCTGATTTTAAAGAAAAAAATCAGTATGAAAAGCATCGCCGGAGCAGTAATGGCCATTTTTGGAGTAGGACTTTTGTCCCTGGAAAAAAACCTGTCTCTGGGCCTCGGAGACGCATTGACGCTGGTCTGTGCGGTGGGCTTCGCCTTCCAAATCTTTTTCACCAGTGAATTTGTAAAAAAATACCGGGCTGTGGTACTGAACTTCGTGCAGATGCTGACGGCAGTTCTTCTGTCCGTTGTCAGCCTGTTCCTGTTTGGGGAAACTGAATTTCACGTAACCGCCCAGGGCTGGCTCAGCGTCCTTTACCTTGGCGTTATCAGCACCGCTTTCTGCTATCTTTTGCAGACTGCCAGCCAGAGATATGTAGATGAAACAAAAGCCGCCATTATCCTGTCCATGGAATCTGTGTTCGGAACCATTTTTTCCATCCTGATTCTTCATGAGCAGGTGACATTGCGGATGATCTGCGGATGCGTGATTATCCTTGCAGCCGTGATTGTCTCAAATCTGGCGGACGCACAGCCAGAACCGGAACTGTAAGCTTGAACATTGTTTTTAAGAACTATTTATAGAAGGAGCGCATAATATTGAGATACCGAGCAATTATTTTTGATTTAGACGGAGTGATCTGCCATACCGACAAATACCATTATCTGGCCTGGAAACAGGTGGCAGATGAACTTAATATTTATTTCGATGAAACCATTAACAACCGGCTGCGGGGCGTAAGCCGCATGGAAAGTTTTGAAATTATCTTAGAGCGTTACGACGGCGTTATGAGCGAACAGGACAAAATAACCTACGCCGCCAGGAAAAACGAAGTTTACAAAGAACTTCTGAAAAACATGAGTCCAACAGACCTGTCCGATGAAGTGAAAACAACCCTGGACGCGCTGAGGAGCCAGGGCCATAAACTGGCCATCGGCTCTTCCAGTAAAAATGCAGGCTTTATCCTGAACCAGCTGGGCCTGGGAGATTACTTTGACGCGGTTTCTGACGGAAATAATATTACAAATTCCAAACCAGATCCGGAAGTATTCGTGAAAGCCGCCCAGTTTGTGGGAGAAAAACCAGAGGACTGTCTTGTGGTGGAGGATGCCGAAGCAGGCCTTCAGGCAGCCATTGCAGGCGGTATGGAATGCGCCGCCATCGGAGACGCCGCCTCCTGCGGCCTTGCCACCTGGAACCTGAATACATTTTCCGATCTGAAAAAAGTGACAGGTTAACGTATCCCTGCTTTGCAGCTTTTGCCGTACTTGTAAACCCACAATAAATGTGTTAGAATTGTGGTGAGTTTTTGTCTTTCATAGTGAGCTATGAAACGATCAAAACCATGTTTCACATTATTAATCATGGAGTGTAAAGTGGGATGTCAACGATTAAAGATATTGCAGAACTGGCAGGAGTATCTGTTGCAACAGTATCCAGAGTCCTGAATTATGATGATACGCTGACGGTACAGGAGGAAACCAGAAAAAAAGTATTCGAGGCTGCAGAGCAGTTGGAATATCAGATGAAAGAAAAGAAAAAACGCAGGCGCAAGTTAAAGCTGGGCGTGATCTGTTCTTATTCCCCGGAAGAAGAACTGGAAGATCCTTTCTATCTGGCAGTCCGGATTGCCATAGAAAAAGAAATAGAGGACAGAAATTTTAAAAGGGTGCCTTTAAGCATTGAGGACGGTATGCAGCAGTTTGCCGCAGTAGACGGTATTATCTGTCTCGGCACATTCAGCAAAACTACCGTCAAAAAAATTGACAATACCCAAAAACCGCACATTTACGTGGACGCCGTCGGAAACCGCAATACCGGAGATTCTATTATTACAGACCTGCGGCTCTCCGTTCAGCAGGTAATGGAATATCTGTGGTCCTTAGGCCACCGCCGGATTGGTTTTATCGGCGGAAATGAACTGGATTCAGACGGCAATGAAATCTCAGACTCCAGACTGCCCATTTATCAGCGTTTTCTGATGGAAAAAAATGCCCTGCAGGAATCTTATATCAAAGTTGACGGCTATACTTCGAAACACGGTTACCGGATGATGAAAGAAATTTTAGCAGATACCCAGCGCCCCACGGCCATATTTGCAGCCAACGACTCTCTGGCCATCGGCTGTTACCGGGCCATCCAGGAAATCGGCCTTCAGATTCCGGAAGATATCAGCGTCATCGGCTTTAACGATATTTCCATGGCAAAATACCTGGCCCCGCCCCTGACTACAGTTCATGTCCATATGAATTTCCTGGGACGGCAGGCAGTTAAAATGCTGATAGAACGCATTCAATTAGAACGAAAAGTAAACATCCATGTCTCTGTCTCTACAGAACTGGTCATTCGAAAGAGCGTATGCAGGCCAAATCTTAAGGCATAGCCTTTTGCGCGCTCCCGCAAATCTTCAGGCAGAGCAGAACAACAAGAGGACAGACTGAAATGAATGAAAAATTTTTAACTGATATATTAAACAAAATCTCTGTATCCGGCTGCGAAGGCCCGGTGCAGGATATCGTAAAATCCTGCATGAAAGACTGTGCAGACATTATACAGCAGGATGAAATCGGAGACCTTATCTGCATTCTGAATCCGGAAAGCAGCACAAAGATTATGCTGTCGGCCCATGCAGATGAAATCGGGGCAATTATCTCAAATATCACAGAAAAAGGACGGCTCCAGGTGGTAAACCGGGGCGGCATTATCCCCTTTACCTACCCGGGACAGCAGGTTCAGATATGCACAGAACACGGCATTGTCTACGGCGCCGTGGAAGCAAGACGGGAGCTCTTTGAAAACAAAGAACTGGCAGCCAAGGATTTTCTCATTGATATCGGCGCAGATACAAAAGAAGAAGCATTGACCCAGGTATCTTTAGGAGACGCCGTAACCCTGGACACCCAGATCCGCCCTATGATAAACGGCCGGTTCACTGCCCGGGCCTTAGATGACAGGCTTGGTGTTTTCATTATTATGGAGGCCCTCCGCAGGGCCAAAGAAAAGGGATGCGCCGCAGGCGTCTATGCCGCGGCCACAGTAGGAGAGGAAACCACCAAAAACGGCGCCTGCTGGTGCAGCTCCAGAATCAATCCCAGTCTTGCAGTGATTGTAGACGTTACCTATTGCAGCGACTACGGAGATAAAGAAACTCCGGAAGCAGGAACGGTTCGGTTGGGAGGCGGCCCTGTTCTCTGCAACAGCCCCACAGTCACCCGGAATTTAAACCGGAAAATGGAAGAATGCGCCAAAAAGATAAACATTTCCATCCAGACAGAGGCAGCCAGCGGCCTGACCTATACCGATGGAGATAAAATTCATTTTACCAATCAGGGAATTCCCATTGTACTGGTATCCATTCCCCTGCGCTATATGCATACCCCTGCGGAAGTTGCAGATAAAAAAGATGTGAAAGACTGCATCGAATTGATTGCAGAATTTCTGTGTCAGTATTCATAAGGATTTAACTGTATCAGACGGCAGTTAATACCGGGACGGCGCCGACGGTTCTGTGTTCCCCTATAGCATGTTTGTAAAATGCTCTGGGAATTACAGATGATCAAAGGCGACCGTCTCTTTCTTTAATCTTTCTACCACTTCCTGGTTGGCGCCCATCTGCTTTGTAATATCCTCCACATCATCGGCAAGGCTTCTGGTACTGCCTGCCATACCGGTGACTTCACCCGCTCCTTCATCTATGGCTTTTGTGATAGTGCTGATAGAATCCGCAATGCCGGACATGGAATGCTTCAGCCTTTCCGTTCTCTCATAGAATTCATCCATTGTCTGGCGAATATAGGCGGCATCCTCTTTATACTGGGTTCCGGACTGCACAAAAGACTGAAAATCCTTCAGAACAGACCGGCTCATATAATCCACAAGCTGCTGGGCATTTTCCGTAAGATTATTCACAGCGGCAATCACTACCGTGTTGATCTCCTGAATCCGATTGGCTGTTTCATGGCTGGAATTGGACAGCTCCCGAACCTCCCTGGCCACCATGGCAAAGCCCTTTCCCGCTTCCCCTGCATTGGAGGCTTCCACAGAAGCGTTTAGCGCAATCAGCTGCGTCTGCTGGGCAATGGAAAGAATGTCGCCGGTCAGAGCATGAATCTTATTGACGCTTTTGCTTTTCTGAATGGCGTCGTTTAAGGAACGCAGAATCTCGTCCATCTTAGCATTGGTAATCTCCGCGCTTCTCTGGGCAGACTGCTGCATACTGTCTGCACGGGTATTCATCTGGGCGGTATAGGCCGTAATAGCCCCGCATTCCTCTGCAATGGTATGTACTTCCTGGCGCATATTTTCAGCTCCCTCATTGATGGAATATACGTTGCCGGCCACCTCTTGGAAGGTAGAAGAGAGGTGTTCTGCAAAGTTAGAAAGCCCGGAGGCATTTTTCTTGGAGGCCCGTGTCCGCTTTAACACTTCGCCTGTCATGCCATTAATGTGTCCGGAGCTTTCCTGTATGGTTTTTAACATGCTCTTAATGGGAATTACAACATAGCGGGTAATCAGCCGGAAGTCTGTAAACACCAACAATATGCAGGCTGCGGCTGCGGCCGTACCTACAGCCAGGGAAAGAGAATACACCGCAGAGAGACGCGCTCTGGCCTCTTTCGTCTGCTGGCTGATAGAAGCATCCAACGCGTCAATATCTGCCTCCATGGAACCGGCAAAGGACGCCACATCCCCGTTGGCAAGAGCATAGGCATCCTGTGTCTTGCGGCTTGCGCTGGCACAGACCAGATCAACCAGGGCATGTTTGAAGGACTCATAATCAGACAAAAGTGATTCGTACATGGGAAGCTCCTCTGGCAAAACATGGCTTTCATACTCTGAAAGCATTTCATCCAGAAGTCCCTCCTCCTCCTTAATCTGCTGTATCAGATCAATCATCGTATTGTAATCTGTGGCAACAATATGGCTTAAAGCCATTTTATGAATATCCATTGAGGACTGGCAGATCCTGGCCAGCTGGCTCTTTTGGTTCATATAGTTATCTGCAATATTGGAAGCGCTGGCATTCACATTGCGGATATTAATAATGGACAGAACGTTTGATAACAGGGCTACAAGGCCCAGAAGGGCGATTGGGATAATCAAGCGATGCTTTAAACTGATATTTTTCATGATATCTGTCACTCCTTATGATACATACACATTTCTGAGAATCCGTGGAGATTCTTTCGACAGCTACGGCCTGGCAGAAAACCTTTTGTCAGGGAGCTGTGATTCCTGTGACCATGTCATCCAGAAGTTCCTGGACGCTTTTGCCTGACGGGCTTCCTGCAAGGATTTCCGTTGTAAATGCTGTAACCGGCTCCCAGAAATTACCGCCGATACGCTGCAGAAAAGAAAATTCTGACTGTTCCAGCAGCGCCGTGATGGCAGGAGAGCTCTGAACCTCCTCAGAAGCCGCGGCATTAATATGAGAAGGCCCCTGGCCCCGCAGGCTGAAACGCAGCTTCTGATTCTCCTCATTGGTAATCCATTCCGCCAGTTTGGCCGCCCACTCTTTTTCTTCGGAATAGGCATTGACACCGATAAGTTTATAGCCGGAAAAAGAAGCCATCTGCACCTGCTGCCCGGCACAGGCATAAACAGGAAGTTTGGCTGCGCCGTATCCATTGCCCCATGCTTCTTCTACTGCCAATGCATTCCATATGCCGCTGACGCCGGCAATCACAGAACCATTCTGAAGCCCCTCCAGGAATCCTGCGTCATCTGTGCTGAGAAATCCTGGATTCTTCGCCATATTTACCATGGCATTGGCCACATCAATTCCTTTAATATCTCCCTCTGTATCATTCCAGGTGCAGAAATTGCTGATACCGTCGTCATTGAGCCCTAAGGTAAGCCCAGTATTGCCGAACAGGGAATATACATACCACCCGGACGACCAGTCCATAAAAACTTTTTTATTTTGCCCTGCTGCAATTTCAAGCATACGATCCCAGGATTTGGCATCTTCCTCTGAGATATACTGTTTATTATAATAAAGAAAATATCCATTGTCCGCCGTGAGAGGATAGGCGTAAAGAACATCGTTTACCGAAGCCGCCAAAACAGCCTCCGGCAGGTGGGACTGCTGCAGCGTCTCCCCATTTTCCACCGGTTCTAAAGCGCCCGCCGCCACAAGAGTGCTCAGCTGATCATCTGCAAAGGCGAACACATCCGCGCCGTTTTCCAGATCCCCCATCAGCGCGTTGGTGCATTGGCTTTCCCCCTGAGGCTCCCAGGTAATCTGAAAATCTGCCTCTCCATCATATTGTTCTTTAAATCCTTCAATAATCTGACTTAACAGCTCCTGATCCTCCTCAGCGCTCCATACCGTAAGATTCACTGTGCCGGTATCGGAGGACTGCTCTGATTCAGAAGAGTCAGAATTTGCCTGCTGACATCCGGCCAATGCCACTGTCAACAGGCAAAAAGCCGGAAGCCATAAATTTCTTTTTCTCTTCATAACTACACTCCGTAAATTAAAATATTTGTTTCCTGATTTCTTATCATTTTCCATGATTTAAGCCAATAAACGGCATCATCAATACTGCCAATATTTTACCATTCTCCTTAAATTTTTGCAATGCGGTTTTTACTGCTGAAAAAAAATCATATCTGTATTTAAATTGCTATAATGGTGCAATTATGGTATGATTAATCAAGAGAGGTACTAAATATGATACGAGAAGCAAACTTATTTGATATCATCCCATCCGGTTTCTTTAATTGCTTATCCAGCGGCAGCAACAACCGCATCTATGCCGACTGCCTGTTGGTGATCTATGAACAATATGACAGAGAAATCACTTACCGCATTTCACGCGGCCGTATCCGCGACGCACTTTCCGCATATCTGTTAGAAAACCACATCAACTTTTTAGAACTGGACAGTGAACAGGCAGGAGAGAGAAACTACAACGATATTGCCAACAGCGTGATCCGCAGATTTTGCTCCAAAGAAATCGGATGGTTAGAAGAAGATAATGACGACGCCACTTACGAAAAACACATCATTATGACAGAACAGGGCGTCTTATTAACCGAATTTCTGCAGAAATTAATCAAACCGGAACGGGAAGAATTTTCAAGCTACATCTTTAATATATACAACCTTCTGCAAAATACAGAGCAGTGGAGCCAGAACCCCTATGTGGACGGCCTGAAAAACATCTACCGCAATGCCAGGCTTCTTTCCCGATCCCTGAAGCGTCTGGCAACATTTATTAAGAAAATCATAGAACGGATGGTAAAGGAAGAAAGCCTGGAAAGCCTCACTGAGAACTTGCTGGATTACTGCGACGGGAGCTTTGTCAGAGAATATGCAAGGCTGACAAAACAGCAGAACATTCACATCTACCGTTCTTTTATCAAGGGGAAATTAGATGAATTTTTAAACGATCCCCAGCTGAATCTTCTTCTGATTTCAGGATGTGCGCTGGAAGAAGAGCTGGAAGAAGCGAAAGCAAAAGAATATGTGGCGGACATGGTTCAGTCTACCAAACGTTTTCTGGTGGAAGATTACGACCGGATTATGAGAGATATCAAGCACAAAATCAATATCTACCTGCAGATTGCTGTGGGCCGGGCGCGTTTTCTCAGAAACCAGGAAGCGGATATGCGGGGAAACGTGGAGCAGACATTACGCTATATTGTGAAAGAAATGGACATGATTGACTGGAAGGAAACCATTCCAGCCAAAATGCATGATATGTTTACCCTGGACAAACACGAATTTATAGATACAGGCTCTCTCCGGTATCCCAGAAAGCCCCCTGCCGTCCAGAAAGAAACTGTCATTGAACTAGAGGAACTGACAACAGAAGATATAGAAAAGGCAAAAAACGCACAGGAGCAGGAAGCATATAACCCCTACGCAAAAGAAAAAATGAAAGAGTACCTTAAGCGCATAATGGGCAGCGGCAGCACCATTTCCTGCGAAAATCTGCCGATGCAAAGCAAACGTGACTTGCTCTGCGCCTTATCTGCCATTGCTTACAGTGAGGAAAATGGTTATTCCATACAATTGCTGGACGGCTATCTGGACGCCCATCACATGCTGCTGCGGAAATTTTGCATCACAAAGGAGGACCCCAAGTGAATATAGAGACCTATTGGAGTGACTATACCTCTGCCGAAAAAGATTTATTCCAGAAATCCTGCCGGCGGCTTCTCAAATCAACCTTTATTGTCCGTGACAAAGATGAAGAAAACAAAAAAGCCTATTACTTTATCTCCAAAAAACCGGAACCTTTTTCCATATATTTCGGCTATATCGGGTTTGACATCCTGATAGACCGGGACAATGGCGTCATTATGCTTAAAAACTGCGCCGATATGGGCGAAAACGGAAAAATTCAGTCCAACCGGAGAGCCTTGAAAAAAATAGAAAGCGTTGTATTGTGCTGCCTTTGGACTTTGTATGCAGACAGAATGCGTTCCGGCAGCCTGTCCCAGTCTATGTTTATTTCCGTGGCAGATTTAAGTTATGAACTGGAAAAATACGGAGTCAAAGAGTTGATTGACAATAAAAAACTCTTATCCGATATTCTGGGACTTTTCTCCAGATTTAACCTTTTAGACCTCAAAGGAAAGATTGGAGATTCAGAATGTCTGATCCGGCTGCTTCCCTCCCTTCAGTTTGCGTTGGATGAAGAAGAATTTGCAAGATTTGCAGCAATCACCCAGAACCGAATGGCGGAAACTAACAGTGATTCAGACACAAACGATACGGAGGAGGAAGATGGTGCAGATGCAGATGAATAGAAAAACAGCAACAAAGCTGTTAATCGTACAGTGGTCACGGTTTCAGGAGCTTTGCGTGAATCTGAAAGGTTCTACTTTATTTACCGGTGTAAACGGCAGCGGAAAATCCACGATTCTGGATGCAATGACGTACCTTCTGACCGGAAATACCCAGTTCAATAAAGCCGCCAGAGACCGGGACCGGACGGTACTGGCTTATGTGAGAGGAGATACAAAAAGCAACGGCCCCTTCCGGTATTTACGAACCGGCGAAATCATCAGCTATATTGCCATGGAATTTTGGTCTCCGGTGGAAAATAATTTCCTTGTGGCAGGCGTCTGTATCGAATCCGCCAATGAAACCTCCCAGAAAAGCAGTTGGTTTGTCTGCAGAGATACCAGAATAGAGCAGATCAATTTTACCAGACAGGAAGGAAAATTACTGCGGATTTCCCCCAAAAATGAATTAACTGTCGATGGCCAGAGCATGAAATCAGCTGATTTTTTTGGAAGGGACAGAGGAATCGAACAGATTTTAAGGGCTTTGGGCCTGCGCTGCGATGCCTTAAAGTACCGCTCCAAGCTTTTAAAAATGATGGCCTTTCATCCGGAAAACAATATCGACCAGTTTATCCAGGAATGCGTCTTAGAACCCGGCAAAGTGGAATCCTTAAAGGAGCTGCGGGAACAGCGGACGCGGTTTGAAGAGATCCGGGAAGTCTTTGAAAATCTAAAAGACAGCAAATCCAGCCTGGAGGAAGTGGAGCTGAAAAGCGCCGCATATGAGAAAAAGCTGAAGCATCTTCAAATGCGTGAGTTAATGCTGTGTTATCAGGAATTACAGGAAGCCGAAGAAGAGAAGCAGAACACAGAGCTTCAAATCCAATCCCTGGAGCAGAACATGAGCACACTCAAGGAGCGCAAGGAAGAACTGGATCAACGGTACAGCGACGCCGCAGAACGATGCCGCATTGCCATGAATAATGATATTTTTAAAGGAATGCAGGACAGCCTGAATGAATTAAAACGACAAAGCGAAAACCTGGATGCGGAAATCAGGCAGAAAGAGGACAAATTATCCGCTTTAAAAAAACTGCAGTTAAAGCTGACAGACCTTCTGACCTGGATCGGGCAGTATATCACCGTTTCCAAAGAAGATGCCGAGCTTCTCTGCCATTTGGCAGAAGCGCACCATCGGACAGAAGATAAAATTGACGCCTTTGTACGTTTCGGAGAGCTGGTAAAGCGGCAGGATAAAATTTTCGAGACAAATGAAGTGCATTTTAATGACCAGCTTGAGGTGACAGAGAACAAAATCAGCGAATTGGAAAACAACATCAAGCAATTAAACGCCAATATCCTGGTATTTCCAAAGGAAGCAGAGACAGCCAGAAACATCCTGCTAAAAGAGCTGGAGGCAGAAGGAATCCATACTGAAGTCAAAATTTTTGCAGAACTGGTACAGGAAATACAGGACTCCAACTGGCGGACGGCAATTGAAACATTTTTGGGCCGGAAGCGTTTTTATATTATTGTTGACGAAAAATACTGCCGCCGGGCCATGGAGCTCCTGCAGAATCATAAACTGCATGCCGTAAATGTAGTGCTTTCAGATCAATTGCCGATAACAGAGGCGGCCCCGGGCTCCGCTGCTGAAATTTTAAACATTCCCAATCCAGGCGCCAGAAAATACGCCAATTATTTATTAAACGGCATTCATTTATGCGGTTCCCTGGAAGAACTGCACCAGTATCCCAAAGGCGGACTGATGCAAAACGGCATGTTGGCCAAAAGCTATGCCGTTTCCTATATGAATACCGGAAACACGGCATTTTATCTGGGGCAGGATGCGGTGAAATATCAGCTTATTAAGGCAGAGGAAGAAAAACAGGCGCACATACTGGAAAAAGAAGGGATTCAAAAGCAAAAAGAACAGCTCTTGAAACGGCGGAAGGAGCTAAAACAGATTGACTGGCAGACAGAGCATTATGATTTCAACTCCCCAAAGTCTCTGACAGAGTTATGCCAGCGCAGCAGCCGGATTCACAGCGATATTGACAAAATCAGCCAGAACCCTGATTTTATGGCCGTAATACAGGAACAGCAGGATGCGCAGAAAGAATATAAAACCCTGGAGCAGACAAGAGATGTCCTGATCGGAGACATCAGAGGATGTGAAAAGGATCTGGAAAACCATCATATCTCCCTGGAACAATTAACCGGTGAAATCTACGTAAAGGATCAGGAATATTCAGACAAATGTCTGAAGCATCTGGAGCTGAAAAAGCCAATGTTAGAAGAGTATGAATCCCTGAAAGCCAAAAAAGGCAGTCCCCAGGTGATTACGCCCAAAACCCTCCGCCGTCTGCGAAGCGAACTGGAAGAGTGCGTCCGCCAGATGGAAAATGCCCAACTGAATTACTGTAAACTGGCTGAAATCGACATCAACAAGCGGGGCGTGCCTTACATTCCCTTTTTCCGGGAAGAATACAGATCTATCGCAAACATTAAGATTGAGGAAGTGCGCCAGAGGTTAACGGAGCAGTCCTTAAAACTGGAAAATGCCTTTATGAATGATTTTGTGGCGGAGCTTAATGAAACCATCCGTGAGGCCAAAGGGGAAATTCTCGCCATTAACCGGGAATTAAAAGCCCTTCCATTTGGCAAAGACACCTATAAGTTCGTGATGAAGGAAAAGCCTGACCGGAATATCTTTTTCCGCATCTGCAAAAGACTGGAAAATTACATGGACACCCCGGAAGCATATATGAATTCCAACCGGGACGACGAAGAAATGGAACGAGATATCCGGGAATTTATGGAAGTGATACTGGAAGAGGAGGACGAAACAGAATATACCGATTACCGGAAGTATTTTGTATACGACATGGAAATTATAAGCCGGCAGGGAGACAGTGAAATCATTTCTGATCTCTCCAAAAAACAGGGTTCTGCAAGCAACGGAGAAAAACAGACGCCGTATTTCATTATTCTGGCCGCAAGCCTGCTGCAGTGTTACCCAAGGCAGACCTGCTGCGCCCGTCTGGCTTTTATAGACGAAGCCTTTTCCGCCCTGTCCAAAGAACGGATTGAGCAAATGGTAAAATACCTGGAAGATAATCATTTTCAGGTGTTTTATGCCGCGCCTCCGGAAAAAATAAACAGTATCGGAACTTATATTGAATCTACCGTGAGCCTTGTCACTACCGGAACATACACCAGCGCCATTGAAGGGCTGGTGAAAGAACAAGTCATATAACATGCAGAAGCCTTAGTAAAGAAACTATTACTCCGGCGGTTAAATATCACATTCTGTTTCGATATTTAACCGCCGGAGTAATAAAAACCATTTAAAACCCCGCACATTTTCTCTCCTGCTGCATAGGATATAAACAACTGAATCTTTTGGAGAACAATATATGCTGAATTACTTATGGGGTTTTATGATTGTCATCGGCATTGTCTATGCCGCTTTCACCGGTAACCTTCCGGCTGTCACCAATGCCGCCCTGGATTCCTCCAAAGAAGCCGTGGCTCTCTGCATCACCATGCTGGGCGTTATGTCCCTGTGGGTGGGGCTGATGCGGATTGCAGAAAACTGCGGCATTATTTCCGGCGCGGCCCGCACCCTGAACCCATTCCTGCGATTTATGTTTCCCGCTATTCCAAAAGGGCATAAAGCAAATGAATACATTTCCACAAATATCATTGCCAATGTTTTCGGCCTGGGATGGGCCGCAACCCCTGCCGGGCTTTGAGTTATTATAATGACAGGTTGAAAAATCCATTGAGAAATCAAGGGTTTCCGCCGAATTTAGTCCTAATGAAAAAATGTAGTTTTGCATCAAAGCATTTCTGATTTTTCATTTGGACGGCGCCGATTCAAAAGAAAATAGGAAGAAATGTCAGTAATGTAACTCAAAGTGCCTGAAAGCAATGAGTTACTGGTTTTAGTATAGCATAAGGAGGGTAGAAGGTAAACAATTTCATATTGATGATTTAGATAGGACTAAATTAGTGAATGGCAGAAATGCTGTTAAAACTAGCTTAGTCCTATTTCTTTTTACAAATTCAAAATAATAGGAGGAATGAATTTATGAAGAACAATACAGCGTTAAGTGCAGAGAAAGCGATTACTTTTATCAGCGATGCACATGAAAAATTCTACTACGAGAAATTGAAAGAGGTCAGGTATCAGGACGTGTACCACAAAGCGCTTGTATATTGTCTTGGTATCAGCGATGACACAAGAAGAAATATCAACAGCATTTATAACTTTAAGACAGGCTGTGTAAAAACGGAGTGTCTGCATGAAGGCTGGCAGACCAGCGGGAGCTTAAAAGTAGTCAGGATGGCGTTTAACCTTTACTGCAATGGTACGCCGAGTGTCCTTGACTATGATGATGCGGAGGAACAGGTGGACGAGTGCAGACGGTACACAGTGGAAGAACTGTTCTGCTGTGCCTATGCGCCTTATTTTTGGCAGGCGGTACAGATTCGTTATCCGGAATATGTAACATATAACCACAACTTGTACGCCATGCTTGGAGGACGGGATTGATGTTAAAAGTCAGGCTTATGGGAACGAAGAACGATATTAAGTGGTTCGGGAAGATTTTACAGCGTAACCCGAAAATCGAGGTGACGGAGTTTTCCGATATGTTCCCAAACAAAGGGACAAAGAAATATTACAGGACTTATGTGGAAGTCAGGAAAAGCAACGTAAAAGAAAATTAGTAGAAGCAAAGGAGAATTATCATGTGTAAAATAATCGCAATCGCAAACCAGAAAGGCGGTGTGGGCAAGACCACCACTACAAGCAATTTAGGCATAGGACTTGCAAAACAGGGAAAGAAAGTGCTTTTGATTGATGCGGACGCACAGGGCAGTCTGACCGCAAGTTTAGGCTTTACAGAGCCGGACAGTCTGGAAGTCACGCTTGCAACCATTATGGGGAACTTAATCAATGACGGGGAAGTAGAGCCGGGAGAAGGCATTCTCCACCATGAGGAAGGGATAGACCTTATGCCGGGGAACATTGAACTTTCCGGTCTGGAAGTTTCCCTTGTGAATGTTATGAGCCGGGAAACGGTACTCCGGTCATACATAGAGATTGTCCGGGAGAATTACGATTATATCTTGATTGATTGTATGCCTTCCCTCGGTATGATTACCATAAACGCCTTTGCCAGCGCCGACAGCATCTTGATACCCGTACAGGCGGCATATCTGCCCGTCAAAGGCTTGCAGCAGCTTATTAAGACAGTCGGCAAGGTAAAGCGGCAGATTAACCCGAAACTGGAGATTGAGGGGATTCTGCTTACAATGGTAGACAGCCGGACGAATTACGCAAAGGACATCAGCGCCATGCTGAAGGAGGCATACGGAAGCCGGGTGAGGATATTTGCCAATGTCATTCCCATTTCCGTCCGGGCGGCGGAGATTTCAGCGGAGGGCGTCAGCATCTACAAGCATGATCCAAAGGGGAAAGTGGCGTCAGCCTATGATTCTCTGACAAAGGAGGTAATCACCTCTGCTCGTCAGGGTGACTCGCACTTTGCTCCGCAAAGCAAGGAGGTGAGCGCAGATGGGCAGTAACGCAAAACCAAGAAGCGCATCAAAGGTTGCTCTGGAAAGTTTTGATGATTTGTTCGGCGGGAGTGCTGCACAGGAAAGCGGCGTTGAGCAGATTATCAATGCGCCGCTGGCAGAACTTTATACCTTCAAAGACCACCCTTTCCGGGTGGAGGACGATGAGAAGATGGAGGAAACAACGGAGAGTATCCGCCAGTACGGGGTGCTTGTGCCGGGGATTGCAAGACCGAGGGCGGGTGGAGGCTATGAAATCATAGCCGGACACCGCCGCAAACGTGGCTCGGAGCTTGCCGGAAAGACGGAGATGCCTGTGGTTGTCCGCAACTACACCGATGATGAAGCTACGATAATCATGGTGGATTCCAATATCCAGAGGGAAGATATTTTACCGAGTGAGAAGGCGAGAGCCTACAAGATGAAATATGAAGCCATGAAGCATCAGGGGAAGAAGTCAGGCAGAAACACACTGGATGAGGTCGGGGAAGCTGCCGGGGAAAACGCTAAAAAGGTACAGCGGTATATCTGGCTTTCCCGTTTGACTGATGAACTCCTTGCTATGGTGGACGGTAAAAAGCTCGGTTTCTCACAGGGCGTTGACATTTCCTTTCTGGCGGAGGAAGCGCAGCAGTGGGTGCAGGCAGTCATAGAGGAAAAAGGCTGTAACGTCAGCATGGTGCAGTCGGCAAAAATAAAAGAGTATGGCAAGACCGGGGAGCTTACCCTTGCAATGGTGCGCCTGATACTGACGGAGGAAAAGCCAAAGGAACGGAAGGTAACACTGAAAGCGGACAAGATCAGCGAATATTTTGCGGAGGACTGCAGCAGTGAGGAAATAGAGGGCATCATCATTCAGCTATTGGATGAATGGAAGAAAAGACAATAGAGGGGAGGTGCATCAGCGTGGATGGCACAATAAAATTTGACTATTATTATGGCATCGAAGCGGAACAGTTTTCTTTTTACCGGGTTCCGAGGCTGCTGATAAAAGACGCAAGGTTTAAAGAGTTGTCCAGCGATGCAAAGCTCCTTTATGGTCTGATGCTTGACAGGCTGGCATTGTCAATCAAGAATGGCTGGCTTGACGAGGAAAACAGGGTGTATATCCATTACACCCTGGATAACATAATGGAGGATTTGGGATGCGCAAGGGAGAAATGCGCCAAAGTGATTGCGGAGCTTGACAGCAAAAAGGGAATCGGTCTGATTGAGAAGAAAAGACGGGGACTGGGCAAGCCGGACATCATCTATGTGAAGAATTTTGCGACACTGGATACCGGGAAAGAACCGGGAGGAGAGCCGGAAAAAGCTGATAATGCTGACAATTCCGCAGAAGTTCGGAAACCGAACTTCAAGAGGTTCGATAATCAAACTTCAAGAAGTTCGGAAATCGAACTTCAAGAGATTCGGAAACCGAACTTGCAGGAGTTCGGAAACCGAACTTCAAGAAATTCGGAAACCGAACTTGCGGAAGTTCGGGAATCGAACCCTAATTATAACAATACTAATTATACTGATCTGAGTTATACCAATCCTATCAATCAATCAGACAGTGAAGCAGAAAAACAGGAACCGGGCAAGCTGGATAATGGTATGATTGATGTGATGGATGAAGCTAGCGCCTACATGGAAATCATTAAGAAAAATATTGAGTATGAGCATCACATGAAATATGGCGATTGGAGTGAAAAAGGTCTGTATGAGGAACTGTATGAGGTGATATGCGAGATTGTGTGTGTAAAGCGCAGGACGGTAAAGGTGAATGGGGAGGATTACCCTTATGAGCTTGTAAAGTCTAAGTTTTTAAAGCTGGACAGTTCCCATTTGGAGTATGTCATTGGGTGTATGAAGGAAACCACAACAAAAATAGCCAACATCAGGGCATACATGGTGACTGCCCTCTATAATGCCCCCAATACCATGAACCATTATTACCAGCAGTTAGTTCAGCATGATATGTATGGCGGCGGTTGGGAAGAAAAAGGACTGTTCCAGTCCAAAGCGGAAGGAGATGGATAAATGGAATCCATGCGGGATATTGACCGGGCAATGGAACGGGAGATCGCAAAGGGGAGCTGCCCGTTAAAGTTTGTGGGGATAGAGTTTGGCGATTCCCCCTATCAGGAGATTGCGTCAAAAGAAAAGCTGCTGGAGGTATTGTCCTATCTGCTGCGGACAGGCGATTATGGGAAATTTGCCGTAAATGGGACGGGGAGCAATGTTTATATGAACATCAGGGGCAGGAAGCCGGATTTTCAGCGAACTTATTCCATATTTGACCGGAACTGCATTTTTTCCGCAATCAGTCATTACGGAAAGAAAATAAAGCCGGATTTTGACGGGCATACTTATCTGGAAACAGTGCAGTGTTTCTTTAAGCTGCCGGACGGGGAACAGGAGAAATACAGGGTGACATATTACGGGCAGGAAACCTTTGTTTTCCCCATGTCGGATAAATATATCCTCGGACTTTATACGCACTGTATCTCGGCAAGGCGGGCGGCATCGGCGGATATGGATATTCCCGGCACAGGCTTTTCAGAAAAAGAACAGGGCATTGTCAGCCTTGCGGGTGTGCGTGACGTGCTGTTCCAGTGCCTTTTGTTTGACACTGTAAAATATGGGGAAGGCGTGTTATGCGCTGACCTTTGCACAATCTACTGTTTAAAATAGAATCAATAGCTTTTGGACTTTTTGTCCAGAAGTGAGTTAGGAGGTGCGCTATGGCGGAAAAATATATTACGGAAGAACAGCGGGCAAAATGCCGGAAAGTGGCGGATGCGTTTGCGGAACTGTATGAGCTGGCAGATGTAATGGTGGCGGATGCCGGGAGGTTCGGCTTTGTCCGTCTGCAATGGTTCAGTGAGGGAGAAGGCTTTGATTCGGCAATGGCATTTTCGGACAGCATGGAACTGTTTGAGGAACTCTGGCGGATATGGTATGAACATGAGGTCTTAACGCCTGTTTTGGGTACGCCGCTTGCGGAGCTTGACTATGACGAGATATTCAGGTCGCTTTCCAAAGACAGGCAGGAGGAAATCTTGGAAAAGAAGAAATATTTTATTTCCCGGTGTGAAGATGCTTTCGCTTAGGTGGCAGATATTTTTTACAATTTCGGGGCGTTTTCTGCTAAAATAGACCGTATCAGGGTAAAGGAGTGGTGTGTTTGGGAAACAGGAAGCGCCTGAAAAGGGCAGACAGGACATATAAAGACTTAAAGCAGAAGCAGAAAGCAGGAATAGCAGACAGTATGTTCCAAAAGACCTGTGATTATTACAGGGAGCATGGCAGGATGCCGGAAGGAGAGGACTGTGAAAAAATTGTGGGGCAGATTTACCAGAGGGTAAAGGGGATAGCGGAAAAGGCTTCTTTTGATGAAGTATACAGCCTGTACCTTTACCGTCTGCCACGTTATGAAACGAGGATTGCAGAGAACGGGCTTCCGGAAAAGAAAGAGAAAAAGAAAGAAGATGCCGACAAGCCGAAAGTAAAGCAGATAGGCAGGAGCAAAAAAGTATGCCCGGACTGCGGAAGGAAGATGAAACAGCAGTTTATCGGGTTACAGCACTGCAAATGCGGCATAAGTTGGAAAAAAGACATCGGATATTTTGAGCGTACCGGGGATATGGTTTTCGCTCTGGAACGGAGGAAAGTAGGGAAAAAGACAAAGCAGTGTCCGGTAATCCGGTACAGATAATTAAATACCAGAAACAGCGTGAGGGCAGTTATAGACCGTAAACAGCGGTTTGTAGCTGCCCTTTTTGCGTTTATAAAACTTTTGGACAAAAAGTCCAGAAGCGGAAAGGAGAAAGAAGGAAAATGAAACACAAAAAAGTAGCAGCCGCCCTTTCAGCGGCGGGGAAAAGAAAACCGAAAAAGGGGCGGGAGCCGGACTTACAGGAAGAAGGTCTGACGGAAGGGAAGCTGCGGGAGTGCCTTCTCCGTCTGTTCCGGCTGTATGAGGACAGTGAGTTTGATGATTCTGCGGAGTTTTTGGGCAATGGGAGTGATCCGAGGGAATATGAGGCGGAGAACTATTCCAGCCAGTTATTCCCTTATATCAAAAGGAACATGAAGGACGTGATGATGATGGAGGGGGATGACGGTACGGGGAAAGAACCCTTCGCCATGACGGACGTGCTTTTCTGTTATCCAGCCTGCAAGATAGGCTGTGAGATAAGGGAACTGTTTTCAGACAACTTTGTCCTGTGCCTTCAAAGCGAGATGTGGATACTGGAAAACGGGGAGTTTGCGTCTGTCTACTGTGTCAGTATTGGAAAGGACGGAGGGCGGCTCAGTTACCGCTTTGTGGATACCTGTATCAAAAATCCGGGGGATATTCCTATCTGCTTTGAAGATTTGGAAAGCGGTTTTGCAGAGATAATTGAAGCTGAAAAAGAAGGGAGAGAACCTTATCTGCCATAACCCGGTCAGGAAGGAGAGCTTATGAAATATTTAATCCACAGGCTGTACGTCCCACCCTGACGGGGGTACAGCAATAAAAAAAGAAGGAGGGAAACCATGCAGGAGGAAGTGACACAGAAAACCATTGCCCTTGTGTTCAAATCTTCCCGATTGACTGCCGACGTGCTGAAAAAGGCTATGAAAATGTATCTGGAACACCATAAACAGGGAAAGCAGATGCCGCATGGGAAAATATCAGTGAAAGAGCTGGTCGGTCAGGGTATGGGCGCTTCGAGCATAGAGGTGACGGATAACAACATCAAGTCCTTTGAGAGAGTGGCAAAGAAATACAACGTACAGTTTGCTGTGAAAAAGGATAAGACGGAAAGACCGCCGAAGCACATTGTATTATTCAAGGGCAAGGATGCCGACGTGATAACGCAGGCATTTAAGGAGTTTGTAAAAGTTAATGAGAAAAAGCATAACCGCATCTCTGTAAAGGAGAAGCTGGCGGAGTTCCGGGAGCAGTTAGGCAAGGGCAAGAACCGGGAGAGGGCAAGGGAACACTTAAAGGACAGGGGGCAGTCATTATGAGTAAAATCGTAGAGGGCATTGCCAAAGACTTAAAATCAATCCCCGAAAAGTTAAAGGCAAAGACGGGGAATGTTGACAAAAAGAAACTTTTCCTTATGAATCTCCCCTATGTGCTTGCCGGGTATTTCTGCGACAAAATAGCGTGGCTGTGGCGGGTATCGCCGGGGCAGGACGTTTCTGAAAAGATGATGGCGGTCATGGCGGGGATGGAGGATTTATTTTCCAACCCGTTACCAAGTTTCCACCCAAAGGATTTGCTGATAGGGATAGGTTGCGGCATTGCGCTCCGCCTTATAGTGTATTTCAAAGCCAAGAACGCCAAGAAGTTCCGGCATGGCATGGAGTACGGTTCTGCAAGGTGGGGAACAGCAAAAGATATTGAGCCTTATGTCGATCCGGTGTTTGAGAACAATGTTCTTCTCACAGAAACGGAAAGGCTGATGATGTCCGGCAGACCAAAACAGCCGAAATATGCGAGGAATAAAAATATCCTTGTTATCGGCGGTTCCGGTTCGGGCAAGACGAGGTTTTTTGTAAAACCCAGTGCGCCCGTAAGGGCGGCATAAATCCTACCTTGAGCAAGTAGTAGGTAAAAGTATCATGTGGCATATGCCACAAACCTATCATTCCCCGTCTAACCCCAAAAGGGAAACCGGAGGGCAACCATAGCATGACGGAGGACACGGGGCGCTGAAACCTCAGAGGCGTCAGCGTGACGGAATGAAAATCCATGTATGAGGGTGGAAGCTAAACTGCTTGAATGACAGCCTGAAATCGGGAAAAAGACGTACTCCTGGCGTAGAGAGGTTGTACTCGCCAGTGTTCCTGACATCCGCATTGTTTGGCTATGCGGATGCTGATACTCGGAACAGGTTCAGCCACGGGAGAGTGGAAAAAGGCGAACGTCACACACTTACCGAAAACATGGAACGCTCATTTATGCCGTACTAAACGGGGATTGCCTAAAGTGGAATGCCATAAGGCTATGAAAACGCTGAAATGCGGGATTCTGAATATCCACCACGGCAACAGAGTTCCCATAGTAGTCCGGGGACGGGAAAGCCGTCTACATGGCGAAGGGGAACAGTGAATCAATTTCAAAACAGAAAGGATGGTGTGCGAGACACTATGAGAAATCCGATTCATGTCTTGAAAAGCCTTGAAGAAAAGGCAAGTGTAAGAAACTACAAATATGAAAGGTTGTACCGTAACCTGTACAATCCAGAATTCTATCTCCTTGCCTATGCAAACATTGCAAAATCGCAGGGGAGCATGACGCAGGGGGTAGACGGGCAGACACTGGATAATATGAGCCTGCCCAGAATCAACCGGATAATCGAATCAATACGAAACAGGACATACCAGCCAAAGCCTGCAAAAAGAAAATATATCCCTAAGAAAAACGGGAAAATGCGTCCGCTTGGAATCACTTCTACGGATGACAAGCTGGTGCAGGAAGTGGTGAGGATGATTCTTGAAGCAATCTATGAGCCGACATTCAGCGACTATTCGCATGGTTTCAGACCAAAACGGAGCTGTCATACGGCGCTTTTGCAGGTGAAAAGAATGTTCACCGGGGTCACATGGGTTGTGGAAGGTGACATCCATGCGTGCTTTGACAATTTTGACCACCATGTATTAGTGGAACTATTGCGGAAAAGGATAGCGGACGAGGCGTTCATCAGCCTTATCTGGAAATTCCTGAAAGCCGGGTATATGGAACAGTGGGAATACAACTGTACCTACTCCGGCGTGCCGCAGGGCAGCGGCATCAGTCCAATCTGCGCCAATATTTACCTTAGCGAACTGGATGAATTTATGCGGGAATACAAAGAAAAGTATGACCGTGAGCCGGAACGCAGAAAGACGACGAAGGAATACGAACGTGCGTCCAGAAGGTACAAAAAGGCACGGAAAGCATTGGCAGACGCTGAAAAGTCAACTCCTGAACTGATAAGGGAATTTAAAGATTCCAGAATGGAGAAGATGAACCAGCATTATTACAATCCGTTTGAGGAAGGGTACAAGAAAATCCAGTACAACCGTTACGCTGATGATTTTGTAATCGGTGTGATTGGTTCAAAAAGGGATGCAGAAAAAATCAAAGAGGATGTGAGAATCTTCCTGAAAGAGAGGCTGCACCTTGAAATGTCCGAAGAAAAGACGGAAATCACCCATGCCAGCAAGCCGGTGAGGTACTTGGGATATGACTTCAAAGTGATGCGCTCTAAAAGCATGAAGCGGTGTAAAAACGGCGACATGAAACGTGTGTGGAACGGAAAAGTATTCCTGTATGTGCCTAAAGAAAAATGGATTAAAAAGGCTATGGAGCGTGGGGCGATACAAGTCAAGCGCAACAAAGGCACAGGCAAAGAAACGTGGAGACCGATGCCGAGGAAAGACCTGATGAACCGGAATGATGCTGATATTGTATCAACATTCAATTCGGAAATCCGAGGGTTATATAATTTCTACCGCATTGCGGAAAATGTCGGCGTACTGCACAAGTATTACTACATGGTGCGTTATAGTATGCTGAAAACCCTGGCGGGAAAACACAGGACAAAAGTCAGTGCCATTAAAAAGCGTTTCATGGTAGACAAAGTGCTAAGAATCCCCTATGACACAACAAAAGGGAGGAAATACT
Source organism: Lachnospiraceae bacterium (assembly GCA_910575555.1). Taxonomy (GTDB): domain Bacteria; phylum Bacillota; class Clostridia; order Lachnospirales; family Lachnospiraceae; genus Petralouisia. Next base: position 1,035 of record CAJTFX010000013.1, on the reverse strand, counting down.
GTGAGTTTTACCATGATGGATTTAAGAAGCACAGCGACGGCTATGACAATGTGTCGGATGTTATGCCGAACTATAAGAAATACGACAGCAGGCATACGATAATCAACCGAATCAAAGCCGGAAAATGCGAAATATGTGGGGAGCAGGCAGAGTATTTATGTATGCACCATGTAAGGACGCTGAAATCGCTGAAGGGCAGGGATATATTTGAAAAGAAAATGTTGGAGATGCGGAGAAAATCTCTTGCACTCTGTCCTGACTGCTTTGAACTCTTACACGAAACCAGAGAATCAAGGTGATTCATGGAAAGCCGGATACGCTGAGAGGTGTACGTCCGGTTTGGGAGGCGGCTCCCTGAAACCTGCTGGCGAAAGCCAGTAAGGCGCAGGGTGCCTACCTCATACCTGATGCAGATGCACTCATCATATGTTGTCACCGATCCGAAGGGGACAGTGTTAGTAGAGTGCGGAAAAATGCTCTTAAAGAACAGTTACCGGGTGAAAGTGCTGAATACCATTAACTTTAAAAAGTCCATGCACTACAACCCTCTCGTTTATATCCGGAGCGAGAAGGACATTTTGAAACTCGTAAACACAATCATCTTAAACACCAAAGGGGAGGGGCAGCAATCCGGCGAGGATTTTTGGGTGAAAGCCGAAAAGCTCTATTATACTGCACTGATCGGGTACATCTGGTATGAGTGCGTGGAGGAAGAACAGAATTTCACTACGTTGCTTGACATGATAAATGCCAGCGAAGCAAGGGAGGATGACGAGGAATTTAAAAATCCCGTTGATTTGATGTTTGATGAGCTGGAGGAAAGAGAGCCGGAGCATTTTGCGGTAAAGCAGTATAAAAAATACAAACTGGCGGCGGGCAAGACAGCGAAAAGCATCTTAATTAGCTGCGGCGCACGTTTAGCCCCCTTTGATAGTGCAGCGACACGTTGTCGCATATAAACTCTGCGTGGGATTTTCCTGCAAAGAGGTAAAAGTGACGGAAAGGCTATAGCCTTTCTAACTGATATTCCGAGAA
>CAJTFX010000012.1 GCA_910575555.1 Lachnospiraceae bacterium | reverse complement strand
GGTATTTTCTATATGAAATCTCTTTTTTTCTGTATTCCTATTGAATTTACTTTTTCAAAGCGGAATTTAATCTTACAAAGTGGAATTTACTTTTTCAATTCACCAACATATTGGGCGCGAATCTGGTCGCGAACCGCTTCTTCTGATTTTCTTTGAAATTGTAGATTAGGCGCTTTAAAATATCAATTATTTTTGTCACAGTCTGCCCCTTTTCTTCGTCATACACTATCATTAAAAAAAAAATTGTGGAACAAAGTTAAACGGCAGTAAAAAATAATTCCTGTTATTTAACTCACATTCAATTGTTTTTTGAATCCCTATCAGCTATACTGTCCATAGAATCAATCCAGAAATTGTGAAGGAGACAGTGAAACATGGCAATAGGAGATGTCATCAAAAAATATAGAAAAAATAAAGGAATGACACAGGAGGAAATGGCTGCTTGTCTCGGCATAACTACTCCTGCTGTCAATAAATGGGAAAGAGGTAACACGCTGCCAGATATCACTTTGCTTGCACCTATTGCACGGCTGCTAGATATTACCACAGACGAACTTCTGTCCTTTAAGGATGAATTAACAGATGAAGAAATTAACCAATATCTATCCATTGTTCAAAAAGACCTGAAGGATAAGAGCTTCCATGAAGTATTTATCTCTGTAAAAGAAAAAATTCAAGAATATCCAAATTGTGAAAAACTAATTTGGCAGGCAGCAGTCATCCTTAATGCGAACCGAATAACAACAAAACTTCCGGATAAAGAGAATTACGATGACACAATATTCGGATGGTTCGAGAGGTGTCTGCTCTCAAAGAACGAACAAATTCGCAACCAAGCGGCAGATTCACTGTTCCATGCGTATTTTCAGCAAGAAGATTATGAAAAGGCAAATCAATATCTGGACTATTTCTCTCTGGAAAACCCTGAACGTAAACGCAAGAAAGCGCTTGTGAACAGTAAAACAGGAAAACAAGCGGAAGCCTATCGCGCATACGAAGAATTGATTTTTACTGGTTATCAGCACATTCAAATGACATTAAATGATTTGCGTACCCTTTATATGGAAGATGACAATCATGAGATGGCAAAAAAACTTGTTGATGTTTCTTCTTCTGCCGCGTCCACGTTTGAAATGGGAAAATATAATGAGGTTTGTTTCGGATTGGAGATTGCAGCATGGGAACAGGATGCTGCATGGACCGCACAGCTTATGCAGGATATTTTGGATAGGATTGAAACAATTGGTGATTTTGCAAAATCCAAACTTTATCAACATATGGATCTAAAAACTGTTAGCTCTGAATTTTCAGTTGGCTTAAAACAAAAACTGTTGGAATCTTTCACAGATGAATCGTTTTGTTATATGCAGGGAAATGAATATTGGGAAAAATTGAAAAGCGGCGTTTGCAACAGTTAAACCAGATCATGAATTTGATGGTGAAACCATGAAATGAATTAATGCAAAATATGTACAGATTCATTACCGGCAGACATACTCGGGGATTTTGAGCGCTATCAGATTACGAAAAAAATTATGGATACGGCAAATGAAAATGCCATTTTAAACCCTTGTCCACCATTCTGTCGCGGGGAGGAAGTATTCGAAGATGTAATTAAATCTGATTACTTTGTCGGCTACCATTTTAAAAAATATTGTATCTTGTATGTTTACTTCTTAATGCAACAGCCCCATTATAAACTAAAAGAACAATCCCTCAATTGCACTGTACCGCAATTGAGGGATTCGCTCTTTGTCACTTATTCTCATTCAATATTTTTTTAACTTCTTTCAGGGATTTTTCCATATTACTTACTTTTTTTCCAAGGGCAGGCTTCTTATAGATGGCCTCAGCCATTTTCTGTCTGATATCTTTTTTATGTTTCACAATTGGGTTCTCTTTTTTGATTATTATATGCAGAATCTTTTATTTTATTCTGTGTATTCCGGTAAAGTAAACCAGAATTCCACTCCGGATGGAAGATTTTCCACTCCGTAACTTCCGTTATGCATTGTAACTATATTCTGTACAATATACAATCCCAGACCTGCATGAACAAATCCTTTTTCTTCCCGTCTCTTCTCTTTTTTATTTCGGTAATAACCGCTCCAGATATGTTCTAAATCTTCTTCTGGAATCTGCCTGCCTTCATTATAAACGCTAACCCGGATGTTTCCGTCTGTTTTCTTTAAGGTCAGCCGGATGTTTCCGCCGATATCGGTATATTCCAGCGCATTTGTAATATAATTATCCACAACCTGTTCCAGGTATTCCCGATCTCCTTTCACATAACAATGTTCTGACAGAAATGTTTCCATATGCAGTCTTTTCTTTTTTACCATGCCTTCGTATTTGATAATAATATAATCCATTACCTCTTTCATATCCATGGTTTTCTGAAGCATATTCTCCATCTGATGTTCCATTACGGAATTTTCCAGAAGGCTGCTGACCATATCAGACATTTTTGCCACTTCTTCCTGAATAGATTCCACATAGTATTCCTTATCTTCTTTGAGGTATCCGAGCAGTTCTGCCTGACTGGAAATTACGGCAAGAGGAGTTTTCAGTTCATGGGTAATATTTGCAATAAATTCTTTTCTACGCTTTTCAATCTGATCCTGACGGACATTATGGTGAAGCATCTGCCTTTTATCTTCTTCTAACAATTCTGACTGGCTCTGCATCTGCTGTGCAAGCTGATTCAAATTCTTTGCAAGCTGATTCAGCTCCCTGTACCGCCCCTCTGTCTGTAATTCAGTTTGATAGTTCCCATTAACCAGGGCGTCTGTGGCAGAAACAAGTTTATCCACAGGTTTTAGAAGATATTTCCACATAAGCGTCATAAATATGCTCCCCGGCAGCATAAGAAGAAAGAAAAGCGCCATATAAAATTTTTCTGCCATGGTAATGCTTTTTCGTCCTGCGGCAATATCTTTGATTAAAATATAATAATCAGTCTCATCCTGCTTTATGATGCCGCGATATCTGGCTGTTTCTAACAGTTTTCCGCTGTTTCTGATTACTTCCGGTGTTCTGGAAAAAGAATCAAGCCTTTTTGCAATGCTTCGGTGAACTGTATTTTCTTTATTATCACTCGATTCTGTTAAATAAATGGGTTTCATATCTTCATCTGCAATGCAAAAGCTTAAATTTTCATTCTCATAATTTGCAAACATTACATAATCTTTTTCATTCAGATCAGATAAATCCAGTTCTCCAATGTCTTGATAAGCCTGTACAATTTGTTTATCCTTCACATATTCATAGTAAACAGGCATAAAGATCATATAAAGCAACGTGCTGATTCCTGTAATAACAACTATAAACATACACTGCCGTAAAAATATATCCGTTCTAAGTTTTCTCTCCATTTCATTTTCCTTCAAAACAATAGCCTATGCCGTAAACGGTACGGATACAGGAACTATCCCCCAGTTTTTTCCGGAGCTGTTTTACAATGGTATCAATGGTTCTGGTGTCTCCCACATAATGATACCCCCAAATGCTGTCCAGAATTTGATCTCTTGTGAGAACAATTCCTTCATTTTTCATAAAAAAATGCAGAAGCTCAAATTCCTTAGGCGTAGTTTCCACAAATTCATCTCTGACATATACTTTCTGTGCGCCTGTCTCAATTCTTATCTCTCCTGCTGTCAGAAAATCCTGCTCCTGCCGGAACCGTTTCAGTAACGCCTCTATATGCATTTTCACAACGGCCAGAGAATAGGGCTTTGTAATGTAATTATCTGCCCCATAGGAAAGGCTTTTCAATTGATCCTCTACTTCTTCTTTGGCCGTCAGCATAATCACCGGAACATTCGAAATTAAGCGAATCTGCTTCAACACCTCATTTCCGTCGGCAAAAGGCAGCATAACATCCAACAGTACACAGCTGATTTCCTTACTGTGAGCCTTAAATTGCTGAATTCCTTCCAGTCCGTCTTCCGCAGTATAAACCTGATATTGGTTTAACTCAAAAAAATCTTTCAGTGTCTTTAATAATTTTTTTTCATCTTCTATCACTAGTATTGTCGTTTTTTCCATTTTATTCCCTGTATATCCTATTTTTAGATTTTTTTATTTTATCGGGAAAATGTGATAGAAGTTTGAGATTTTTAATAACAAATGAAATCATTCCCACTTTTGCGCGAGTATGCATCCTGATCGGAAAACTCTTATCTGATAGGAAAGTCAAAACTTTAATACATCATAGTAGCATAGTGTTTTCTATAAAATAAAAGGGCGCTGCCGCATTAAGAAGTAAACATACAAGATACATATTTTGTAAATGGAAATTATACCATATCTTGTAGTTGTATATCTTAATACGACAGCCCCTTTCAATAAGTACTTATTTACATATTAGCAATCAAAGCGGCAATATCATCGGCGCTCATCAATTTAGACGGATTTGACAAATCCGGCATTAATGGCCTTTCTTCTGCTTCGATCGGGCTGATTGTCTCCGGAAGACCGTCTACGGCAGTATTTCCGATTAGAGCGGCAATATCCTCAGGACTCATCATTCGGTTTCCGTCTTCTATCAGCGGTCTTGGCACTGGCTCCGGTTCCGGTTCTGGTTCCGGATCTACGCTTGCTAATAATGCAGCAATATCTTCCGGCGTCAATATCTGGCTGCCCGTTCCCATTATAGAATCAACATTGGGCACTGGTTCTTCCATTCCATTCGGCATTGTTTCCATTGCCGGCTCTTCCATTGCCCCTGGCATCGCTTCCATTGACGGTTCAGGTTCTATTTCTGCTTCAGGAAGCAGTTCTGGCTCTGCTGCCATCATCGGCTCTGGTTCCAGTTCCGGCTCTGCTGCCGGTTCCGGCATTGTACTGGCTTCTGCAAATAACTCCGATTCTGGAATTACTTCCGGTTCCGCTGCTGCAGTTTCTTCTATTTCTCCAACTGCATCCATCATTGCTTCGATATTTGCCAATACTTCCGGCTCCGGCATTGCTTCTGGCTCTGTTACTGTCTCTTCTGCGGCTTCCGGTATTACTTCAGCTTCAGCAGATAATTCCTGTTCTGGAATTACGTCCACCTCTGGTTCCACTATAGGTTCTTCTTCTGGCATTGCCTCCGGTTTCAGTTCCACTTCCAACACTGGCTCTTCTTCCACTGCAGATACGATTTCTGGCTCTGCTGTCAATTCCGACGCTGGATTCACTGCTACTTCCGGCATTGCCTCCAGTTCCATCTCTGGTTCCGTCTCCTCAATAACTTCTGATTCTATTTCCGATGCTGCTTCTATCTGCAGCTCTTCTTCTGCTTCCGGTTCCAGCTCTGGTGCTGCCTCTATTTGCAGTTCTTCAGCTGTTTCCTGGTTCGTTTCCAGTGCTGTTTCTATCTGCGGCTCTTCTACTTCTGGTTCCAACTCTGGTGCTGCTTCTATCTGAGATTCTTCAGCTGCTTCCTGATCCAGCTCCAGTGCTTTTTCTATCTGCAGCTCTTCTTCTGCTTCCGGTTCCAGCTCCGGCGCTGCTTCTATCTGAGACTCTTCAGTTTCTCCTGGTTCCAGCTCTGAGGACACTTCTATCTGCGGCTCTTCCGCTTCCATTTCTAAAACTGCCTCTATCTGCGGCTCTTCCATTGTTTCCGGCACTGCCTCTATTTGCGGCTCCAGAACCATTTCCGGTTCTGAGGCTGTTTCCATCTGAGATTCCTCAATTACTTCCGGTTCTATTTCCGGTGCTGCCTCTACTTGCGGTTCCTCTATCGCTTCCGGCATAACTTCTGGTTCTGCTGCCAGTTCTGGCTCCGGCATAGCTTCTGGTTCTGCTGCCAGTTCTGGCTCCAGAATTTCTTCCGGTTCTGGCTCTTTTGTTGCTATGGGCATCTCTTCTCTTTCAAATTCAGCCGTCTCCTCTGGCATTCCCTCCGAAACATAAGATGCTGTTTCCGACGGCAATTCCGGCTCTGATACTGTCTCAGACATTATTTCTGACGGTTCTTCCTGATAACCCTCTCTCTCAACAGGAACTTCCTTCACAATCACAGACGGCGGATTCTGAGCTACTTTCTCTGGAATCGCTTCCACAATATTCTGAATCAAATCTGTAGATTCCTGGATTTTCCCAGGTATTACTTCGATAATATTCTGGATTAAACTGGAAGATTCCTGAATTTTCTCTATAATTTCTTTCTGGTTATCTCCCATCTTCTGAAGCTTCTTATCATAAATTTCATTCTGCTTATCTATTACTTCCGTCTTAATCTCCAACATGGTTTGCTGAAATTCTTCCATCTGTTTCAACAACTGATCATTGGAATTCATCAGCGCATTTGCATTTTCCTTGCTCCGGCTGATGGTTACTTTCGCAACCTTCTTCTGTCCATCCATAAGAGTTTCTAACATATCAGCAATTTTCTTCTGATTCACGGAACTGGACTTTTCCAGAGGCATAATCTTCTGACCGATAAAATTCAGCTTCTCATCCAAGTCCTGAAATTTCTTCTGGGAAACCAGATGGGTTGACTTCTCAGCTTTCATAATATCCACATATTGTTCTTCTGCCCGCTGACTGTCCAGTTCTTTCCATTTCATCCATGCGCTTATGGTTAACGTAATGGAAACTAAAGTTGCAATGGCAGCAACCCCAAGTATCGGATAATTCTCCTTCATATTAACAATCAGATAAATATCAACTAAAAATACGAAGATAGAAATTACTGAAAAAAATTGTATTTTAGTCTTTTGTGAATTACCATGTTCCATCTGCTTTCCTCCACTTTATAAAATATCAGAGTGTTCTTCTATCTCTAAATCAAAGCATTCTTTGACTATTTTCTGCATAAGAAGATAATATCACAAACTACAGAATTTTGCAAATCCCCCTGTTGTAATTTTTTACTATTTCTTTCTCATCTTCGAATTCTTCTTTAATTTTATAAATCTTATGCTTTTCGCATATAAAACAGACGAAAAACCTGCTCTGCGGTATCCCTTAGATTGTTTTTTGCATTTTCCGGCTGCATTGCTTCCTCTAAGGTAGTGATTTCACGCAGAATCGGAAAAAATGCGTCAATACCTCTTTGATTGCAATTTTTTGCATCTTCTGTAACGCTTCCTGCAAACGCAATCACCGGAATACTGTATTTTTTGGCAAGCTCCGCCACTCCTACAGGGGCTTTGCCCATGGCAGTCTGCCCATCCAGACGCCCTTCGCCTGTGATTACGATATCCGCCTGCTGAATATGTTTTTCAAGCTGTGTCTCTGTAAGAACAATTTTAATTCCGGATTCCAGTACAGCATTGGTAAAAGTTAAAAATGCAAATCCAAGTCCGCCGGCAGCTCCAGTTCCCGGATAATTTTCATCTGCCTTTCTGTAATGTTTTTTCGCAAGCCCGGCATACCTGAGAAGCCATTCATCCATATTCTGAATCATCTCCGGCGTCGCTCCTTTTTGGGGACCGTATACTGCGCTGGCGCCTTTCTCTCCGCACAGAGGATTCGTCACATCACAGGCAATCTGAAACTCGCACTCTGAAAGCTCCGGAAGAACATTTTCATCCGTAATCCTATCAAGAACCTCCAGCCCGGCTGCACCGTAAGGAATCTGATTTCCTTCTTTATCAAGAAAACCGAATCCCAAAGCCTGCAGCATACCCACACCGCCGTCATTGGTTGCGCTTCCGCCGATGCCTGCAACAAACCGCCGGCAGCCTTTTTGAACTGCATCTTTAATTACTTCGCCTACCCCATAAGTAGTGGTATACAGCGGATTTCTCTTTTCCTGCGGCACCAGAGTAATTCCTGCGGCGCCGGACATTTCCAGTACAGCCGTTTTTGTCTTTTCTATCATGCCATAGACGCAATCCACCGGTTCCCCCAGGGGGCCTGTCACACGTATTGTCTGCAATACGCCGCCCATTCCCTGTACCAGAGCTTCTACGGTACCTTCTCCGCCGTCTGCTAACGGCCGCACCACTGTTTCTGCCTGGGGATTTACACGTCTTATTCCTTCTGCAGCCGCTTCGCCTGCTTCTATGGAGCTTAAACTTCCTTTTAGTGAATCAATTGCAATTACTGCTTTCATCATGGTTCCTTTCTATTTGTGAATTTGGGATGGTATTGCTGCAAATATTTTATATTTGAATACAGAGGTCACAAGCGAATTGCCCTTTGACACACAAACTGGGCAATGTTCCGGCGAACTAAATATATTTGAATACAGACGGAACAACCGAATTGCCCTTTGACACACAAACTGGGCAATGTTCCGGCGAACTAACTGCTAACTTCGACTAGGGAAGTCAGGAAAGCCTTCCTTCCCAAGTCTCCGTAAGCAGTGGATTTCGTCTCCACAAAATACGCCCATGAACTGTTGTTTAGTCAAAGGGCAATTCGGTTGTTCCTGTGTATCGAAATATAGACAGTTCGCTATAACGGGGGAAACTGGGATGTGTTTAAAAATGTTGTAGGAAAGCCTTCTAAAATCTCTGCCGGCTGGAAAATTTACCTGTACTAAAGATATGATATTCATAAACTGTTTATTTTAAAATTAGGAATACACCCGCATTTCCTGTGTAAAGAAATATTAAGAAATTGTCGCAATTGGTTACCAATCAAACTGAATCTTTACACTTCCAGTAATAATTCAGCTAATTACATATCAAATTAATGCAAAATTAATATTTTAAACACGCATAAACTCTACAGCAATCAGTTCATATTTCGATACGCAGGAACAACCGGATTGCCCTTTGACTAAGCAAACGGTTCCTGGGCGTCCTTAGTGAAGGCGAAATCCACTGCTTACAGAGACTTGGGAAGGAAGGCTTTCCTGACTTCCCTAGCCGAAGTTAGCAGTTAGTTCGCCGAAACGCTGCCCAGTTTGTGTGTTAAAGGGCAATCCGGTTGTTACGTCCGTAGCCAAATATTAACATCTGCTATACTCCCAGTCTGTATGTTAAAGGGCAATCCGGTTGTTACGTCCGTAGCCAAATATTAACGTCTGTTATACCCTCCGCCCCTGATAATTTCACTGTAACACATTAAGAAATAGAAATACACCTGCACCTCAAATGACTTCCTTCAAGAACTCCCAGCCCCACAGCCCCCGTCAGGTAAGGCCCCTCCCGATCCTGCCAGGTCAGTAATTCTTTCCCGTTGATTTCCAGTTTTATTATATCATCTTCTGCCTGCACTGCAATCCTGTATTCCCTCCCTGCCGTCCAGGGAAAATCAACTGTCTGAAGAATCCGGTATCCGTTTTCATTTTTCAGAATTCCGGCTTTTCCCTCCGGAAGCAGCGCTGCCGCATAGGCCCGGCTTGCCCCCTGTACCCGAACAATTGCCAGATGTTTTTCTCCCGTTAAAGGAGTAACGGCAAATTCTGCCCGGTAATTTCGGGCGTCATATTTTCCGGTATAGACTTCTCCGAAATCACTGCAGGACAGATGCAGATTTCCCTCTTCTAAATAGCACAGCCCTTTCAACCTGGTAAACTGACTGATTTCCCGGTGGACGATTGTCCACAATTCTTCTTGTTCCTGCTCCATACGGATACTGTAACAGGGGGTTCCGTCCGCATACAGATGATCTAACAGCACCGCCGCCGTCACTCCCTTACCTCTGTCCGCTTTTATCCGGACGCAGACGCCGATTTCTTCTATTAAACCGCCGTCTATCGGGGGAATCCGATAACTTAAATTCTCCCATTGCCCTTTTTTCAGTTCTATGGCATCGCCATGATAAATAGTATCTGTATGCCGCTCTCTGGCATACAGGCCCACCAGCGCCTCCGTTCCGTATTCCGGCAGCATCACGCAGCCGTGAATGGTCTGTCCGGGATAGACGGTGGGAGAAAATGCCGGATCGTAGCGGCTGTCATGAAAATCCTCCGGGCCATAGTATGTTTTCTGGTAAATGAACAGATTCTCTCCACCCTTTAGCTCATTGGCAGTTACTTTCAGTGATCTGCTGCCTGTGGCCGCAGATTCGTCGGTATTTACCAGATGGTAATCTAACTCCGGATACAGGTCCGATGTGTGCAGATGTTCAGACCGGACCCGAATCGCATGGGTGGAACCGGGATATTCAAAATGACAGCTATGTATCCGGTTCCTGCAGATAGTGGAAAATGGCTCCAGCAATTCTTCCTTTGCCAGAGCTGCCGCAAGTTTTGCAATATAAGAAGCCCCATAGGGAATATCCATGATGTTCAGGGAACCCAACACACCGGAACATGCCAGAAAATCATTGATGGGTTTTCTCCACTTGCGGTCATCAATGGCAGAAAGTCCGCAGTAAACCCCCATAATGGTTCCAAGATTGCCTGTATTACAGTCTGTATCCCATCCGCAGCGGTTGCAGATATTCAATGTATCTGAAAAATCCCCGTTTCCATATAAGAGGGCCAGGATCATCACTGCAATATTGGGAATAATGTGGCATACTCCGGGATATTTGTCATATCCATAATTTTCAAATATAAAACGGTAACAGGATTCCCAGGAGTCTCTGTGGCCGCTGTGATACTCCATAACGGCCCGCACTGTTTTCGCATACTCACAGTCCTTCGGAATATAGCTTAATCCCTTTTCTATGATCTCTGGTATATCCTGCTGCATAAATGCGCAGCTGATACAGGCTGCCACAAAAATTCCGCCGTAAATTCCGTTGCCGTCATGAGTGACACTGGCCGCTTTTTTGGCAAGCCCTGCAGCCAAATCCGGATTTCCGGGGGTTACCAGTCCCCAGGAATCTATAAAAATCTGGCCCCCGATCTGCTCTGCCATAGTGCGGCCGTTTTGCTTTATGCTTCCGCTTTCCGGCGCCTGAATTCCATTTCTCAGATTCAGATAAGCGGTATGCTCTGTAGATACCCCATAGCCTCCCCACCAGAAAAAACCATGTTCAAAAGGCGCATAATTCAAGAGCGCGTCCGCAACATCCTGAGGCTCCATCTGCTCCCATTTGCCGCAGTCCTCCAGGGCCCGCAGAAGAAACAGAGGCCCGTTGCTGTCGTCATCTGCTGCAAATTCTTTATAATCTGTGGGATACCCGTCCAGCTCCCCGTAAATATTCTGAATCTGTTCACGGCTCCATCCTTCCACCGGCGCGCCCATGCGGATACCAATGATTTTTCCCAGCAATCCGGCATAAATTTTCTCAATGTATTCTCTTTTCATTGCCATAAGCTGCAGTCCTTACCATGCGATAAATTAAAAGCCCTATTGTGCCGTAAATTGAATCCTTAACGTACTGGAAATTGCAATCTTTATAATACGGTAAGATTAACGCTTGCCAGCTGCTCTGTACCGGAAACCACAAGATTTGCATCCCCAAGCACTTTTGGGTCTCCAACGCCGATGCACTTCATATGCCCGGCCAGAGCGGCTTCAATTCCTGCCCCGGCGTCTTCCACAACGATACAGTTCTCACAGGGAACGCCCAGAAGCTCCGCTGCCTTCACAAATACCTGGGGATTGGGTTTCGCCAATTCCACCAGATTGCCGTCCACCACAGCATCAAACTGATCTGAAAGATTCAGCTTGTCCAGAATCATTTTTCCGCTCTTGCTTGCAGAACCAAGGGCAATCCGGTATCCTTCCGTTCTGAGCTTCTCTATAAACTGGGGAATTCCAGGTAAGATCTCAGATTCATCTATTTTTTCAATCATCTTCAGATAATATCCGTTTTTTCTTGCGGCAAGCTCTGCTTTTTTCTCTTTTGGCAAGCCCTTGATTCCCCCTGTTTCCAGTACAATATTCAGAGAATCCATACGGCTGACGCCTTTTACCTTTTCATTATGTATAAGATCAAATTCAAATCCCAATTCCGCCGCAAGTTTTTTCCATGCAAGATAATGGTATTTTGCGGTATCTACAATGACTCCGTCCAAATCAAAAATAACTGCTTTCATTTATGACAATCTCCCTTTTGCCTTTAACCTGATTTCCAATGTCTGCTCCAATGTGTATTTGCAGTCCTCTGCTTCCACTTGAATGGCTGCATTGGTTTTGGATTCACAGGTCAGATTTATCTTTTCGCTGCCTATGAGAAAATGCACCTGCACGCCTTCGATTATCATGCGAAAATTCATGGTTTTCCAATGTCCGGGAAGATGAGGATTCAAATACAAAATCCCGTTTTCATAGCGGACGCCTGCAAATCCGAAAATCAGACAGCTCCAGATCCCGCCTAATGATGCGGAATGAATTCCGTCCGTACTGTCATGGGGATTTTCGTCCAAATCCACCACCAGACAGTTTCGGAAAAATTCCCAGGACAGCTCCATGGCTCCGATTGCCGCGCACGCCTGGGCATGAGCGCAATAACTTAAAGAAGAATCATGAATAGTTCTTTCTTCATAGAACAGCACATTTTTTTTCACCGTTTCCTTGTCGAAGAGATGGGGAAACAGATTTAAAAGCATAACCACATCCGCCTGTTTCAACACCTGCATATTGACAATTTCCTCTCTGGAATAATCAAACAGAACCGCCTGCTTAATCTGGGAAGTCTTGTATTTTTTGATGTTTTCCAGGCAGGGTTTGGTTAAAAACGTGTCATCCTGGGGAATAATACCATCCTCCCCCGGAACCGGGAGATACATTTTCTCCAGAAATTCTTCCCATCTGTCCAGTTCTTTTTCAATCTGAAGTTTCCAGTTCAGCGCAGCAAATACATCCGGCTGCTTCTCCTTTAAGGTTCTGGCATAGCGGAGGGCTGTTTTCACACAATAAACCGCCATATAATTAGTGTAGGCATTATTATCCACATGTTCCGTATATTCATCCGGGCCGATGACATCAAAAATTCCGTATTTCTGACGCTGTTTTTCCCATTTGGCGCAGGATACCCAGAACCTTGCCGCCTCGAAAACAATCTCATATCCGCATTCTTCCATAAACTGCCGGTCGCCGGTGGCCCTGTTATATTGCTCCACCGCATAAGCGATATCTGCAGTCACATGATATTCCTTAATGCCGGACCACACTTTGTTGGCTTTGCCGGTATGTATATTCAGCGCCGCATACAGGGGAGTTTCTTCTTCGCCGCTTTTCGCTGCTTCCCAGGGAAACATCGCGCCTTTAAATCCATAGTCCCGGGCCTTCTTCCTTGCCCCGTCCAATCCATGATACCGGAATTCCAAAAGGCGTTTTGCCTCTTGGGGATACAGATACAGAAGCATCGGAAACAGGAAAATTTCCGTATCCCAGAACACATGTCCCTTATATCCCTCTCCCGTCAGCCCTTTTGCCGCAATGCTGCTTTCATTGGTATGCCACGGCGTCATGCCTGCAATATGGTACTGGGCGAAGCAGACTGCCGCTTCCTCTTCTTCCGTCATTCCCTCCACCTGAATTCGGGCAATGTCCCAGAATTTTTTCATTTCCTGCCTGTGAGCCTGAAACAGCGTATCATATCCTGTTTCAGCGGAAGCGTTCAACATCTGTTTTCTTTTCTCAGTGGTGATGCCATCCTCCGCCTGATCCGCAAAAGTGATTTTTTCCAGAACTGCCTGTCCGCAAACTGGCTGCAGCGCATAAGCGCCGTATACGCTTCTTCTCTTTAAGCTGAATTCTTTTTCTGACAGAATGCCGGTTTTCGCCCTGCATTCCGCAGCTTCTATCACAGTGCCTTCTTCCAGCTCACTGCGGATTTCCATGACTGCTTTTTCATACACCCTTGCAACAGATTTGTGGAAATGGGACACGCCGCTGTTGGTCATCTGTCCATTAATTCCGGTTTTGATCTTAATCTTTCTCACATCCCCATTCAGAACCTGCACCTGAAACCTCTGAGCAAAGAGATTTTTCCGAGCCATGGAAGCAAATCTTCTGTTTTCAACTGCGATTTTCCTGTTTTGGGACAATTCAAATTCATACCGGATTACAAGTTCTCCACTGAAAAGATCCAGTTTCCGTTCAAAAGAGGACAGTGCGGACTGTTCAGGATAAATCTTTTCACCGTCCGCTTCTAATTCAAACCATGTCACATCCGGACAGTTGACAAGCTCCGTTACCTCTTCTTCATAAGCTTTATGGAAGGCGCCGCATAAGAACATCCCCCTCTGTTCATTAATCAGGGAAAAGGGATGGGCCGCACGAACGCCCAGATATCCGTTGCACTGGGCAAATACGGATTCTGTTTTTAATTCAAAGTCCGGCAAAAATTCTTTCTCGCAAAGCCATAATCTTTCTTTTTCTTTTTCTGTCTGATAATGAATCATACACTTATCCCCCGCCTTAAAAAATCACAGGTTTTCCTGTTTCCGCAGATTCATACAGCCCGCAGATCAACTTCTGAATATAGGCGCCCTGCTCTGCAGTAACCAGAGGTTCTTCCGTCCCGAGACATGCATTTACAAAATTCACATCCAAATCCATATGCCAGTCCCGCATCTCCATAAATGGAAATGCAAGGTTCACAAGCTGTCCGCCTTCTTCGCCGTAAATTTCCAACGGAAACAGCTCTGCGCCTTCTTTTGAGCCAAAGAGTTTCACGCTTCTTACATCCTTTTCCCTGCGGTTGATGGCAAAAGATGTCTGCAAATCCAGACTGGTTCCGTCTGCAAACCGGACATATCCAAAGATTCCGTCCTCCACAGTAAAGCGGCCGGGATTCCATGCTCCCATCAGCCCCACACCGGAAGTTTTTCCGATACGGTCACTGCTGGAGGCGCATACATAAGAAATTTCCGGATAGTCCAATAAATACAGGGCGCAGTCAAGCATATGGGCGCCGATATCAATCAGAGGCCCGCCGCCCTGTATTTCTTTATTGGTAAAGCATCCCCAACCCGGGATTCCTCTTCTTCTGTGCCACTTTACCTCCGTGTGGTAGATGGTTCCCATCTTTCCTGCTGCAATTCTGTTCTTTAAAAATGCAATATGCTCACTGGCCCGAAAATGAAAACCGAAAGATAAAATTTTTCCTTTTTCTTTTGCCTTAGCAGCCATTTTTTCTGCTTCTTTCGCAGTAATTGCCGGCGGTTTTTCGCAGAATACATGACATCCCAGTTCCAGAGCCTCCAGTGTAATGGAGCAGTGGAACTTATTGGGCACGCAGATAATCACTGCATCCGGTTTTAATTCCTCCAACATGGTTCTGTGGGAATCATAGTAATTTTTTATGCCGAATTTCTCCGCAGCTATTCTGGCGGTATCAATATTTGTATCGCAGATTCCTGCAATCTCTGCATGCTCCATGGACTGATAATTGGGTATGTGCGTCACCTGGGCAATCTGTCCGGAACCGATGATTGCTGTTCTTAATTTACTCATGATGTTTCCCCTGTATTGTTATAGAAACTGTTTTATAAAAACTACAGATTCCTGATACACTTTCAGCGGATCTTCTCCGCGGATTCTTCCTTCATTTACCACAGGCCCGTCGTACCCAATCTCTTTCAGCGCAGCCATATGCCGCTTCCAGTCAATGGAACCTGTTCCCGGCTGATAGCGATGGTTTTCAGCAATATGGATATGACCTATATAATCTTTATATTTTTTCAGCGTTTCTGAAATATCATCCTCTTCAATTGCCATATGGTAAAAATCAGAGGTCAGCTTCACTCTCTGAAATCCCCCCTGGCGGATGATATTCACCGCATCCTCCTGGGTATTCAGCATATGATCCTGATAGCGGTTTAACGGTTCCAGATAAAGGTATGTACCGGTTTCTTCCGCCGTTTTCTCAAGCTCTGTCAGGGAATCTATAATGGCTCTCACATCCCCTTCATGGCTTCTTGGAGAAACCATGGGCGGAAGCCTGAAGGTAAACATTCCCCATGCGGCCGGAACCACAACGCCGGTTCCGCCTACTTCCTTTAAGGCATGGAGTATCTTTTTCAAATCTTCAATGCCGTTTAACCGTTTTTCCTCAATGAAATCTCCGATCCATCCCCGGTATCCGCCGCAGGCAGTAACAACCGGAAGCCCTGTTTCAGCTATGGCCTGTTTCACTTCCTCTAAATGCTCCACCAGTTCTTTGCCATCTATCTCAAAGCATTCAAATCCCATTTCTTTTATAAAACGGAATTTCTCAATCATATTTTTCGGGAAAAAATCCTTGTCCTGTGTCCCTAATTGCATATTCCATTCCTCCTAAAAAATCAGCGTTTCTTTCTTGCTCTCTTCCATGTACTGATATTCATATAATTTTTAAGAAAAATCCACGCCCATTTTAATGCTTTCTTCCGGATGCTGATCCACATATTTGCAGAATCCTTCTGCGCACTCTGCAAAAGGAACCACCGGATCAATCAGCTCTTCGCAGTCCAGATATCCGTTCATCAAAAGCTCCCAGCATACATCCTCGATTCGTTTTCTGCTCCAGCGGGGATACTCCGGATTCGGTTCGCTGCACGCTCTGGAAAAAATGATTTTTCCATAATTAAAGTGAGCCTCCTGACCAAGCCAGAGCCCTTCCGGAAATGGCTTTGCAAATGCCACATAGGCAATTGTCCCGTTATACGCAAGTCCCTTTAAGGCAGACTGAAGGGCATGTACATTGCCGCTTGTCTCAATAATCACGTCTGCGCCCTGTTTTTCTGTCAGCCGTTTAATCTCAAGCCCTGCATCGCAGGCCATGGAGTCCAGAGTATAGTGAGCGCCGGTTTTTTCGGCTATTTCACGTCTCTTTGCAATGGGATCAATTCCGATTACTGTGGTCGCCCCGATTTTTGCCGCCATCTGAAGGGCAAGAAGCCCGATAGCGCCAAGGCCGATAACTACCACCCGATCTCCGGGCCTTACATCTGCGTCCCGGATTCCGCTCAGTGCAAACTGGGCCGGATCGTAACACACCGCATTTTTGGCAGACGCCTCTTTGCTCATTTTACGAAGCTTATAGTTATCAACGGCATTGACAATCTGGGTCTCTTTGATGGGCCCGTAAGAGCAGACCCGGTCGCCGATTTCATATTCCGTTACATCCGCTCCTTTTTCTGTAATCGTACCCACAAACATATTGCCCAGGGGAAGATCCCCAAATTCAATGCCTCTGGGTTCGTCCTTCTCCCTCTGGGTAAAGACTCTCCATTCCTCATCAAATTTACCGTCAATGTAAGGGGTGGTGCCTCTGAAATCCGCCAGTTCTGTTCCATGCTTGGGCGCTGCAAATTCCACCTTCACCTTAACCTCATTGCTTTTAATTTCTCTGTCCTGATACTCTTTCAGCTCTGCAACTCTCGGAGCCGTCGCTACTAATTTTTTCATAAAATAAATCAATCCTTTCCTTCTGTCCGGACACAACTGTTGTCAATTTTCCCTGTGCCTTAACCTTTTACGCCGCCTGCAGTGCTTCCGCTCTTAATCAACCGCTGGCTGAAGCCGTACATAATTACAATGGGAAGCGAGGTAACCAGAGAAGCCGCCATCATACGTCCCCAGATATAATCCGGTGTGTTAAACAGTGAATTCAATCCAATGGGAATTGTCATAAGCTCCGGCGAATCAATGAAAATAGATGCAAACAACACATCATTCCATGCGATCATAAACGCATATACAAACACGGATATAATTCCTGACATGGAGAGGGGAACTACAATCCGGAAAATGATTCCCATTCTGCTCAAGCCGTCCACTCTTCCGGCTTCTTCCAGCTCTGCCGGAATGGTGTCAAAATAACTTCTCGTCATATAAATTGCTGTTGGCAATGTCTGTACAATCATACAGATAATAACCGCTTCCCGGCTGTTGCTGAGCCCAATGGCAGACAGCATCTTAAACAGCGGAACAATCAGCAGGATTCCTGAGAACATATACACCAGGAAAAACATTTCGCTGATCAGACTTTTTCCCTTAAACTTCAGCCTGGATAACGCATAACCGCCCAAAATTCCCAGAAGCACAGCGATTACGGAAGTGGCAAGGGCAATATACAGGCTGTTTCTCATATATTTATTGAATGGAAAGATATTTGCATTAAAAATATCAAAAAAATGCTGAATCTCCCAGTTCCGGGGGATAATTGTCGGCGGATATCCTATGGTCTCTGCAGTTTCCTTAAGAGAAATGCTGAGCATGATGATAAATGGAAATAATAATACCAATACCACAAGGATTACACGGGCATAAAACCAGATCCCTTTGAGAATTTTCTTATTATTAGTCTTCTTCAACTTTCAGCACCTTCTTTCTTATCAGCATAATCAAAGCAAAAATAAACACGAATAAAACAATGGAAATAGCCGCTGCTTTTCCAAAATCATGGGTGGCAAAGGCCATATCGTAAAGATATACGCCCAGCACATTTACCTGTTTTGTAAGCAGATATACTTCCGTATAAATATAGAACACCCAAATGGTTCTGAGGCTTACTACAGTAACCAGCGTGGGCTTAATTGCTGGATAAGTAATTACTTTGAATTTTTCCCAGGAGGTGGCCCCGTCAATATCTGCCGCTTCATACAGACTGTTATCCATAGACTGCAGAATGGCATTAAAGGAAAGGTATGCATAAGGGAAAAATTTCCATATCGCAAATATGGACACTAAAATAAATGCACTGGCCGGCTGATCGAACCACAGCGGCGCTTTGTCTGTAATTCCAAGCACATCTATTACAAAATAATTCATAATTCCGTAAATATTATTAAACATATACCGCCAGGTAAAAATCAGGCAGACTGCCGGAACCACATAGGAAAGAATGATAATGGAATTCACCAGTTTCTTTCCGAAAAATGGACGGTTCAAAAATACTGATAATATCAGACCCAGCACTGTGCTGATCCCTGTCACAACTACGGTAAATGATAAGGTTACAAATACGGATTTATAAAATTCCGGATCTTTAAATACTTCTATATAATTCTGCAGCCCGATAAATTCTGAAGGCAGGTTTGGGTTCAGGGGAACATCCTGACAACTGATTACGATATTATAAATAAGCGGATAACCAATCAGCATCACCAGTAAAAGAATACTTGGCGACAGAAGAAACATTGCAAATTTTGTATCGCTTCCACCCAGCTTTTTTTTCTTTATACTCATTTTCATCCTTCCTTTTAAAAAATGGGAGAGAACTGGCCGCCTAGCATTCATCTTTCAAAAAACAGCCAGCCATTGGACAAACAGGTGTACTTTCCCACCGCATTCTCTCCCATATCTGTGATTATTTCATCAGCTTCTCAACTGCCGCCTGAGCCGTTGAAAGCTCTGCAGCAACGTCTGCATTCTGTACCACTACATTGTTAACCATTTTGCTGATTACTCCTGTATTGGTAACATCTCCCATTTCTGTGAAGTTCTTTCCGTCAACTGCGCCGAATAACTGAAGATTTGCCACAGCGTTTCCAATCTCTTCTTTCATATGAACGTATGCTTTTCTGGCTTCCAGATCTGTATATTCCGGCATTTCATCCACAGACTTAATTACCGGCTGAACTCCGCCCGGCGCCATATTCAGCCAGTCTACATTGTTCTCATCCTCTAACATAAAGCTTACGAATTTCTTAGCTGCTTCTGTCCTTTCCTCATCCATGCCGGCTGCAATTCCAAGAACTGTAATACATCCGTATGCCGCTTCTGTTTTTCTGTTTGGAAGAACCAGGGTGAGATCATCTGCAAATCCCGCGTCCTTTACATTTCCGAGAATATAGGTGGAGTACATTGCCATAGGCGCGTGTTTTCCTACAAATGCGTCGTTAACGTCTGCAACTTCCGTAGATCCGGGCATGGAGAATGCCGCCAGACTCTTATAATATTCCAATGCTTCCTTCATCTCAGGGGTATCTACCGTTACGCCTTTGTTTCCGTCAAATACATTTGCTCCGTTTGAAAGGGCAAACTGGGAAAATACCTGCTCTGTAAATGCGCTGTCAGAGGTTGGAAGGGCAATGCCGTACATCTGATTCCCGGGATCATGGAATGCCTCAGCTACCGCCAGTACCTCTTCCCAGGTGGTCGGAACGGATAAATTTTTCTCTGTTAACATTGCTTCATTCACCCAGATTCCCTGTACCCAGCTGCTTACCGGAACGCCTACATAACTTGATCCGTCCTCTGTTTTTGTTACTTTCAATGCGCCCTCATAGAATGCATCTTCGCCTTTGGCGTCTACAACTTCTTTTACTGCGTCAACATCTGTAAATTGATTTGCAACACTTGTTTTTGCCTGATCCTGGCTGTACTCTACAACTGCAGCAAGTTCCCCGTTTCCTCCCTGCGTTGCAATTTTTGAATCATAATCATCCTCATTTACCGGAACGGATTCTACAATAATATCCGGATTTGCTTTCTGGAACTTGTCAATGATACCCGAAACAGCATCCTGTCTCTCCTGTTCCACCTGCATATGCATAAACTGGATATGCACCTTTCCGTCTCCTGATTTACCTGATTCTCCTGATTTCTTGCCGCATCCTGCAACCATTGTCGCTGCCATTACTGTAATGAGCAATGCACTGATTAATCTTCTTTTCATAATCCTTCTCTCCTTTTCTATTGTTAACAGAATCTCTCTTTTCTGTTACAATCACTTTCCTGATTCCTTTACCCAGGCGCATTCCCATGGTTTCAGGGTAATTGCACCGTTTACCATGCTGCCGGTTAAAATATTTTTCCCTTTTAATGCCTCATAAGCAGCGGTCTGCTCCTGCCCTGACACATTAATCAGCACATGGATTGTCTCACCGGTTCTGTCATTGCTTCTGATAATATTTATTATTTTTTTATTTTCTTTCCGGACTTTCTGGCCCGCTGCCGGGGAAAATGCGCTTTCGTTTCTGCGGATATTCAATCTCTGAATCAGCGTGTCAAAAATCCGCTTCCGGTTTGTATCCTCCGCCAACTGTTCCTTCAATCTGCCGTAATCCAGATTTTCTCTGTTGATCCTTCGGGGTATGCCGGAAATTTCTTTTCCGTAATAATCGTTTCTTGAACCTAACAGGCTGTGAATGTAAATTCCCGGAACGCCCTGCAGGGATAAAAGCAATGTTTCCGCCGCCAGAAATTTGCCGATTCTCTCTGCATCGGAACTTTCCGGCCCTGCCAGTGCATCCTGATAGTTGATATTCAGTTCATAAGGGCTCCTGGTTCCGTCCCCGTTATTTTTATAAGATACAGCCCCGCCATTTTTCAAAGTTGCATCGATCAATGCCTGCTGCTGTTCTTTTGTAAGAATTCCCTCTGTGGGGCGAACCCCTATGCCGTCATGGGAGCTTAAAAAATTAAAATATGTAACCTTTTCACTGGGCAGCTGAAGCGTTTCCATCCATTCCGACAAAACCTCCGCATTTTCTGATAAAAAGGTATGCATGGTAAGGGGCGGCAGCGGAAATTGATAAACCAAATCCGCCTCATTTCCATTTTCTCCAAAATAACTGATATTATCCTTATGGGGCACATTGGTCTCCGTAATGATTCTTGTGCCCGGCGCATATTCCCTTAACACATCTTTCATTAACTTAACTACCTCGTGGGTCCTGGGAAGATGCATACAGGTTGTTCCAGGTTCTTTCCACAGAAAACCTATGGCGTCCAGACGGATAAACTTAGCGCCCCTTCGTCCGTACATTACCAGAATGTCCAGAATTTCCGCCAGCAGCGCCGGACAATTGAAATTTAAATCAATCTGATCTTCACTGAATGTGGTCCAGAGATGCTTTTCACCGTCTCTGGTCATAAACTTAGTCAGAAGAGGCAGGGCCCTGGGCCTTGTAACCGCACTGTAATCCGCATCCGGATCACAGGTAATAAAATACTCTGTATAAGGCTCTTCTCCGTTTAAATAACCCTCAAACCACCTGCTGCTTCTGGAAATATGATTGATGACCGCGTCAAACATCAGCCCGTATTGATGGGATAGTCTCTGAATATTTTCCCAGTTTCCCAGCTCCGGATTTATTTCTCTGTAATCCACTACAGAAAATCCGTCGTCGGAAGTATAGGGATACATAGGCAGCAAATGCACTGTTTCTATGGCTTCCTGCACAAATTCATTTAAAAAATCATGAAGGACTTCAAGCCCCGGCCTGCCTTCTTCTGTCAGAGTATTGCCATAGGTAATCAGAATACTGTCTCTCTCAGACAAATCCTGCTCTGTTTCCTTCGCGATCTCATATACATCCAGATAATTTCCTATCAGCCGGAGGGCTTCTTCTGTCTTATCCGGACTGGAATAGATACGCTGTAATCTTGTTTCTAATTTTTTGATAAATGCCTGTTCCATAATAATCACTGATTCCTTATTTTTGTTTTTGACAACGTTGTCTTTATGGGTTATTTTTTAGTGACAACGTTGTCAAACATTGCCACTTAATTCGCTCTCTTTATAACAGAGAGCGGTTTTTTATTTCATGCTGCATTCTATGTAGAGCCCCGTTCAATCAGTTTACAGGGAAATCTGAATGCTTTATGTTCCGTTTCTTCTTCCCGGCCAATCCGGTTAATAACATAATCAATGCATCCCTTTGCCAAAATCTCAAAATCCTGTTCTATCGTGGATATGGGCGGATAATAATATTCTCCCAACGCGATATTGTCAATTCCCAGTACTGCAATATCTTTCGGAATAGACAGGCCCTTTTCATAAATGGCACGGTATACTCCCAATGCCCTTTCATCTCCGGATACAAAAAACGCCTTAATATCGTAAATTTCTAAAATCTCTTTTGCCTTATGATAAGCTTTCTCTAAGGTATCAATTCCTGTGAATATATAATTATCCGTCTGTTTTTCTTCCATAGCGGCCATAAAGCCCTTCACACGGTTCTGAGTAGACAGGTATTTCTTCTCTCCAATCAGCATTGCAATCTGATCCAGTCCTTTTTCTGCCAGATACAGACCACCCTTATACCCTACGTCAAAGTTGTCCAGACTGACTGACGGCACATGGGGATTCTCCGGTTCTCCAAATACCACATATGGAATATTCCGGCTTTCAAAATAATCTACCCGGGGATCTTTACGAATGTTTTCCAGTAAAATCGCACCGTCCGCAATTCCGCTTGCAATCAGATAGAATCCGTCTGTCTCGTCTCCTTCAAACCGTTCGCTGCTTGAAGGCGAAAGGACAATTTTCATGGAACGCTTCTTGGCATAAGTAAACAAATATTTCAGCATAATGGTATGCCAGATGCTCAAGTGTTCTTCATGGTGACGCTCCGCAAATACTACAATAATATTGGTGCGGCTTCCCTTCAGGCCCCGGGCAAGCATATTTACCTGATATCCTTGCTCTTTGATGGTGCTCATGACCTTTTCCCTCATGGCTTCACTGACATTCGGGCTGTTATTCAACACTCTGGATACTGACTTAATTGATACGCCGCAGGATTTTGCAATATCAACGATTGTTACATTCCCCACTTACTCTCACTTCCCTTTGTCTTACGTTGTCATTATAGCCTGCCCGGTTCTTTTTTGCAAGTGTTATATTATTTTTCAGCATATCTGGCAAATTTATGAATGATATTTTGTGCACTTGTACTAAAAAGAAATTGGTTTAAGTTATTATTCCGGCGGTTAAATATCGACGTTTTTACTTGCTTAAATCTCGTCGACATTTAACCACCGGAGTAATAATTTCCTTTGTTTCTTTTACAGCTTTCCCATTTTCCATAAAAGTTCATCCCTGCGATGAAGCTTTTTATTCTCCAATGGTATATCCCACTCCCCATACTGTTTTGATAAATTTAGGGTTTCTGGCAGGTTCTTTCAGCTTTTCCCTGATCCTGCCGATATGAGCCATAACCGTATTATTGTTATCCAGAAATTTCTCACCCCATACTTTCTCAAACAGTTCTTCAGAAGAAATCACTTTTCCCCTGTTCTGGCAAAGATACCAGAGCACCGAAAATTCTATGGGAGTTAATGTAACTTCTTTTCCATACAGTGAACATTTATGGGTATTCTTGTTGATGATTAAACCATTAATATCATATTCCATCACCGGCGCATTTTTTTGTTCCATCCCTGCGGCATGATTATATTGGACATAACGGCGAAGCTGTGTCTTTATCCTGGCGGTAACTTCCAGAGGGTTGAATGGTTTAGTGATGTAATCATCCGCGCCGATGGTAAGACCCTTGATCTTATCAATATCTTCTGTCTTTGCAGTCAGCATAATGATCGGATAGAAATGCTGTTCCCGGATCTTTTTGCAGATTTGAAACCCATCTACATCCGGAAGCATCACGTCTAAGACTGCCAGATCCATTTTTTCTGACTCTGCACATTGCAGGGCGTCCATCCCGTTATAAAACTTATATACGTTATAACCGTCGCTTTTCAGATAAAGCTCCAGTAAATCTGCTATTTCCTCTTCATCATCAACAATCAGAATCTTTTCGTTCATAGTACCGGGCATTCTCCTTTTCACACCATTTTGCAATCTCTCCGATCAATTCAAGGGGAAGCGGTTTATCATAAGGAAGCTGTATGGCCCCTTTGCTTGTCTTATAACCTTTCAGCTTTTCTTCAAATGCTTTCACCGCTTCAGGGCCGGGATACAGCCCTATATGCTTTTTGAAAGCCGCAAACTGGATCAGATTGCGTTTTTGCCAGTAAGTCGGCATACTCCATGATATTTTTTCTGCTGCGTCTGGAATTGCAGATTTTATTGCCTCATTTACCTGTCTCAGATAAGGCTGTGCCTGTTCTGTCTGACGCTCCATATATTCCCCAATGGTTTTAGGGGCTTCGCCGCAATAGTGATCCTGATTGGTATTCTTAAATGTACGGCCGCACTTTGGACACTTCCACATTTTTTTACCTCCCATCTGAAAATTAATAACAATTAAAGCAATTATTTTGATTAGTTCCTCTGTACCGGATTTGATCTGTGTTTTTTCCTCGTTAGTTTCGTAAAATTTTATCCATGGATTTTCCTTTAGCCAATTCATCCACCAGTTTATCCAGATATCGGATCTCCTGCATCAACGGCTCCTGAATGGTTTCTACACGTACCCCGCAAACGGTTCCTTTGATTAATTTCCTGTTTGGATTCAGCGCCGGCGCATTTCGGAAAAAGTCTCCATAAGTGACGGAATGATCTGCGGCGTCTTTTATTTCTTTTGTACTATACCCGGTCATCCAGCAGATCACTTCATTTACTTCTTCTAAAGTCCGTCCCTTCTTTTCCGCCTTTGCAACTAACAGCGGATATATTTTTGCAAAACTCATTGCATACACTTTTTCATTGTTCATGTCATTCTTCTCCTTTATGTTACCCTCTGTAGTTTCTTACTGATATTGTTTTCTTCTCTCTGGATTTCATGGAGTTTTTCTTTTGCCAAACTGTCTCAGATTTTCAAATAATTAGTAATATTATACTCTCCCGGGGATGGATAGTCAAACTGCCGCAGCAAATAAAGATTCAATGAGAGTCATTATACTCTGAATATAAAGTTGTTTATTTGCTTATTTTTTATCTACCTTGTCCCCACAAAAAACATATGTTTGACTCTTGAATCCTACTGCCAAATATGCTATATTAAGCATAGAAAAAGGGAAAGCCATAGAAGCGGCTCTACCCCTCAAACAACAAAGCTATAACCTCATATGAGGTAAGCCGTCACTATTAGCAGTAGTGGCGGCTATTTCTTTTTCCCCTGTAAAATCGGATTGTGATAACCACAATCCTGATTGTAATGTCTTTTAAGAAAAAGATAGAAGAATATCAATTGATATGTTATAATTCCTATGTTGTCCAACCTACACCCAGCAACGGGAGGAGGTGTTCAAATGGAAATCATCATTACTTTTCTAGTGACTGTCGCAGCAGGTGTGGTTTGCCACCTCATCAGCAAATGGCTAGACAGGCATGATAAGGACAGCAGATAGCCTGGTGGGTGTTTTGCCACTATAAAAAGAAAAGAAGAATCCCTCGACTGTACGCCATTACAGTCGGGGGATTCGTTCTTTCGTCCAAATGGACTCATCATTACTTTTTGCCTAATGGCATTATAGCATATGCAAATTTTAATTACAAGATACATTTCTTTTTCACAAAGCAAAAATTTTATTCTTATCTTGTATCAATCAAGAATGACGGCTCTATAGAACTCCTTAGCCTCAGTCCGTAGTTTGTCTCTATCCTCCGAAAATAAACCGCATCAATATATTGGTATAATTTATGACAAGATTACATTAAAAAGATATAAAAACTACTTTTTTTATTGTATAATTATTTGGTCGATTACGAAATAAGTCTGCAATCTTATTTCCAACAAGGCAAAAATCAGGTATAGCTGGATTTTAAGGAAGCGGATGCAGACAAACAGGCTTTTAAAGAATGAAAACAAACAGGGAAATTTACCTGTACAATGGTATGCAGGAGGTAATAAAAATGGTACGGGAAGCCAGAAAAGATGACTTGAAAGAAATATTAGAACTGTATTTATATCTTCATGAAGAATCTGTTCCTGAACAGTCTGATTGTTTGACCCATGCATGGAAACAGATTTTAGAGGACGAAAACCATCACTTGATTGTAAATGAGGTCTCCGGAAAAATTGTCTCTTCGTGCGTATGTGTTATTATTCCTAATTTGACGAGAAATATACGTCCATATGCTTTTTTAGAAAATGTTGTTACCCATGCAGATTTCAGAGGACGCGGCTTAGCATCAGAATGCCTGGAATATGCACGGCAGACAGCAAAGCAATGTAACTGCTATAAAATGATGCTGCTGACAGGAAGCAGAGAACAAAAGGTATTAGATTTCTACAAAAATGCGGGCTATAATAGTACAGATAAGACAGCATTTATCCAATGGCTTACTATTTGAGAACAATTACTTGCAAACTATGCATGGAGAGGTATATGGAAAAGAAAATTTTTATTATTGAAGATGTTTGAGTTTCCCCATTTTTAGAGTACAAATATCCCAGTATCCTCTATTTTAAAGTGCTCAAACAGATTCAGCTGTTGTGATTTCACTTTTTTGCAAGGAAGCCCCCTATACCTGTCCGACTCATGCTAAGCACGCGCTCTATCGCATAGCCTAATGCATAAAAAATAAATTTGGAAACCCCATAAATACGTTTGGAACATTCCTTTAATTCTTCCAGGAAAATACGTTTCCAAAACCGTACACGATCGTCAGAACCAGTTCTTTGGCTGGAAATTCACAGAGCCGTACAGGTATGCAGCTCATTTTGCACTAGACACTCTTACCGCTTTTATCTTTAAAATCCATGCGGTAAGCCCCTTTATATTTTAACGCCACATCCATGATGTTACAGGTCTTTCCGTTATAAATGACATTCCGGTTCTTTTTGGCGCGAATAACAAAACGCTTCCCGCATTTTAAGAAATATCTTCTTTGACACACTGTTTTACAAGAAAAAGATAATCCTGCATCACAGCCTGCTTTTCATCAAAAGCATTATAACATTTGGAACGTGTTTTTGCATTTCTTATTTTTGTGATGAAATCAGTTGTCGGAAAAAATGGGGAAACTCAAAATATAGAAGGTTCTCGACAAATTCTAGTGATACCCGTATAATGAAAAGAATAATGTGCAAATGAGGTGTACCGATGTTACGAGTGGCAATATGTGACGATGAAAAAATACTGATGGAGATAGAAGAAATCGCCGGAAGATTTTTCAGGCTGAATTGTATAGATAGTAAAATTACCACGTATCAATCTAGTGAAAACTTGCAGTACGATTTGCAGGATGGGATAGTTTACGACCTGTTTCTTTTGGACATTGAGATGCCGGAAATTCATGGGATGGAGCTTGCAAAAGAAATCTGTGAAAGGATGCCTTCTGCAAAAATTATTTTCATAACATCCCATCCGGAATATGCAATTACCGCTTATGAGTATTCAGTGTTTCGTTATATTCAAAAAACATTGCTCCATGAAAAATTGTTTTTAGCGTTGGAGGATTACTACAGGCTATATGCTTTAGAGAAGAACGAATACTACATGATAGAGATCAAGAACTATTTGGAAAAGATTCCTTATAGAAGTATTTTTTACGTATTAAAAGAGGGTAAGTATTCTGTTTTATATCTGGAAGGAGAAAGAACGGTATCAGTCCGTAAACCACTGAAACAGGTTTTTGAGGAATTAGGCCAGGAATATTTTTATTTTGCAGATAGAGGCTGTATTATCAATCTGGCAAATGTGGTTGGTATGGATACAGGGAAAATACTATTTCCGGAACAGCAGAATGTCACGATCAATAAAACAAACTGGATCGAATTTAAAGAAAATCTGTTGTCGTTTTGGGGGAAACAGATATGACGGGAGTGTTTATTTTCATAGAATGGCTGGCAAGTGTCAATGAGATGTTATGTGGTCTTGTGTGGACGCAGGCGATTATGGAAAAACAGTTTGACAAAAAGCATCATAGGTTATTTTTGGTGCTGATTGCAGGGTTAATTGCGGCAGGAATTATTTTGCTGAATTTATTCGACCTCCGGGCTAATTATATAACCAGTCTATATGTGATTTTTGCTTTGCTATTAGGAAATTGCATTCTTTATAAGGGGAAAGTAATTGAACTTTTCATGATAACAATAGGATATACTGCCCTATTGCTGAGTATGAGCGCGCTTTTAGTTAGAACTACAATCTGGATAAGCATACCAATGGACTGGACATCCACATTTGGGTTAGAGCGAGTGGGTGTAATTTCAGCAGCGGAATGTTCGGTGCTTGGCATTACAGGGATAACGTATGCGGTTATAACAAGGATTAGGCGCAGTATTCCGATTTGGGGAGCTTTTGCAACCTCTATTATTTGTGTATGTATTGGAAGTCTGGGATACTGTTATTTGTTTTTGCATAGTGGAGTAATAGACAGTGCTAAATTAAATGGGTTTCAACTTACCATGGGAATTATGTTGATTTTTGCAATGATGGTTCTCTACCTCTGGCTGCAGATGCGGAAGGAAAAGAAGGAAAAAGCCTATACGATTCAACAGAACACCATCCTGGAACAGAATTATGTAGCCGCAAAAGAATCTTATGAAACCAATGCAAAACTGTATCACGATATGAAAAATCATTTTCTACTGCTGCAAAGCTACTTAAAGGAAAATAGGGTGGAGGAAGCAGAAGCCTATTTGAAAAAGTTGAGTGGAGATGGAATGAAATATGACTATGAGCGTTATACAGGAATTGAGGCGATTGATTATATTTTAAGCCAGAAGAGGGAGAAAGCGGAGAATAACCGTATCCACATGAAAATTCATGGAGAATATCCGAAGGACTGTAAGATTGATCCGGTAGACCTCTGCACGATCCTTACAAATCTTTTAGATAATGCTGTCGAAGCCTGTATGAAACAGCCGGAAGGAGAACCGCGGGAAATACAAGTGACGATCAGGAGGCTTCATCAGTTTATCATTATTAAAATTGCGAACAGCAGCATAGCTTCACCGGATATTCGGAATGGGAAATTACACACTTCTAAGAAAGATAGAAACCTTCATGGATGGGGAATGAGAAGTGTGTTGTCGGCAGTAGAAAAATATCAGGGGACGGTACAGTATGAGTATTGTGAGAAAATGTTTACGATAAGTGCAATGCTTTTTTATCAATAAAACAGGTCAGGGACAGTTACCCTTTGTTTCGAGGACAGTTGAGGAAACTGTCCTTTTTTTGTGTAAACTAAGGGCAGAAAGGAGAATGAATATGTGGAAAATAGCAGGAGCAGTTCTGATATTGGTGTTATTAGCGATAGTGGCGTTAATTGTCCATTTTATCAAAAAGTAAAAAAAGATATTCAGGAGGTAAAAGATGGAACTTAAGATTGAAAATCTTACAAAAGAATTTGGACAGTTTACAGCAGTAGATTATCTGAACATCACCATGACAAGCGGTGTGTATGGTCTGCTGGGTGTAAATGGTGCGGGGAAAACAACGCTTATGCGTATGCTTTGTACGTTACTTCGTCCTACAAGCGGAAAGATTACCTGCAATGGGCGTGATATTTTAAAATTGGACGGAAAATATAGAGGAATTTTAGGGTATCTTCCACAAGATTTCGGATATTATCCGGATTTCACGGTAGAAAATTATCTGCTGTATATTGCATCCATCAAAGGGATTCGCCCGGCTGTGGCTAAAAAGAGAGTCAGGGAACTGATTGCGGGAGTAGGACTTCAAAAGGCGGCAAGGAAGAAAATGAAACAATTATCCGGAGGTATGTTACGGAGAGCAGGAATTGCACAGGCAATGTTGAATGATCCGAAAATACTGATATTGGATGAGCCGACGGCAGGACTTGATCCAAACGAGCGTATCCGGTTCCGAAATCTGATTAGCGAATTGGCTGAAAATCGGCTGGTGCTCTTATCAACGCATATTGTCTCAGACATTGAGTACATTGCGAATGAAATACTGCTGATGAAAGAAGGAAAAATCCTTCACAACGGTACTGCGGCTGAACTGTTGGGAACGATGGCAGAGAGCGTATGGAAGTGTTTTGTAAATAAAAGCGAAGTGGAAAAATACATGAAGAAATATAAGATTTCTAATATGAAGTCAGAAGCTCACGATGTGGAACTTCGGATTATCTCGGCGAAAAAGCCAATGGAGGATGCAGAACTTGTGGATGCAAATCTGGAAGATTTATTCTTATACTATTTTGGAGAAAAGGCAGGTGACAGCAATGCTGAATTTTGAAATTAAAAAAATTCTTGTAAAGCCGGTGAATAAGATTGTCCTTATTGTTTTGGCGGCAGCGTTGATAGTGGGAGGTTTTCTCACTCTTAGGGATGTGACGTATACGACGGAAGGCGGAGAAGTGCTTCGGGGAATTTCAGCTGCGAAAGAATTGAAGTCCGTAAAAAATGAATGGAAAGGCGAGTTGACTGAGGACGTATTAAGGCAGGTAATAGAGGAAAATCAAAAGATTTTGGCAGAAACACCTGATCTTGATGAAGCGTCTGTGAAACAGCAGGGACTTCGGGATATCCACGAGATGCTGAATAATGGATTTGCCGGATTTGATGAGTGGGATTATTACCGTGCGGACAGTTTATCGCCGGAGGAAGCGGCAGGAATTTATCAGGTAAGAGTGGATAGTCTGAAAGAATATCTTTCCAGAGAAGAGGTAGAGGATACCTATTCGGAAAAAGAAAAAGAGTTCCTGATCAGCCAGTGGGAGAACCTCAAGACACCTTTTTACTACGAATATGCGGAAGGCTGGAAAGCGCTTTTGGATTCGCAGTATCTTCCGACTTTGATGACGTTATTAGTTGTGATTCTTGGGGCTCTTGCAGCAGGAATTTTCTCTGACGAATATTCATGGAAAGCGGATTCTATTTTCTTCTCAAGCAAACTGGGAAAAAACAAGGCAGTATTGTCAAAAATCGGCGCCGGATTTTTGATTACTACCGTTTTATATTGGGCGTCTATACTTCTCTTCACGATAATCATATTAGGAGCACTGGGCGCTGGGGGCGCTAATTGTCCGGTACAGATTGGAGAAAGCAACTGGATGAGTATTTATAATTGGACTTATCTGCAAAAATATTTCTTTGTTACAATCGGCGGATATGTCGGAAGTATGTTTATTACACTTTTGGCAATGACAGTATCGGCAGTTACACGCTCCACAGTAATTGCAGTGGTAATTCCTTTTGCATTATCCTGTGCGCCGATGTTTTTTGGAAGAATTACAATTTTGACTCGCCTTGTATCCTTTTTCCCGGATATGCTACTGAGGATATGCACATACCATGACGAATTTCTTCTGTGTGAGATTGGAGGAAATGTAATGGGAGTTTTTACATTCCTGATACCTCTATATATGGTGCTTTGCCTGGTCATTGTTCCGGTCTTGTATTTGGTATATAAAAAGGCGGAAGTAAAATAAATGGGATGATAACTAAGAGGAATGGAACATTAGTATGCGCATATACGATACGCATTACAGGTAGTCACAATATTTTGGCGATTTCTCCTGAAATCATAGAAACGCTGACTGAGAAAATTCGATGTTCAAATACGAAAGAATTGATAATCCCTGCGGATAAATTACTTCCGCAGGGATATATGGAATATTTTTTCATGTCTTAAATGCAATTATGAACATTTTGCCACGAAATACCAATCTTTCCGGAAACTAAATCAGTCATTACCTTTGTGATTTCTAAAAATAATCATAGAAACTGCCATGGCAGCTATCCCCAATATCAGATAAACACCTGCATACAAAATAAATGCCTTTTCACCCATGCTAAAAAATATCCATGAACCAATCAGGAATAATACTGCTGAAATGACTGGCATTCCCCATAATCTTTTTATGTTTTTTCCTGCAAAAACGCCCATAATCACAGAATATATCGGATTTATGGCAAAGAATAAGATAAAACATACTGCCATTCCTCCATCACCTTTTATAAAGGAAACTGCAAGCCACGGTAAAGCCAACATGATTACCGCAGAAATTATAAACCAAAATATAAAATTATTTTTCATATTATGTCTATCTCCCATTGCTAATTTTCAGCTTTTATTATACTACTGGATGATGGACTTTTCAAGAAGCCCAATCACCGCCCCCTACTATATAAATTTAATCTTCATTCGGCTATGTAAAAGACGGCATCAGCACCCACGCTGACACCGCCTTTTCCTCGTCCATCCGTTATAAAATCCCTGCCTTTTTCAGATACCCTGCGCTGTCATATGCTCATGTATGGTAAAGAAGCAAGCAGCCGAAAACAAGAGATAGACCGCCAGCACCACACTATTCCGAATCATAGAAGCCAAAGACCAAAAGACAGCAAGTTATGCACATTACACACAGTGCCGACTACTACGGAATCCCTCTCATTCCTTTTTTGTTTGAAATTTCTTAATTGTGTACATTACGTTATGTAATATGGTATCATAAAGCCGGAGGTGAAAATCATGGACGAAAAGCAAATTAGTACAGGCGAAGTGGCAAAGATT
Organism: Lachnospiraceae bacterium; assembly: GCA_910575555.1. Classification (GTDB taxonomy): domain Bacteria; phylum Bacillota; class Clostridia; order Lachnospirales; family Lachnospiraceae; genus Petralouisia. The sequence goes on along the minus strand of CAJTFX010000012.1, from coordinate 116,526 downwards.
TCCGGGCTTACGATACGGACTTTACAGCATTATGATAATATTGGGGTTCTTTCGGCATCAGGACGCACAGAGGGAGGACGGCGTTTTTATACAGAAAGTGATATGATTCAGTTAGAACATATTATTTTTTATCGTGGTTTGGGCTTCTCACTAAATCAAATTAAAAAAATACTTGTTGAACCGAAAACAAATAAAAATTCCAACGAATTATTATCTGAACAAAAAGTTATGCTGTACAACCAGATATACAATATCCAAAACAGCATTGCCGCCATTGAAGCAAGCCAGGAAATTATCAGTGCCGGAAAAACGCCGCCGTGGACGCTGTTAGCAACTTTTATGCAGTCACTCGGCAAGGTTGACCTTTCTATGTGGGGAGATTACGAGTTTTCAGAGGAACAGGCAGAGGTTTTTGGGGAACATTTCCAAACACTGAATGATGTAATGGAATTTTACAATACATGGAAACGCCTTTCTATAAAATCAGCAGCATTCAATGAAGCCGGAATAATGCCCGGTGAAGCGATAGCCCAGACACTGGCAATGGAATGGGCGGAAATGGTGCAAAAAGTCACAGGGGGAAATCCCGAACATGAACAGGCATTTCTGGCAGTTGACAACCAGAGGGAAGTGTGGAATCCTGCTGAACGGGAACTGATTGAAAAGGCAGAACCATTTTTGGAAGAAGCCTTAAACATTTATTATCAAAAACAGGAATAAAGAGCAAAGCAAGGTATCATTCCGGGGCGTATCAGTCCCGGAAAATTTTTTTAAAAAACACTTGCTAATAACGTAACGTAATGAATTAAGATATGGAAAGAAAGGTTGGTGACAAAATGAAAAATATCATAGAGATTAAAAATTTGTGCAGGCAATTTGATAAGTTTGTCGCTGTAGATAATATCAGCTTTACAGTGAAACAAGGTGAATTGTTCGCGTTTCTTGGAACGAACGGCGCAGGAAAATCTACAACAATCAGTATGATTTGTACATTGCTCCCGAAAACTTCCGGCAGCATAATTGTAGATGGTTTTGACACAGACAAAGAAGCTGCAAAAGTGAGAAGTCGTTTGGGTGTCGTCTTTCAGACCAATGTTTTAGACGATTTATTGACGGTTGGGGATAATCTGAATACACGGGCACGGTTTCAAGGGCTGTGTGGTGATGAACTCCATTGCAGAATCAATGAATTGCGTGATGTATTTGGGCTTTCCGATATTTGGAAGCGTCCTTTCGGAAAACTGTCCGGCGGACAGAAACGAAAATGTGAAATCGCCCGTGCAATTTTAAACAAGCCGGAAATTCTTATACTGGACGAACCGACAACAGGGTTAGACCCACAAACACGCACAGCCATCTGGAAACTGATACGGGATATGCAGACGCAGCAGGGAATGACCGTTTTTCTCACAACGCATTACATGGAGGAAGCGGCAGCGGCAGACAATGTATTGATACTGGAAAAGGGCAGAATTTGTGCAGAGGGAACACCAGACACATTGAAAAGCAAGTATGGAAAAGACACATTAAAGCTGCGTTTTCCCAATTCAGAGGAGGGCATGAAACAACTGCGGGCAATGGGCTACACCGCAAAGCAAAAAGCGGATTATGTTTCGCTTTCGATTGAAGATAGCCATGAAGCGCTAAAAATAGTAAACAGCTTAGATGATTTTCTTGATTTTGAATTGATAAAAGGAAATATGGACGATGTATTTTTAACTGTAACAGGTCATACGGAGGTGCCGAAATGAAAGAAATACGTGTATTAACTGGCAGAACAATGAAACTTTATCTGAAAAACCCATTATCCATTTTGTTCTCGTTTGTTTATATGCTGTTATTCATAGTCCTTATCAGTCTGTTTCTTGGTGACTATATGGCAAAAGGAATGATGGACGTATACGCCGAAGTGGAGGGAATAGACTTTGCCCATATACGCTGGCTGGTTGACACAACATCAATGGCGGGCGTATTGATGATTAACTGCATCTTAGTTCCCCTCAATGTACTTACAATCATGGTACAGGACAGTAATGATAACCGGTTAGACAGCTTCCTTGTCAGTGCAGTCGCTCGTAACAAGCTGGTTGTCGGTTATTGGTTAGCCCCGTTTCTTGTAGGCATTGTGATGAATATACTCTGCCTGTTCTTATCAGAGGGATTTATCGTAATGAACGGCGGCGAATGGTTAAGTATGCGGAGCAATTTAGAAATGGCGTGCTTAATTATTGCAAACACATTTTCGGCAACAAGCATACTCTTTGTAGCAGCCATGTTGACAAAAAGCGTAAGCCTGTACAGTACATTTACAGGAATTATGTCTGCGCTGGTTGGCTTTCTTACAGGGGCATTTTTACCAATAGGCATGTTTCCCGCAAATATCCAAAAAATATTTGCACTCATTCCAGCCCATCACGGCGCAACGCTTATGCGCAGAGTAATGACAAGAGAACCGCTTATGGCAACTTTTGGAAATGTAACAGACCAGACAGTGAAAGGCACGTATATGACAGCGAAAGAAATTATAGATATATATGCGTCTGAAAATGGAATCACTTATATGTTTGGAAATGTACAGTTTCCGTTTTCTGCAATGCTTATCATAGTGATTGGTTCAGGTCTGTTATTTATGGCATTTAGCATTATATGGATGGAGCATTACAAAAAGCATTAGTTTTGATTGACAGGCTATTGTTGGAGAAAGGGGAATTTTCGTGAACTGCACGGAAACACACAAGGAACATATCGAACACACATTTAACGCCTTTTGCAGAGTTGTTATACACTATGCAGCAATCAACGCATGGCGTGACAGGGACAAGCGCGGCAAAGGGAAATATCTTTTAAATACCTCACAGAAGAAAAGTTTTATCCATTTTGTACGTCAGACACATATTTCATAGACCCTTACAAGCAATACCCTGTTACGATATGTGGTCAGAGGTGGATTGTCAACACTTTTTTAGACAACTTTAAGCTGCTGGTTTTCCTTGCGGAGTTTTAACAGTTCTTGATGCTCTGGTGTACGGTTGTCTTTCTCATGGAATGAGCCGTAATTTATCGCCTGTTTTACCCATTTGTCAAACAGGGAATGGACGATATCATATTCCCGGCAGATATCACATCTGCGTTTGACAGAATGGTATAAATCTACCAGCTGCTGCTTAAATTCATCTGTGTATTTACGAGGTTTTCTTTTTTGTTTTGTTTCGGTCATATTGGCTGCTCCTTTGCTTATTGGTTTTATATTACTCCGGCGGTTAAATGTCGACGAATTTTACGCAGAATAAATTTTCATCTGCAAGGCAGAAGAATGAGTTGTAGCGAATGCTACAACGATTGATGAGAGTCTGCCCCGCTTTATCAGGCACAACGCGGCAAATAGAAATTTAAGCAAGTAAAAACGTCGATATTTAACCGCCGGAGTAATATTATATGACCTTAAAAAATCTGTCCAGTTTATTGTAACCTATCCACGGATGCTTGCAAACATAACCATTGTCTGACATTTAATCAAATAGTCCCTTACCGTCAACGCCCGCAGCTTAAGATTTTCATAGCTCATTGCAAAAGGGTTAGCTCCCGTCCAGAAAATTCTTCGGGCATTTGGCTGATAACTTTTTATCTCTGCTAAATCCTCCTCAAATTCTTCCATAGGCGACATTCTGAAGCACTCGTTTTTATACAGGCTGCAAAACTTGCATTTATTATAGGTGCAGCCAGAGGTAGCTTGTATGATGACTGAATGTGCTTCATACGGTGGTCGCCAAGTTCTGCCTGTAAAGTGCATGATTGCCCCTCCTTTCCTTATTCTTGTGTAGTTTTCTACACATAATGGTATACCCGCAGGGTGCTTCCTTATTCTTGTGTAGTTTTCTACACATAATGGTATATCCTCAGGGTGTTTCATTTACAGATGATGAACACTCTTTCTATACCGCTGTAATTCTTCTTCGCTGACATTTCCTATGATTTCGTCGAGAAATACCAACAGCTTTTTCTTGTCTTTCGGCAGTTGTCCATGAAACTGGTACGCATTGGATGCTCCCATTGCTGCAAAAACGGTAGGTATCTGTAAATTTTCAATGAGTGTACGTACCTCTTTGTATTTTTCAAGTTCGCCCTCCTCATGCCAGTTCCCATGCTGTATTTCCGCATAAAGCTCTGAATCGGGATAAATCGTAAGCATATTTGCTCCGATGAGCGTAGGATGTATCTGATTGCATATATCCGCCGTTAATTTTGCTCCAATTTCTCCACGACCTGCCCCAGAAATACTTACCAAATAAAAGAAACTGTAATGAATATCCGCTGCGTCTAATCTCTGGCATTGCTTTATGATGTCTGCCGAAGTATATCCCTTATTCATAAATCGCAGGGCTTCATCATCGCCCGTTTCTATTCCTATTGTCAAACTGTCATATCCCATAGCCCGCAGTCTGGCAAGTTCTTCATCGGTTTTTGGGGTAACATCAGTAATCCTTGCAAACGAACCGATAGACTGAACGGACGGGAGATATTTATGGATTAGCTCTGCAATCGCAGCCAATTTGTCATAGGACAAAACGAATGGGTTAGCCCCTGTTAGAAACACTCGGTTAATATGCCCGCTGCTGCAGCCTTTCATTGCTCTTTTAACCTCCCGCAAATCACACTCAATATCCTCCAGAGGGGACATTCTGAATTTAAACGGCAAATCATGATACAAGGTACAAAACTTGCATTTATGATGCGTACAGCCTGCCGTTACCTCTAACAAAAGTGATGCCGCTTCATACGGAGGCCGCCAAATTGTTCCTGTGTAGTGCATAAACACATCTCCTTTCCTTATTGTTGGCGTGTTTTTCGCAATAAATGGTATACCCGCAGGGTGTTTCCTTATACCTGCATTGTTTCCTGTGCATGCAGGTATACCCGCAGGGTGTTTTCTGTAATTTATACTAATTATACTTTTGTACAATTATTTTACAAGTACTGTACTTTTTTGTAGTACATGTACATAATCGGTACATTGATTTATGAGGAAATGTATGTTATACTGCTCCAGAAAGGAGTAGCAGGAATGAAAAAAAGTACATTGGCTGTTGAACGCTGCAAAACAGTTTCTACCATACAAAAAATTTTAGGCGGTAAATGGAAAATTGAAATCATTTATTACATCGCTTTTCGGGATATACACCGCTTCGGGGAGCTTCGCAGGCATATCGGCGATATTACGGAATCGAGCCTGACAAAGCAGCTTCGGGAATTGGAAGCAGACGGATTTATTACCCGCCATGATTACAAAGAAGTCCCTCCTCATGTGGAATATAACCTTACTGACTTGGGGAAAAGCTTCATTCCCGTCTTTGAGCATATGAAACAATGGGGAGATGAAAATCTCAGTGATTAAATAACTCATGGTATCTGGCAGACGCATAAAATAATTTAGGAAATATAACTTATGGCAATAAATAACATACGCTATAAATGGGTATTGTATTAGACGGCTCAATTCTGCTAACTGCGGATGATAAAGTATCCTTTTATGAAAAAAATCAAACTTTTCTCATCTGCCCATATATGCCACATAGCATTTCAGCACATAGCAGCTACACCTTGAATTGTTTAAACTCAATTACCGCCTATACAGATTGGCACTCTGAAAGCAAAAATCCATTTATCAACCACTTAAAAAAGCAGTTGGAATTATATCCAGAGTGCAAAATTAGTATTGAAGAAATGGAACAAAACGCATTTATCAGTAAATACTATTTTATCCGAAGTTTTAAGGCAGAAGTGGGGCTTACACCGCATCAGTTGCAACTTCAAAACTAAGTCAACCGCAGTATCTGGCAAAAGCAGCTTTCCTCCCTCATTGAATTTTTCAAACAGATTTTTATAATCCATTCTCAGCACTTCCTTTCAAATTTCGTGCTTATATCATAATAATAAGCACAAAATTTGAATTGTAAAAAATTGCGGAATAAAAGCTATGAAACAAACCCAAGATTATCCAGTAATTTTCCTATATTCTCAACTAATGCCGTCTAGTGTAACCGGGTGAAACGTATGTACCCAGACAGGATATAACCGTGTATTCTGGATTGCTTGGAATACCGTGTCTGATTCCATAATCTAATGAACTAACTCATTGAAAGGAATACGCTGCGACTGATGCCTTTCTGGGTCAGAGGGATTTCCATTTGCATATCCTATTGCTAAAATATTGATTGGCTCCAGGGTATCTGGAAGCCTAAACTCCTGTCTGATAACATCGGGCTTAAAATAGCATACCCATACAGACCCTAACCCCAACTCAGTTGCTTCTATCATCATGTGGTCTGTAAGAATTGACGCATCTATATCGACAGTCTGTTTTCCATCAAATGGACGAGTCCATGCTTTGATATGTTCAGAACAAATAATGATTGCCAGAGGCGCTTCATAAATGTTTGCCGCCTTTCTGATTTTATTTAAGCCCTCTTCCTCTTGGACAACGATAAGACGAACAGGCTGTAAATTTGCTGCGGTAGGTGCAACATGAGCAGCTAATAATATTTTTTCCAACTTTTCCTGCTCTACCTTTTTGCTCATGTAATCACGAACAGAATACCTCGCCCCAATCTTAGATGCTATGTGTGATGGGGTAGTGTTTATTTAGATACAGCAAATACTCCACCAACTTGCAGCAAATCTCAAAAGTAAAAACTAATCTCTGCAAACAGGAAATTATATCTCTCATTTCTGTACAATATATAGTAACCCTCATTTTGTTCAGCCTGCCGTGCGACAGGCCGCATGGCCATCCAAACTATGAAAGCCAAAGGCTTTCATATAAATCTAATTGTACTGGTGGTGAGAAAATTGAGCAATGATGCTAAAAACTTTGACTTTCCCGAATTGGGGCAGGCAATACAAGATGCCCGTGAACAGCAAAGAAACAAACAGAGGTATAAGCTCCTCTGCTTTCCTTTTTTCATTACAGCAAAGCTTATTTCAACCTTTTTGGAATATTCCATAGGGGAATTTTCAAGGCTGACAAATTTAGGAATACATACCCTGCGTTATTACGAGCATGAAAATCTGATTACGCCGAAACGCAATTCCGGTAACCGCCGCTGTTATTCGGACAAAGACCTTGCATGGATTGAATTTATTAAGCGTCTGAAAGACACGGGTATGCCGATTAAAGAAATACAGCATTATGCCGAACTGCGGACGAAAGGCGACCTTACCTTTAATGAGAGAATGGAAATGCTGACCGTGCATCGTGAATCCCTTAATGAGCAGATAAAGGTATTGCAGGAACACATGGCAAAACTTGACGATAAAATTGATTTTTACCGCCATGGAATAGAACACACATCCCCAAAATAGTCGAAACACATTTCGAGAGTTCTTCAAGTCGTCTATGTGATGAAAGAGAGGGGCTGTCGCATTAAGAAATACAATTACAAGATATGGTATAAGTTCTATTTACAAAACAGTATATCTTGTATATTTACTTCTTAATGCGACAGCCCCTTTCTTTTTATCACACTATTTTGCAGACATCAATCCACTTTATAAAACCAGAATATTCTTCTAATTCTTGTAGTGAAAGCTCGATGGCACTATTGGAACTACCACACGCCGGAAATACGGTGCTGAAGCGTTTGAGGGATATATCTAAATATATTTCCACACCCTCATTTACGGCAAAGGGGCAGATACCTCCAACGGCGTGTCCGACCAAAGGCTCTGCTTCATCAAAAGACAGCATTTTTGCTTTCATTCCGAACTGAGCTTTATACTTTGCATTATCAATCTTAGCATCGCCCGCAGCAACAATCAGTATTACCTTTTCTCCTATGTGGAATGACAGCGTTTTTGCTATATGGCTTTCCTCGCAGTGTAAAGCCTTAGCAGCAAGGGGTACGGTTGCACTCGAAATTTCAAATTCCTGTATTCTTCCGTCAATCCCCTTTGTTTTGAAATATTCTCTTACTTTTTCAATAGACATATGATTTCCTCCAGATTATAAGCTACTCCACATTAACAAATTATCCATAAAAAAATGCTCCGTTCCTCACTATTCACATACAAATGATTTCTCTTTTCTCTCCATATATATCGCCATTCTTTTTTATTTTCATTATATAAACAGACAGCGGTATCTTCAAATGTACGGAGATTATGCAACACCAGAAAAAAGCTCTTTGAACGAGTAACTTTTTTCTTTTCAATTAGCAGATTTTTTAGCATGATTTTTGCTCCAATTAATGAGAAACGCCGAAAACCTTGAAAAATCAAATGTTTTCGGCGAAGTTTTCAGCGTCGCTAAGAGGATTCGAACCTCCGGCCTACCGCTTAGGAGGCGGTCGCTCTATCCTGCTGAGCTATAGCGACAATTACAAAATCTATTATATTATAAATGCTTTTTAATATTTTGTCAATCCCATATTTTAAATCTTACAGCAAATCGTCCCATTCTACATCTGATAATTAAGCTGTCCCTGCATCCAGATAGCCCCCTTAAATCTGCGGCCCACAGCAGGCTCTCCCAGTAAATCTGCCTGATTGATACATACGTCAAACACAAGATGGTTACTGTTCAGAGTCAGGACATAGGATTTTTCCCTGGTGCTTTTATTCTCGATTGTATAAAAGTCCAGAATCTCACCCATAATACTGTACTGGTCGCTTTCAATTCCATAGGGCATAAAATAAGTATCCACAATTGAAAGGATGTCCTCTGTCATAATTCTCCGTGAGATCATGGAATAAGTGTCAATGTCTTCTAAAGTCAGACTTTCCATAGCGTCCTCGTCACCGTCCCGCGCTGCTGCCATTAAATGATTTCGGTTGTTGGTGTACTTCTCTCCGCTTTTAATCTGATTTTCATTCTTATAAACCGGAAGAACAATTTTACCACTGGCAGACAAGGCAGAAATAGTTGTATTACTTGGCACTCGTTTACCGTTTTTCGTTCTCTGCTCCTGCAGATATTCCACTGCATTCTGCAGATAAAAAATCAATGTCACTCCTATTCTCATTTCATCGCAGATACCGGCATAAGCTTCCCTGTCAGAACGCTTCTGAATATCCACCCTTTCTTCTGTGGAAATTCCGCTTCCTGCAAAATAAGGATAATAATATTCTGCATGGAATTCATTATCTATATAAAATCCACGAACTGCAATTCCTGTAAATTCACTGAATTCTCTGGTTAATTCTGCAAATATATTTCCTTCTTCATCCTCTGTGAGAATTTTTTTATCAGGATGATCAACAATATCCTGAATCAACAAATCAATTTCATTTTTTTTCTTTAAATCTTTGAATCCAATACTGCGCAGATAACCGTGCAATTTTGCCCCTCCCTTCACAAAACCAATATTACTTGTTCATTATATAATATTCAATTCTGTTTTTCAATTTTTTTATCGGTTTACTTTTATATAATATTTATAATCTTAGGCGCTTTTTCCCTGTTAAGATTTTCTGTAACAAAATGATTTTCCTGCATTCCGCCGGTATACAGAATAACCGGAGCCTGGGCATTTTCTGTCTGAGAAATTACAACTGCCTTCTTCCCTTCTTCTGTTTTTACAACTGTTCCTGCAGGATATATTCCAATCTTCTTTTCCAGAATTTTTTCCATACGGTTTTCAAACTTGTCTTTATTAGAAATCAAGTCAAATGCCTGGAAAATGGTTTTTTGTGATGTTTCCATTCCTGAGACTGCACAGTCAAAAGCATCGCAAATCTGAATCATACGGCACTCTTTTTCTTTGTTTTTCTGTTTCAACGGGTATCCGCTGCCGTCTAACCGTTCATGATGTGACAATACCATCAGTTTTGAAATCTCAGGAATCCAGATTTCTTTTTCTAAAGCTGTGAATCCCATAATCGTATGCTTCTTTAATTCGTACAATTCAGCAGTATTCATCTGTCTGCAGGAATAATCCTGGTAATTGACGTCTATGTATCGGTAACCCAAATCGTGAAGAAAACATCCCAGTACAGCATCTTCCATTCTTTTTCTGGAAAAACCATATTCTCTTCCCAACAACATAACCAGTATCGTAATATACATAGTATGTTCATACATGTCAGAGGTACGGTTTTTGATATCCAGTACTCGATCCTCCTCCGTCCGTTCAAATACAGTTACCAGATCTTTTACAAGACTTTCCAGTTTTCTCAAACCGCTGTCTTTTCTGTAAATGTGCTGAGACAATATCGCTTTTAAATCATTTTCGAATTTCAGGAATATCTCCGGCTCAAAATAGAAGTTCACTTTCTCATATTTTTCAAAAGGATCTTCTACGTATATTTTCTGGATATTCAGGGAAGTCAGTGATTCTTTGTAACTTACTTTTAATGCAGTCCCTATTTCCAAAATCACGCTTCCATTTTCCTTACATACAGGTTTCGCCAAAATTTCATTTCCTGTTAATTCTGATACTGGATATTCTCTCATATTGTACTCCTAAATTACTTCCGCCCTGCTAGTTCTGATAGCCAAGAGCAACGGCTCGGATTTCAGCTTGATATTCTTAATCTTCTACCGGTACAGTTGATTTCTTTGTCCCCATTGCAATATCTAATGCTTCTTTTTCCTCATCCGCAAGTACAATTATGGAATTTCCACTTACTATCTCTTTGATATAAGTATAACATCCTTCTCTGGTATGCATGGCATTGATAATAAATCCATCATTCTTCTGATCCAGCAATGCCAGAGAAAAACTTAATTTTCCACCCATCTCGTGAAAAGCATCGTATTTCACCATTCCAACTTTCTGGAATGTATAATTTAAACTATTTGAAATTTTCTGTATATTTTCTCTGTTTTCACTTTCAAATTCCAACAGTTCATCCACCTGCTGGATTCGTTTTATCAAAGTATCCTCCAGAGATTCTGCATTCTTTCCCATCATAAATGCATCATATTTTTTTCTCAATCTTCCTGATTTTACAATATTCACAATCAATAGAATAAACAGCAGCAGCATTACCGCAGCCATAATTGCAAAAGTCAGTAAAAAATCATCTACTGTAAAATACAGCCCTATAAAGTCTGACTTCATAGTTTCCTCCAATCTTCTTTTATTTTAAACGTATGTATAATTAAATTTTAGTCTGATGAATCGATTGGAATAACTCAATAATTCTCTCCAGTTCATCGTTGGAATAATATTCAATCTCTATCTTTCCCTTGTCTTTATTCTTATAATGAATCGCAACCTTTGTTCCCATAATAGATTTGAGTTTCTGCTCCATATCTTCATAAAACACTGACATTTTATCATCTTCCTGTTTTTTAGGAGGCTCCGGTTTCTGATTCTGTATTTTTTTTACAAGCTTTTCTGTTTCTCTTACACTTAATTTTTCATCAAAAATCTGCTGTGCAAGATTATACTGTTTCTCATTATCTGCAATTACCAAAAGCGCTCTTGCATGTCCGGTAGATATCAAATCATCTACCACCATTTGCTGCACTCTCTCATCCAGTTTTAAAAGTCTTATAGAGTTAGTGACGGCTGTTCTGGATTTAGACACCCGTTCTGCTACTTCATCCTGTTTTAAATGAAACTCATTTAATAACCTCTTGAATGCCATAGCTTCTTCAATTGGATTCAGGTTTTCTCTTTGGATATTTTCAATCAGGGAAATCTCCACCATTTCCTCGTCGGTGAGATTTTTAATAATAACAGGAATCTCTTTCAAGCCTGCCATCTTTGCAGCTCTCCATCTTCTTTCACCTGCAATAATTTCAAAATAATCTTTCTTATCCTGTACCAGCAATGGCTGCAACACACCGTATTGTTTTAATGATTCTGACAATTCTAATAAAGAATCTTCATCAAAATTTTTTCTAGGCTGTTCTCTGTTTGGTTCAACTTTTGTAATCTTTACAAAGGATACTTCTTTATCTGGCTCCGGCATTCTGATGACTTCTGCCGTTCCTGTTGTTCCAACCTTATTTGCAATAAGGCTGTCCAGACCTTTTCCCAATCCGCCTTTTTTTGCTGCCGCCATTTAACCTTCCTCTCTTTCTATCACTTCTTTTGCCAATAAACGATAACTTTCTGCACCAGCAGATTTAGAATCATATAAATTTATTGGCAATCCATGACTGGGAGCCTCTGCCAACCGAATATTTCTTGGAATAATCGTCTTATAAATGGTAGTATTCAAATTGCCTTTTACATTTTCAACAACCTGCAAGGATAAATTTGTTCTGGCATCATACATGGTAAATACCACGCCTTCCATTTCCAGACTGGGATTCAGCCTCGTCTGTACCAGATTGATAGTATGTATTAACTGACTCAATCCCTCCAAAGCATAATATTCGCATTGGATTGGAACCAGTATTGTATTTGCAGTAGTCATTGCGTTGATGGTAAGCATATTCAGTGAAGGAGGACAATCAATAATTATAAAATCAAAATCATCCTGGATATAATCCACTTCATTTTTTAATATATATTCTTTTTCTTCAATACCTAACAGTTCAATTTCTGCTCCTGCGAGATTCACATTGGATGGCAATAAAAACAGATTTTCTATTTCCGTTTGCACCATGCTTTTCCGAATTGTACATTCACCAAGCATGAGTTCATATATCGTATTGTCCAAATCTGCTTTTTCCACACCTAGCCCGCTAGTGGTATTTCCCTGGGGGTCCATATCAATTGTCAATACCTTTTTACCCTCTTCTACAAGACAGGCAGATAAATTAATTGCTGTAGTAGTTTTGCCGACTCCGCCTTTCTGGTTGGCTATTGCAATAATCCTTCCCATACTATTTTCCTTTCCTCTTATGTTAAAATCATTATAACACCTTTTATAATTTATTACTATAGGAAATTCGTTTAAAAATGTTTCACGTGAAACATTTTTTTGTGGACTTTTTTATTCATTTACAAAAATCTATAATAGAAAAGGAAGAAATGTTTCACGTGAAACATTCTTCCTTTCTGTTGCTTTTAAAAAACGTTGATTAAGTTATTTCTAATTGCAAAGACCGCTGCTTGTGTCCGGTCTGTAACTTCAATTTTTTTAAATATGCTGGAAATATGATTTTTAACAGTACGTTCACTGATATCTAATTTTTTACCAATTTCCTTGTTATAAAGTCCTACCGACAATAATTTTAATACTTCTAACTCACGTCTGGTTAGTAAGTCTATCTTCACTCGTTCATGATTTCTTTCTACCATTTTAGAATTTAATAATGGTATCATACTTGGCTGTATATAAGTCTCCCCTTTTATTACGTGGGAAATTGCTTTCTTCAATTCTGAAGAATCCGACTCTTTCAACAAATAGCCATTAATTCCTATATCTACTGCTTTCAACAAAAATTCAATTTCATCATGTACTGTCAGAATAATTATTTTTACATCTACCTTATCTTCTTTTAACCGTTCTAAAACCTCCAATCCATTCATATTTGGCATGTTGATATCTAATAACAACACCTGCGGAACTGTCGTCTCTAATAATTTCAAACATTCAATTCCGTCTCCTGCTTCTCCAATTACCTGTACCTCACCTTCCAATTCCAGCAATTGTTTCAAACCTTCCCGAACCATAGAATGATCATCTACAATTACAACTTTCGCCGACATTACGCATCCTCCTTGTCAATTGGTACTTCTACTAAAATCCTGGTTCCTTTCCCCGGTTCAGAATTGATTTCCAATCTTCCAGCGAAAAGAAAGACACGTTCTTTCATCATGGATATTCCTAATCCTGAACCATCTTCTTTCTTTAAATTTTGAATATCATTTATAATGAATCCAACTCCGTCATCCTCTATTCTAACAATAATTTTATCTTTTTCGTATTCTACTTGTACTAAAACATTCTCTGCCCTGGCATGTTTCAAAATATTGTTGCATGCCTCCTGGACGATTCGTAAAATACTCAAGGATATCATAGGAGAAAGCTCTATGGATTCACCCAATGTTTCATATGAAACATTCAAAATTTCACTTTTACGTATTTTAGAAATTTCTTTTTCCAATATTTTCTCTAATTTAATATCATCCAGGGAAGTAGGACGCAAGTCATATACAATATTCCTCATTTCCTGTATGATATCCCGAATGGTTTTTGATACCACATGCAGTTCTAACCGACACCGTACTGTATCCACATCCATAATCTTTGTACAAATCTCAATCTTGTGTATGGTATTGGTAAGGCTCTGCACGATGGAATCATGTAATTCTCTGGCAATGCGCTGCCGCTCCATTTCCTGTATTTCTAAAAATTTACGTTGGTATTTTCCTCGTTTTTCCTTTAATTCTTTTTTGTTCACTAAATATTTTTCATTCTCTTTTGCAACTTTTGTCACACTATTCAGTTCTGCAATATGCGCATTTAATTCTGTAATTTCAATTTTCAAATCATTTAATTCTGATTCAATTGTTTTCTGTTCGTTTCTTAAAGCATCAATCTTCAAATGATTTTCCTGGTTCACACTTCTCGGCGTAAAAGATTCAAAATTTTCATCCAAAGAATTTTCCAATGCCTGTATAAATTTGATATTGTCATTCAAAAGGATTTCTTTCTTTTGAATTTCTCTTTCTAAATTCAACTTTTTTTCATACATTTCTTGATGTATTTTTTCTAAATAATCTACAATCATAATTCTTTCCTTTACAGAACATATGTTTGTCACTGAATATGTACCATTACTTTAATGAAGTAATAAGGAATAACACTAACGCTAATTACTTTTATTTTATCTCAAAATGATAGATAAGAAAAGATATATTTTTATTTTTTTATTTTTAAATATATTTTATTTGTATATCCGGAATGTTTCGTCTATAATAGTAATAGAAATGAAACTGCTGAGCGCTGTATGAATATTCTATAATTAATTATGAAAGGAGGCTGATGAAATGAAAAAACAAATCCGCAATTTCCTGCTCTTAAGCACTCTGACAACCATCAGCATTTATGGCATCAATAAGGCCATCAATATTTCATCTTCCTTAAAAAATCTGCTGAAAACTGACAAAGGTAAATTTTTTAACTGGAGATACGGAAATATTTTTTATACCAAACAGGGGACAGGCAGGCCGCTTTTGCTTATCCATGACTTGAATCCTGCTTCCTCTTCTTATGAATGGAACAAAATCTCCAAGCATCTGGCAAAAAATCACACTGTATACTGTCTGGATCTACTGGGGTGCGGAAGAAGCGACAAGCCCAACATGACCTACAGCAATTATCTCTTTGTCCAATTAATTACTGATTTTATTAAAAATGTAATTGGAACAAAACCGGATATCGCCGCCACCGGCAATTCTGCTTCCTTTGCACTTATGGCCTGCAACATGGAACCGGAACATTTTAATAAGATAATAATTATCAATCCTGCTTCTTTGGAATCACTGGCAAAAACACCAAACAAACATAAGAATGCCCTGAAATTTCTGATTGAGCTTCCGATTTTCGGAACTATGATTTATAACCTGGCATTTTCGGAAAAAACCATTGCGGACAGTTTCAGTGAAGAATATTATTATAAAGGCCATATGGTTTCCAGCGGAATTATTGATACTTATTACGAATCAGCCCATTTGGACAACAGCCGGGGCAAATATCTTCTGTCCAGCATCAAGGCAGATTATACGAATATTAATATCGTTCATGCTTTGAAAAAAATAAACAACAGTATTTATTTAATTGGAAGTGAAGGAAATCCTGAAAGAGAATCTATCATCCATTCTTATATTTCCTGCAATCCTTCCATTGAAGCTTCCTGGATCTCCGAATCCAAATATCTGCCTCAGTTGGAAACTCCGGAAAAATTACTGGATGTGCTGAACTTATATTTAGATCCGGTAAAATAAATAAATCTTATACTGCAGCGAACAAACCAAATAAAAATGTTCGCTGCAGTACATTACTTCTCAATGAATCGGACTTTTTGAAGGCGTTCCTGACTTTCTGGGGTAGCCTTTCGGCGTTTTCTTTTGTTTTTCAATTTGAACCAATGATCTGGAAACTTCTGTACCGGGTAAGGTAAATTTCTGGACGTTAACAACTTTACCTCCCAAAACATGAATCGCCTTTTTGGCCTGCTGTACTTCCTCTTCTACTTCCGCTGATTTATAAGAAACAAAGTTTCCTCCTACTTTTACAAAAGGGATACAGTATTCGCTTAAGGAAGCGAGATTAGCCACCGCCCTGGATACGCACAAGTCAAACTTTTCCCGATAATCTGGCTGTACCGCCATCTCTTCCGCTCTTCCATGAACTGCAGTAATCCCGGACAGACCTAATTCCTCTATCACTTCTTTTAAGAATAAGATCCGCTTATTCAGAGAATCCATCAGCACCAATTCCAATTCCGGAAATGCAATCTTAAGAGGGATGCCCGGAAATCCCGCCCCGGTTCCCAAATCTATCACTTTTAGTTTTTGATTCAGATTTCTGTTTTCCGCTAAACTTAAAGAATCCAGAAAATGCTTCTCTATCACATCCTGAAATTCTGTGATGGCAGTGAGATTCATCACTTTATTTTTTTCTGTCAGCATTTCATAGAAGGTGAGAAATTGATGAATCTGTTTTTCAGAACATGTAATGCCCAATGCTTCTAAACCGCTGTAAAATCGCTCCAATTGATATTCTTCTTTAATGATAATAACTGCCTCCTTACCATACATCCCTGAGATATTGGATTCTCATTTTTCCATAATAAACCTCCATCATGCTCAGCCTGCCGTCCGGCGGGCCGCATGGCCATCCATGCTATGGAAGCCAGGGGCTTTCTTAATCTTCAGAATTTTTCCGGTTCATCTGCTCTAGATAAACCAGTAAAACGGAAATATCTGCTGGCGACACGCCGGAAATCCTGGAAGCCTGTCCCACATTCACCGGCTGACAGAGATTCAACTTCTGTTTTGCCTCAATTCTAAGGCTATTTACCTGATTGTAATCAAAATGTTCCGGAAGCTTCTTTTTCTCCAGTTTCTTAAATTCCTTCACCTGTTTTAACTGCCTTCGGATATATCCGTCATACTTGATATTGATGTTTACCTGTTCCGCCACATCAGCCGGAAGGAGGGGCCTTTCTTCATCAATTTCAGCCAGAGATTCATAGGAAAGCTCCGGCCTTCGGATCAGCTCTGCAAGGGTCGTTCCTGTTTTTAAAGGCGTGCTCTTATGCTCCTTAAGAACTTTCTGAACCAGGGCATTTGCTCCGATATTCACATGCTGCACCCGTTCTGTTTCCTGCTCAATCAGACGCTCTTTTTCCAGAATCCCTTCATATCGCTTTTGATCGATCAGCCCAATCTCATATCCAATCTTAGTCAGGCGCAGATCTGCATTATCCTGCCGCAGCAGTAAACGGTATTCTGCCCTTGAAGTCATCATCCGGTAAGGTTCATGATTATCTTTCGTCACAAGATCATCAATCAGCACTCCAATATAAGAAGTAGACCGATCCAGAACCAGAGGTTCTTTTCCTTTCAGAGACATGGCTGCATTGACGCCCGCCACCAATCCCTGGGCCGCTGCTTCCTCATAACCGGAGCTTCCATTAAACTGTCCTCCGGAAAAAAGACCTTTGATCTTTTTAAATTCCAAAGAGGGATACAGCTGCCTTGGGTTGATGCAGTCATATTCAATGGCATACGCATTTCTTACTATCTTAACATGTTCCAGTCCTGCCACGCTGCGGTACATCTGATACTGAACATCTTCAGGAAGAGAACTGGACATTCCGCCCACATACATTTCATTGGTATACAGTCCTTCCGGTTCAATAAAAACCTGATGTCTCTCTTTGTCTGCAAATTTCACCACTTTATCTTCAATGGACGGACAATACCTGGGCCCGGTACCTTCTATCATCCCGGAATACAGCGGAGAACGATCCAGGTTATCTTTGATAATTTCATGGGTCTTTAAATTAGTATAAGTCAGCCAGCAGGAAGCCTGATCGATCTGCACCTCCTCCGGATCTGTGGTAAAGGAAAAAGGAACGACTCTCTCATCCCCCTTTTGTTCCTGCATTTTACTAAAATCAACGGAACGCCTGTCGATTCTTGCAGGAGTACCCGTCTTAAACCGGAATAATTCAATGCCATGCTCCCTTAAGGATTCCGATAAACAATCTGCAGACTGCAGACCGTTGGGGCCGGTATAATTTACCGTATCTCCATAGAGACATCTGGACTTTAAATAGGTACCGGTGCAGAGCACCACTGCTTTACTGAAATACATGGCGCCGGAAAAAGTTTTTACTCCTTTCACCGCTCCATGCTCTACCATCAATTCTGTCACCTCTGCCTGACGGATGGTTAAATTATCTGTATTTTCCAGAGTCATCCGCATTCTGCGGCTGTATTCTGCCTTATCTGCCTGGGCCCGGAGAGAATGCACTGCCGGCCCTTTGGAAACATTCAGCATCTTTGACTGGATAAAGGTTTTGTCAATATTGATCCCCATCTGCCCTCCCAGAGCATCAATTTCCCTTACCAGATGCCCCTTGGAGGTTCCGCCGATATTGGGATTACAGGGCATCAGCGCAATGCTCTCCACACTGACTGTAAACATAATTGTCTGAAATCCCAGTCTGGCACAGGCAAGAGCGGCTTCGCATCCTGCATGGCCTGCGCCTACCACGCAGATATCATATTCTTCTCTTACACAAGGCATAAGAATTTCTCCTTTCCAACATTGCGGATAACATTTTCTCATCAGCAAAACATATTATTTTCCCATGCAGAACTTAGAAAATATTTCATTGACCAAATCTTCTCCCACCGATTCTCCGGTGATCTTTCCCAAAGCGTCGCAGGCATTTACAAGATCAATGGAATAAAAATCCTCCGGCATTTGATCTTGTATGCTTTGCTTCACCATTTCCAAACTGTCTAATGCCTCTTTCAACGCAGCTTTCTGCCTGATATTTGTGATAACGATTTCATTATTGTAGGAAATCTCTCCCTGGAAAAACATCTTACGGATCACATGCTCCAGTTCTTTGATCCCTGTCCCATCCTTGGCAGAAATAGAGAGAACCGGATCATTGCTTTTTTCTGCCAGTGAAAGAATATCCTGTTCTGAAATCACGGGCTGCAAATCTGATTTATTTAATAATACAATTACTTTTTTTTCTTTCAAAAGATCAAAAATTCTCTTATCGTTCTGATCCAAAGGCGACGAAGAATCAGCCACGTAGATAACCAGATCTGCCTGATCCAGAGAGGACTTTGCCTTTTCCACACCGATTTTTTCCACTGTATCACTGGTATCATGAATGCCTGCCGTATCTGTCATATTTAAGGTAATCCCATTCAGATTGATCTGATCTTCTAAAATATCCCGGGTAGTCCCGGCTACTTCGGTCACTATTGCCCGATCCCTGCCAGTCAATGCATTCATCAGAGAAGATTTTCCCACATTTGGCTTTCCGATAATAACTGTATGGATTCCTTCTTTCAAAAGCGCTCCGTTCTCTGAACACTGAAGCAGATCTTTGATCTGAAACGCCAGAGCATCTACTTGCTTCATCAATTCCTCCCCATATCCATCTATGGAAATATGCTCCGGATCATCCAGTGCAGATTCAATAAAAGCAATTTCATGGAGAACCGCACCTCTGATTCCTTTGATCTTTTCCTTTACCGTTCCCTGAAGCTGATGCAGGGAAGATTCCAGGGCAAAGTCATTTTGAGCATTAATTACGTCAATCACCGATTCTGCCTGGGTAAGATCAATTCTTCCGTTTAAAAAAGCGCGTTTTGTAAATTCTCCCGGTTCCGCAGGCCTGGCGCCGTATTTCAGCACTGTTTCCAGGACCCGCTTTAAAACAAGCGCTCCTCCGTGACAGTCTATTTCCACCGTGTCCTCCATGGTATAAGTATTTGGCGCCTTCAGGATCAAAATCATAACCTCATCTATCACTTTCTCCCCGTCGCAGATATATCCGTAATGAACCGTATGGCTTGGTGACTCTGATAATTTTGTCCGACCGTTTCTGGAACGGTAAATCTGATCAATAATTGGAAAAGATTCTTCCCCGCTGATCCGGACAATTCCAATTCCTGCATTGGTCATACCAGTGGCAATTGCCGCAATGGTTTCTGTAGCCATAAAAATTTCCTTTCTGCAAATGAATCATTTGAAAAAGCCTCCTCAAATGAAAGCTGCGTTATCATTGAGAAAGCCTTTTCTATGACATATCACTTTCCCCTGGAAAATGACTGTGCTTTAATTATTATGATTGCTGTTATTATTATTATTCCGCTTCAATGTAACTACCACATGTCTGTAAGGCTCTTCTCCTTCACTGTGAGTATTTACATAACGATCATTCTGCAATGCAGAGTGAATGACACGGCGTTCAAAAGGATTCATCGGCTCTAAAGATACAGAACGCTTGGTTCTTTTTACCTTGTAGGCAATGTTCTTTGCAAGATTCTCCAGAGTATCTCTTCTTCTTTTGCGATAATCCTCTGTATCGATCTTAACTTTTACGTATTCATTTACCTGTTTTCCCACTGCAAGATTTGTCAAATACTGCAGGGAATCCAGAGTTTGTCCGCGTTTTCCGATCAAAACGCCCATTTCCTCCCCCTTTAATTCCACATCTACATTTTTGCCGTCCTCACTTTTATTGATCAGTATTTCTACTTCCATATTCATTGCCAGAAATACATTATGAAGAAAATCATAGACATAATCCTCTACTTCTGATTTCTTACGAACCTTAATTAAGGCCGGCCTGCTTCCGATCCCCAGAAAACCGGAACTTCCCTTTTCAATTATTTCATATTCAATTTTATCACTGGTAGTACCAAGTTTTACAAGACTTTCTGTGATAGCGTCATCTACGGTTTTTGCCGATACTTCAATAAACTCCATTCAAAAATTCCCCCTATTCACGTCACTTGTTGTTGCGTTCATTAAATTCCTTGACCATATTAGCCTTCTCCAAAAGACTGCCTTTTCTTGCTGTTCTTGAATACTCTTCTCTTTCACGGATTTTAGCCTCTTTTTCAGCAGTGCTGACAGGTTCTGCGATTTTTCTGGTATTCAATCTGGCAGCATTTGCTATCTGGCTCTCGTAAACACCCTGCTTTTCCTTCTTTTTCTTTGCTTTTTCTTTATTTTTTTCAATGATAACTTCAAGATCAAGATTCTTCATATACCGGTTCAGTATTAATTGCTGAATGCAGCGGATCACAGAACCGGAAATCCAGTAAATTCCAAGACCTACCGGAACGGAAAATACCATAAACAGTGAAAACAACGGCATAACTGTGTTCATTGTTTTCATCTGTCTGGCCATTGCGTCATTTTCGCCTCCAGCAGCGCTGGCATTAGGCATCAGCTTTATATTCAATACCTGTGAACCATAAGAAATAAGGGGGATCAAAAGCGCCCCGAAGATCAGGAGAAAATTCTTATTCCCCCATCCTGTACCGATCAAATTCATAGGTGAGTTCGCAATATTGATACCAAAAAAATCGTTCATGTGGGCCACGGCTGCTTCTGTAGAGTTAATAATATCGGTCAATCCTGCAAAGCTGTCCTTCAATAACTCCCATCCATGTCCCGGCAGCGCATACAACACGTCAATCATCGAATTGGTTGTGGTAATATCACTTTCAAAATTGAGCTTTACCATGGCTACGCCGGATTCTTTCAAAAATTCTGTCATGGTATCCTGATATCCGCCTACTCCCATAATCTTCTCTACCAGAGGAGTATAAATATCCTTCACGCTGCTGACATATGCCGGTACATTACGGATTACCTGATACATAGCAAGCAAAATCGGAAAGTTTATCAGAATCTGAACACAACTTCCCATGGTAGATACGCCGTATTTCTCGTAGACCATCTGGGTTTCCTCATTCATCTTCTGCATGGATACCTGATCTTTTTTATTTTTATATTTTTCCCGAATTGCATTGATTTCCGGCGACATCTCCTGAGAGAGCCTGGAGAATTTCTGCTGCTTATATGTCAGCGGAAACATCAGTAGATAGATAATTACTGTAAATATGATAATACACAGAGCAATATTCTGAATGCCGAAAGCGCTGTCCAAAAAAGTATACAGAGCATCCATAATATAACCGATCAGCTTTGCGACCGGCCCTATGAATTTACCAGGGTACTGGGTCAAAATTATTTCCGTCAATTAACAAACCTCCTAAAATCATGGAACTGGATCGTATCCGCCCTTTGAAAAAGGATTACATCTTAATATTCTCCATCCGGCTAACAAGGACCCTTTCAATGCTCCGTGTTTTTGAATCGCTTCCAGTCCATAGGTAGAACAGGTAGGATAATAAGGGCATTTTGTAGTTTTCAAGGGTGACAAATATTTTCTATACAGCTTAATCAAAGCAATTAATATACGTTTCAAAATATTTCATCTTCTTTTCTTATTAAAATGTGATGAAGTCCTCCAAGATGCAGTAATGCTTTCTCAGTTTCATGATAAGTGATATTCTTTGCTGCTGCTCTTGCAATGACTACAATATCCAGACCATTTTCAAACATTTCTTCCTGTAAACGATAAGCTTCCCGTACTAATCTTGTGATATGATGTCTTATAACACTATTTCCTACTTTTTTACTGACTGATATTCCTAATCTGTTGGTTTCTGTCTTATTTTCCAGAACATACATGACAAAAAAACGGTTTGCATAAGATCTTCCATGTTTATATACATTCTGGAAATAACTGTTCTTTTTCAATGATTCTGAAAATTTCATAACTGCTGCTCCCTGTAGCTGCTGAACACACTTCTGTGCGCATACGAAATTTGAAATAAAATTTTAAGAAGAAAGACCACAATAGATGTGGCCTAAGCTGACAATCTCTTTCTTCCCTTTAATCTTCTTGCGGCTAAAACTTTTCTTCCGCCTTTCGTACTCATTCTCTTCCGGAATCCATGAACCTTCTTCCTAGATCTCTTTTTGGGCTGAAATGTCATTTTCACGGGTCATCCACCTCCTCTGTGCTAAAAAACATCATGTTTCATTATATCAAAAAAAAAGGGTAAGTCAAGCTATTTTAGGATATTTGTTTGCGTTTCCCGCAAAAATTTTATCTGTTGATAAATTTTTGACAAATATTCTCAGAAATATTCACTTTCAACAATATTCACATCTATTAACATAAGACATATAATAAGGAAGAAACAACTTTTATCCACAAATTATCCACATTTTCCACATTTCAAAAAGTTATCAAGGTTTTGTGGATAACTTGTGGACAACTTTTTGAAAGTTTGTGTATATTTTCTGTTCTTTTAGCAAATTCCTTGAAAAAAAGGCAATTTTTTGATGTAGATATGTTTATAAGATGGATTGTTTATAAACAGGCAGGTTAAAATTTTCATTGATTCTTCGAACAATTTGGGTTATTATAGAGTATGGAAGACTATGAACTAATAAAAAGGAATCATTGGAGAAGACTATGGAACTTATTTTGGAAAAATGGGAAGAAATTCTCAGAACCGTAAAGGAAGAGCATGAACTTACAGACATATCCTTTACCTACTGGCTGAAACCGCTCAGTGTATGCAACATCGAAGGCTCAAAACTCTATATTCTGGTTCCATCTGAAGATGTGGGGATCAATTATATTACAAAGAAATATAAACTTCCTATCAAAGTAGCCATTGCAGAGATTACTGGAATTGATTATGATCTTGAATTTATTTCACCGGAACAGGCCGACAGGTTCAAGTCCCGGAAAAGCAAGAATTCATCATTTGCCAAAAGCACAGAAAAAAGTAATCTCAACCCCAACTATACCTTTGAATCTTTCGTCGTCGGCAATAATAACAAATTTGCCCATGCTGCCAGTCTTGCAGTAGCGGAATCTCCCGGAGAAGTCTACAATCCTCTTTATATATACGGAGGGCCCGGGCTGGGCAAAACCCATCTGATGCAGTCTATCGGACACTTTATTTTACAGCAGCAGCCAGAAAAAAAAGTAATTTACGTTACCTCCGAACAATTTACCAACGAGGTTATTGACTCCATCCGAAACGGCAATGCTTCCGCGATGACGAAACTTCGGGACAAATACCGTACCGTAGATGTTCTGATGATTGACGACGTACAGTTCATTATCGGAAAAGAAAGTACCCAGGAAGAATTTTTCCATACTTTTAATGTACTCCATTCTGCCAGAAAACAGATTATCCTGTCCTCCGATAAACCGCCCAAAGACATGGAAACATTAGAAGAACGTATCCGTTCCCGTTTTGAATGGGGGCTGTTAGCGGACATCGGATATCCTGATTACGAAACGAGAATGGCAATTTTAAGAAGAAAAGAAGAAATAGACGGATTTCATCTGGATGATGAAGTTCTTGATTATATTGCAATCAATATCAAATCCAACATTCGGGAACTGGAGGGGGCTTTAAACAAACTTATTGCCTTTTCCAACCTGGAGGATACAGTGATTACCATGGACGTAGCTGTCCGGGAGCTGCAGAATATCATTTCTCCGGACAAGCCCAAGGAAATCACTCCTCAGCTGGTCATTGAGATTGTGGCGGAACACTTTAATATTTCCACCGACCAGATGATTTCCAAGAACCGGAGCAGCGAAATTGCAAAGCCCAGACAGATTGCCATGTATTTATGCAAGAATATGACCTCAGCCCAGCTTGAGACAATCGGCGCCCTGTTAGGCGGAAGAGATCATTCGACCATCATTCACGGGATCAAAAAGATCACAGAAGAATATCAGAATGACGAGAATTTTCATCATCTGATCGAGACCATTAAGAAGAAAATCAACCCCAATTAACGAAACAGCGGCATCTTTCAAGATCAATCAGAAAGATATCCAGATTTTGTGGATAACAGGATCGAAAATGTGTGGAAAGGGATGGACAACCCCTCTGTTTGTGCACAAACGCATTTTTCCAACAAAAGGACTGATTTTCAGCCTTTCCATTTATTCACAGCCTGTCCCAGTCTCTTCAAGATGAAATTCACAGGGTTATACAGTTAATTTTAACCTTGAAACACCCTGAAGTTCAGGCTTTACGTAATTATGAACTTATGAACAGGCCCTATGATTACTAAGACGAATCCCTTATCATAAATTGATCTTTAAGCTCAGGAAGGAGTTATACACAGCATGAAAATTATATGTTCCAAATCAAATCTTCTGCATGGAGTTAATATTGTATCAAAAGCCGTACCCTCCAGAACCACCATGCCTATTCTGGAATGCATATTAATTGACGCTTCTGCAGGAGAAATAAAATTAACAGCCAATGATATGGAACTGGGAATTGATACCAGAATCGAAGGAGAAATTGCAGAACGGGGCATCATTGCTTTAGACGCCAAAATATTTGCTGAGATTGTACGAAAACTTCCAGATAATGAAGTAACAATTGCAACGGATGAAGATTTTAAAACGATCATTACCTGTGAGAAGGCGAAGTTCAATATTATAGGGAAATCAGGAGACGATTTTTCTTATCTGCCTTATATAGAAAGAAATCAGCCGGTGATGTTATCACAGTTTACATTAAAAGAAGTAATCCGGCAGACCATCTTTTCTATTTCAGACAGTGATAACAACAAGCTGATGACTGGTGAATTATTTGAGATCAGGGAGAACCAGTTAAAAGTAGTTTCTCTGGACGGACACCGTATTTCCATTCGGAATATTGATCTGAAGGAAGCTTATGATTACTATAAAGTCATTGTACCGGGCAAAACTCTTCAGGAAGTGAGCAAAATATTACCTGGCGATCTGAATGAATATGTCAGTATATTTTTTACAGACAATCATATCGTGTTTGAATTCGGCAATACCACTGTGGTATCGCGTTTGATCGAGGGAGAATACTTTAAAATCGATCAGATGCTCTCTTCAGACTATGAGACAAAGATCAAGATCAATAAAAGGGAATTGTTAGACTGTATTGATCGTGCAACCCTTCTGGTGAAAGAGGGAGACAAGAAACCGATTATCATGAATGTAAGTGATGAAAATATGGAATTGAAGATCAATTCTTATATTGGCTCCATGAATGAAGACATTGATATACAAAAAGAAGGAAAAGATATTTTGATCGGATTTAATCCTAAATTTTTTATAGATGCGCTGCGTGTCATTGATGAAGAAGAGGTTACGTTGTATATGGTAAATCCAAAGGCTCCCTGTTTTATCAAAGACGACAATGAGACGTTTATTTACCTGATTCTTCCGGTGAATTTCAATGCGGCGTCAAATTAAATATGATGGGAAGAGATTTGAAAGGATATGAGTAGTCATGGAAATTAAGTTAAGAGATGAATATATCAAGCTGGGACAGGCTTTAAAAGCTGCGAATCTGGTAGATTCCGGCGTTATGGCCAAGCTGGTGATCCAGGACGGAATGGTAACGGTAAATGGAGAAGTAGAGTATCAGCGAGGAAAAAAATTAGTAGATGGAGATATTGTTTCCCTGGAAGGGGAGATAATCAAAATTGTAAAATGATCTTAAAATCCGTTGCTCTGAATCATTTCCGCAATTACAGTGATTTATCTTTGGAATTTGATAAGGGAACAAATATTCTTTACGGGGACAATGCTCAGGGAAAAACTAATGTTCTGGAGTCTGTTTATGTCAGCGGAACCACAAGATCACACAAGGGAAGTAAGGATCGTGAGCTGATACAGTTTGGGGAAGAGGAAGCGCATATCCGTACCGTTGTAGAAAAAAAAGAAAAGATTTATCAGATCGATATGCATATTAAGAAGAGCCGTTCGAAAGGAATAGCAATTAATAAAATTCCCATTAAAAGGGCGGCGGAACTGTTCGGGATCTTAAATATTGTGTTTTTTTCTCCGGAAGATTTGAATATTATAAAGAATGGCCCTTCAGAGCGAAGAAGATTTCTGGATGTAGAGTTATGTCAGTTGGATAAGATCTATCTGTTTCATCTTACCAATTATAACAGAATCTTAAATCAGAGAAATAGGCTTTTAAAAGATATTAATTTCAGGCCGGAATTGAAGGATACTCTTCCGGTCTGGGATATGCAGTTAATTGACTATGGAAAAAAGATCATTGCTTCACGCAAAAAGTTTGTGAACCGGTTGAATGAAATCGTTTATGAAATACATAAGAAAATTTCCGGCGACAGGGAAGAATTGATCCTGCGCTATGAGCCGGATGCAGAGGAGGAGAAACTGGAAGAAGAATTGATGAAAAATCAGGAAAGGGATTTGAAGCTGGGCATGACTTCTGTGGGACCCCACAGAGATGATATGTGCTTTTTGATCCGTGACATTGACATCCGCAGGTTTGGTTCTCAGGGACAGCAGCGGAGCTGTGCGCTTTCTTTAAAACTTTCGGAAATTGAACTGGTGAAAGAATCCATTCAGGAGACGCCGGTTCTGATTCTGGACGATGTGCTGTCA
This sequence comes from Lachnospiraceae bacterium, assembly GCA_910575555.1. Classification (GTDB taxonomy): domain Bacteria; phylum Bacillota; class Clostridia; order Lachnospirales; family Lachnospiraceae; genus Petralouisia. The sequence continues at coordinate 89,111 of CAJTFX010000012.1, read as the reverse complement.
GAATTAGACAGCAGCCGGCAGAATTTTCTGTTAAACAGCATTCATGATATTCAGACAATTATTACATGTACGGGGCTAGATGAGTTTGTGAAAAACAGATTTGAGATTAACAAAGTTTTTAAGGTGGTAAATGGAACTGTAACGGCTGAGAACGGTTTTTAGGAATTGGAGGAATTAGATGAGTACAAGTACAAATACAAATGCGGAATATGGAGCAGATCAGATTCAAATTCTGGAAGGATTAGAAGCAGTTCGCAAAAGACCGGGAATGTATATCGGAAGTACATCGCTGCGGGGACTTCATCATCTTGTCTATGAAATCGTAGATAATTCTGTGGATGAGGCTCTGGCGGGATATTGTGATACCATAGATGTATACGTTATGAAAGATAATTGCGTGAGGGTGACGGATAACGGACGGGGGATTCCTGTGGGGATCAACCATAAGGCAGGGCTTCCGGCTGTGGAGGTTGTGTTTACTGTGCTTCATGCGGGAGGAAAATTCGGCGGCGGCGGTTATAAGGTGTCCGGCGGACTTCATGGAGTAGGCGCGTCTGTGGTAAACGCCCTTTCGAACTGGCTGGAGGTTGAGATTTTCCATGAGGGAAAGATTTACAAGCAGCGGTATGAGAGAGGCAAGAGCATGTATCCTCTGAAAATAGTCGGGGACTGTGATCCGGAGAAAACCGGCACTCAGGTGACATTCTCTCCCGATGGAAGTATTTTTGATGATACGGTGTTTGAATATGATACGTTAAAACAGCGGCTTCGGGAGATGGCATTTCTGACTAAGGGTATAAAAATCCGTCTGGTCGATGAACGGGAAGGAATGGAGCAGGAAAAAGAATTCCATTATGAAGGCGGTATCAAGGAGTTTGTCACTTATTTGAATCACAGTAAGGAAGCTCTCTATGACAGCGTGATTTACTGCGAGGGAGAAAGAGACGGCGTTTATGTGGAAGTAGCCATGCAGCACAATGATTCCTATAACGACGCCACCTACAGTTTTGTCAATAATATAACCACGCCGGAGGGGGGAACTCATCTGGCAGGATTTCGGAATGCACTGACCAAAACTTTTAATGCTTATGCCAAGACAAATAAGATTTTAAAGGAAAATGAAGCGGCTCTTTCCGGAGATGATATCAGAGAGGGAATGACGGCCATTATCAGTGTAAAGATACAGGAGCCTCAGTTTGAGGGACAGACCAAGCAGAAGCTGGGAAACAGCGAAGCAAGAGGGGCTGTAGACAGCGTGGTCAGCGAACAGCTTACCTATTTCCTGGAGCAGAATCCGACAGTTGCAAAGGTGATCTGTGAGAAGTCTCTGTTAGCTCAGCGTGCCAGGGAGGCAGCCAGAAAAGCAAGGGATTTAACCAGACGTAAAACTGCATTAGAGAATACTTCTCTGCCCGGTAAACTGGCAGACTGTTCGGATAAAGATCCGAAAAACTGCGAGATCTTTATTGTGGAAGGTGATTCTGCAGGGGGTTCTGCCAAAACGGCCAGAAGCCGTGCTACCCAGGCAATTCTACCCCTTCGGGGAAAGATCCTGAATGTGGAGAAGGCAAGACTTGATAAAATTTATGGAAATGCAGAGATCAAGGCGATGATCACTGCATTCGGAACAGGGATTCATGACGATTTCGATATTTCCAAGTTAAGATATCACAAGATCATTATTATGACAGATGCGGATGTGGACGGCGCTCATATCAGCACGCTGATGCTGACGTTTATGTATCGTTTTATGCCGGAATTAATCAAACAGGGATATGTGTATCTGGCAAAACCGCCGCTGTTTAAGATAGAGAAGAATAAAAAGATCTGGTATGCCTATGATGATTTGGAGCTGGATCAGATTCTGCAGGAAATCGGCAGGGACGGAAACAATAAGATTCAGCGGTATAAAGGTCTGGGAGAAATGGACGCAGATCAGCTTTGGGAAACTACCATGGACCCGGAAACCAGGATTCTGGAACGGGTAACCATCAATGATGAAACGGCTTCTGAGATTGATTTGACCTTTACTACCCTGATGGGCGATAAGGTGGAACCCAGGCGTGAATTTATTGAAACCAATGCCAAGTACGTGCAGAATCTGGATGTGTGACGGATACGGAGGAAAATAGATGGATGATAAAATATTTGACCGGATTGATGAGATTGACTTGAAGAAAACCATGGAAAAATCTTATATAGATTATGCCATGAGCGTGATTGCATCCCGTGCGCTTCCGGATGTAAGGGACGGGTTAAAGCCTGTACAGCGCAGGATTCTCTATTCCATGATCGAGCTGAACAACGGGCCGGATAAGCCTCACCGCAAATGCGCCCGTATTGTAGGCGATACCATGGGTAAATACCATCCTCACGGAGACAGTTCTATTTACGGCGCTCTGGTAAATATGGCGCAGGAATGGTCCACCCGTTATATGCTTGTGGACGGCCACGGCAACTTTGGTTCTGTGGACGGCGACGGCGCCGCTGCCATGCGGTACACAGAAGCGCGTTTAAGCAAGATTTCCATGGAAATGCTTGCGGATATCAATAAAGATACCGTTGATTTCGGGCCGAACTTTGACGAAACAGAGAAAGAGCCTCTGGTTCTGCCCTCCCGCTATCCCAACCTTTTGGTAAACGGAACTACCGGAATTGCAGTTGGCATGGCTACGAATATTCCGCCTCACAACCTGCGGGAAGTTATCGGCGCAGTGGTAAAGATTATTGATAACCGGATTGAGGAAGATCGGGAAACAGAGATTGAAGAGATTTTAAAAATTGTAAAAGGCCCTGATTTTCCCACGGGAGGCATGATCCTGGGAACCTCCGGCATCGATCAGGCTTACCGCACCGGTCGGGGAAAAGTAAAGGTGCGTGCTGTTTCTGATATAGAACCGATGCAGAACGGCAAAAACCGTATTGTGGTAACGGAGCTGCCCTATATGGTAAATAAAGCCAGGCTGATCGAGAAAATTGCAGATCTGGTGCGGGATAAAAAAGTAGACGGAATTACGGATCTGAGGGATGAATCCAACCGGGAAGGCATGCGGATTTGTATTGAGCTGCGCCGTGACGTGAATCCCAATGTGATCTTAAACCAGCTTTATAAGCACACGCAGCTTCAGGATACCTTCGGGGTAATTATGCTTGCTCTGGTAGACAATCAGCCGAAGGTTCTGAACTTAAGTGAAATGCTTGGCTATTATCTGAAGCATCAGGAAGAGGTTGTTACCAGAAGAACCAGATATGAGTTGAATAAGGCGGAAGAGCGGGCCCATATCTTGCAGGGATTGCTGATTGCCCTTGATAACATTGATGAAGTGATCAGCATTATCCGAAGCAGTGAAAATGTTCAGCTTGCCAAATCAAGGCTGATGGAGCGGTTTGCCCTGTCAGACGCCCAGGCCCAGGCCATTGTAGATATGCGTCTGCGGGCTCTGACCGGTTTGGAACGGGAGAAACTGGAGGCAGAATACAATCAGTTAATGGAATTAATCAAAGAGTTAAAAGCAATTCTGGCGAATGAAAAGAAGCTTCTGGGCGTGATCCGGGAAGAAATTATGGTGATTTCCAATAAATTCGGCGACGACAGAAGGACTTCCATTGGATTTGACGAATATGATATTTCCATGGAGGATTTGATCCCGGTTTCCAATACGGTGATTGCCATGACAAAATTAGGATATATCAAGCGGATGAGTGTAGATAATTTCCGCAGCCAGAACCGGGGCGGCAAGGGAATCAAAGGGATGGAAACCATTGAGGATGACTATATTGAAGAACTGCTGATGACCACCACCCATCATTATCTGATGTTCTTTACCAATACCGGAAAAGTCTACCGTATGAAGGCTTATGAGATTCCGGAAGCGGGAAGGACGGCAAGGGGAACGGCCATTATCAATCTTTTGATGCTTCAGCCGGGCGAAAAGATCACGGCGGTGATTCCCATTCGGGAATATAAGGACGATCACTATCTCTTTATGGCTACAAAAAACGGAATTGTAAAGAAAACTCCGGTTGCAGATTATGCTAATGTGCGGAAAAAAGGACTTGCGGCCATCACTCTGCGGGAAGAGGATGAACTGATCGAAGTGAAGATGACGGACAATACCAAGGATATGATCCTGGTGACCCGTTACGGCCAGTGTATCCGGTTCCATGAAACAGATGTAAGGAGCACCGGAAGAGTTTCTATAGGCGTCATTGGCATGAATCTGTCGGATCGGGACGAAGTGGTTGGAATGCAGATGAATACCCAGGGAGAATATCTGCTGATTGCTTCGGCAAAAGGTCTCGGCAAATTAACCAGAATGGATGAATTCACCCCCCAGAACCGGGGCGGCAAAGGCGTAAAATGCTACAAGATCACGGAAAAAACAGGTAATATTGTAGGAGTTAAAGCGGTAAATCAGGAAAATGAGATTATGATGATTACCACGGAAGGCATTATTATCCGCATGAAGGTGGAAGGAATCTCTGTTCTTGGCCGGGTAACTTCCGGCGTGAAGCTGATGAATCTGGACGAGGATATTACCGTTGCAAGTATCGCTAAGGTAAGGGAAGATAAATCTCTGATGGAAAACTCTGATGCGGAAGAACTTCTGACAGAGGAAGAGGAGAAGCAAAGCCTGAAGAATGCTGAGGAAGCGGCAAGGAAAATGGCTGCGCCGGCAGAGAGTACGGAAACCAACGAGGAATTGATGAAAGAATTGCTGGAACGGGCCGAAGCGGATCAGGAGGAGCAGGAAGAAGAATAAGTATTTATTATAATAAGAAAGGGCTGCAGGAAATGGTAAATGTTCCGGTGGCCCTTTTTTTGAGGATTTATGATCTAGTATTTATGAAAATCTGCGAATAAGTATGACAAAGAGTGATAGAATAAATGCTGTGTTCTTTCTGTTTTTGCCTTATTGCTGTAAAAATTAAATTTATATATAAGTATTTTGTTATTGTTTCAGAAACTCAGAAATATCGGAAAAGTCGATGTACAAATCATCATAAATGCCAGCTTTTACAGAATCTGAAAATGTATAGTCTCCGGTCTGTTCTGTTTCAAAGTTATAGACAAGGATACGGTTTTTTTCCGGATCAACAATCCAATATTCCCGAATGCCGGCAGTGCGGTATTTAAAAAGTTTTGTATAATAATCCATCTGTCTGCTGCCCGGCGATATGATTTCAATGATCCAGTCAGGAGCTCCGATTGCCTTTATATATGGTTGTAGTCTCATACAATATTAAAAAAAATATTTATAAAACATAGAAAAATCACCCTTGATACTTTGAAATGTGTCAGGGTGATACTTTCTATTTTCTTTACAGTAATTTCAATCATGAGTGAAACCAGATAAGGAGAAAACTAAAAATTGTGTTTAAGACAACAGACACCATAATGTGGAGTGAATATCTTATTTGGAGGAAATAGAAAATGGCAAAATCATTATTTGAGGAACTGGGCGGCAGATACGAAAGGCAAGGCGATTATTTAATACCGTGTTTGTCTGTACCCGCCGAAGAAGAACAGCCCATAGGCATATGGGGACAGCGGCATATGAACTATCTGAAGCAGTACCATAAGGTTACATACACTAATCTTTTTACAAACGGCAGGCTCAACGCCTATCTTGTTGATGTAGACAGGCAGGCACAGGAACGCTTTGAAAGGCTCATAGAGGGCATGAAGCAAACACAAGACATAACAGAACAGCTAAAGGCTGAAAATGCCTTAGAATGGACAGGAAAAATGAATAACATAAGAGCTTGTGCGAGGAAGATTGTATATGATGAAATCATTTACGCATAGACAGCAAGGCGACAGGGAAAAGCTCTGTCGCTTTTCTTTTCGGGAAGCATCTGATTTAATAGTGATTTTTTTCTGAATATATTGACATGGCAGTAATGAGTTACTATGCTATTCGGCAGGAACTTGTTACTACTAAGTACAAAGGAAAAATAGATGAAAATGGATGAACTCTTTGAAGAATACAACTGTGATACCGAACACAGAGTACAAGCGATATTTTCAAGTATCTTTATACTACAAAATCGTATGCAGACAGCGGGTGAAAAACTTCAAACGGAAATATCCCTAAAGCAATGGTTATTACTTGCAATGACAGCTTGCTGTCCAGAGCCACGAACATTAACAAATATCGGAAACCTTATGGGCTGTTCCAGACAGAATATAAAAAAATTAGCTTTAACTCTTGAAAAGAAAGGATTTGTCCGTTTGCTATTAGAGGGAAATAATTCTGTCCGTATTGAGCTAACCGATAAAGCAGGTCAATATGCCGAAGAAATAGGAGAACGCCATTCACAGTTTTTGAAGTTGCTATTTACAGATTTCAACGAGGACAAAATAGATTTGCTTTTCCATCTTTATGTAAAATTATTTGTCGGCATAGGAGAAATTAGGCTAATGAACATTGGGAATGGGTAAACGTTTTTCATTATCACCCATAATTTGATTGCCGCAAACCGATTTAAGGATTATTTAATAACTTCTATGCTACAATCGAATCACAAAGCGAAAGGAGCAATAAAAAAATGTATTTACGAATACTAAAAAAAGACCTAAAGCGCAAAAGGGCAATGAACGTGATATTGCTGGTGTTTATTATACTCGCGTCGATGTTCATGTCCTCAGGCGTGAGCAACATCATCACCGTGACGACTGCGCTGGACAGCTATTTTGAAATGGCGGACGTACCCGATTACTGGGCGATGAGCGAAAACAAATCCTCAGACAAGGACATTTGTGGGACACTTGAAAACGCCTCCGCGATAGACGAGTTCCGTATTGAGGAGTACGTCCGTGTGTCCCAGTCCAATATTACGCGGGCCGGCGAACCGCTTAACGATTCCAACGCCAATCAGATATTTGTATTACAGAGCGACAGCGATATGGGGATGAATTATTTCCTGGACGACGAAAATATTCTTAAAAGCGTACCGAAAGGGGAAATTTACGCTACCCGTTTCATAGAGAAAAGCATGGGACTTAAGGTAGGCGACAAAATTACTGTCGAAATAGAGGGCGTAAGCCACGAATTTACCTTTGCGGGCAGTTTCAAGGACGCTGTCTGCGGCACGGAATTGATGGGCATTAAAAGGTTTATCATGAACGGCGAGGAATTTGACGAATATATGTCCGACGAAACGATGAAAAATATGTACGGCGGGAAATTCTTATACATACACACCGCCAATCTTGACAAGACCCTGTCCCAGATAGCGGATATATCCGACAGCTTTACCTTTGCGAGTGGCACGGATACACTGGGTCAAGCCTATATTTTTAACATGATAATCTTGGGTCTTATCCTTGCGGTGAGCCTTATTCTTATCATCATATCCTTTGCGGTACTGCGGTTCACCATAGCCTTTACCCTCTCCGAAGAATTCCGCGAGATAGGCGTTATGAAAGCAATAGGCATACGGAACATAAAAATTCGGGGGCTGTACCTTACAAAATACTTCGCCATTTCCGTTGTCGGCGCAGCACTCGGCTTGATACTCAGCTACCCATTCGGGAAAATGCTTATTAGTTATTCCTCGGAGTCTATTATAATAGACAGCAGCAATAACGGATTTGTAAACATTGCCTGCGCGGTTCTGACAGCGGCTGTGATTCTCCTGTTCTGTCTCAGTTGTACGGGCAGGGTGAGCAAAATGTCCCCTATCGACGCTGTAAGGAACGGGCAGACAGGGGAACGCTTCCGCAAAAAAGGCGTTATGAGCCTTGGAAAATCGCGGCTTGGCACGACGGCTTTCCTTGCCGCAAACGATATTGTAAGCAGTCCCAAACGCTACGCTGTCATTGCTTTTACGTTTTTTCTGTGTATGTCGCTGCTGATAATGCTTTCCAATGTCACGGCGTCTCTTATAAGCGGAAAGCTGCTGAAATATTTCGGGAATGCAGACTGCCACGCCGTTGCGGACATCGGCGACGAAGCTGTGAAATTTATGACCGTGGACGGACATGAAAAGGTTAAAAAATATCTTGATGATATGGAGCAGACCCTTGCGGAAAACGGTATGCCCGCGGAATGTATGACGGAATATTATATTTATACGATGATAAGATACGGCGAATATGAAAGCAAGACAGCTATACTTCAGGGTACGGGAACAACAATGGATATGTACGAATATTTAGAGGGTACTCCTCCCCAAAACAGCGACGAAATTGCGATGACAACCCTTTTGGCAAAAAAGCTGGGTGCGGAAATAGGCGATACCGTTACCTTGTCCTACCCGACGGGCGAAACGGCGGAGTTCATCATAACCGCTCTGTATCAGGCAATGGTCAACCAGGGCATATCCGTAAGGGTTCATACCGACTGCGATATCAACTATATCGCAGCAATCGGCTCCCCCGGTACGCAGATAAGATTTACCGACGACCCCGACGATAAGGAAGTATTAAGCAGAATTGAAAAAATCGAGGAGCTTTATCCTAAGTTTTCAAGCGTTAAAACAGCGGGCGAAACCGTAAAGGACACCACCGGAGTCGGCGATGCCATAGACGCGGTTAAAAAAATGTCCGCCGTCCTTACGGTAATTTTAGCCGCACTTATAACCGTGCTTATGGCGCGTTCCTTTATCGCAAAGGAGCAGGCGGAAATTGCCCTTTTGAAAGCCATCGGCATTAGGAACGCCAAAATATATGGACAGTACACATTAAGATTTTTCATTGCGGTGGCGGCGGCTGTACTTCTTGCGGAGTTTTTGGGTATGCCCCTTACAAAGCTTTGCTTTGACCCTATTTTCGGGACGATGGGGCTTGAAATGGGCGTAGAATATATGCAAAACCCTGTGGAGATATACGCAGTATTCCCCGTTATCGTCCTTACCGCCACAGCCGTAAGCGCGTTTTTGACCTCTTTGTACACAAGAAAAATCAAATCCTCCGATACAGCAAGCATTGAATAATGAAAGGAAGAATCAATTATGAATATTCTCGAAGTAAAAGACCTCTGCAAAACGTATATCGTAAACAAGCGGCAGAACAACGTATTGAAAAATGTAAATTTCACGATTGGCGAGGGAGAAATGGTCGCCGTTATGGGTCCGTCAGGTTCTGGAAAATCCACGCTGCTGTACGCAGTTTCGGGCATGGATAACTTTACCGCAGGAGAAGTGAGTTTCTGTGGGAAAAATATCGCAGGGATAGGAGAAAAAGAACTTGCAGCCCTGCGCCTTGACGAAATGGGTTTTATCTTTCAGCAAATGTATATGCTGAAAAACCTCACCATATTGGATAATATCATACTTCCTGCAACGCAATCCAAAAAGCAGCGTGAACCCCGCAGGGAAACGGCGCGGCGCGGCCAAGATTTCATGCGCAAGCTCGGCATTATCGACATTGCCGACAACGACATCAATGAGGTTTCGGGCGGTCAGCTCCAGCGGGCGTGCATTTGCCGCAGTATGATAAACAACCCGAAAATGATTTTTGCCGACGAGCCGACAGGGGCATTGAACCGCACTTCCTCCGACGAGGTAATGGAAGAGCTTGTAAAATTAAATTCTGAGGGAACAACAATCATGCTCGTTACCCACGATGTTAAGGTCGCGGCAAAATGTACAAGGGTCATGTACATTGTTGACGGGAACATAAAGGGAGAGTACGACTTAAGCGACTGTTCCACACAGATAAGAGAACGGGAGCGCGCATTGAATAACTGGCTTCTGGAATTAGGGTGGTAATATGGATATTCTCATTGTTGAGGACAACAAGGAGCTTGCCGACCTGCTGTGTGATTTTCTCCGTGCGGAAAATTATACAGTATCGGCGGTTCAAACAGCCGAAGAAGCCTTGCTGCTGTACAAAAGATACGGCGCAAGGCTTGTCGTGCTTGACATCATGCTGCCCGATAAGGACGGATTTTATGTTCTGGAAAAAATCCGCAGGTCGAGCAACACGCCCGTATTGATTGTAAGTGCGAAAACGGAAAAGGATGACAAGCTGAACGGACTGAATCTCGGCGCAGACGATTATATAGAAAAGCCATATGATATTGATATTATGCTCGCAAAAATAAGCGGGATTTTTAAGCGACGATACGCTCTTGACGAAATTACTGACGACAATATACGCATAAATAAGGCGAGCCGTGCCGTTTACAAAAATGAAAAAAAACTTGAAATGACCACGAAGGAATTTGAGCTGCTTCTGCTTTTAATGGAGAATAAGGGCAGGGCTTTAAGCAAGGAATACATTTTTGAACAGGTCTGGGGCAGCGACAGCTTTTCAGAACAGCAGACACTGACGGTACACATAAAATGGCTGCGGCAGAAAATAGAGGACGCCCCCAAAAACCCTAAAAAAATAGTTACCGTATGGGGGGTGGGTTATAAATATGAAAGCGTTTAACAAAATTTTCTCCGTAGTTGCGATTGCCGTAATCCTGTTGTTTGTTGTAGTGAATATAATTCTTGCCGCCGACAGAACCAATGGGAGCAGGCAATATCGAGTGGAGATAAGCCGTCTTGTCCATGAAATAGAAACGAATGGTTCTGCCGACATTTCCGAATGTGTGTACGTTACAAATATTGAACGATACGGAGAAAAATTTTACATCACGGACAGCGACTATGTTATCCGTGAAATAAACGGAGAACTTTATCGCTTTGATTACAATACTAACGGCTACTCCGACAAAACGCAGCTTACAGGAATTGTAAATGCTGTTCTCGGCGTTATGGCGATTTTAATCATAACGGTTTTGCTTTATATAAAATTCGCAATTCTTATGCCCTTTGAACGTCTGAGCGGTATCCCTTACGAGCTTTCAAAGGGTAATCTCGCCGCGCCGATAAAGGAAACGAAAAGCCGTTTTTTCGGAAAATTTCTTTGGGGGATCAATATTCTCCGTGAAAATATAGAACAGCAAAAGCAGCGCGAACTGGAAATGCAGAAAGAAAAGAAAACACTGCTGCTATCGCTCTCGCACGATATTAAAACGCCGCTTTCCGCTATAAAATTGTACTCGGCAGCACTGTCGAAAAATTTGTATTCGGACGCGGAAAAGCAGCACAAAATCGCTGAAAACATCAACGAAAAAGCGGAGGAGATCGAGGGCTATGTTTCACAGATTATAACGGCTTCAAGAGAAGATTTCTTCAGCTTTGAAGTGAATATGGGCGAGTTTTATCTTTCGGAACTTGTTGAAAAAATCGTGGGATATTACAAGGAAAAACTGGCACTTATCAAAACAGATTTTATTATCGGAAAATATAAAAACTGTCTGCTATCGGGGGATTTGAGCAGGAGCGTTGAAGTGATGCAAAACATTATGGAAAATGCCCTCAAATACGGCGATGGCAGACGTGTGGAATTGATTTTCCCCGAAGACGACGAATGCGTCCAAATTGCAATCATGAACGGCGGTTGTACGCTTGAGAAGGACGATTTGACGCATATTTTCAAGAGCTTTTGGCGCGGAGCAAATGCAGGAAACATTGGCGGCAACGGGCTGGGACTTTACATTTGCAGACAGCTCATGCGCAAGATGAATGGCGAGATTTTTGCGAAAATCGATAATGACATCATCACCGTCACCACAGTTTTCGCAAGAGCGTGAATGATTGAAAATTGAAAAAGCCATGCAAAGGATAGGTAAATATATGCGAATCAATCACACAAGAGAAATAGCTTATTATTCGAAAATAATAGAGAGGTATTTGAAAAATGAAATTAGAATGGATACGCTGCCCCATCTGCGGTAGTAAAACTCGTGACAGAATTAGATCGGATACGATTATGAAAAACTATCCGCTCTACTGTCCGAAATGTAAGCAGGAAACGTTGATTAATGTAAAAGAGTTACAAGTAACTGTCATCAAAGAGCCAGACGCTTAAGACGCAGAGCCGATGAACTTGTGAGTTTATATCATAGTTCGTTGGCTCTATTTTATTTCATAAGGTTTTAAGCCAAACGCCCACCAAATAAAAAAACGGCGTATGGTGGGCGGTATTGCTATGCCCGAAAAGACTTAACAGACACTCCCCAGACCTGTTTTTAAGTTTGGGGAGATTTTTTATGTTCTTTTTTCGGGCGGTTACTTATTTGTCCATACAACGCAATGTTCATCCATACATAGCATATCGGGGACTGGCAGGAAGCCAGTTAAAAAAATCCCTGCATATGTAAGGCTGCTTCTCGCCATGAAAACAGAAATAGAATATCCCAATGGTAGAAGCTGCATTTCCTACAACCGTAAAGGTCACAGTACCTTTGCGGTTTTTATTTTGTCAATTTTTATCGGAATACGCCGCAGGGCTTTTTCTGATGTTGGCTGCCGTTCGCCGCCTTTTCCATCTGCATTAGTTAAACAGCAATCTTCTTGACCTAATGGTCAAGAAGCATCGCAGGCAGAAGCCTGCTCAATTCAGATTGGAGGAAAAAGGAGAATGGCATACAACAACGGACGTGAAGACAGGAAATGGCGTATCTGGAAAGAAGCCGAAGAAAAAATATTGCGGGAACATGGAGTTGATGAAACCACCATTGAGCAAATCCGCATAGACGACAGGGCAGACTTCAATTCCAACAGGCGGTTTTACCACTGGTCAAGCAACTTCGGGGAATACCTTGAGGGAATGGCAGACAGGGAGAAGCAGGCGGAGGTAATGACCGTTGCCGATTTACTGGACGAAATTGAAAACGAAACCCTATATCGGGCATTGCTTACGGTGGATAGGCGTACCCTGCAAATCGTCCTGCTGAAAATGCAGGGCTATTCCACAAAGGAGATTGCCCCGCTTGTTGGACTGACAGCGGGGGCTATTTATGCAAGGTTAAACCATCTGCGGAAAAAGCTGCGGAAAATTTTATAAGCGTCTAATATTTCCCGCTTTTCTATGGACTATTGGGTGAGGGATAAAATTCCCCCGCCCAATTTTAAAAACGGATGTATAAAAAGTTTGTCCACAGGGAATACTAAAAGTTTTGCCAAATTTCTTGACATGGGTGCAGCCGCTATGATATTCTAAAATACCCACAAGGGAATTGGAAGATTGAAAATGAAATAAGCGCATAGATTGCAGAATGGATTGTCAGCCAGCGGACAAAGCTGACCGCCGCCGAAAATAAACTTCTGTTTTCGGCTGATGAGTGGAATCATGGTTTTGAATTTCAAAGCCGTTACATAGCATTGCGAATCCAAGCAGGAGAAAACACTCCTGTCATTCGTGATGCCGTGTAGCGGCTTTTTCATTTATCCAAAAGTCAAGAGAAATCGAATCCAGAACGGAGGTGCAGGGACATAGGGTTTTCTTTTCGGAGGGTAAGGCAGGCGTTAAAGATGCCGCTGCACAGGAAAATGCTCTGCGGCGTTGTCCACAGAGATAGCGAGCATCGGATTGTGTCACCCACAATCCCAATCCACGCCGCTTGTGGGCGTGGACTTACTCAGGGAACATCCCTGAATACCCTGTTAAAAATGAAATTCAAGACTGGAGGATAAGAAAAATGAGCAGAGAAAAATCAGAAAAGGACGCGCGGAATGTCCCGATTACCGTCCGATTGAACGAAGAAGAACATAAAAAATTAAAGCAGTGCGCCGCTGCCTGCGGTCTGTCCGTAGCCGAATTTATGCGCCAGTTATGCAAAGGAAACGCCCCACAGCCACAGCCTAAAACCGAGTTTTGGGAGCTGTTAAACAAACTCTATGAGGTGCATGACGCTTTCAAAAAGTGTGTTCCTTATTACCCTGCCGCCGCTGATACCTGTATGGAGATTGAGGATTTTATCTTAGAACTGCAACAGAAAACAACTCTCCCACAACGATTTAGCGTAGAAGAATTGACAGAACAGGGGGCAGTTTAATTTGGCAGTAACGAGCCTATGGCATGTCAAAGGGAGCATAAAAGACGTGATTGACTATATAGAAAATCCAGAAAAAACCGTGCCGAATCGAGATATGCAGGATTTTTTTGACGTGTTCTCCTATGTGAAGAATCTGTTAAAAACAAATGAGGGCGAGTATGTTTCCGCAATCAACTGTCTGAAAGAAACAGCATTACAGCAGATGATTTTGACAAAAAAACAGTACCAAAAGACAGGCGGATATATCGCTTGGCACGGCTACCAGAGCTTCAAGCCAAACGAGGTAACGCCCGAACAGTGCCATGAAATCGGGTTGAAGCTAGCAAGGGAGATGTGGGGCGACAAGTACCAGATAATCGTTGCCACCCACCTTGACAAAGGACATCTGCATAATCACTTCTGCTTTAACTCCGTTTCTTATCTGGATGGGAGCAAATATAATTACTCAAAATCGGAGCAGAAACGGTTGAGGGAAGTGTCCGACCGATTGTGTTTTGAGTACGGATTGTCAGTCATAGAGCATCCGAAGAAAGCCCCGTCAAGACCGCTTTATCTAGATGAAAAAAGCGGCAAACCCACACGCTACAACGTCTATCGGGAGGATTTGAGGGAGGCAATCAACGGGAGCAGGGATTTACAGCACATGATAAAATACCTTGCCGACAAGGGATATGAGGTTGATTTTTCGGGCAGCCATTGGAAAATGAAGCTGCCGCAATACAACCATTTCACAAGGTTAGACACGCTTGACGAGCGGCTGACTCCCAATTTCATACAGTCATGTTTAAAGGGAGCATACAAATTTGGGAACTACAAAGCAAGGATTTCCTACTCCCCGCATATGCCAGAGCAGTATAAAAACGCATGGAAACCACACCAAAAAACCACGGGGATTTTAGCATTGTACTATTACTGGTGCTATCAGTTAGGGATATTCCCCAAAGGCACGGACTACAAGCCGACAAGCCCGATGATGAAAGAGGAGCTTCGGAAACTGGACGAGATTACCGCACAGGTGCGGTATATGTCAAAGCATAACATCTCCACCCTCTCCGACTTACACGCCGACAGGGAGCAAAACCAGAGTGAAATGAATAAACTTATCGACTACCGCCAGCACTTGCGGAATAAGGTACGCCGTGCCACACCAGCCGAAAAAGAAACACTCCGAGCCGAAAAACAGGGCGTGACGGAGCGGATAACGGAGCTTAGGAAGCGGCTGAAATATGCAGACGGGATTGAGAAACGCTCCGCCCACATTGATGACTGCTTAGACCAAATCCATGACACGATGGAAAATCAGCGTCCAAACCGACAGAAACAGCTAATTAAAACAGACCGCAGGAGGGAGGAATCATTGCGATGAGCAGACTGTCCGAGGAAGAAATACAGGCGATTATGGAGGAATACAAGGACATCCCTATGGTAAATCCAGATAAAATATATCCCCCTCTGCCGCCTGTCCAGAACGTCACGCCCCTTGTCCGCATCCCAGAGCCGATGAGCATTACCGAGAAAATCGGCGGCACGGAATACACCGTCAACGCCCATTTCCGAAAAGACGGGCGGGATTTGCTTGCAACGCTTACAGATATTTTTCGGCGCAGCGCACGGGGATATGGATTTTATGATGATGGGAATTGGGGTGATGATGACGGGGAATAACAGGCAGCAGAAGAATTATCACTTTAAAGCGTTGAAGTTTAAGGGCAGATGTGGTACACTGTACCTACACTTCACAATACCGTGTCTGCTGTCGGAAAGGAGAGCTTTATGAAAGGACAGCAGGAAGAATTCACGGCATTGTATTGTAGGTTAAGCCAAGACGATGGGCGGGAAGGTGAGAGCAACAGCATTGTAAACCAGAAAGAATATCTGATGAAATACGCCAAAGAGCACGGTTTCCCTAACCCGAAATTCTACGTGGACGACGGCTATACAGGTACGAATTTCGACCGCCCAAGTTTTAAGGAAATGTCGGCGGACATTGAGAAAGGGCTTGTAAAAACGGTTATTGTCAAAGACTTATCACGCTTCGGCAGGAACTATATTGAAGTCGGCTCTTACTCTGAAATCATCTATCCCGAAGCCGGCGTGAGGTTTATCGCCATCATGGACAACGTGGACACGGGCAGTCTTGATAGCAACGAATTTGCCGCCTTTACCAACCTATTCAACGAATGGTATCCCAAAAGCACGAGCAAAAAGGTAAAGGAAGTCAAGAAAGCGAAAGGGCTTGCAGGCGAGCATTTAGGCGCGCCGCCCTATGGGTATTTGCGGAATCCAGACGATAAAACACGCTGGCTAGTGGACGAGGAAGCGGCAGTAACCGTCCGCAGGATATTCTCACTCTGTATGCAGGGAAAAGGCGTGTCAGCCATTGCCACAGCCCTCTGGGAAGATAAAGTGCTTACCCCGTCAGCTTACAAAGTGTCAAAGGGAATCGGCGTTGCAAAAAAATCAGAACATCCCTATAACTGGGAGCCAGCCACGATTGCATCCATTCTGGAAAATGTGGCATATATCGGCGTGACGGAGAGCTTTAAATCCACCCGTTTAGGCTTTAAGAGCAGGAAACGCATCCCCACCGCAAAGGACAGGCGGACGTATATCGAGGACGCCCATACCCCCATTATTAACAGGGATATGTGGGAAAAAGTGCAGGTGATACGGGAGAACAAACGCAGACCGACCAAAAGCGGAATGACAAGTATCTTTTCGGGGCTGCTCTATTGTGCCGACTGCGGGGCGAAACTCAGCCTAGCCACGGCAAACGGATATGCGCATTTCCGCTGTTCCATGTATAAAAGGACGAGCAGGGCGAAGGAATGTACGCAGCACTATATCCGAGAGGACGCATTAAAACAGTTGGTCCTGAAACAGCTTCAGCATTTCCTCTCCTATTTACAGCAGTTTGAGCGTGTGTTTATCCGACAGCAGATTGACGCCACCCTTGCGGAACGCAGATACGAATTGTCCGCAAAGCAGAAACAGATAGAAAAGGACGAAAAGCGGATAAAGGAGCTTGACCGCCTGTTCCGTAAAATCTATGAGGATAATGTCAACGGAAAGCTGAATGACGAACGCTTTTATAAGCTGTCGGATGGATATGAAGCCGAGCAGGAACAGCTAAAGCAGGAAATTGAAGCCTTGACAGCCGAGGTCAGCGAAGCCGATACAGAAGCGACCAATGTTGCCAAGCTGATAGCAGTCACCAAGAAATACACCCGCATTGACGAGCTACCCCCCGAAGTCCTAAACGCATTTGTGGATAAAATCGTAATCCATGAGCGTGAGAAAAAGGACGGGAAACGGACACAGCAAATCGACATCCACTATTCCTATGTCGGGATTGTGGACATCCCCACGGACGAGGAAATGCGGCAAATGGAACGGGAATATATGCAGCGCACTACACGTCAAACCGCCTAAATACAGGCGTGGCAGGAGAAAATCTATGCTCCTGCCGATACATATCTATTTTTATCCCTATCTGGTTTAACCCATCTTTCTTTAATGATAAAATGGTATCTGTAACATTATTCAGCGCTTGTTTAATCTGTACACTTGTAACTCCCATTCCCTGTGCAAGTTTTTGAACCTCATCTGCAACTACAGAGAATCCTCTGCCGGCTTCGCCTGCTCTGGCAGCTTCTATACTGGCATTTAATGCGAGAATTTTCTGACGTTTGCTGAAGCCTTCAATTTGTTTGGTATCTTCATTGGCCAATACAAGCTGCTCCGCCGCTTTGCTGATTCCATCCCTTAATTCAGAGACAAGCTGATGGTTCTGCATGGTTGCATAACTTGCTCTTACAAACATATTGATAACATCACCCAATAAATTTGCAGAGGCTTCAATTTCTGTCTGGGTTTTGACATTTACCTGATGAAGGGCTTCGATGTATTCATCTTCGTTAATATTCAGTTCTCTGGCTGTCTGCCGGAATTTTTCTTCATCGGGATTTTCCGGGAGCACCTGTCCGCCGATAATGCTTCCAAGGACAGTTCCATTGTCTAAGGTAATGGGAATGCCAAAGTCCACAAGTCCGGCATGGCAGGGATAAACTCCAACGCCTTCCCGATCGTTTTTCTCACATCTCTTGCACCCTTCTGCGCTGCCCCTGGTCAGCTTAATGCAGAAGTCTGTAAAATTGTAACATTCACTGATATATTGTCCGTCGTCTCCAACAGCTACCGTTGCAAGACCTGTACTGTTGGCCCAGTTGCTCATAATTTCTTCAAATTTTTCCATATCACAAAAATCTTGTAATTTCATTTTGATGCCCCCTGTTCTTTTAGTTTCATTATAGTTAATATTACTAATTCTGTCAATAAAAGATATGGAATGGTTGTACATTATGCATTAGGTGATTCTTTGTATTTTGCCAAGCAGAAAATGTATTGGTTAAAGAAATCAGGTACTAAATTTGTTTGTTTTTACAGGAAATGACAGCAGTGATTTTTCAAATACGCTCTGGCAATCGGCGGTTTTATCGGATATAATAAAAGAAAAACGCAGTTATGGCGGAAAGGAATTTCAATGGGAATTTATTTAAATCCGGGAAATGATGGTTTCAGTGAATCTGTTCGTTCCAGAATCTATGTGGACAAAACAGGATTGATAGGATGTACAAATACACTGATTAACACGAAAGAAAAATATATCTGCATCAGCAGGCCCAGGCGTTTTGGAAAGTCAATGGCCCTTGAAATGCTTGCAGCTTATTACAGCTGCGGGTGCGATTCCAGAAAATTGTTTGAAGGACTTACAATTGAAAAAAATGACGGTTATGAGGAGCATTTGAATCAATATAATGTGATTTTTCTAAATATGCAGCAGTTTTTACTGGGCGCTGAGAATCAGTTTCTGACTGAATATTTGGAACAGGAGGTTTTGGAAGAGCTTTTGGAAGAATATAAAGAATACCTGACCGGAACTAAGAAAAAACTTGCCGATACGTTAAAGAACATCTATGCAAAAACAGGGAAAAAGTTTATTTTCCTGATTGATGAATGGGACTGTGTGATACGGGAGAGACAAAAAGATGAAAAGATGCAGAAACAGTATCTTGATTTTTTGCGGGGACTTCTGAAAGATCAAACTTATGTTGCAATGGCTTATATGACAGGGATTCTGCCGATTAAAAAATACGGAGAACATTCTGCGCTGAATATGTTTTGGGAATATTCGATGACAGATCAGAATATTTTTGAAGAATATACTGGATTTACGGATACAGAAGTAAAAGAATTGTGTGAACGGTTTGATATGGATTTTACCAAAACAAGCGATTGGTATGACGGATATAAGTTCCGTCAGTTTCGTCATATTTACAACCCAAGATCCGTAGTGGGAGCCATGAAATTCCATCATTTTTCCAATTACTGGACTTCAACGGAAACCTATGAAGCGCTGAAAATTTATATTGATATGAATTATGACGGTCTGCGGGCAGATATTGTCAGAATGTTGGGCGGAGCCCATGTCAGGGTAAATACATTAAGTTTTCAAAATGACATGAGAACCTTTAAGACCAAGGATGACGTGCTCACGTTGCTGATACATCTGGGATATCTGGGATATGATGTGAATAAAAAAGAAGCGTTTATACCCAATAAAGAAATTATGGGAGAATTTGAAAATGCCATGAGTGTAGGCGGTTGGGCAGAAGTTATGCGAGTTCTGAATGCTTCTGAAAAACTTCTGGAAGCAACGCTTTTATGTGATGAAAAAAATGTTGCCGAAGGACTTGATCAGGCCCATACGGAGGTGGCGTCCATCCTGACTTATAACGATGAGAATTCGCTTGCCTGCGCGGTGAGTCTTGCCTATTACAGTGCAAGAAAAGACTACCGGATGATCAGGGAACTGCCGTCAGGCCGGGGATTTGCAGATATAGTCTTTTTGCCCCTTCCTCATACAGCAAACAATCCTGCCCTTGTTGTAGAATTAAAGTACGATAAATCTGCTGATACAGCGCTGCAGCAGATAAAGGACAGAAATTATGTACAGTCGTTGGAGGGTTTTGCAGGGGAGATATTGTTGGTTGGCATAAATTATGATAAGGACAGCAAGGAGAAAACTCACAGCTGCTTGATAGAAAGATATGCAAAAAAAGAATAAGATGAAAGTTATAAGAAGAATCCTGCTGTTGATTATGATCATATGCCTGATGCCAATCCTTTGGTCATGGTATTTATCAATCAGACATGAAAAGCAGCAGGAAGAATTAAAGTATCTTCTGGAAAAATCTGAGAAATCAAAAAAATCTTCAAATATTAAATCAGAAGTTAATAATATATTGGAACGATTTCAATCACTTTATCAGGAAAATGCGGATTTGGCAGGATGGCTGACAATAGAAGGAACCAATATAGATGCTCCGGTGATGCAGTGTAAAGACGATGAATATTACCTGCACCATAATTTTTATCGGAAAAAAGATAAATATGGCTGCCTGTACGTGAGAAAAGCTGCAGATCTCAATACTCCCGGTACGAATTTTATCATCTATGGACATAATATGCGGGATGGTTCCATGTTCGGAAGTCTGGATGAATACCAAAATCAGAAATTTTGTCAGGAACATGCCGAAATCAAATTCGATACTCTTTATGAAGAACGGACTTACAAAGTTCTGGCAGTTTTTTCATCTTCTATTGATGAATCAGAAGAATTTAAGTATTATCAGTTCTATCAGGCTGATACAGAAGAGGAATTTCGGTATTTTTATGAGAATGTGAAAGAAAAATCTTTCTATGATACGGGTGTGACGGCAGTTTTCGGAGATACGTTTCTGACCCTTTCTACCTGCTATGGCAATTCAGAACAGGAAAGATTTGTTGTTGTGGCAAAAAGATTAATCAACAATTAATAATATAAGAGGATGGTTGAAAGACGCTTTGTTGCGGGTTTATGGAAAGAATTTTATATGTTGGATACGGGCGGAACTACAGGATTGTCCAGTTTGCGTGAGGAACAGCCATTCTGTATCGCCGTCCGTATCCAAAAAGAAAATCTCCTTCAATACATCAAATAACCAAAGATCGATACCGATTCAAACATGCAAATATCTCCTGTTTTCTGGGCACAGCATATCCGCACGGCACATAACTTCCTTCGCAGACCGCAGGCAGCCCTTTCTTGTCCAACATACGGCAAAGTTCTTCCACTGCCTCTGAAAGCGTCTTTTTCCCATCAAAAATGTGAAGCTGCGCATACTTCACAAGAATTCCCAATGCAGATAACTGCTCAGAATCCGCCAATTGTTCCACATACCGCAAATCTATGGTTTCTTTGTTGATCAGTACAGAGTCACGTCCCTGTGTTTTCAGCTTAATCCTGTCGTTCTTCTTGAAGTTAAAGTCTGATTTAACAATTCTATGGAAGGAAGGAGCTGTGCATGGCTTTACCGGATCATTTGGAATAGGAAAAGCGGCGGCTTCTTGTTTGGCAAATTCTGTAATATCTTTCGGAAGGTAATGATCCATCTGAAGAATACAGTCTGCTTTGTGAAAATAAGAACCGGAGCTTCCAGCCACCAGGATGGTGGAAATATGATACTGGGTAAATAATTCCTGTACCCGATCGATAAAGGGAGTGATGGGCTCCGAATCCCGGTTTACAACACGCTGCATCAATTCGTCCCGGATCATAAAATTTGTTGCGCTGGTGTCTTCGTCAATCAGCATCAGGCTGGTTCCGGCTTCCATGGCTTCTATCACATTGGCAGCCTGAGAAGTGCTTCCGCTGGCGTCCTGGGTGCAGAAGTGTACAGTATCTTTTCCATTGGGAAGATTGTTAATAAACATGGAAATATCCGATTGTTTGATGCTTCTTCCGTCCTCGGCCCGGATTTTTACAGCGGTGTGGTTGGTAATTACATATTCTCTGCCGTCGCCGGAAATGTGGTTGTATACGCCAAGCTCCAGGGCTTTCAGTAAAGTTGATTTTCCATGATAGCCCCCACCCACAATTAAAGTGATGCCCTGCCTGATTCCCATGCCGGTAATTTTGCCGTAATTAGGAAGCTCCAGAGAAAGCTCCATGGATTTGGGAGACTGAAAGGCAATGGCCTGTTTCATGGGACGGTTGGAAATGCCGGATTCTCTGGGAAGTATGGAACCATTGGCAACAAAGGCGGCAAGCCCCAGTTTGGGAAGCTGTTCCCGGATAAATTGCTGATCTTCGGCAAGCTCTGCATTTTTCTGAACGTCTTTTTTATTCAGGGAAGAATAATACAAAGATTTTTTCACACAGCCCGGTAGAAATTCAAAGAGGATTTTAATTAATTCCCTGCTGTTGATGGTTCGTCCATTGGCAGGAAAACCAATTTCCATCCGGATAATGAGAGTGCCGTCCTGTTTCAGTTCACAGGCAGTCCGCTCTAAAATTTCCTGACCGCATCGGCTGACCGACATCAGGCCGCTTTTTCCGGAGCCCTTTGCCTTGAAATTAAAGGTTTCTGATTCTCTTGCAAATTTCCGGAGCAGGTAATCCTGAAGTGCGATTCGTTTGTGTTTTTCCTCATATAAATCAGAAGGAAATCCGGCGGTTTTTCCAGGCACATGAATGCTGACTTTTGACGGGGCGGCAAATGGATCTCCCTGTACATGGTCGATGGAGAGGACATAACCTTCAAATTGATAGCTTCCTCTGGTATCTTTATAGGCTGGATAACCTTTGTGGTCAATCCTTGTCAGTAATTCTCTTAAATCATTGGATGTTTTCATATTTTTCTATTCCTCGCTTTCGGAAATATTTTAACATTTCAGTAAAAAGAACACAATAGGAGCGGAAGAAAGTGTTGATTTTAGGGGAAGGTTAGTCCATAATATGAGTGTAGATGATTTCAAAGGAAGAGATTTGGAGGAATACATGAACAGCGAATGGGAAAAATTTGGGAAGGATATCAAGAATATTGTTGACGATGCTGTCAATTCCCAGGACTTTAATCAGTTGAACAAAGCCATTACAAATACAGTGAATGAGGCAGTATCTACCCTTCAGAAGAGTTTAAAAACTGCAGGAGATGCAGTAAATAAAGCTTCTATTTTCTCTTATCAGAATAAGGAAAGCCGGAGAGAATGGGACAGGAAAAATCAAGATAAGCAATATGGAACGGATTTTTTTAAGGAACAGGGTGGAGAAACAAAACCGGAGCTTTTTAAGAAAAATACTTCCCTGAAAGCCGGCGGATTGGTATTGACAATATGCGGGTATACATTCAGTGCGGGATTTGGAATTGCAATCATGAATTTATTTTTTGTAAGTATCTATCTGGGAGGTTTTCCCATTGGAATTAAAATTGCAATTTCTATTCTGGCACCGCTGCTTTTGGGCAGCGGAATTATGGCCTGGAAGGGCAGCGCTATTTTATCAGAATTAAGGAGATACCGGAATTATATTGCCCAGTTACAGGGAAGAACTTATTGTAATATTAAGGAACTGGCAGATAAAAATAAGAAATCCTTCCGGTTTGTAGTGAAAGATTTAAAGAAAATGATTGAAAAAGGCTGGTTTTGTCAGGGGCATCTGGATCAGGATGATACATGCCTCATTGTCAGCCATGATACGTACCGGGAGTATCAGAATATTCAGAAACAGCGGATAGAGCAAAAGCAGTTGGAGCAGGAACAGCAGAGACAATCCAAGAACAGTGAAAACGGGATGAATCCTGAGACGGAGCGGGTAATTTCAGAAGGAAAAGAATATGTCCGTAAGATTCGGGAATGTAATCAGAATATATCCGGGAAGGAAATTTCCCGCAAGATTTCTCATATGGAAATTTTGATACAGAAAATATTTGACCGGGTCAGGGAAGATCCCGATTCCCTGGATGATATTCAGAAGCTAATGGAATATTATCTGCCCACTACAGTGAAGCTGCTGGAGGCATATCAGCAGTTAGACAGTCAGCCGGTTCAGGGAGATAATATCAGATCTTCCAAAACTGAGATTGAGCAGACATTGGACACGCTGAATCTTGCATTTGAGAAGCTTTTGGACAGTCTGTTTGAAGAAGTGGCCTGGGATGTGTCGTCTGACATTTCAGTTTTGCATACCATGTTGGCGCAGGAAGGTTTAACAGGAAATGATTTCAGAGCATAAATTTGAAGTTGGAGAAAATGGAGGAAAAAAATGAGTGAAGGATTAGAATTTGCAGATGCGCCGGTGTTAACGTTAGATCCCTTTCCGGAAAAAGAAGAGATAGCAGAAGAAAAGAAGCCGGCAGAACCTGCCTGGGACGATAATATTCTGACAGAAGAAGAACGCCGGATGGTAGAGCAGTTTACCAGTCAGATTGATTTGCACAATTCAAATATTGTACTGCAGTACGGTGCGGGAACTCAGAAGAAAATGGCGGATTTTTCGGAAAAAGCCCTGGAAAATGTTCAGACTAAGGATTTGGGAGAAATCGGTGACTTGCTGACAGGAGTAGTGACAGAATTGAAAGGCTTTGATGCAGAAGAAGAAAAGGGGTTTCTGGCAAGGTTTAAGAAATCTTCCAACAAACTGACGGCATTAAAAGCGAAATATGATAAAGCTGAGACGAATGTGAACAAAATCTGCAAGGTTTTAGAAGGGCATCAGGTGCAGCTGATGAAAGACGCTGCCATTCTGGATAAAATGTATGAGCAGAATAAAATATATTTTAAGGAGCTTTCCATGTATATTCTGGCTGGAAAGAAGAAACTGGAACAGGTGAGACAGACAGAACTTGCTGATTTAATAGCAAAAGCCAACCGTTCGGGACTGCCGGAGGATGCTCAGGAAGCCAAAGATTTAGAGTCTCTCTGCACCCGGTTTGAGAAGAAAATCCATGATCTGGAATTGACGCGAATGATTTCGATTCAGACGGCTCCGCAGATTCGTCTGGTTCAGAATAACGATACCGTTATGGTAGAAAAGATTCAGTCTACCATAGTGAATACAATACCTCTGTGGAAAAGTCAGATGGTTCTTGCCATGGGCGTGGAGCATTCTGCTCAGGCGGCTCAGGCTCAGAGGCAAGTGACAGATCTGACCAACGAATTGTTAATGAAAAATGCAGAACGGCTGAAGGTTGCCACAGTGGAAACAGCCAGAGAGTCTGAACGGGGAATTATTGATATGGAGACACTGCGTAAAACCAATGAATCCCTGATTTCTACATTGGATGAAGTGATGCGGATTCAGAAAGAAGGAAAAGAAAAACGCAGGGAAGCAGAGAAAGAGATGAACCGCCTGGAAGGTGAATTAAAGAAAAAGCTCCTTCAGATTCAGGGATAATATAAAAGTTAAAAATAGGTTATATTAATTTAAAGATCCTGTTATATTCAAAAATTGTGTGATCCATCCTCTCTTTTTTGTGCAGGGAAAGAGAGGACAGACGGTAAAAATATTGCTAGAATGATCCATGTAAAGGAGCGGATGAAACTATGGAATGGATAGAAAGATTGAATCAGGCCATCAATTACATGGAGGAGCATCTTACAGAACAGGTGGATTACGAAGAGCTTGGACGAATTGCCGGGTGTTCTTCTTACCACTTTCAGAGGATGTTTTCTTATATGGCAGGCATGCCCTTGTCTGAGTATATCCGAAAGAGAAAAATGTCACTGGCAGCGGTGGATTTACAGGGCGGAAAAATTAAGATTATTGATGCGGCGGAGAAATATGGATACAGTTCCCCTACCGCATTTAACAGGGCATTTCAGTCCATTCATGGAATTGCCCCTTCTGCCATAAAGACAGAAGGAGTATCTGTGAAATCATTTCCTCCGATTACATTTAAGCTTACAGTGAAAGGAGTCGAAGAAATGGAATATCGGATTGAAACAAAGGATGCTTTTCGCATTGTGGGAGTGTCTGTGCCGTTGGAAAAGGAGATTGAGAAAAATTTTGCGGTGATTCCTTCCAAGTGGCAGGAAATTTCCATGAATGGAACGCTGCAAAAGTTAACAGGAATGATGAATGCAGAGCCTATGGGGGTATTGGGGGTAAGCACCTGCAATGAAGAGGAACCCTGGCGGTATTATATTGCTGTTTCCAGTTCAAAAGACAGAGAGGAATGGGAGGAATATACGGTGCCGGCGGCCACATGGGCGATTTTTTCCGGTTCCGGAACCAACCAGTCCATTCAGGAGTTGGAACAAAGGATTGTGACAGAATGGCTTCCCACATCTGGATATGAATACGGAAGTGCGCCGGATATTGAGGTGTATTTGAATCCTGATCCAGCTAATGCCCAGTACGAGGTGTGGATTCCCGTGGTAAAGAAACAGGGATAAAAAGCCGGAGCTATTGAAAGGTTTTATAATTTTAATTAAAAAGTCCATGTCGACGGAGAAACGAAACCCTCAACTGCAGCAGAGTCCAGTTGAGGGATTTTTCTTTGTCATAAGAGTTTCCGGCCTTCATAGCAGGATGCTTAAACCCCAATGCTCCTTAATCCACATTTTCAAATATTTCTGCCAATGTCATTGTAATATTGGGAAATTCCCTTAAGGATATCACCGTTTGGGCATTGTAATCTTCCTCTTCTTCATCATCCTGCAGAATATAACTTTCGGTCAGTTTATAGCTTCCCTGTTTCAGATAATATATCTCCACAGAACCTTGTTGGGATACGATCCAGTATTCCGGCACGCCTGCCTGTTCATAGGCGTCTTTTTTTTCCGTTTTGTCCCTCATGGCAGTGGAAGGGCTTAAAATTTCTGCAATGAATTTGGGCACGCCGCTGTAGCTGCCGCCTTTCAGATGCTTCCGGTCACAGATGATCATAAGATCCGGACGCATATAATCGTCGTTTTCTTTCGGATGATAGTTAAAGTCCAGATTTTCCATAAAAGCCATGCACAGGCTGTTTTTCAATCCGTTTTTTATCTTGTAATAAATGTTTCCGTTGATGATTCCATGCCGGTAATTGGGGGCCGGCGACATATCATAGACAATACCGTTGATCTTTTCCTGTTTTCTGGGTTCCGTTTCTTTGAACAGAGGCATACTTTCACATCCTTTTTCTTTATAAATCAATAAAATTCCTGTTTCTAATATTATAATAAATCAGGTGGCAAAAGTACAGAGATTATAAGATTTTTGCTATCCGAAGCAAAGTCTCCTGCTTTTCTTTGTCCATTTCTTTAAAAACATTGACAAGTTCCTGTTCAATGACAGAATCTTTGGAGCGGTACTCATGTTCCAGGATATAATCTATAGTGGTATCAAGTACATTGCAGATCTGCACCAGAAGAGTAAGGCTTACCTTTACTTTGTTGGTTTCTATATTGCTGATGTGGGAAACATTGACGTCCACCGCATTGGCGATGTATTCCTGGGTAAGCATTTTTTCATTCCGAAGTTCCCGGATTCTCTGTCCGATAAAGGCAAAATCTAAATCTTTCATGACATACCTCATGTGAAAAATAATTTTATGTAATAGTATCTCCGAATTATAAAAAATAATATCTTAACTTTAATCTTTTTATAGTTATAGTATAATAAAGTATAACTATAAAATATATTCTAATAAGTAGAAAAGGAGTGTTTTTATGAAAGTAAAAAAGAGATTCATTGGATTTATGGTTCTAATGATGTGTTTTATTTCATTTGGGGTAACTGCATTTGCAGGGGAAACGGAGCTGAAAAATAAGAAATGGGTGTCCGGGCAGGGCGGAGTTTATGAAACAGAAGAAGATGGAACAATTGTTTATAATTCTTACGGTACCGTCTACTATAAAATTAAGATTCCGAAACAGGGGTATATCATAGTTGATGTGAAAACGTCATCTCTTCCCGGGAAAGACGATTACAATGCGCAAGATGATGAATATGACGGAGATCTCAGCGACCCAGGGGTGACAAATGCGGATTTGCTGAATTCTTCCAAAAAAGTATTATCAGAGAATAGTAATATTTTGAATGAAAAAAAGAACTATTCTTTTTCCTGGGCAGTGAAAAAGGGAACCTATTATCTGGCAGTCAGCGGTGATCAGAAATATAATATCCGTTACGCTTTTACCGCAGTTACTAAAGTGAGTAAATCGGGAGCAAGCGCCAAAAATGCAGTTTCTCTGAAAAAGGGAAAATTAGTAAAGGATTTGCTGCTTCCCCGTAAATATCATTATTTTAAAATAGATTTGCCCAAAAAAACAAAAGTTACGATCGTGTTTGATTCTAAGCTTAAAGATTCAAATTCTATGGAATTGACAATGGTATTGGCGGTAAAAAAGGGAAAAGATTACCGATTTGTAGATGGCAAAGGGAAATTAGTGGCAAAAAATAACGCTGTCTGGTGGGAGATTAAGGGAAAAGAGAAAGTAACGCTGAATCTTCCGAAAGGAACTTATTATGTTCGGATGGATGGGGGATCGACTTCAGGTTATTACACCATGAAGTGGAAATAAGGAAAACGGCATATCCTATGTTAATGGCAGTATGTAAGAAAGAAGGGTGTTTATGAAACAGAAAGAAAACTGGAGGAGAAGAATAGCAGGATTACTGATAATGGTAATGATTTTATCATGTGTACCAATAAATCAAAAGGTTCAAGCTGCTGATTATAGTACAGCGGGATGTGTAGATTGGGTAAAAGCAAGAGCGTCTCAAATAGGAGTAACTCTTCCTCCTACTGGAAAAAATGAATATGGTTTATATGGAGCTTCTGCATATTGGACAAATTTACCCGCTCAATATCAAAGAGGAAGTGAACCAAAAGCTAATGCACTTGCAATATGGAAATTTTCGAGTAATGCGGCATACAAAAATTATGGACATGTAGCATTTGTAGAAAGTGTTAATGGTGATACTGTTACCTTGACTGAAGGAGGGCTTCCATCGTCTTATACATATGCAGGTAACACAGGTGTTCGTTTGATAAATATATCAAAAAATAAAATTAGTTCATCGGGAGGTTGTTCAGGTTTTTTAGGGTATGTATATTTGACTTCCGCCGACACCGAACCCCCAGTAATTTCCAATGTGCAGATCTCAGACGTAAATAGCGAGGGCTACACTGTCACCTGTACAGTCAGCGACAATGTGGGAGTGACAAGCGTTAAATTTCCCTCCTGGAATATAGATATCCATGGGGGAGGCGATGCAGAGTGGTTGGAAGGAAGTCGGAATGGAAACACATTTTCAGTAAGAGTAAACATTGCTAATTTGAAATCCGGGGCAGTCCAGGGATACTATGCGACGCATATTTACGCTTATGACGGAGCCGGAAATTCATCATGGGAAAATACCAATAACGGAATTCCAATTTTTATCGATCGCACTCCACCGGAAATTTCGAATATCTTTGTTTCAGATGTGACAGATACGGGATATACTGTGTATTGTACCGTTACAGATAATACCTGGATCAACAGAGTTCAGTTTCCAACCTGGACTGCGTATAACGAACAGGATGATATTGTGGCAGACTGGGCGACCAACAGCCTGTGCAGCGGAACAGCAGATGGGGATACCTATATGTATCGGGTTAATATTTCCGATCATAACTATGAATTGGGAGAATATATTACACATATCTATGCCTATGATTCTGCAGGAAATTTTGTAAAAGGCATTGCTCCTTCCCAGATTATCGAAACAGGGATGGGCAATCTAGGAGATGATGAAAACCCAGGTAATCCAGGGGATGATGAAGACCCAGATAATTCAGGAGATCCAGAGAATCCAGGCAATCCGGAAGATCCAGAGAATCCGGATAATCCAGGAGATCCGGAGAATCCGGGTAATCCAGGAGATGGCAGTAACACCGGCGACAGCAGCAATCCTGGAAATACCGAAGACAGCAGTAAACCGGACAATACCGTAAACGGCAGGCCGGAAGATACCGAAGATTCTGGCGATCCGGAGGATGCGGAACAACCTGCCCAAACTACATGCACCATTACTTTTGACGGAAACGGAGGAACAAATCTCAGCCGGCGGACAATCACAGTCCGGCGAAATCAGATGATGGGAAGTATGCCTTCTATTCAGCGAAAGGGATATTTGTTCAAAGGATGGTATACAGAGAGAACCGGCGGCGTAAAAATGTCCTATTACACAAGGGTCACAAAGTCACAGACTTTATATGCCCGTTGGGAAACAGTCACAAAGCCTAAAAAAGCAGTGATAACTACCCTGAAAAAACGCGGAAAAGGGAAATTTCTGGTAAAATACAGGAAAATCAGCGGTTCAGACGGATATGAAATCTGTTATTCCACCAGTAAGAAATTCAAATCTTCTGTGAAAAAATCCAATACCTATTCTCTGTCAAAAACAGTGAAAGGATTAAAAAAGAAGAAAAATTATTATGTGCGTATCAGGGCTTATAAAACAGATTCTACTGGAAGCAAAGTATATGGCAGTTACAGTAAGACAAAGAAAGTGAAAGTATAATTTTGTTTCGTTGGGCTGTCGGAAAGGGTTTTCCGGCAGTCCAACAAAAATTAATATTTGTATCCAAGAGAATGCATCAGCTTGATGATTTTTTTCACTTGATAACTATAATAGTTCATTTCCTGGATGAGGTTCGTCAAATATAGGCACTGCCGCGAAATAGTTCGCGGTTCTGAAATCTATTGGCAAATCATTTGGCTTGCGGGCATAATTTTCCGTTTTTCAAACAATACACCCGATCCATTCCTTCTAAATGCTCCTGATTATGAGTGATTACAATCAGCGTCTTTCCTTCTGTCTGATGGATCAGAAAATCATGTAGGTGGGCGTCGGATTCCCCGTCATATCCGGCTGTGGCTTCATCCAGAACAATAATGGGCGCTTCCCTTACCATTGCCCGGGCCACCGCAACCTTCTTCCGTTCACCCCCTGACAGCATGGAACCGTTCTGCCCGATGACGCTTTTCTCTTTTTCAGGCAGTTTTGCAATGAAATTATCCGCGCCGCTTTTTTCACAGGCTCTAAGAAATGTCTCTCTGTCCGTCCGCAAATCCAAATCAATGTTTTCCCGTATGGTTCCGCTAAACAGATAAGGCGCCTGATCCACCACTGCAAACAGCCCCCGGTAGCTGTCCGCTTCTATTTCATTGATATTCGTCCCGTTTACCGTGATTTCTCCCTCCTGGGGTTCCAAAAAGCGCAGCAGCAGATTTAAAAACGTGGTCTTTCCGCTTCCATTTTCTCCCACAATGGCTACTTTCTCCCCCTGAGTGATTTTGATGTCGGCGCTCGTTAGAATGCTTCTGCCATTTTCATAAGCGTAAGAAACCTGTCGGTATTCGATTTGTATACCCTGATCTTGTTTTACTTTTAATTTTCCAGTATCAGATTCTTCCTCCAATTCGAAGATTTGAAAGAGACGTTCTGCGGAAGGAATGATTGTGGAAAAAAAGATCCGCAGGTTCAGCAGCATCATAATCGGATCCGTTACATAACCGCTGTAAGAAATAAAAGCAAATACTCCCCCTAACGACAGATGGCCCTCTGCCATCTGCATCCCTCCCAAAATGTACAAAAGCCCTGTGACGCCCCAGCTCAGCGCCGTCTCTATATTATTATTCACGCTCTCAAGCAGCGATTCCTTTTGATGCAGTTTCAGCAATTCTTTCTGCCGCTTTTGAAATTCCTCCCATTGTTTCCGATAAAGGCCCCACAACTTTATCTCCTTGATTCCATCTATATTTTCACTGAACCATCCTGTGAAATTGCTTAATTTCTCCAAACGCTCTTGGGTCCATTTTCTTGTTTTTCTGGAAATCAGGCTGACAATCCCATACTTGATCGGTACAATCAGAATTACAACAAGAGTCAGCCTCCAGCTTATGACAAACAGCCCCACCAGACCGCTGACAATCCGAAAAAGATATTCAATGGTAAATCCGAAAAACTGATCTGTGATCAAAGCGGCGTTTGATGCGTCCACCCGCATATTGTCTATAATTTCTGCGCTGCTCTTCTCCGTAAAATAAGATATTTTTAAGCGCATCAGCTTTTGGAATCCCCGTGAAATCAAAGAAAAATAGAAAGAATTATGGATATGGACAAACATCCAGGATCGCAGAAAAGATATGATCTGCCCCGCAGCAATCAGCAAAAAGATCAGAAGCGTCAGCTTTACCGTTACAGAAAAATTCATTTCCAACAATCCCTGGTCTGTCAGCCTGCTGATCAGCAGCGGCTGCAAAAAAACAATGGCGGACGAAGCAATCAGACACAGAAAAATGGCGGCCAGATAATATTTATAGGGCTTCAGTAATGCCAGCAATTTTCCCAGATAATAGTAATCTTTCTTTTTATTCATCTTAACACCTCATCTGTTGTAAAATCTTCTGAACAATCCAGTCCGCGAGATTTCTGTCTTCTTTATCCTCAAGGACGATCGTCTGATCCATTTGTACGATAAATTCCGGTTCCGTCTTGTGTTGTTTCGCAAAGAAAATGATTAAGCTGTTATTCCTGAAATATAAGCTGTAACGCTGAACCTCATCCTGGATTTTATCATAAGACAAGGGAAAAATATTTTTTTCAAAGTCGTTCTTCTTTTCCCAGTCGGCCGCGCAGATGCAGGAATAACCTTTCTCTTCGAACCGCAGCATAATGTCTTCCAGAGCTGATTTCAGGTTTTTTCCTGCACATTCTTGATAAATCACTGCTATTTTTGGTATGGGCTCTTCCATGTACGAGGCCGGAGGCAGGTTTCTGCCTTTTGCAATGAGGACAGCAGGATTAATGAAAGCTTCATGGCCAATCCCTTCTTTTTCTGAAAAACACCTCACAAGATCCCTTTTTCCCATCTTTCCATATTGCTGCAGCAGGAAACATATGGATGCGGCTATATAAGGCAGCGCAAAGCTGTTGGAAACTCCATACGGTTCCCCGATCCACTGGCTGTACCGATCCATCACGCAGGAAGATTCAAAATTCCCTTCCAGATCTATGCCGTCCTTCGGCTCCCAAATGGCTTTTATTCCATAGCAGCAACCCTTTTTTATGCCGATTGCATCCTTATAACAGGCAGGATAAGTAATCTCAAAGGAATTGGAAGCCGCCGCAAGCAGGATGGTTCCCTGATTCTTCGCTCTATCCAGAAATGGCAGGAGCCTTTTTGCATATGCCGGAATCTTGACACCGATGCTCATCAAAACCACATCCATCTTTTTGGCAACGCACCACTCCAGCGCAGCGCAGAATTCACCAAGTTCCTGGCCGCGGTTTCGATTCAAGATGGAAACACTGAATATCCGGCAATCCGCAGCATGATTTTTTTCTAAAAATTCCATAAGAAGGGCCGCGCACAGTGTTCCATGAGATTCCAGATCTCCCTCCGGTTCCAGAAACTGAGGAACGCAGGTCCCGTCTGAAATCTGCCGGCAGTCCACGGTATCTTTCTTATGGGGCAGAAGGATTTCTAACAATTCCCTGTTTACTCCATTGTCAATAACTGCTATGTTTAACCTCAATGGCTGTCCCTTCTTTCCGTACATGTACAGGCAATTTCCTGCCAGCTTGATGCAAAGCTGATTTCTATTCTTCCTCTCTTACTCCCAATAATTGAATTGGATTCACTTTTAAGTTCCTTCCAGTCAAAAACAGGGACATTGCAAATGTGCCCAGCACTTCTACACTTACTGCGAATACAATGCTGTTCCTTACAATATTCTGGTTAACAGCAACAGACAGTTCCTCGTTTTTATTCCCTGCAATCCCCTTGGAATACATAGAACTGAAATAATCTTCCTCCAGAGACGCCGTATTCAGCATCTTTTCATTGGTAATTCCCCCAATGGTTCCTCCAACGCAGGCGGCAGCGATCGTTAATAGCATAATTCCCGTCAGCAGGGATACTCTGCATTCCCTCCGGGTCATTCCCAATGCCCGTTCAATAGCTGTGCGTCTTCTCTGTCGAATAATGGCTGAATACAGTAAAAATGCGCTGCTTGCAATTACCGATACAAAACCCACCAGGAATATAATGACGGCTATGGTCTGCATGTTGTTCATCTGGGAAGAGAAACGTTCATATCCTTTATCATCAAAGGTTATTTCCAGAAGGGAAGATTCCGGAAGTTTAGAGAATTCCTTGTAAAAGTCGTTGATTCCTCCATTCTCTATCTGGAAAGACGCATTATATCCCTGCATAGGGCCTTCTGCAATAACATTTCTGACTTTCTCTTCTGGAATGGATGCGCTTGGAATAATAATTTCATCAGGCGCAAAATCATCTAAATTCTCACCTCCTGTGGATTGGCGGGAATAAATTCCCTTAATCATATAATCTGCTTCATAAAATATATCATAATTTTCTCCCTCCGGAGATAAAGTATCTATTCGGAACATCCCTCCTGAGGATATTCTTCCTGCTGTCGTTGAATATTTATCGTCTGTAAAATACATCTGCAGTTTTATCTTCTGTTCCACCTGAAGATTATTTAATTCAGCAAATGTCTGAGAAATCAGGCATACTTTTGAACCGTCGCGGTATTCTTCCTCACAGATGTCTTCTCCTTCCGTAACCATCGCTCGGCCATTATGAAATGGATTTAAAAGCTCTGTGCTGCCTGTTGGCGTGACTGGCGCCGTCTTACATGACAGTCTATTTATTTCGTAAATGAAATTTTTCCATATTGTACCTTTATCTGTATTCCAGAAATCCTCCTCCATTTCTCCCCAATCTAACATCCGATCCCTGCCTAATGAGATTGATTCTGGAACATATTCAATGTCACCGCCTTCTTCGGAATGCTGATCCATAAAATTCATCATTGAAAAAACGATATATCTTTTTCCAGATTCTAACGGCTGCGGATTTTTACTATAATGGTCACAAAATAAAACCGTTTGCCCCGCCAAAGACGGTTCCCTATCTCCCAAATAAATTTTTTTCACTTCCACTTCCACCGGGCCGTTAGGAACACAATCTTTTAATGGAGAAAATTCCATCACCAGAACATTGCTAACTGTGCCTCCGCTTGCTCCGTATCCAGTAATAAAATCAGGAGAGACAGCGCCATAAAAGGATCGTTTCTCCAGTTTATGCATATATGCGATGTCGAGATTATTCAATATGTCTACATCCAATATCTGCGTATAATTTGAGCTTTCTTTTATTTTGTACTTTTTCAATGCAGCATCCCATCTCTTTTCCGTCACTATATTGTCAGGCTTTTGGGTTACAGTTCCTATAGTGGTGAAAGTATCCTTCATCCGATTAATAGAATCCTGCACCCCCATCCACAGACTGCATCCCAATGCGAAAAACACTGTGCCAAACATAATGATACAAAAGAATAAAATGCTCATCCACTTTTTACGGAATAATTGTTTTATGCTGTTTTTCATACAATCGTTTTTAATTATCATAATTGTGCTTCTCTTTATCCCTTTACAGTCTATCTGCCGCCGGTACAAAAGGTTTTTCTTTCATCAGCTTTTCCCCTTTATTCTTCCTCCCTCACTCCCAATAATTGAATTGGATTCCCCTTTAAGTTCCTCCCAATCAAAAACAGGGACATTGCAAACACGCCTAGCACTTCCGCGCTTACTGCAGATACAATGCTGTTCCTTACAATATTCTGGTTAACAGCTGCAGACAGTTCCTCGTCTTTATTCACTATAACCCCTTTGGAATACATGGAACTGAAATAATCTTCCTCCAGAGACGCCGTATTCAGCATCTTTTCATTGGCGATTCCCCCAATGGTTCCCCCAACGCAGGCGGCAGCGATCGTTAAAAGCATAATTCCCGTCAGCAGGGATACCCTGCACTTCTTTTGGGACATTCCCAATGCCCGTTCAATAGCTGTGCGTCTTTTCTGTCGAATAACGGCTGAATACAGCAAAAATGCGCTGCTTGCAATTACCGATACAAAACCCACCAGGAAAATAATGACGGCTATGGTCTGCATGTTGTTCATCTGGGAGGCAAAACGCTCATATCCTTTGTCATCAAAAGTCACTTCCAGAAGGGAAGCTTCCGGAAGTTTGGAGAATTCCCTATAAAAATCATTGATTCCACCATTTTTTATCTGAAAGGACGCATTATACCCTTGCATGGGACCTTCTGCAATAACATTTCTGATTTTCTCTTCTGGAACGGATGCAATTGGAATGATAATTTCATCTGTTCCAAGCGCATGTAAACTTGGCCCTGTGGACCGATATAAATAAATTCCCTTTAAAATGTAATCCGCTTCAAAAAATATATCATATTTTTTCTTTTCTGGAGTTAGGATATCTGTTCGGAACATTCCACCCCCATCTATTGTCATCTCTACAGTTGAATATTTATAATCCGTAAAATATAACTGCAATTTGATTTTCTGCCCCACTTCCAGATTATTTAATTCGGCAAACCCCTGAGGAACCAAGCACGCTTTTGAACCGTTTTCATACTCATCGCTGCTAATGTCTGTTCCCTCCACAATAGCAGCCTGACCATTATGAAAAAAACTTAAAAGTTCTGTGCTTCTCGTTGGTGTGACGGGCACTGATTCAAATGATAATTTATTTAATTCATCAATAAGGTTTTTCCATTCCTCTCCTTTTTTCGTTTTCCAAAAGCCATCACTCACTTCACTCCAACTTAAAGGATCTTCCTCATCCTGAAAAACTGCTTCTGGAACATATTCCCAAGGATATTCTTCTCCTGAGCGTTTGTCTGAACTATTCACCATTGTAAACGCTATATATGTTTTTCCGGCTTTTAAAGAATTTGTTTTTTCTCTATTATGATCGCATAACCAAACAGTCTTTCCTACCAAAGACGGCTTTTCATCTCCCCAATATACATTTTTTACATTCACCTTTACTGGAGTGTTTGGGATGCAGTCTTCCAGTGGGGAAAATTCCATTAACAATAAAGTAGAACCATAAACATTCATTTCTACTTTACTAGCCCTAAAATCAGGGGAAATTGCGCCGTAAAAGGGTCGTTTCTCTAATTTATTTATGTATGTAACATCAAGATTATTGAAAATATCTGCATCCAGTATTTTTGTATAATTTGACCTTTTTGTTACTTTATACTTCTGCAGTTCAGCGTCCCATTTCTTCTCCATTGCCATACTGTCCGGTTTCTGGGTTACAGTGCCTATAGTAGAAAAAGTGTCTTTCATCTGGTTTATAGAATTTAAAACCCCCATCCACAGACTGCATCCCAATGTGAAGAAAACAGTGCTAAGCATAATAATGCAGAAAAATAAAATGTTCATCCACTTTTTACGGAACAATTGTTGAATACCATTTATCATTAAATCATTATTTTTCATTTGCAATTATTTAATGTTTCTCATTTTAATAAAGTCTGAAGCTTAATATTATATTTGTATCCTTCACCGCCAATTGATTGTTTCTATTCTTCTTTAACTCCCAATATCTGAATTGGATTCACCCTTAAGTTCCTCCCAATCAAAAACAGGGACATTGCAAACACGCCCAATACTTCCGCGCTTACTGCAGATACAATGCTGTTCCTTACAATGTTCTGGTTAACAGCTATAGACATTTCTTTGTCTTTATTCCCTGCAATCCCCTTGGAATACATAGAACTGAAATAATCTTCCTCCAGAGACGCCGTATTCAGCATCTTTTCATTGGCGATTCCCCCAATGGTTCCTCCAACGCAGGCGGCAGCGATCGTTAAAAGCATAATTCCCGTCAGCAGGGATACTCTGCATTCCCTCCGGGTCATTCCCAATGCCCGTTCAATAGCTGTGCGTCTTCTCTGTCGAATAATGGCTGAATACAGTAAAAATGCGCTGCTTGCAATTACCGATACAAAACCCACCAGGAATATAATGACGGCTATGGTCTGCAAGTTGTTCATCTGGGAGGCGAAACTCTCATATCCTTTATCATCAAAAGTCACTTCCAGAAGGGAAGATTCCGGAAGTTTGGAGAATTCCTTGTAAAAGTCGTTGATTCCTCCATTTTCTATCTGAAATGAAGCGTTATAGCCCTGCATGGGGCCTTCCGCAATGATGTTCCTGACCTTCTCTTCTGGAACGGACGCACTTGGAATGATAATCTCATCTGGCGCCAGTTCATACAGATTCCATCCTGGTGAATGATATAAATATATTCCTTTAATGACATAATCCGATTCAAAAAACACATCATATTTTTGTCCTTCCGGAGTTAAAATATCCAACCGAAACAATCCTCCCCCTCCAGACGACATTGATACTTTAGAATATTTATAATCTGTAAAAAACATCTGTAATTTAATTTTGTCCCCGACTTTGAGATTATTTAATTTGGCAAACGTCTGGGAAATCAGACATACCTTGGAACCATTTTCATATTCATTACCGCTGATGGATTCTCCTTCCACGATAGAAGCCTGGCCGTCATGAAAAGGGCTTAATAGTTCAATATTTTCTGTCGGTGTAACGGGCGCTGTTTCAAATGTCAATTTGTTTAATTCATCAATAAGATTCTGCCATAACGCTCCATCTTCCGTATTCCAAAAACCTGCGCTTACTTCCTGCCAGCGCAGCGATGGTTTCCAGTCTGGAAAAACTGCAGCTGGAACATATTCAAAGGAATATTCTTCCTTTATACGGGTATCGCCATAAATATTCATTGACAGAAGCGCAATATATGTCTTACCTGCTTCTAACGGCTCCGTCTCCTCCCTGTAATGGTCACAAAACCAAATTTCCTTTCCAACCATGGAAGGTTCCCCATCTCCCCAATAAACATTTTTTATCTCTACCTTCACCGGAGAGTTTGGGAGACTGTTTTCAAGAGGTGAAAATTCCACTAATGATGAAGTGGGATAGGCGCCATCCCTTGCTAATGTGCCTGTAATAAAATCAGGAGAAACCGCACCGTAAAACGGCCTGTGCTCCACTTTGTTTATGTATGCAACGTCAAGGCTGTTTAATAATTCTTCATTTAGAATCTGCGTATAGCCTGCTCTTTCAGTTATTTTATATTTTTGCAGTTCCGCGTCCCATTCTTGTTCCGTCAATATACTGTCTGGCTTCTGTGTCACAGTCCCTATGGTGGTGAAGCTGTCCTTCATTCGGTTTATGGAATCTTGGACACTCATCCACAGACTGCATCCCAATGCGAAAAACACTGTGCCAAACATAATGATACAAAAGAATAAAATGCTCATCCATTTTCTACGGAATAATTGTTTTATGCTGTTTTTCACACAATCGTTTTTTCTCATCATTCTCACACAATATTCTTTCTGTCAATTTTTGATGTTATGCTGAATCATTGATACTCAGACCTCATATCTCTACTCATTTGTTCTCTATGAGGCCTGAGTAATTCATATATATTAAACATAAACTTATAGAAATAAAAATCTTTTAATAAATTCGTTACTATACTATCTTTAAAGTCATTTGAATCAGATTATAAATTAAGCACCTAACTTTTGTTCTGCAAAGTTTTATCTTCCAGCTCCACCTGTAGCTGAGCCGCCTTGATTTGAATTCAAAAAATGACTTCCCCAAACCCTGGTATCTGCATACGCAGTAGATCTTGAATCACATCTGCATTCTGTTGTTGAACAAACTCCACAAGGACATTTAAAGGAAAATACAGTTTGGCCAACTTTAGTATCCATTTTTTTTAATTTTTTCATAAGTTCTCCTTTCTTCTCAAAGTCCATGTTTAATACAATATGCGTTTATAAATTCATTTGAACTAATCTTGCAATATCATCCACTGTCAAAAATCCGTTGTCTTCTATTTTTGAAACTGAAAAATAAACATTATATTTTTCTTCCACCGCCATTAAAATCTGATATAATTGAATTGCGCTTAAACCAAAGAAAGATGATGTCAATGGCACGTTCCGATTATCAGCTGTTGCTTCATGTCTAACGTTGAAATATTCATTAATAAGTTGACAAATGTATGCCATAATATTTTCTTTGGTATATTCATCTTTCATCCTTATATCCTCCCATATGAGAAATCAAACAACTCGTTTTTTAAAGTTTTATAAAATAGTTCAAAATCAGGTTCATTTAATAATTGATAAACTTGCTTTCCTTGTTTTTCTCGTAAATTATAAGCTTCTTGTTCCGTTTTGCCCACAGGTATATAAATGGTATCCACTTGTTCCTGAGGTTCAAAAGCTATGTCAGTAATTTGGTTGCTGATATGAAATGCAGATATGGGATATCCAAATTTGTGTTTAAAATGCTCATTTATATTAAATATAAAATCTTCTGAGAGCACTTCACTTAGTCCGCAATATAAACAATAATCCGCATGGATTGTCTGTGAGATTACATATGCGCTGATTCCATAGTCATAAACTATACTATTATCAAACGCTGTCATAGGTTTTGGTAATTTTATAATTATGACATCAGGATTTTCTTCCTCTTCAATCCTTTTTATAAGAATCTTAATTTTATCAACACTATTTTCTGATATATATTTGTCATAAAACTGAACGAAATATTGGTGCTCATAGAGCGCATTATATTTATTCTCACTAACTATAGTACCCTTCATATTATCTCTTTTTAACCTTTGCATTAATTTCAAGGCTATCTCATATCCATCGCACTCGTGAGTCATTTCTCCTATGAATATGATAGGAGTTTTAAATTCTATTTTTTCAAACCGTGTCTTTTCTTGCATCTCAACAGGTTTATAGATAGATGTAAAAGATGTTTTATTTTCGGAAGCCAAAGCTTGAAATTTTCTCTGTCTTGCTTTCTCCAATTTAAAAAAACATATAATTTTTTTTCCCTCAAGTAATGTCTCTTCAATAATATTATACAATAGTGTCTTTAATTGTTCTTCTTCTCTAATTTCAATATCAGCAATTATTACTGTTTCACATTCTCTGATATCTTTTTTCCAATCAGCACTGATAACAATGCCTATCTCATTATAATTCTTCAAAAAGGATATGTCTTTTCCTTCTAATTCTGTTCCTGTTGAGATAATGAACCTAAAATCATATTTATCAGGAGGACATTTTATAAGTGAAATCTCTTTCTTTGTAAATGCTATAATACATGTTCTTTCTTTTTTCAAAAAACTCCCTCCTTAATTGTGTTCATTTTCTTCTCATGTATCCTATTTTCATATAAAAGAATCCTATCCATAAGCTGATTCCAAGCGCTTCTCCTAGAAACTGTACATTGTTTTCTTTTACTTTCTACACATAGTTTATCCTTATTCACAGCTTGTTTTGCACATACCGAACATAAAGAAAAAGCCCAACAATTTTTACATTCCTCTGTAAGCTGCGCAATATTTAGCAAGCTATTTATCTTTTCATTATCGAATCCATCATCAAGGCTTCCAATATTTGTACATATTGATGTTTCACTGATTCTCTCACATGGAAAGAACTTTCCATCACAATCTACCATCAGCCTCAATTTTCCAGGAATGCATGGTCCTCCCGGTGCGGTAATGTTTGGTAAAAAATATGAGTTAAAATGACTATCAACAATTGCCCTATTTTCAAATTCCCCTTGCACTAGCCCATCCGGCGCAACAAAATTATTTTCTCTTAGATATCTGACATATCCCAAAAATGTTTGATATTCAAAATTTGATATAAATTGCTCGTTCACAGCTTTAACATTATTATCTTCTTCAACTATATTCCATCTTACTCTAATATTTTTTATAATCGGCTCATTAAAAAAATCAGAAATTTTTTTATATTCATTATCGGTGTCAATAACCATATTAACAGAACACTGTTTTTCATTGTCGCACTTAGTCTTTAATTTTTTTAAATTTTTCATTACTGTATCGTAAGAACCTTCATTATTGATATATTTTCTATTCTTATCATGAATTTCTTTAGGTCCATCTAAACTAACAGTAATGGATACCCGATTTTTTACCAAAAAATCTATTATCTCATCTGTCAGCAAAGTTCCATTGGTTGTTATTGTATACAAAATCCTATGTCCTCTAAAAGTTTTATTACAATAATCTATAATTCTTTTTATTAAATCAAATTGAAGGAGTGGTTCACCACCATAAAATCCAATCACCTTTTCTTCACAATCTACGGAATGGTTCATATAAAAATCTATAGCCTTTTTTGCTGTCTCATAACTCATATTCTTATTAGAGTGGCTTCTCGTCCCTAAATTTTTCTCTTCTGAATAAACACAGTAATGACAGCGCAAATTACATTTTTGTGTAAGTTGCAGCAATATTTTACTAACTTTCCTTTCGAGCATAATATCCAAATATCTCGTTGCTGGATGTTCAAGTTTCTCAATATATGGTTCGTTTAAGTATCCCAATTCTTTTAGTTCATTAATGGCATATTCTGTCTTTTCGTTTCTTTCTGAATATTTCATTTTCTCTACAGAATCCCAATTCGTAATCCTTTCATATATCTCTTCATTGACTGTTATAATCTCATTCCTCTGCGTTTCATAAAAATAATACCCTAACGGTGTTTTAATCGGACAAATCAATGGTTTCATTTTTATTCTCCCTTCATTTTACACAATACGTTAATCCTGTATGTTATCTATCACCTATACGGTTCTTTTTCTCCACAATCCGCCCGTCGCTCATCCGGTACAGCACGTCCGCCTGCCGGGCAATGTCCGGATCATGGGTGACCAGAATGACGCACCGCCCATCTTCATGGGACAGTTTTTTCAGTTTTTCCACAATCCGCCCACTGTTGGCCGTGTCCAGATTCCCAGTTGGCTCGTCCGCCAGGATAATCGGGGCTTCCGACGCTATAGTCCGGGCAATTGCCACCCGCTGCTGCTCCCCGCCGCTCAGCATTCCGGGAAACTTTTTTTGCATGGTTTCGTTTAATCCCACGCTTTCTAAGATTTCATTGATCCGTTCTTTCCAGTTTCCTTTCTTTCTGCCTGTGAGTCCGAGGGGATAGGCAATGTTTTCCTGTACGGTCAGCATGGGAAATAAGTTGTAATTCTGAAAAATAATGGATAACTGCTTTCTTCTGAGTTTATCCCGATCTAGTTCCCGGTAGCTTTTCTCATCCAGGTAAATGGTTCCTTCCGAGGGAAGGTCAAGGCCCGCCAGGAGGGAAAGCATCGTGGTTTTTCCGCTCCCGGACTTTCCTTCAATGACGCAGAACTGCCCCGACTGAAACTGGGCGTTCACTTCCCGAAGAGCGTACGTGGTTTGATAGTGATTACTGTAACGGTAACTTACATTTTCTATTTTTAACTTATTCATATTCGTTCTTCTCCTAATACGTCTTCCCGATATACAGCACGTTTTTCCGGCACACAAGGACGGCGGAAAACGCTGAGCCAAGGAACTGTACCGCCATAAATGCAAGAAATACTTTCAGCCAGGTGTCTGCCGGAAATCCATAGCCGGCACAGAGTAAAACAGCCATGGCCGCTCCGCTCCCGATAACAGCTAATGCGCTTCCTTCCAGCAGCAGCTGCAGGATAATCTCAAATCTTTTCATCCCCAGGCAGCGCATCAGGAAGATTTCCCTTTTCTGGTTATGGATGGACAGAAAGAAAATCAATGCCTCCAAAAGAATAAGCAAAACAAAAACCGGTATGACGAATATCTTTAAAATTTCTATGTTCTTCTTGATTTTAGAAGCTGTCTGGATATAGTTTCTATCATCCACCGACAGAGCTATCTGCGCAATGTCCTCCGGCTTCTGTGTGTCCATGGGGAAGAAGGAAAGCTCCCTCGCTTTTTCCTTCCATGCATTCAGTTCCATGGGATTTCCAACCACCCCTCTTGCCGAAGAGTAATAGAAAGGTTTCCCTTCCGCTGCGTACTGGCCTCTAAGCCAATCCGCTGAACAGATGACATTGGGTTCTTCCGTCATTATGCTGTCATATACGCGTCCCTGGAAGAATCCGCCTATTTCTATCTGAGTGGAGGCGACCTTTTCAAATCCGTCCACCTGGCCGATTTCATCATATTTTCCGCTGTAAAGGTTCAGTTCCAACACGTCTCCCGGCTGGCAGTCCAACCCCCGTTCTTCTGCATATTCTCTGCTTAGGAGGCAGACTCCGGCGTCCTCTGACAGCATTGTCTCAAATTCCTCCATGCTGACGGTAAGGCTTTCCGGCTCAAGCAGGAATGCAGAGGCGTCATTGGCAGCGGTGAGGAACACGCTTATTTTCTCTTTGTCCTGGCCGCCGCGGCTGACATTGCCGTAGCTTTCGGCAGTCAGCACTTTCTCTTTCACATCTAACTGCTCTAAATGATCCGCCGTTTTTTCCTGAATCCTAAGTCCTTGCTGCCGTATCCCGCTGACATCTGTCAGGCATATGGACACGGGAATCTGTTCTCCTAAATTTTCCAGGGCGCGGTAGTTTCCGTCAATGCTGTCAAGATAAATAAAGATAAAGCTGATAAAGATAAAGGAGATTAGAATTAACAA
Source organism: Lachnospiraceae bacterium (assembly GCA_910575555.1). Taxonomy (GTDB): domain Bacteria; phylum Bacillota; class Clostridia; order Lachnospirales; family Lachnospiraceae; genus Petralouisia. The sequence continues at coordinate 44,977 of CAJTFX010000012.1, read as the reverse complement.
AAAACTTCTGCTTTTGTTTCTCACTGCGTATTTTATTCTGTACATTGTTACCTCGCTAATCTTAGTATCAGGGTACATCCTGAATATTTTTTATCATTATACCATACAAATTTTCTATTTTTATCAAGATGTAATAAATTAATCATGTTTATGTAAAAAATCATGTAATTTCCTGAGAAATTATTTCACGGAATTGATATACAGAAGCGCTTCCACCTTAAAGATATCTTCCGTGTTACTTATATTAATCTCTCCCCCGCACATATCTATCATTTTCCTGACATTTTCCAGCCCGATTCCATGACGGGCCGCATCTTTTTGAGTTGTCTTAAATGTTTCTTTTCGTTTGATGATATTGCCGGAATAGCTGTTTTCTATAAACAGAAAAAGAATGCCGGATTTTACGTATATTTCAACGTTCAAATAGCTGCGTTCTGTTTTTTGCGATTCCCGAATTGCATTATCCAGCAGATTTCCCAAAATGGTGCATAATTTAAAATTTCCATGGAACATCCCTTCTGGAATATTTATCTGCACGTTCACTTCTTTTAATGTTCTGTTTGCTCTCTTTATCATATACTCCAGAATGCCGTCCACTTCCTGGTTTCCCGTAGCTGCTGTCTCATGGGAGCCTGTCATAAATTGTTCCATCTCTTTTAGATATTCCTGCGCTTCCTGAATCTTTTTTTCTTTCAGCAGCATTTTCAATTCAATGATATGGTGTTTTATATCATGCCATAAGGTTTTTTCATTTTTTTGAGATTCCTGTATGCTCTCTAATTCCTGGGCGTATATATGCATGATTGGTTCCTGCATTTTTTGTTCCATGTATGCGGAATAAAACTGAATCAATGACTGATAGATATATATATTTAAGATATTAATGATCAGCAGCCCTGTCGCTGTAAAAAGAATAACCCCCCCTGAGCTGCTCCCCCATCTTTACCACGTAAAAAATAACTCCTATGCTTATAACGGGAACAATTCCCAGCGAAGCTTGATATCTGACAGGAAGGGCAGAGTCTCTTTCTGCCCTTATCGTCCTCTCCATAATCATTGCAGCCAGAAACATCACCAGACTTGTAACATACTCCTGCAGGGGATTCACAGAGTTTCCGTACTGATACTTTGAAAAAGCAAATACTATGATACTGTCGTCCAAAGCATTGATCCCATAAATCAAAAACACGGTAAGCGCTTTTCTCGAAGTCTTTATGTCATATGGCAAAAGTACTAGAATAAGCCCCAGGACATTGCATAAAAGGTTAAAAGGCGGATCATAAAAGAGGTGGTAAATTGTGCTGGTAAATCCCCAGAAAAACAGATATAATATCCAATGGAATTTCCAAAGACAGACTTTTTTGTCTGCAAATGTGTCAACCATTTTTTTAATGGCAGCAGTTCGAACGGCATTGGCCGTTATGCTCAGTAATATCCCCTTAATCCCCATCTTATTTTCTCCTCTCACTCTCCAAAATTTTCTTTCTTACGTAAGGTCTTTGCGGCTGGCTGATATTCAGCACGCTGCCGTCAACCATTGTAATTTGTTCGTATGTATAAGTTTCTACGAAATGCGTATTGATAAGATAAGATTTATGTATTTTCAAAAAAGTGTCGGCAGGAAGCAGTTCCTCCGCTTCGTTTAACTTTCCATAATATTCTTTTATCCCCCTTACTGTCACCACCCTGATTTTCCTTTTTTCACTCTGCAGATAAAGGATGTCTCTATAGGGTATCTTATACAATTTTCCTTTGTTTTGAAACTCCAGAAAAGAGACGTTTTTTCCCAGGAACTGGAGAATTTTATCCATGACAGACGTTATTTTTTCTTCTTCCAGCGGTTTCGTCAGAAAATCAAAGGGGCGGTTTTGAAACAGATCCAACGCATAGGATTTGCTTGACGAAATATAGACTATGACTGTCTGCTCATCGCCCATCGTATTCCGGATCATTTTTCCCACATTAATTCCATCCACTCCGGGCAGCGCAATGTCAAGAAAAAGAATGTCTGCTCTGTTATGATTCATCAAAGCCTCTGATAAATCTGTCCCTGTATAGTAAGTCTCTATATGATAAGAGGTCTGATTCCTGGACGAATGATTGATCAATATGTCTTTTAATTCTTCACATGTTCCTTTCTCATCGTCACATATCACAATATTTAACATATTTTCTTCCTCGTTTTCAGATTATTTTGAATATCCATAGAATTCCAAAAACCGTATCTTTGTAAACTTATTATAACACAACTTCATAAAAATTTTGAAAACACTTTTACAAAACCTTTACAAATCCCTCTCGCTTTCTTTTCCAATCTTCGCTATAATAGACTTGGTGATAATATGAAAAAGATATTAGTGATAGAAGATGAACCGCCCATCAACGATCTAATCTGCATGAATCTTGAAATTGCAGGCTACAATCCGGTTCCTTTTTTTGACGGCAATGAATTCAGCCGCCATTTAAAAGAACAGGACGATTACTCCCTGGCCCTTTTGGATATTATGCTTCCGGGAAAAGACGGATTTGAACTGTTGGAGGAACTGAAGGAGCACAAAATCCCCGTTATTTACCTGACAGCCAAAGGAGATTTGCCCAGTAAGGTAAAGGGATTAAGAAGCGGGGCAGAGGACTATATTGTAAAGCCCTTTGAAATGCTGGAGCTTTTAGTCCGCATGGACAACATACTGAAGCGCTGCGGCAAAGAAGAGACACAGGAAATCCGAATTCGTGATGTGGTAATCAATGAAAAGAAGAGAACTGTACAAAAAGGAGGCAGGGAAATCCCCATGCAGCCCATGGAATTTGACTGCCTTCTGGTATTCTGGAAATATCGGAACCGGGTCATTACAAGAGATCAGATTTTGAATATTCTCTGGGGCGTGGATTTTCAGGGAGAGAGCCGGACGGTTGATGTGCATGTGGGAAATATCCGTAAAAAACTGGATTTTTCCGATGTGATAATTACTGTGCCAAGGGTAGGTTATCGAATGGAAGTTCCATGAAACAGAAACTTCATGCAGCAGCCGAACATCAATGGAGATACCGGGTGGAGGGATACCGATGGATATGATTAAGAAAATTGCATTTACTGCGTCAACCATGCTTTTTGTGTTGGCGCAGATTTTTTCGTTTTATGTAATTTTTACCAGTCGTCAGGAAAAAATTGATTTGATGAAAGAAAAAGAACGTAAAATCTATGAAAATGCTTCCGGGAATTTCAGCCAGAAGCTGTCTAATGCAAACTTAAAGTCTCAGTTGTCAGATCATGTAATCATCTACTGTTTTCGGGAAAATATGCCGGAAAATTCAGCGTTATATAAAGAAGAAGAGGAATTGTACAATGACAGCCCTTATGAATTTGATGTGAAGAATGTTAATGTAAAGAATATAGAAAGTCCCATAAATTGTGTGTTAGAGAAAAGCGGCGGCAGATATATTCTGGTGTTTTTTGAAAAGGATGCGGTCAGGTATTACCGGATGAAATCTTCCAATTATTCCATATTTTATGCAGTGGATGTCACTTATATTTATGATAAAAGCCGGGATCTGATGATTCAGGAGCTTCTGATTTCCTGCGGGGCCTCCCTGGCGATGGCAGCACTGTTAGTATTTTTGATTAAGAAAATTACAAAACCCCTGCAGGCAATTAACGAAACCCAGAGACAGTTAATCGGAAGCATGTCCCATGAATTAAAGACCCCGCTGACAGCCATCAAAGGATATTCAGAAACCCTTCTGAACGTAAAGTTATCCCCTGAGCAGGAGGAGAAATCCCTGCGTTATATTAATCAGGAAAGCGGCAGGCTGTCCCGTCTGACAGAGAAAATGATGGAATTAACGAGACTGTATGAAGCGGAATGCAAAGTGATGCTGCAGGAGGTATTTCTGGAGCATCTCTTTGAAGCAGTGGAAGATAATATGTCCCACAGGCTGCAGGAAACAGGGATTCAACTGATGCGGGAGGGGAATTATCGGGGAAAAACCAGGAAACTGGATGAAGATTTGATGACAAGCTTTTTGATTAACCTGATAAACAACAGTATTATGGCGTCCGAACCCGGCAGCCGGATTTATCTGGGAGCAGATGAGGATTCTCTCTGGGTGAGAGACGAAGGGTGTGGAATTCCCCCGGAAGAAGTGGATAAAGTCCGGAAAGCTTTTTATCGCGTGGATAAGTCCCGTTCCAGGAAAAGCGGAAATATGGGACTGGGCCTTGCACTCTGTGATCAGATTGCGGCGGTGCATCACGGAACCATGAAAATTGAGAGCAGATTGGGAGAAGGAACGAAGATTTCTGTTAGATTAGAGCGTCAATGAATCATTCTCAGAAAGAAAAATCCTTTACCAAACCTTTACAACTGAGTGAATATTTCAAAAAGATAACCTGTTACTATGAAATATAAGAACAGGAGGATTTAATATGAAGAAAAAACATATAGCAATTCTTGCAGCAGTGCTGTGTATCGGCATATTATCCGGCTGTCAGGAAACACCCGGGAATACCATTGTAAAGCAAAAAGGCGCAGACAGCGTCAAAGAATATGAAAGCGTTGAAGATAAAATCAAAGATATGCTCAAGGCGCCGGATACTTATCAGAATCATGCAGAATACGAAAAAGGCGGATTGGTAATTGATACCAATGCAGAAGTCATTTTGCCGGACGCAGATACCATGAACACCTACAAGGTATCTGCCGTAGAAGTGAATCAGGAATTGATAGACAAGGTAACCAATGCATTTTTTGAGGGAGCTAAATTCTATCATGCTTCCGGTTACAGCCAGTGGACGAAAGAGCAGTATCAGGAGGATATTACAAGGCTGAAGCAGTACAAAGAGGAAGGAAATATGGACCCTTACGAATATGGAACAGATGAGAACGGAGAACTGTATTTTAACATTGACGAACAGATTACAAGAGATGAAGAAGATATGGCAAATGCCCCGGATGAAGTAACCAAAAGGGAAGTGAAGCCTTCCTTTGGCCTGGAATGGAGTTCTGAAAAAGGGGAAGAAGGCGAAATACAAGTGGATGAAGATTCATTTTACGGCTTTGCAGAAACAGATCAGGGTAATTACAGTTATAACATTATTTCAGGAAGTTTGTCTGCAGATGTTAAATTCTCCATCGAGAAAATGCGGGATGATTTGCCTGATCCACGGCAAAGCACGTTCTGGGTGGAAGGAAGATATCTGATGGACTGCGAAAGAGAAAACTTTAAAGGCATGACAGAAGAAGAACTCAAAGAATATACAGATATTTCTTATGAGGACGCAGAGAAAATCGCCAGAGAAAAAATTGAGAAGCTGGGTTGGGACTGGGAAGTTTATGATTGGGATTATACGGTCTTTAAACGGGGAGAAGGGGATGTAGAAAAAGACAATATCGTGGACGGCGGATATCTGTTTTGTTTCAGCCGGATGTTAGACGGCGTGCCTGTTACCTTTACAGATTCTTATGGAGGCAGTCTGGAGGATATGGACAGTACCTTAATTCCGTGGAGCTATGAACGATGCGAAGTGATTGTAGGAGATGACGGAATTCAGAAAGTGGAAATTTATAATCCTTATCATATAGACGAGGTTCAGACTGAAAATGTGAAACTGATGGATTTTGACAGCATTGTGAAAATTTATGAACAAATGATGGAAGTTTCCAATGCAGATATAACAAAATTTGAAGCACAGAGAACATATCATATTAACAAAATAACCTTGGGCTACAGCAGAATTTATGAGCCTGTGGTAGACAATCGTTCCGGAATTATAGTTCCTGTGTGGGACTTTTTCGGGGGAATTGATTCAGAAATTGACGGACATCATGAAAAAAATAACGGAGAACACTCCAGGCAGAGCTTTATGACCATTAATGCCATAGACGGAACAGTTATTGACAGGGGGCTGGGATATTAAATAAATAAAAAATATACAAAAGCTGAGAAATCAGCGGGAAGGAAAAGGGAAAATTTATGAAAGAAAAAAAGGTGATTTTAACAGCATTCAGAAACAGATGCAGGGCAGTTTTTGCGGCGGGGCTGCTTATCATTCTGGCGGGATGCCAGGAAACGCCCAAAGAATCCATTGTAAAGCAAAAAAGCGCAGACAATATCAAGAATTATGAGAGCAATGAAGAAGTTTCTGAAAAAGATGGGAACGAACCAGGAAACCAGGATTCCGAAGAAACCAAAGACAGTTTGGATACGGAAGAAGCCGCCGAAGAAAAAGAAGGAAAAATCAACGAAATTGTAAAAGCGCCCAAATCATATAAGAATCAGATGGAATATGAAGGAGGCAAGATTACCGTTGATACCGATGCAGAAATTGTGCTCCCCAAAGTGGATGCCATGAATACCTATCAGGTATCAGCCAGAGAAGTGGATCAGGAATTAATTGATCAGATTACAAACACTTTCTTTGAAAATGCGAAGTTCTATCACGGTTACAGTTATAATACATGGACGAAGGAAGATTACCAGAAGGATATTACCATGCTGAAGAAGTGGAAGGCGGAAGGAAACCTGGACCCCTATCACTGGGGAACAGACGATGAAGGCAATCTGTCTTTTGACATAGACGCTGCTATTGAAGGCGATGAGATAAGTATGGCGGATGCGCCGGAACAGATAGAGAAACAGGAAGTGGTTCCGTCCTTCGGCTTAGAATGGGTGGATACCACCAATGGAGAAAATGTGACTAAGGTAGATGAAAACAGGTTTTACGGCGTAGCGGAAACAGATCAGGGAATTTACGGCTACACAATCAGCGGCAATGACGCCCATACCTCAGATGTCAGAATACTGATTCAGACTCAGGAGGAGGGGCCTCAGAGTTTCCGGGATTTTAATACCACTGGATGGAAGGACGGAAGGTATGCCATGGATACGGAAAACAGATCTGCCGATGGAGAGACAGATTCCCATTCCCTGTCAGAAGATACGGTGAAAAGCCTGGTAAAAATTTCTTATGAAGATGCTGAAAAAATGGCAAAGGAGAAAATTCAACAGTTGGGATGGGACTGGGAAGTTACCAGCTGGGATTATTCTCTTTACTGCAGCAGTTATGAAATAAAAGAAGAAGATGTTCAGGATGCAGGATATGTCTTTTACTTTACCAGAGTACTGGACGGAGCGGCTGTTACCTTTACGGATGCCTATGGGGGAAGCCTGGAGGATCATAACAGTACCCTGATTCCCTGGAGTTATGAGCGGTGTGAGGTAGTGGTGGGAAGCGGCGGAATTGAGAGAGTGGAAATTTACAATCCTTATAACGTTGGAGAAATTCAGACCAAAAATGTGAAGCTGATGGATTTTGAAAGCATTATAAAGATATATGAGCAGATGATGGAAATTACCAATGCAGATATGCTGGATTATTACAACAAGCTTACTTACCACGTCAGAAAAATTACATTGGGTTACACCAGGATTTATGATCCGACCGTAGACAGCAAATCCGGGATACTTGTGCCGGCCTGGGATTTTTTCGGAGGCTATGACTCGGAATCTGTGGACTATACAAGCAAAGACAGCGGTGAACATTCTAACCAGAGCCTGCTGATCATAAATGCAGTAGACGGAACCATTATAGACAGAGAACTGGGGTATTAGAGCATTTTTCAAACATGCTCTAATACAGCAGAGATTTTCAGAGAGCTAGACAGAGAAAGGGGAAATGGGCCATGGAAGCTGTAAAACAGGTGGCAGCGGCAGTCAGGTGGAACTTCCTGGGGTTTTTTAAAAATCCCAGGGTGATTATCACCTTCCTGTTTTCCTTTATCCTGTGTTTTTTCTTAAGTGATCGGGCAATGATGGTGGCGGATTATTATGAATCGCCCATGCAGGCTTTGGAGCCGTTTATCTGGACATTCGGGGACGCCACAGCCATTCTTCTGTGCTCCCTGCTGCTGATTCTGCTGTTTTTGGATTTGCCCAAGCTGAGCCCTTTTACGCCTTATATGCTGCTTCGGATGAGAAAGAGCCGGTGGCTTTTCGCACAGCTGTTTTATATTTTTCTGGTGACGGCTTTGTATATGCTTTATGTGATTCTGGTTACCAGCCTGCTCTGTATGCAAAAGACGTATCCGGGAAATATCTGGAGTAAAACAGCGGCTCTTTTAGCCTATTCCCAGATGGGAAAGAAATTGTCCATTCCCTCCACTGTGAAAGTGATGGAAAGCACAACCCCCTTTTCCTGCAGTATGCAGATTATGGCGCTGCTTGTGTGTTATGCCCTGACGTTAAGTTTTCTGATGCTGTATTTTCAGATGAAGCTGGGCAAAAAAGCGGCAATCTTTGCAGGATTATCCTACAGTTTGTTTGGTTTTCTGCTGAATCCGGAAATTCTGGCCAAAATTCTCCGCAAAGAAGAATATGAGATGTTTCTGGTACGGAGAATCACCGGATGGATCAGTCCTTTGAATCATGCCACTTACGGGATGCATGATTTTGGATATGACGTGCTGCCCTCCATTGGGCAGTCCTGTATGATATTTCTGGTGATTCTGGCGTGTCTGTCAGGTCTTTCTTTTCACACTCTGAAAAAATATAATTTCAGCTCCTTTACCGGGGAATAAGCAGATTGGCTGAGAAAACGTGTTTCAAATGCAGCAGTTTCAGTGAGAAAGGAAACGGAAATGAAAGAATTATTACAGGAAAAAGGCTTTTGGGCTGCAGCGTTTCTGTGTTTTCTGGGAATGGTTTTGGGGTTTCAGTTCTACGAAATCCAATATCCGCTGAGCCAAGGCAGTTTTTTGAAATTTTATCAGACTGCGTTAGATTCCCAGGTGTTGCTGTTTCTGATTCCCATTGCCGCTTCCCTATCCTCAGGCGCAGCCTATGTGAGAGAATCCTCCTGCGGATTTCTGAAATTTTATATTGTAAGAATCAGCCGGATGGAATATGTAAAACGGAAAACACTGCAGATTTATGCCGGAGGTTTTCTGCCTGTTTTTATAAGCGGAATATCAGCGCTGCTTCTCTGCTTTCTGTTAATATATCCCCTGGAATTGCAGGGAGCCATTTCCTGGGAAACGGTCTGGAAAAATATCCTTCTGCTTCTCCGACTCAGCATTATCGGAGGAATCATAGCGGAATTTGCGGGAATCTTTGGCGTGGTTTTCCGAAATTATTATATGGCGTACGGACTTCCCTTTGTTAGCTACTATCTGCTGATTATTTTAAAAGACCGCTATTTGCCCAAAATGTATGCCATGTACCCCAAAGAATGGGTGGTGTGCCAGGAAAACTGGGGAGCAGACGGCATGGGGATCTGGATATTCTTACTGGCATTTTCCTTAGCGGCCCTGTTGTGCCACAGTCTTTTGCTGAATCACCGTATAAAAGAGATTAATTAAGAAACAGATTTATTTTATTGATAGAAAGGAATGCCAATGCCCCCCTATATCGAAATCAGCCACGTAACTAAAAAATTCGGTGAAGATACCGTACTTTCTGATATTAACGTAACGATGGAACAGGGAAAAGTTTACGGAATATCCGGCAACAACGGTTCCGGTAAAACAGTTTTAATGAAATGCATCTGCGGCTTTCTGCCTGTTACGGAAGGAACCATTCGGGTAAAGGGCAGAATCATCGGTACAGAAATTGATTTTCCGGAAAGCATCGGCGTTATTATTGAAACCCCAGGATTTCTGACAAATTTAAGCGGAATCCGAAACCTGGAAATTATGGCGGGGCTGAAAGGAAGGATTACCAAAACTGAAATACGCGCCGCCATTCAGAAAGCGGGATTAGATCCGGAACTGAAAAAATCTGTCTCAAAATATTCCTTAGGGATGCGTCAGCGTCTTGGCATTGCCCAGGCAATTATGGAAGATCCGGACTTTTTAATCTTGGATGAACCATTTAACGGACTGGATAAGCATGGGGTGAAGGATATCCGCACGCTGCTGTTGGAATTAAAGGAGCAGGGAAAAACAATTCTTCTGGCCAGCCACAACAGTGAAGATATTCGGATTTTGTGCGATAAGGTCTATGAAATGGACGGAGGGAGGATACAGGAGCCATGAAAAGAACAAAGGGAAAATGTCTCAGAAATTTTGCCGCTTTCTGCTGTATGATGCTGAATCTCAGCCTGTTTTTTACTGAAACAGGAAAGGCGGCAAATCTCAGTCCTTCTGAGGAAAGCAAAAAGCAGGAACATATGATTTCCATAGAAACCAACCGGAAATACGAGGGAATGAAGCATTCTTTCTCCAAAGGCTACGAGCCTTCCATTCGGAAAAATACCATGTTTCTTGTGGTGCCTTTTACAACGAAGGCAAAACTGGAATCAGACAGAATGATTGTGGGAATTTCCTTTGAGCGGGAAGAAAACAGCCCTTTTTATTATAAAAATTATCAGAAAAAAGTAAAACAGTCGGAGGACGGCGTTTATCTGTATCAGTGCCAGATTAAATTAAAAGAGGACAGAATCAACGGGCAGTATCCCCTTCGCCTGTCTGTTCAGGCCCAGACAGAGGATACGGTTTTCCGGCAGGATTTTACAATTTACGTGGAAATAACAGACGGGAAATCATCTTCCGGGGAGGAACCAGAACACACAGATTTTTCTGATGAAACTGAAAGAACAGACGAAATGGTTCCGCCGGATATGGGAGAAGATGCAGGCTCTATGGGACAGGGCTCCGATCCGGCAGCAGAAATCACCCATCAGCCCCGGGTAATGATTTCGGCAAACAGCCTGCAGGGCGGCGCCGTGTCTGCAGGAAGCAGTACGCCCTGGTCTGTTTCAGTGAAAAACTGCAGCAGCAGCCAGTCATTGGAAAATATGAAAATTACCCTTTTGTCAGAAAACAAGGATATTCTACTTGAAAAAACTTCCTGGTATTTTTCCCGGATGGGGGCAGGAACCGCCGTGGAGCTGTCCCAGAATCTTACAGTGGGCAAAAAAGCCCCGGCAGAGCCGGTGTCTTTACAGTTTCAATTTGAATATGAGGATAAAAAAGGAAATGCCTACACTTCTTCTGAAACAGTAAATCTGTCCATCCGTCAGATTCCCCGGGCAGAGCTTGTGAATTTGTCTTTTCCAGAGAGCATTTATGAAGCTGACACGGATTTTCTGACGTTTCAGATTCAGAATACGGGTCTTGCAGTCCTTTACAATGTGAAGGTGCGTTTAGAGGGAAAAGGGCTGTTTCCGGATAAAGAACTGTTTCTGGGAACAGTGGAAGCCGGAACCTCCGCAGATGGTGAAATTAAGGTATTTGCCGGAACGCTGAATATGGATTATGAGGGTAATATCATAGATGAGGACGGTAAAAAATACGGGGAGACCGCAGGAACCGTGATTTTTTCCTATGAGAATGAACAGGGAGAACTGACAGAACAGAGCCAAGAAGTGTATACCTCCATTAAAAAACCTCAGATTGTGGAATTAAAAGTGGAAAAAGAGGCGCCCAAAACCAATCAGTGGTGGATAACTATTATAATTTTGATCCTGATTGTGCTGATTCTTATCATCTGTTGGCTGTATCTGAGAATGAGCTACTATAGGAAGCGGGCGGACAGCTGCAAATAAAAAACAGGCAGATGGGGTTAAATCCCTGAGACCGGCAGTGAGATCCCTTTTGGACAATTACAGATAAGGAACAGGCGAATGAGAGAGCGGAATATTTATAAAAATATTGTGGTTTGCATGGCCGTTGGATGGACGGCGTTTTTCCTCTGGGGACAATGGCAGTCTTATCTTAAAGAGCAGAAAATCTATAAATTTTCCATCCAGTCAGCCTTGGAACTGACCCAGGAAACAGCAGAGGAATTTAAGAAAATTTCCGGTATCTGCAGATTTGCTCCTGCTGATACCGTAAGAGTTACGATAAAACTGGGAGAATATACCATGGAAGCAGAGATGTTCGGTGTGGAGCTGCAGGAATTTCCGGGGAAGTGGAAGGAGGTAACAGAGACGTTTGCTCTGGGAAATACTCCGGTACTGTTTTTTGGAACAGACAGCTTTCAGCGATTCACAGACCGGCAGGGATATCCTCCCAGTACAGGCCAGATGGAAAGGTGGAGGAAGGATTATCAGCAGTTAACCCTGAAGCTTCAGGATGAAACAGGACGTGAAAAAAATGGGAAAGTCGGAGGTATTTTAAAAGAGCCGTCAGATGGGATTTTTATGGACAATGTGCAGATGGGTGAAGGGTTTGCAGAGACCGTTCACACCAGAGGCGGCCAGATGGAGATTTATGGATACCAGAATGCCAGAAAGGCAAAAAAATTATTGGAACAGGCAGGATTTGTGACAGACGCCGATTTTGATTAGGAGTAACCGGAAAACAGAGGTTCTATTTGCTACAAAACCCTCATCATACTCAGCCTGCCGTCCGGCGGGCCGCATGGCCATCCATGCTATGGAAGCCAGGGGCTTTCACAGTAAACCCTCATCATACTCAGCCTGCCGTCCGGCGGGCCGCATGGCCATCCATGCTATGGAAGCCAAGGGCTTTCATATGCAAAATATTTCCACTATAACAGGAGCCGGGACGAAAAAAGAATTGTACCTAGGGGAATATTTTGTTATAATAAAAGCATTAGGAATGATTCATGCAGGCTGCGTTTTTGTGTTTATTTGAAACCTGCAGTCAATGAAGGTGGGGATTTTGCTGGGAGATGGAATTAATGGTGAAAGAATCGAAGAAGGTATCGAAAAAAATATCTGATTATATCGACATAGGTATTCTTCAAATGCTGCAGGATGACTGCTCTAAGGCTATGGGCCTGGCTTTTGTGACAGTGGACTATCGGGGGTGTCCAATTACACATTACAGCGGCTTTACCCCCTATTGCCAGATGGGACGGAAGCATCAGGATTTTTATGAAATGTGCAAGCAGTGCGACGCCCACGGCGGCCTTCAGGCCGCGATTACAGGTCAGCCCTATATTTACCGCTGCCATGCGGGGCTGGTGGATTTCGCGCTGCCCTTAATTTATGACGGTATTTATATGGGTTCCCTGATGGGCGGACAGATACGGTTATGCCGGGATGAGAAAGAGGAACTGGAGGATATTCTGCCGGTCAAGATGAACTGGCGCAACGACAAGGCTTTGAACGAAGCTTACAATGAGACACAGAGAGTTTCTTACGAGAAGATTAAGTCGGCGGTGACATTGCTGCATGATTTGATTTTATTTATGATGCAGACCGGAGGACGGGCGGATCGGGATATGGAAGTGGCCGGGATGGAACCGGTGGAGGAATGGAAGTCTTATTCCAATCAGGAGTTCTCTTTTCAGAAGCGTGAATTGATCAATATGAAGCAGCAAGGGAGGCTTCGTTATTTTTTCTTTGTGATGAATGTGATTTCACAGCTGGCTTTTCAGGAAAAAGCCGTGAAAACGGAAGCTGCAGCCTATGACTTTGCAGATATTATGCGATATGTAACAGAATCGGATCATGAAATTTCCACATTGGGAGAGGAACTGAGCTATGTGGGGGCGCTGCTGCGCATTCAGAAGGCCTGGGAGGGAGAGGCGATTTGCTACAGTATTTCTGTGCCGAAGGAATTCTGGGATGTGAACTGTCCTTACATGGTGCTGGAACCGTTAGTAGGACTGTCCGTGCAGGGAGCCGGGGCAGGAGAGAAACGTGAAATAGAAATATTTGCTGAGGAAAATCAGGGAGATGTAATTGTCCGGGTGGTCAGCAATAATGAGGGAATCACATTGGAGGAAATGAATGCGCAGGTGGGCGCTTCTTCCCAGGAGGAAGGTTTTTCCCTTCATGATTCGGATCGGAGCCTGAAGAGGATTTTTGGAAAAAGGTGCGGACTTTCCGTCAGTCCCAGGGAGGATGGAAAGGCGGGATATATGGTCAGCTTCCGTCTGCCTCAGAAGAAGGAAGGATAAGGAGGTGCGCATCGCATGGGTCAGATTTTAGTGCTGAATGAAAATCAGTTGGAACGGGAAATTACCAGGAGTATTTTGTCGGAAGGACTGGAATCTGCAGAGATTGTCCTTGCCTCAGAAGAAGAGTCGGCCATAAAGCTGCTGCGGGAAGGGGATGTGGATCTGCTGATTGCCGATGTGCCCCGATTTGATCTGCGCCGCTGCGATATGCTTGCGCAGGCCAGGCAGATGTCTCCGGACACTCCGATTCTGGTCACTTCTGTAGGCGTTCGCTCCGACATTGCGCCTCACGTCTGGCGCCTGGGCCTGCAGGATTATCTGCTTAAGCCCTGCCGCCCTGCATGGCTTCTGGCAGCCGTACAGGCGTTAAAGCGGGATTCCTCTCTGATATCAGATGACAGGGAGCAGCAGCGGCGGGAGCGGTATCTGAAGCTGCTGGCGGAGCAGATGCGGGTTTTTTGTTATAAAAAGTGCACAGATGTTGCAAAAGATTACCTTGATTCTCTTCATGAAGATATCCATAATAAAAGTGTAATTCGGTTCCAGGCGCTTCGGTTTGCCGAGGGGCTTGTGCAGTTGGGAGATCCCCTGGGGCCTGCAGTCCAGATGAAACTGGCGGGAATTATGGAGAAGTTTAAGCTTCGGTATGATCAGCAGACGCAGAAATATGATACTTATCTTGTGCTGAAAAAGATGCTTAACGTTATTTTTGACACATTTACGGAAGATTCCAGTTATCAGGTGGGCAGCGAGCAGAGGATACTTAATTATATCGACCGCAACATCAAGAGCGGCATCAGCCTGGACCAGGCCGCGGACTATGCAAATATGAGTTCTTATTATTTCAGCAGGGTTTTTAAGAAAATCACCGGGGTCAATTTTATTACATATGTGACGGATTGTAAAATAGAAGTTGCTCGGGAAATGCTTGCGGACACGGATATGCCGGTTATCAGCATTGCCTATGAGCTTTCTTACAGCGAAGCCAATTATTTCAGCAAGGCTTTCAAACGCAAAGTGGGGATGACGCCCACAGAGTACAGGGAGATTTATTGCGGCAAAAAGACGGGCTGAACCTGCAGCGCAGATCATGAGGAGAAGGCAGAACTGTGCCTGCAGGCATTGGCGGCGGAATGGAGGTTATGATGCAGGAATTTAGTTTCAGTACCAGGATATTTTTCGGGGAAGGCGCTCTGGAACGTCTGCGCCGGGTGGAAGAACGGAGGGTTCTTATTGTAACAGATCGCTTTATGGTAGAGATAGGGGCGATAGAGAGAGTGGTTTCCTATTTAACCAATTGTGAAGTCAGCGTATTTGACGGCGTGGTGCCTGATCCGCCCATTGAGGTGGTGGCGGCAGGCGTGAAGGCTTTTGAGGAGTGCCGGGCAGAGACAGTGATTGCCGTTGGCGGCGGTTCTACCATAGATGCGGCCAAGGCTATCCGCGCTATTGCCAAGATAGCCCTTCAGGTTGAGACTGACAAGATGGAATGTTTTGCTGTGCCTACCACAAGCGGCACCGGCTCTGAGGTGACAGACTATGCGGTGATTACAGACAGCGCCAGAGGGGTGAAATATCCGTTGGACAGTCAGGCTCTGCGCCCTCCGGTAGCGATTTTAGATCCTTATCTTACGGCAAGCGCTCCTGCCTCTGTTACGGCGGACGCCGGTATGGACGTGCTTACCCATGCTCTGGAGGCTTATGTGTCAGCCAATGCCAATGATTTTTCCGATGCGATGTGCGAGAAGGCCATTTCCCTGGTTTTCAGATTTTTACCCCTGGCTTATAAGGACGGCGGGGATTTGCTTGCCCGGACGAAGATGCAGAATGCTTCCTGCATGGCGGGGCTGGCGTTTAATTCTGCCGGATTGGGGATTAATCACAGTCTGGCCCATGCAGTGGGCGGGAAGCTGCATATCGCCCACGGACGTATTAATGCGATGCTTCTGCCGAAGGTTATGGCTTTCAATGCGGATTTATCCCATGTGGCAGGAGGAGAATACTCTGTGGCAGCAAGAAAGTATCAGCGGATCGCAAAAATTTTAGACATTCCGGCGGCAAATGTCCGCCTGGGAGTATCTAATCTGATTCGGGAGATAGAGCGTTTGAACCGCACGTTAAAGATTCCTGCCACCTTAAAGGAGTGGGGAGCGGATCTGACAAAGGTCAGAACACTGCAGCAGGAGCTTGTGGAAGCGGCCCTTGCGGATGCCACATATGCCACCAATCCCCGCAGAGCCAGTGAGGAAGAAGCAGCAGCTATTATAAAGCAGATTACAGGTTAAAGTTTATAGAATACGGAGCCGGCAGCTCTGCCTTACAGGCAGGGAGGCCGGTTTTTTCGTGCAGCAAAAAACGTATCTTGGAAAAATGTATTGATTGCAAAAAAGCAGTTTTTGTGATAAAAAGAATAATTGTGCAAATTAAACAAAACATTAGACAAAAAAGTCTCTGACAACGACAAGAAAGTACAAGTCTGTTTTTAGTATAATAGAAAATAGCAACAAATTAACCAATTGTGTGCGCTGATCGTAATCAAACTGACGAATGCGCCGCAGAACATTACAAGGAGGAATCAAAATGCAAAGAGAAGCCCTTGGTATGGTAGAAACAAAAGGTCTGGTAGGCGCTATCGAAGCTGCTGATGCTATGGTTAAATCTGCAAACGTTGCCCTGGTCGGATATGAAAAGATCGGTTCCGGTTTAGTAACCGTTATGGTACGCGGTGACGTAGGAGCAGTGAAAGCATCTGTAGACGCCGGATCTATTGCCGCTGAAAAAGTTGGAACAGTTGTTTCCTGCCACGTAATCCCGAGACCGCATACAGATGTGGAGAAGATCCTTCCGCATATGGAATAATTACGGGATTCATAATGAGGAAACCCACCGCTTTTGTGAGAATGCTGAAATAGCAAAAATATTAATTTGGAGGGAAAACACATGGATGAATTGAACAACAACATCATGGAAGAAGTTATGAAGAGGCTTGGAGCCATTGCTTCTCCTGCAGAGGAGTGCAGCAAAGAACCGGCTGCTTCGCCCAAATGCAACCTGACAGAGTATGTAGGCACAACAATGGGCCATACAATCGGCCTGGTTATCGCAAACCTTGATCATCAGGTTCATGAAGCTCTTAAGATTGATCCGAAATACCGTGCAATTGGTATTATCAGTGACCGTGTTGGTGCAGGTCCCCAGATTTTTGCCGCTGATGAAGCAGTAAAAGCAACCAACAGTGAATGCCTTCTGGTAGAGTGCCCCCGTGACACCGAAGGAGGAGCAGGCCATGGTTCTTTGATTATTTTCGGGGCTGAAGATGTATCTGACGCCCGTCGTGCAGTAGAAGTCTGCTTACGTGAGATTCCGCGTACTATGGGCGACGTATACGGCAACAGTGCAGGACATTTGGAATTCCAGTACAGCGCCCGCGCTTCTTATGTTTTAAATAAAGTTTGGGGTGCGCCTCTCGGTAAGGCATTCGGCATCACAGTTGGCGCTCCGGCAGGTATCGGCGTAGTTTTAGCAGACGCTGCTTCTAAGGCTGCAACCATTGACGGCGTAACTCTTGCAACGCCCGGCAACGGCGGAACCAGCTTCTCCAACGAAGTGAACTACTTCTTCTCCGGAGATTCCGGTGCAGTAAAACAGGCTATTATCGCAGCGCGTGACGTTGGACTTCAGTTATTGAAGACTTTGGCGCCGGATGAGGAACTGAAATCAACGACTACCCCTTACATTCTTTAATTCAGGAAGGAGCTGTAAGCTATGAAATCAAAACGTTTTGAAGTGTTGGCGAACCGCCCGGTAAATCAGGACGGTTACGTCAAAGAGTGGCCGGAAGTTGGTCTGATTGCCATGAACAGCCCTTTCGATCCTACTCCAAGCATTAAGATTGAAAATGGACGTGTGACAGAGTTAGACGGCAAATGCCGCGCTGATTTTGATATGCTGGATACATTTATTGCGGATCATGCTATCCGTCTGGAGAATGCGGAAAAGGCTATGGCGCTTGATTCATTGGAAATCGCCCGCAAGATTGTGGACATCAATGTTTCCCGTAAAGAAATTCTGGATATTACCCTTTCCATTACCCCGGCAAAGCTTACCGAGGTTGTAGGAAAGATGACAATAGTAGAAATCATGATGGGTATGTCAAAGATGCGTGCCCGCCTGATGCCTGCAAACCAGTGCCATGTTACAAACGTTAAGGATAATCCGGTTCAGATTGCTGCCGACGCTGCAGAAGCTGGCGTACGCGGGTTTGCTGAGATGGAGACAACCGTTGGTATTGCGCGTTATGCGCCTTTTAATGCAATTGCCATTATGGTAGGCGCTCAGGTAGGACGTCCCGGAGTTATGACACAGTGCGCTTTGGAGGAAGCTACAGAGTTAATGCTTGGTATGCGCGGTTTCACCACTTATGCTGAGACAATTTCCGTATACGGCACAGAGCCGGTATTTATGGACGGCGACGACACTCCTTATTCAAAAGCATTCCTGGCAAGCTGCTATGCAAGCCGCGGCCTGAAGATGCGTTTCACCTCCGGTACAGGTTCTGAAGTTCAGATGGGTTATGCAGAAGGCAAATCCATGCTGTATCTGGAAGCCCGCTGCCTGGCAATTACCAAGGGCGCAGGCGTACAGGGAACACAGAACGGTTCCGTATCCTGTGTAGGCGTACCGGCCGGCGTACCTGGCGGTATCCGTGCAATTGCAGCTGAGAACCTGATTGCAATGCTTCTGGATCTGGAATCCACCACATCCAACGACCAGACTTTTACTCATTCCGATCTGCGTCGTGTGGCCCGCAGCGTGCCTCAGTTCTTCTCAGGAACAGACTACATATGCTCCGGTTATTCCGCTACGCCTAACTATGACAATATGTTTGCCGGATCAAACTGGGATGCAGAAGATTATGACGACTGGAATATTATCCAGCGCGATATGAAGATTGACGGCGGTCTGCAGCCGGTACGTGAAGAGGATGTTCTGAAAGCCCGCAACAAAGCAGCCCGTGCCCTTCAGGGACTGTTCCGTGAACTGGGCCTGCCTCCAATCACAGATGCAGAAGTGGAAGCAGCTACTTATGCAAACGGCTCCAATGATATGCCGGATCGTAACGTAAATGAAGACTTGAAGGCAATTGAAGATATGATGGCCCGCAACGTAACGGGTGTAGATTTTGTGAAAGCTCTTGACAAAGCAGGATTCCCGGATGTGGCAAACAATATCTACAACATGCTTCGCCAGAAAGTGGCAGGCGACTATCTCCATACAGCTTCTATTTTTGGAGACAATTTCCATGTATTGTCTGCTGTCAATGCGCCGAATGATTACCACGGACCGATGACTGGCTACCAGATCAGTGAAGAGAGATGGAAACAGCTCAGCGATATCCCCAATGCAATTCGGCCGGAAGACATTTAAGAAGGAGGTGTGCCAGATATGACTTTTGATGAGAAAACACTGCGCAGCGTTATCGCAGAAGTAATAAAAGAAATGACAAGTCAGCCGGCTTCTGCAGCGTCCGCGCCTGCAGCAGCTGCACCTGCACCTGCAACCCTGCCTGCAGCCGGCAAGATGACCTTGACCGAGCAGGGAGATGCACCTAAGGGAGTTGCTCCCGATGAAGTTGTAATTGGTTTGGCGCCGGCATTCGGCATTTATCAGACCGAGACAATTATTCATCAGCCTCACGATAAAGTATTGCGTGAGATTATTGCCGGCATTGAGGAAGAAGGATTAAAATGGCGTGTAGTACGCGTATACCGTACTTCTGACGTTTCCTTCATTGCCCACGATGCTGCTGAATATTCAGGCTCCGGCATTGGAATCGGAATTCAGTCTAAGGGTACAACGGTAATCCACCAGAAGGATCTTCCGCCTCTCAGTAACCTGGAACTGTTTTCACAGGCTCCTCTGATTGAAATGGATACATTCCGCCAGATTGGAAAGAACGCTGCTAAATATGCGAAAGGCGAGGCTCCTACGCCGGTGCCGGTCCGCAATGACCAGATGGCGCGTCCTACTTATCAGGCGATTGCAGCATTGCTGCATATTAAAGAAACCGAACATGTTGATAACGATAAGCGACCGCAGGCTGTCGCAGTTTCATTCAAGTGAAAGGAGGCATAATCATGGATCAGGAACTTTTAATGAAACAGATTGTAGAACAGGTTATGCAGGCCATGAATAACGGCGGGTCCGTGTCGGCTCCTGCTGCCTCTGCAGGCGGCAAGGTAACATCTGAGAATTACCCTCTGTCAGAGAATATGGCTGATAAAATTAAAACACCTACCGGCAAGCCTTTCACTTCCTTAAGTTATGAGAAAGTGATTTCCGGTGACATTACCGCAGATGATATGCGTATTTCTCCTGATACTTTAGAGATGCAGGCTCAGGTGGCAGAATCGGTAAACCGTGAAGCATTCGCAGGAAATCTGCGCCGTGCAGCGGAACTGATTGCTGTGCCGGATGACCGTTTACTGGAGATTTACAATGCACTGCGTCCGTATCGTTCCAGCAAACAGGATTTGGTTGATATTGCCAATGAACTGGATCAGAAATACGGCGCTAAAACGGCGGCTGCCCTGGTGCGCGAAGCTGCTGATGTTTATGAACAGCGAGGCAGGCTGAAGAAATTCTAAGATTCTGCAAAGTTGGGAGGTTCCACTATGAAAATTGTTGCAGGCATTGATATTGGAAATGCGACAACAGAAACAGCTCTGGCAAAGATAGACGGAAACCGAGTAGAATTTCTGGCCAGCGGCACAGTACCCACAACAGGTATTAAGGGAACCCGGCAGAACATCAACGGCGTCGTTCATTCCCTGACCAGCGCGATGGGAAAAGTGGGCATTGAGATAACCGGGCTTTCGCAGGTATGTTTGAATGAGGCGGCTCCGGTTATCGGTGACGTGGCCATGGAAACCATCACGGAGACGATTATTACAGAATCTACCATGATTGGGCATAATCCATCAACGCCTGGCGGCATGGGCGTTGGCGTAGGAGAGACTATTCTTGTCACGCAGCTTGCCCAGGCAGCGGGGGGAAAAGATTACATTGCAGTGGTTCCTGCCAGCGTGGACTTTGAGGACGCCGCAAGGCTCATCAATGAAAGTTCTATGGGGACGCGGCAGGTAACCGCAGCGATTGTTCAGCGGGATGACGGCGTACTGATTCACAATCGTCTGCATCACAAGATTCCCATTGTAGATGAAGTGGCTCTGGTGGATAAAGTTCCCCTGGGCATGCGGTCTGCAGTGGAGGTTGCCGGTGTGGGCGGCGTAGTGGAAGTACTCTCCAATCCATACGGGATTGCAACGCTTTTTGGATTATCTTCGGAAGAAACCCAGCAGGTGGTGCCAATTGCGCGTGCATTGATTGGCAACCGCTCTGCCGTGGTAATTAAGACGCCTGCAGGCGATGTCAAGGAGCGGAAAATTCCTGCAGGTCTCATTGAATTCTACGGACAGAACCGTACAGTGAAGGTAGATGTGGATGCAGGCGGTGAGAAAATCATGGAAGCTGTGGAGTCCCTTCCTGTCCTGGAAGATGTCAGGGGAGAACCGGGGACTAATGCAGGCGGCATGTTGGAGAAGGTGCGCCAGGTTATGGCCAACCTGACCAAACAGCATCCGAAGGATATTCACATACAGGATTTACTGGCAGTAGATACCTTTACGCCTCAGAAGGTTCAGGGCGGCCTGGCCAATGAGTTTTCACAGGAGAACGCTGTTGGCATTGCCGCTATGGTGAAGGCAGACCGTCTGCAGATGGAAGCCATTGCCAGAGAATTTTCAGAGCAGATCGGTATCCCAGTCCAGGTAGGAGGCGTAGAGGCTGACATGGCTATCCGGGGGGCGCTGACAACGCCGGGCACCAATAAGCCTCTGGCTATCCTGGATATGGGCGCAGGTTCCACCGATGCATCCATCATCAATCAGGAGGGAGAAATCCATTCCATTCATCTGGCAGGAGCAGGCAATATGGTAACGCTTTTGATTCAGTCGGAAATGGGTCTTGACAGCTTTGATATTGCAGAGGATGTGAAGAAGTATCCTTTGGCGAAAGTGGAGAGCTTTTTCCACATCCGGCATGAGAACGGAACCGTAGAATTTTTTACGGAGCCGCTGAAGCCAAGTATTTTTGCCAAGACAGTTATTCTGAAGGAAGGCGAGATGATACCTTTAGAGGGCGACTGGTCCATGGAAAAAATCCGTTTGATCCGGCGCCAGGCCAAACAGAAAGTATTTGTTACAAATGCCCTGCGCGCATTGGCAAGGGTCAGCCCTACCGGAAATGTCCGGGATATTCAGTTCGTTGTACTGGTAGGCGGTTCAGCTTTGGATTTTGAAGTGCCTCAGATGGTTACCGATGCATTGTCCCAATATAAGGTTGTGGCAGGCCGCGGAAATATCCGGGGAACTGAAGGTCCGCGCAATGCAGTGGCTACAGGGTTAGTGCTTTCCCTGACAGAAAGGGGGATTTAATATGAATCCTTCACAAATTGCAATGACAAAACCCACCGTTCATGTGCTTTGCAGTCCGGATGTTCCGGAGAAAGCGCTGTGGCAATTGCTGTACGGACTGGAGGAAGAAGGAATTCCCTGTGAGACTTGGACAAAGACAGAAGGAGATGCGCTGACACTGGCATGGGAAGGCGCGCAGGCTTCCCGGCTGGAAGTGGGGGTCGGTATGGACAGACAGGAAGCTGTGCTGCATATTTCCAAGCTGGAGTTTGAGCATCCTCTGTTCAGAGTTCCCGTCCGGTCTGCAGAACAGGTACGTATCCTGGGAGCCAATGCAGCGCGGCTTGTGAAGAAGCTGCCGCTAAAATCTTTGGAAGGGAGGTGAGGGAATGAAGAAAAGTTTAGGGCTCATAGAGACGCAGGGGTTGGCTGCCGGCATTGAAGCGGCAGACGCAGCAGTGAAATCAGCCAATGTGGAACTGATCGGTTATGAGCTGACAAAAGGCGGAGGCTGGACTACCATTAAGGTTCAGGGCGACGTGGGGGCTGTGAAGGCAGCCGTGGACGCAGCCCGGATGGCAGCCGCCAAAGTTAATCAGGTAGTAAGCACACGCGTGATTCCCCGTCCCTCTGCCGGACTTGACACGTTGGTGTACAGTCCGGATACCGTTGGGACAGCGCAGCCGTCAAAGGAGCCGGATAAGCCGAAGCCTCCCACACCGCCAAAGGGTTCCAAAAAGGTGAAAGAGGAAGAGAAACAGCCGGCAGAGCCAGACGGACAGAAGGAAGAGAAGGCAGTTCCGGTACAGGAACAGACAGACGGAATAAATAAGCAGGAAGAACTTACTGTATCAGAAACGGCTGCAGACAATTCGGAGATTACAGGTTCAGACGGTGCAGAGACAGGAGAAAAGGAGAAGGCTCCTGAGGCAGAAGAATCTGCAGAAGATTCGAAAGATGCAGAACCGGAGGATGCAGCAGAGCAGGTAAAGGAACAGGAAACGCAGGATGATAAGGAGCCTGGACCGGAGGAAGAGGAAGCTTCTTTGGAGCAGGAAACCTCAGAGCCTGCAGCTCCAAAGCCTGTCAAGCGGACCGGAGGCGCAAAAGGCCGGAAAGGAAAGCGCGGCGGCAAACAGGAGAATACAGATTAATATAGATTGGAGGTTATCGTTATGGGTGAAGCTCTTGGCATGATCGAAACAAAAGGTCTTGTCGGCGCCATTGAAGCAGCTGATGCTATGACCAAATCAGCAAATGTTACGCTGATCGGTTATGAAAAGATTGGTTCAGGTCTGGTGACTGTAATGGTTCGCGGTGATGTAGGCGCAGTAAAAGCATCTGTAGACGCAGGCGCTGCTGCTGCTGAAAAAGTGGGCGAGATTGTATCACAGCACGTTATTCCGCGTCCGCACACAGATGTGGAGAGAATTCTGCCGAAGGATCTGTGAGAGGAGGAATAAGCCGTGGAGAAAAGCCAATGCGTGCAGGAAGAGTTCCTGCGTCTTGTGGTGAAATTGGTGGTAGAGGAACTGTTAAAAATGGAGCGTTCCGTTCCGATTGGAGTTTCGAACCGCCATATTCACCTGAACCGGGCGGATATGGATACTTTATTTGGGGAAGGCAGTGAATTGACAAGGGTGAAAGATTTAGGGCAGCCGGGTCAGTATGCAGCCGCAGAGACAGTAACCAGCCAGGGTTCTAAAGGTGAACTGACACGTATGCGCGTGCTTGGCCCTCTGCGCGAGGAATCTCAGGTGGAAGTCTCCATCGGCGACGGCTTTGCGCTTGGCGTACATCCCCCTGTCCGGGAATCCGGCCAGTTGGAAGGAACGCCGGGCGTAAAGGTAGTCGGCCCCAATGGAGAAGTGGAGATGAAGAGAGGTGTGATTGCCGCTCTTCGTCATATCCATCTTGATCCTGCAACTGCAGAACGTATGGGTGTACATGACAAGCAGATTGTCCGGGTAGAGATAGGCGGTCTGCGGGGCGCAGTGCTGAATAACGTATTGCTGCGCGTGTCAGATAAATTTGCCCCCGAGATGCACATTGACGTGGAAGAGGCCAATGCCCTGGGCGTGAAAAACGGCGACCGGGCATATATCATTCTGGATTAGAGGCAGTGGAGGAAGTGCATATGGCTTGCGATATGACGCAGTGTAATGAAATGCTGTTGGAGTTTGAGAGCCTGATAGAAAACGGCGGGAAAAAAGATTGGAAAGGCAATCTGCGCACCGGAGTGGATCTGGGTACTGCCAACATTGTTCTGGCAGTGGTAGATGAGGAGAACAAGCCGGTGGCCGGAGCCACTTTCCCATCGACTGTAGTTCGGGACGGCATTGTGGTGGATTACGTGGGAGCTGTACAGGCTGTGACAAAATTAAAAGGGCAGTTGGAAGAACTGTTGGGTGAAACATTGGAAACAGGAGCCTGTGCGATTCCGCCGGGAATTCTTTCCGGCAATGTAAAAGCCATTGGAAATGTAGTAGAGTCAGCCGGATTCCGGCTGACTGAAATTGTAGATGAGCCTACCGCCGCCGCCGCTGTGCTTGGCATTACAGACGGTGCAGTAGTGGACGTGGGAGGAGGAACTACCGGAATCAGCATACTGGAGAATGGGAAAGTCATTTATACAAGCGACGAGCCTACAGGCGGCACCCATATGACTCTGGTACTGGCAGGTTTTTACGGATGCAGCACTCAGGAAGCTGAGATCATGAAACGCGATCCGGCTCAGGAGGCAAACGTATTTCCTGTGGTAAAACCGGTGGTGGAGAAGATGGCTTCCATTGTCAAACGGAGTCTGGAGGAGTATCCCGTTGACACAGTTTATGTGGTAGGCGGTGCGTGCTGCTTTACTCAGTTTGAGGAAGTCTTTGAAAAATATCTTGGCACCCCTGTGGTAAAGCCGGCGGCGCCGCTGTTGGTTACGCCTTTGGGCATTGCCATGAATTGTACGGAATAAGGGGGTGAGGACGTTGACTGAGCAGGAGCAACATGTCCATCGTATTGTAACCCAGATCCTTGCGGAGCGCGTGGTGCAGAAGCTTTTAGAACGCCAGAAACAGGCATTGGTGGTTTATACCGGTTCGAATATGGGTATAGAACCTGGTTTGGAATGTCTGAGGACGCTGCGGCGGGAGGATGGATTTTCCTATCGGGTTCTTCTGTCCAGAAGCGCTGCAGAGCTGTTGGATGTACCGGCAATTCGTTCTGCCCTGGAACCGGAAGAATTGTGGATAGAAACGCCGGGAGATTCGCCGGAGGCCCTTACTGCCCGGTATGACACAATCCTGGTTCCTGCAATGACAGTAAACACCGCAGCCCATGTGGCTGCATGTATGGCGGATACCCCGGCCGCTGCCATTATTCTGGATGGCCTGATGCGGGGGAAAAATGTAATAGTAGCTGCAGACGGCTGCTGTCCTGATAACCCGGAACGCATGCGGCGGGGATTTCATATGACAGAAGCCCTTAAGAATAAGCTGCGGGAAAATAAAAATGCACTGAGGGAGTTCGGTGCGTTTCTGACAACTTCGGACGGATTAAGAGAAACGGCCAAAAAAGCTGTCCTAAGCTTTGCATCTGCTC
Source organism: Lachnospiraceae bacterium (assembly GCA_910575555.1). Classification (GTDB taxonomy): domain Bacteria; phylum Bacillota; class Clostridia; order Lachnospirales; family Lachnospiraceae; genus Petralouisia. The sequence goes on along the minus strand of CAJTFX010000012.1, from coordinate 19,046 downwards.
CCGGAAAACAGCAGCCGGATACCCAGGCACACGGGCAGGAGCCTCTGGCGCAGGCTGCAGGCAGGCCAGAATCAAAGTCCGCTAAAGGAGTATATCAGGCGAAACTGGAAGGACGGGTGTTCAGCGGAAAGCATATCAGGTCTTATCCGGATCACGCTGTAATTCTTGTTCCAAAAGGGACAATCGTTACTCAATTAGTATCTGATGAAGCCCGCAGACGGGATATCCGTATAGAGATTGAATCATGAGGCAGGTGGAAGAATGTATCTAGGAAGAGTGATCGGAACCGTAGTTTCTACCAGTAAAAATGAGAATCTGATTGGCATGAAGCTGTTGATGGTTGAGAAATTAACCGAACGTCTGGAGCGGGAGGGATCAACTGAGATTGCCGTGGATTCGGTAGGGGCCGGTACTGGTGAAATAGTAATTGTTTGTAAGGGCAGTTCCGCCCGTTATGTGTTTGGAGACGGCTCGGCTCCGGTGGATACGTCCATTGTAGGTATTGTAGACTCAGTGGAGGTGGGTTGATGGCAAATTTATATACGAAAACTGGCGATAAGGGTCAGACCAGCCTGGTAGGGGGTTCGAGGGTCAGCAAGTCAGATCTTCAGGTAGAGTGCTATGGCACCATCGACGAAGCAAACTCCATGCTGGGTCTGGCCTATTCTAATACATGCCAGGAATATATTCGAACTGCCATACACACCATCCAGGGAAGATTATTTTCCCTGGGGGCAGAACTGGCCAGTGATGAAGAGGGCGCCCGGAAGCTGAAGGGTTTGATTTCAGAAGAAGATGTGGATTTTCTGGAACATGTGGTGGATACATGTACAGAGACAACCGGGAAAATGACTCATTTTGTTATTCCCGGGGTGGATTCGGCATCATCCGCTCTTCATGTGGCCCGGACGATCGTACGGCGCGCTGAACGGCGTATGGTGGAGCTGACAGGCAGTTCTCCTGTGCGTGAAGTTCTGATGCGGTATGTCAACCGATTATCCGATGCAGTCTATGCCCTGGCTCGTCTGCAGGAAGAGACAACGGCTCAGGAACAGATGCGGGAGAAGGTTACGGAACTGGTAAAGAATGTATTGGCAGAACATGCAGAGGATCTTCCTCCTATTTCCCTGGAGATACTTAGAAGTATGGCAGAGAGAGCCAGGGAAAAATCACGGGAGCTGGGGGTTCCGGTGGTTTTTTCTGCCGTTGACAGCGGGGGAAACCTGCTTTTGCTTGAGCGGATGGAAGGTGCGCTTCCAGGAAGCGTGGAAGTGTCAGCCGGCAAAGCATACACCGCCAATGCCTTTCATATGCCAACCCACGAATTGGGCCAGGCGGCGCGGCCGGACGGTCCCCTTTACGGGATTGAAAATGCTGCTCCGGGAAAAATTATCCTCTTCGGAGGAGGTTTTCCCTATGTGTCAGGCGGCAAGATTGTGGGCGGCATCGGCATATCCGGCGGAACGGTAGAACAGGATATGGAGATTGCACGTTATGCAATGTCTGTTTAAGGAGGGAAAGCAATGAATATTGATGAACGCGTAGTAGCGGGCATAGTAAATGCGGTCTTAGGCCGGCTGGATGACGTTTCCAATCCGGCTGCAGAAGCCGGAGGCGGAAATTGGGGCATCTTTGAAAGCATGAATGACGCAGTGGAGGCTGCCGCTGCTGCGCAGAAGAAGTATATAAACTGCACCATGCATGATCGGGCGGTTTACGTACAGGCCATCCGTGATGTAGTGCTCAATCAGGAGAACCTGGAATATATTTCCCGTGAGTCTGCAGAAGAGACAGGAATGGGAAATTATGAGCACAAATTAATTAAAAACCGGCTTGCAGCCACAAAAACGCCGGGAATTGAGGACCTGACAACAGATGCCATGACAGGCGACGACGGCCTTACGCTGGTAGAGTATTCTCCTTTTGGAGTAATCGGCGCAATTACGCCCACCACGAATCCTACGGAAACCATCATCTGCAATTCCATTGGGATGCTGGCCGCAGGCAACAGTGTGGTATTCAGCCCCCATCCAAGGGCAAAAAATGTGTCGCTGCATCTGGTTCGGCTGATTAACCGCGCACTGGCTGAAGTGGGCGCGCCGTCTAATCTGGTGGTTACCGTATCAAATCCATCCATTGAAAATACAAATGCCATGATGGAGCATCCAATGGTTCGGATGTTAGTGGCAACAGGAGGTCCCGGCATTGTAAAAACAGTGCTGTCCAGCGGCAAGAAAGCAATCGGCGCAGGCGCAGGCAATCCTCCGGTAGTGGTGGATGAGACGGCCAACATTGAAAAGGCAGGAAAAGATATTATCGACGGCTGCAGTTTTGACAACAACCTTCCCTGCATTGCAGAAAAAGAAGTGATTGTAGTAGATTCTGCGGCAGATTATTTGATTTTCAACATGAAGAAAAACGGCGCTTACGAAGTGAAAGACCCTGAGATTATTGACAAACTTGTTAAGTTAGTAGTCCAGGAAAACGGAAAGAGTCCGGTTACAGCTTTTGTAGGCAAGAGTGCAAAATACATTTTGGAGCAGGCAGGCGTTCATGTGGGGGATGATGTGAAAGTCATTATAGCAGAAACCAGCGAGGATCATCCTTTTGTGCAGGTAGAGCTTATGATGCCTATTCTTCCGATTGTGCGGGTGCCGGATGTGGATGCCGGAATTGAAATGGCTGTTCGTGTCGAGCACGGCAACCGTCATACGGCAATGATGCATTCCCGCAATGTAGATAAGCTTACCAAGATGGCAAAGCTTATCCAGACAACCATTTTTGTAAAGAACGGCCCTTCTTATGCCGGAATAGGCGTGGGCGGTGAAGGTTATACGACATTTACCATTGCAGGCCCTACCGGAGAAGGACTGACTTCAGCGAAATCCTTTGCACGGCGGCGCAGATGCGTGTTGGTAGGAGGAATGGATGTACGCTGATTAGGGAGGTGCTCCTATGCAGGAGAATTTAACAGCATTGGTGGAAAGCGCCGGAATTGTCGGCGCAGGGGGCGCAGGCTTTCCCACTCATGTAAAGCTGAATGCCAAAGCGGATACCGTAATCATTAACGGAGCTGAGTGCGAACCTCTTCTGAGGGTAGATCAGCAGCTGATGGCAGGGCAGGCCGGACGGCTGCTTGCAGCTTTAGATAAGATTGTTGCGCATCTGGGGGCAGAAGAGGGTGTGGTGGCCCTGAAGGAGCATTACCACACGGCGGCCGAAGCCTTACAGCGTGAACTGGCAAATTATCCGAAGCTTCGTCTGCATCTGTTGGGAGCTTTTTACCCGGCAGGCGACGAGCAGGTGATTGTTTACGAAGTCACAGGACGGATAGTTCCGGAAGGGGGCATCCCAATCAATGTGGGCGTTGTGGTGACCAATGTGGAAACTGCCCTGAATGTGTTAGACGCCGCTGACGGACATCCGGTTACCGATAAATATGTGACAGTAACCGGCGCTGTGCGCGGGCCAAAGACCGTTAAGGTTCCCCTGGGCATTACAGTGGCGGAAGCTCTGGAACTGGCAGGAGGTCCCACAGTGCCGGATTACCGTATTGTGAACGGCGGGCCGATGATGGGCCATCTGGTTTCACCGGAAAGTGTAATTACAAAGACTACAAAGGGACTGATTGTAGTTCCGGCGGGTCATCCTCTTTTGAATAGTCTGGAGCGGCCGTTAAACGTTTCTCTGCGGCAGGCGGCAGCTGCATGTATGCAGTGCTCCCTGTGCTCTGAGGTCTGTCCCCGGGGACTGCTCGGCCACCGCATTCAGCCTCATAAGCTGATGCGTCTGACCGCTTACGGAAGCATGTGCGATCCGGCCCAGACGCCAATGAACGCTTATCTTTGCTGCGGCTGTCGTCTGTGCGAGTATGCCTGTGTGATGGGGCTGCAGCCCTGGAAGCTGAACGGCAACCTTAAGAACATTCTGGGCAGCCAGGGTATCCGCAACAGCCTGAACAGCAAGCCAGAGCAGGGCGCGCCTTTCAGAGAATACAAACGTTTCCCGGTACACAAGCTGATTCATCAGCTTGGCCTTGCGGCTTATGATGTGGATGCGCCATTAGAGGAAACTGCATTGCCTGCTTACGCAAAAGTTACGCTTCCTCTCCGGCAGAATGTGGGAGCGCCGGCAGAACCGGCGGTACAGACGGGCAGCCAGGTGCAAAAAGGCGATTTGATTGCCCGTATCCCGGAAGGTAAGCTGGGAGCGAATCTCCATGCCAGTATCTCCGGCACGGTGACAGCCGTCAGTGATGACAGTATTGTGATTCAGGCGTAATTAGTAAGAAAGGATATGCATATGGGAAAGTCGATTGGATTGTTAGAGCTGAAAAGTATTCCTGCAGGCGTACAGTCTGCAGATGAGATGCTGAAAGCTGCGGATGTGGAGTTGTTGACAGCTACCGCTATCTGTCCGGGAAAATATATTATTATTGTCAGCGGACAGGTGGGAGCAGTGAAAAGCTCCATGGAAAGAGGCAGACAGGTTGCGGGAACTTTCCTAATCTGCCATCATATTATCAATAATGTCCATGCATCTGTACCGTCGGCTCTGGTGGGCACGGTAGATGTAGAACATATCACTGCCCTGGGTATGTTGGAAACCATGTCGGCGCTGACCGCAGTGCAGGCCGCAGATATTGCTGCAAAAGCATCCAACATTACTTTAATGGAGGTTCGGGTGGCCCGGGGACTGGGCGGGAAAGGATACCTGATATTTACAGGTGAAGTTTCAGCCGTAAAATCAGCGCTGAATTCCTGTGTGACCCAGTTAGCGGATACCGGCGAGATTACCAGCAGCTGCGTAATTCCGTCGCCGCATAAAGGTTTGCTTGAAAAATTAGTTTAGTGCGGCAGAAGGAGTGAATTGGCAATGGATATGAACCTTTTGAATATCGGTGCATCTGCAGAAGGCAAGATGCGTATCATTCAGGAGACAGTTCCTGGTAAGCAGGTCACATTGGCACATATTATTGCCAGTCCTGGTGAGATTATCTATCAAAAGCTGGGGTTGAATCCAGAATTGGATTATAAACAGTCAGCAATTGGAATTTTAAGTATGTGTCCATCTGAGATATCTGTAATTGCCGGTGATATTGCGATGAAAACTGCCCCGATTGAGATTGGATTTATTGACCGTTTCAGCGGAACGCTGATTTTTACAGGAAGAATTTCCAATGTTCAGTCTGCAGTAACCAATATTCTGGCATATTTGAAAAATAATTTAGGCTTTACAGTTTGTGAGATTACAAGAACATGAAAAAGATCATTTTAATGGGACGCAGTGAATGTGGGAAAACTACTTTGACACAGGCATTGAAAGGTGATGTGATTACCTATCACAAAACACAGTATATCAATCATTATGATGTTGTGATTGATACGCCGGGGGAGTACGCGGAAACTTCCACATTGGCTCGCGCTCTGGCTTTATATGCTTATGAGGCGGATGTAGTGGGGCTTCTTCTGAATGCAGCGGAACCGTATTCCCTTTATCCCCCCTGCTGTGCGGCTGCCTGCAACCGTCCTGTCATCGGGATTGTTACACAGATTGACCGGGAGGATGGTAATCCGGACAGAGCCCATCAATGGCTGGAGATGGCTGGATGCAGGCCTGTATTTCGGGTAAGCTCTTACACAGGAGAGGGAATTTGGCAGGTGCTCAATTATCTTCGGGAACCGGGGGATGTGCTTCCCTGGGATTCAGAAGAGGATGCCGAACGTCCGCGGACAGTTGTTTCAGATAAATTTGGAAAAGTATAATGTTTTCAGGCATTTGGAAATGAAAGGAAACAGAGAGTGGGTAAAGAAAAGGGCTGTTGTAAAACAGCTGTTCTATACAGAATATGGTATTCAGGACTCAGGAGTCTCATCCATATTTTGTACAGAAACAGCGTTTTGCAGCAGCCCCTTTCTTGAATTTGACAATTCTGCAGGGTTTTAAATATTTCTAAGCTTCTTCAGAATTCATGGGTATCTTCTCTGGTTCTTCTAAAACAGCGGAATTATCTGCATGTTTTTCTTCCAGCGCATCGGGAAGAATCTGGCTGTCGTGGAGCCGGGGAAAACGCCGGCTGCCGTTGGAACGGTATAAAACAGCAGCTCCGGCAGTCAGGCCGCCGATGAGCACGCCGCCTGTAACACCGATAGCCGGACTGACTGCTAACAGGCTTCCGAACATAAAGTTTAATGCAACGGCGCCCAGAGAAACCAGGGTCAGAAGCCTGGTGTTGCGGCTGAGGTTATTGCTGACAATGGAAGTATAAGTGTCCAGGTCTTTGATAATCGTATTCTTGTTCAGTTCATAGCGTTCCTCTAAAAACTTGAAATCCAGAGCCAACTGCCCCTGAAGAACATAGCTGTTCTGCATCTGCATGGGATAGTAGCCTTTGTCAATGCGGGCAATAATTTCCTTTAAAGAAATGATCTGATTGCCGTATTCTGTATAACGGCGGCGGAAATCCAGGATTTGGTAAGTGCCGCTGTTGTCAATGCGGTTGTCTAAGGAATCCTCTAATGTTTTCATATCTTTAATGCTGAGTTCTATCAGTTCTCTCAGATTGTCAATTTTGAACATAAGGGCGTAGATAAATGCCTGGCCTATATATTTAACTTCTCTGTCCGTCAGGAAATTCCCAAACAGGCCCACAGCGGATTCCTCCACAATCAAATTGGTGCCCGCCTGCCGCAGACGGAGATCGCTCAGTATATCTCCCTCCCCGTAGTTCAGTTCCAAAGTCAGGGCAGCTTCGTCTCCGAAAATACGCTGATGCACAACCGGTTCCTGAATGGGGCAGGTAAAAATGCAGTAGGAGCTTTCCGCAATGCCTGCGCCTTCCGGATGGCGGCCTCTGCCCATGGTTTGAAGAAAGGTATAATTATCCATAAAAATGCCTCGCTGTGGAGTTCATGGTGCGAAAATTACCGGCGTTTTGGAAACTATTGTCAGCCGGATGCCGCACGTTGACGCATCCACTTTTCTATCGTGAATTTATTGTAAAATGCTTTGTTTTCTCTGATAAAATCTTACCATATTTTTGTGATATTGTCCACTCCTGCCCATAGTGGGAAATTATCTTAAATCAAAGTAGATTTTGCATTTTTTCTATGTTATCATTTAATAAATATGGTACGTCTGGAAATGTTTGTTAATTTTGGAACGCATCCACCTAACGATATTCAGGAGGGAGACCTATGAAAAAAAATCTGGCATCCAGGAAACTTTCATTTATTTTTAAATTTACACTGTGTTTTGTTCTGGGGACGGCGGCTTTTTTCCTGACAGGCCGCAGCATAGAAGCTCTGGCGGCACAGCAAGTCAGCGGGGAAGAGGATCAAGAGCTCTACAAAGATGAATACGGCGGAATTCATACAGCAAATGGATTTGTCTATAAGTTATACGATGACATTTACGATCCCACTTACTCGGTGCGTTATGAAGGAACCGCCGAAAGCATTGTTATCCCGGACAGGTTCAAGGGCCTGGAAGTGAGAAGTCTCTTTTCTGGAGCATTTTCAGACGCCCCTAATTTAAAGAGCGTCACCCTACCGGAGAGCATGTCTGAGATAGACGATGGAGCCTTTATGGATTGTAAAAATTTAGAAGAAATCCTGGTAGATGAAAAGAATCTCTGTTATACGGTACAGGAAGGAGTTTTATATGAACTTGGTGATAGCGGCGCAAAGAGACGCATTGTATTCTGTCCGCTGAAAAATATAAAAGCGTTTGCAGCGCCGGAGAGCGTAGAGTGGATTGACAGTTATGCGTTTTGGGAGTGCAAAGAATTGCAGAGCGTCTATATCCCCGCTTCCATCCAGAAAATAGGCTCCGCGTTCCAATTTGCAGGTCTGCAGAATGTTTATTACGGCTCTGGCAGAGATGAACTTGAAGATACAAAAGAATATTATGATTTTTCAAAGACGGTAGAAAAGGCTCATCTGCATTTTAATTTTAACCCGGAGGATTATCAATCTTCGCTGTTATCGGATCAAACGGCTGAGATTTCAGGATACTGCGGAACAGACAGCGAATTGTCTGTCCCGGCGGGGCTTGGGAATACGATTGTCTCATCCATTGGAACGGAGGCTTTCTCTGGCTGCCGGAGCGTTGTCCATGCTGATATTCCAGACAGTGTCGTCCGTATTGGGGACAGGGCTTTCGAAGGGTGCAGCGCGTTAGAACGAATCGTCGTGCCTGCAGGGGTAACTTTTGTTGGAGCAGACGCTTTTAATGGCTGCTTCAGTTTAAGAGAAATCTATTACGCCGGGAGCGAAGCCCAGTGGAACAGACTTAACGTTCAGCTTACAGATGAAGTAAAAATTATTTACAATTGTAATCCCCATGAGTTCTTCCCGGGGCACTTTTCAGAATCAGAAACAAGGATTATGTATTATACCGGAGATAGGGAGGATATTGTAATCCCCTCATGGTTAGACGGCCGGCAGATGACGGCCATTGGAGATGGATATACGAGGCTTTTTGCCGATGCTTCACCGAAACGCATTGAAATTCTGGAGGGTATCACTCAGATTGACAGAATTGCTTTTTCCGGCTGTAAGTCTGTACAGGAAATCAGGCTTCCGGACACCTGCATAGAAATCGGCGAGGAAGCTTTTGCGTCCTGCGAGGGTCTGGAAAAGCTCACACTCTCTCCGAACCTGGAAAAAATGGGGGAAAAGTCTTTTTTCCAATGCAAAAGTCTGTCGGGAGAGATTTCTTTTCCGGAAAAACTTACATATATTCCCATCAGCGCCTTTGAAGACTGTGAAAAATTAAACGGCGTAACTCTGCCGGAAAACTTGATTGAGATAAACTCTTATGCTTTTTCCGGCTGTAAAAGTCTGACCTCTGTTTCCCTTCCCAAAAGCCTGAATTATATGGGAATAAGCGTATTTTGGGGATGCAGTTCCCTGAAAGACGTTTATTATTCCGGCACAGGGAAGGAATGGAAGAATTTCACGCTTTCCGGCAGCTTCAACAAAGCAGGGAACGACTGTCTGCTGAACGCCGGTTTTCATTATACAGAAGAAGATCTGGGCGTTCCTTCCGGCAGCTTTACCGTCACTTTCAACGCCTGGGGTACGGCAGATATTCCCCCGCAGACAATTCTGCAGTTTGGGCATGTGAAAAAGCCGGCAGATCCTGTCCGTCCCGGTTATATCTTTATAGGCTGGTACTACGGGGAGGAACTGTGGGATTTTGAATTTGACCGAATACGGGGCGACATGACGCTGCAGGCTAAATGGACCTATGAGGAAGAGATCCGACAGAATGGGAAAGGCGAATATATTGACGCGGAGGGCTTTGTCCTGATTCCTCTGGGAAAAGAATTTATTGTAAACGGCGGCGCGCCCGCTTATTCCTCTAATATCACTTATAATTGGCAAATTGATAAACCAACGCTTATGCAGATGGGACGAAACGGGGACCAGAGCATTCCCGTAAAAGGACTTGCAGAGGGTCAATGCACCCTTACGTGTACGGTCAGAAGCGAGCATTACCGGGTTCCCCCATTTGGCACAGAACCGATACTCTATGATGTGGATACGAGTAACTACCCTTATAAATACAGGATTGTTCCGCTGATAAAATCCCTCAGAATGAGTGAAAAATCCATTACGATGAAACCTGGCGCTTACCATTTTCTTACGGTTGCCGCGGCGCCTTCGAACAGCGGCTATGCGCGGGTTTTGAGCGGCCTGACCTTTGTTTCTTCAGATCCTTCCGTAGCGGAAGTCAGTAAAGATGGAATCTTAACAGCCAGGAAAAACGGAACGGTCACAGTTACCGCCTTTACGGAAAACGGCATGGATGGAATCACTGGGAGAGATAGTTGCACCGTCACCGTTACGGATTCTGTTTCAGATCCATCGGCGCCGGATTCCGGTAACGGGGAAACGGATAAGAATCCCGGTACAGCGCCGCCGGCGTCTGGTTCCGGCAATTGGAATACAGATAAGGATTCTCCTGATTCCGGGCCAGGCAAAGACGGTGCAGAAGAAAAACCAGGCGGGGGAACGAAAGAAATCCCTGTAAAAAAGATTACTTTGAGCGAAAAACAAATTTATATGGTGAAAGGAAAGAGTATCCGCGTAGGAGCGTATGTGTCTCCTGCCAATGCCACCGATGAACTCAAATGGTCCACTTCTAATAAAAAGATTGCAGTAGTGAAGAACGGGAAAATCACTGGGAAAAAAACCGGAAAAGTATCTGTTACTGTCAGAGCCGGGAAGAAAAAAGCCAGTCTGAACGTAGTTGTCGTACCGAAAGCGAAAAAGGCGGCGAAAGTAACCTTAAAGAAAAAGAGTTCTATGAAAGTAAAAAGCAGCCTCCTGTTGAAAGCATCCGTATCTCCAAAAAATGCAACCGATACTCTGACCTGGAGCAGCTCCAATAAAAAGATTGCGAAGGTAGACAAATTCGGCAGAGTCACAGCCCTGAAAAAAGGAAAAGCAACGATACGGGTTAAGACCAGCAGCGGAAAAAAGGCTTCCTGCAGAATCAGCGTAATCAGGTAAGCGGGCAGATACAGAGCCGGCAGCAGAAATCATACTTAATCTGATAATAATATATAAAAAGTCAATATAAATTTATTGTAATTCGATAAATTTATATTGACTTTTATTGCTTATAAGGGTATGATAATTATAATAAAACAAATAGGGAGGTTATAAAATGACGCAAGAGAGTTTAAGCAAATGGTTAAAAGGCATAATTGCAGGAATTGCAGTCTGCGGAGCCGTGATTTATTTTTATCTGGTGCCGGTATTCGGACAGGAGGCAGCGGCGGCTTATCCGGAGTTTTCCCATTGTTATATCCCGTGGCTGATCGTAATCTGGCTGACGGCCGTTCCCTGTTATATGGTGCTGTATTTTGGATGGAAGATTACCATGGAAATTAAAAAGGACAATTCATTCTCCATGACAAATTCCAGATATTTAAAATACATTTCCACACTGGCATTATTGGACAGCGGATACTTTTTTCTGGCAAATCTGATTTTGCTGCTGCTGAATATGAATCATCCTGGGATTTTCCTGGGTTCTCTGCTGGTGGAATTTGCAGGGGTGACGGTGGCAGTAACAGCGGCGGCTCTGTCTCATCTGGTACAGAAAGCTGCCGAGATGCAGAATGAGAATGAGCTGACTATTTAGCGGGATGATAAATATTATCAATATCAGGAACGGAGGAAGAGATGGCAATTATTATCAATATAGATGTTATGCTTGCCAAACGGAAAATGAGCGTGACGGAGCTTTCTGAGAGAGTGGGAATTACCATGGCGAATATTTCCATTTTGAAAAATGGCAAAGCGAAAGCAATTAAAGTTGACACATTAGATAGGATCTGCAGAGCGTTGGAATGTCAGCCGGGGGACATATTAGAATGGAGGGATGAAGATGGAAAAGCATGATGCGTCCGTACTGGAGCAGGAAAAACCCATTAATCCGGTAATGATTCATAATGTTCCGTATTTTATGGGAATCTCTTTCTTGTACGCAGTTTGTTTTACCATAGCATTTTACAAAAATTTTATTGGAATTACTTTTCCGTTTATCACAGCCGCAACATTAACTGTATGCTGCCTGTTCTTAAAGAAAAATGAAATTCCCTGGCGCAGATCCAATTGGTGGTATATAATTCCCAGTCTGCTGCTTGGCGTAAGCACTGTGCTTACCGCCAATGGATTTGTTCTGTTTTTCAATACCCTGGGTATTCTTTTGCTGATTACAGTATTTATGATACGTCAGATCTATGATGACAGAACATGGAATCTGGGCCAGTATATCTGCAATCTTCTGTTTTTGTATCTGTGCATGGTACCTGAGATTGCAAGTCCCGTGATTCATGCGGTAAATAGCAGGAAAAAATATAAAAAAGATGAAAAGACGAATAAAAATATCAAATATATTATCATTGGGGCATTAATCGGACTGCCGATGATTCTGATTGTGGTTGCCCTTTTAAGCAGCGCAGATCAGATTTTTTCCAGATTTGTGGGCAGTTTGTTTCACAATCTGGGGCGTCAGATTGTGTTCTCTCCCAACTTATTCCTGGTTCTGTTCCTGATGATTCTGGGATTTTTCGGAATTTACAGTTTTCTGTCGGCGCTGACCCAGAATAATATGCCGGAATGGAAGAAAAAAAAGAGCAGGAAGAATCCTGTCATTGCCATTACCTTTCTTTCCATGATCACAGCCATTTACCTGATTTTCTGCGTGATTCAGGCAGTGTTCTTGTTTACCGGCGGCAGGCTGCTTCCTGAGGGGTATACGTATTCTGAATATGCGCATCAGGGATTTTTTCAATTGCTTTTTTTGTGTATGTTTAATCTGATTCTTGTGGTAGTATGTCTCTCTGTTTTTCAGAAACATCAATGGCTGAAAATCCTTTTGCTGATATTTTCCGGATGCACGTATCTGATGATTGCTTCCAGTGCATTTCGGATGGTGTTATACATCTCTGTTTATCATTTAAGTTTTCTCAGGGTCCTGGTGCTCTGGTTTCTCAGTATGCTGGCAGTCCTGATGGTGGGAGTGGTGGTAAATATCTTAAAGGAGCAGTTCGGACTGTTTCGTTACTGTATGTCAGTGGTTACTGTGTTCTATCTGATGTTTTCTTTCGGTAAGGCGGATGCTCTTATTGCAAGCTACAATGTGGCTCAGCTTGGAGGGGAGATGAGTTACAGGGATGTGGCATATCTGACGGGTTTGTCAGTAGATGCGGTGCCTGTATTAAGCAGCTGTGAATTTGAACATGAACATTCTGCAGAACATACGGCGCAATACGGCGGCTATACGGAAGACGTGTATGGATATTCAACAGGATTAAAATACTACGAAGATCGGAACGGATACGTTTCCGGCTGCAGAAGATGCAAACTGGAACAGAAATTTCAGCGGGCATTGAATAAAGCAGAAACTATGACTTTACGAACCTTTCACTTTTCCAGATATCAGGCGGCAAAGGCGGCAGAAAAATATTTCAGATGATTGTTTACAGATGAATATATATCCATTATTATAAAATAAGGCATGCAAAAAGGCAGGCTGAAGTTCAGGATTAAAGGAGAAATGTTATGATTCGCAGCATCTCAACAGAAGTAATCACAGAGAATATCAAAGAAATGTGCATAGAAGCCAATCACTGTCTTTCCAAAGATATGGAGCAGTCGTTAAAAAAAGCGGAGGCAATCGAAGAATCGCCGCTGGGCCGGAAAATTTTAGGTCAGCTTCAGGAAAATCTCCGGATAGCGGAAGAAGAGCGGATTCCCATTTGCCAGGATACGGGAATGGCAGTTGTTTTTGCAGAAATCGGCCAGGAGGTGCATTTTGAAGGAGGCTTGTTGGACGACGCCATTCACGAAGGGGTGCGCCGCGGATATAAAGAAGGATTTTTAAGAAAATCTGTGGTGGGAGATCCGATTCTCAGAGAAAATACCAAAGATAATACGCCGGCAGTCATACATTATACCATTGCGGCCGGAGATAAAGTAAGACTTACCCTGGCGCCCAAAGGATTCGGCAGCGAAAACATGAGCAGAGTCTTTATGCTGAAGCCTGCCGATGGAATAGAGGGAGTAAAAAATGCGATTTTAACGGCAGTCAGGGATGCAGGCCCCAATGCCTGCCCGCCGATGGTAGTGGGAGTGGGAATTGGCGGAACTTTTGAAAAATGTGCGCTTTTGGCCAAACAGGCGTTGACAAGGCCGGTGGGTGAACACGCGTTAGTTCCCTATGTAAAGGAGCTGGAGCAGGAAATGCTGGACAAAATCAATAGGCTGGGAATAGGTCCCGGAGGACTGGGAGGCACCGTTACGGCCCTTGCAGTAAATATCAATACGTATCCCACCCATATAGCGGGGCTTCCGGTAGCGGTTAATATTTGCTGTCATGTAAACCGCCATGTGGTGAGGGAGCTGTAAGGCAGGAGATGAAACTAACTGACAATCAGGAATACAGAGAGGTTTGTGTTATGGATAAATACGTGAAAACACCCATTACTGCAGAAGTGACAGAGGAGCTTCATGCAGGAGATTATGTTTATATTACCGGAACGGTTTATGTGGCCAGGGACGCCGCCCATAAACGGCTGGTGGAAGCGCTGAATCAGACAGAAAAAGAGTTTTATGCTGAAACGGGCGGGAAATCTCCTTTGCAGCAGTCTGAAGCAGAAGAGCTGCAGAGGAGATTAAAGGAAACGCTTCCGTTTCCCATTGAGGATGCCGCTGTTTATTATATGGGCCCTTCACCGGCCAGAGAAGGCCGTCCCATCGGTTCTGCCGGCCCTACCACGGCAAGCCGTATGGATAAATACGCCCCCAGACTTTTGGACTTGGGACAAAAAGCAATGATAGGGAAAGGAAAACGTACAAAAGAAGTGATTGACGGAATTGTCCGCAACCAGGCAGTATATTTTGCCGCAGTAGGAGGAGCCGGGGCATTGCTTTCCAAATGTATCAAGAAATCCGAGACAGTCTGTTATGAGGATTTGGGCGCAGAAGCAATTTTAAGGCTGGAAGTGGAGAATTTTCCTGTAGTTGTGGTTATAGACCGGGAAGGAAATAATTTATATGAAACTGCCGTCAGGGAGTATGCAAAAGTAAATTAACGAATCAGAGAGACAGAGTATCAGAATATAACAGATACTCTGTTTTTTCCGGCCCAAACCTGATATTGCATAAGTATTCCCTAAAATGAATAAATACAGAAAAATAATCAGAAAACCATGGTTAAACTTGACGAAAGAAAGATTATAAAGTAAGATATTATTAAACAAATCAACCAAATACTGAAAGAAATAGAGATAAAAGAAGGGAAGATTTATGGAAAAAAACAGTCAGTCATTTCAATTGAAAAAAATAATCAGACAATCAGTTATTACAGTAGCGGCGGGAGCTGTCTTGCTTTTGCTTTCCATTGGTACAAGTATCTTTATGAGCCGGGTGTCAGATGAGGAGCTTGAGACTACTACATATCTGAATCAGTACAGGCTTGGATCTAAGACATTAACCTATGCAGTGCAGGCTTATGCGGCTACCGGAGATCAGCAATATTACGATGATTATATGAAAGAACTGAATGAAGATAAGAATCGTGATGTGGCGCTAGCAGGTTTGAAGAAGAACAACATCACAAAGGACGAATGGGATGGCATGAACCAGATTGCAGACTTTTCCAATGGTCTGGTGCCTATTGAAGAAGAAGCCATGGAGCTTGCCGGAAAGGGTGATATAGAAGGCGCCAAGAGCCGTGTGTTCGGCGAAGAGTACCGGAATACCGCTCTGCAGATTAATTCCCTGACAGATGAAGTGATTACACGTATTCAGAAAAGAGTAAATGGCGCAAAAGGGAAATTAAGAATATTCCAGGGAATTGTAGAGTTTATATATGCGCTTTCCTTTTTATATCTGATTTTCCAGATTGTAAAGATTGTGAAATTTTCCAGAGAAGAGCTGTTGTCTCCGATTGTTAAAGTGTCAGAACAGATGCTTGAACTGGCAGAAGGGAATTTTCATGGAGATTTTGAACTGGCAGAGGACAGCAGTGAAGTGGGAAAAATGGCAGGAGCCATTATCCATATGAAGCGCAGTACCACAGCAATGATCCAGGAAATCTCTGATATATTAGAGAAAATGGGCAATGGAGACTATAATTTTGAAATCACGCAGGAATATGTAGGGGAATACGATCAGATCAAGGAATCATTTTTGAAAATCAAAGAAAAAATGCGGGAAACACTGGGAACAATCCGGGAAGTTTCCTTACAGATTGACAGCGGTTCTGAGCAGCTGTCCTGCGCTGCCGTTGATTTGGCAGAAGGAAGCCAGGAGCAGGCAGGAAAAATATCTGACTTAGTGAGTCTGATGAATGATATGTACAAAAGTATGGAACACAGCGCCAAAGAGGCTGCGGAAACAGTGGAAATTTCCAATCGGGCAGGTTACGTACTGGAGGCCGGCAACGTAAAGATGCAGGAACTGAAGGAAGCCATCAGCGAGATTAACAGCTGTTCCGAAGAAATAGGAAAGATTATCAGCACCATTGAAGATATTGCTTCCCAGACCAATCTTCTGTCACTGAATGCAGCCATAGAGGCGGCCCGGGCAGGGGAAGCCGGAAAAGGATTTGCAATTGTGGCAGATCAGGTGAAGAGCCTGGCAGATGAATCTGCAAAAGCGGCAGGTGAGACAGACAAGCTGATTGAAAGAACGGTTATGGCTGTAGATAAAGGAATTTTAATTGCAGATGAAACGGCAGTTAATATGGAAGAAGTTATGATGGGTGCAAAAGAAGCCACAGGAAGAATGGGTAAAATGTCAGGCATTCTTACCGGTGATGTGGAGCATATGCATCAGCTAAATGAAAATATTATGCGTATTGCAGAAATCGTTGACAGCAATTCAGCAGCTTCTCAGGAGACAGCGGCAGTCAGCCAGGAGCAGAAAGCTCAGGTAGAAACTATGGTAGGCTTAATGGATAAGTTTAATGTATAGGAAAGAAAAGAAATATAAAAAAATTGGAAAAACCTATTGACAAAGTAAGGTTTATTTAGTAAAATAGGCAATGCGTTACGGCGCAAAGGACAATTTTATAAAAGAAAATGTCAGTTCGGAGAAATACTCAAGAGGCCGAAGAGGTGCCCCTGCTAAGGGTATAGGTCGGGTGACCGGCGCGAGGGTTCGAATCCCTCTTTCTCCGTTCCAGATTTTCAAAAATAAAATTGTTATTTTTTTGAAAAAAGTTATTGACAAACGCGAAGTACTGTGATAAAATATAGAAGTTGTCGCGCAAGAGAGATAACAGACAACCTTGACAACTGAACAGTGGAATAACCTTGAAAGATTCAAACGAGTTTCCGCTTGAACGAGCGGAGAAGTCAGCCGAAAGCAATGGAGGCTGGCGGAAGATTCAAGAGAACAGGCATTGAAAGATGCAACCTAAAAACAGTAAGCCAGACAAACCGGACTTAAGGGAATCCATTCGTAAGGATGGAGAGGTTAAGGAAGGACTGGCCGGAAAGAACTTTTTATGAGAGTTTGATCCTGGCTCAGGATGAACGCTG
Organism: Lachnospiraceae bacterium; assembly: GCA_910575555.1. Lineage (GTDB taxonomy): Bacteria > Bacillota > Clostridia > Lachnospirales > Lachnospiraceae > Petralouisia. Next base: position 1,978 of record CAJTFX010000012.1, on the reverse strand, counting down.
GCGGCGTGCCTAACACATGCAAGTCGAACGAAGCGTGCGGATGGAATTTCTTCGGAGAGGAAGCCTGCATGACTGAGTGGCGGACGGGTGAGTAACGCGTGGGCAACCTGCCCTGCACAGGGGGACAACAGCCGGAAACGGCTGCTAATACCGCATAAGCGCACAGCTTCGCATGGAGCGGTGTGAAAAGCTGCGGCGGTGCAGGATGGGCCCGCGTCTGATTAGCTGGTTGGCGGGGCAACGGCCCACCAAGGCGACGATCAGTAGCCGGCCTGAGAGGGTGGACGGCCACATTGGGACTGAGACACGGCCCAGACTCCTACGGGAGGCAGCAGTGGGGAATATTGCACAATGGGGGAAACCCTGATGCAGCGACGCCGCGTGAGCGAAGAAGTATTTCGGTATGTAAAGCTCTATCAGCAGGGAAGAAATTGACGGTACCTGAGTAAGAAGCTCCGGCTAAATACGTGCCAGCAGCCGCGGTAATACGTATGGAGCAAGCGTTATCCGGATTTACTGGGTGTAAAGGGAGCGTAGGCGGCCTGCCAAGTCTGATGTGAAATACCGGGGCTCAACCCCGGGGCTGCATTGGAAACTGGCAGGCTGGAGTGTCGGAGAGGCAGGCGGAATTCCTAGTGTAGCGGTGAAATGCGTAGATATTAGGAGGAACACCAGTGGCGAAGGCGGCCTGCTGGACGATGACTGACGCTGAGGCTCGAAAGCGTGGGGAGCAAACAGGATTAGATACCCTGGTAGTCCACGCCGTAAACGATGAACACTAGGTGTCGGGGAGCGAAGCTCTCCGGTGCCGCAGCAAACGCAGTAAGTGTTCCACCTGGGGAGTACGTTCGCAAGAATGAAACTCAAAGGAATTGACGGGGACCCGCACAAGCGGTGGAGCATGTGGTTTAATTCGAAGCAACGCGAAGAACCTTACCAGGCCTTGACATCCCCCTGACNGCGCATGTAATGTGCGTTTCCTTCGGGACAGGGGAGACAGGTGGTGCATGGTTGTCGTCAGCTCGTGTCGTGAGATGTTGGGTTAAGTCCCGCAACGAGCGCAACCCTTATCCTTAGTAGCCAGCAGTTCGGCTGGGCACTCTGGGGAGACTGCCAGGGACAACCTGGAGGAAGGTGGGGATGACGTCAAATCATCATGCCCCTTATGGCCTGGGCTACACACGTGCTACAATGGCGTAAACAAAGGGAGGCGAAATGGTGACATGGAGCGAACCCCAAAAATAACGTCTCAGTTCGGATTGTAGTCTGCAACCCGGCTACATGAAGCTGGAATCGCTAGTAATCGCGGATCAGAATGCCGCGGTGAATACGTTCCCGGGTCTTGTACACACCGCCCGTCACACCATGGGAGTTGGAAACGCCCGAAGTCAGTGGCCCAACCGCAAGGAGGGAGCTGCCGAAGGCGGGTTCGATGACTGGGGTGAAGTCGTAACAAGGTAGCCGTATCGGAAGGTGCGGCTGGATCACCTCCTTTCTAAGGAAATTGAGTAGAGATTATTCCGCTGTTGAGTTGTCAAGCTTCCGGTGGCGATGCGCTTAAGGGACACACCCGTACCCATCCCGAACACGATGGTTAAGGCTTAAGCGGCCGATGGTACTGTATTGGAGACGATATGGGAGAGCAGGTGGCTGCCGGAGTTTCAAATAGATAAAGGGCGCTGGATTTACCGGCGATCAGAGGGCTTAAAGAGAATGGCGCGCTGAAAGGATTCAGGGCAGGGGTTAAGCGTTCTGATGGCTGATGAAACAGAAGCCAGACATGTACCTTGAAAAATCCATACAGAGAAAGACAAGACATCAAATAACCGAAAAATGCGCATGAATTATCATGTAAAAAGTCGTATCAGCAATGACAGAATAAATCCGGAAGCCGGCCGCAACGCTATGCGGAATCAGGCGGAAGGGAATGGCGAAAGCCATGCTAGGTCAAGCAAGAAAGGGCGCAGGGTGGATGCCT
>CAJTFX010000011.1 GCA_910575555.1 Lachnospiraceae bacterium | reverse complement strand
TTCTCGGAATATCAGTTAGAAAGGCTATAGCCTTTCCGTCACTTTTACCTCTTTGCAGGAAAATCCCACGCAGAGTTTATATGCGACAACGTGTCGCTGCACTATCGAATGGCGCCAATCTGGCGCCGCAGCTAATAAGTATGCTTTTCGCTGTCTTGCCCGCCGCTAATTTATATTTCTTATACTGGCGGAGGGCGAAGTGGTCCGGGTCTTTCTGCTCCAGCGCGTCAAAAAGCAAATCCACCGCATTTTTGAAAGTCTCGTCGTCCTCCCGGACCTCCATAGCGTTTATCATTTCTACCAGGGTGGAAAAATTCTGCTCGTTTGTCGGAGCCTCATAATAGATATAGCCGATCAGCGCCGTATACAGCAGGGTCTCGGCCTATGGTGATAGGTAAGCCTACAGTTTCTAATGTTTCCGGCTTTTCCCCCACCCCGCACCGTGCATGACGGCTTTCCCGTCACACGGCGCTCCATCAACAACAATTCGCACACGTTATCACAAGTTATTACCATGAACATTTTTTTGTGGTCTGTGCTTGTTTCTGCCGAAACCGATTAAGCAAAAACAGGCGGATTTCCCGCTTCTTTGCGGAGTTTATTGAGCTTTGCGAGTTGGCGTTTGTTGAGGCTTAATTCAGATAGATATTTTGCTATGGTCGATTCAGACGTAGCATGGATTAAAATATGTACGCTTTCCCGAACGATAATCAGATTTTGGTAGTTATCTCTGCCACCTTTGTTTTTGGGGAATTTATGGTGACAATGGATGTCTCTCAGGGTTTCAAATACTTGTCCGGTAACGGCGCACTTTCCATACTGTGCGCAAAAGAGTGATAGACGGTTATCTGCATATGCGGCACTCTGCCCGTGGGCTTCCTGCCGCAAAAGTGCCTTGAGCATCTTGGTATCAAAACCAAGGTTTTCATGGATTTCCGCTCTGCCTTCCGGCGTGTATTTCTGAATAGACCTTTTCTTGCACATTGGGGCCTTAGTACGAACATAGCTGATGGGAGCAACAGGAAGATTTTTGATGTAACGCATCAACTTAGAGGAACTATAGCGGTCTACAACAGCACCACCGATATTATCTTTTGGCTCCTTTTTCAACCTGTCGCCCAGACGCTTCATAGTCCGGGTGACCTCGTAGCCAATGTCACGGAAATCAAGACTGACCCCTGTTGCCATCTGGTAGTAATTGTGTTCACCCATGACGAAAGCATTATAATTCAAAATCGCTCTTGCCTCCGTCATACCCTTTGGCGGACGGGCTATATTCTTGATTTTCTGTTTGGCCTCGGTTTTAATCCTCTTGACGGCTTTTTCGCTAACGCGCGATTGAACCACCAGCTTGTTCTTTTTCTTCGTGAGCCTCATCTTGATACCAAGAAACTCGGAGTAATGCTTATTGAGATTTACCACACGTGTCTTTTCCGGGGATACGTCCAGCCTCAGCCGTTCTTTCAGCCATTTGGTAACCGCAATCAGCGTCCGCTCTGCGCTGTCCTTATTCTGACAGAATATACGAAAATCATCAGCATATCGAACAATGTGCATTTCTTTCAAGCGGGTTGTACGCATAGCGCGGTACCCATGGCTTTTGTCGAATACGGTGTTGCCGCCTAACTGCCTGTTTCTGCCCCGCGCCACAGCCACCGGGTTATCTGCCCATTGGCTTTCTACCCACCAATCCAGTTCGTTCAGCACGATATTTGCCAACAGAGGCGAGATAATACCGCCCTGAGGCGTACCCTTAACGGGGGCCACCGTTGTGCCGTTCTCTAACTGGATAGGGGCTTTTAATATACGCTTGACAATGTAAATCAGGCGTTTGTCCCGGATTCCCAGCGCCCACATCTGCTTAATCAGTTTTGAGTGGTCTACGTTATCGAAAAATCCCTTGATGTCAAACTCGGCAACATAGCGCAAATGAGATTGCTGCATATGCCGGTAGGACGCGGCTATGGCTTGTTCACAGTCTCGGTTGGGCCGGAACCCGTAGCTATTCTCGCTGAATTTTGCCTCACAGATTGGCTCCAGAACCTGGAGAATACATTGCTGTATCAACCTGTCCCAGATACAGGGGATACCCAGCGGACGGGTTTTACTTGGGTCACTTTGCTTCGGAATTTCTTTTCTCCGTACAGCCCGTGGGTTGTAATTCTTGGTAATGTTAAGAACCTTTTGAACCAACGCTTCCGGGGTACATTTTTCTATAGCCCGGATGGTCAGCCCATCTGTGCCGGGTGTCACGCTTCCGCCATTGCCCTTGATGTTCCGATAGGCAAGTAAGATGTTGTCTTTACTGAATATCAAACCCATCAGACTGTCAAATGCCTCGCCTTTTGCAGCTTTTGCATATAGCCCATCAAAAGTTTCCTGCATATCGTAATACTCGGCATAGCGCAGATTATTGACTTTTTTCAGTTTCTTAGTTGTGCTTCTTCGTTTGTTCTCGGTAACCATATAGGCATCAACTCCTTTGAGGGAAGATTGACCTTTTGGTCGTACCCGAAATCCTACTGCTCACTTGTGATTAGTGTTTTGCCTTGCTGTTGACTCGTGGCTGTCACTCCGTTCCCCATTACAGGGAACATCATCGCTGTCGCCACTACTTTACCCACCGCTTCGACTGCTTATATGATTCGACAGCCTATATACCATGTTGGCCCATGGTATACGCGATAGGCTTTCACCACGTTCCGATACTGCTATCTGTCCAGATGCCCTTAGGTTTCTACTATGGACCTGCCAGCTTGCCGCCGCCTGTAACGACGCATGGAATTTCAGAGGGGGAATTTTTACTCTTCCACACTGGCTCCCTTTCAGGAATGGGGGATTAGCCCCATTTTTCTTTTAGACCCGTACTATCGCAGATTGGCCTGCCCTTTCGGGCATTCTCGCCATAGGCATTTTATAGACCCCCGGCCTAACGCTCACAGCCACCTCTGGCTTGCTTTGCACCTGCCGCTGTTTCCAATGTTCACCACGCGCAGAGCGAACGCAGTCAGCCGTCTTTAACGGGCTTCTGACCCTGGCCGTTTCCAGCCAACGCCAGCCGTAGCTTCAGGGTAGGCGTTTCAGGGCGTTACCCCTTCATTCCACCTATCGCAGTATCAGTTGTTGCTTTTGATTATCTCAAAAGCCCCGCATTTTTAGCACTACTCGGTCTTAACGCCCACAGAGTTTTGCTCCCTGTGGAATAGTGTTTGTATGCGAACGTGTCGCACTGACCCAAAAATCGTCGCCGGATTTTCCTTCCCCTTTGGTGTTTGCAATCAGCACCGTTACCAGTTTCAGAATGTCTTTCTCATTGTGAATGTAGGCAAAAGGGTTGTAGTGCATACTTTTTGAAAAATTGATCGTATTGAATACCTTAATCTTATAAGGCTCATACACGGTTTTTCCATTCTTTCCCTTGACCGGTTTTCCATCCTTGTCCAGTTTCGGCGTGCCGCGGCTTAGCAGCTTTCCCACTTCGATCAGGACCGTACCTTTCGGATCGGTGACGACATACGAACTATGGAGCTGCATGAGGTTGGGTTTTATAAAAAATCTCGTCTTGCCGGAGCCGGAACCGCCGACTACCAGCACATTTTTATTGCGGGCATGGGCCGGATTCTTCGGCCTGCCGGACATCATAAGCCCCTCGGTCTGCGTCAGGATAATGTTGTTTTCCGGTTTCGGGTCCATAAAAGGGGCAATGTCTGTTTTGTTCCCCCATGAAGCGTTTTGTCAAGTGCTTTTTTGAGTTATTGACGCAAGCCCTTGTTAGTGCGGTGGGAAACGGGGCAGGAAAAAGGGCGCAAAACGCGCCTGTGGACATTTAGAAGCCGTTTTCGCGGGTGGGTAGTATAAAACCCTTGCCCGGTGGGTTTTCGTGTCTGAAACGCCTTAAAAATCAAGCCTTTTCAAGCCCTATTGCGTAACACTCCATTCTGTTCTTTGGGAGAGGTCGGGGGCGCGGGGGCAGAGCCACCGCATAACCTACCGCCCGCCGCCGAAGTAGTGCAGACGGTTTTGCCGTTAGAATGGAGCAGACGAAAACAGGGGCAGGATTTTTTTATCCTGTTCCCCGTTTTCGGCGGCGAAATGGCAACGGCAAAAATCCAGACGGTCAAGGGTTTAAGAGTGGAGATTTTTTCGCGCTCTTTGCGAAAAAATACTACTCGTCCCTTGACGGTCTGGATAGTCGGAACGGACGTAGAACGGGGGATTGCTTTTCGTAATTGGGTATGCTATAATTTCCCCCAGTACAAACCGATAAATTGGGATTTATGAAAGTGAGGGAAATATATGTGGTTTTGGTGGTTCATATTTGTTTGCGATTTACTTATTCCAATCACAATGATTATTGCTGGTAATATGATGTGGAAACATGCTCCTAAAAAAATCAATGGAATAATCGGTTATCGAACAGCACGTTCTATGAAAAATATAGACACATGGAAATTTGCACAGGCGCATTGTGGCCGCTTATGGCGGAAAATTGGTTGGGTTATTTTGATACCATCAGTTGTTATCCATTTTCCTTTTTATCATAGTTCAGAGAATATAATTGGAACGGTTGCGGCGATTCTATGTACAACACAATGTCTGATTTTAGTATTAGCTATTTTCCCAACAGAATACGCCTTAAAAAGAACGTTTACTGAAGAGGGAGTACGAAGATAAATTCCAGTTTATCGGTCTAATAAAAGTCCAAAACAGGGCAGCGGTGGCAAGCATTGACAATCCCGCCGCCCTGTCTGTTATCGCTCCATATCCTGCTTTCTGTGGGGCTGTTGTTCCCGCTGTTCCTGCCGCAAGATACTGTAAACACTCTTTCTGATTTTCTCCGCTTCTTTCACTTCCTCTTTCAATGCAAGATACCGCTGATTAAGCGTTTTCCTCTCGGCGGTCAGCTTGGTGTATTCTTCTTTCCATGTCTTTGTCGGGATTGTGGTCTTGCCGTTCATTATGCCTTTGAGATAATCTTTCGCTGTTGTGAATAAGATTTGCTCGGCTTCGGTCAGCGGCTTCTTTCCCTTACACTTGAAATAAATGTCGGCTTGCTCTAAGTGCTTTTTCAGAGTGCCTAACCGCCGTTCAACGGGTTTCAGTTTCCCTTGAATATCCAGTTGTTCCCCTATCATGGACTTGAATTTTTCATCAAGCCCCGTCATATCCATGATGTTGTTGGTTTGCAGGAAGTTCAGCATTTTTGCCGCGTCTTTGAGGTTATAGAGGGATTGGGAATATCCCGGTTTTCCCGTCTGTACCTTGCGTGACAGTATGCCTTGAATATAGTCGGCAAGGGTGGGCGGCTCGGTGTTCTCGGCTTCTTCCTTTAACCAGTTTTGCAGTTTGGAGATACGCGCCTTTAACTGCCGTAACTTCTGGTTAGTCACTTCGATTTCGCGGTTAAGGTCGCCGCGCTCGGTGCGGATGCCGCGCTTCTCCATAGCGGAAGCGGCAACGCCTAAATGGACGGTGGGTATCTGGTCTATCCCCTGCCGTTCATAACTGCGATGGTCTACGCGCTCCGCGTGTCCGTTCTGCTCCAATGCCTGATTGCAGAGTTCCGCCCATGCCGCCCGCCATTCCTCCGCTTTGGTCTGTTCGTTCCAGTCGGTAGCGGGAATGGATTTGCATTTGTACTGCCGCTTTTTGGGGTCATAGATTTTATTCCCGTCCCTGTCAAGAATGTACTCCTTTTTCTGCTTCGCTCCCCACTCGCCGCGCTCGTCAAAAGGGCGCATTGTCAGCATGATATGGGCGTGGGGGTTGCCGCCGCCTGTGTCGTGTAGGCATACGTCGGCGCACATTCCCGCCGCCACAAAATGCCGTTCCACATACTCGCGGACAAGGGAAATGCCTTGCTCCCTCGTCAGTTCGCGGGGCAAGGCAATTTCAATCTCCCGTGCAAGTTGGGCGTTCTTCGCTTTCTCGATTTTCTCCACTTCGTTCCATAAAACCGCCCTGTCCGTATATTCAGCGGGGGCGTGGTCGGGTAATAAAATCTCAGTGTGGACGACACCGCCCTTGTGGGTGTAGTCGTGGGTCATTCCGTCAAACTCATTTGTGATTTTTTCCCCCGCCCGGTAAGCGGCGGCGGCAACAGCGGACTTGCCCTTGCCGCGGGATATGACTTTGATACTGCAATGGTAGATTGCCACGCGCCGCGCTCCTTTCTGCGGGTAACTCCCGCCGTTTCCTTTTGTGCCGACAGGCACAAAACGCCGTCTGCAAGACCGCACATACCACATTTATGTGGTATATAAGTGCGCCCTTGCTTTTTGGCAAGGGTAGGGGCGTAAGCCGTTACCCTTGTGCCGCGCCCCCGTCCGCGTCCGCGTCTGCGCCGCCCTCGCGGGCTGTATGGGTGGTTCTGGCGGCGGACGGCGTGTTACCCTGTGCCGCCGTTTCCGCGCCCTGTGCGGGGGCTGTGGGGGCATACTGGGCGGTCAATTCGTCCAGTATGCGGCGGGCGTGGTCGGCGGCTACGGTCTTTTCAAGAAAGGTCTTGAATTGTTCCTCTGTCAGCGGTATGCTGTCGGGGACAAGGCTTTCAAAAAGCCCCATGCGGCGGCATAGGCGTTTTGTCCTGTCCTTGCGCTCCTGCGCCTTTTGCTCCTGCACAAGCTGTCTGCGCCTGTTTTCAAGCTGTCGGATTTCTTCCTCAATGCTCGTGATTTTTTCGGCTTTGGTCTTTGCCATGCGTCAATCGCTCCTTTCGATTTTTGTGTGGAATGGATAGGATAGGAATGGAATGGATTTTTACAGACAATCGGTTTCCCGTTTTATTCCTGCTTATCGGCTAGTATCATTTTCAGCAGCTTGTCGCGGAATGTTTCTGTGCCGCTGTGGTTGAAAAACAACTCCGCAACAATGGTCTGCCCGTTCCTGTGTGTCGTGATGATACCGTCCGGCTTTCGGGGCGGGGCGGGCGTTTCGTTCTTTTCTGTCAATGGGTCGCTCCTTTCTTTGGGCGCGGAAAAGGGATTTCCCGTAATCGGAAAATCCCTCTCGGCTGTCGGTTATTCGGTTTTACTGTGCGGTGGCGGCGGCTTGCGCCTTTTTTCTCGCTCTGTATTCCCGCGCTTTGATACGGTCATACTCCCGTTGCTTTTCATTATTTTTAGCGCGGTAGGCTCTGGAATATTCCCGGTGGTAGGCGCGGCTCTTTTCCTTTTTCGCTTCTTCGATTTCCTCCCGCATTTGTCTGATTTCCTGCTCTGCCGGCTCTGCAAGCTGTGTCAGTTCGTTCTCAAATTTACCGATATGGTTGAAGTATATCCCGATATGCTGTATGGCGTATCTTGCCCGCTTCTGGTCGCGCTCATGCACTTCGATTTTGCTGATAAACTCGTTGAGAATGGCGGGGGTGAGTTCGGAAAAGTCGGCATAGCGTTCTGTCAGCTTCACAAACCTTTGCGCCCGCCCTCCCGCGTTTTCAAAAGCGGATAATTGCTCCTTAATTTCCGCAAGTTCCTCTTTCAGCTTATAATATTCTTCCGAATACTTCCGCGACATCTGCTCGTAACGGTCTTGCTCAATCGTGCCGAGGGCGTTATCCTCATACAGCTTATCCAGAACCTTTTCAATCTGTTCAAGCCGCGTTGTGATTTGCGGTACGCGCTTTTGCTGTTTCTTTGTCTGGTCGGTCTGCTGTACGGCAAGGCTCTTTTTCACTAAGGCTTCAAAGTCTGCCCGGTTGCTGATAGAGTATTCCGCGATTTTTTTCAGCACGTCCGAAACGGTCTGCATGAGTAAATCCGCGTCCATGATGTGCGGGGAATGGCACTTCGGATTTTTGGCTTTCCCCTTGTGGTACTCACTGCAATAGGCGATATGCCGTTTGCCGCCGTTCCTGTAATCTATCCGTATGTGCATTTTTGCGCCGCAGTCCTTACAGAAAAGCAAGCCCGACAAAGGGTGGATTTCCCCGTCCCCGTTTGGTCGCTTGACGGGGGCATTTTCCAAAATCCGCTGTACATTCTCAAAGTCGGCGCGGTCGATAACCGGTTCATGCACATTTTCCGTAATCTGCCACTGGCTTCTGTCTACATAGTGGTTTCGCTTGTCACGGAAATGTTTTGCGGTCTTGAAGTTTACAATGTCGCCGCAATACTCCTGCCGCGTGAGGATATGGGTCAGCGTGGCTTTGTTCCATTTGCAACGGTTTTCCTCGTTAAGCGCCTTATTTTTGCAGGTTCCCCGCCCTCGGTCTTTCATATAGAATGTGGGCGTTGGGATTTGCTCATTTTTCAGATATACGGCGATCTGGTTTCGGTTCTTCCCGTTCAGAAACAGGCGGAAAATCAAGCGGACAACTTTGGCTGCTTCTTCATCAATTATCCAAAAATCTTTGTTGTCGGGGTCTTTGACATATCCGTAGGGGGCTTCGGTTGCGATTGGCTTGCCGCTCGTCCCCTTTGTGCGGATACCCGTTTTTACTTTCTTGCTGATGTCGCGGGCGTACCACTCTGACATGATATTGATAAAGGGGGCAAACTCCAACGTGTCGGGCTTTTCGCTGTCTATCCCGTTGTTTACCGCGATAAAGCGCACGTTGTTTCTGCGGAAAATCTCCATAGCGTTTCCCACTTGGAGATAGTCGCGCCCCCAGCGGGTCATGTCTTTCATAATGCACACGCCGATTTTGCCGTTTTCCACGTCCTCAATCATGCGGGAGTAGGCAGAACGGTCAAAAAATCTGCCGCTTTCGTCATCGTCAATGTAGTGCCGGATATTGGTTAATTTTAGCTGTCTGGCATAGCTTTCCAGAAATTTCTTCTGGTTCTGTATGGAGTTGCTTTCGCCGCCGTCCCTGTCCTCGTCCCCCACGGATAGGCGGGAGTAAAGGGCTGTGATTTTGCTGTAATCATTCATGTGCATACCCTCCTGCGTCAATATAGGTGTTGCTTACAGTTAAGATTATGCACCCCACCGTGCAGAGCCGTATTCCACATCTTTGCGGTACTTTTTTGCATTTTTTCCTTTCACATATACCGCCAGCCTCACTACGGCGGCACCGCAGAGACCAGCAAGCCAGTCCATCGCCGCACCCGGCCACATGCTCTGAAAGGCAAGTGTAAAACCATCGGCAAGCCCTAAGAGTTTCTGTGAGGCGTCCGTTCCGGGGGCAAGGCGCACCGCCTCGCCCAGCTTCGCAAATACCAGAAGGAACAAAAGATAGGGCAGGTGGAGGATCACCTGCTTTTTTAAGGCATCCGTGTCTATCTTCATCGTTCCGGCCCTCCGTGTTCCTTGTTCTTTACCCGGTCACGGCCCAGAGCCTGCGCCAGCTCCTTGAATTTATGAAGCTGGGAGAGCAGGGACGGCCTGGTGCTCCGGGCAAGGTCTTTCTGGGTATATTCCTTAAAGGCCGCTGTCAGGGCATCCGCCTGGTTCGCTTTGAAATAGACCGTCCACTTTGGGGGATCGGTCCCCAGCTCTTTTTCAATATGGTAGCGTACCTGGTGTTTCCTGGCGTACCGCTCAAAGGAGCGGATTCTGCCGGAGACTTCAATGGTATTGGCTCCGGGGTCCCTATAGGTCAGCCGCTTCATGCTGTTCCTGCCGACTTTCGGGGTCGTGCGTTCCTGCTCCATCTTTTGGAGCACGGCGGCAACCGCGGAGCGCAGCACCCGCCCGGACAGCTTCGCCGCCTGGATGGAGACCGATACGGTCCGCTGTTCCAAATCTTCCTGCATAAGCATCCTCCTTCCTGATAAAATCTGTAATTATAAATGGGAAACAACTGCCTTACCGGGCATCCCCGACCACCTGCTGGCGGGGTGCGTGCTCAAAGGCTTTTACCGCCTGGTCCACCTGGATTTTCGCATGTTTCAGAAGCGTCTTAATGATGGTGGCCGGGTGGTCCTGTTCCTCTAAATGCGCCACCATATCCCTGCAGCCCTCCGGGAGATATTCAGCCATATCCTTACAGGCATCCTCCAGGCCGCCCATGAATCCCCAGCAGCTATCCGACAGCTCGCCGTTTTTGTAAAGCTCAAAGCCGTAGCACTCGCCCCGCAGGTAGGAATCATAAGCTGCCACTTCGCCGCGCATCAGGTCCTCCGCCTTTTTCCGAACGGCGCCGGTCATTTTTTCGCCGCCAAATTCCTTTAGCGCATCCTCTTTGGAAACATAAATCCATCCGACCTGCCCGCTGTCCCAGGGGTCATTGAAACTTGCGGTCTGCATGGCAAGGCCGCTGTGGTCCATCAGATAGAGGGGCAGCGTAATGTATTTTTCGGAGATCACCTTCAGCATGGCGTCATCAACCGCCCGTTCCTCCGTCTTTGGCCCGTGCCGGAACCGGCTGCTCACAATGTTTACCATGTGTTCATAGCGTTTCAGGCCCGCTTCATCATGCCCCACGGTATCTAAATACATCTCCCGCAGGAAATCGTCTTTATCCATGTAATTGTGGCTGTCACCCAGCGCATAGCGGGGGTGGAAGCAGGCCATTGTCCCAAAATGCCCGTCTACCTCACGGGGAGAGATTAAAATGTCGTCCGGCTGCACCATCAGCGCATACGGACCGTCAACTGCCATCAGCATAAGCCATCAACTCCTTTCCGGTTCCCTGGGCTTTTTATCCGGCGCTTTCGGCCCTGCCTGCGCCGCCTGTTTTCTTGCATTGTCAAGCTGTTCCCGCACGGAAACATCCCGCTTCGCCTCCGGTGCCCCTGCGCCAAAGAAGCCCGGCAGCTCCTGAAAGCCGATACTGTCCACGTAATAAGCGGTGTCTGTGCCGTTCCCATGCAGGACTACCACATCAGAAACGGAAAGGGAATGGCCCTTAAAATCTTCCGGGTGGTCGATATTGAACCGCCGGTAAATATCCTCCAGCGTTTCGCCCGGTTCCCGCTGCATGGCATAGACCATCCGGTAATTGTCCCGGCTCACGGAGAGCCCCTTGCTTTCCAGCCAGTCCAGGGACATAAAACAGAGGTTGTCTGTATTGTCCGATAAGTCAAGCTGGTAAATGGAATAAGCGCTGATCCCATGCTCTTTTTCATAGGAAGAAATGCGCTCCAGAAACGGCGCCGTTTCTCCCTCCATGTGTTCCTCATGTTCAAATGCCGCCAGCCTCATGCGGATTTTCCCGGTATCTCCTAAAAGCAGCTCGTCCGCCATGCGCTCCTTCTCCGCATGGGAATCCGGGTACAGGCCTGCATAGGCCCCGCTGTTCTGCCTGAAAAATTCATCCAGGTCGAAAGCCAGGTCCGTGGATTCGTCAAGCCTTATGTCATCCCCGCCTGGTTCCTCCATGGCAGAGGCCGGCTGCTGTTTTTCCTCCGGCGGGAGGGGCTGCTTCACCGCAACGATCTCACCCGCCAGCCGGTAAAATTTCTCCGGGTATTTGAACTGTTCCTTATACTGCTCCATGAAATAATCGGGAAGGTCGGCAAAACTTTCCTCGCCGAGACCGGCTATGAAAAAGGTGCCTGCCATGATCTCGATCATCTCGCCGTCCTGGTTGTAGATTGCCCGGTTCAGGGGCAGCCCGTTTATTTTCCCTTCATCATTGCAGACAATCGCGACAGGCTCCGCATAAGGGTAGTAGCCCTCTATGCCTCCCCCGACTGCCTCCTGCATGGATTTGAGGCTCCCGTCCAGCTCGGCCTCATAAGGCGCTTTCCCCGGCTCTATCATCAACACTTTCAAATCTGCATATCCTCCTTCCTTTTCGTTGGCGCCTTCGCCTCTGCCGCAGCCTTTTCCTGTGCCCTCGACGCAGACAGCTTTCCCAGCACGGAGGGCTTTTCCTCTTTTCCGGACGCAGGAATGGCGCTCTCCGAAACTTCGGCGGCATGGTCTGGTTTTACCGGTTCCCGGCCCTCCACTGTATATCCGGGGAGAAGCACGCCATTGACCGTAAAACAGTTTTCATGCTCTTTCGGAATGGGCGGTGAAATCTCCGCGAACAGATGGGAATAGGCTTTCTTTCTCCCATCCAGATACTTCTCGGCGGCGGCCTTGTCCGTATAGCGTTTCTTGTCCTGTCCTGCAAGATGGATGCTGTAGCCTTCCCTGGGTGAATTCAAATACAAATCCCAGGTCACATACCAGGCAACCGGGACACTCTGCTTTATTTCCCTGTCATATCTGGTATCTTCCCTGATCCGGCAGAACATCTTATAAACCCGGTTGCTGATCTCCATCCAGTCATTGTTGCTGGAAAAGGGCTGCCAACTGTTCCCGGTATGCTTTACCTCCGGGGTGCGTAAGTATGCCAGCGCCCGGTCAAGCCGCTGCGTGACCGCCGCCTGCTGTTCCCATTGCTTTGCTGCCGCCACCACGATGTCATAGGCTTTCTTTTCTCCTTCAATGCTGTCCTGGCGCATGGCCTGTATCGTTTCTGCACCCTGTGCAATCAACGGTGAAATATCCATGTTCTCACATGATACTGTATGTTCTACCCGGAGCTTGTAACCTTCCGACAGGTCCCCGGAGCGGTGCACCCGGTAATCTTTGTTTTCCTCCAATCCTTCCACCTCCTTAAATCTCCGGCGTATGGCTCTTTTTCGGGGCCGCCTGTGCCGGGGGAGTTTTTTCTGCCGGTTTCGCCGCTGCAAGCTGCGCCATGACCGAAGGCCGATCCGCCGTAAATATGGAAATCTGTTCACTCTCCGCCAGTGGCCGCGCCGGAAGGGGCAGCGTCACATCCGAATGGGTAAGTATCTGCTCCCGTTTCAGGTCTGCCACGATCTCGTCAAACACAGCATTGATGGCTTTCCGTTCCTCACCCTCCGGGAAGGCTTTCAGAACCTCCATTTTTCCGTCTTTATCGGAAACAAAGGTAACGGCACAGTCCGCATGGCCCGCCAGATAATCCGATTGGCAGGGCAGCTTATCCTTGATATAACAGGCAAAGGCCCTGGCGGTCATTTCCGTATTGCTGTCCCAATAGCCGCCGTCCTTTTCGCACTCCTTACCCATGCGCACGGAATTCCGGTAAAAATCGGTTTCCACCCGCCCGATCTGCGGTGCCTCCTGTGCCTGCATCCCGGACAGCATGTGCTCGAATATTTCCAGCCGTTCCCGCTCACTTTTGGGGATCACCCGCCCGGTGACAGACTTCTTGAAAGCGCTGATCTGTTCCACGGAACCGGCCTCGCCGGACAGAAACGCCTCCCTGAGAACTGCGTAGGTTTCCATCTGTTCCTCACTGCCATGCCGTTTCAGGGAACCGAGCACCGCAGAATCCAGCCAGCCTGCCGCATTTTTCCAGGTACGCTCTGTCTGCGCTTCGGTACGGGCTGCCGCCTGCTCCGGCGTCTCCGGCTTATATTTCATGGTATCAATCAGCTTCTGGAACGGCGCATAGAGGCGGGGCTGTTCCGAGAGCATCCCCTTTGCGCCCATCTTCGTACCCAGGTAATCGTCAAACCCGTGCCACCATTCATGGGCCAAAGAGCCGGCCCCGTGCATCTTCGTGAGATTGATAACCTTGCGAAGCGGTTCATAGTGGGCCGCCGCGTTCCCGCTGCCCCTGGCGCCGAAAGCGATAGCAAGCGTTCCCTGATAGGCAATATCTTTATCACTGATCTGCAAGGCCGACGCCAGATCCTTCAGCGCCTCAAAGCCCATGTTGAGGGAAGCCTGCCGGTCATTCTGGTTCATCCAGTTCCCAAACTCGCCGCCGCGGAATCCGAAAGTATCAAGGTAGTGCTGCCCGGTGATCTCCACACCGCTGCGGTAATCCGGCCCGGTCCGCCGCACATGGGAGAGCTGGGGAGGCACAAACCGCGTTTTTCCGCTTTTGCTGCGGCCTTTTGCAAGTTCCTGCACCCATTTCAGGGCAGCCTCCCGCGATTCAAAGTTTGTCTGCAAGATGGAATAGCCCTTCGTCACGTAATAGGTATCAGGTTTCCAGTCATTGTTTTTGGAATAAGTATTCTTCCCGTCGTTGAAGTGGATCGCATAGCCTTTCGGCACCTTCTGGTCTTTGGAAACGCCAAACTGTTCCTTCTGCGCTTTCTGTGTGAAGTTCCGCTCAAAATATCCTGCTGAGCGGACCATTAGGGAATTAGACAGCTTGTTTGTAATGGCCGGGTTCTCCCGGCCCTTTTCCGTCGCCTGGTAATGGATGCCGATGCCCCAGCCCTGCACCTGTTCAAGATATCCGTTTTCCACAAAGAAACGGTCATAGGCCTTCATTGCGTCCTCCACGGTGCGCACCTCCGAGACCGCGCTTTGCAGCTCCCGTACCGTCTGGATATATTCTTTTTGTCTTGCAAGGCGCTTTTCCGGCGTGTCGTCCCTGCGGTAATACTGCGGGGAGGCATTCAGCCCGTCCCTCGCCTTTTTGATAAAATAGACCACGCCAAGGGGAATCCCGTCATCAAGCATGGCCGTATAATCCGGTTTCTTCCAGATATTATCTTTTTTTACGAATTTCTCGGCTTCACGCTCATTCATGGCGTCCAGGTCGTTCACATAGAGCCCCCGGTCCTTCCATAAATCTTTTTTTGCGCCGCCGATCTTTTCCCCAAAATCTTCATGCTGTATGTTGTCAGCCAACCAGTATCACCTCCAGTCATAAAAAATCACCGCTCCGGGGATGGGCGGCGTCCCTGTATTTTATTAAGTTGCGTATGTATTCCCATGAGCCGGTCCGTCTCCCTGCGGACCAGCCGGTCAAGTGCGCCCAGGTCCTCCGGGGTAACGGCAAACTCCCGGTAATTCTCATACCAGAGGCCCGCCCGGACAGCCGCAACAGGCGCAACTTTTTCCGATCTTCCTGGTAGGAGGCGGTAGACCGGGGCCCCGTCAAGAAGCAACTGTTTGGCTGTCCCCAGGGGTATGCGGTACATATCTGTGTCCGGGTTCTGCGCCTCCTCCATATACTCCACATTCAGACGTTCCTCCAAATCCTGGGGCATATAGGAAAAGGCCTGCTCCTTCCATTGGCTGAACCGGTTAGAATAGCGGTACTGCCATTCCGTCACCTGCTCCGGCGCATAGAGGTAGCACCAGGTTTTCAGGGCGTCCTTTTCGCACAGCTCCATTGATTCCCATTTTTCAATGCCTGCCTCCGCCTTCGTGCCGTCCCGGTATTCCATGCTGACGCCGTAAGGGTAGAGGGTATTTCTTTCTATGTCCTGCCGCAGCGTGTCAAGGTCCATCATCAGGACATCCCCATACGGGCGCCCGTCCTCCTTTCGCTCCGTGTGGAACAGGAAGGCTCTTGCGGCGGGGTATTCTGTCATGGCAGCCATCCGGTAAAGCTCCGCCGAAGGGCAGTAGGCAAGCAGCGCATCCGAGAGCCACATATGTTTTTTCCCCATGACAGCGATAGAATCTGGCCCGGTGTTGGCTGCCAATGTGTGCAGGTTGAATTCACTTTCCCGCAGGAAATCCCCGGCCAGGATATGGAGCTCATAGGCAAATACGCCTAAATCCGTATCGCGGACTAAGTGAATCTGTGGAAGCGCATCATCTTTCATTGTGACCTGTGCCATTTAAAGATTCCCCCCATCTGCCGGCGGCTGCCCTCCTGCAATCTTGCCGACAATCTCCGGCCCGGTCTCGTAAATCTGCATGAGCCGCCTGGCCGTTCCGCTTGGCTGCGCGGCGCCGCTAGTCCAGAGCCGGACCGTGGAAGGGGCGACGTTCATCAGGAGCGCAAAGCCTTTCTCGTTCATATCCAGCTTTTTCATCAGGGCCTTAACCATGTCGGGGCCATAATCCGGGCACCGGGCAGCTTCGGCAATCATCTGTAAAGCTGTGTTCTCTATGTTCATCATTTCTAAAATCCTCCTGTCAAATTGAAATAGCCGCCTGTTTCTGGCGGCATTGTTGTTGATGGCCTTTCATCTGTTCTGCAATATGGAGCAGCATTTCGTTGTAGTCCTTCCCTGTGCGGGGTGGGTTGATTCCCACCCGGATATGTCTGAACCGCTGATCTTCATGGAGCATTGCCTTGATCCTCCTGGCATTTTTAAGGCCGCCAAGGTCATTGTCCATGTAGAGGCTGACGCGCCGGATTTCCGGGTGGCGTTTCAGAAATGCAATCAGCGCCACATGGGAAGTGCCGCCCAGGGACAGCCGGTAGCCGTCCCATTTCCAGCCTTCTAACTCCTGCAGTGTGGCATGGGAGAGGGCGTCAATGGGCGCCTCAAACACTGCAACATGCCGGCTGCCCGGATTCCGGGGTGGATAGCAGAAGCTGTATTCCTTGTCGCTGCCGTAAACATCTTTCCTAAGGCTGCCGGCAATGCTCCGCATACAGGCAAACTTTGCTTTGCCGGCTTCATCCTTTCCCACAAACACACAGACCGGCTCGCCATGATACCGCGCCTCATAGAACAGCCCCTCCCGGAAACACCGGCTGATCACATCAGAGCTGATCCCGCGCCGCTGCAAATAAGAAACGGCAGAAGTGGCGCACCGTCTGGCCCAGGGGAGGGAAAATGTTTTCTTTTCCTGTCCCTTATGCACACGGTCTGTTGCTGTTGTACTCCGATAGGCCGGCGTCTGCCGGATTTCCCCGCCTACCAGCATATGGACCGCATCCACCAGCCCGTAGCCCCGAATCTGGATCAGATAGTCCAGGGCGTTGATACTCCGGCCCCGGCTGTTCCAGTACCAATACCTTTTCCCGGTCACATAAACCAGGCTGTCATGTTCCTTGTGGCGGTAATTGGGCCCGTCCCGTTTCAGCACCCCAGGCTCATGGAACTGCAGGTAAGCAAACAGGTCCGCCTCCCTCGCCGCCTGAATCTGCTCTTTGCTTACGCCGGGCATAGTGCCGGCACAGAATTTCTTTTCATCGTGCCCCGCCTCCTTTCTGTGATGAAAAAAGACGCCCGAAAGCGCCTAACAGCCGTATAGATCGTGATTGACCTCGGCACGGTAATAACTGTCCATTGTTGCCGGGGCATTATACAGCGCTGCCAGCAGGTATGCCTTGATATTCCCGACTTTTGTGGTGTTCTTGTCAATACAGTCAAAGACATACTCCAGGTGGCCGGAATTGATCTTCAGGAAACGGCCCTTTACCACCTCCCTGGGAAAATCATCCCCGGCAATACGGATATATGGGCGCTTGGACAAAACCACTTCAAGCATAAGCTCCATAGTCTCGTCTAATCGTTCTTTCCCATAACGGGAAACCATACAGTCATACTCAATATTTTCTTTAATGATCTCGCGGTAGGCGTCTGTCAGCTCTATCCGATCCATCCTATCCGGGCGGCCTGCCGCCTCCGGCTCTGCCGGATAGATTGATTGATGGGTCCTTGATATATCCGTTTTTGATTTTTTAGTCCTTAGTGGATTAGTATTTAATTGTGCGGGATTTCCCTGTCCAGGTTCGGCCTGTTCAGGTTTTGCCTGTCCTGGATTTACCTGTCTTGGATTTTCCCGTTTAGGTGAATACTCCTGTTTTTCAGCATTTACAGGCTTTTCATGGATCGTATACTCAATGTCTCCGAGCTGTCCGTTCCCATAGCGGAGGCGCTGCCTGGTGAGATACCCGTGCCGCTCCAGCTCTTTCAGGGCGGTAGTGATCGAATCCACGCCGTCCTTACAGATATGGGCGAGCCCCTTTGTGGTATAATCCCAATCTTCCGGCAGCGACAGCATGAGCGAGAGGAGCCCCTTTGCCTTTAAGGACAGTTCCGTATTGCGCAGGTGGTGGTTGCACATGATCGTGAAGTCCTTTGTTTTTTCTACCCGGAATACAGCCATTTCAAAGCCTCCTTTCTCCGGTTATCCTGTTACAAGACGCGATCCCTGCGGTCATAATGGAGATGCCCGTCTGAGACCTTCGCATGGTTTTTCAGTTTGACTTCGCCCCGTTCCTGGCTGTCTAAGAATTTCTGATAGCCGGCATCCGTAAGGAACAGGCGCATCTTATCGCCCTTATCGCCGACAGGAGAATTATAAGACAGCACATTGAAGATGATCATGTGCCGTACCTCTGGGGCAAAGCGTTCCAGGGCCATGATGTCATGCCCTTTCAATTTTTCCGCGCCGGATTGCTGCCTGGCCTCCGCAATCTTTTCCCCAATCGTCCGGGGTGGGTAGGGCAGGAGGTAATTCTTCTGAATATCCCGCACGATGTCCATGCACTCGTCATCCGTCAGGACGCGCAGCTTTGCCATCAGACTTTCCGCTGCCTTCCGCTGTTCAGGGTCCTTTGTGTACCGGGCAGCCATGTGGAGCTCGTTCAGGACTTTGTATTGATAGTCGCCCTCAACCTGAAACAGCAGCCGTTTTTCCATTTCGTTTAATTCCATGTGAATCTCCTTTCTCTTGAAAATGGGTATAAAAAAAGGGCGCCCACCTATAAAAGTGAAACGCCCACGGCAACCAGCGGTCAGGCAATACACCGGACCGCTGGCACTATTAAATTTTGTCGTTAATGAAACAGCCTCCTTTTTTCGATATTTTTCTCGCCATGTTTCAACTTGGAAAAGGAATTGAATAAATGACGGCAAACGCTCAAACCCCTTGAAAATAAAGGCTTTTTCCGTTTGTCGTTATTATACCGTAACGGCACTCCCATGCCAGTATGTTGGTTGAAATGGGATTCAACCCGTTGGAAATATCAAACCGTCTGGGACATGAATCTGTAAAAACCACGCTGGACACCTATTCCCACTTGTATCCAGACAAGGATCAGCAGCTTGCTGAACGGCTCAACCAGTTCCGTAAGTCAAAGACATAAATCCCCTGAACATTCCATTTACAATAAAATATAAAAAAATTGCCTAGATATAGACTGCATATATCCAGGCAATTTCCTATTTTATTATCGGTTTTACAGGAGCTTTACCGGAACCAATCCAGATTCGGAAAGCTTTTTTGCCGTAATCTTTCGCATATATCTTTCTACCATCTTTCGTAGTAATACTTGCTCTAAAAATATACATACGATCCTCTCCTTTCGCAAAAAATCACTTGCAAAAGGATACCTATAATGCTATAATTAATTTTGCTAGAAGAAATTATAACAGTCACAAAATAGGTACTTTTGTGAGTGACCAAGCACTTCATGTGCTTGGTTTTTTCTATGTCAAGGGATCAACCCATAACATCTTATTTACCGTGATACACACCATATTGTATTTTAGCTGCCTGTCTCGACATCCCGCATTCTTCCATCATCTCATCTACACTCATGCAGCATGTCAAATAATAAGGAGCCATAAGTTCACCTGCAAACACATTGGCCTGCCATTCTGGATCTCTATATGCCGGAATTTTTCCCCGTGCAAAGCTAACCCTCTCAGGTGCATGCAGCAAAAAATGGCCTAATTCATGACACAAAGTAAACCTATCCCTTGGATTTCCCTTTACTGCTCTACAATACACATCCTCACGAATATATAACACATTTTTTTTCATATTAGTTAAGCCATATACATCGTTCATTTCTGCGATGGTCAATATCTCATAATTCATACCCAATTGTGGAAGATACCATTCGATAAATTGCACAATAGGAAAATACCTCACATCTTCAAGCCCCAAGAGTTGACGGAATTTGTTTACAAACTCCCTGATGCTTTTTCTCGACATGGGTTCTACTGAAACATTAGGCATACGCATTTATTCCCCCTTTATCTATCTAATTTCTTTCTCCAATCCTCTTTTTCAGCATTTGTCATATTCCCCAGCTTTCTTGCAAAGGCAAGCATCAAATCACTGTCATCCTCCTGAATATTTGGAATTTTTAATGTCTTTGCATTCCTGGCCTTATCAATATAAGTACAAATTTCAGAATATGCAGCTCCAGTAATATCATAATGTGAAGCTATTTTCTCTTTCCATTCAACCGGAGGCTTTGCTTTTCCGTTTTCAACTTTTGATAAAAAAGCTGCTGATACGCCAAGATAATTTGCCATATCTAAAAGCAATTCATCATTGTCAATGCGCAACTTACGACATGCTTTTCCGAAATCTGTGAGCATAGACTTCTCCTCCATTCCATATTTTTTATATAATTCATTATACCAATTACAGGAAAGTATGTCAACTATTTTTTATAAAAAAATTTAACTCAATTATTGGTTAATTTTTTTCTGTGATTTTTATTCATCCTGAAATGAATACATACAAATAGGAAAGCACTTGAAACCTTACACAGAATGGTATATTAAAAATAAGAAAAGCACCTACTCCAAGGGTGGATGTCTCTTGATTGGAAAACTGCTCTATCGAGCACCGCCTAACCTATTGGCAGACAGGTTAGGCATTTTTATTTCTTCTTACTGTCTCTTTTATCGAGAAAGGTCAGAAACGCAACAATCAAACTTCCAATAAATATTAAAACAATATCCGCAGCTGTCATGGGCACTTTTCCTAGTTCGAACTTTATCATATCTTAATAGGAATTTCAACTGCATCACTCTTTGAGTAGTGAAAATAATACACCCTATTTCTCAACATCATATTAACATCACAGATAAAAATAAAAGTCCGAAAACCCTATATTTTAAAGGATTTTCGGACTAAAATTCCGTTATTCGAACTCAATCGTCCCCGGCGGCTTCCCCGTACAGTCATACAGCACCCGGTTAACCCCCTTCACCTCATTCACAATCCGATTTGTAACCTTATTTAATACCTCCCAGGGAATCTGTGCTGCCTCGGCTGTCATAAAGTCAGAGGTATTCACAGCCCGCAGCGCAACCGCATAATCATAGGTCCGGAAATCCCCCATCACTCCCACGGAACGCATATTTGTAAGTGCTGCAAAATACTGTCCCAAATTCTGCTCCAGTCCCGCCCGGGCAATTTCTTCCCGGTAGATGTGATCTGCTTCTTGGACAATCTTTACCTTCTCTTCTGTAACTTCTCCCACAATGCGGACGCCAAGGCCCGGGCCCGGGAAGGGCTGACGAAATACCAGGTGTTTCGGGATGCCTAGCTCCAGTCCCGCTTTACGCACTTCATCTTTAAAAAGCATCCGCAGAGGTTCAATGATCTCCTTGAACTCCACCACATCCGGCAGGCCTCCCACATTGTGATGGGATTTAATCACAGCGGACTTGCCAAGACCGGACTCAATCACATCGGGATAAATCGTTCCCTGAACCAGAAAATCTACCGCGCCGATTTTCTTTGCTTCTTCTTCAAAGACCCGGATAAATTCCGCTCCGATGATTTTGCGCTTCTCTTCCGGTTCTGTGACGCCTCTTAATTTTTCGTAATAACGCTGCCGGGCGTTGACCCGGATAAAGTTCAGTTCATACGCGCCGTTCGCCCCAAAAACTTCCTCTACCTCGTCTCCTTCATTTTTGCGGAGCAGTCCGTGATCCACAAAGACGCAGGTCAGCTGTTTTCCGACAGCTTTCGACAGCAGCACCGCTGCCACGGAAGAATCCACGCCGCCGGACAAGGCGCAGAGCACCTTGCCGCCGCCAATTTTTTCCCGCAGATCCTTTGTGGCAGTTTCCACGAAAGAATCCATTTTCCAGTCTCCGGTGCAGCCGCAGACCCGGTAAACGAAATTTTCAAGCATCTGCCTGCCTTCTTCGGTATGCATTACCTCCGGATGAAACTGAACGGCATATAACCTCTTTTCCGGAAATGACATGGCAGCCACCGGACAGACCGGCGTATGGGCAGTAACATGAAATCCCTCCGGCGCCTGGGCAATATAATCCGTATGGCTCATCCAACAGACGCTTTTAGGTGAAACGTCCTGAAACATCACGTCTTTGGTATCCACCTCCACCTCTGTGCGGCCATACTCGCTGACCGGAGCCGTTTTCACCCTTCCGCCCAGTACATGGGCCATTAACTGGGAACCATAGCAAATGCCCAGAATGGGAATGCCCAGTTCAAATATTTCCCTGGAGCAGCCGGGCGAGGTTTCCTCATATACGCTGTTAGGCCCTCCGGTAAAAATAATTCCTTTGGGATTTAACGCCTGAAGCTCCTCCAGGCTTATTGTATACGGCTTTACCTCGCAGTACACGCTGCATTCACGCACCCGCCGGGCAATCAGCTGATTATACTGCCCTCCGAAATCAAGGACAATCACTGTTTCTTTATTCAAAGTTTTTTCCTCCCTGTCTGGAATTGCGGAACTGTACCGGCGTCATACCGTATTTTTTCTTAAACAGCCGGTTAAAATGCTCCACATTCTGATACCCTACGCTGTCAGCAATATTTTCCACAGTCATACTGGTATTTTTCAACAGGGTGCGGGCCTTTTTCATCCGTACATTCTTTACAATATCGCCGAAAGTCTTTCCAGATTTTTCCTTAATATATTTGGAAAGATATGGCTTGGACAAATGCATTTTCTCTGTCAGTTCATCCAAAGTCACCGTCAGGTAATGCTCCTGAATATAATTCATAATCTGGTTCAGCCGCTCATCCCGGCACTGCTCCGTCTGCTGTATAGGCTCCAGCTTATTGACTGCCACGCAGAGAGCCTCTATGGAAGATTTGATGATATCTTCGTCAATGCCCACGCCCCAGTACAGACGGTTATTGCAGGAAATCCCCACGTAGGACACAGCTTTTGCAGAAGAGCCTCTGGACAGGGAATGCTCCTCATATACCGACAGCTCATAACTGATGTTAAAATACTGCTTTAATGCATTGCTGACCGCGTCCAGACGGCCGTTTCCATTGCCGGCAATGTCCCGTCTCTGGCCGCCATGCTCTAATACTGCAGTTGCCACTATGCCGTTTTTCTGCTTAAAATGGCATTCTGTAACATGAAAATAAGGCGTATGGCTGACATAATGCTCCTCAAAAATCTGATATACCAGCTGGGGAGAAAGCTCCATATGACGATGGTCTGACACCCCTTTTACGGTATAGCCCACTTCTTCTTTCATCTTGTCCGGTATAGTAATTCCGTAATTCTGCTTCAGAATATATCCTACGCCGCCTTTTCCTGACTGGCTGTTGATGCGGATCACATCGGAATCATAGGTACGCCCCACATCCTTTGGATCGATGGGCAGATACGGCACAGCCCATGAGCCCTCCGGATGATTTTCCCGGCATGCCATACCCTTTGCAATCGCATCCTGATGGGAACCGGAAAAAGCAGTAAACACCAGCTCTCCGGCATAGGGCTGCCTGGGTGAAACCTGCATCCTGGTACAGCGTTCATAAGTTTCTGCAATGTTGGACATATTGCTGAAATCCAGTCCTGGATCAACTCCATGGGAAAACATATTCATCGCAAGGGTCACAATATCTACATTTCCAGTCCGCTCGCCGTTTCCGAATAATGTTCCCTCAATGCGGTCTGCGCCTGCCAGAATGCCGAATTCCGCATCGCAGATTCCCACGCCCCTGTCATTGTGGGGATGGAGGGAAAGTATTACATGTTCCCTGAATTTCATATGCTTGCTCATATACTCCACCTGCCCTGCAAAAACATGGGGCATGGCGTTTTCCACAGTGGTGGGAAGGTTGATAATGGCCTTTTTTTCCGGTGTGGGCTGCCATACGTCCAGCACTGCATTGCACACCTCCAGCGCGTAATCCACCTCTGTTCCTGAAAAACTTTCCGGACTGTATTCAAAGGTAAAATTTCCCTCTGTTTCTTCTGCAAGCTCTTTCAGCAGCTTGGCGCCGCTGACTGCAATGTCCAGAATTTCCTTTTTACTCTTTTTAAATACCTGTTCCCGCTGTGCCAGGGAAGTGGAATTATAAAGGTGCACCACTGCATGGGGGGCGCCCTTTACCGCTTCAAAAGTTTTGCGGATAATATGCTCTCTGGCCTGGGTCAGAACCTGCACTGTCACATCTTCCGGGATCATATCCCGGTCAATCAATGCCCGCATGAAATTATATTCTGTCTCAGAAGCCGCAGGAAAACCCACTTCAATTTCTTTAAATCCCACCTTCAGCAGCAGCTGGAAAAATTCCAGCTTTTCTTCCAGGCTCATGGGCTCAATCAAGGCCTGATTCCCGTCCCGCAAGTCCACGCTGCACCAGATGGGGGGCTCTTTGATATATTCCTTTTTCACCCAGTCATAAGTAACTTCAGGCGGCATAAAATATTGTCTTTCGTACTTCTCAAAATTCTTCATTCTCAGTCCTCCATTTTTATATTTTCAGGGGGCAGACAGGCAAAACCGGTTCAACCAAAAAATCTTCCGTCTCTACCATCCGCTCTCAAAAGGGATCATAGAGACGAAAGACACTGGTTTCTTTGCAGCTACTCTTCCTCTTCTTCGCTTTTCACGGGTTTTATCTTAACACAGATTTTTACTCTTGTATAGTGATAATTTTAATCATTTTTATTGATGTATTTTAATCTCTTAAAAAAAACAGAGTTCCCATGATTCTTTTTTTCTGACGCGCTTTCCATGCTTTTCCCATGTTTTCAGACAATTCCTTTCTGATGCAGGTATTTCTCCCTGGTTGCCAGTCCGCCCCGAATATGCCGCTCCGACTTATTGACATCCAGAACTTTCCTGGCACGGGCCGCCAGGGCAGGATTAATCTGCGCAAGACGTTCTGTTACGTCTTTATGCACCGTACTCTTACTGATTCCAAATTTCTTCGCTGTCTGCCTCACGGTAGCATTTTCCTCAATTATATAATTAGCGATATTAATCGCCCGTTCTTCTATGTACCCTTTCAACGAAATAACCTCATACACTGCTTTTTTTATAATGTATGAGGGATTTGACGGAGTTATGACAATGGTATTTGCAACTGGTGAAAATAAACCCGTGCCAGCGCTTTGTTCTGAGCTGCGATTTCAGAGATTTGAAATTTTCATTGTGCTAACCGGAAAATAGGTCTATAATAAAACCATAGAACAGAATGGATTGGTTTATATTTGGGAGGTTTTTATGAAACAACAAAAGAAGTCGTCAATTTCAAAGAAACGAATTGCAGATGAAATACTCCGTCAGATTGGCGGAAGCGTTATTCTGGTATTTCTGCTGATCGCTGCGGTTGCAATCTGCATGGTCGCATGGCTGAGCATTTCAGCAAGAAAAACGGAACTGATTCAGGAATCCAGGGCAACTGCAAACCAGTTAACCGGATTTTTGGAACAATATACAAAAAGCGTGGAACAGCTTGCCGCAAATCCGGAAATCAAGCAGGTTATGAGAGAGACAAAAGCCGGCGGCAACATCAGCCAGGCAGCGCAGAAAGAGGCTGTTTTAAATAATCTGGCAAATATTGCAGCCTCCGATTCCGACAACGTTATGGCTGTATGGATTTCCGATCTGGACGCAAGCTCCTTTCTTCAGTCTGACGGTCTGACCAATGAGGAGGACTGGGACATTACAGGCCGAAGCTGGTACAGCTGCATTGAAACAAAACAGACCATTTTAACAGAACCCTATGTGGATTCCACCAATGGAAAAATGGTTTTAAGCGCAGCCGCGCCGGTGTATGACGATGTGACCGGAGATATTCTGGGCGCAGTGGGCATGGATATCACTCTGGATCAAATGACAAAACTCATGAGTGAATATAAAATCGGCCGCAAAGGATACATTCTGCTGTTATCAGGAGACGGCATGATTGTGTACCATCCCCAGAACGATATGATTCAGCAGAATATCAAAGACATCAACATCTCAGAAAACGCTGTCAAAGCAGCCGCTTCCAGTAAAAATGTATTTTTAAGATTCAAAACAGACGGAACTCCTAAATACGGCTTTTTGCAGCATGCCGGAGATACCGGATATATCGTATTGAGCAGCCTGCCGTCCTCTGAATATTATGCGACGCTGTTTGCCATGGTTCTGGCTCTGATTCTTATTTTCGCAGGAGGCATTGCCCTGATTGCATTCAGTATCCGAAAAAGCTCTGCCAGTCTCACAAGGCCCATCATGGATTTGAACCATACGGCCCAGCAGCTTGCCGCCGGGGATCTGGATGTAACTCTTCATATTACCAGTCAGGATGAAATCGGAGAGCTGGGACAGTCCATCCAAAAAACTGTCAGCCGTCTGAAGGAATATATTGTATACATTGACGAGACAGCGGAGGTGCTGTCACAGGTTGCCGACGGAAATCTGAACATCAGCCTGAAAAATGATTACGCAGGAGAATTTCAGAAAATAAAAACTGCCCTTTTAAATATTTCCGATTCCATGAATCAGGTTATGGTGGGAATCAATGAAAGTTCCCAGCACGTATCTGTGGGGGCTTCGGAACTTGCATCCGCCTCCCAGATTCTGGCGGAAGGCGCAGAGCAGCAGGCCGCTTCCATTGAGCAGCTGACGGCAACCACCGCCACAGTCGCTGAACAGGTGGACAACAGCCGCAGGGAGGCGGAAGCGTCTGCAAAGGCAACGGAACAGGCTGCCGCCGTCATTGAAGAAAATCAGGAAAAAATGAAACAGATGATGAACGCCATGGACAAGATACACGAAACTTCCCAACAGGTTGTGGGCATCATCCAGACCATTGAGGATATCGCTTCACAGACCAACCTGCTTTCTTTAAACGCTTCCATTGAAGCCGCCCGCGCCGGGGAAGCAGGAAAAGGCTTTGCTGTTGTTGCAGATGAAATCGGAAAACTGGCGTTAGAAAGCTCTGAAGCGGCAAATACCACCAAGGAACTGATTGGCATTTCTATGGAAGAAATCCGGAAAGGAAATGCTATTGCCGACAGCGCCATGGAATCTCTGAAAGAATCCGTCAGCGCCATCGGCAATGTGAATAAAATGATCAAAGAAACTGCAGACAGCGCAGTGGCCCAGGCGGAAAACATGAATCAGCTCCGCATGGGAATTGAGGAAATTGCCCATGGAATTCAGGACAATTCCGCAGCTTCCCAGGAAACCTCCGCCACCTCCCAGGAATTGGCCTCCCAGGCGGAAATGCTGAATCAGATGGTTCAGAAATTTGAACTCAGTGCATGATGAGGGTTTACTATTTATAACTTTATTTTGGCAAGGGCATCGGCAAACGCATTGTTAACCGGTTCCTTTGCCTCCTGTCTCATCTTGTTCATATAGCGGTTCACATCCTTTTTGGACACTCCGCCGCCGCTTTCCTTTTTCCGCTTTTCAAAGGCGGAAAGTTTCTCCCGATACCCGCAGGCGCAGGTAAAACGTCTCTGCTCCCCGTCTCCGATCAGTTCCATTTTTTTATGGCACTGGGGACAGCGGGCATTGGTGATTTTCGACAAAGTCTTTCGATAGCCGCATTCCCTGTCCTGACATACCAGCATCCGGCCGTTTTTGTGATTGACCTCCAGCATCAGCTTGCCGCACTCCGGACATTTCTTTCCTGTCAGGTTGTCATGGCGGTATGTTTTGGAGGAAGCTGCAATGTCTTTGACAATATCTGCCGTATAGCTTCGGATTTTCGCCTCAAAATCTTTCTTTTTGGCTCTTCCGCAGGCAATGTCGGAAAGCTCCTGCTCCCACTTTGCCGTCAGCTCCGGAGAAGTCAGGCCGCGGGGCGCCAGCTCCAGCACCTGTCTGCCCTTAGAGGTCAGATGGATATACTGATCTCTCTTTTCCAGCATAAAGCTGTGAAACAGTTTTTCAATAATATCGGCCCGGGTGGCCACTGTTCCCAAACCTCCCGTTTCTCCCAATGTCTTTTTCAGGCTTTTGTCTGCGCTTTCCATATATTTCACAGGATTTTCCATGGCGGCAAGCAGAGTAGCCTCGGTAAACGGCAGCGGCGGCTTTGTTTTTCCTTCGCTGATGCTCCCCTCTCCAAACAGAATTTTCTGCCCTCTGGAAAATTCCGGCATCTGCTCTAACACTTCCTCCTTGCGGCCTTTGTCCCACAGTTCGTCCTCTTCCGGTTCGTCCTGGAAGGCTCCTTCCTCTTTCTGAAGGCTTCTGATCTCCTGCCAGCCGGGATGACGGACGATTTTCCCCCTGGCTGTGAAACGTTCTCCCTGGCAGAGTACGGTCACTTCCGTCTGTTCATACTCGCAGGGGGGAAGCAGAACCGCCAGAAACCGGGAGACCACCAGTTCATAGATTTTCCGCTCTCCATATTCCAGTTCACTGAGGCTGATGCCCTGTTCTGTGGGAATAATGGCGTGATGATCCGACACTTTCTTATCATCCACAAAAGATTTATTTCCCTTTACAGAAGATTTCAGCAGCTTCGCGCAGACCGGCCCATAAATTCCGCCCCGGCATGCCCTGATCCGCTCCGGCAGCGTTTCCACAAGATCCTGGGTCAGATACCGGGAATCGGTTCTGGGGTAAGTTACCACTTTATAATGTTCATAGAGGCGCTGCATATAATCCAGAGTCTGCTTGGCGGAAAAGCCATAGAGCCTGTTGGCGTCCTGCTGCAGAGAAGTCAGATCATACAAAAGGGGCGCGTAAGACTTCTGCTGTTTTTTCTTCACATCCTCCACCACGCCGGAGCTGTTTCTCACTTTATCGCTGATTCTGGCAATTTCCTCCCGGGAATCGGTGGTTGTGTGATTCTGCCCGGATCTCCATTGAAACCAGATTCCGTTTCCCTTTACCTTCAGGCTGTAATAGGGCTGGGGTTTAAATCCCCGAATCTGGGCCTCCCGCCCGGCAATAATGGCAAGGGTAGGCGTCTGTACTCTGCCGCAGGAAAGCTGCGCATTATGCTTGACCGTAAGGGCACGGGTGGCATTAAGCCCCACTAGCCAGTCTGCTTCGGCACGGGCTACGGCGGCTTCGTATAATTTCTGGTACTCCCCGGCGTCCTTTAAATGGGCAAATCCCTGCCGGATGGCCTTATCGGTCACAGAAGAGATCCACAGCCGTTTCATTGGCTTTTTCACCCCTGCTTTCTGAATAATCCAACGGGCCACCAGTTCCCCTTCCCGGCCTGCGTCTGTGGCAATGATAATCTGGCCCACATCCTTGCGGTACATCTGGGTTTTTACAGTCTGGTACTGTTTTCCGGTTTTCTTTATCACCTGGATTTCCAGTTTCTGGGGCATCATGGGCAGCGTTTCCATGTTCCAGGTTTTCCACTGTTCTCCGTAGCTTTCCGGATCGGAAAGCTCCACCAGATGGCCCAGGGCCCAGGTTACCACATAGTCTTTTCCTTCCATAAATCCATTGCCGGCTTTGCTGCATCCAAGTACTTTGGCAATATCCCTGCCCACGCTTGGTTTTTCTGCAATCACTAATGATTTCATCTCTTACCACACTTTCTTAATATCTTCCCGGTTTACTCCGAAACGGCTGCAGAACTCCTGCAAATCCCCTTCGCCCCGGATTAACATGGCTTCCTCAAATTTCCCGCTTTCTTTATCCTTAAATCCGGCCACCTGCTCTCCGGTGCAAATGCTGGCACGGATGACAGGCGTCTGCTTTATGGGATTATAAGGCTGTATTTCCGAATGCTGCTTTTTCTTTCTTCCAAACATGATATTCTCCTATCTTCCCGGTCCTGGGGCAGCCTAAAATTCCGCTATAATTTCCGGGTCCCGCGGCAGCCTGGAAAACTATATGTTTTTCCGGCTCTGCGGCAATCCCGAAAGCCGCTATAATTTCCGGGTCCCGCGGCAGCCTGGAAAACTGCTGCATCCATAAAATTCCCCGTATTTTCCTTTTCGCTTCACCATCTCCCCACCGCAGAGGGGGCAGCGGACGTCGGAAGATATCGGCTGCATGGTCCGCAGGATTTTCCCCAGTTCTTCATAGCTGCCCTGATTCATCATACAGTCGTTCAGGGCGCGGTGGGCTCCCTTAGTGCTGAGCCCGAAATGCTCCGCCACATCCACCAGTCTGTGATGGGACAGCTGCGGCAGGCATTTTCTTGCCAGGTATAAGGTGTCCACGTAATCGTTTTTCACTTCTGCCCCAAGGGTTTCCATGGCTGCGTCACAGATAAAATTCAAATCAAAGGTATGAATATTGTGGCCCACCAGAATATCGTTTCCAATAAAAGCCAAAAATCCTTCCACCGCCTCTTTCATCTTCGGCGCATCCCTTACCATATCGTCCGTAATGCCGTTGACTGCCGTGGCCCCTTTCGGAATATGCATTTCAGGATTTACCAGTGTTGTATATTCTTCCGTTACTTTATGGCCCCGCACCTTTACGGCAGATATCTCTATAATCCGATCCAGTCCCTGACGAACTCCTGTAGTCTCCAAATCAAACACCACATAATCTTCTGCATATCTGGTCAGCCGTTTTCCTCTGTTTTTTACCATTGCTTTTCTCCCTTCCGTTACAGCTTGATTATATAGGGATTTTCCAAACTTTGCAACTGCTGAAAAACACTTCCTGAGCAAGATTTCACATTGACAGCACACCCCTGAAATGCTATTCTGAATTCAAAGAATTTGAACAGTTCCATTCGTAGGGCCGCGGCGTTTCACTCAGCCAGGAACTGATAAAAAACAGGAGGCCAAAGATGAAAAAGATGAAAAAACAGATTTCCAACCCGGCAAAACCGGAAAAGAAGCAGAATCAGGACCAGAGCCTTCAGAAGCTTCTGGTTACCCAGGTTACCCGGCTGTTTCTGCTGTCAGTCATTACGCTGATTATTGTATCCGGCGTGTTTATGTATTTCAGCAATATGAACACGCTTCATGAAATGGCGAATGTGGCGCTGAACTCAACCTCTTCCGCGGTGGAGCAGACGCTGCACACTCTGGAAGTAAATGCGCTGAATGTGGCTTCTTTAGAAACCATCCGGGACACCAGCGCTTCCAAGGAGGAAAAATTAGAAGCCATGGAAAATGTCCGCTCCCAGAATAACTATGATGAAGTGGGATTTGTGGAGTTAAACGGACAGGGCTATTCCAATTACGGGGATTTCGACTTTAACGACCAGCTTCATTTCCAGACAGCATCCAAAGGGGACGTCTTTGTAGGCGAGCCGATTATCAACCGCCTCAACGGCGATATCATTATTATCAGCGGCGCGCCGGTTTACAATGACGACAAAATTGTGGGCACTGTCTATATTGTGGATCTGGTTGATTCCGTCAATGACAAAATCGGAGAAATCACATTCGGAAAAACAGGCCACGCCTATATTATAAATAAAGAAGGCACTGTTATTTTTCATAAGGATCAGCAGAAAATTGCAGATCAGTCCAATGCTGTCACCCAGACAGACGGGAAAAATCCCTCTCTGGCTAAGGCAACCAAGAAAATCCTTTCCACGGATCAATCAGGCACAATCACTTACCGCCAGAACGGTAAAAGCATGTTTGCCGCTTACTGCCCGGTCAAAGGCCACGGGGACTGGCGTCTGATTATTACTGCGCCCCATCGGGAATTTACATCTATCGTTTTGATTTCCGTACTTGTCAACAGTATCATCGGCATCCTGCTTTTAGCTGTAAATATCTCCCTGACGGCGCGTAAAATCAAAGACATTATTCATCCGGTGGATTCTGTCACAGAACGTCTGGTTAAGCTTGCGGAAGGCGATTTGAAAACACCGGTTGAAATCATCAACACCGGAAATGAGCTTACCATTCTTTCCAATAACCTGAATGAGACTATCCAAAGCCTGAATCTGTATATCTCTGATATTACCAGGGTACTTGCACAGTTGTCGGACGGAAATCTGGACATTCAGACAGAGGCCAGCTTCACCGGAGATTTCGTCAGCTTAAAGGAATCCATCGACACCATTGTGGGCTCCCTCAATGAAACCATGATGCAGATGAACAGCGCTGCCGATCTTGTGGCGGATCACTCAGACGGCACCTCTCTGGGGGCTAAAAACCTGGCGGACAGCACCACCGACCAGGCAAGCGTGTTAGAAGAGCTTACCGCAAGCATTGCGAATGTTTCCGAACAGGTAAGGCTTACGGCAGAAAATGCCTCTCTGGCAAATCTCCGCTCCCTGGAAGCTGA
This sequence comes from Lachnospiraceae bacterium, assembly GCA_910575555.1. GTDB lineage: Bacteria > Bacillota > Clostridia > Lachnospirales > Lachnospiraceae > Petralouisia. Next base: position 122,146 of record CAJTFX010000011.1, on the reverse strand, counting down.
GAAAAACGTAGAAACCTGCAACCTGCAGATGCAGTCCATGATCAATGCCATGGCTGATATCAAAGCCGGATCTTCCAAGATCAGCGACATTATCAGAAACATTGAAGATATTGCAGAACAGACCAACCTGCTGTCATTAAATGCCGCCATTGAAGCGGCGCGGGCCGGTGAAGCCGGAAGAGGCTTCTCTGTTGTGGCAGAGGAAGTGCGAAGCCTTGCGGAAGAAAGCGCAAAAGCAGCGCAGAACACTGCCCAGTTGATTTTGAAGTCCATTGAAACAGTGGAAAACGGCACAAATATTGCCAACGAAACAGCCGAGTCCCTTACCCATGTAGTAAGCAATACCAGTGAAATCAACGACATTATTGCAGAGATTGCAGAAGCGGCAAGAGAACAGGCAGCGGCCATTGAACAGATTAACACAGGATTTGAACAAATGTCTGTGGCAGTTACTACTAATTCCATGACTGCACAGGAAAGCGCCTCCTCCAGTGAAGAACTGGCAGCCCAGGCGCAGAATTTAAAAGGACTGATCAGCCGGTTTTCATTAAAACACGACGAGTAAAAGGACTGTTGCGCCAGGTATCACAAAAAACTACACAGAAAGGAACTGCCCATGTCAGAATATCAGAGGCTCACCCATGAATTTGATCCTGTTTTTCAGAAAGATTCCAGAATTCTGATTCTGGGCACCTTCCCTTCTGTAAAATCCAGAGAACAGCATTTCTACTACGGCCATCCCCAGAACCGGTTCTGGAAGATTCTGGCGGCCATAACCGGCGAGCCGGTTCCTTCGTCTGTTCCGGAGAAAAAGCATCTTCTTTTGTCTCATGGAATCGCCCTTTGGGACGTTATTTTAAGCTGCGATATCATCGGTTCTTCCGACAGCAGCATCCGCAATGTGGTTCCTGCCGACATTCCCGGCCTGCTGAGGCAGACTTCCATTCAGGCAGTCTTTGGAAACGGCAGCAAAGCATGTGAACTTTACAAAAAATACACGGTGCCCATGCTGGCGGACCCATCCGCAGGCTCCGGCAGCTCCCATTCACTGGCAGGCTTATCTCCAGATTCCGGCAGCCCCCATTTGCCGGCAGATCTTTCCCGGTATGCCGCCATACACAAACTTCCTTCCACCAGTCCTGCCAATGCCGCCTGGAATCTGGAACGGCTGGCAGACCACTGGAAGCGGGCCGTAGAACCCTATCTGTTATGTTGAGCATCACAAGGTCAGTCTTTGTCCATTCAGTACCGCCTGGGTCAACAGGTCGCCCTCGTAGCTGAGCTTCAATGAGAAAAAGGGCGCGTCCTCCAACAGCAGACGGAAGAATATTTTATCTCCCTCCCAGATATTCAGAGAAAGCACCTGTTCTTTATCTACCCATTCCAGGGTCCCCTCATTGCATTCTGTCAGTGTTCCCTCAAAACTGTCCGCGGTATAAAGACACATATATTCTACCGGCCATCCCGCTGCAGAAAAGGTAATGATTCCCCGGAAAGAATAACCGGTCAGCGTAAGACCGGTCTCCTCCTTCACTTCCCGAAGCAGACATTCCTCCGGGCTTTCTCCCGGTTCAAAATGTCCGCCGATTCCAATCCATTTGTCTTTATTGACATCCCGTTCCTTTTTTACCCGGTGGAGCATCAGGTATTTTCCGTCCTGCTCCACATAACACAAGGTTGTCAGATTCGATTTCTCCATAATGATTCCCTTATCAGTCCAGTATATATTTCTCGTTCATTACATCTTTTAATGCATCATAAGGCACTTCAATCTCAATAATCCCTGCCGCATAAGTAGTCAGTATATAGGGATTGCAGATCACCACCAGGCCCTTGTCATTCAAGTAAAATACATCCTCTGTCAGAACATCCGGCACAAAGCTTTCATAATCCTCCATCAAGCCGTCTTTATAGGGGTCCTCTGTAATTTTTTTCAAAATATGTTCTTCCACTATTTTTCCGGCCTCTGCTTTGTCTGTAAAAATATCTGACAGGGACAGAAGTTTTCCAGTGGAGGCGTCAAAACAATAAGAAGAAGTCCAGGTATTGGGATGAGGCGTTCCCTGCCACTGATAATTCTGGGCTTCAATGCTCAAGATCCTAGTAGAAGCATAGACCATTTTGTAAGTGGCGCCGTATCCGTAGCCTGACCAGTCCTTCCTCTCCTCCTCTGACAATCCCTCATAAGCGTTTTTTGCCAGTTCTGTATCTTCCTCAATATAAGCCTGCGCTTCTGAATGCTTTTGATCAAAAGCCATATTTATTTTCTCGGCCGCAGCCTCATTCTCCGGAATGGAAACCACAGGGCAGTTTTCCGTAACAGAAAGAAGCAGCGTACCCGTTTTTTCATCGGTAATATTTTTCGAATAATCTACAAACGACACTTCCGGAGCCTTGGTCAATTCCACGCCGGCTTCTTCCGGAAAGTCCGTTTCCTCTTTTTCTTCTTTTTCCTCTTCCTTCTCTGGCTTTGTTTCCTGCTTATCATCTGTTTTTTCTTCCTGCTGCTTTGTATTTTCCGCTGCATTTTTCCCGGAACAGGCAGTAAACAGCAGACAGATTCCCAATCCAAACAATAGCAATTTCTTCTTCATCTGCAAAATCTCCTTTCCTGTAATCACCATCATGCACTGCTGCAGTTTCTTCGCTGCTCAGCATCCTCTGTACCGCCTGTTAAATTTCGGGCAGACAGCGGTTGATTCGGTACATATGGTTCAGCGGGCCGTTTCCCTTTCCAAGATTCATTCCGTCTGCAATGGCCCCGGTAATATATTCCTTGGCCTTCCTTACACTTTCTTCTGCTCCAAGCCCCCGGGCAAGTCCGCAGGCAATAGCAGAAGACAGAGTGCATCCTGTCCCGTGGGTGTTTGGATTGTCAATATGTTCTCCAAAAATCCACAGAGGCTCTCCCTCCAGACAGAGTAAATCATCTGCAAAAAGCTGGTCATGGCCGCCTTTTAAATATAACACACCCTTGTATTGTAACGCAAACTCCCTTGCCGCCGCAACCCTTTCTTCCTTTGTTTTTACAGTTGTTTTCAGCAGCAGTTCTGCTTCCGGCAAGTTGGGGGTATAAATCTCTGCCAGGGGCAGCAGTTCTTTCTGATAATAAGCGAGAGCCTCCGGCTCCATCAGATTTCTGCCGCTGGTGGACACCATCACCGGGTCCATCACCACATGCTTTGCCTGCCAGTGTTCCAGGCTTTTCTTTATGACTTTCATCTGGGAAATTCCCGGAATCATACCCAGCTTCACAGCGTCCGGCGCTATATCCGTAAATACGCATTCCAATTGTTTTTCCAAAAAATCAGGGGATACCGGCATAATATCCGCTACCCCCAATGTATTCTGCGCTGTCAGCGCTGTAATTACGCTCTCTCCATACAGGCCGTGGGCCGCAATGGTCTTTAAATCTGCCTGAATGCCGGCGCCGCCGCTGCAGTCGCTTCCTGCGATTGTAAGCACTGTTTTCACCTTCAATCCTCCGTTTCTGCAGATTCCCCTTGCTCTAACAGCTGCCGTATCTTAAGGGTTTCCGCTTCCGGGTCCTCTGCTTTCAGTATCCCTGCAGAAATTGCCAGGCCGCTGGCTCCCAGAGAAAGGGGTTTTCTGCCGTTTTCTGCATTAATGCCTCCCACTGCCACATTTGGAATGGGCGCGAACTGCAGAATCTGCAGATATGTCTCCTCTGAAATGGGAACGGCATCTTTCTTTGTCTCTGTAAAAAACCATGCGCCGCTGCCCAGATAATCCGCTCCGGCTTCCATGGCCTGTTTTGCCTGCTCCGGCGTTTTAGCGGTGGCTCCGATGATTCCCCGGGCACCCAGAAGCTTTCTGGCGTCCTTCACCGGAACATCCTCCTGTCCCAAATGGACTCCGTCTGCCCCGCTTAACAGGGCGATATCCAGCCGATCGTTGATAATCAGCCTGGTGCGGTATTTATCGGTTATTTCCCGCATTCTTTTGGCCCGCAGCAGATATTCTGCAGAAGAAATGTCCTTCTCCCGCAGCTGAATATAATCTATACCGGCTTTCAGGGCGGCTTCTATTCTGGCTTCTCCATAAGAAAAGTCTGCAATCAGGTACAGCCACTTTTTCATTGCGATCTCCTTTCGTTACGGTTTGCTTTTTATTTCAGGTCATAATTTTTATTTCAGAGTCTGCAGCCAGTCTGAAAAATGTTTGGCTGACAGCTGTCCCAGGGCATTCAGCAGCGCGGATTTGGCTGTCCCGTATCCTTCGGCTGCTCCTGCCTGCTCCAGTGCGAATGCCATACCCAAAGCTGCTGATACAGCGGCTAATTTCAGAGATTCCAAAGATATCTTCCCCATAGATTCTCTGCACATTTCTCCGGCTGCACAGCAGCATGCGCCTGTCACTGCTCCTGCCAGGCATCCGGTGCCTACCATGTTCCAATGGCTCGCTGCCCTGTGGGGAATCTGTATCATTTTATCTTTCCAGAGAATCTCGTCGGTTTCTCCGGTAACCAGATATACCCTGCCCGTGGAAATCTGATGGAGCAGGGAACGTTCCTCTAAAGAATCTATCCCTTCTCTGGTTAATTTCTGCTGCTGAATACTGTACAGTTCTGAGCGGTTTCCCTTAAGGATTCCCTGCCAGGGCAGCGCCAAAAGCTGTTGCACTGCCTGCATCCGGAACCGGGAGGCTCCGCACCCCACCGGATCTAACACCAGAGGCCGGCCTGCTTCTGCCGCCTGTTTCAGCACGATCCTGGCTGCTTTCTGCTTTTCTTTCGTCATCTGCCCCAGATTAATCACGCAGCCGTCCGCCTGAGATACAATTTCCGCCATTTCTTCTGCAGCTACCGCCATCAGGGGCCGGGCTCCCAGCGCAGCCAGACCGTCGGCGCACAGAGGAGCGGACACCGTATTGGGAATCATATGAACCAGATAGTTACGGGCCCGGATTCTCACAAATACTTCCGCTATCTGCTCCGGCGCGTATTCAAACAAATTTTCTCCCGGATTCCTCGCTTTCACTGCTCTGCCCCTTTCAGTATTCCCTGCAGATAAGAAACTGTGCCGGACCGGTACATGGCACCCAGCAAAATTGCCGCCAGCACACATCCCCCGGCCGTACTGATAAAGAAGGGAAGCACATACGTAAACAGCGCAGCTTCCTGATTTCCCAACAGCAAACTGGCCACCGGATAACAGAGCATTCCTCCGATAACTCCTGTACCCATAATTTCTCCCAAAAAGTTCGTCCATATTTTTCCCGTATACCGAAACAGCACAGCTCCCAGAAAAGCCCCGGCCATGCTGCCCGGAAATGCCAGAAGGCTTCCGGTTCCCATCAGATTCCGAATCAGAGCGGTGGAAAAGGCAAATCCCACGGCATAGGAAGGTCCCAGAAACACCCCGGCCAGTACATTTAAAAGATGTTGGATGGGAAAACATCTGGAAGCCCCGATGGGAATGGAAAATGCTGACAGGCTGACGCCTAAGGCAGTCATCATGCCTGCAACTGCCAGTTTTCTAATATTTACCTTCATATGCCCTCCTGTTATAAAATATCAATATATTCTCCGGACAGCGCTTTATTCATGCTCCTTACAGCACAGAACTTTCCGCACATGGAACAGGTGTCCTCATGCTCCGGCTTCCGGTCCTCCCGGATTTTCTTTGCTGTTTCAGGGTCCATGGCGCATTCCCACTGAGCCTCCCAGTTCAGAGCGCGCCTGGCATCCGCCATTTTATCATCCAGTTCCCGGGCCCCTCTGACGCCCTTTGCAATGTCTGCCGCATGGGCTGCAATCTTTGAAGCCATAATTCCCTGCTTTACATCTTCCACGTTGGGCAGCGCCAAATGCTCCGCCGGCGTAACATAGCACAGAAAAGCTGCGCCATTCTGGGCTGCAATGGCTCCGCCGATGGCTGAGGTAATATGATCATATCCCGGCGCAATATCTGTCACAATGGGCCCCAGCACATAAAAGGGCGCGCCCATGCAGATAGTCTGCTGCATCTTCATATTGGCGGCAATCTGATCCATCGGCATATGTCCCGGCCCTTCCACCATCACCTGCACATCCTGCTCCCAGGCCCGTTTGGTCAATTCGCCCAGACGCACCAGCTCTTCAATCTGGCACACATCCGAGCCGTCCGCCAGACAGCCCGGGCGGCAGGCGTCTCCCAGAGAAATGGTTACATCATATTCCCGGCAGATTTCCAGAATTTCGTCAAAATACTCGTAAAAGGGATTTTCCTCCCCTGTCATGCTCATCCAGGCAAATACCAGAGAGCCCCCTCTGGATACAATGTTCATTTTCCGTTTATGTTTTTTAATCTGATCAATGGTTTTTCTGGTAATGCCGCAGTGAAGCGTTACAAAGTCCACGCCGTCCTCTGCATGCAGCCTGACCACATCAATGAAATCCTTAGCCGTCAATGTGGCAAGATCTCTCTGATAATGAATGACAGAATCGTACACCGGCACCGTTCCAATCATAGCGGGGCATTCTGAGGTCAGTTTTCTCCGGAATGGAATGGTATCCCCGTGGGACGACAGGTCCATAATGGCATGAGCCCCCATATTGACTGCTTCCATAACCTTTTCCATTTCCACGTCGTAATCCTTGCAATCCCTGGATACCCCAAGATTCACGTTGATTTTGGTGCGCAGCATGGAGCCTACTCCTTCCGGATCGATACATGTATGATTCTTATTGGCGCAGATTGCCACTTTTCCCTCTGCCACCAACGGCATCAGCTCTTCCGGCGTCATCCGCTCTTTTGCAGCTACTTTTTTCAGTTCTTCTGTTACAATGCCCCTGCGGGCTGCTTCCATCTGTGTTGCATATTCTCTCATGAAAATTTCCTCCTAAAAAAGAATCCTGCAAAGCAGGATTTTCCGCCTGCGGCGGGTTGCTTCTGCAGCATAATTCCTTACCGCCGCAGTGCGATCCACGCGGAGCGTTTTTATTTCACAGGACGCACTTTCCTGTGAAATAAAAAGACGCTCCTGTCTAAGAGCGTCTTGTAAATCTTCTGACATATTTACGCTCCCTACGACAGTATTAACTGACAGGTTCAAAGAGTCAGGTTTTAACCTTCTCAACCGCGTCTGCGGTCCCTCTGCGTTCTGTGATCCATGCTAATAATATATGATTTTTATTCCTTTGTCAACAACAACGTTACTGATTGTATTCCTCTATGATAGGCGGTATCTGAGACATCATAAGATCAATGTCCTCAAACATGGCGCTTTTGGTGGTTCCCAGCTTGCTTGCATAATTGATATGCTCCATAACCTGCTGATAATGCTCCCTGGTCTGGTCAAAAAATCCGCACAAAGACTGCAGGGATGAACTGGACTGGTCAATCACACCGGAAATCTCTTCCTGCACCGTCTCCGCCCCTTCTGCCGCCTGGGTAATCTTATCAAACATCTCATATGTATCATTTACTTTATCAATACTGGCTTCCAATGCCTGTTGGGAGGTGCTGATGCTTTCGTTCAGCTTATCTGTTCCCTGCTCCACATCCCCGATACTGGTATTCACCTCAGCCACCAGCTTCTTAATCTCATCTGCAAGCGCCTTCACTTCCACCGCCACTACGGCAAATCCCTTGCCCTGTTCTCCGGCTCTGGCCGCTTCTATGGTGGCGTTCAGCGCAAGCATGTTGGTCTGATCGGCAATGGTGACAATCTTACTGGTACATTTCTTGATATTCTTCACAGCCTCCATGAAATCTTCGAAGGTGTTTTCCATTTCCCCGAAATGAGATTCCACTTCCCGGGAACTGTTTTTCAATTCCTCCACGCCGTTCTGGGCCTGGTTCACAGACTCAGCAATCTCACTCTTCACTTCTGTAAACTGCCCGGACACCTGACTAATACTGGAAAAGGTATTTCCGAAATCCTGCAGCTTTTCCTGGAAATTCTCTGATTCATGAAGCACCTTGCCGAAGGATTTGCTTACCACGCTTAATTCCTGCAGAGAATTCACTTCTTTCTGCACCAGTTCTGTGTGATAGCCCTTCAGACTTTCCATTACATATAATACGGGATAAAGACCCTTCTTCTGTTTTTTCACGGCCTTTTTGGGGCCTTTCTTTTCAAATAGCATCTTTTTCCCCCTTTACTCAAACACCACGCAGGTCATGGACTGATTGACAAACCGGTTGTTATAGTGCTCTCCGTATCCAACCAGGCCCGCATGGTTTCCAAGAGTTCCCATATCCAGCAGATACTCCTGCATGTAATGGTTTTCGCTGAACATCAGATACCGAAACAGGCAGTTCACGGAAAATACGCCGGAAATCTTCGGAAAATCCCGCTGAATGGTCTGAATGGTATCTTTTACAATTCTCTTATAATCTCCCAGTTCCAGAAGAATCAGCACATCCGAATCATTCACCTGCCGAAAGCAGGCCAGTGCATTTCCATCCACCTCTTTAATGGATATAATGCAGGTCTCGTCCCCGTCAATCCTTCCAAAGGGATTCTTAAAGGTCTGAGTGGTAATCTGCTGTTCCGTTACCTTCAGAATACTCTGATACACCTGCTTGGCAGGTTTTCCATTTAATTCACCGATCACATATTTGGCTCTGTTGGTCTTAGAGGCGATAAAGCGGTAATTCCCCATCTTATGGTAAATATTTTCCTTATATGCCTTCACCCGCCCTCCCCGGTTCTTAATCAGGGCATAGGCTACTGCATCCTCATAGACCTTCCCGTTGGCCGACACCCTGCCTGCATCGCCGGTGCCTCCCACCAGGGAAATACCCCTGCGCTTTAACACACTGTATACCGTAGTCAGCGCGCAGGCATCGTTCCCGGAACAAAAATCCAGACAGATGGTGTCGCCTTTTGCGGCGTCCACTTTCTCCACATCCCGCTGCAGGCGATCGATGTATTTCACCGGCATCACAGATACCTCTTCCAATACATCGGCCGCCGCCGAAATGCCGCCGTAAAATGCAACCAGGCCCACGCCCTTTTCCACCACTCTGGTATCGTAACTCATTCCGATACACCCAATACTGGGCACACCGGGAAAGAGTTCTTCCAATTTGCGCACATGCGTTTCAAACTGTTCTGCATTTGACATCAGCAAAATCATCTGAGGATCTTTCAGCCCCTTGACCGCTTCTCTCAAATCTCCCTTCTGGCTCATACCATAAAACTGTTTCACGTCGTTATCCCTTTCTGTATCCTTACAAATATATACAAATTCTGTTACTACTATCTTATCCTATCTAAAGTACCAGGTCAATCATTATTCGCTATTTTTCTCCCTCTTGAAGCACCTCTAAAGCCTTTAACACCTGATTGTCATGCAGGGGATTATAATCTTCCCCTTCCGTCTCCTCCTGATACTGATATTCCAACTGTATATCCGGTTCAATGCCCGCTCCATGGATATAATTTCCCTTGGGCGTGAAATATTTTGCCATGGTCACCTTCACTGCGCTTCCGTCCTCCATGGGAATAATGGTCTGGACAATGCCTTTTCCAAAAGAGGTGGTTCCAATCAGGGTTCCGTATTCATAATCCTTGATGGCTCCTGCAAAAATTTCCGACGCGCTGGCGCTGTTGCCGTTAATTAATACAGCCATGGGCAGCTTGACGCATTTTGCATCCGACTTGTACTCCGAACGGCTTCCGTACTTATCTTCCGTATACACCAACAATCCCTCCGGCAGAATTGCATCTAACATTGCACATACAGACTGGAGCACTCCGCCGGGATTATCCCGCAAATCCACAATCACAGACTCCATGCCCTGGCCCTCCAGTTCATTCCAGGCTGCCTGAAACTGTTCCGGCGTAGACTCGGAAAATTCCGTAATCTGAATGAAGCCCACCTGGCCTTCCAGCATCTGATGTTCCACCGTAGGCACCTCAATCTGCCGCCTTGTGACATCCAGTTCAATATGCTCCTTCTCACCGCTGCGCAGCAGCTCCAGATGCACAGTAGTGCCCTCTTCTCCTTTGATGTGGGTCACCAGTTCTGACAGCTCCATACTGTCTCCTTCGATGTCCCCCACCTTTACAATCACGTCTCCGTCTTTCACTCCCGCTTCTTCTGCCGGCGTTCCGGCATAAACGTGGAGAATTGTGACAATTTTCGTATTGATATTCTGAGTCAGCACCGCGCCGATTCCGTAATAAACCCCGCTGGTGCTTTCGTTCAGAGCGCGGTATTCTTCCGCCGTATAATAAGCGGAATAAGGATCTCCCAGTCCTTCCACCATTCCGGCGTACATGCCCTCCACCAGAGCCTCCTCGTCCACCTCCTCATAGTAATACTGATCAATCAAATCCGCAATTTCACCGGATTTCTTCTCCACACTTTTCTCAGAAATGGCCTCTTTGCTGCTCTCTTCCTGTTTGGAACTGCTTTTTTTCCTCAGACCGGCATTTATGCCAAGCCAGAGTCCTCCGGCTGCCAGCGTAACTGTCAGAAGCGACGCCAACGCTCCCACCAAAACTCCTTTGCCGAAATTCGATTTCTGTTTTCTGGGCGGCTGAAAATATTCCTGATTGTCCATTCTGTGATTCCTCTTTTCTGCAATCTGATTTTTGCATATTATACCAAAAAATTATGTCTTTCCCATGAATTTATTCCGCCGGACATTAAACTTTCAAATGTTTGCGGATGGTCAGGCGGCTTCCCAGAAAACCAATGCCCACTCCCAGAATCAGTCCCACTGGAACCAGGGTGGAAAACACTTTATTCACCGGCAGAAACTCCAGCATTCCGCTGAGCCAGAGAAATTTTTCTCCCACATACACAATGATTCTGCGGTACATCTGATACAGCACAAGCAGCGGCAGGGCCGAACCGATGAGGCCAATCAGAATTCCTTCCACAATAAACGGCGCGCGCACAAAATAATCGGTGGCACCGATCAATTTCATAATCGCAATTTCCTCCCGCCGGACTGCAATTCCGATGGTAACGGTATTGCTGATCAAAAATACTGCCACACACAAAAGGATCAGAATAATCCCCGCCGACACATAACCAATCAGACGGTTGAAATCCGTCAGGGTATGGGCCGCCATATCCGAGCTTTTCACTTCCTTCACCCCGTCTAAGGACTGCACAAACGTAACCAGAGATTCCTGCATGGAAATGTCATTCATATAAACTTCATAATGAGCGGAATTGGCCAGAGGATTATCTTCCGCAAATCCCTGGGCCATATCCTCCGCCCCTTTGAAATAAATTTTCTTAAAATTCTCCCATGCCTCTTCCGCAGACACATAGACCTTTTCCGACACTTCCACCCGTTTTCCAATCTGCTCCCCGATGGCGTCTATCTGTTCCTGGGTGGCTCCGTCCACAAAAAACACTGTAACGGCAACCCCTGATTCCACTTCCCGCACTACGCTCTGGAAATTCACCACTACAGAATAGAAAATACCGAAAAGAAAAATGCAGGCCGACATGGTTGCAATGGAAGCCAGAGAAAACATTTTATTCTTCCAGATGTTCTTCGCTCCCTGCCTTAACGTATACCAGAACGTACTAATCCTCATAAAAATCACCTATCCGTTCATCTGAAATGACAACGCCTTTCTTCATTGTAATGACACGCTTTCTCATGGCCTTTACAATGTCCAGATTATGGGTCACCACTAAAACCGTGGTGCCCCTCTGATTGATCTCCTCCAACAGCTTCATAATTTCCCAGGCGTTGTGGGCGTCCAGATTACCGGTAGGCTCGTCTGCCAGAAGAATCCTGGGCTCATTGACCAGGGCCCTTGCAATTGCCACTCTCTGCTGCTCCCCTCCGGAAATTTCTTTGGGGTAAGATTTGTATTTGGCAGCCAGTCCCACCATGGACAGCACCGCCGGAACCTTTCTGCGCATAATTTTCACCGGCGTTCCCACGGCCCGTTGGGCAAAGGCCACATTTTCATAGACATTCCGATCCTTTAACAGCCGGAAATCCTGAAATACCACGCCGATATTCCGCCGGAACCTGGGAATGTCCCTGTGGCGGATATTTCCCAGCTTCTGATTATTAATAGAAATGCTCCCCTTGGTAGGCTCTAATTCTTTTAACAGTAATTTTATCAGGGTGGATTTGCCGGAACCGCTGTCCCCCACCACAAAAACAAATTCTCCCGGCTCAATATACAGGCTCACATCATTTAACGCAGGAATTCCCGCAGAATATGCTTTGCTGACATTTTCAAGTTTTATCATCGAATTCTCTCCTAGCTTAATAATCCAAAGATTCCATATACTTCATGTACTTTACAACCATCAGGGCAATTTTAAAGGTAATCGCGTCCTCAAACACCCGCAAATCCAGGCCGGTGCTCTTCTGAAGCTTGTCTAACCGGTACACCAGGGTATTCCGGTGGATGTACAATTGTCTGGAAGTCTCGGACACATTCAGACTGTTTTCAAAAAATTTATTGATCGTAGTAAGGGTCTCTTCGTCAAATTCATCCGGAGATTTGCCGTCAAAAATTTCCTTGATAAACATTTTGCACAGCGGGATGGGCAGCTGATAAATCAGACGGCCGATCCCCAGGGTGGAATATGCGTTGACATGGCGTTCCTCAAAGAAAATCTTCCCTACGTCCAGGGCCATTCTGGCTTCCTTATAGGAACGGGAAACCTCTTTGATTTCATTGACGATGGTTCCGTATGCAATGTGAATATCCAAATCGTCTCCGCCGTGGAACATGCTCAGAATCACTTCCGCTGTCCGGTTCATCTCCTCATATCCCTCGTTTTCCATCACTTCCTTCACCACGATAATATTTTTCTCATCCACCGCCGTAATAAAGTCTCTGGACTTGCCCCCTAACAGGCTCCGCACTTTTTCCAGTTCATTGCCGTCCTTTTCCCGATTGGTCTCCACAATAAACACCACCCGCCTGGCGTCTGTATCAATATGAAGCTTTTTGGCCCGGTTATAAATATCCACCAGAAGCAGGTTGTCCAACAGCAGATTTTTCACAAAATTATCTTTGTCAAAACGCTCTTTATACGCCACCAGCAAATTCTGGATCTGAAAACTGGCAATCTTTCCTACCATATAAACATCATCGCTGTCTCCGTTGGCAAGCAATATATATTCCAACTGATGTTCGTCAAACACTTTAAAAAACTGGCATCCCAAAAACACCTGGCTGTCTGCCGGAGATTCCACAAATGCCAGAGCCGCCGCCACATAACTGTCCGCATCCTGAAAAGTTGCCGCCAATACCTTGCCTTCCGTATCAATAATACATAAATCAATTCTGGTAATTCCTTTCAGCCCGTCAATGGTGTTCTGAAGTATCTGATTCGAAATCATGTGCTCCACTCCTTTTCTCTTCCTTCTCTTGCGCCGTTTTTCTGGCAGTTCTCCATGTTCTCATGTTCAGGAACTGTCAGAAGAAACAATATGCCCGTTCCTGACCGTTCCTTATGTGCAATAATTCCTATACAACTTTCACAATTCTATTGTATGTATTTTGGGAAAACAAAACAACTTAATATGTATTTTAATGCAAAAGCACAAAAAAAGGAAGAGGAAATCCATATTTTTTTATGCATTTCCTCAACTTTTTTCAAATTTTCATTGATTTTTACATAGTCATAGTACACAAAATCCTTATCATACCCTGCGGTACTCAATAAATCCTTCTCCCAGAACCTCTCTCACATCCCCCACAATCACAAATGCATTCAGATCGATCTGATGCACCAGTTCCTTCAGCTGCACAATCTCCTTCTTTGACACTACACAGTACAGCATACATTTTTTTTCACCGGAATACATGCCTCTGGCTTCCAATCCCGTAACGCCCCGATCCAGAGTTTCCATGATAATTCCGGAAATCTCTTCATATTTATCGGTGATAATATATGCGGCTTTTGAAAATTTCATACCTTCCAGAATAGTATCTATCACTTTTGAGGAAATAAAGATCGCCACAATGGCATACATGGAAGGACGCAGGCCGAATACATACAGCCCCGCCAACACTACCAGGCCGTCCAGCACCTGCATAATCTGCGCCACAGAATAATGCTTCAACCGGCACTGTATCAGCGCGCCCACCATTTCCGTTCCGCCGGTGGTGGCGTCCGCCCAGAGAATCATTCCCATAGCGATACCGGAAATGGTTCCGCCGAACAAAGCAGCCAGAATATAATCCCCGCTGATAAAATCCAGTTCCGGCAGCACATACAGCCACCCGGAAAGGAGAGCCGTGGCAATGGCCGTCCGCCCGATAAACCGTTTGCCCTTAATCTTCCAGGCCAGTAAAAATACCGGAAGGTTTAAGGCCAGATTGGCAAACCAGAGAGGAATTCCGCCCGGATAAAACACTTCTGACAAATCTTTCATCAGAATGGAGATGCCTGTAAATCCCCCGGTTACCAGGCCGATGGGATCAAAAATACACTTTATGGCAAACGCAAGCAATCCTGTCCCTGCAATAATTACCAGATACAAAAATACCGGCGTCCGCCTGTAAGCTAACAATCTGTTCATTCTTTTACCTCATTCTTCTTTTTTATTATAACGTGATATCATACTGTGCATCACGCCCTTTTGGATCAGCTTCCTGGCAAATCCTGCCACCTCAGACACAACCTTTCTGTCTGAATATACTTCCCCCAGCCCGTACCAGATTTTCGCATTTAATTTTTCCCGGTTGTCCTGTAAAAAATATTCCTGTTCCGGCGATGTAAGCGCCGACATAATCACATCCGGTTCTGCAATGTTGATTTCATTAATTACCATATCATAGTCTCCGGGGCAGTCTGCCAGTCCGAAACATCCCGCCACCTGAATTCCACTGTAATGCTCCGCCAGAAATTCTCTCAGCGCGTCAAGCTGCTCTTCGGTCTCTCCCAGTAAAAACACCGCCCTGCGGTTCCCGGACGCCCGCTTTGCAAACTCTTTAAAAAAATCATTGTTCACCGTCTCCTGAATCCGCTGCCTGGAAATCTCTCCGGCGGCTTTCAGAATCTCCTTATCGCTGATGACTGTCAGATCCAGATGTTCAATACAGGCTTTCAGTCTGTCATCTTCCTGAGTTTTTACCAACATATCCATGGAAATGGCCTCTATGGTGTTCATCATGGTACTGTTCAGAAATTCCTCCACCCGAACCATTGCTTCTGCCACCGTATCATTATCCAATGCCATTCCCAGTATCTCCAATTTCTTAATCATATAACACCCGTTTCTATTTGACTGATACTGCGGTTATTAAATGTACTTTTAGAAGTATACCAAAAGCAGGAAATTTTTTCAACCACCCTTTCCAATGGAAATTAACTGACATTTCTGCCTTGAAATAAATTTTTTTTGTCTATTAAAAAGTCAATACTTTTTTCTATTTTTTCCGAAAATCATTCATTTTATCACAACTTCACAAAACAAATGTTTCTTTTTCCTACTATGTAAACCAGGTTATTCACACGACTTTTTGTGGATAATGTGGACAACTCTGTGTATAACTCACATTTTTGGATTTTTTGTCATATTTTTATGTGGATAACTTTTGGATAATTTTTGTTTATCCCCATAATTTTGTGCACTTTTTTCAGAATTCCAGAATCAGACATTTTCTGACATATTTCTACAAAAAATTTTTTAGAAAATTAGAAGAATTGTATGACTCTTTTCTCTGTGCCTGTCAAAAGTCAGAGCAATTTTTCTGTTTTGGGAGACGGAACCCGTAAACTGAAATTTAAAAAAACTGCCGGGAAATAAATCATTTCCCGGCAGTTTCTTCTCTGCCACTGTCTATGTAATACTCTTAGAAAATTCTTCTTACTGCAACAATCGGTCTGTATGATGCCGGAGAAGTGTACTTAATGCCAGTCGCTTCGGTACTTGCATGTACGATGGTGTCTCCGCCTACATAGATTCCAACGTGACCGCTGTAGCATACAATATCACCAGGCTGCATTGCGTCTGTGCTTACGCCGTATCCTACTCCTGCCAGTGCGCTGGAGGAATGAGGCAGGCCAACGCCAAATGCTGCATATACACTCATTACAAATCCGGAGCAATCAGCGCCGTTGGTCAGGCTTGTCCCGCCGTATACATAAGGATTGCCTACAAACTGGCATGCGTAATTGGCAACTGCCTGTCCGCTTCCGCCGCTTGGGGGAGCATAGCTTCTGCTCTCTCCGGAACCAGAGCCGGAAGATTCTGAACTGGAAGAACCTGAACTGGAAGATTTGCTTCTGGTAGCTCTTCTTGCTGCTTCCTCTGCTGCCTTACGTTCTTCTTCTTCTTTCTTAAGACGGGCTTCTTCTTCTTCTTTGGACTCTGCCACTACGTAATGTGTGCTGCAATCTACAAATTCACTGGATACCCAGCCGTCGCCTTCTTCAATTGCTACCTTCACCCAGCCGTCCTTCTCTTCTACTACGCTGAGTTCTTCTCCCTGGGGAACCTGTCCCAGTAATTCTGATTCCGTACTGGACTCTGCACGGACATTCAGTGTCTCTGTGGTTACATCTGCCACTCTGTGCCCTACGGACTTAGCCAGTTCTGCATTTCCTAATACAAGGAATTCTGCCTTGATATAACCTTCCACATTACCGGAATGAATCTTATACCAGTCGCCTTCGGTTCCAAGTACGGTGCAGGCGGAGTTATTATATAACTTACCAAGCACTTCTCCTTCTTCACTGGCTGCGGAACGTACATTTACATAATTGTCAACCTGCGCAATTGCGATATCATCATATTCTGTCTTAGCAGGAGCCTCAGCTTCTTCCTTGGCTGCGCCTGTATCAATCGCTTCCTGTCTGGGCGCCAGAGAATTTGCAAAAATCTCGGTTACGCCTGCGGTTGCATTATTATCTTCTGCTTTATCTGCTTTCTTACCAGTATCTGCCGGTGCTTCTGTCGCTGCTGAAATCAGGTCGCCTGCTCCAGCGCTTACTGCTGCGTGAGACACAAAAGAACTTCCTGTTAATACCACTGCGGCAGTTAAACAACATGTTGTTGCTTTTCTAATTGAATTCCTGTTCATAATAACAATACCCTCCATTTTAGCCCATAATCTTCTATAAAGCATGAAGTCCCGATAGGATTCTTCATATGTTACAAATTTATTACAGGATTTATTATAACAAGGAGGGCTGTTTATGTCAACCGTAATCTTTTACAAAAAAGTTGCAATATTTGCTCTGATCTTGTCATTATTGTATTGTCATGAAAAATTATTGATTCTTTTCAGTAATATATTTCTCTGCCGAGGTTACTGCGTTCGCCCCGTCGGCAGCCGCTGTCAGCACTTGCCGAAGCTGCTTGGTTCTCACATCTCCCGCTGCAAATACTCCTTCTGCGCTGGTCTTTGTATCCTCGCCGGCCACAATATACCCCTGGGCGTCCTGGGCCACCAGATCCTTCACCGCACTGGAATTAGGCTCAATGCCCACTGCAATAAACACTCCCTGCACCGGAATTTCCCTGTCGGTATTTTCTTTGTTATTGCGGACAAGAACCGACGAAACCTCCTCTTCTCCCTGAATAGAGATTAAGTTGCTGTTCAGCACCAGTTCAATATTAGGCGTCTCCCTTACCCGTTCCTGCAGAATCCCTGCGCCCCGGAACTCATCTCTTCTGTGAATCAGGTAAACTTTTTCACAGCCCCGGGCCAGAAACAATGCATCTTCCAGGGCCACGTCGCCGCCGCCGGCTACAGCCACAGATTTTCCCCGGAAAAACGCGCCGTCGCAGGTGGCGCAGTAGGACACTCCCATTCCCACCAGTTTATCTTCTCCGGGCACCCCCAGTTTCCGGTGTCTGGCTCCCGTTGCAATAATCAGGCTTTTGGCTTCATAATCGCCTTTTGCAGTGGAAACCACTTTTTTCTCACCCTCTACTTTCACTTCAAGCACCTGGGCGTTCACCACTTCAGCCCCCAGTTTATCTGCATGGGCGCGGAATTTCTGGCCCATTTCAAATCCGGTAATCCCAGGCAGCCCCGGATAATTATCCACCTCATAGGTATCCAGAATCTGGCCTCCGCTTAAAGGCTTTTCTTCTATTATTAAAGCGCTTAATCTTGCCCTCTGTGCATAAATGGCCGCGCTTAATCCTGCCGGGCCGCTTCCTAAAATAATTACATCATACATCGTCTAAACCTCCTGCTTATCTGATATTGATTTTTCCTGTGTCTCGTGCCATAATAAGAACAGGGTCATTTCCCTGTGAAACCGTGCAGCGTTTCTGCACGGTTCTAAAATCTAGGAAAGGAGGCACGAATATGGATATTGCTTCTTTATCAACTGCTCTCAGCATGACCCAGGTCAACAATGACGTTGGGACGATTATGCTGAGCAAACAACTGGATACGATGGAAAACATGGGGGACTCCATGATTAAACTCATGGAACAGTCTGTGAATCCTCATGTGGGCGGAAATATTGATATTTCCATCTGATTTCCTGGGCTCAGGGCTGCCTGAAAGGAGTGTCTTGGATATTCCTTTTGTGGTGGCCCTGAGCCGGTTTTATTCTAATGACGGACGGGAATTCGGGATGGTTCTTCCTCAACGGGAGCGGTTATGTTCCAATGACGGACGGGAATTCGGGATGGTTCTTCCTCAACGGGGGCGGCGGTTATTTCCAATGACGGACGGGAATTCGGGATGGTTCTTCCTCAACGGGGGCGGCGGTTATTTCCAATGACGGACGGGAATTCGGGATTGCCCTTCCTCAACGGGAACCGGGCAGCGTTTCGGCAAACTAACTGCTAACTTCGACTAAGGAAGTCAGGAAAGCCTTCCTTCCTAAGTCTCTGTAAGCAGTGGATTTTGCCTTCACTAAGGGCGCCCGTGAATTGTTCACTTATGAGGAAGGGCAATCCCGAATTTCCTGTGTATTGGAATATAAACGCTATGGTTGGGGTTGGTTGCTCCCATTTCATTTGTATTGGAATATGAACGCTATGGTTGGGGGTTGGTTGTTCCCATTTTCTGTGTGTTGGAATATAAACGCTATGGTTGGGGTTGGTTGTTCCCATTTTCTGTGTGCTGGAATATATATGGCCTGCTTTTGGCTCCTATAGTTCTTTCCTATTTCCTGTGTGTTAAAACAGTTCCGTCCTTGCGTCTATAGAACGAACAATCTATATTTCGATACGCAAGAACTACCGGATTGCCCTTTGCATAAGCAAACGAGTCACGGGCGTATTGTGTGGAGGCGAAATCCACTGCTTACGAAGTCTTGGGAGTGACGGCTCTCCGGAACTCCTTAGACGCAGTTTGCAGTTAGTTCGCCGGAACACTGCCCGGTTTGCGGGGCAAAGGGCAATCCGGTAGTTCTGTCCGTACCCAAATATAAAACCTTCGTTGTAGTACCAGGCAATACACAGACAGTTCCAACGCCCCTGCCTTTATTCTATCCCATTCTTTCTATATAAATACGCATTCCCATCACCGCAAAGCAGATCAGCGCCGCAGCAATCAGCGGAATGGTAATGATCCGCTCTCTCGTCCCTCCTGAGAACATTCTTTTCACATAGTCCCAGCGATGGTTGATTTTACAGATGGCGATATAAATTCCCACTGCGCCGCAGGTGGTGCCTACTGCAATAATCGCCCAGATTGTAATTCCCATCAGGAACATCAGAAGCTCGCTGCTTTCCATAGTGGAGGCATAGCCGCCTGCCTGTATCTGCATATCGGGGTCTATGCCTGCGGCATGGTACAGGATGGGAAGAAGGAAGCTCATCACCACACTGGTGGCATTCAGCGTAAAGTGGGCGATCATGGAGCTGAAGATACTGCCGGTGGCTTCCACCAGAAACGCCAGGTAAATGCCGAGGGCAAAAGCATAGATGAACTGGTTCAGGTTCATATGCATACAGCCGAACAGAAATCCGGTCAGCAGAATGGCCGGAAGCATCCTGCTCTTTTTATAGGTCTGAAACATCAGGCCCCGGAACAGAAATTCCTCTACACAGGCCGGCATTACCGCTGTAAACAGCAGGCTGAGAAAAAAATTCTGCCCCTGCACCATATCCAGAACTGCCGCTGAGCCGGAAGTGCTGAAAATCATGGAAATGGCATTCAGCACAATGATCAGGGGGTACATCAGATACGTACACACCACCACAAGGGCTATGGTACCGATGCTGATTTTCCGATAGGGAAGCAACTGCAGAATTCCTGTTTTTCGTTCCTCCTGCCGTCCTTCTTCCTGCTGCACTACAGCGGGAACCCGG
Source organism: Lachnospiraceae bacterium (assembly GCA_910575555.1). GTDB lineage: Bacteria > Bacillota > Clostridia > Lachnospirales > Lachnospiraceae > Petralouisia. The sequence continues at coordinate 101,963 of CAJTFX010000011.1, read as the reverse complement.
CGGGAAACTGTTCTGAGGTACAGAAATCCCGGCACAAACACCAACATCTGTGAAATCAGGATGGCAGTATAATTGGACATGTTCTGGAATGAAGGAACAAAAACCGATAAGAAACTTAATGCAAAACTCATCCCCACATAGAGAACCACCGTCAGCAGAAAAATACGATTTACACCTTTGTTTTCAGACATAGCTCCCTCCTATAATTTCCGGATATTTTCTTTGGTAATTTCTATCTGCCGTTCCTTGTACAGCCGCCCCACTGCACGCTTAAACGCATTTTTGCTCATTTTGGTTTCCTGCAGAATAAGCTCCGGAGACGCTTTATCAGTAAAGGGAAGCTCGCCCCCGTACTGATCCAACAGCTCCAACACCTTAAGGGCGTCCTGATTCATCTGCACATAGGCCTTTTCCCTCGTAGTCAGATCCAGTTTCCCATCGGGTTTTACGCCGGTCACCCTGGCATTGACACAGTCTCCAATCCGAAGAAAACTGTGATCCTCATGACGGGGAATCAACGCGGAATAGCGGTCATCCACCGCTACAAACGTACCGAAATTGTCGCTGAACTCATAGACCCGTCCCTGCACCGTATCTCCCGCCTGATACGGAGAGTCGGTATCCAGTATTTCATAAATCTCTTTCATGCTGGCGCAGAGCCGCCTGCTTTTATCCGTATACAGCCTTACCAGTATTTCGTCCTGCTCCCGGACTTTGCCGATCTGCTCTTTATACGGAAGAAATAAATCTTTTTCCAGGCCCCAGTCCAGAAATGCGCCGATGCCCTGTACGGATATGACGGTAAGGGCTTTCACCTCTCCCATTTTCAGCTTCGGCTCCCGGGTGGTGGTAATCATCCGATCTTTGGAATCCTTATAGACAAACACTTCTATCCTATCTCCCATCTGCGTTCCTTCCGGCACCTGCCGGGCCGGAAGCAGCACCCTTGTCTCGTCCCCTTCCCGTTCTGCCAGATAAACGCCGAATTCTACCTGTTTTACCACTGTAAGACTTTGCTTTTCTCCTAACCGAATCATACTTTTTCCTCCAATTCTATCACCGCATAGGGATTGCCCTGGGCATCCGCCAGATTTACGGTAATTTTGTTCTCTCCCTGAATGGCATAGGGATATATCATATCTCCATATACGGCAGCTTTCCGGTATTCCGCCTTCATCCTGCCGGTATGAAATCCCGAAGGCAGATATTCCTGAGCCATACAGATGTATTTTCCATTATTCACATGCTGATTGGTGTCAATGTGATATTTGTGCACGGGAAAAGGCTCCTTCGCCTCCATCCCTTCTGGCAGAACCACCTTTCTGGACCCAGGTTCCATAGGCAGCCTGGGAAAAAATTCATAGGCGTCCGTCATCTCCTCCGGCACCCTGACCGGCTTTTTGCTTTCAATGTCAAGCAGCGCCCAGATGGAATTGGCGCATGCCAGAAGCTCCTCCCCTTCACCCTTCATGGTGTAATTGCGGTAGCCGAAAAAGCCTTTAAAATCATAGGGCCATGTGCTGACCTGTATTTTTTCACCAAAAACAGGATAACGCTTCAGCTCCACCTGCCAGCAGGTCAATACCCAGACCAGGCCCTGTTCTGCCATATAAGAAAGACCCACGCCCAGCTCTTCCGCCTGAAAGGAACTGCAGTCCTGAAAATAATCCAGAATCGCATTCATCTTAACGGCGCCTTTGCTGTCCACTTCACTGTAACGAACTCTGCTATCAAAACGGTACATAACTTCCTCCCATTTCCAACTTTCTGTATATATGATAAAAACCCATCACATTCTGTGATGGGTTTCAAGCTGGCCCACAAGGATTCGAACCTTGAAATGACGGAGTCAGAGTCCGTTGCCTTACCGTTTGGCGATGGGCCATTGTTTTCAACAAAATGTATTATATACGAGTTCTGACAGAATTGCAAGCATTTTTTTAAATTTTTTTAAAAATTTTTATTTTTCCGTCAATTACGGCAAATTCTGCAGGCCCGCCCACCTGAAAACCTGCTGTTCCGCTGGTTTTATCTGTAATTTCCTTCTGCAGCAGCTCCAATTGATCCATGGGCGCCATCACCTCTGTCACTACTTTGTCGGTATAGCTGACATCAACAGCCGTTATCTGCTTCTGCGCCAGGATATACTGGATCTTTCCAATGGTATTGTAATCGCATTCCACCTTAAGAAGCCTTCCCGGCAGTTTATCAATGATCACGCTGTGTTCTAAGCCAGACTGCACCGCCTTCTGGTAAGCCCGCACCAGACCTCCGGTTCCAAGAAGCGTTCCGCCGAAATATCTGGTGACCACCACGGCAATATTGTGAATGTCCTCCTTAAGCAGCACATCTAACATGGGGCGTCCGGCTGTGCCGGCAGGTTCTCCGTCATCACTGCACCGCTGCAGGCTGTGATGTTCCCCGGCAACAAAAGCATAGCAGTTATGTCTTGCGTCCCAGTACTGCTTTTTCATTCTTCCGATAAATGCCAATGCCTCTTCTTCTGTTTCGATTTTCTCTGTGGTTGCAATAAAACGTGACTTTTTTTCCACAATCTCGCCGCTTCCGCCCTGGTACAATGTTTTCACTGAACTAATTTCCTCCCTCTGCCGGTCTTTGGGACATGCCTGCAAATCATGTTAAGGCCTGCTCCGCTGTTTTTCATTTTAACATATTTACAGGTAATTCCACAAGCCGCAAAATTTTTCTTTATTTCGCAATTCTTTTTTGTTATAATATGGAGAAAGTTTTGCCTTCCGTCTGTACGGCGGCAGGAATCTTATGGTTAATTTGCAGTGATAAATCAGATACTACCTCTATAAATATGGGTAATATTTCACGGATTGTATTCGGCATTTCTTTGTAAAGGAGGTTTACCAATGAATTATGGAAAAAAAGGCGTATCGCGGAAAGAAAAACAACTTACTTCCACAGCCTCTCTGGTACGCAGGAAATTTTCAGTGATTTTCTTTAAAACGCTGCTGATCTGCTTCATAGCGGCTGTTGTCATCGGCGGCTGCGCGGGAATCGGAGTTTTCAAGGGCATTATTGATTCTGCCCCGGATATTTCTGATATTGACCCCACCCCCACCGGCTATCTGTCCGTAGTCCTGGATAACCAGGGCAATCAGACCGCCAAACTGGTGGCTTCCGGCTCCAACCGGGTGTATGTCACGCTGGATGAAATTCCAGAAGATCTTCAGCATGCCTTTGTGGCCATTGAGGACGAACGGTTCTACGAACACAACGGCATTGATTTGAAAGGAATTATCCGGGCGGGCTTTACCGGCATTGCCAATGGCTTTCATTTCAGTCAGGGCGCAAGCACCATCACACAGCAGCTTCTGAAAAACAACGTATTTGAAGGATGGACCAATCAGTCCGGCATTGAGAAGGTAAAGCGGAAAATCCAGGAACAGTATCTTGCCATAGAGCTGAGCAAGGTAAAATCCAAGGAATGGGTATTGGAAAATTATTTAAACACCATCAATCTGGGACAGAATACCCTGGGCGTACAGTCTGCTTCCCGCCGTTATTTCGGCAAAGACGTCTCGGAACTGTCTCTGTCGGAAGGGGCTGTAATCGCCGGGATCACCAAAAATCCTTCCGCCTACAACCCGGTGAGCCATCCCAAGGAAAATGACAAGCGGCGGAGACTGGTTCTGAAAAATATGAAGGATCAGGGCTATATTTCAGACAATGAATACAACGACGCCTTAAAAGACGACGTTTATTCCCGCATTCAGCAGGTAAATATTGAATATGCGGCAGACAACCCCAACTCATATTTTGTAGACGCGGTCATTGACCAGGTGGCCAGGGATCTGGTGGAGAAAAAAGGATATACCGACACCCAGGCTTACAAAGCCCTCTACAACAGCGGCCTTACCATTGAATCCACCCAGGATATGGGAATTCAGCAGATTTGCGATGAAGAAGTCAATAACGCGGAAAATTACTCCACAGCGCCTCAGTATTCCTTTTCCTACCGGCTGACTGTGGAAGAAAAAGACGGCACTATGAAAAATTACAGCGATCAGACCATGATTTCCTATTACAGCGCCTCCAATCCGGATTACTCCCTGAATTTTTCCAGTCAGGAAGAAGCCCAGGCGGCCATCGACGCTTATAAATCAGAAATTATGGGGCCGGGTGATACCATTGTTGAGAACGGGGAATCTGTAGTTTTTACCCTGCAGCCCCAGGCAGCCGTCACCATTATGGATCAATTTACCGGAGACATTAAGGCAATTGTGGGAGGAAGAGGCGATAAAAGCGGAAGCCGTACCCTGAACCGGGCCACGGACACCACCAGGCAGCCCGGCTCTACCTTCAAGGTTCTTGCCGCTTACGCTCCGGCTTTAGACACCGCCGGAATGACTCTGGCTACCGTCCAGGACGACGCTCCCTTTTCCTATGCCAACGGAACCTCCCTGCGCAACTATGACAATAATTACCGGGGATTTACCACCATCCGCTACGCCATTACCAAATCCATCAACGTGGTAACCGTCAAAACCCTGACTGATATTTCTCCTCAGACCGGTTATGATTATCTGACAAACTTCGGATTTACCACACTGACGGAAGATGATATTGTACAGTCCTTAGCTTTAGGGGGCATTACTCAGGGCGTTACCAATCTGGAGCTGACTGCCGCCTATGCCACCATTGCCGACGGCGGAACCTACACAAAACCCCGGTTTTATACCAGGATTCTGGATCACAACGGCAATGTGCTGATTGACAATACCCAGGAAACTCATACGGTACTGAAGGAAAGCACTGCCTTTCTGCTGACTTCCGCCATGCAGGATGTGGTCACAGTGGGAACCGGCGGCGCAGTAAACTTCGGAAATATGCCCATTGCAGGCAAAACAGGAACCACCACCAAGAACAGGGACGCTTTGTTCGCCGGGTTTACCCCTTACTACACCTGCTCTGTCTGGTGCGGATACGACGACAACACTCCCCAGGACGGTGCGCTGACTTCCAACCCCAAAACTCTCTGGCGCAATATTATGGGAAGAATTCATGAAAATCTGGAGTACAGAGATTTTACCCAGCCGGAAGGCATCTCCACTGCCGCCGTATGCAAAAAATCCGGCAAACTGGCCGTGGAGGGCCTGTGCGACGCCGATCCCAGGGGAAGCATGGTGGAAACGGAATTTTTTGCCGCCGGAACCGTCCCCACAGAGTACTGCGATCACCACGTAAGCGCCACCATCTGCACAGCTTCCGGTATGCTTGCAAACGAATTCTGCCCACAGGAAAACAGACAGGGCGGCATCTATATTGTAGGCGGATCTCCGGATACGGAGGACGGGCCTTTCCTGTTGTCGGATTCTCTGTCACAGGAAAATTACTGTACCGTCCACACGGCCGCTTCCATGGTTCCGGAAATCCCGCCGGTGGAAATTCCCGATCAGTCACAGGGCATCACAGGCAAGCCCAACAAAGACGACAAAGAGCATACCAGTGATAAAAAAGAGGATGACGATCCGCCGGAGGACGAGATGCCGGAAGAACCGGAAGATATCGATCCGCCGGAGGACAACGCTCCTGAGGACAACAATATCGGAGAGAACGAGATACCGGGAGAAAATCCCTGATTTCAGTGAGCATGCTTTTATCGCTGAATACAGACAGAAATGGAGCTGTTTCCCGACAGCCCCATTTCTGATCAATGGAAAGACCGATTTACAGCTCCATATAGTAAATAACTTTTTCATCGCTGATGCTCTGGGTAAAACGCTGAGCAAAGCTCTCTAAGATTGTCTGGGTGACACTGGTCATCACCCGTGCGGTCATCTCTTCATGGGCTGTTCCCCAGACGCCTTCCGGAAACAGGCCTTCCACCCGCACACGGAACCGCTCCTGGCCCATGGGAATCAGAATCACCCGGACATCATAAACGGAAGAAATCATGACAAACCTTGTAAGAAGGAGCCAGACAATGAAATGCAGGCTGCCGCAAAACTCCTGGGAAGGCACTCCCGCTCCCTCATCCAGACGGATTTCCACTTTCTGGTTATACTCCGGATACAGAAATCTGCCGTAAATATCCTTTTTCACTTCCTCCAGGCTCTTTAACGGCGACCGTTCATGCTCTAACAGCCAGGCGGTCAGCTTCTTTTCATAACGGGCCAGCTGCCAGGTTCCCTTTCCCGGCAGCTGGGATTTGACGTCATGAAGGAACACATTCAGCAGAGAACCCAAAAACTTCACCAGTTCTTCCCGCTCCCAGTCCCTTTCTTCTGTCACCCTTTTTAATTCCGCCGCCTGCAGGGATTTTTTCCTCAATTCCTGTTCCATCTCACGGCGGTTCAGCACATCAATTTCACGGCGGTCATATTTTACAATTCCGTCCATTATGGCATCGTACAGCTTGTGGTACTTTACCGGCCTCTGAAAAATCCGGAATACGTTCCTCTCATTGATCAGTAGCCTCAGGTGGGCCAGCTCCAGTCTCCAGGTGTATACAATGCACACGGTTTCCGGATAATTGCGGTTTAAATACTCTATCACCTTAGAACCGTCATACGTCGGCAGATCCAGTCCTGTGACTACCACCTTATATTTCTTTTTCTTCAATAGATACGCAGCCTCCAGACCGCTGTCTGCCGTGTCTGTAACGAAATTCCCCTTTCTCCCCTCCATAGCTGTCAGAAATTCCTGAATAATTTCTTTATTCTGGTTGACAAACAACAGATTATTTTCCATTTCCCAATCCTCCCGCTGTACTGGTCTTTGATCCATTATAATCCGTTTGTGCCAAAAAATCCAGAGATTTTCTCCTTTCGCCGATATAAAAATTCTTCCGCATTTTCCTTATAAATTATCTTTCCCTGCCCTAAAACTTCCCTTTCCTTATCTACTCCACATCCAAAAGCGCCTCCAGATCTTCCTCGCCGGTGCGGATTTTCACAACCTTTGCCACTTCATACACAAAAATCTTGCCATCGCCGATATGTCCGGTATACAGTGTTTTCTTCGCCGCCTGAATTACTTTCTCCACCGGAATATTTCCGACGATAATTTCCAGTTTTACTTTCGGAAGCAAGGTTGCGTCCAGTTCCACGCCCCTGTATTTCTCTCCGGCGCCTCTCTGAATTCCGCAGCCCATTACCTGAGTAACAGTCATTCCCGTGACACCAAGCTCATTCATGACCTTTCTCAGTTTGTCATACCGGGACAGCTTCGCCACAATTGTGACTTTGTACATACCGCTGCCGGCGCCAACGCCTGGTGCAGCCACCACCGGAACTGCCGCGTCTCTTAATGCCTCAGAAGCATTCTCATACTCCGGCGTACCCAGATTGGTGTTTTCGTTGATATCCATCGTCATCGTGTTGGATACATCCATAATGCTGAATCCAGAATATGCAGAAGCAATTCCATGTTCTGTGGAATCCAGACCCACTATCTCTTCTTCCTCCGTCACCCGAAGCCCAATCGTTGCCTTAATTGCCAGAAACGCAATGGTTATTGTCACAACCGTCCAGATTCCTACTGACAGGATTCCCAATGCCTGCAGGCCAAGCTGATGAAAGCCGCCGCCGTAAAACAGGCCGTCAATCTCGCTTCCCGGCGCAGAAGAAGTGGCAAAAAGCCCTACAGCCAAAGTTCCCCAGATTCCGTTTAAGCAATGTACTGCAACGGCGCCCACTGGATCGTCCACATGAAGCTTGTAATCCAGGAACCATACGCCAAATACCACCAAAAGGCCTGAGACAATTCCAACGGCCAGCGCGCCGAAGGCGTCTGTTACATCACAGGGCGCGGTAATTCCCACCAGTCCCGCCAATGACGCATTCAGACACATGGAAACATCCGGTTTGCCGAATTTCACCCAGGTAAACACCATACAAACCACCGTTGCCACAGCCGGCGCAATAGTTGTCGTTAAAAAGATAGAACCAAGCTGAGGGATACTGGTTGCTGCCGCTCCGTTAAACCCATACCAGCCAAACCAGAGAATGAAGCATCCCAGGCATCCCAGCGGGAGATTATGTCCCGGAAATGCATTAACTTTCGTAACCTTTCCGTTTTTGTCTGTGGTAAATTTTCCAATTCGGGGACCCAATATTTTTGCTCCGATCAGGGCGGAGATACCGCCTACCATATGGATGGCGCAGGAACCTGCAAAATCATGAAATCCCATCTGCGCCAGCCAGCCGCCGCCCCAGATCCAGTGAGCTTCAATAGGGTAAATCAATGCAGAAATCACACCGGAATAAATGCAGTAGGACAAAAACTTGGTCCGCTCCGCCATAGCGCCGGACACAATGGTGGCCGTAGTGGCGCAGAATACCAGGTTAAATACAAAATTAGAAAAATCAAATTCCTGATAAGCGGTAAAAATGTCAAATCCCGGCTTCCCGATAAAACCCATTAAATCTTCTCCCAACAGAAGGGAAAAACCAATCAAAATGAACATTACCGTCCCGATACAGAAATCCATCAGATTTTTCATCAAAATATTTCCGCTGTTCTTTGCCCTGGTAAAACCTGCCTCTACCATAGCAAAGCCTGCCTGCATCCAAAACACCAGCGCAGCTCCGATTAAAAACCAGATGCCAAAGGTATGTTCACTTATCAGGCTTACAATTGTTTCTTCTGTCATAATAATTCCTCCCTGTAATCAATTTTTCTATATAAAAAACGGTACTTTTCCCGTTCTCCACAGCGTTGTGGTCCGACAAAAATACCGTTTATTATCTGTTCTGTTCACAGATTATTCATTTTAGATTCAAAAAAGTTTCATTTCAGCAACATGAAAACTTCATTTCTTCCGCATATAATAAAACCATAACAAATGACAATCACAAGTTACTATTTGAATAAACTTTTTCATAATAAATGCCAGGTGACAAAGAGGTTACCTGGCATCCTCCCTTTCTGCACCTTATACTTCGAAAATCAAGTCTCCGTAGGACGGCATGGGCCACATTTCTTTGTCCACAATCATTTCCAGTTTATCTACCGGAGCGCGGAGCGCGTCCATGGCTGTTTTGACCTCATCCCGGTAACATACCGCCTGTTCCCTGCCCTGAGGCATTGCACAGGCCTGTTCTGCAGCCCCGGTGAGCCTGGTTAACGCTGCTTTTGTTTCAGCCAGAAGCCCGGAAACTTCTGTCAGCAGTCCAATCTGAACGCTTAAATCGGCCTCACAGGCAGCTTTTACGGAATTGATGGAATTTGCAAGGGCTGTGGTATATTTAATGACAGCCGGAATAATCTGCTTCCCTGCCATATCAATCATTGCCCTGGCTTCTATATTAATGGCTTTTGCATAGTTCTCATAGTGAATCTCGCTTCTGGACTCCAGTTCCGCTTTTGTAAACACATTGAATTTCTCAAACAATGCAATTGCCTTCTCTGTAACAAGGGCCGGAACTGCATCCACCATATTGGTGATATTGGGAAGCCCTCTGCGTTCTGCTTCCTCCACCCATTCCGGAGAATAGCCGTTTCCATTAAAGACAATATCCTGATGTTCAATGGCCTGCATCTTGATCAGGTCATGGACTGCCATCTCGAAATCATCGGCCTTCTCCAGCACATCACAGGCATCAGAAAACGCTTCCGCCACAATGGTATTCAGCACAACATTGGGCGCCGCAATGGAATCATTGGAGCCCACCATGCGGAATTCAAATTTATTGCCGGTAAAGGCAAAGGGTGAGGTGCGGTTTCGGTCTGTGGCGTCTTTCATAAAATCCGGCAGCGTCTTTACGCCGGTCTGAAGCACTTCCCCCTTCAGGCTTCGGGTGGCTTCTCCGGTGCTGATTAGCTGGGTCAGAACATCCTGAAGCTGCTCGCCAAGGAAAATAGAAATAATGGCAGGCGGCGCCTCATTTGCCCCTAATCTGTGATCATTTCCTGCATCTGCTGCAGATTCCCGAAGCAGATCCGCATGTTTGTGCACTGCTTTCAGAATACAGGTCAGCACTAAAAGAAACTGAATATTGTCATGGGGAGTCTTGCCCGGATCTAACATATTGATGCCATCGTCTGTAGTAATAGACCAGTTGTTATGTTTGCCGGAGCCGTTGACCCCGGCAAAAGGCTTTTCATGCAAAAGGCAGGTCATTCCATGACGGCCGGCCACTTTCTTTAACGTTTCCATTACAAGCTGGTTGTGATCCACCGCAATATTGGCTTCTGCATAAATAGGCGCCAGTTCGTGCTGCGCAGGAGCCACTTCGTTGTGCTGGGTTTTGGCGCTGACTCCCAGTTTCCACAATTCTTTGTTCACGTCCTTCATATAAGCCGCAATCCGCTCCCGGATGGCGCCGAAGTAGTGGTCATCCATTTCCTGGCCCTTGGGAGGCATTGCGCCGAACAGCGTGCGCCCGGTAAAAATCAAATCTTTTCTCTTTAAATATTTCTGCCGGTCAACCAGAAAGTATTCCTGCTCCGGCCCCACGGAGGGAGTTACTTTTTTGGAGGTAACATTGCCGAACAGCCGCAGCAGGCGGATGGACTGAGCATTGATTGCTTCCATGGAACGCAGCAGAGGGGTTTTCTGATCCAGCGCCTCTCCGGTGTAGGAACAGAAAGCGGTGGGGATACAGAGCGTGGCTCCTGCTGCATCCTGCCTTACAAATGCCGGCGAGGTGCAGTCCCAGGCAGTATAGCCCCTTGCTTCAAACGTGGCCCGAAGGCCGCCGGAAGGGAAAGATGAGGCGTCCGGCTCTCCCTTGATCAGCTCTTTTCCGGAAAAACTCATCAGGACTTTTCCATTGGACATGGGCGCTGTAATAAAAGAATCGTGCTTTTCCGCCGTTACGCCGGTTAAAGGCTGAAACCAGTGGGTATAATGGGTGGCCCCCTTTTCAATGGCCCACTCTTTCATCTCATGGGCAACCACGTCCGCCGTTTCCAGATCCAGTTCTCTTCCCTCGCTGATCACATCTTTTAGCCTTTTGTAAACCTTCTTGGGCAGCCGTTCCTGCATGACTGCATCGTTGAACACGTTTTCACCGAAGATTTCCGCTACATTATAGTATTCGCTCATATTCTCATCCTTTCCAAAAAAAGGGCATTCCAAGCCTCTTGGAACACCCTTGTTCTATCGTTTATTTTCTGTCTGGTAATAAGATACTCTACTTTTTAGAAAAAAGCAATAGAATTTTCAGAAATATTTTATTTTTTGCTATTTCGGATAAATTTATTTCATTTCTGTCTTATTTTTATAAAAAATAGACAACAGCGCTCCCAGCGCGTGTTTGATAAATGCCCCGGTTCTGCAGCATGAAACAATTCCAAAATAAACTGAGGATAGAGCTTAAAATTATTCTGCCTTGCCTACGGAACCGAATAATTCCATTTTCTCTTTTACAGTTGCCTTAATTGCTTCTGCGCCGGGAGCCAGTAATTTTCTCGGGTCAAAGCCTTTGCCCTGCTGATCCTTACCTGCTTCGATGTATTCTCTGGTAGCTGCTGCAAAGGAAAGCTGACATTCTGTATTTACATTAATCTTAGCTACGCCCAAAGAAATTGCTTTCTTGATCATATCTTCCGGAATACCGGTACCGCCGTGAAGCACTAAGGGCATATCGCCTGTTTTCTGCTGAACTGCATCTAATGTTTCAAAGCTTAAGCCTGCCCAGTTGTCCGGATATTTGCCGTGGATATTGCCGATTCCTGCTGCAAGCATATCAACGCCCAGATCTGCAATTGCCTTGCACTCGTTAGGATCTGCACACTCTCCTGCGCCAATCACACCGTCTTCTTCTCCGCCGATGGAGCCTACTTCCGCTTCGATGGACATTCCCTTGTCATGGGCAATTTTTACCAGTTCTTTGGTCTTTTCTACATTCTCATCAATTGGATAATGAGAACCGTCAAACATGATAGAAGAAAATCCTGCTTCCACGCATTTCAGGCATCCTTCATAGCTGCCGTGATCCAGATGGATTGCTACGGGAACTGTGATGTTCAGCTCTTCCAACATACCGTTTACCATTCCTACTACGGTCTTATATCCGGCCATGTATTTTCCAGCGCCTTCTGATACGCCCAGAATCACCGGAGATTTCAATTCCTGTGCGGTAAGTAAGATAGATTTTGTCCACTCCAGATTGTTGATGTTGAACTGGCCCACAGCATAGTGTCCTGCTTTTGCTTTCTGTAACATTTCTTTTGCAGATACTAACATTTCTCTTCCTCCATTTCTGTTCCCTGTCCGGGGAACTCTCCTAAATTTCATATAGATTTGCCCCGGGCCGCGTCTGGAGACTGTCTGAGCCGTATATTGCCGGAAGATGTTTCCGGATACGCTCCTACAGCAAATGGCGGGATATCATCCAAACGCGCCCCTGGACAAATACTGTTTACATTTTACCGCATTTTTCCCAAAAAGAAAAGGACTTATACAGATAATTCTGAGTTTTTTACCATAATTTGTACGGCCTGTTTCTGATTCCTGATTTCCACCTCACTGTGGGTCCCTCCGTACTCCCCGTCCAGAGTCCAGGGAATCTCTTCCAGACTTTTGATCTGCAGGCTGCCGGTCTTAAAGGTATAAATGGAATCCGTATTGTCTATGAGATTGGTAAGGCTTGCGATAATTTCATTCAGTTCAATGGGATTTTTCGGCATACGGATCAGCGTAACTTCAAAAAGCCCGTCGTCCAGCTGAACATTTTTCCCGGTAATATTTTTAAATCCTCCTGCAGAAGTGGAGTTGGTCACCATGCCGTAGATAAATTCATCTTCAATGGTCTGCCCTTCCCAGGTAACCTGCAGATGGTAAGACTGTATAGTGGGAAGCCGTTTCAGCCCTTCCAGAATATATGCGATATGTCCAATCCGGTTCTTCAGCTCCTGGCTGGTGGCATAGGATACATCGGTAAACAGCCCGAAAGCCGCAATATAGACAAAATAATCCCCGTTAAACTCTCCCACGTCGCAGGCAAAAGGAATTCCGTTCACTGCAGCCGCCGCAGCCTCCTCCATACTCCTGGGAAACCCCAGGGAGCTGGCAAAATCATTGGTGCTTCCGGCCGGAATGTAGCCGATGGGCCTCTTGTTTTCCCGGCACATCATGCCTGTCACCACTTCATCTAACGTACCGTCTCCGCCGCTGCATATCACCAGTTCATATTCCCCGGCCCGTTCCTTCACCAGCTCCATGGCGTCCTGGGGCTTCTGGGTGGGATAAACCGTAACCTCGTATCCGCTTTTTACAAACTGATCCACTATTTCAAACAGCTTACTTTTTATCTGGCCCTTTCCGGAAAAAGGGTTAAATACGAATAAAAGTTTCCTTCTTTCCATAATTCCTCCTAATTTCCTGCCTGCCGCAGCTCCTCTGCCAGTTCTGACAGCCTGCGCAGCCTGTGGTTCACTCCGGATTTTCCCACCGGAGGCTCCAAATAGGCTCCCAGCTCTTTCAGCGGCGCCTGGGGGTACTCCAGACGCACCAGTGCAATTTCCCTTAAATTATCTGGCAGGCTGTCCAGTCCTCTGGCATTTTTGATATAATTGATATCTTCCAACTGCTTCACCGCCGCACTGACTGTTTTATTAATATTGGCTGTTTCGCAATTCACCTTACGGTTAACCGAATTGCGCATTTCCTTTATGATCCGTACATTTTCCAGGTTCATCAAAGACACATGGGCTTCCATAATATTCAGCATATCCACAATCTGGGAGCCTTCCTTTAAATACACCACATGGTTCTTCTTGCGCATCACCACCTTGGCGTCCATCTCAAAGCTGTTGATAATCTCCATCAATTGTCTGGCTTTCCCTTCTCCGGTGCAGACAATCTCAAAATGATAGGATTTCTCCGGATCGCTCATGGAGCCTGCGCTTAAAAAAGCCCCCCGGATAAAAGCCCTGCGGCAGCAGGATTTCTGTACCAGAAGGCCGCACACCAGCTCCCTGGTCCGGATATCTTCATTTTTTTCATTCCGCCATTTCACCGCCTGCAGCACCCGCTTCACCTCCTGTTCCCCCAAAAGTGAAATCACAAAGGTTCTGCTTTTGTGAAGATAAATATTCTGCCGCACGGCAATCCGGCATGTGACCTGAAAGGTCTTTTTCATCAATATAAAATATTTACGGGCAAGCAGGAGATTCTCTGTGTAAATCCGCAGAATATGCTCTCCGCCTGCCTCTTCTGTTTTTCCCGCAAAACTTAAAATTGCCCCAATCTCTGCAAGCCTGCAATGCCTGCTCTCGGACACCTGGCGCACCAGTTCCTCTTTTACCTGACCGGAAAAAGACATAACGCTTTCCTCCCGCTGATTTTCCCTGTCTGCTGCACATTTTTCCGGAATCTAAATCCCTGTCTGCCGCACATTTTCCGGAATCTGAAATCCCTCTCTGTGCATTTATTTATTGCGCAGCGCATCCTTTTGAATGTCTCTGTGGTCAATCTTAATTCCAAATTCTTTCTGATGTTTCAGCCGTTCAAACAGGCCGTTGGCAAGGGTAACGGAACGGTGTTTTCCGCCGGTGCACCCGATGCTGATCACAAGGGCTGTTTTCCCCTCTGTAATGTAATGGGGAATCAGGAATTTAACCATCTCTTCCAGTTTGTCCAGAAACTGGCCGGCCTCCGGATACTGCATCACGTAATCCTGTATCTCTTTGTCATTGCCGGTTTTGGCCCGCAGCCCTTCCACGTAATAGGGATTGGGCAGAAACCGCACGTCAAATACCAAATCGGAATCCGTGGGAATTCCATATTTAAACCCAAAGGACACAATGGTGACAAACAGGTTCTTATAATCCTGATTCTGCACAAAAATCTTCTCTAATTCCGCTTTCAGCTCTCGGGTCAGCATATTGCTGGTGTCCACAATGTAGTCTGCCTGCTTCCTGAGAAATTCCAGGCGCCTGCGTTCCTTCTGTATTCCCCTGTCCACCCGCTCTCCCGCTGCAAGGGGATGGGTACGCCTGGTTTCTTTGTACCTTTTCACTAAAACTTCATCGGCGGAATCCAGGTAGAGGATGTCAAAGTCAATTTCTGTCTGGTTCAGCTTGTCCAGAACATCCTGCAGTTCATCCAATGCCTGGCCGCTGCGGATATCCACTCCCACAGCCGCCTTCTGCAACTCTCCTCCCGATACATTCACAAGTTCCGCAAACTTCTCAATCAATGCAATCGGAAGATTATCCACACAGAAATATCCGATGTCCTCCATTATTTTCAATGCCGTACTTTTACCGGCGCCGGACATTCCTGTCAATATTACAAATTTCAATCCATATCCTCCCTAATGCTTCCCCGGTTAAAAATCTCCTATGAATTTTACCTCCGGTTCCAGACGCACTCCAAACTGCGCCTCCACCTGATCCTGCACATCTGTAATCAGCTGACGGATATCCTTCGATACCGCTTTCTCTCTATTGATGACAAATCCGCAGTGCTTTTCAGAAACCTGGGCGCCTCCGACCTGATATCCCCGAAGCCCTGTATCCTGAATTAATTTTCCGGCAAAATACCCTTCTGGCCGCTTAAAGGTGCTGCCTGCGCTTGGATATTCCAGGGGCTGTTTTTCCACTCTCCGGTTTTTCAGTTCCTCCATCCGGTCTGAAATTTCTTCCGGATTTCCTTTGGAAAGCTGCAGTTTTGCTTCCAGTACAATCAAACGGCGTTCCAATATACAGCTGTGCCGGTAGCCCAGATCCAGTTCTTCGGCCCCAAGCTCCCGTTCCTGGCCGTCCTCAGTCAGAACTGTTACGCTCTTAAGGATCTGTTTTATCTCGCCGCCGTATGCGCCTGCGTTCATAACCACCGCCCCGCCAACGGTTCCCGGAATCCCGGAAGCAAATTCCATGCCGGTAAGACTCTCTTTTGCGGCATACCGGGCCGCAGAGGACAGAAGCGCCCCTGCCTCTGCAGTCACAAACTCTCCGTCTATGGAAATCCGATCCATCATTCTGCCGATTTCCATAACCAGTCCTCTTATGCCCCGATCCCCCACTAACAGGTTGCTGCCGTTGCCAATCACCATCCAGGGAACGTCAAACCGCCTGCACAGCTCAAGAACCGGCTGAATCTGCTGCCGGTTCGGCCGCACATAATACTCTGCCGGCCCTCCGGTGCGGAACGTCACATGGCTGCTCATGTTCTCTTCCAACGCCCGCTGATCCTCCCGTAAAATCCTCTGCAGATGTTTTAAAAATTCTTCCTTCACATTAAGCCTCTTTCAAAAATGCCGTATAGCCCAGTTTTGCTTCATAAAGATCCACTTTACTGATAATTTCCCAGGGGGCATGCATATTCAGCACAGGCACGCCGCTGTCAATGACAGACATATTGTAATTTGCCAGAATAAAAGCGATTGTTCCGCCGCCGCCCTGGTCTACCTTGCCAAGCTCCGAGGTCTGGAAAGACACATTGTTATCCTCCATAATCCTGCGAAGCTCTGCCATATATTCCGGATTTGCATCGTTAGAACCGGCCTTTCCCCTGGAGCCTGTGTACTTGTTGAATACCAGTCCGTTTCCGAAGTAAGCCGCATTTCTTTTCTCCATTACGGAGGCATACAGCGGATCGTACGCCGCGCTTACATCGGAGGAAAGCACTTTGGAATTAGTCATGGCACGGTTGAATACAATCTGATCGTATCCTCCCATATTGTTCATAATCTCTGCCACCATATAGGCAAAAAACTGTGATTCCATACCGGTTGCCCCTACGCTTCCGATTTCTTCTTTATCCACTAACAGGCACACGCTGGTTTTCTCACAGACGCCTGCTTCCGCCACTGCCGCAAAAGAAGGATAAGCGCAAACTCTGTCGTCATGGCCGTATCCCATAATCATGCTGCGGTCAAAGCCGTAATCCCTTGCCTTTCCTGCCGGAACCACTTCAATTTCCGCAGACAGGAAATCCTCTTCTTCTATATTGTATTGCTCTTTTAAAATATTCAGTACATTTGTTTTTACCGCTTCTTTGGCTTTTTTCTCATCCTCTTCGCTTTCAAAAGGAATGCTGCCCACTAAAACATCCAGGTTTTCTCCCTCAATAACCTTAGCCGCTTTCTTCTCCAGCTGTTCAGCGGAAAGATGAATCAGCAGATCGCTGACGCCGAATACCGGGTCATCGTCTTTTTCCCCGATATTTACCGTTACTTTGGTTCCGTCTTTTTTCACAATGATGCCGTGAAGTGCCAAAGGAAGCGTTACCCACTGATATTTCTTAACACCGCCGTAATAGTGGGTGTCAAGCAGGGCCAGTTCTGTGTCCTCATAGAGAGGCACCTGTTTTAAATCCAGTCTGGGGGAATCAATATGAGCGCCCAGAATATTCATGCCCTTCTCCAAAGGCTGTCTGCCGATCACAAACAGCGCCAGCAGTTTTCCCATATTTTCCGCATAAACCTTATCTCCCGTCTGAAGAGTTCTTCCTGATGCAAGAACCTGCTTCAAATCCTCAAATCCTGCCGCCTCTGCCTGCGCCTTCAGTTCTGTGACACATTCCCGCTCTGTCTTGCAGTCGGAAATAAACTTCTTATATTTCTCTCCAAAGGCAAATATTTCCTGGCGTTTCCCTTCCGGATATTTCTTCCATGCATTTTTTCTTTCCATGATAATTCCTCCTGATCTTATTTTCTGAACAATTCGTTGTTTTATTCTTCCAGTTCGTTACGATTCTAACCATTGACTGTTTTATTCTTCCAATTCATCGTCATCAGATTTCTGCAGATTCTCCTGCACCCTGCGGTACAGTTCTTTTGCCGCGTTATACCCCATCTTCTTCTGTCTGTGGTTGACGGCCGCAGACTCGCAGATTACAGCCAGATTACGGCCCGGCCGTATGGGAAGGGAATGGCAGACCACTTTATTGCCGAGGAATTCCGTGTACTCTTCCTCCATGCCCAGCCTGTCGTATTCATTATCTTTCTTCCAGTCCTCCAGTTTAATCACCAGATCGATATTCTGTTTCTCTTTTACACATTCCACGCCGTAAAGAGTCTTTACATCAATAATTCCAACTCCCCGCAGTTCGATAAAGTATCTGGTAATATCCGGCGCAGTGCCCACCAGGGTATGTTTGTTGATTTTGCGGATTTCCACCACATCATCGCTGACCAGCCGATGTCCCCGGCGAATCAGCTCCAATGCCGCCTCGCTTTTGCCGATTCCGCTTTCTCCCATTATCAAAAGCCCCTCGCCGTAAACATCCACCAGTACTCCGTGAATGGAAATACAGGGCGCCAGTACCTCGCCCAGATAGTAAATCAGCTCTGCCATAAATGCAGAAGTTCCGTAATCCGTAGAAAGAACCGGGGTGTCATTCTCAGTGGCAATCTTAAGAAATTCCGGCTCCGGCTCCAGATCTCTGCTGAAAATTACACAGGGAACATGGTAGGACAGAAATTTCCGATAGACATCCAGTTTTTCTTCTGTGCTTAATTTCTGCACATAAGTATGCTCCACTCTGCCGATAATCTCAATTCTGCTTTTTTCAAAATAATCAAAATATCCTGTTAACTGCAGTGCCGGACGGTTCACCTCTGCCGTCGTGACTTTCCGGTTCCGGATATCTACTTCCGGATTCAGCACCTTTAAATTCATTTTTTCTATTATCTTTTTTACACTTACACCTTTCATCCGCATTTCCCTTTCTCCGGCTGGATTTTCCGGGCAAAGCTGCCGTCTCAATAGCTGCCCTTTATGCTATGCTTTCAAGCTAAATCTTATCACAGTTGCTCTCCTTCTTCAATACGGGCTCTGTGGAAAAATTCATAAACTGCCCTGGCTGCCCGTTCATTCATAGCGGGAATTCCCGACAGTTTTTCAATATCTGCCTCACGGATTTCCTCCAGCGACTGAAACGTCCGCATCAGAGCCTTTCTTCTTGCCGCGCCGATCCCCGGAATATCGTCCAGTACCGAATGCACCTGCTCCTTGCTTCTCAGAGATCTGTGGTATTCAATGGCAAACCGGTGGGCCTCATCCTGAATTCTGGTAATCAGTTTAAATCCCTCTCCATGCCTGTCAATGGGAATCTCCTGATTATGATAGTATAACCCGCGGGTGCGGTGATTATCATCCTTTACCATACCGCATACGGGAATATGAAGCCCCAGCTCCTGCAGCACCCGAAGGGCAATGTTTACCTGCCCTTTGCCGCCGTCCATCATAATCAAATCCGGAAAACGGGTAAAGCTTCCGTAATCATTTTCCAGGTTCCGTTCCTTTAACTCTTTCTGTTCTTTCATGCCGTGGGAAAACCGCCTGGTCAGCACCTCATACATGGAGCCATAATCATCGGGCCCTGCTACGGTCCGCAGCTTAAACTTGCGGTAATCGCTCCGTTTGGGCTTTCCTTTCTCATACACCACCATGGAGCCCACCGTTTCAAATCCGCTGATATTGGAAATATCGTATGCTTCCACCCGCTTGATATCTTCTAAATTCAGCAGCTTGCCGATTTCCTTTAAGGCTCCGATGGTTCTTCCCTCTTCCCGCTTGATTTTCTCTTTATCCTGGGCCAGTACCATCGCGGCATTCTGAGCCGCCAGCTCCACCAGTTTTTCCTTGGTTCCCTTTTTGGGCACCCGGAGATAAACCTTCTGCCCCCGTTTCTGACTCAGCCATTCCCCGATTACCTCCGCTTCCTCAATCTCCTCCTGGATCATCAGCTCTCTGGGGATAAAGGGCGTTCCCGCATAAAACTGTTTCAGAAAGGTGGCAAGGATCTGGGCTCTGGCGCTTTCACCGCCGCCGATGTTCACATGGAAATGATCTCTTCCGATCAGCCTGCCGTCCCGGACAAAAAACACCTGAACTACTGCGTCCTCCTCGTCCGCCGCCACAGCGATAATGTCTTTGTCCTCCTGATCGGAGCTGGTAATCTTCTGCTTCTGGGCAATCTGTTTTACCGCCTTTAGCAATTCCCGGTATTCTATGGCCTTTTCAAAGTTCATATCCTGAGAAGCGGCCTGCATCTTCTCTTCTAGTTCTTTCACCACCGGCTGATAATTTCCATTGAGAAATTCCAGGGCTTTTCCAATCTGCCTGCGGTAATCTTCTTTGCTGATATTCCCCTGGCAGGGCGCCATGCACTGGTGGATATGGTAATTCAGGCAGGGCCTTTCCTTTCCGATATCTTTGGGCAGTGAACGGCTGCAGGTGCGCAGAGTGCAGATTTTCTGAATCAGTTCTATGGTATCTTTTACGGCTCCTGCACTGGTGTAGGGCCCGAAATAGCGGGACTTGTCTTTTTTCATCTGACGTGAAAAGAGGACTCTGGGAAAATCTTCTCCCAGCGTCACTCTAATATACGGGTATGTCTTATCATCCCGCAGCATGGTATTATATTTAGGCCGATGCTCTTTGATCAGGTTGCATTCCAAAATCAGGGCTTCCAGTTCGGAATCGGTGATGATATATTCAAACCGTTCGATTTGCCTTACCATCTGATCTTTTTTCAAGCCTTCATTGTGGCTGGGCCGAAAATACTGCCGCACCCGATTCCGCAGACTGACTGCCTTTCCAACATAAATAATGGCATCGTTCTTATCATGCATCAGATATACTCCCGGCTTCTGGGGGAGTTTTTTCAATTCTTCCTGAATATCAAACATTACTTTAATTCCTTTAACAGTTGATCCAGATAATCTTCTTCTGCTTCCTGTTCTGTTTTCTCAGGCTCCGGCTTAGAAGAGGATGTTTGTCCTTTAACGGACTGCTTTTCCCGGAGAGCTTCTTCGGCAGGCTGCTGTTTTGGCACAGACGCTTCCTTCTTTGCAGGAATGCTCTTTCCTTTCTTTCCGCTGCCCTTTTTCACCGGGAAAAATCCCAGTTCCTCCGGAGTGGATGCTTCTAAGGAAACCGGCCTGGCTTCTTCTTTCGCTTCCGGTACAGCAGGCTTTGCCTCTTCCTTCATCGTCTCTGACGCTTCCATTTGCCCTGGGGCTTCAGGTTTCTGCAGGTTCGGCATATTTACTGTCACGGGAATCAGTTCCACTTTCTGTTCCTGCCGGGGACGGGCTTCTTCCCCCTCCAGTGTATTTACTTCCAGCTCCTGATGCTCCGGCGAAGCTTCTTCCTTCCCGGAAAGCTCCGGAGGCAAATCTTCCTCCCGCAGAGTATTCACCAGAATTTCCTCCTCCTGAATCTCCACTGTGGGAGCCTGCTGCTTCATATGCTCCTGCATCTCCACTGTGGGGGCCTGCTGCTTCACATTCTCCTGCATCTGTACTGTAGGGGCCTGCTGCTTCACATGCTCCTGTTCCGCCTGAAAACTCTCGGCCGCCTTCTCTGCTTCTGTCTTTTCCTCCGGTTCCGGTATTCCCTTTAATTCCCGGAAAATCTTCATAAATTCCTTGCCGGTAATTGTTTCATTTTCATAGAGCTGCTGCGAAATCTTATCCAGGATTTCTCTGTTCTCTAAAAGCAGGCGGGTGGCTTCGTCATAGCTTTCTTTCAGAATCCGCATCACTTCCTGATCGATCTGGCCTGCCGTCTCCTCACCGCAGTTTAAACTGGCCCTGCCGTCCAAATACTGGCTCTCAATGGTTACAAGGCCCATCAGGCCGAACTTCTCTGACATACCGTACTGAGTCACCATGGCTCTTGCAATCTTCGTTGCCTGCTCAATATCATTGGAAGCGCCGGTTGTTACTGAATCAAATACAATCTCTTCTGCAGCGCGGCCGCCCATATAGGTGACAAGATGAGCTACCAGTTCATTCTTGGTCATAAGGAATTTCTCTTCCTCCGGCACCTGCATGGTATATCCCAGAGCGCCCATAGTCCTGGGCACAATGGTGATTTTCTGCACCGGCTCCGCGTCTTTCTGCAAAGCGGTAACCAGCGCATGTCCCACTTCATGATAGGCAACCATTTTCTTCTCTTTGGGCCCCATAATCCGGTCTTTTTTCTCTTTGCCTGCAACCACAACTTCCACAGATTCAAATAAATCGCTCTGATTAACATATTTTCTTCCCTGTTTTACCGCGTTGATTGCCGCTTCATTAATCATATTGGCAAGATCAGATCCCACTGCCCCGGAGGTAGCCAGCGCAATGGCGTCCAAATCCACAGAATCATCCAGCAATACATTCTTGGCATGGACTTTCAGCGTCTCCACTCTTCCTTTCAAATCCGGTTTATCCACGATAATTCTCCGGTCAAAACGTCCCGGCCGCAGCAGCGCTTTATCCAGTACCTCCGGCCGGTTGGTAGCCGCCAGAATCAAAAGTCCCTTGGAGGTGTCAAATCCATCCATTTCAGCCAAAAGCTGATTCAGGGTTTGCTCTCTTTCATCGTTGCCGCCGTATCTGGTGTCACGGCTTTTGCCGATGGCGTCAATTTCATCAATAAAAATAATACACGGGGCCTGCTTCTGGGCTTCTTTGAACAAATCCCGGACACGGGAAGCCCCCACGCCCACAAACATTTCCACAAAATCGGAACCTGCCAGTGAAAAAAACGGCACCTTGGCCTCTCCTGCCACGGCCTTCGCCAACAATGTTTTTCCGGTTCCGGGAGGGCCTACCAGCAGCGCTCCCTTGGGAAGCTTTGCTCCGATATCTGTGTATTTCCTGGGATTATGCAGAAAATCCACCACTTCCTGGAGAGATTCCTTGGCTTCGTCCTGTCCGGCAACGTCCCTAAACGTAACGCCTGTAGACTTCTCCACATAGACCTTCGCCGTAGTCTTGCCCACACCCATCATTCCGCCGCTTCCCATTTTGCGGAAAATCAGAAAATACAGCAGCACCCATACCAGTACCAGCGGGAGAATATAGCTTAACATATTCCACATAATCATAGTGGAAACATCTTCCACGGTTCCGCCGAACTTGACATCATGCTCCTTTAACAGAGGAATCAGGCTTTCGTCATTCAGTTCTGCCGTATAATACGTAATTCTGTATAATTTATTCTCTCCTTTGGGGGTAATGTTGATTCTGCTGGATGTAAAAGTTACGGATTCCACCTTGTCCTTCTCTACCATATCAATAAATTCAGAATATGTGATCTCTTTGTTGGTGGCGTCCTTGGCGCAGCTGTTCAGCAGACTTGTCAAAAACAGCACCAGCAGCGCAGTCAGAATGAAAATCATAATTGTCATTCCGTTTTTGTTATTGCCGCCGTTATTATTGCCGCCGTTATTATTGTTATTTCCTTTGTTCTCCATTTATTTCCTCCTGCACGCTGCAACGTTCTGTTTCACAGCATCTTTAATTATAGGTGTATTCCTTCTGAAAATCAATACAATTCTCCGAAACTTTCCGAAACAAATTCTAAAGTTTTTATAAACAGATTCCGGCCTTGCCCTTATGTTTCATCCTGCCCAGGAACGGTATTTGGTATGTATTGCTCATGCGGTGAAATAATTGCCCAACATTTTCTCTGAGGGACACATCCTGCAGAAAAATTT
The DNA here is from genome assembly GCA_910575555.1 of Lachnospiraceae bacterium. Classification (GTDB taxonomy): domain Bacteria; phylum Bacillota; class Clostridia; order Lachnospirales; family Lachnospiraceae; genus Petralouisia. The sequence continues at coordinate 78,595 of CAJTFX010000011.1, read as the reverse complement.
TGCGTCAAACTGCGGCGCTTCTCATTTAATTGAAGATTTTCTTCAAAAGTTCTGGCATTCTTCCCACACAGGTTGTATAATGAATTCGTTATATTGCGAAAAATGTTTACAACTATAAAGGAGGAGCTACCTATGCCCGTAAAATACGTCTTTGTCACTGGTGGAGTTGTTTCCGGTCTTGGCAAGGGAATCACTGCTGCTTCCCTGGGCCGTCTGCTGAAAGCCCGGGGTTACAAAGTTACCATGCAGAAATTTGACCCTTACATTAACATCGATCCCGGTACAATGAATCCCATTCAGCATGGAGAAGTATTTGTCACGGATGACGGTGCCGAAACGGACCTGGATCTGGGACATTATGAGCGTTTTATTGATGAAAATTTAAGTAAAAATTCCAATGTTACCACCGGAAAGGTTTACTGGTCTGTGCTGCAGAAAGAACGCCGGGGCGATTACGGCGGCGGCACTGTTCAGGTAATTCCTCACATCACCAATGAAATCAAGAGCCGGTTTTACCGCAATTTCACCACCGAAGAAACCCACATTGCCATTATTGAAGTGGGCGGCACCGTAGGCGATATTGAAAGTCAGCCGTTTTTGGAATCCATTCGTCAGTTTCAGCATGAAGTGGGCCACGAAAACGCCATTTTAATCCATGTCACTTTGATTCCCTATATTTCCGCTTCCGGGGAGATTAAGACCAAGCCCACCCAGGCAAGCGTCAAGGAACTGCAGGGCATGGGAATTCAGCCTGACATTATTGTCTGCCGCAGCGAGCATCCTCTGGATCAGGCCATCAAAGACAAGATTGCTCTGTTCTGCAATGTGCCGGACAGCCATGTGCTGCAGAATCTGGATGTGGAATATCTCTATGAGGCGCCCCTTGCCATGGAAAAAGAAAATCTGGCCCAGGTAGCCTGCGAATGTCTCCGTCTGGATTGTCCCAAACCCGACCTGACCGACTGGATCGATATGGTGGACGCATTGCGCAATCCGGATAAGGAAGTAGAAATTGCGCTGGTAGGAAAATATATCTCCCTCCATGACGCTTATATCTCTGTGGTGGAAGCTTTAAAGCACGGCGGAATCGCAGAACGCGCCACGGTAAATATCAAATGGGTGGATTCTGAACTGTTAAATGAAGAAAATATCAATCAGATTCTCGGCGATGTACAGGGAATCCTGGTGCCCGGCGGTTTCGGAGACCGGGGCATTGATGGGAAAATCCTTGCCTGCCGGTATGCCAGAGAACATAAAGTGCCCTTTTTGGGGCTCTGCCTTGGAATGCAGCTTGCCATTGTGGAATATGCCCGCCATATCTGCGGCCTTCGGGACGCCCACAGCATTGAGCTGAATCCCGGTACCACCCATCCTGTCATTGCCCTGATGCCGGATCAGAGCGATGTGGAGGATATCGGCGGAACGCTGCGTCTTGGCTCTTATCCCTGTATTCTGGACAAGTCCTCCCGGGCTTATCAGGTATACGGTACAGATACCATCCACGAAAGGCACCGCCACCGCTATGAGGTAAACAATGATTACCGTTCTGTCCTGACCGAACATGGCATGAAGCTGTGCGGACTTTCCCCGGACGGACGAATTGTGGAAATGGTGGAGATTCCGGAGCATCCCTGGTATATTGCCACACAGGCCCACCCGGAATTAAAGTCAAGGCCCAACCGGCCGCATCCGCTGTTTCGCGGATTTGTGGAAGCTGCCATTAAAATGAAGCAGTAGAAGTAAAAGAATTGGGGATTGAAGGGGATATCTGTATATCTTTTGCAGGAAATATTTTTGGGTATGAATGGAACTACCGGATTGCACTTCACAAACTGTTTGTTTTATGAAAGAGCAATCCGGTAGTTTCTGCATATCGCATCATAAATACCTTTGACATAGATTTCGTTTTTAAGATGTTTGGATGGGATATTACTCCGGCCAAAGCGGAGCACAAGACAGCTTATTTCCAAACTTGATTTTGTACATGCGTTATGCTATATTGACTTTAAGAATTATTTTATCAGTCCCGAACCCCAGGAAAGGAAATACTATATTATGACGCCGGCATTCCAACCACCGCCAGAAACAATCACTTTGGAAAAATATGAGGCTCTTCCAGAGGAAAAGAGGATTGAAGTCTTTGAAGGCATTATTTATGATATGGCGAGTCCCTCGCAAATACATCAGTCACTTTCCATGCAGCTTTCTACAGCTATAAACAGCTATATTCTCCGTAAGAAAGGGTCCTGCAGCGTATTCAGCACCCCCTTTGATGTTAAGCTATTCGATAAGCCTCTTACCATCGTTCAGCCTGACATCATGATTATCTGCGACAAAAATAAGCTGGATGGAAAACGCTGCAACGGCGCTCCGGACTTCATTATTGAAATTGTTTCTCCAGGAAATCCGGCCGATGATTATATCCGCAAGCTCTACTACTATAAAAATGCCGGAGTCCGAGAATATTGGATTGTAGATCCACGAAGAAAAATCGTGGCTGTAAATTATTTTGAGGAAAATCTGGTGAGTGTTCAGTATCCATTCGATTCCATCCTCAAGGTAAATATTTTTGATGATTTATGGATCAACTTTTCTGATATTTCTGATCTGCTGAATATTTAGCCAGAAGCCAAAGAAGGTATAATCTGCCTGATACGCAACAACAACCTCGTAGATTTTATGCCATGCCAGAATTTCAGCTCCACTGCAAACTCTTCCCCAGGGCCGTTGTTTTTCCGTACTGACGCACGCAATTCATCGTAACATATGCGCCGCGTTCCACATATTTCTCAATTATCTGGCTGACTTTTTCACTGGTATCCACCATGTAATACAGTTTCGGAATGCACAGCCCTGTGATGTTACATTCCTTTTTTCGCCATACGCCAAATCTCCTAATTATTTCTATGATGCATATCTAAAAATTAACAGAACTACTATTTTTGATATCATTATATCTCTATGGTTGCTTTCCGTAAAGCATTTTTAAAATATAAGCTGTCATCAGAGCAGCCTTAAAAGCTGTACCAGCTCATGCGATTCATCCGTACCTGATGCGGTCTGCCTAGTGTCAAACTGCGAAAAACGGTTGTTCCGATAGAAAGATAACAGCTTTTCCTCATTTTCTGCTTCTAAGAAGGTCACTACGCCTCCGCCCAAATATTGTATCTCTTTAATTTTGTTCCATGCCAGTACGAGTAATTCTTCGCTGGTAATTTTTTGTCTGCACCATTGGTAAAATTTTTGCCAAGTTGGGCAATAAGGTATGCAGACATGGTATATGTATCTGATTTTTCATCCCATTCACTGACACGCAGCAGCTTTTTCTTTACGGTATTGCTTACTGTTTCTCCCCTTACAGTTAAAGGTTTTAATGCAAGGGTAAAATACCCTACAAGTACCATGCTGCTTATGTCAAATACAAGATATGTAACCGACTGATTCTTTTTCGTAAACTCTATTGAACTTTTTTCCAAAAAACGCTCAACATCCGTATTTCGCAGACAAGAAAAACCGGAGAGAACTTGAAGAAACCTGCTCTCTCCGAGTTTTGGATTATCACTATTAAGATAACGCCGAATGTTGATAACTGAATACCTATTTGTTTCCAACATTTGCTTTCTCCCATTTTGCCATAAATTCCACCAGTTCTGCTTCGTCCGTTATTTCTCTCGCAGCCACAGATATATGAACAGGACGGTTCTTGGCAGATTCTTCAATCGCATTGACAAACATCTCCACCTGTTCCTTGCCAGAAATGACAAAATTCTTTGTGATACTTGAAGTTGCCATGATAAACACCTCCTTTGTTCGTATGGTTCTTCCGCTATAATTCATACTTTCTTATCTCTATTTTATTATCTTATATCTGTTAATGCAACAAAACCTTTTATGAATTTTTTATAACTGATTTTTCTACTTGCTATCCCGCTAAAACAGAGGTAAGCTACGACACCACGGAAGGAGTAGGACTTTCGACTGCTCCCCCCGCGATGCCGCATCCCAACACCACCGCCATATTTTCCAGCATCCCCTCCGGGTCGTCAACGACGGCGTAGAGGACTTTCTGCGCCATCGTGTACATCTTCCAGTCCTGCTCCATCTGCGGCCTCTTTTCCTCTATCAGTTTCTGCACCCTCTCGAATTCCTCTCTGGTGACGATGGGCTGGTGCCTGCCCTCCACGATGACGCGCTCCAGCTGCCCGTTTTCGCCTGCGCCTCGTTGATGACGTATTCCGGCCCCACCTTGTCGTAGCCGAGGACATCCCAATTTTCAGCTTGAAATCTAGTGTGAAGCGAGGCGGCAGATTGCGGGAATAAATTTTAAGACACGCTCTAAGATGATATCCAAGAATTGCATAATCGCAATCCCAACCATAAAAGCTTATGGGAAGTTTGAGTCATTAATAGCAAGAACTTTAATTCCCGCCTGATACTCATCTCTTATAATTATTTTAGCCTCTTCACATAATTTATCCCAACTCCTATTAATTTTTTTATATACCCACTGGCTTCCTGTTTGAATATCCATATTTTTTTGTCTATACGCCAAATATAGTAATGACGGAATTTCAGTAATATGCGCCATTGCGTCAGCACTGGCAAGACACTTTATTTCTAGTGACTGTTCCGTATAATCTATACTTCCCCTATGATTTAAGATTGCAGTTTTGATTATATCAATTTTTTGTTTCGGATAGTTTTCTCTATGCAATATCTCTTCTGCAAATTTTGCTCCATACAAATGATGTTCCTCATAATATTTCTTATCTAGTACACTTGCGTAATCATGCAAATACGCACTCAGTATTGCGCATTCTTTATCTATGCAAAATCTATCTGCCAACACTTTAGAATATTTGACAACCGGGAGAATATGATACTCCCATATATTACATCCAAATATATTCTCTTTCTGATAACAGGCATTTTTTACTAAGCACTCAATTTTAGAAATTAAACCATTGTCCATATTAATAGCACCTCACTGATTAATTATTTTCCATGCGCTTTTTTCCCAGTTGCTTAATATTTTATTTAGTAAATTTTTTTCATCTATTTCCAATACACTTGTAATTGTACAAATATTTTTTAATACAGAAGATCTCAACTTTTGATATCGCTATCGGAAAGTAAATCTATGAGTTCAGAAACAACCTTGGCGGCCGAGCAGCGCAGTCTCCAGGAATCAGTTGCACAGACCCGGAACTGCCAGAGCCGGCCGGTACGAGCATTGTCAATTAGCGTGCCTACCATGGCTTCAGGCTCATTGAAAAATACGATCTCCCCGTCAACTTCCATGAACGAGATCTGCCCTTCTGTCACGTACCTTTCCGATGACCTGCCAAAACGGTGCCTCTTCTGGTCAGCGAGCTGCTCCAGCACAAACTGCAGATTTTTATTGATGTTTTCCAACTGTTCTTGTTGTGCAAGGAACAGTTGGATGATTGTCTCCTTTTCCATGCTGGAAAGTTTTTCTTCCGTATAGCTGGATGTCATGGCGGCCTCCTCCCGTATCTGGTGATTCCATTATACCAGATTTTTAAGGTTATAGCGAATCCTGTTTTCCAGCGGTTTCGTCATAATGCCCATGCCTCAGAATGTGTTCCGGGCAGGATAAGGACGCCTTTTTTCTGGATATTCCTCAAAGAGACATTTATCGAAACCAGATATCATATGGCCATAGTCCCAGTCTGTCACGGGAGTCCTGCCGTACTGCACCACCGGCTGTATGGCTTGTCACAGCAGGCTGTAAAATTCTCTGTTCTGCACAAAATCATCCTATGTACTCAGGCGGATTTACAGTCCTGACGGAATTTTTAGGTGTGATTGTAAGCCCCTCCATCAGCCAGACTTCTTTCTGAAACCATAGACTATAATCTCCTTATAGCAATCACAAAAGTTTAGTGCTTATCTTTTGTGACCATGTTTAAAGATTTGGTCTATTGTCTCATATTTGCCAGGTTTGGTCTAGGTATATGCTATCCACCGTTTACTTTTATTCTATTTTCCTTCCGCATTCAAAACACATAAACTGCCCGTCCGGCACCATTGCTCCGCAGATGCACTGTTTTGCAGGCTTTTCCTGATCCGGTTCTGAAGCCTGAGGCTCTTCTACGTTCCTGCCGCAGCTTCCGCAGAATCTGGTTCCTTTCTGCAATTTAGCGCCGCAGGCGCATACTGCAGGCATTTTCGAAATAACCTCCCCGCAATTGGGGCAGAAACGATCCTGCGACTTTAATTTATAACCGCAGGTACATATATTTTTCCCCGTATTTTTTATCTCCAGTTTTTCTTTCTGGTTTTCCAATACCTGTATTTCCTGGTTGAGCAAATCTATTTTGTCCAGGTAATTCTTTATTTGAGTAATTTCAAGTTTATGCTCTTTCGAGAGACGGTCATAAACTTCCATTCCTATAAAACCAAATACTTTTGCCTTTTCATTCATTTTCTCTTCCAGAGCTTTGCTGACTGCCTTTAAATTCATTCCTTTCTCATTGGAAGCCCCAAATGCATCCGGCACTTTTACTTTCTTTATCAAATTTTTTAAATTATCCATTTTGTATATCCTCCGTTTTATCTAACTTTGCTTCAGGGTTTTCCACTCTCTCTGCAAAACTTCCAGTTCTGTTTCTTCCTGCCTGTCCTCATAAATTGTTCCCAGGAATATGCGGTTCCAGATACCAAGATACTGCCGCTCGTATTCTTCTAAAATATGCTCTACAGCCATTTGCGCTTTCTCATGCATTGTCCGTTCTTTTACAAACTGTCCCAGCTCTGTCCGCAGGTAATCGCCGCACCTTCTGCATATACAGCGCCGATACCAGGCTTTTATCATGCGTATGTACAATGCATATAAGAGAATCACTAGCAAGATCAAAAATCCTATAAGAAGCAATATTTCTGGTTTCATTACTAAAGTGATTATGTTAACGCCCTCTCTATCAATATCTTTCATTGCTTTGTCTGCCATCATCTTTCCCATTTCTTCTAAAAAGCCATTTGTTCCCTGCTCTGTACTCTCTGCTTCAGTTTCTGAAATTTCAGTCTGATAGTTTTGTACAACTGCCTTTCCAACAAAAATAACCATTAAAAGCAGCACTGGAAAAAGCATCAACACATATTTTTTAGGCTTAAGCTTTTTCACAATCCGCTGAACCCCTTTTTTGGTTTTTTTTGCAAATTCCATAATTATGCTGCCTCCGAAATCCTCGGTCTTAACTTCCCCCATCAGTTTATTTTCCAATTCCTCTTTCCCATTCACATATTCCCGGTAGAATTTTTCATTTCCAACCCCAATCTCATAACCTCCTATTTCCTGGAACATGCTTCTCATCTGCTCTGCCATACGGCCGTAATTACCGTTTATATCATTTATCAGCTCCCTAATCATTTCTTCCGAATCCCGTTCATACATATCTTTCTGATTCTCGAAAAATTTCAGATACAATCCTCCATCCAGCATCTGATCCAGATGCGCTTCTGTATAAGCTATATCTTCCATTCTTCGAAAACATTCTTTTATATTGAAGTTTTTTCTTCCTTCTATGCCTGCTGCAGAAGTCAGATTTTCTTTCCGGCACTGTTCTGCCATCTTTTTCACCTGCGCTTTTACTTTTTCCGCAGGCACACTGTTCTTCCCATGCTCTACCGCTGCAACTCTGTTTAAACCAGCCTTCCCGCATATGCTTTCTAAAACCTGCTCTAACATCGGCTCAAGTTCCTGCCATTTCATGTCCTCTGACTGTATATGTTCTTTACATTCTTCTATCACATCAAGGATTCGCATGGGAATTCCCTGTTCTTTTGCATATAATTCCAACTTGAGCAGCCACTGCAGAATCTTATCTTTATTCTCCACTTTATCTTCCTGTCCTTTCTATTTTTCTGATCCGTTCTTCCAGCATTCCAACTTTTTCCAGTTTCTGCTGAAGAAGAGGTAGTTTTTCTCCTTCGACATTCACAGAGATTCGAAAATCTGTGAAACATCCATCTACAGAGGCAAGCTCTCTTTCAAACAATTCCATTACCTGTCCCGTCACTTGTTCAATCGTAATTTTTCTTGTTTCGCTGACCTCGTTTTTAAATTTCCGGATATACACCTGTACGTTTTCTTCCATTTTCTCTCCTGCTTTTGGATTAAAAATCCTTTTTGCTGCATAATTAAAAGAACCCCCTCCTATTATAGCGCCAATCGCAAAGCCTAATGATGCTACTGCTGCAGTTGCAACTATTGCATTAAACACAACAGCTGCAGCAGTTGCTCCTATACCTACGGCGCCTGTAGCAGTTGCCCCTATTTCGTGTTTCGTAATCTTTGAATCATATACTTTCCTCTCATTCCATATTTGAAGAAACAGTTCTTCTGATGCATCGCTTAAATTCCGGTAAAACTCTCCTGCCGACACTGCAGCTTCTTTTGTTTTTGCCGCAATCTTGTTTCTGCTTTGCAGCAGAGAACCATAAAACCGATCATTTAAAGCAAGTATCTCCTCCCGTTCATTAAAATACCCTACCGCCTCCTGGTACATGATTTCTAAATCACTCATGCATTCTTTCATTGCCTGAATTGTTTTCTGGTTAACCGATTGATTCATCATGGTCTTGTAATTATCATTTACCATGTTCATATAGTCTATAAAATCATTCTGGTTTTCAAACCGTTCCCGAATTTTAAATGGATCTAATTTAGAAATGATCTCCTGCTCATAACCGTCAATGTCTTTGCCGATTTCCACCGCCAGTTTTTTTGTAAATTCCGTGATAATCTCCCTGTGATTTGCTATGTAGCTGTCTAGTGAAGTATTAATTTTCTCTAATATTTCAGCATCGGATTCATATTGTTTGTTTCTTTGTATAAAGGAAGCCCGCAGCCACAAAAGCATGGATTTTATCTCTTCTATATTTTCCCTCTGCTTATTCAAAAGCGGATTTTCCCCTATCACCTGCCGCCTTATATACTGACGCATGGTTTCTAAACTGGGTATATCCTGACAGTTTCCATCTTCTTTTAAATTTACCGGAAACACAGGTGACGTGATGTTTGCTTCCTGCATATATACTTTCAGCTTTTCTAAATTTGCATTCAAAGTTTCCGGAGGAACTGCATCGCATTTTGTAACAAAAAACACCATCCTTTTTTCCGGTACGTTCTCAATCACATCCCACATTCTTGAAGTTTTGATGTTGGACGCGTCAAAGACGGCAAAAATTACGCTGCATTGGGATGCCCTTTCTCTTATTTTTCTCAATGCAGATTCCCCCATTCGGTTGATTCCCCGGGTGTCTGCAAGTTCTATTCCCTGTAAATGATCAGATGATATAAATTTCTTCTGCACCCCATCTTTCACGGGCATCTCAAAATCCTTCTCTCCCCAGCGATATTCGCAGATATCTCCAGCCATATCATCTTTGATATCCATAATATCTTTAAAAATCATCCGCAGCAAACTTGTCTTTCCAACTCCTTCTTCCCCTAAAACCAGATAGGAAACTGGCTCTGCCATTTGTTTCAGCCCACTCTGAATTCTTTCTTTCATTTCCTTATCATCGCTGTCCTTCAGCAATTCCGATAATTCTTCCAGATACTCTGTCAGCGCCGCATATTCTTCCCTTTCACATAAAACATTTCTCTCCACCTTTTTGCCCTCCTGTTCTCCTTCGGTAATTTTCTTCGAAGTAATATTACAGCGGACATTTTATATTTTGGGACAAACAGCAATTTTGAACTGCCTGCATGTCAAAATATAAATTGTCCGCTGTAATGAATCTTAATCTGGACTGCCCCCAGAATAAGGCTCTCATCACTTCTTAATCTTGACTGTCTTAATTTTGCTCCATGCGCCATAAAGGGTCTGATTTTTTGACTTTTTATAGCTGCGTACCCTTACATAATATTTTTTTCCTGCCTTTAGTCTTGTAAATTTGTACTCCGTTTTGGCATTCTTGGCCAGTTTCTTGTTTTTTTCAATCTTTTTAAAATTATTCTTCAAACTTAACTGCACCTGATATCCGGCTGCAGTCTTATCCCTTTTCCATTTTACAGTCAGTTTCCTGCCTTTAGCGGCTTTCACCGATTTTACAGTCTGCTTTTTAGGGCTGACCTTAATTGTCACTTTCACAGATTCTGTTCCTGTGCTGACAGTTATCGTTGCAATTCCGCAGCCTTTGATGGTTACTTTTCCTGTATTCTTGTCTACCGCAGCTACCTTTGGATCAGAACTTACATACGTAAGTTTGGATTTGGAGCTTGCATTGATTTTAAAAGATTTTGCTCCATATACAACATTGTAAGTTTTCTTAGCGCAGGTAATTCCATTTTTTTCTTCCGGCATAATAGTAAATGTTTTTTCCACATTGCCGGTATAGCCACCCTTACCGGTAATTGTTGCCTTAGCGGTTCCCGGATTGACATTATTGCTGTAAGCAACACTGTAATCTTTGTTCAATGTCAATACCTTTTCATTGAATTTTACAGTCACTGACGGGCATTTTGCTTTCCCATCGTAAATATAACTTTCCTTTTCCAGTGTTACAGTTGCTTTGCTGATGTTTTCTGGCAACACCTCTGTTCCACCTGATTCCCCACCAATTTGAAAAATCATTCCATTCTCTTTTGCATATGTTTCCGCCATTGTGCCGCTGTATCCGTAAACAACAAAATCCGGTATTTTAGAAGAACCCCGGTAGCCAAATGCCTCTTCTCCGATACTCGTCACACTATTGGGAATTGTTATGCTCTTCAATCCGCTCCAATCAAATGCATAATCTCCAATATGCGTCACACCATTTGGAATTGTTATGTCCCGCAAAAAACCGCACTCTGCGAACGCATAATCTCCGATACTCGTCACGCTATTTGGAATAATGGTATTATTACATCCAAAAACAAGGGTATTACTGTCCGTTTCAATAATAGCATTACAATTTTCTCTGCTGTCATATTTAGTATTTCCTTCTTCTACCGTTACTCCCATTAATCCTATGCTTACATTAAATACTCTGTTCCCGATACTCGTTACACTTTTGGGAATTGTTATATTCGTCAATTTACAATGATAAAATGCTCCTTCATCAATGCTCGTCACGCTGTTTGGGATTGTTATTCCTGTTAAGCCGCAATAAGCAAATGCATTATACCCGATATACGTCACGGTATCTGGAATTACTATATTCGTTATGCGGCTGCACCCCTGAAATGCACAGTCTCCGATACTCGCCACACCATTGGGAATAAATGAGTTTTCATTTCCAAAAATAAGGGTATTACTGTCCGTTTCAATAATAGCATTACAATTTTCTCTGCTGTCATATTTAAGATTTCCTTCTTCTACTATTATATCTGTTATATTACTGCAGCCTTCAAATACCATGTATCCAATGTTCGTCACACTATCGGGAATTGTTATCTCCGTCAAACCGTAACAACCGCTAAATGCCCAGTCTCCGATACTCGTCACGCCATTGGAAATTATTATATCTGTTAAACCGCTGCAACCCCTAAACGCATAATCTCCGATACTCGTTACGCTATCAGGGATTGTTATATTTGTTAATCCACTGCAATAAGAGAACGCACTATCTCCGACACTTGTCACGTTATTAGAGATTATTATGCTTGTCAATCCGCTGCACCCAGAAAACACTCTGTCTCCGATACTCGTCACACCATCGGGAATTATTATCCCCGTTAAGCCAGTACATTCTTCAAATGCGCTGGCTCCAATGCTCGTCACACCATCAGGAATTATTATCTCCGTCAAGCCGGTGCATCCTTCAAATGCGCTGTCCCCGATGTTCGTCACACTATCGGAAATCGTTATGTTTGTTAAACTTCCGCAGTCTTTAAACACTCCCCCACCTATGCCTACTATGCCATCTGGAATAGTCATATCTCCGCTACATGTCTGCACTTCAATCAATATATTATTTACAGAAACCAGGGAATTTTCTTTTCTCTTATTTTCCAGCCATAATGTACCAGAAAATGCAGCGCTCCCGATATTTCTGACGCTTTCCGGCATATTTATCTCTGTCAAGGCGCTGCACTCACTAAATGCGTAATCTCCAATGCTCGTCACACTGTCAGGAATAATCACTTTCTTTAATGCTACGCAATTGTAAAATGCTTCCTCTCCTATTTCCGTCACAGGCTCCCCTTTAAACTCAGACGGAATCACAATCTCCTCATCTTCCCCCTCATATTCCCTAATTCTCACACCTGTTCCAGCTTTATCCAATTCATAGCTATAATCCCCTGACACATAAACAGCGTTCCCATCTAATTGTTCCGCCTGCACTTCCATACTCCACGGCATACTTGTCACTACCAACAGCAATGACAGTAAAAATGACAATATTTTCATTGATTTCTTCATCTCTTTTCCTCCGTTTTCTTATAATTTTGCTTCTCACAGTTCAAAAATACTTATATTTATTCTTGTTAAGAAGATTTTAGCATATCAAACTGTAATTATCAACAAAAATATTCTTGTTAAGAACATCCATATATATGCAAAAAGTATATAATCTAAAATATTCTTGTTAAGAAGATTCTGAAATTGAGGTGATTGGTATTGAAAGCTTTTTGGTACAATGATGAACGAAAAAACATCAGCGGATTAAGGATTCGCGAAATCCGTAAAAAGAAAAAAATGACCATTCAGAAACTGGCCATTCTTGCAGAACTTGCAGGATATGAGTATATTACCCCAAATGTAATAACAAAAGCTGAATTAGGCATACGGTTTATACCAGATTACGAAGTTTCTGTATTTGCTGAATTGTTAGACACCACCCCGGAAGATTTGCTGCAGACAGGCAGCGGCAAAGCGGTGTAATCCCTGTAAAAACAGGAACTGCACCGCTGTTCTTTTGCTATGAAAGCCCCTGGCTTCCATAGCATGGATGGCCATGCGGCCTGTCGCGCGACAAGCTAAGCGAGATGGGGGGGGGTTACTATGAAAGCCCCTGGCTTCCATAGCATGGATGGCCATGCGGCCCGACGAACGGCAGGATGAGCATGATGGGGGTACTATCTAAGCCCCTGGCTTCCATAGCATGGATGGCCATGCGGCCCGACGAACGGCAGGATGAACATGATGGAGGTTTACTATACATTTACGCAAAAAGCATACTGTTCAGCAAATATGTACTCACCTCTCAACGACACTATGTTTTCTTTCCGCCGCCTTGCTGCTGCCTTACCGCCGCAGCCTTTTCACCCGCTCCTTTTCCTCCCCCGGCACTTTCAGAGATTCCGTAATTTTCTGAATCGCTTTATTATGGGTGAAGTCCTTCAAAGAATTCTTTTCCAGTACCGGCAGCGTCTCTTTCGGAAATTCCCGGTAGCAGATGGACAGCAGCCATGCCTGGGCCATATTGACATAATAATCATCCTGTTTTACCTTTTGTGCCGCTTCCAAAACCATTGAAAGATACGCTGCATTTACATAATAGTCCAACAGCTGCACCAGGGCAAAGCGGATATGAAATTCCTCAGAACTGTTCAAATATGGCTGCAGGAATTCCCACATTTCCTCCGGTTGGTTCCGGGCCAGTTTTATGGTGGAACATATGCTGTCGCAGACCGACCAGTTGTCTATTTTGGGAATAAAGCGTTCCAGGAATTCTCTTTTTTCCTGTAAGTCTCCCCTGGCATATCCCAAAGTCATTCCCTGCAGCATGATTTCCTCATAACTGCTGTCAGAGGCGCTGCAAAGATACATTTTCCAGTCTCCCTTCGCAAGTTCTTTTGCCATTTTCCGCAAAAGAGGCAGCCGCACGCCCAGAATATTTTCTGTGCCGGGAAGCAGTTTTTCCGTAAACTGCCGGAACGCTGGCTCTGCAAGGTGTTCCAACTGTGTTCTGATTTGGACATTGCGCTCCTGAAAAGCTCCTGAAACTATCGCTTTCATAAATAGGTTCTCCTTTTCTTTTCCTGAATATTATTGTATACTGATTCGTATAAGAAAAAAGACAGCACTCAGAACTAATAATAAAGAAAGGAAGCCCTGCCATGCAATACTTTGATTATTATTCTTCCCCTCTGGGAATTCTGATGGTGACAGAGGAAAATGGTGCGATTACAGGTCTGGAATTATCCGAAAAGATATCCAAACCGGCCAAGCGCCCTATAGATTTGGCCGAGCAAAAGAACACGCCGCTGATTGCCCTGGCAAAGTCGCAGCTGGAAGAATATTTCCAGGGCAGACGGAAAGCTTTTACGCTTCCCCTGCAGCCTGTTGGCACCCCGTTCCAGAGAAAAGTCTGGGATGCGCTGTGTACGATTCCCTATGGAGAGACACGCAGCTACAAAGAAATAGCTCTTCAGATTCAGAATCCCAAAGGCTGCCGGGCCGTAGGCATGGCCAACAACCGCAATCCCATTATGATTGTGATTCCCTGCCACCGGGTCATTGGGAGCAACGGGGCCCTTGTGGGCTATGCGGGAGGACTGGATATCAAAGAATGGCTGCTGGGGCATGAAAAGATTTGCATATGATTCTTACAATTCTCAAACTTACCTTCTGTCTTGCCGGCTCGTATTTTTCCCTGTCTGCAGGATGCGAATACAGAGCTTATCGGGGAGGGCACAAATATGTAAAAGCTTTCCCTGCAAAATCTCCTTATCAGCGGTTCTTTACGCTGATGCAGTGTGAAAAGGATATTTTGAAACGTGATATGGGAAAGCTGACGTATCTGGGTTATGCGGGCGTTTTGCTGTCCACTGTTTTCGGCCTGCTGATACTGCTTCCTATGGGATATTTATGGTTCTCCGGGAAACCGGATCTGGCGGAGCTTTTAGTTTTGCTTTGGGCATGTTTTTCTATGGGATGGGGGCTGCTTTCCTTTGTGCTTCTGGGAATTGACAGTCTGCTGAACAGGTTTTTATGATAAGTGAATATATCTGCTACATGGAACACATTGCGGAAAGAGCAAATCGCGTGAAATGCAGTTAAATAGAAAGACTCCCCTCCCCGTCCTGATCCAATTGAATTTTCTGAAGGGCCAAAACCCTGCTGTTTCCATCCAATATTAATTCACACCTCCCGCTATTCCATTGTTTTATTTCTTTTAACGCGCTGCTGTTATTGCTGGCACGCAGCGCAATCAGGGAGGCATGTTCCATATCAGCTAAGGTATCTTTCCGGTATCCGGAATATAAATAGATGTTTTCCAGTTCCATTCCCAAAAACGCTGCAACGGCACGGGCATTATAAATTCCCATTATAAACTGCCATCTTGACTTTCCAAGAGATGCTGTATTGATGGTTTTCTTAAACTCAATGACATGTAAATCCCATGTTCCCTCGTCCCTCCGCCTGTATATAAAAATATCCGCGCAGGAGGTCGCCCCTTTTTGTTTTTCATCCAAATAGGGAAGCACATTACATTCTGGAGAGAGCAGGAGCAATGTATCACCCAATGCAGTAAATGTAAGTTTTACTTTTCCGCTCCTGCTCTTTTCCACCAACTCCTTCTGTTCCTTTTCTCTTAAAACCACATATTTCTCACATTGGAACATCTGCAGTTTTTCCTCTATATGCAACGGAATCATTTTATTCCCCCTCAAATTCCTGAACTTCTGATGTCTGCTCTAACATCTTCATCAGCGCATTTGTAAATGTCTCCACTCTAAATTCCCCACTGACTGGAAGTATCTGTTCCACTAAAGATGAAGTTCCCTTATCTGTAAACTGATAAACAGCCACGTTTTTGGCATTAATCAAATCCTCCGAAACTAATCCCAGATTTTTCATAAAATCGCCTGGAACATTCCTCTCACTTAGCCTGCACATATTATTGATATGCTGAATCATAATGTCACTGTGTGTCGTAGCAATCATAAAAATTCCGCTGCCCACAAGACGTATCAGCAGCCTGCCCATCTCCTGCTGTAATTGCGGGTGCAGGCACATCTCTGGTTCTTCGTAACAAATAGCTTTCAGTCTCCGCTTATATTTCAGCAACAGCAATAACGGAGTTAACTCTGTTACCACGGCAGAACTTGTGCGCAAAGGCAGGCTTGTTCTGCTTCCATCTGGAACATAGCAGATTTCACTTCCGTTTGCTTCGCTGCCATACTGAACACTTCCATGCGCCATTTTCTGTTCTATCCATGCCGCAATTTCCTCATACTCTGATTTATGGCCCAAAGATAAACTTTCCAATGCATCCAAAAAACGTATAATGGGTTTGGTAAAGGGTTCCATCACTTCACTTTCTGTCTCATAAAAACCGGATACATCATAGGTCATCTGACGTCCCACTTTATTGATTACATTTTTTGCCAACATAAAGCCTGTTCTTGCCGCCGGAAGATAAACGACATTGGAGTCTTTGCAATAAGCTCTTTTTCCCTTCAAAAGCCCTAATAAAATATCTCTGCAAATTAAGCTGACTATAAATTCCCTGCTCTTTTCTACCATCTCGAAGGGAAATGAAATCCCACTTCTTCCTTCAGGCTGGGAAATGAAAATTTCCATGCGTCTCTCTTTCTTCTCACATTTTATGCGCAGGACAAATTCCTCCTGTATTTCTACAGAAAGTTTTTGAATCGTCACCTGCCCGGAATTGAAAATTTCCGCTACAAATCTGTCTTTATTTTTCTCTAACGCAGCATTTAACACTTCCAAAAATTCAGCGGAACATATTTCTATCGCCTGTTCTTCTTCCGAATTCTGCAATAAATTACTGATATCTCCGCAGACTTCTGTATAAGCGCTGCATTCCAGTTCCGGCAAGCCTGAAAAAAGGACAGACGTTTCATCTGCAGAATAAATAGCCCACAGAAGAGAAAGGAGATAACTTTTTCCACTGTTATTATCTCCCACAAATAAAGTAAGCGGAGCAGTCTCTATCTTTGCGCTTTCAATTTTTCCAAACTTTTCTATTTTAAAATAATGTTTCATTCTGCTCTCCTGTCTGCTGCATTTATGCTTTTAATACCCAAAATACGCATCCACCCCATCTGCAATTCCTGCCGCCAGCTGATTCTGATACCCGTCGTCCGCCATCCTGCGATCCTCATCCGGATTGGTCATAAAGCCCATCTCCACAATGGTAACCGGAACCGTGCACCAGTTAATCCCGCTCATGGAATCCGTTTCCCAGATATATTTCTTATTGGCCCCTGTGGCATTGACAGCCCCGTCCAGTACGCACTCTGAAAGTTTCCGGCACTGGCTGTACAGATGGCCCATGTAAGGATTTCCAGGAGTGGGGCAGATGGTCAGAATGCCGTTTTCATTGCTGTTGGAGGAGCCGTTGGCATGAATTCGGATAAAGGCATGGGCCCCCGCCTGATTGGCAATGGCCGCCCGTTCACTGTTGCTGATATTCACGTCATGACTGGTGCGTATCATCAAAACGTCATATCCCCGCTGCTGCAAAACTGCCTGCAATTTCAGGGAAACCATCAGATTCAGCTCATATTCGCTGAGCCCTGTGACACATCCGGAAGTTCCACTGGCTACTTTGGGCTTCCGCTCAGACGCTCCGGGGCCGATGGGTTCTGACTCACTGTTTCCTCTGGCCTGATGGCCTGCATCAATCACCACCAGATGGCCGTTTCCTTCTACTTTTACAGACACCTTCACCGTTTTCCCTCCGGATGTGGCTGTGACAGTGGCTGTTCCCCGGGATACCGCTGTCACTTTGCCTTTGCTGTCAACAGATGCAACTTTCTGATCCGAGGTCCTCCAGATGACGGGCTGATTTTTCGGCTTTGTCTTTACGCTCAGCCGCTTTGTCTCCCCCATGTTCAGGGTGCAGGATTTTTTGGATTTTAATTCTATTTTTTCCGTTGCCCTGCAGACTTTAATTCTGCAGGAGGCTTTAATTTTGGAATTGCTTTTGGATCTGGCTGTAATCGTGGCAGTCCCGCTCTTTTTGGCATAGACTTTTCCGCCGTAGGGCATTTTCTTTACTCTGGCGATGCTTGAATTGGAGGAACGCCAGACCACATCTTTCGATGCGCCCGCAGGCTGTACGGATGTCACCTTTAAGGTACGCTTATCTCCCACCGCCATCGTATATTTGCTGTAATTCAGTTTGATCCGGGTGGTTTTCGGCGCCCCATGCACCGTCATGCTTCCTGCGCTGCAGCCAACGGCAAGCAAAACTGCCGCCAGCAGAAGAGACAGGCTCCGTGGAATTTTTGTATATTTTTTCATATCATGCTCTCCTTTAAACAAAGCGGCGTGTTCCATACCGGGAATTTCCCATAATTACACTTAATTCCCAAAATAGGCGTCCACGCCATCCGCAATCCCTGCCGCAAGCTGACTCTGATATCCATCCTCCGCCATTCGGCTGTCCTCCTGCGGATTGGTCATAAAGCCCATCTCTACAATGGTAACCGGAACGGTGCACCAGTTAATGCCGCTCATGGTATCCGTTTCCCAGATATATTTCTTATTGGCTCCTGTGGCATTGACAGCCCCGTCCAGTACGCATTCCGAAAGGCTCCTGCACTGACTGTAGAGACTGCCCATATAGGGATTGCCGGAGGTGGGACAGATGGTGAGAATGCCGTTTTCGCCGCTGTCATCAGAACCATTGGCATGAATCCGGAGAAATGCGTCTGCCCCTGCATTGTTGGCAACTGCCGCCCGCTCACTGTTGCTGATATTCACATCATGACTGGTGCGGACCATCATCACCTGATAGCCTCTGGCCTCCAGTTCCTCCTGCAGTTTCAGGGACACTGTCAGGGTAAGCTCATATTCATTCAGGCCGCTGACACAGCCGGAGGTTCCGCTGGCCACCTTGGGCTTCGTCTCGGAAGCTCCGGGGCCGATGGGCTCCTGCTCGCTGTTGCCCTTTCCCTGATGCCCTGCGTCAATGACTACCAGATATCCGTTGTCTGTCATTTCTGATTTTAATTTCAGATATTCTGAAGAAACATAATACTCTTTTCCGTCGATTTCAACAGCGCTCCAGGCTCCGTCGTCTGCAGTGCGGATTAATTCTGTTCTGCGGGCCACAGTCTGATATACCTGGCTGTCTGTAGAAGGCGCGGTCCGGATGTTTACAGAAGAAGTTGTTACCACTTCCTCCCTGGCACGCACCACCGTTTCTTCATTTAATGCTGGTTCCGGGGACGGATCTCCCGCTGAAGCCTGATCCCCGGAAGCTTTGTTTTCTTCCTCTGACGGCCCGTTTTCGGAGCTCTTGTTTTCCTCCGCTGAAGCCTGATTTCCGGAATCCTTGTTTTCTTCTTCTGACGGCCCGTTTTCGGAGGTCTCCTGTTTTTCGAAGCTCCCGCCATTCTCCTGAGTCTCAGTTTTATCAGATGCGTCTCCTCCGGCTTTTTGCCCCTTGCCGCCGCAGCCGCCAAAGGCCAGAACCGCAGCCAGTAAGACCGGCAGCCATAATTTATATTTTTTCATCCTTATTCTCCCTGACTGGAAAATTACTGGTTGCAGCTTACAATTCCATCTTTGGCATTCAGGGTCACATAGGCTCCTGTTTTTAAAATGGAAACTGCGTACTCTGCATCCGTAATTACCGGGATATCCAAACTCAGCCCTGCAATGACAGCATGGGAATTGGAACCGCCGTCCTCCACAATCAGGCCGGAAGCGTACCGAATCTGCTCCATCATCTCATTGTTTGTCTCTTTGGCAACGATGATATCTCCCGATTTAAAATCTCTCCGCAAATCCTGGATATTTTTGCAGACACAGAGGTTTGCAGACACAATCTTGTCATTGACGCCTGTTCCGGTAGCCAGAATATGGCCTGCCACATGAACTTTCAGAATATTGGTGGTTCCGGACACGCCTAAGGGAACGCCGCCTGTAATAACTGTAATGTCCCCCATGGATACAAGCCCTGCCGCCTGGGCTGCATCTACGGCATGGTCAAACAATTCGTCCGCATCATCCTTCAGTTCCACATGCAGAGGCGTAACGCCCCAGGAAAGGTTTAACTGGCGGCATACCTTGGGATACATGCTTCCGCCGATAATGGGACAGTCCGGACGGTATTTGGAAATCATCCGGGCGGTTTTGCCGGACTGGGTTACTGTGATAATAGCCGCTGCCTTCAAATCATTTGCCGTGGTGCAGGTGGCATGGGAAATGGCGTTGGTAATATCCGGATTGCTGAGATTCTCCCGGGATTTAAAACGGGCGGTATAATTGATATCCTGCTCTGTGCGGATTGCAATTTTCACCATGGTTTTTAAGGCTTCCACCGGATAGAGGCCTGCCGCCGTCTCTCCGGACAGCATAATCGCGCTGGTTCCGTCATAGATGGCGTTGGCCACGTCGGTAGCCTCCGCACGGGTGGGCCTTGGATTCTTCATCATGGAATCTAACATCTGGGTAGCGGTAATTACCTGTTTTCCGGCGTCGATAACTTTCTTGATAATCATTTTCTGAATCACCGGCACGTCCTCTAACGGAATCTCCACGCCCATATCTCCTCTGGCCACCATGATTCCGTCGGATACCCGGATAATCTCGTCAATATTTTCCACGCCCTGCATATTTTCTATCTTGGAAATAATATTGATATTATTACAGTTCTTCTCTTCAAAAATCTTGCGGATCTCCAGTACGTCATCTGCCGTACGGACGAAAGAGGCCGCAACGAAATCAAAATCATTTTCAATTCCGAACAGGATATCTTCGTAATCTTTTTCGCTGATATAGGGCATGGACAATTCCACATTTGGGACATTAACCCCTTTCTTATTGGAAATCATGCCGCCGTTTACCACATGGCAGACAATATCCGTATCTGTAACCTCGTCCACTCCCAGTTCAATCAGGCCGTCGTCAATGAGAATCCTGCATCCCGGCGCCACATCCTTCACCAAATCCTGATACGTAATGGAAACTCTGTCCTTATCTCCCAGAATTTCTTCTGTCGTCAGGGTAAATTTCTGGCCTGCCTCAAGCTGTATTTTGCCGTCTTTGATATCCCGAAGGCGGATTTCCGGCCCCTTGGTATCTAACAGGGTTGCCACCGGCAAATTCAGCTCTTCCCGCATGTTCCTGACTTGCTTCAGTCTTTCTCCCTGTTCTTCATGAGTGCCGTGGGAAAAATTAAACCGGGCCACATTCATTCCCTCTGACATCAGCTGCTTCAATACTTCGCCTTTGTCTGTGGATGGCCCTAAGGTGCAGATAATCTTTGTTTTTCTTAAATTTTTCATAACAGTTTCCTTTCCTGATTTTATTATTTCGGGAATTATTTCCGTATTACGGTTCCCGTATTTCGCTTCATTTTCTCCCCGGCAGGCTCCAACCGGGTAATCAATGCGCTGCGCACTGCGGAATTTCCAATGAATTCAATGGCGGCTTCAATCTTAGGCAACATGGTGCCCGCTTCAAACTGTCCCTCTTCTATATAGCTTCTGGCCTGGGCCGTGGTCATTTCGTCCAGAGGTTCCTCCTGGCCGGTTCCAAAATTCAGACATGCCTTTTCCACTCCGGTTAAAATCACAAGACGGTCCGCGTCTATCAAGTCTGCCAGCTTTGCCGCCGCAGAATCTTTCTCAATCACGGCGCTTGCTCCTTTCAGCCTGTGTCCCTGGGCAAGCACGGGAATTCCCCCTCCGCCGCAGGCAATCACAATCTGATCTGCTTCCAATAATGCGCGGATTGCGTCAATTTCCACAATATCCACAGGCTTCGGCGCAGCCACAATTCTGCGGTATCCCGTCTTGGTTTTCACCACATGATTGCCCTTCTTCTCTTCCGCCTCTGCTTCTTCCTCTGTCATCACACGGCCGATCTCCTTGGTGGGATGGTAAAACGCGTCGTCATAGGGATCAACGCAGACCTGGGTCAGAATTGTGGACACCGGTTTGTAAATTCCCCGGTTCAGAAGCTCGGTACGGATGGCATTCTGCAAATCATAGCCAATGTATCCCTGGCTCATGGCAGAGCATACCGACATGGGCGTTGCCGTATATTCCGGGTAAATCCTGCAAAATTCCGCCATTGCCGTGTGAATCATCCCCACCTGGGGGCCGTTGCTGTGGGAAATCACCACCTGATAATCTTCTCTGATAAAATCCGCCACCGCCCGGGCCGTTCTTCCGGCAGCTTTTTTCTGCTCCGGCAATGTGGTGCCTAATGCATCATGTCCCAGAGCAATTACGATTTTTTTCTTTCTCATTTCAGAAACCTCCCTGTTTGGAACTGACCATTCTTCAGTTCCCGGCTTATTTCTGCCGCAAAAGCAATTTTTTCTGCAATCTCTTTTGTAAGCCGAAACGCCAATCCGGATTCTTCCAGATTGGCATTTTCGTTTTTTGTATTTATTTTACCATACTTTCCTGTATTTTAAAAGAAAAAATCAGCTATTCTTTTTCCCTAACACTGCAGTGACCTTCTGTTCCTGCCACTCTCCGTTCTGATTCGTCTGAATGATAATCTCCACTTCGGTTCCTGCCGCATAGTACTGCATCATTTCTTTCAAACCGTCCATGGACTGAATTTTTCTTCCGTCAAATTCTGTAATAACGTCTCCTTTCCTGATTCCTGCTTTTTCAGCAGCGCTGTTTTCCTGTACCATAGTAATGTACAGCCCTTCCGGGATTCCAAAACTTTCTGATAAATCGTCTGTCACATCCTGTCCGGATACGCCCAGATATGAAGAATTTGTTTCGTCTACCACTTCTCTTGTAATCAGGTCATTGATAATCGGCTCCGCTGCAGAAATGGGAATTGCAAATCCCATGCCTTCCACACTGGTATCATTGTATTTTACAGAGTTAATTCCAATCACTTCTCCGTTCATATTCACCAACGCGCCTCCGCTGTTTCCGGGATTGATTGCCGCGCTGGTCTGAATCAGGGCATTGGTAATGGATGCTCCTGTATTTTCATCCTGTACGGTTACCTCCCGATCCAGAGCGCTGATTACTCCTGTGGTCACAGACTGTCCATATCCCAGGGCATTTCCGATTGCCACTGCGCTCTGACCCATTTTGACATTCTCAGAATTGCCAAGGGTCGCTACTTTTATTTTTTCCAGTGTTTCTGCCGGAATATCCTTAATTCCCACGGAAATTACTGCCAAATCAGTGCTTGGGTCTGCTCCCTTGATTTCTGCCGTCACAGACTGGTCATCCACAAAGTTCACCGTCAGCTGACTGGAATTGGCTACCACATGATTATTGGTGGCAATGTAGATTTCTTTTTCTGTCTGGCTGATAATAATTCCGCTGCCTGCGCTCTCAGTATCCTGCATATAAGAGCGGCCGAAGAAATCTCTTCCCATTTCCTGCTGCCCCATATTTGTAATGGATACAATGGATGGGATTACATTTTCCACAATGTCAGTCACATCATTAATGGTGGTTGCTGTGCTGACGCCGGTTCCGGGAATACCGCTTGAAGTGGTGCCGTCTGTTTTGCCGTTTTCTCCCGCAGTAGTCTCCAGCTTTGCAGTTCCGGAGCCTTTGGTATATTCAAAAGCAAGTCCCGTTCCATAAAATACCGTACCGGAAACAAGTCCGAATACCAACGCCAGGGCCGCGCATTTTCCCAGTGTCACGCCAAAGCCATGCGGCTTCTTTTCTCCGGAAAATTTCTGTTTTTTCTTTTTCTGCTTTCCGCTGTCTGAAGTCTGATTCCACTGACTGCTGTAAGAAGCCTGGGACTGCCCGCTATTGTAAAACTGGCTGTCATTTCTTTGCGTTCCCTGAGCTTTGCCCGAAGCTTCTCCGGCAATATAAGTTCTCTCATTGCCTTGAGCCTGCTCTGCGGTACAGGCTCCCTCATTGCCTGCGGGCCGTTCTGCGGTGTAAGTTCTCTCATTTCCTGCAGGCTGTTCTGCAGTGTAAGTTCTCTCATTCCCTGTGAACGGCTGATTTGCTTCCTGCCTCTCGTAATAATTCGGGTTGCGTTCCTGGTTCTCCTGGTTAAGATAACTGTATGAATATAAGGAATCTGAGTTATTATTGTTATCGCTGTTATTATTTCCATTAAAATTGTTATCCATAATGCCTTCTCCTTTCGCTTTTGAATCAGCGTCTGTCTCTGCTTCGTTTCTATTAAGCAGTTTACGGAATATTTGTGACAGAAATGTGACAACAATTTTAAAAAAACGTGATAAAAAGGGGCCGCCCCGGATTTTGGAGCAGTCCCTTTCATCACTCTGTTTCTATTCTACTGTCACAGATTTGGCCAGATTCCTGGGCTTATCCACATCGCAGCCCTTGCCCACAGACACATAATAGCTGAAAAGCTGCAGCGGAATAATTGCCAGGGAATTGGTAAAATACTTATTGGTCAGCGGAATGTAAATCACATAGTCCGCCGCTTTCTCAATCTCATGGTTCCCCGCATTGGTCACCGCCAGTACAAAGGCGCCTCTGCTGCTTAATTCCACAATATTGCTGATGGTCTTTTGATACAAATCCTCCTGGGT
Organism: Lachnospiraceae bacterium; assembly: GCA_910575555.1. Classification (GTDB taxonomy): domain Bacteria; phylum Bacillota; class Clostridia; order Lachnospirales; family Lachnospiraceae; genus Petralouisia. The sequence continues at coordinate 54,199 of CAJTFX010000011.1, read as the reverse complement.
TACCACTGCCGCCACCAGCGTTCCATCTTCAATCAAGGAAATAGTTCCGTGCTTCAATTCTCCTGCCGCATACGCTTCGGAATGAATATAGGAAATCTCCTTCAGCTTGAGAGAGCCCTCCAAAGAAATGGCATAATCAATGCCCCTTCCCACAAAAAATACGTCCTTGGCCGCAATATAGCGGTTGGCAAAATGCTGAATCCTCTCTTTATTGCTTAAAAGCATCTCTATCTGCTCCGGAAGCTTCTGCAAATCTTTCAGGTATGCCGCCACTTCCCCGTCGCTTATCTCGCCCCGTACCTGTGCAAATTTCACCGCCAGAAGGTACTCTGCAATCAACTGGGCGCTGTACGCCTTGGTGGTGGCCACGGCAATCTCCGGCCCCGCCCAGGTGTACATGACCTTATCAGCCTCCCGGGCAATGGAGGAGCCTACCACATTGACAATTCCAAGGGTCTTTACCCCTTTATCCCTGGCTTCTCTTAAAGCAGCCAGAGAATCCGCTGTTTCTCCCGACTGGCTGATAATAATTACCAGTTCGTCTCCGGAAAGAATAGGATTCCGGTAACGGAATTCCGATGCCAGATCCACCTCCACCGGAATTCTTGCCATGCCTTCAAAGACATATTTACCTGTCACGCCCACATGATAGGCAGAGCCGCAGGCAACAATGTGGATTTTGCGGATTCCGCGGATCTCTTCCTCACTCATGCCAAGCTCTTCAATCACAATGGCGCCGTCTTTAATTCTGGGATTTAAGGTATCACGCACCGTTTTGGGCTGCTCATACATCTCTTTTAACATAAAATGCTCATAGCCGCCTTTTTCCGCCGCATTGATATCCCAGTCTATGGTGGTGGATTCCTTCTGAATATCCTCTCCGTCCACATTATAAAAATCTATGGATTCCTTCGTTAAAACTGCAATTTCCTCATTCTGGATAAAGTATACCTCTCTGGTATACTTAAGCACCGCCGGCACATCAGAGGCAATCAGGTTGCCGTCCTTGCCGTGGCCCACAATCAGAGGGCTGTCCTTCCGGACTGCATATACCTGTTTGGGATGCTCCCGGAATATAATTCCCAGGGCATAAGAGCCCTCTACCCTGTGCATAATCTTGGTAATGGCTTCAATGGGATCACCCTTGTAATAATAGTCCAGAAGATGAGCCACTACTTCCGTATCGGTGTCCGACTGGAACTGATATCCCTTCTTTTCCAACCGTTTCCTCAGCTTCAGATAGTTCTCAATAATTCCATTGTGTACAACTGCAATCGTCTCCGCCTGATTGTAATGGGGATGGGCGTTCTGATTGGAAGGCGCCCCGTGGGTTGCCCACCGCGTATGGCCAATCCCGGAGCTTCCCGGCATAGTTGCGCCGTCATGGGTCAGCTCACTCAACACCTTCAGCCGTCCTGCCGCCTTCTGTACCCGGATGTTTTCTCCATCGTATACGGCAATTCCCGCTGAGTCATATCCCCGGTATTCCAACTTGGACAGGCCGTCTAACAAAATAGGCGCTGCCTGTGATTCTCCGATATATCCTACAATTCCACACATATGAAATCCTCCTGTTATTAATCTTTCTGCGCCCGCACTCCCGTCCGGTACACAATCTCGTCGCTGATGCTCTGCACACTGTCGGTCACCTGATAACTGGTGGTTCCATACAGGAAATCATGAAGCTGCTTCACATTGGCAGCTAAATCCGCCGGAATGACGCAGTCCTGACTGCCCTTCTGATAAGAAATGCTTACCACCTCATTCTCTATGTCAAAGGGGAATCCGGCATTCTCTCCCATTTTATAATTAAACGCGTCTTTTGCAAGACTGAGTATTTCTGATTTGGACAGACTGGTCTTAATCTTAGGGAACACACTGTCGATAAGCTCATTGATGGTGCCCACATCAGAGGCCAGTGCCTTTTCCACCATCTTCTCCACAACCAGACGCTGCCGTTCCGTCCGCTTGAAATCATCTCCCGCGGTGTAACGGATTCTGCCGAAGGAAACAGCCTGCACGCCGTTCAGGTTATAAGTTCCCGCTCCCGGCAGGGAGGAATAACTCTTGCCGGTAACCTTGGACGTTTCCACACAGTAATTATTCAGGTGTCCCGCCTCTTCATTGGTAATCTCAACCTCTACGCCGCCCAGAATATCCACTGCTTCCGCCACTGCCGAAAAATCAAAGGAAACATATTCCTGGATATCCAGATCCAAATTGGTATTCAGCATACGCACTGCCTGCTCCGGCCCGCCCACTGCATAGGCTGCATTGGCCTTGCTGTATGCATCCGTATTCTTCAAATCCGCCATTTTCAAAAATGTGTCGCGGTAAACGGACACCAGCCGCACTTCTTTGGTATCCTTGTCAATTCTGGCTACCATAATAACGTCGGAATTTCCTCCGTTGTAAGAATTCTCATCCCGGTTGTCCAGTCCGAACAACGCGATGGTGGTGTATTCTCCCAGAACGTCCTGGGTTTCCTCCGGAAGCTCCACTCTCACATCCTGCCCTTTAAAAGTCACGTCCGTATTCAGTTTATCCATCTTCCCGTTGAACCAAATCCAGACCAGTACGCCTGCCAGGATCAGCAATTCAATAATGACAATAATGATTTTCCGTTTTCTTCTTCTGTTCTTTTTCTCCTTTTTACTCATGGGCTTTCGCCCCTGTGTTCTGCTCTGATTCGCCATACCTTCACCCTATCTGTTTTTGATTTTTCAATCCTTCATCCGTCCTGCATTTTATGCACGTTTTATACATATGACTTATCTTATAATATTTCAAGCCATTTATCAACCGTTATTTTTCTTGAAATTTCCCAAAAACCCATGCCTTTTCTGTCGAAAATGTACAATTCTCACGAAAAAGCAACGGAAAAACACCAGACGGTTTCGTAACATTTTACCAATTCCATAATGTTTCATACTGGAATTATTATCTCCATGACGGCGGTAGAGTAACAGCGTTTCAGGCAGAAAACAAGATTTTCCAGACGCATAATCCCCCAGAATCCCAATCCACTGATCATGCATTTCAATCTGAGCCGGAATGGGCAGAATCAGCTCCTTCAATTCCCGGCGAAATGCCATGCAGCATCCAATATAGCTGTTTTTTACCATATTTTTCCAAATGCCTGCTCCGGAACTGCGGAATTGATAGAAGGATTCCAGTACAATATTGCCGGGCGTTTCTCCTGCAAACACCCGGGCGTCGTGGATTACCACCATGGCGTTTGATTTTTCAAATGCCTCCAGCGCTTTATCTATTTTCCCCGGCAGCCAGATATCGTCCTGATCCGCCAGAATAATATAATTTCCTTCTGTTTTTAAAACCGCATGCTCCACATTTTTCTTAATGCCCCGGCCAGGCCCGGAACACAGACGGATTCTCGGGTCTTTTGCCTGATATTCCCGAAGAATCTCAAGGGTATGGTCTTTCGATCCGTCATCGGAAATCACCAGTTCATCCAACTCTCCCAACTGGTTCAGAATAGAGTCCATCTGTTCTCTGAGATAAGGTTCCCCGTTATAGGTCACCATGGCGACGGAAACGCGGACTGCTCCCTTCTGCGGATTTTCTACCACAATTTCCACCCCCATTTCTGAAAATACCGTATCATGGATACAATATGAATCTTCATCAGTTTTTTATCTTTATGGGAACCCCGCTCCCATTTATGGATCACTGTGGTATCGGGACAGTACCAGAGGCTGTCTTGTCTATTCACCTGCCTGCATAGATCCGCATCCTCCATATACATAAAATAACGCTGGTCAAACCCGCCGATTTGCTGAAATAATTCGGTGCTGATAACCAGAAAGCTGCCCTGGGCAAAGGGCACCGGAAATGGTTTTTGGTAATCCATATCCTGCATGGTATGGTAAGCCTGCCGTTTCCTGAAACAAAACGGCAGAAACATGCGGATTCCCATATCTAAAACCGTCAGCTCCCGCCGGTAGGCTGCCTGCAGCGTTCCCTTTTCATCTGTCATTCTGGGAACTGCCATTTTGCATTCCATCCGCTCCATAAAATCCATCAGAATCGAAAGACTGTCCTGTGTCAGAATAATATCCGGGTTGACAATGGCGTGAAACTTAGAGTCCAGCATGGAACGCACGTAATTATGGCCGGCGCCGAATCCCAGATTTTTCCCGGGATTCAGATAGGTGACCTCCGGGTATTCCTGTTCCAGTTCTTTCAGGGAATTTTTCTGACTGCTGTTGTCTACAAGATATAACTTCCTGGAAATAGTGACAGCGGTACATTCCAGAATGGAACATACCGCATTTCTCACATCTTCTTCATTATTATACGCTACGATTGTAATTGAAATATCTGTCATGACGATCCCTTACCTGTCAGCACCACCCCTATGGTCCGAAATAAAATTCTGACATCCATTCCCAGGGTCCAGTTGGAAATATACTGGGTGTCCAGTGCCACAATCTCTTCAAAATTTTTAATATCGCTTCTGCCGCTGACCTGCCACATACCGGTAAGCCCCGGACGGATGCCAAGCCGCGCTTTGTGGTGCAGCTCATACTGCACAAATTCTTCCTCCGTGGGAGGTCTTGTCCCAACCAGGCTCATGTCCCCTTTCAGCACGTTCCAGAACTGAGGCAGTTCATCAATGGAATATTTTCTCATAAATTTTCCAATGCCGAAAATTCTGGGATCGTCCTCCATCTTAAACATCAGCCCATCCATTTCGTTCTGCTCCATCAGTTCTTCTTTCATCTGATCCGCTCCCACAACCATGGTACGGAATTTGTAGAATTTGAATCTCCTGCCGTTTCTCCCGATCCTGGTCTGTTCATAGAAAATCGGCCCAGGAGACTGATATTTTATCACCGGCGCAAAGACCAGTAAGGCAATTCCTGTCAGAAACAGCCCCACCAGGCTCCCCAGAATATCCATACACCGCTTAATAAACACCTGCCGGGTGGTTGCAATTTTCATACTGGTGGTCAATACCATGTATTTTCCGCACCGTTCCACCAGTTTATTGGGCATCAGCCTGGATTCCCGCACCAGATTAAAGTGGACGGTAAGCCCCAGTTCCAACAGCTCATTGGCCAGAGCCTCGCTGCTCTCTCTGGTATTTCCGTTGATAAAGATTTCATCCACCACATTGACGCGCACATATTCCAGAAAACTGTCAGCGCTGGCCACCACCGGAACGCCGCAGATTTCATCTCCAATCCGGTTCTTGTCCACAATCACCACGCCGATCACTTCAAATTCCTTATACCGGTCATGCTGAAAATCTGACACGCATTCCTCTGCATAACACTCTTCCGTCACCACAAGCAGCTGGGAAAATTTCTTTCCCTTGATCATCCGCTGCCGGATGTTGATTTTCCAGAGACACCTGGAAAAATACTCGATGACCACCGCAATGCCCAGGAACCCCAAAATAACCTGCCTGGAATAAATCTCCGACTGCTTGGTGGCCCATACATAGACGGTAACAGCTGCAAACACAATACAGCAGTGCATCAGAACCGCCTTTAATTCCTGCACTTTATTTCTCCGCAGGATTCCGGTATACGCCTCAAAGAAAAATACAACGCAGATATCCACCAACAGCAGGACAACTGCCAGCCGGTTGTAATAATCAAGCAGAACCGGCAGCCTTCTTATATTTCCCAGACGGATCAGGCAGGAACTGTAAAAAGCAATCTCCAGGCAGAGAATATCCACAATCAGGAAGTCCAGATGTTTTACCCAGCTCTTTTTCTGTCTCTTATACATAATCTTTCGTCCTCATTATCCAAAGTATACGGAATTATTTTACACAATTCTGCCCCAGGAAAACAATGGATACAATCTTAAGGTTTCCTTAATTCTGCCATATGGCATTCAGGTATCCTTTAGGGTTTCCTTAATATTGCCATATGGCATTCAGGTATCCTTTAGGGTTTCCTTAATTCTGCCATATGGCATTCAGGTATCTATTTGCTGTCCTGATTATTCATTTTATTCCGTATGTACAGCCAGCTGTCTGAGTAGTCCTTTCTCTGCTTCTCGTCCATATCCGTATACTGCGTAAAAGTCAGCTTGGAGGGAATCATTTCCGTTCCTCCGCATTTATGGCAGCTGATTCCTTTCCTCCTGGATACTGTTGTAATGCTGCCGCATTCCGGGCAGATAAATACTTTCATCATAGGTTTCTTCTCACAATCAACTCTGTATTTTCTTAACTTCCAAATTCAATTCACTCTATTGTAGCATTGAATGGGAAAAAGGGCAAGTTCTAATACTGCAGCGAAGTTCCAATATCTGAATTAAGGACGAAACGATAAGATTGTTCGCTGCAGTTCTGATGAACTGACCCTTCTCACGGTTTTAATGCATAATTACATTTTTTCAGTGAAAAATTAGGATTATAATAAGGATCTCCCTGTTTTAAAAGATCAATCCAACGGGTGCGGATAAATTCAATTTCATTTCCAAACCTCCGCAGTTTTTCCTCGGTGTCCTCTGCGCCCCGGGTCTTTGACTCGTGATGGTACGCCTCCGCAAAGGGATTGTACACCACCAGATAACCGGCTTTCCCGGCCCTGAGACAAAAATCCAAATCATTAAAGGCCACCGTAAGCTCTTCCTCCAATCCATGAAGCTCTTCAAACACTTCTCTGGAAACCATCATCAGAGCCGCCGTTACCGCGCTGTAATTCAACTGTATGGCCGCCTTGTGGTAATATCCTTCCCGGCCCCGGGGAAGCCCTGGAAACATGTTAGCTGCAATTCCGTCAATTCCCACCACAATTCCGGCATGCTGCACGGTATTGTCCGGATAATACAGACGCGCGCCCACAATCCCCACCTCCGGTCTCTGGCAGTTGCCTAAAAGCTCTTCGATCCAGCTTTCGGTGATGATTTCTATATCATTGTTAAGCAGGATAAAATAACTGCCTTCTGCATAAGATGCCCCGAAATTGTTAATGGCAGAGTAATTAAATTCCTGCTCCCACACCACAACGCGGATTCTCTGGCCGCCCGGCAGTCTCCCTCCTGCGCAGATTTCCTGATAGCAGGCAAAGGTTTCCGGCTCTGTGCTGTTGTTTTCAATAATAATAATCTCATAATTCTGATATGAAGATTTCTGTACTGATTCCAGACAGCGCCGAAGCACTGTAGCCTGATCTTTATTGGGAATCAGGATGGATACCAGAGGCTCCCCTTCTACTGCATAATTTACCCGGTAAAAACCGAAATGGGGAAGCTGCTCTACAGTTCCTTTTCTCCCTGTCCTTGCCAGATGTTCCTCCAGGGCCCGCCGCCCCGCCTCATATGCATATGTTTTGCTTAAAGGATTGTCTGCGGTGGAATTGCTGTGCACTCGCCAGTGGTATAGAACTCTGGGCACATGGCCGGTTTTTTTTGCCGCTTCTGTGCAGCGGAGAATAAAATCATAGTCCTGGGCGCCGTCAAATTCCTTCCGAAACCCGCCTGCCTGCTGCAGTACGGTTTGCTTCACACAGAGAAAATGAGTGATATAATTGTTGGAGCACAGTAAATCCGGACTGAAATCCGGTTTAAAATGGGGCTTTTTATGTTTCAGCCCCTGTCTGGTTTCCTCCACCTGATCTTCGTCTGAATAAATCACTTCCACATCCGGCTCCCGATTAATCAGCGCTGCAATCTCGTAGAATGCTTCCGGCGCCAGTAAATCGTCGTGATCCAAAAATCCAATCCATTCTCCCCGGGCTTCCTGAATGCCTGCGTTGGTGTTTCCTGCAATTCCCAGATTTTCCTCCAGATGTTTATAAGAAATCCGCTGTTCCTGATGCCGTTCGCAATAGGCCAGAACCTTTGTCTCCACCTTGTCCGAAGGCGTTGCGTCCACCAGGCAAAGCTGCCAGTTTTCATAAGACTGCTTCCGCACGGAATCCATCATTTCCAACAGATAATTCTCCGGCGTCTGATAACAGGGAACCACCACGCTGATCAAAGGCTGGCAGGGCAGTTTCCTGCTCTGCTTCCTTTGACGCGCCAGTTCCTCTTCCTTTGCCCTGTACTTTTCAAACCAGGGGACGTAAGGCACCTGATCCGGCTCCATCTTATCCCGGAGACGGTTAAAAAACGCCTTCGCCCCATAATGCCTGAAATATTTGATTCCCTTTTTAATCCGATAGGGTGTAATCTTCATTCCTCTTTCCTCACGCTTCTCAAAACCGTCAGACTGCAAACTTCAGACATTGTGAAATTTTACGATTCCTATTCGCTTACCCGAATGCCTTTTTTCGCAGAGTATGCGGAATATTTCACTTTGCTCTGGTTAATGGAATAGGCTCTGATTTTGTAATAATATTTTTTCCCCGCTCTGGTCGTTTTATCCGTCCAGGTGAGGGTTGTATTTTTTGTGATTTTTTTCACTTCTTTGTATTTGCCGTTTTTGGAGGATGCACGGTAAATCTTATAACCGGCTGCATTGCCGTCCTTGCTCCACTTCAGCTTCACCCGGCCTTTGGAAGAAGCGGTAATGGAGGTAACCGCCGGTGTTTTTAATGCAGTTTTTACATTTAAAACACTGGAATAACCGGAAGATTTCGTTCCTGATGACGTTTTTACATAAGAACGGATCTTATAATAATATGTCTTTCCGGTGGTAATGCCGGTGTCAGACCAGCTTACGGTTTTATTTTTGGTAATGGTTTTAACCTTCTTATACTTGCCCTTTTTGGATGTGGCCCGGTAAATGTAATAGCCGTCCGCTTTGGAATCCCGTTTCCAGGTTACTTTCACTTTTTTTCCGCCGGAAACCTTTACCTTCTTCAGTTGGGGCTTCGCCATTTTAAGCACTGCCTGCTTCACCGGGGTATAAGCAGAATAATAAAGCTTTCCGTTTACGGATACATACCCGCGCACCCGGTACGTGTAGGTATTTGCCGGTTTCACTGTGGTATTCTTGAAACTGGTGCCTGTAATGGTTGCTATGCAGGTATATTTGCCGCTTCCGGTTTTTCGGTAAATTTTATAGCCGTCCACGGATTTTTTCTTCCAGGACATCTCAATGGTTCTGTAATTTTTAATCTTAAATTTACTCCATTCCGTGGCAGGAATGGTAAGATTAACCGTCTTTACCTCAGAATATGGGGAATATTTGTTCCCTTCACTGAATTTTAAGTAGGCCCGGACTTTGTAATTATACACTTTTCCCGGAACCACCGAACGGTCCTCATAAGAACGGGTTCCTGCATTGCTGATGGTTTTTATCTTTTTATATGCTCCGCTGCCTTCCGAACGGTAAATCTGATATCCCTGGGCTGCTGCAACTTCATTCCAGGACAGCTTTACAAGGCCGTATCCGCTCTTTTCCGCTTTCAGAACCGGTTTGCTCAGATCCGCTTCCGGTTTGGGACAAGGAGATGCGGGCATATTATTGTACACCGGAACCTTAAACACGAATTTATTGTTCAGGGCTCCCATCTCTGCATAACCCTTGCGTACTGCCCGTCCTTCGCTGTCTGCCGCTAAAAGATTCTGCATATACTGGTGCCAGTACAGGCCGTCGTAGGAAGCGTCCACGTCAAATTTCTGCAGATAAAAGGTATCCTGCCCCCGGGCAATGTATTTGGATGACACTTTTTCAGCTCCGCCCTTCAATGCCTTATAACGGGTGTCCCATCCTGCATTTTTGGCCTCTGTCAATCCGCTGGTAATCACGTCAATGCCGATTCCCGTAGCTCCCATATTAAAGTAATTGTAGTATCCCTGATAGCCGGGATAGGTGCCGGATATCAGAGAAGAATCCCCCTTTACTCCCTGCTCCTGACGCACGCGGCTGGCCAGAAAATAGGGGCTGACCTTCAGTTCTTTCCCAATCTCTATAAATGCCTTGGCATAGGTAATTCCGCCGCCGGAACCGTCCTCCAGCTTCTTATTGCTCATGAAGGTTCCGCTTAAAATCTTTTCCACGCCGGATTCTGTATGGTAACTGCTGTAAGTCAGCTGTTCAAACTGAAACACGGATTCTTCCGTCAGAAAGTTTCTGGGATCTAAATAATGCTTGATAATGGATTCCGACGCCTGCACCCAGTTGGTGCCGTTTTTAATAATCCATTTGCCGGTGCTCATATCGTAATCTTTGGGTGCGGTGGATTTCCAGGTGTCCGGCTGATAAGTTTCCACCAGATTCACGCTGTCTCTCATCTCATTTTCCAAAACTTCCGCCCATTCCAGTCCTGTGTTCATGGGCACAAAGGTCCAGTTGGGATGGGCCTGAATCAATTTCTGAATGGCGCTCTGATAACTGGCCGGAAAAGCAGATAACTGGGTGCTTCCCCTTGCGCTTCCTCTGGCAAAGGTTCTGGCTTCCATGCCCCCGTTCAGATACTTCTCTTCCCATTCTGTCATTCTGTCATCCTGGGTGATCACATATTCCCCGGGAATATAACCACTGTATTCCTGATCATATACGGCAAAAGCAATCTGATACCATACTCCGTCAGCCTGAATCTTTACGCCCGTCAGCCTTACCTGCCAGCCGCTGGACAGCTCCTGTATCACTGCTGATTCCAGGGAGGGCTCCTGATAAATGGGGAATATGACATCATTTGTCAGGGTTCCGTACATCTCATATTCTTTCAGCAGTTCCTCAAATGCCTGTTCTGCCTGAATATTTGCTTCTTCCTCCGGATTCTCTGCCTCTGCAGCCGGAGTTTCTGAAAGTTCATCCAACTCTGACTGCAGCCTTTTCTCCTGTACTGCTTCTTCTGCTGCAGCCTTCCCGGTATCTGCCGGCTCCGTTTGCTCCGGCTTCTCTGCCGGCTGTTCTGATTCTGCTTCTGCCGGCTTCTCTTCCGGCTGAACCTTCGTTTTATCCTGTTTTGCTTCTGCCGGGTTCTGTGTATTTTCCGGCTCGCTGTCCTTTAATGTCTGTTGGTCTGTTTGTGTCTGTGTTTCTGGCTGCGCCCCATAGACCGTACTGCCTGCTCCGCAAACATCAGCGGAAAGAATGGCAGCCGTCAGCAGCACTGCCGCATATTTTCTGCTCTTTCCCAAGCCCATTTCATTCTTCCTTTCCTGTTCAGCTCTCAATCTGTGCGGACACCGGATCTGTTTCGTCCCCATTGCCGGTGGCTTCTCCGTTGTCCCCGATGGCTGCTACCTTATAATAATATACCTGTTCCGGCAAAGCCGTGTCATCTGTATAGGTGCATACGCTTCTGCCGGTTACTTCTCCAATGCTCTCATAACCGCTTTCCTCATCTGTGCTCCGAAATACCTCATAGCCCACGGCTTTCGGCACTTTTCCCCAGGACAGCTTGATCTGCCCGGACTGGGAAGCCGCTGTCAGATTATCAGGCGTCTCCAAAACCCATTTTTCCAATGCTTTTGTGTAGCTTCCGTATCCTGTATATTTTCCGCTCCGATAGGGCCTGATTTTGTAATAATACCTGTTTCCCACCACTGCCGTAGTGTCAGAATAGCCGGGTTCATCCGTTTTCAGCTTGGCAATCTCCCGGTAAGGCCCGCCTTCTTCCTCACTGCGCATAATCTGGTAACCGGTTGCTGCAATCACATCCAGCCAGGTTAAAACCACCCCGTACTCGCCTGTCTCCATGGCAATGCCCGAGACACGCTTCAGATTTCTTGCAGTCACCGGTTTGGAATTGCCGCTGTAATTGGATACGCCGTTTTTCTTCACCACGCTTTCCACCGCATAATAATATTTTTTTCCGGTGGAAATGGTCTTGTCCGTATACTTCACCGTTTTGTTTCCGGAAATATTGGCAATCACCTGGTAGGTTCCCTTTTTGGAGGTACTGCGTTTAATCCGGTAGCCTGTAGCCTTATAATCCCGGTTCCATGATACTTCCATACTGGCGCTGCTTTTAGATCTTGCATATACCATGGTGGTTCCTGTAATGGTAGAACCTGAGACTGCCTTACAGTACCCGCTGTAACCTGTTTTTTTATTTACCCGATTCATGGTCTGTACTTTGTAATAATATTTTTTTCCGGTTACTAATTTCTTATCTACATATTTCGTGGTATTTCCATTCTTAATGGTAGCAACGGTTTTGTACCTGCCGTTTTTGGAGGCGCTTCTCTGCACCCGGTACCCGTATGCCTTAGAAACCTTCTTCCATTTTATCTCCAGGGAAGTGCTGGTCTTGGAGCTTACGCTTTCTATCTTCGTTTTCTTTACCGCCCAGCCGGAATAAACGGCAGAATAACTGCTGTAGCCGGTTTTCTCTCCGCCTCTGGCCCTGAGCTTGTAATAATATGTAGTCTGGGCCTTGACATTTTTATCGCTGTAAGCAGTTTTCCCCGATTTCAGCGTGGCAATCTTGGTATAAGTTCCGTCCTTCGCCTCACTGCGGAACAATTCATACTTTGTTGCGTCTGCAACCGGATTCCATGCCAGATCCACCTGTGCGTTTGATACGGACACTGCTTTTGTAATGCTTGGCTGCGTCAGGGTTTTGCCTGCATGAACGCCGGACAACTCCGACTGTTCCCCATCTTCAAATACCGCGCATACCTTATAATAATAATATGTTCCTGCCGCCGCTGTGCCGTCGTCATACTGGGTTTTGGCTGTGGTTCCCACAGGGGCATAAGTTCCGTTTTCCGCCGTACTCCGGTGAATCTCATAGGACACTGCACCGGGAACCTCATTCCAGATAATTCTCAGCTGCGTGCTGCTTCTGGACTGAATCGAGGAAATCTCCGGCGCGTCCTTTTCATTTTCATCCGCCTCGCCTTTCAGCGTCAATCCATAATAGGCTGCAATCCCCTGGGCGTCTGCAACTCCCAGATTGTTCAGCTTGGCGTCTGTGTTCAAAAATTTGCTGACGTCTCCGGAATTGCTTAAAAATGCATGTTCAATCAGCACTGCCGGAAAACCTGCCAGTTTGCTTCTTCTGATAATTGCCAGATAATCTGCCAGGGAACCGTCCGGATACTGGGTATTTGTCTCTGAATTGCGGATTAAAACTCCCGTGGCCCAGGTGGAAAGTCCCAGTGAAGCCAGCTTCTGATAAATTGAGGTTGCCAGACCTTTCCCTTCTGCGCCGATGGCCGGCCGGTAATTGCTGTTGGGATAATACACCCCAACACCCTTGGCGCTGCTGCTTGCACTTGCATTTAAGTGAAAGCTTACGTAAACATCTGCGCCCTTGGCTGCGGCAAATTCCACCCGTTTGGCATTGCAGGTTCCGGAATCCACAATATTCCCTCCATGGGGGCAGCTTTGTGTTTCCCTTGTCATGTAAATGGTGATGCCGCCGTATTTCTCCAGCTCTGTTTTGCAGTATTTGGCAATTTTCAGCACCAGATCCTGTTCCTTGTATCCATGGTAGGATGCCCCGGAATGGGTGCTGTCATGGCCCGGGTCCAGTATAATCACCATGTTCTTTGCGCCCCGGGTTGTAAATTTGCGGGAAAGGCCCAAATTGCCCTCTGTGTTCCCCAGAACACCCGCAACGCTGTCCTCAGAAGCAGGATTGCCGTTTTCATCCATGGTCACTACGCTGGCTTTTACTTCTTCTAACAATTCCTGGTTCAGCAGCAGTTCATCCGGCTCAGCTTCCACGGCCTGATTGACGCCGTATACCACTTCCATATCGGTTTCAGCCAGAACCGCCCGGTAAGACCTGCCGTTCTGCTCCCAGATAATTTTCGTCAGTTCGTAAATTCCTGCCGAATCTTCACTCTGGTACTCCATGGAAAAACGCGCCATATTGCCGGCAATTCCCGCTGCCTGAGCAGTCAGCTCCTGTCCGGTTGTCCGGTTTTGATACCAAAGCATGGCAGACTCCAGGGCGCTTCCTTCTTCTCCCAGACTGACTGCAATATTCTGTATGCCCGGCGTCTGAATCCATTCGCTTTCCTGCATAATAAAGTTTAAAATACCCGGTTCTTCCGCAGCTTTCTCCGCTGTTTTGGTATCTTGCGCAGGTAATTCTATTTCATCTGTGATTTCTCCTGTATCTTTCTTCGTTAGTACTGTCTCATCCGTGATTTCTTCTGTGTCTTTCAGCCTGCGTTCCAGTTTTGCCGGCTCGGATGAAGCCTTCTCTCCCTGATACGCCCATGCCTGGGTTCCCGGGGAAGTAATCATCATACATGCCGCTAAAAGGGCTGCCGCCATTCTTTTTGACGTTTTCATCTCTGTACACTCCGTTTCTGTTCAAAATTCTTTGTACATCCTGTCATCTCGGGTCGTTTTTTATCCTATCATAATTTTTTCTCCCGCACAACCATCTGCCAGAAACTTACATAAATTTTACACAAAACTGCCTGCGGCCTCCCCGAAGGGATACCGCAGGCACAACTTATCTGTTCCTATATTAATATCCGGTATTGGACTGAATGGCTGCACTGACGCTCTGAACTGTCTCTGAAGGCGTATAACTCTCATTGTCATACAAAAAAGCATGAAGCTGCTTCACATTTTCTGCCAAATTCACCGGAACCACCGCATCTCCGGCGCCTCCCACATTGCCCGGCGTTGCCTTATCAAATGGAAAGCCCGTATTCTCTCCCATATGATATTTGGTAATATTTCCCGCAAGCCCCAACATCTCTGTCAGGCTTAAACTGGTGGAAATCTGGGGCAGCATCTTGTCCAGAAGAGCGTTTAACGTCATCAAATCACACTGTTTTGCCTTTTCAAACATCTTGGTAATCACCGTACGCTGACGCTCCGTTCTCTGATAATCCAGGCCCACGTAACGGATTCTGGCATATGAAGTGGCCTGCACCCCGTCCACATGGACATTTTCTCCCGGCGACACCGGGCCGCTGTTATGGCCGGTTACCTCGTTGGTTTCCACAATATAGCCGTTGAGCCATTCTGCCTCTTCCGCCGTAATATCCAGTTCAATGCCGCCTAAAGCGTCAATAGCGTCCACCAGCGCGCTGAAATCCACGCTGACATAATCCGTAATATTCAAATCCAGATTCTTATTCAGCATCTCAATGGCCTGCTTGGGCCCGCCGTTGGCGTAAGCTGCATTGGCCTTACGGAAGGTGTTGTCTCCGATATCCAGATACGTGTCCCGGTAAACGGAAGCCATTCGAATTTCGCCTGATTTTTTACTGATGCTCACCACAATAATTGTATCGCTGTTTCCTCTTTCAAAATTGCCGGTGGAACGGTTGTCCAGTCCAAAAAGCGCAATATTGTCATAACCGTCCAATGTTTTTTTTGTATCCACAGACAAATCATTTATCTTAACATCCTTGTCCTTGATGTCAATTCTTCCCATCTTTCCGTATTTACTCCAGACATAGGCCGCTGCCAGTCCAATTAATGCAAGGATTACCGCCAGTATTGCCAGTATAACCTTCCTCTGCTGACGCTTTTTCCGGTTGGTTTTCTTCTTTTTCCTTCTGCTGTATTCTGTCTGGTTCCCTGTATTTCTCGCCATGTTCCTGTCCTCCTTACCAGTTCTTATTCTTACCTGTAAACCAAATATTATGTTGTTTTCCCACTGATTCTTAGTGAGTATACCATAAAACAAGGGGTTTTTCTACACATATTTTCCATTTCATCTATTGCTTTCCTGCCTGATGTAATGTAAACTAGGTTACACTAGTAATGTAATTTTCATTACCAGAAATACAACGTGCACGCAACAAAAGCAAAAGATTCGGGGTATTAATCATGAAATCTGTCTCAAATAAATTTCTTTCTTTTTGCAAGTTACATTTTTTTCTGACTATTTTATTCCTTTTTCTGCTGTTTGCAGCAAATTGGATACCGGAAGAACGGATTCTGGAGCATTCCAGCTCTTTTCTTCCTCACAATCCGGAATATTCCACACTCTGGAACAGCCTGCTGAATCAGGACAGCGGCTACCGCTGGAACGGCATCCAGGTATTGCTGCGTCCCCTTTTATATCTGTTTCACACCGCCCAGATCCGTTATCTGTGCATGATTGCTTTTTTCCTGCTGTTTTTCGGCGCCGCCATGCAAATCAGCAGAAAACTGGCTCCTCCCTTTGGATTTATGTTCTTTTTTTCCTTTTTATGGGCAGATATTCTGCCGGTGTCCTATTCTCTGTCCCAGGCAGGCTGTTTTCTGATCACATTTTCAGCAGTTCTGGTGCTGCTGGGTAAAACGCCCCGCTATGAGAAAGAGGACCCCCAGCGTTTATACCTGATTTTTTACACCATTGGAGCGGCAACTGTTTTTCTGGACGATGGAACAATCCCAATCCTTACGCTGGGCATCCCCCTTACCATTGCTTTTCTTTCCATCCGAAAGTTCAGCAATATGACCGGCATCCGGAAAATTCTGGCCCGCTGCTCCCTGTTCTGGGGACTTGGCTGTCTGTTGCTGACGGCATCCAAATGGCTGATTGCCCTTTGGGCCACCGGGAAAAATTTCTTTCCGGAATATATCCGCAGATTGTGGGAGGAAAATTTCGGCGCCGCCTGTTCTCTGCCCCAGATTTTACTGTCTCTGTACCGTAACCTGAGAGAATTTCTCTCCCGGGCAGACTTCGGAATCAAAACGCTGGCCATTCTGCTGTTGATTTTAACAGCATCATACCTTGCATTATTTGCCGCGGGCCACAAAATTAAGAATGCCTGCCTGACCCTGGTTCCTCTGGTATTTATCAGCCTGCTGCCCTTTGTGTTTTATCTGCTGACTCCGGCCCGGGGACTGGCCCACGCAGCCTCTGCCTCCCGGGCGCAGATTGCAGCCATGTATCCGATTCTGCTGTTCCTTTACAGTGTCCTTGACACGGAGCGCCTCTGGAACAAGATAAGCACTGCCATGAAATCACTTTGGAGGAATTGATATGATTTACTATCTGTTATGTTTGGGAATTGTATTCTTTTATCTGACCATCAGCTACATGCTGGGAGATTTATTTCTGCACATGGTATCCTCTGAGGAGCAATCTGTCTCTTACCGGGTCCTGCTTGGATTTTTCTGCTATTATTTTCTGTTTCAGCTTATGGCCATTCCGCTGAAGCTGACCCTTCAGCCCTTGTCCCTGCTGACAAAGCTCTGGTGGATTTTTATTCTGGCAGTGATGCTCCTGTTTTCTTTTCTGCGCCGCAAAACTTTTCCTACGCAGAAAGCTTACCTGCAGGAGCTTTTCGCAAAACAGAAGCGGCCTCTTCTGTGCCTGGTTCTGATCATCCTGATTCAGCTTATCATGGTGAATTATAACGGGGAAACTTACGCCCTGTGGGATCAGTCTTATTATATCGGAGACGTCAGCGCTTCGGTATATACCGATTCCATCAGCCAGTATGACCCTTACACCGGCGCTTTGCTGAGCAAATTAAATGCAGAGTATCTGTTGGAAACATATCAGAACCACAGCGCCGTCCTGTGCCAGTTATTGAGAGTTCCCCCGTTAATGGAAACCAGAATTGCAGAAGCTTCCATAATGGTAATTCTGGCTAACCTGATTTATTATCAGCTTGGCCTGCAGCTTTTTGGGAAAAATTACCGGAAAAAAGGCGTTTCCCTTGTCTGTTTCCTGTTCTTGCTGAACCTGTTCAGCTTCAATCTGTATACCGGCGCGGAATTTTTATTTTTCCGGGCTTTTGAAGGAAAAACCATTCTGGCCTGCATCATTCTGCCGATGGTCTTTCTCCTCTTTCTGAAAATCGCCGGAAACCACCAGAAGCGCAGTCACTGGTGGGAGCTGCTTTTAGTCATATCCGCCAGCTTCGGACTGAATATGTCAGCGATTTATATGCTGCCCTTTGAACTCAGCATCTGCCTGATTCCCTTAGGGCTGTCAAAAAAAAGTTTTTCCGTCTGGTTTCGGTATGCCCTCTGCATGATTCCCTGCATCCTGTACGGCGGGGCTTATCTTGTGACCAAACATTACTTCTTTTTCTACACATAGGAGGCGCGCAATGCAGAATTTATATGAACTGGGAATGGATTTCCTGAATAAAGCTTTTGATGATTCTTTCTCAAATATAGAGTTCTTCTTCCTGGCCTATGCCGCAGCCTTGGCCGTATTCTGGCTCCGGAAAAAACACAATCTGAAATCATTCTTTGTATATCCGGCAGTGTTTGCATTTTTTACGGTATTCAACCCTTATCTTATGATACCCATTGCGGACAAAATCGGACTTGCCCCCAGAATCCGGCGGATTTACTGGCTTCTGCCGGTGAATCTGGTACTGGCTTTTGCCATGACATGGCTGATTTACGTGCTGTCCAAACGGTGGAAACAGGCCATAGCCGTCAGTTTGTGTATCCTTGCGGCTGCCTTTTTCGGCGAAAGCCAGTGGAAGCATATGGTTCCCGCTGAAAACGGATATAAAATTAAAAACGAAACGATAGAAATCGCCGATATGATTGAAAAAGACGCCGGCACTGACAAACCCAAATCCTGTCTGTTTGCAGATTTGCAGTTATTGGAGCTGCGTCAGTACGACGCTTCCCTTTTAAACGCCATCCGAAGAAAAGATATGGCAGACTGGCAGGTAAACCCTGCAGACCCGGACTGGGTTCAGCGGGTTCTCAATAAGAAAAACAGCCGGCGGATTCTGACGCTTGTCATCTACTACGGACTTCAGATCGATCCTGCCATTCTGGAAGAACAAATGGATAAACATCAGATTCAGTATGCCATTCCCAATAAGAATAAAGGGTTGGGAGATTATTTTGGAACTATGGGATATGAACTGGTGGGGGAAACGGAGAATTTCCAGGTGTTTCGGAGAGGACTGTAACGGCAGCTGCAGCAATACACCCCATTGCTGCAGGAGAAAAATTTTCTTGCCGAAAGTCTCCCGGGATGCACTCAAAAAATCCCTTCCACCCTCTCGTTTGCCTCTGCCATCTCCCACCATTCTATCTCATTTTTTAAAATAATCTTCCATTCACTGATCTTAAAGCCATTCTCTTCTACCGGAACCAGCAGGCTTCCGTCTGCATACAGCCCCGTCATTGCTCCATTTTCATTTTTTACCTGAAACATGGGGATATCTCCCTGAAAAAAATCACGCTCCACGATGCCAGCCAGCCGCTGTTCCAGCTGTTGGGGTTCCTCCATAAGCCTGGCCCCCTGAAATATCCGCTTCAGCTCTTCTAAAATTTCCCCTGCTGTAACGCAGATCATCTTGCCCCGCCTCTGAGATTCCCGGCAGCAAAATTCCATTTTTGAGTAGAAATCCCCGGTCTTTACCGGAACAATTCTGGTCAGATATTCCCTTCCCAGAATTTCAGCATAAGTTCTTCCGATCTTTTCCTTTCCCTGTCTGCCCAGGGAAGCTGCTATCTGAAATCCCTCAAGCACATTTTCCCGAATCAGCGGATCGTTGAATCTGAGTGTTCTCTTTGCTCCTGTTTCATCCTCCTCAACCTCAAAATTCACCTGATTTTCTATCCGAAAGGACGGCAGAAACGCGTATTTAAATATCTCCAGGCTCATATCATTCATTTTCTTGCTCATCGTAATTTTCTTTTGGAACGAGCATTCCCCGTCGATAAGCACAGGCCCGGATTCTGTGGCAATTATATTTTCATAATGCAGATCGCTGACTCCATATATTTTGCAGAAATACAATAATGCACCGAATTTCCTGTAATAAGACGCCGCATTCTGCTCACTCATGGACTCAGCATATGTTACATATTCCATATATCCGGTGTGCTCTTCATCATCCAGCAGGGTAATCCCTGCCGCCGGAATCTTCAATTCTTCCGGCAGCAGTTCATTAAAATGAATCAAAGCCTCATTCAGCAGGGCGTCCGCCCGCATATCCCGGGGTTTATACACATATTGCTTTCCCTTCCATATAAAAACATATGGATTCTTCCCGCCGCAGTGCAAATCTCCGCTGGTGGGATATAACAAAAGCTGCGCTTCCCCGGTCACGGCAGATAATTTTTCCCGGATCGTTTCATAGCTTTTCAGATAATTCCTGTGTTTCTGATCAAACAAAAAATAGAACCTGGACTGAATATCTGCTCTGTAATTTTCATCCAGTTCAAGTCTTGTCCCCATTCCCAACAGCAATGACACCGCCTGATATGCCCGATCCTGAAACATCCGGCGCAGTTTTGCTGTCTTTTGCAGAAGATACTGAATGATATAGGGATTCTTTCTGCAAATGGAAAACCCGGTTCCCAGAGACCCTTCCACCTTCTGCAGGACTTCCCAGGCCTCTAAAAAGTACGCAAAATCCTGCCCTGTCTGCAGCGTTTCCAGAAAGCAGATAATCCCTTCCCTTGTTTCTTTGGTGCATTCGCCGCAGTAAAACCGTTCCAGGTTTTTCAGATGACTGGAAACATTTTTTCCGCCAAAATTCTCTCCGATTCTGATTTTCAGATTTCCCACTGCAGCATCATATTGCCTGCGCTCCTTCTCTGTCATGCTCCATCTCCTATCCAATCCATATAGATTCTGATTTTACGCAGGAAAAGGGTTGTCCCGTCACCTGATTGATCCCCTCCACCGTAAACTCCGCCTCATACACCCCCGGAACCTCCGGTTTCTCCAGAATATATTCATAAGTTCCGTCTTTGGAGAACCGGGCCGCTCCAAACTGCCGCTGATGCCCAAATTCCGGATATTTTTCCGGCTGCGACAGATACAGCAGGTTCAATTTGTCAATATCATCTAATTTTCCGCCTTCCAGTTCCGCAAATTTCAGTGACTCAATCTGGTTCTCCAGTCTGTTTAACGCATCTTCTGCGCTGGCAAGAGGCTTGCGTATAACAGCGCTCACTGTAAGCCCCTCTAAGATTTCTTTCTCACATTCCGCCTGCAGCCGGAAAGATACCGGCTGATTTCTCTCTGAAACTCCCGGAGCTGTTATGTCGATTTTTGTCTTGCAGTCCAGCGAAACAGCGCCGATGGTGCCGCCCATATCATCTCCCAGGCCCGCATACTGAATCAGGCATTTCCACTTGCCGGGCATCATATGCTCCACATTAAAAATACAGTATCCGTCCCGCACAATCCCAGGTTTCAGCGAGGTTGTTCTGCCCTCCGGATCAATCAAAAGCGCCTGAAAGCAGTTCCGGGCAAATCCGCTGCTGATATAACGGTATTTCTGATTGGTCCACACCACAGAAATCTGGGTTTTGGAAGAATCTGTCGGCACAAGAAACTCCCGGATCAGGTAATCCGTGCCTTTCCGGTATTGGCTGTACTGATTGCACAGCAGCATTCCCTCCACACACCCGCTGCGGATTTCATTGAACATCATTTCCACATCATAGGGATTGGGCCTGGTGTAGATTCTGCTTTTCTTATTCTTATCCTTTAATTCTTTAAAATACTCCTCCTTGATCCAGTTTCCCAGAGCCCCGATGTAAATGGGCGGCTTTGGCCCTAATACTTCACAGGGATTCTGCCCCTCATTGTGACAGCCGTCGCTGAACAGGAAAAAAGCCTTTTTTCCTGCGTCGGATGTTTTGATCATTTCATTTGCAAGGGTAAGGGCAGATGAAATATTAGTTCGGCCGCCGGCAGAAATCCTGTCAATGGCCGCTCTGGCCTCGTCCTTCTCCCGGCTGGTCTCCACGCCCCCGCTCTCCTCCACATTTACCGTCACAATATGGGGACTGGCGCCTGTTGGATAAATCCATTTTGCTTTTGAATGAAAGGCATTTACTCCCATCTGATCCCCGTCATAAAATTTATCCACAAAAGCTTTGGCGTCCAGTTTCACCAGTTCTACTGTTTCTCCCTGCATGGAGCCTGAAATATCCAGCATGGCAATACATCCTATGTTATCGTTATACATCCTTTTCCTCCTGTTCTTCTCCTCTGTCTTTTTGCGTATCGAACTGTCACTCATCCGGCAGAACCGTCCGCAGTTCTTTCTGCAAAAGACAGCGGGCGTTGCCATAGCCCACTGTTCCTATCACATTGGTAAGCGCCGGCATCAGCTCTGTATCCCGCTGAAGCATCTCCATAAGCGCCCCCATATCCTCTGCCTGGGCAGTCCCCTTCACATATCCTTTTGAAACAGCCACAGCAGCCAGTTTTCTGCATAATACGCTGCTCTCGGAAATTAAAGTTTCTGTCCCGCTGAAATATTGCCCGATACACTCCTTCGCCCGCCTCAGACATTCAATCCCGTTTTTCTGTTTCATCAGCCGCGCCGTCCTTCCGCTTTCATAGCCCGATTCCCTTCTGGCCGGAAGATAATTCTGCATTTCTCCCCGTATCAGGGCAAAATCTGCACAGATGGGCAGCTGATGCTCTTCTGCAAGCCTTTCTGCCTCTGACAGCCATTCTGCCGCCGCTCCCATGGCAGAATAGGAGCCGGCAGACACCAAATCCGCAGCTTTGGGCAGCTTGATTAACAGGGAATGAAATTCTTCTATTACTTTTATACTCAGCATACTCTTATTAACTCAGGGCTAAAAACCTGTCTGTCTCTCCTGTTTCATCATCTCTGTTTACAATAAAATCAACGTCCTGCTCCCGGATTTTAATTTTCATCCGCATCACCTGCTCCGGCGTGCAGTTCTGTTCCATCTTGCCGGTTTCCGGAATAATCAGCACTCCCTCCTGCTGTTCAAAAATCTCCTTGAATTCAAAAAACATTGTGCTTCCTATAATCCGGCACATTTTCTTCAGGGAATTTTTATTGATAAAAGGCGTCTGCTCATCGGGATATATGCCGAATTCCTGTTTCGTCACGCTCTTTAACGTCTCTGTAAATACATCTGTAAAATCCAGAAGCTTCATATCGGAAATCACATTTTCCTTAATATAAGTGTTCATATACTGGTTCATCAATGTGCAGATGGAAGCCGCCGACCGTTTATAGGATTCTTTCAAGTCCGGCAGCTCACTCAGTTTGATCACCACCGCTTTTTCTTTCTCCCCGGAATCAGCCGTAATTTTCACTCCCACCTCCTCCGGCTCAATTGTGCCGTTCTGCCTGAATACCCGCTCCTCCTGCTTTTCGTAGTAACAGTTTTTGATATTGCGGTATAACAGCGTGGGAAGGACTTTTTCTATTTTCATCAAAAGCTTTTTCATCTCTTCCTCGCCCACCTTCACCTGCTGCACGCCTGCAATCTGAACCGGAACGTCTATTTCCGCTTCTGAAATGGTATAGCGCGGAACCGGCATTCCCTTTAACAGCGGATTCACATGATATTCCTCTGAAATAGAGGCTGCGCATGCGTCCGCCATCTTTCTTGCCTGCAGAAAATCAGACATTAACAGCCCTGTAAATTCACCTAACGTTATCATTTTACGATTCCTCCGCAACTTCCGTCTTATCTTTTTCCGTTTGTTTCTTTCCTTCCTCTGTCACCTGGATAATGGAATCCTCCAGAATTCCCAGCAGCCGCTCCACCCCTGCTGGCATATCATCCTGCACGGCATGGACATGGACATTCAGGGAATAATCCTTCTTCACCGTATCTGACATGCTGCTTTTCTTCTGATTGGAAAAAGATGCGTTCAGCTTGATTCCCGTTTTAAATCTCCATCCATTATAGCCTGCGTGGGCCTCTGTACTTCCGCCCGCCGTGGTATCCTTAGAACTTTTCGTCTCTTCCACGGAATTGATTTTCACATTAAAATCAATGGTGGCATCGTCTACCCGGATAAAGGGAATCGGCACCATGGAAAGAACCGGCACCTTCAGATTGGACACTGTCTGCGTCTTTTCCCCTTTCTCATTCTCCATCTGCCCTTTGGCATACTGAAAATCCACATAAACCGGCTCCATCACGCCTGTGGTCTTATCAGTGGTAAAGCCCACGGACTTGATAAATTCCACTGTTGTATTAGCCGCCTGGCTCTGAGCCTCCACGATGGCGTTCAGCGCCCCTCCGATAATGCTGCCCAGGCTGATGGACGCAATTTCATTTCCATAATTCGGCATACTTTTCTCCTCTCTTTTCTACAATAAATATTCGGTTCACTTAAAACATTCTCCGCCTCTCATCTATCATAGCATATCCGGGTATGCTATCTTCCCTCTGCCTTCTGCCTGACCATCTCATAAGCGTTCGGTTCTGCCATCCAGCAAATGGCGCTCTCAAGGATACTCCTGATTTGCTGCGGCTGCCTGCTTTCTGTCACCTCCCAGAAGCTTATCCCGTCCACTGTCACCTGACATGGGCCGGATAAGCAATAGCGCAGGCGCAGCAGCGGAATCTGGCTGTAATAGAAATCGTTTGCCAGACAACGCTCTAATATATCCGGTTTCAGCTCTCCCTGCTCTATGGCTCTTGCCGCTGCCTGTTTGGGACTGAAAAGCAAATGCATCTGATACAATATCTGTTCAAGCCCGGAGAGAATGAGATTCCTCCGTGACAAAATTTCCTGTTCCCTGCCAGAAGAATCCATATAATAACTGCAGATATCTCCGTAAAAATCCGCTGTCGGAACCGGTACTATCCGGATGGAACATGCGCTGCCCAAAATCTTCATATATTTATTCAGTACAGCCTCCATATTGTCCATCAAACACCGGGCCGCTGTCTGATATCCCTGGCAAAAATATTCAGACTGACTGTAAAACGCAGGCACCTGGCCGCCTGCCTCAAACGTGGCGTTACATAAAATTCCATCGTTAAAAACATGGAGCACATGTCCAAAAAGCAGATCTGAAAAATTCCGGGGTTCTACGACAGACAACAGAAACGCGCACTCCGCATCAATGATCACAGGCCCCTCAGCCGTAGCCATAATATTTTCCTCATGCAGATCGCTGATTCCCAACAGCTTTGCAAGGCAAAACAGCCCTCCCAGTTTTCGGAAATAATCCGGAACCTGATCTTTCGCCATATCCTGTACATGTTCTGCAAACTGCATCAATCCTGTATGATCATCCAGCAGTATGATCTCCCCAGTGGGAAGTGCAAGCTCCGGCGGAAAGATTGTATTTGCGAAACGAATCATTTCCAGTGTAAAAAAATCCGCCCGCATATCCCTCGGTTTATATACCCTCCGTCCATCCCTTCTTGTCACAAAATAAGGACGGAACCCTCCCATATGTTCATCTCCGTCGGTGGGAAGCATTGTAAATTCGCGATCCCCGAATACCCTGCACAGATAGGAAAATATATGATTGCTGTTTCCCACCAGATTTTGTATCTTCCTTAGAAGCAAATCCACAACCCCGCACTTTTGTTCCGGCAGACTATCCTCAGGCAGCCCCCAGGCCGGCAGCGCAGTATTCAGCAAATGCATCAGCAGTCCTGCGGTCTTTTCCTGATAACATTCATATAGGCTGTATACAAGATACAGAAGGAAATCTGCGCTTTGGGGCTTCATGGCAACCAGATCAAACAATGTATATATTTCCTGATTTCCAGGCATGCCCCTTGCTGCATATACGCTTATCATCTGCTCCTGTACCCTCAGCAGTCCTTCCATCTGTTCCGGATACTGAATCCGCTCCAACAGCCAGAGTATTCCTGTTCTGGTCTCCTTTCCATTCTCTGCCCTGCAGTAATACTCCTCCAAGGGAGCCATACAGTCCTGCAGCTTCCGGCCATGGCAGCTGTTTCCCACTCTTAACGCCAGATTTTGTACGCTTTTTGTAAATTCTCTGCACATGTTTTAACACCTTATCTTCATTTTCGACCATACATTACACATTTCTGTGAAAAGCAATATGGAACCAGAGCATATCCATAAATCATTCCAGGAGTCATTCCTCCATGTCTGAATTATATCATGGCAGCATAATGATTGAAAGAACTATTCCAAACTCATCCAGTAAAAATCCATGTAAATGGATTTCCTCCCTTGTTTTCCTTATAACGCCAGTATATTACTCCGGCGGTTAAAATCATTGATATTTAACCGCCGGAGTAATAAAATAAAAAAGAACGGTTACAGGATATGAGGTATAACTTTATTTGTGTGTAACAATAATTTTTATAGAAGGAGGAGAATCATGAGAGTAATTTTTTGCGAACCACAGTTAACCATGCAAACAGTTGACAATGCAAATGCTTTTTTTGCGTCATGCCGTGAAATTTTAGATACCTATGTAACAAACAGATTATATATTTCCACAGATTTTCAAATGGCTCAGCTTTTAGAAGATGCTGCCGACGCCAACGATATTTTTATATTTTTCAATTCCGAAAAAGGCGCTTATCAAAAGAATTTCCTCAAGCTGATAAAAAAATATGCGGACGTTCAAAGCCGGATATGGGCAATCGCTATGGAAAAAAATCCGGAATGCAGACGTCCTCCAGAGCCGGTGTCCGACAAACAGAGTTTTGACGTATCCTGCCGGAATGAGAACCGAAACCCGCTGAAAAACAATATGAGGGCAATCGCACAGATTTTTGCCAGAAAAATCATTGCCCAAACTCTTTCGCCCCTCTATCGCGACGAAGTTTTATATTTTATCAGCCACCGGCGCATAGACGGAGAGCATATAGCGGCAAAGCTTGCAGATGAACTGAAGCATTTAACAAGGGAACGGAATGTTTACCGGGATGTGGTTCATGTGGAGGTGGGAGACGACGCCCAGAAAGATATTGATATCAATCTTGCCATGAGCGATGTGCTGATATTTCTGCAGACAGAGGAAGCGCAGAATTCTCCTTATATCATGAAAGAGCTATGCTACGCGCTAATTTATGATATCCCTATTTTGTGGATTCAAATTGATAATGCACCTTATTCCAATATGGAAATACGTCCAGGAGAGCGTCCCATGCTCTGCTATAAAAGCGAAGAGTTTGACTGTCAGGAACGGTTAATTGAAATTACTGATGAGATTGAAGAAACATGTTTTCAGCTTATCATGAACTCATCCAATCAGGTATTCTCCCATATTGAATGTCTCAGGGACTTAGACGATGCAAAAAAGATAAAATTAATAGGAGATAAAAATGCCATATTGGCCTATGAGATAGAGTATAAAGAACAAACAAAGGATATCTATGACAAAGGAATTAAAAAACATTATATTCAATGTTTTGGACGAAATCCCCAAAAAAGCGACATAGACAGATTTATTCAAAAGGTAAAGCAAGCACAGACATACGAAAAAAGCGACCGCTTATTCCTGCTTTCCAACCATGGGCAGCGGGAAAAATCCATAGGCGATGCAAAGGTAACAGAAGAAAATTTTGATGATTATATTATGAATCTTGAAAATGTATCCGGTGTGAAACGCAAAAAACGCAACAAGAGAATTATTCTTTCCGGCGCATTCCCGGACTGTGATGAGATTTACAAAAATTCTTTGTTAGAAGCAGTTCTGGTATACTCCAGGGAAATCATTAAAAATGGATATACATTGGTTTTCGGGGCGCATCCAACCTTTCAAAAACTTATCTTTGACATTGGAACATTATATGCCTCCGATCTCAGGTATTCCATTGAGATGCACATGGACAAAGCATATCTTCCTGAATATAATTTAGAAGAATTGGAAGAAACATGTACGCTTATACTATCAGACGGATTGCAGGAAATGCGTGAGAATATGATTTGCAGCCAAAAAAGCGAACTATTAATTTGCCTTGGCGGAAAAATAAAAGAAGATAAATCCGAACAGGGCGTGGACAGAGAAGTCAAGCTGGCAAGGAGCGTAAATCTTCCGGTCGCTTTAGTTGGAACAGTAGGCGGACGTTCCAGCGAATACGCTTATGAAATGATTCAAAAAGATGCCTGGTCTGAATTGAATCCCTGGGATAAAGATCTGAATGAGAGCCTGTTTTATAATGTGAATCACCGCCTGATGATTCGACGGCTGTTAAATGCGATAGATTGAAATATGTGCATGAACCTTGAAATCTAACCGCACAACACTTCACACATAACAACTGCTGCTTCCAAATAAAGGGTGTCTGTCGGAAAATGGAATTCGCTCACAATAGATTGCCATAATATCAAAACGCTCACCATATGTTGCGAAAAACAGTCATTTCCCGGCAGCCCCTTTATTTCGTGTTTTTCTATCTTCTCCAGGATACTTTCCAGTCTGCAAAGTAATTTCTTACATTCCATAAGGCCGCAAAGGAACATAGGGCTGCAGCATTAAATCACAGCTTCCATCCTCATCGTAAAACGCAATGCGGGTAACCTTGCGGGACTGACTCACCACAGGGCCTCTGCTCCATTGCCCCAACTCTGCATGGTATCTTGCGCCGTCCGGATTTGTACGCCCATTGATATTTAACTCCACCAATGACACTTCCCCGTTCACGTCCGTCAATACGTTCCCTGCCGCATCATAAAACACCGTATCTTTGATTTCACCATTTTCCGTATATGTAATTTCATAACGGCTGAATCCAAACTTACAGTTTGATTCTCTCCCGTTTTCATCCAAAAATTTTCTCTCTTTTTCCCTTCCATAGTCATCATACTGAAATTCTGCAGAAGCAAACCCTTCCGGAATACACGCCGGCTTCAAATCCGTGTCTAAATAAGTTCTTTTTGTTTCCAGACCTAATTCATTGTATACGGACTCCCATCCGGCGAGTACGCTATATGCTAATACCGGTTTTCCTGTCTCGTCATAATATTCTTCCCGGCACTGGTTTCCATAAGAATCATAGTACAGATTTTTCCTGGCGAGCCATTGGACGTTATCCGGCGCTCCGGAAATCTCCCGGGATTCCATAATTTTTTGCCCATGTTCATTATAGGACACATGATAGGCAAAGATTTCTTCTCCTGTTTCATCCAGAAATACTGCCTCTGTGACATTTCTTCTTTGATCCACAGTTTCCCGAATACAGGAATATCCATTCGGAATCTTAATCGGTTTCCCGTCCCCGCCGAAGAATGCCAGCTCTGTCATCATGCCATTTTTATCAAACTCACATCGGTAAAAAGCATATCCCTGCTTTGTAACCGTCAGGTTATCATTTTCGTCATAATAGGCACACCCAATCAGATTATTCCATTTGTCATATTCCATTTCCGCCTTTGCATACCCATTCCTGCACAAAGTCTTTTGCCCCTTTTCATCCAGGTACTCCCTGAAAGTCTCAAATCCATCCTTATTATACTGATATCTCACATGCTCTGTCTGTTTCTTCTCTTTGTCATAGACCCTCCGATCCAGCACATTCCCCCGGTAATCCAAGGTTTGTATTATCCTGTGAGCCTTTGTTCCGGTTACGGTCTGGGTCTCCATAGGCGCTTCTTTCGCTCCATAGTACTCTGCTTTTGACAAATGCCCGTAATCATCATAGGTATAATACACATCATTAAAATAATTTTCCGGCCCTGTCCCATCCGGCAATACATAACTGTCCCGGATTAATTTTCCTGTCTCATCATATTTTTGGAGTTTTGCGGAAAAGGGATAGTCTGACGTCAGGTTTCCTTCTTCGTCATAATATTCTGTTTTCTCAGGATTTCCCCCTTCGTCATATGCAAAGACCACTTTCGCAAAAAAACGCTCTCCTACCTGGACGCCTGATGCATCCATGGAACGATCCGCTGACAGTTTTCCCTCTGCATTATAATAGGATGTGGATTCCAGCAATCCCCTGTCGTCATACTCATTTTCTATCCTCGCATAATTGCCTGGAACGTTCACTAATTTATCAAATTGGTTATAATACGTGACGCTTTCAACATTTCCGCCGCCGTTATAATATAATTCCTGCTTGGCCCAGGAGCCGCTGAAGGGAATTAACTGCCCTTTCGTTCCATAAACCTCAACCAGCCACAGGTTATCCCGATCATCATATCCAAAAGCAGCTTTATGATAGCCCTCAGTGCAATACACAGACTCTCCCTTTGTCCCATAATAAGACACTGACGCTAATCTCCCTTTCGTGTCAATCTCATTTTTTTTGCAGAAATATCCTTCCCTGGAAAAAATCTCTTCCCCGGAAACGCCATAATAAGCCTCCTCCCTCAAATACCCTTTGGCGTCAAATTTACGCTTGATGCGAAACGCCTGGTTGTCCATCACAAGGGGCTGATTGTCTGAACCGTAATAATCTTCCTGTAAAATATTCCCGCAGGGATCATAATCCAGCTTAAGGACAGCATATCCGTCTTTGCACAAGATCCGTTCCCCGTCTCCATTCAAATATTCCGTCACAGCAGGATCGCCAAATTCATTATATTGAAAGGAAACGGCGTGAAATTTATCTTCACAAAATACAGGCTCTTGTTCCGTTCCGTAATAAGCCCTGTGTTCTATTTGCATTTTATCATTATATCGTTCCCGGCAGATGGCGTATCCCTTTCCTGAAATCACTAAATTTCCATCTATCCCGTAATATTCTGTAACCCTTTCCGCTCCATCTTCTTTCATTTTCATATAAGCGAAGGCATCCGGCCCATAGGTCAGTTCATCTTCCAGCCCATAATAAGCCGCACAGCTGACGGCGCCATTCTTTCCATAGGTCAGCTTCAAACCGGAAACCCCATTTTGATTTACCGTTCTCTCCTCTTTTCTGTTCAGAAAGTAAACAGAAGTAATGCGCCCCTGAGAATCATAGATATACTCCTCGCCTGCAATGCCTTCTTCATTGATGGCATAATTTACCCCGGACATATACATGCGCCGAAACAATTTTCCCTCTTCATCCATGTTCAGGGCGTACCTGTCTATTTTCATCCGGTTGGGAATTCCGTAAGCATTTATACTGGAAATGGGATATACCTGCCTGCTGACATATTGATTCTCCTGAAAACTGACGAACGCCATATCCGTGGCATAAGAATAGGTCATCTGCACGATTCCATTCCGATCTAAATACTCCGCCACATCCAGCTTTCCATTATCCCTGCATTTGTAAACAGCAATCATCGGCCCATATGGATGATTCCAGGCATCCTCCTCCACCGGCGTGTTACAGGAATTAAGGTGCTCTAACCGAATAGTCCTGCTGGATTTTCTGGTGGTAATGCTGTAATAATCCGAAACTTTCTTCCTCTCATTGTCTGACAATTCATGGACGCCTACTGGTTTCTCATCTACAAGAACATAATCCTGATAAATCCTTTCATGGGGTACCCAGTAATCATATCCCCAGACAGAACACAGCCCCAAAACTGCCGCACCCACTCCGGCAGAAACCGTCTGCAGCCGACGCCTTATTTTGTCCCTTCTCCTGAATTCCTCCACATCCGATAATGACAGCAGTTCAATGATCAGATCGGTCCATGCATCCCGCTTTCCCTGCCTGTTCCGGGGAGCCTTCCATTTTCCCCATTCCCTGAAGTCATACCACCTGATTTCATTCCTGTCTATGTACTTCTTTAAAAGATAGTGAAAACAGTCTCCCGTTTTCGGATCTCCGTCTATAACAACGGGAATGATATTTTTATAGGGCTTATCTTCTGGATTTTTATCCATAAAAGTACGGATCTCAAATCCAATCCAGCCTGTTTTGGCAGGATTCTCCTTCCAGTCTATCTGCTCCGGACTGCTCCACTCTTTCTCCCCATTTACCGGGGATGCGCTCTCCCGGGAACAAATCACAATCAATTTGTCTGAACTGTTAAGACTGTCTATGATATTCTGTTTCAATTCCGCCCCATACAAATCCGGATTATCCACAAAAATATGCCGGATATGGCTGGTATGGATACCGTTTTCCCGCCGGATACTCCCCGGAATGCGGTATCGTTCCAATTTGCGCTGTAACTTTAACGCAAACCATTTGTCCGGTTCCCTATGACAGATAAACCCGTAATAATTGTGAAATTTTTCTCCCTTAGTTCTTTTTCCCACTTATCTCATCTCCCTCTGTGGTTTTGCCGGTCTTTATTTGGAACTTGTTCTGAATGGGGTAAATATTTGATTTTATTTGTATTAAAAATATGGCGATACCCTGGATACGCATATTCTGTCTCAGTAATCATTGATTCGGGCTTTACCGCACTGATCGCTCCATCCAGCGCTTTCAAAATACTCATATTCCTGTTTCCGGGACGGCCTTTATACATCGTTTCAAGCACGCCAATGAATTCTGGCCTTTTTCCAAAATAATATTCCAGGATTACTCCGCCAATCTTATCATCATAGGCATATTTTAAATAGGCGCTTTCAATCTCTGTGATATAATCCGCTACGCCGTCTGTACTTATTTCATCTCCCACAGTTGGTATCAAATAATAATCACAGGCCAAAAACACACTCTGAATGATCAGATTACTGAAGGCGGACAGTCAATCAAAATAAAATCATAATCCATTTCCTCCTGAATATCATCCAAAAATCTTGAAATCACCAGAATATTCCTTGTATCCTTAAAAAACCTGTCAGCAATATCAAAACTCTCCTCATTCGCAGCTGTTTATCTGCCTGTACTTCATACCATGTCCATTGTAAATTTATCTTTTATAACGAAACCCATACTCTTTTTTCAGCCTTTCGTATATTTCAAATGCAACCGGACAGACTTCTACCGCTTCAAGCACACTGTACAGGCTCTGGAGCCGTTCTGGCTGATCCGTATATGGAAACTTTTTGCAGCTTTCCGGTCGGCGTTCTCCCAATTTACAGAAACCATTTACATCCAGAAAATCACAGGGCTTATGCTGGGTTGTATATCTTCCGTCTACAGGCTTTTCTTTCAAGTATTCCGCTATAAATTCTTCCTTTGACATTCCTAAATAGCTGGCGTCCGCCTCTAAATCCTCTTGCGGTATTGCACCATAATACATCTTGCAGCAATTTCTGCATCGGCTGCAGTCATAAGTTTCAAACAGTTCCTGATGCAGCTTAGCAAACTGCTCATCCAATGTTTTTTCATCCGCATTGCATTTTAGAAACGTCCGAAATTCTATATTTTCCTGCTCTCTTTTTCCTGATTCAAATTTTACTTTTCTCGGCGCTATCACTTTCAGTTCCCTCCATGCCTGAATTATACCACGACTGTATAATGATGGAAAGAACTATTCCAAAATCAATTATCAAAAAATGCTGCTTTCCATTCAAAAAGGGACACAGGCCATGCTTGAGCTTTTAAAAACTGCTAAGAAAGCGGCGCTTCCGGCAAAGTATGTCCTTTTTGACAGCTGGAAATGAAATCATCCGTATTTATGGTAAGCGCGTTTTTACACGATATATGATGCTGTCTTTGGAAATCAGGGAAGGGAGCGATAACCGTTCGCTGGGAGAACTTTTTCTATATTTTTCTGATGAAATGTCTCACATCACATGGATACAGGCATTTCGAATGCTGCTTCAAATGTTCCGAACCATACGTAACAACCATACAGGGCTGTCCGACGATAAAATCGACGAACTCGTTGACACATTTATGAATACATTACCTGCTTTGCTGAAAGCGCAGTTTCAAGCAGCGTAACAGCAGACTTTTGTCAACTGAATAACATCCAGGTATTGAATTTTCAAGGTGCATAGGCAAAATCTATGTGCGAAGTTTGAGTTGTTAATAATAAGGCTGAAGGAATTAGGGGGGTTCTGTGGATAAATCTGCGGAAACTCAAGTATATTTTCAGTAGAAGTATCTATATTTTTATGGTAAAATAATGTTGGTTAAGCAGTATAACAGATCAAACATGGGGGATAAAAATTTGATCGAATATAGCAGTATGGTATTTACGAAAAAACAATGTAACCTGCATTATGGGCAAACGGCACCTTTGCCGCAGGAGATAAAACAATGTTTTGTGCAAAAGCCCATATTGTTCTTAGGATGCAGCCTGGAACAAGATCTTACCATGGATGTTTTGGACAGTATTTTAGTGCCAGGAATGAACCATTATGCAATTCTAAAGCAGCAGAGGCTAAGAAATGGGTCAATCAGGCAATAAAACAACATGATTGCCAGATGACTAAATTCTTTTTGGAACAAATAGAAGGTAAAATATAAGAAGCCAGGGATGACAATGCAGGGTACTGTTTAGGAAAGGATGTGATAGTATGTGCTTGGCGGAATTGGGACGTAAAAAGGATGAAAAGATAAATGGCATAGTTTATGATATGTCGCCAATGCCAGGATTTAAACATGGCATAATCAACAATAATATCAATGCGATTATAAAATATGGGTTAAAAGACAGTCTGTGTCTTGTGTTTATAGAGAATTTAGATTTTAAATACCATCCAGCTGTAAATGATGATTATTTGTGTCCAGATATTATGATAGTTTGTGATCGAAAACATCTAAAAGGAAGTTTTTATAGCGGAGTGCCTAAATTTATAGTGGAAACCTTAAGCCCATCAACAGCCAAAAAAGATAAGACGGTAAAAAAAGATATTTATGAACAGGCGGGCGTTGCGGAATACTGGATTGTGTCGCCAAGAGGGTTCGTCGAAATATATTATCTGGAAGATGGAAAATATGTATTGAATCAAAGTTATATGCTAGAAGATGATAAGGAAGATGAGGATTATAACGCGGAAACAGAAATATGCTTAAGGGAATTTCCACATATTAAAATGACATTGGGTGAAATATTTGAGGGAATTAATTAGATTCAGGGGCTGCCAGGGATAGACAGCCTCTGAATCTAAGGTATTGCAGAAAGCATTTATATCAGAAGTTGAAAAATTATTATAAAACAGAGTGTGGAGACAAAACCCTATCAAAGGTAAACAGGGTGTTATAAATGGGAATCTTCATTAACAGTTATGTAAAGGAACATCTGATGAAAAAACTGGATATCCAGCCATGTGTCCACATACTGGACTGCACAAAGATCCTTGTCAACCTGGACAATGACAATTATGAGAATGCTTCTGCAGTAAAGATAGACGGGGAAGCCATGCGCGGCTATAAACTGGGTGTCCTAAGAGGCATCCTGAATGATTCAGGGATTGCGGAAGAGATCGTATTTGGCACACTTAAGACCTATGATCTGGAACAATGCAGGAAGATGCTGAAAAATACCTCCTGCTTCCATGAAAATGACATACTAATCAATGACAGGGGGTTCCTGTCACGGGAAATGGCCAACTATTTAATGATTGCGCAGGAAGCCGTTGTGCTGATTCCATAAATGCTGCTTAACTGCTCCACCTGCAAAGCAAATGGGGCCATGTCTGCCTCAAGACTCTTTTCGATTTCAGCAAGATGTTCTTTTAAGGAGTCATAATGGTCCATAAGAATCTTCAGGAAGGCTTTTTGATGTTCTGACAGGGTTCCATTTACGGACATGAGGATTTCATCTATACGGTTTCTTGTCTTTGTTTTTAAGCAGGAATCCAAAGCAGACCGATCAATCTGTCCATGCTCAGTGAGATGCCGGATGATGTTCATGCCGGAAGCGCCAAAAATATCAGAAATAAAAGAGGAAAGGCGAAACCCAGAGCTTTGCAGGAACTTCTCAACTCTGTTTTTCTGGGATGCGATATCACGGATGACACTTTTACGGTAACGATTTAAGTCACGGAACTCCCGGATTCTTTTTTCGGGAATAAAGCTGCCATTCAAAAGCCCGGCACGTAACAGGGTGGAAATCCATTCAGAATCCCGCATGTCTGTTTTCTTGCCAGGGACATTCTTCATATGGCGTGCATTTACAACCAGCAAGGTAATATCACCGCCAAATGCTTCTTCCAGTATTTCGTAAATAGGCATCCAGTAAATACCTGTGCTTTCCATAGCGACATGATGGCAGTTTTGAGAAACGATCCAGTCCCGTAAAGCAATCATATCCGGGATTAATGTGGCAAACTCCCGGATTTCAGAGTTTGTCGGCTTACCCAAAGGACCAGTCAGGATACAGGCAACAATTTTATCT
Organism: Lachnospiraceae bacterium; assembly: GCA_910575555.1. Classification (GTDB taxonomy): domain Bacteria; phylum Bacillota; class Clostridia; order Lachnospirales; family Lachnospiraceae; genus Petralouisia. Next base: position 18,605 of record CAJTFX010000011.1, on the reverse strand, counting down.
TTGTGGACATCCAGCCCACAGGAAATTTCCAGAAGGTCTTTCATACAGAGCATCTCCTTTGCAATAGAATGGGCAGGAGATTTGCCCGAGGTGATACGGACTTTGCTACTCGTGCTAACCATAAAAGGCGCGACAATCTGCTGTGCTCAAGGGCAAAACATTTACGTTGAAAAACGGGGTGCAGATCCTCCAAGGTGCGTCCAAACTTAATCCTGCCTAAAACTATTATATACTCATTAACGAAATTAAATGCTGTTTTGAGTTGCTATGAGTCCAACAATGTTGTATAGTGTATTCATAGGAGGAAATACACTATGAAAGCAGAGAAACATTTCGATAGACTCCCAAAAGAAGAGCGGCAACTGATTGCGTTAAAGGTTGCTAAGGCAATCTATGAGTACCTGCAGCTATTTCTCTCACCGGTCATCGCAAGACGCATCATCAGTGCGATACTGATAATCGCCGGTGTCCACAGTACCGGCATCACTCAACTTACTGGCCTGTGTGAGCGCAGCATCCGCGACCTCAAGAACCAAATAGCTGCCGGCGATACTGACAGTCTTTTTGAAACCAAAAGCGGCAGGGGACGCAAATCCAAATTCAAGGATGTTGAGTCCCAGATAGTTGAAGAGATCGAAAGGGGGAACTACCAGACCCTACAGCAAATCGCCGACATGGTTCAGGAGAAATTTGGCATTAATGCATCCATTATGGCTGTCAGCAGATTTCTAAAAAAAACGAAATCCGCAAGCTAAAGGCTGGCTCAATACCCGCCAAGGCCGATGCTGCGAAGCAGCGCAGCTTTTATGATGGCGTGTTGCATCCCCTCATGAAGAAGGCTAAAAGAAAGAATAGCGCCCATGTTCTTCTCTTTATGGATGCCTCGCACTTTGTTCTTGGGTGCGACTTCCTTGGCGGCATCTATTCAAAAACCCGCAGGTTTGTCAGGACGTTTTCAGGCAGGCAGCGGTACAATGTTCTTGGTGCGATCAATTTTGTGACCAAGAAAGTCCATACCAGAATGCCACATACATAACTGCAACGTAACTATTCAGAGCCAACACTAATCCCTGTCAGCTCACGGAGCAGATGGGCACAGCAGACTGCATGCCGTATATCTGAGTAGTTCCAGTAGGAAGCCCAGCAGTCATGCATGGCAATCCCTCTGAATTCTGGGAGGACACCGCATTGCTCCATGCCTGCGGTTCCACGTTTGGGACTGATATCAAGATAGGTATATTCACAGTTTGAGGCATCATGAACCCACCAGAGCTTTTTATCCACTCTGGTTCCGGTTTCATCGAAATGTCCAAGTGAGGAACCGATCATCTTATCCTTTATCTTACCGACTGTTTCACTCAGGCTGTCAGCGCATCTTTTTACCATGCTGCTGATCGTTCCTGTATGGTCTGATTGAGTTGGGCAATCAACTGAGTCTGAGCAGCGATAGTTGTTGATAATGCTTCATTTTGTTGTAATAACTGTTTAACCAGTTCATCGTTTGTCAACCAGACCACCTTCTTCCGATAAAATTTGATACTTCTATTTTAACGGAAAATGAGCCAAAAAGCGAATCGTATCGTTTTGGTGTACTGTCAAAATGACGGTGGATAACCAGAAAAAATCAGAGATTAACTGCCGATAACTCTCGGATAAAACTGAGAAATAGTCCATTATTAGGCTGTGATCAAGGATTGATGATGCCATAATCCACAGGCCAAAAGCGCTTGGCAGTTATATTGAAAAGTTATCCACTTTTCGTGATAAAGCAATGGTAAAACAGAAATTTTATTTTCTCTGTTTTGACCAAAAATCAATATGCCCTAAACGGGGCGCTGAATAGTTACCTCCGAACAATCACATGCCTCAGGAACTTTAAGAGTAATGATCCTGTCATTGCTTTCCCATAATCTTTCCACCAGTTCCTGTAAAAGCTGATGCTGATAATATTCATAGCCGTATTCCAATGGTTCCGGAAGCAAAGGAGCCATCTGAAGCGCAGCGCTAATCATCAGCAATTCCATTTCTGTTTCCATAAATAGACCATACGACAATTTTGTATTAGTGATTATTTTATCCTTCAATTTTAAAAAACAAGGATTCACGTTTCCCGCACCGATTTCACATAAAAATCGGTTCTTTCCAAACTTAGTTGATTTTATTTTTTGAAAGCAATATAATGTAACTAAGATTATAGAAAAGGGCGTGGCTATGTGGATGAATTTATCAAACTTCTCAACAAAGACTATGAATTAGTGCATTATCAGATGAAAGACAAGGCAATTATTTTCCATATCCAATCCGGCAGGAAAGAGCTGACATGTTCGTTCTGCGGTTCAAAGTCCATGCGCACCCATTCTGTATATGAAAGGGAAATTCAGGATCTCCCGATCCAAGAGAAAAAGGTTATTTTATTGGTAACTACACGGAAGATGTTTTGTGACAACCCGGAGTGCAGGCATACGACATTTGCTGAGATACATCCTTTTGCAGCGCCGAAGGCCCAGAAGACAGACCGTCTGGTTAAAAATATCCTCCATACTTCAGCACAATTAAGTTCCCTGAACGCGTCAAAGCTTTTAAAAAGCGGCCATATCACAGTATGTAAAAGCAGTATTTGCAGCCTGCTTAAAAAAAATGCCAGTAATTGTGGATAAGTCTTCTATTACAAAAGTTTGTGTGGATGATTTTGCTCTCAGGAAAAGGTTCTCCTATGGAACGGTCATGGTTGACCTTGAGAGCCATCGGATCATTGACCTGATCCCTTCCAGGGAAACGGCTGATGTCGCCAGCTGGCTTGCGACATTCCCTAATATCCAAGTCATATCAAGGGATGGGGCAGCCACTTATTCTTCAGCAGCAACGGACTCACATCCTGATGCAATCCAAGTTAGCGACCGCTTCCATTTAATAAAAGGGATTTCAGAAGCTATAAATAAATATATCATCCGGGAATTCCCTGCCAGGATAGAAATCCCACTGACGGAGGAGATTTCAGAGGAAAGGAAAGCCCTGTACAATACTGCGAACCGGCCACTGCGGATCCGCTTTGTCCAGCAAAAAAAGAAAGAAGGGCTGACCGTATCCGATATTGCACTGTTGATGCATTCGTGCCCTACAACAGTCCGGAAATACCTTGCCATACCGGAAAATGAAATCCCGGAAAGCAGGGCAATCTCCCGGGAACGGCAGCACCAGCTGGCAGTGCAGCAGAAGCAGCGCGAGGTCGACGAAGCCAGGAAACTGACGAAGGCTGGATATCCAATCGAACAGATTGCCACCATGATGCACCATACACGCAAAACAATCCAGAACTACCTGAATCCTGGCTATTCTGTTACAAATGGCCATTATAATGGAAGAATTCCGGGCAAGCTGGCACCCTATGAGAAAGAAGTCATAGAACTAAGGAGCCAAGGGCTTACATATCCAAAGATCCATAACATCCTTTGTGGAAAAGGATATACTGGAAGTGTCGCTTCCCTCCGGATGTTCATGCAAAAAGAGAGGACGCGGATGCAGGAACAGGAAGAACAAAACAAGCCCCAGTCGGAATTTATCCAAAGAAAGTCGTTATGCCAGCTCATTTATAGGAAGTTGGAAGATGTTGCAACAATCACAGCAGACCAATATGGGCAGGCTTTAGAAAAATATCCATTATTAAGCCAGCTATATACCCTGGTGAAGGAATTCCATACAGTAATGTTTTCGCAAAAACCCGAAAAGCTGGATATATGGATAAAATCCGCCCAAAAATATGACATACCTGAACTGCAGTCATTTATTGAAGGCGTCTGCAATGATATAGAAGCTGTCAAAAATGGGATCGCCCACTCCTACAATAATGGTTTAGCAGAAGGCAGCGTAAATAAGATCAAGGTTATAAAACGGATCATGTATGGCAGGAACAGTTTTACGTTACTAAAATCAAAAGTATTATTCCATGAACTTTTCTACGCTGAATTCAACTAAGTTTGGAAAGAACCCTTTAACGATTTACACTTTTCAAAAGCGGAATTCGGTACAGCCATTAAATTTTTTCCGAAAGACACACTGGTTAATCTGGGACAGTTATAAAATACCTTACTGCCCATCTTTTTCAGGGCGCTTCCTGTACTAACTTTTGTTAATAATTTGCAATTTTGAAATGCCCCTTTTCCAATTACTGTCACATTCTTTCCAACCGTTATACTCCTGACCTTAGAATTCCCTTTGAAAGCATATGGCCCGACAGCGGTAACTTTATATACAATGCCGTCTATTTTCACCGATGCCGGAATTGTGACTTTTGCCGTCCTTAAAACAGGTTTCAGATATTCCACCGTGCCTTTTGCGGCATCAGAACGAACCACCCGATACCTTGCTTTTCCTGCCTGATCTGTGAAAACCTTTCCTTTCTGGGGCAAAGGCAGTTTCGGAAGAATTTCTTTTCTGACAGCGCCGCAGGACGTACAAGTGTATACCTTTTCCCCGGTTGCGAGAACTGTCGCCTTCTTTACCACCTTCCCCTTGTCCCAGGTATGTGTATGTGCCGGCTCCTTTGTCCCCGTCGCCCCGCACAGACTGCAAATGTCTTTATGTTTCTCTGTAAAGGCGCTCTTGCACCTTTTGCAGATTCCCGTATGGGTTCCATCTTTATTGTCTATATATTGATATTGATGTCCCAGCGCAGGAATCACTGTCTGCTTTACAAGGATCTGGCCGCACTCACCGCAATGGCTGCCTTCTGTCATACCATTTCCTGTACAGGACGGCTCTTTCCCAGCATCTTTTACCACAGAATGCTGATGCTCTTCCTCTTTTACATAAGAGTATAAATCCACAGATATATGGTATGTCCCAGGCTTTAAAGGCAGGGAAGACGTCACCAGACTGCCGGACATTGCCACAGCAGGCAGCACAATTTTCCTGCTCTCATCCTTCGTGTCTGTAAAAGTCACATTCCCCCTAAAAGAATTTCCATTAAAATAAGACAAAGCATTCCCATTCTCATCCTGCAAATTCAAAAGAGTAAACGACAGCCCTCCCTCTGCCGGACAGCTTTGAGAAGGAAGATTTCCAATTTCTCCCTGAAAAGAACTGCCAATCTGCACATCCACAGCTTCTTTCCCTATATCCAGTTCTTTTTCTATCTGATACGCGCAATCCTCCTGCTCCAAATAAATTTGAAGTGTCTGCTTCCCCATTTCTGTCTTCAGAATGCCGCCTGACGGAAAATCAGACGCGTATATTTCTTTCCCTGACGGAAAACTGCTGGACACGTATGCTGTCTCTTTAAACTGCCCTTGCCAGTTAATTTTTATGTCTGTAAATCCCTGATTGAGCTTTTTCTCCACAACCAATTCTGTTTCCTGGCTGACCATATCTTCAAAATCAACCGTCATATTCTGATAACCGGTTGTCACAACTACCCGAAAATGATACTGTCCATCCGGTAAATATAATGCATTTCCCTCCAAATCCACCTTGAAAATCTCTGATTGAACGCTGACAGAAATCGCCTGCATACCTTCCGTTTCGCACAAAAATGACACTTTATTCAAAAGATTGCGGTCAAGGGTTGTATAACCCGCCGGCTGTTCTTCCAGCCTCAGTTCCATTGCGCGGGTTTCTTCAAATTCAGAAATATTCACAGGGGCAGTATATACCTCGTTTCCGGAATACACTAGGATAACCGCCTCATCCGCCTGCTCCGCAATTGCTGTATTTGACGTATAACATTTCAAAATATCGGTTTGCGCGTCATACAACGTACTGATATTTTCCAGGCTCCATTGGCTGCTTCCCTTTCTCTTATAATACATCCTGGCCTGCCAGCCCGTAGTTTCCGTATGCTCCATTTTAAAGTAATAGCTCAGTACAAAATCCTCCAATGCAATATTCTGATTTCCTTCTGTGAGGTCCACTTCAACCACCCGGCTAAAATACTCCTGATCTAGATGTCCGTTCACGGAAAATGAATATTTTCCCGGCGTAAGACTGACTGCGTCTGTTACCGGCAGAATAAAATCTATCGGAGATTCTCCTATTTTGCGGATCCTGATATCCGTGATCTCCGTATTTTCCGCAGCCCCTGTTTTATCAATCGTCACTGTATGGCAGCCAAGACCGGTAATAAGCGGATGATTGTCCGAAATGCCCTGAACCAGAAGCTTAGAACCAGATTGTATCAGAAGCTGATATTTTTCAGGATTTTCAATCATCGCCAGACTTTTCCTGAAACGATATCCGCCCGTTTCCAATTCTTCACAGGATATTTCCGTGCTTTTCTCCTGATCAAAGATGTAAAATACCGGATCCGCAATATCTTTATCCAGACTAAAGGAAAAATAACTCTTCTCCTCCGGCAGCACTACAATTTCCGTATCACAGCTTTCAATAAAACTCTCGCCCTCACCGCCGGTATAATACATCCGAATTGTAACCGTATGAGCCCCCGCACCGAATTTGTCCGCGGATACTCCATAAGACCTGCAACCAGTTCCTGCCTCATCCTGCTGAAGTTCCATCAGCTTTTTGTGATCCAAGATTAACTCTGTTTTCGTCAGGTTATCCGCTTTCTGCACTGTAAATTCAAACCGTTCCCCATACAGCAATGTTCCGCTGGGATATCCCACTGCGCAGGGAACGGAAACTTTTTTCCCTGATACCGGAACGGAAAACTCCTTTGTCACCGTCTTTTTCCCGTAAGCAATTGCGTATTTTATGGAAATCTTAATCTTATGCTCTCCCTTTTTAAGCCCCTCCTACCCCACAATGTAATACCTCTTGTTATTTCCAACGGCAGATTCTCTAATCTGGCACAGCGCTTCTTTATCATCCGCCTGAATCGCCAAATCCGTAATATCCGCGCCATCTGCTACATCTAGAACCAGCGAGTAGGGCAAATCTTCATAGATTTCACCATAGCTCAATTCCCCAATTACAGGAATCTGCCTCTGGCGGACAGTCAAATTCTTCACTGCTGAATTATTTTCACTGTCTGTCTCACTGCTGAAAGCGGAAAGATAATAATTTTCTTCTCTGAATATTTCTTTTTCCCCTTCATAAGCTGTAATATGAAACCAGCCTCCCCGGCTCCCTATATTGTATACATGGAAGCCAAGTTTCGTTTTCTCCCCGGCAATCAGTTCTGTTTCTGTGTAAATATTTTCTGGATAAACCGCAAAATCAGGCAGTGTACGCACTTCCTGCAAGGTATCAGGTTCTCCGATATAACCGATTTTCGTATCTGCCGGATACAGCAGCGTCACTCTTGTATCTGTGTTTACCGAATAGCTGCCAGGATTTGTGTCATAATCAAATATCAGCGTATTGACTGCGCCCGGTTTTAAATGCTCTGTAGGAATCTCTGTCATCACTGTCTGGGTCAGTCCAGGAATATTCACGCTTTTTGCCTGTATTCCATTTAAAGTCACATCATAATTGGTATCCTCCTTGTCCACATACCCATCTGCGTACAGGCGGCTGGTGGTGTACATGGAAGGATTTTGGCCGCTGCCTGTCCCGTAGTCAGGCACATAAAAAGAAGAAGCGATACTGCCGCGGTTGGTGCATTGCTGACCGAGGATTTTCAGATAGTTAGCCATATAGATGGAGTATGCCTCTCTGATAAATTTATCCTGCATCTCATCAAAAAGATTTCCGCACCAGTCAGCCGCAAACCCAAACAGAAAACCCGCCAATGGATTAAACCCGCCGATTATAATATTTGCGGCAGTCAGCATCACTTTATACACATACAATAATTTATAATATTCCTTGATTCTCTGAGGAATCATTGGATTAGAATATACCGTTAGATCATCAATTGCCCGTTCTCCGACTAATTTCGCGATATCATACGCATTGCCCATTGTGCCAAGAGTATCCGACCCTAAATCAAATATACTGTAAAAGTCATTCACTTTCATAGTATACGAAATTACAGTATCCACTGCTTCCGCTGCCGAATACATTTCTATTGAACGCCCGGACTTTTCCTGGGTCATAATGTCATCCAGAAGCTTCTGATATTCTTCCGCTTTTACGATCTGTTTTACCGTTATGCTGACAGAACCCTCTTTCATTTCAATCAGAGGCTCTGTACTGATTTCTTCATCACTTTTCAAAGGTGACGAATTCAGCTCCGTTTCAAAATTTACAGGACTCTCCACACCAAAATCAATGTCATTTTGACAACGAAACTGAAACATCCCGTTTTCATCAAAGATATCTCCAAGGTTCGTACTATTTGAAACTTCCACAAACCTTGTCCCATTAAAATATTCCGCCGAAACACTATCCTCAACCACTTCAAACTTTGTAAACGGATTCCCATCCTGTTTTAAAGCCAGTTCCCCTAAAGTAGTCACTGTATTTTCCCGGCCTCTGGTATCAAAAACGCAATTGAACTTACTTTCCTTCCCGGCACATGACGCTATCAGAGAACCCTCTAGCTTACTGAGCCCTTCTTCTTTCATTTTTGCCAAATCCGGATAAGCTGTAAACTCAATAGAAGAACCCTCCTGCAATTCGTAATTAGATATCATCGGTTCAAAAGAAACATAATTTGCAATTGCGTCAGACGCAGAGATTTCCAAATCCGTTAATGTATCTCCTTTGTTTGTAATCCGGAATTTTTGTTTCAGCGTAGATTCATCTTCGGAAACTTTTCTCCAGACAAGATCAAACGCGGGCAGGGAACAATTCAGCGTTATTATCTTTTTCACATCCTGGATATCTTTCCCTTCCTGCAGCAAATACCCAGTTACGGGAACTTCATATTTTTCAAGTCCGGCATTCTGCGCAAATACAGACAATTAAACCTCTATTGTCTCGCCTGCCCCAATCAGCGCCGGATTCTTCCTGGCTCCTGCCTTGATCACTTCCAGTGACAAATCACGATATAAATTTTCCGCTTCCAGATAAAATTCCTGGGCTTCACCAGAAGTATTTGTTACTTTGATCATACACTTCTGCTCATAATCACGCGCAATCGCAAACTGCCCTCCTTCAATCCGCAGGATACCTTCTGCTTCCTGAAATTCCTCTTTCTTCTCATGAACTGTTACCGTCTCATCCGATTTCGCTGAAATTCTTACCGATTGTTCCGTCGGTTCATACGTTTTTACTTCCGCCGTTTCCGCTAATAATTCCGCCGGAACTAATGTAACTGCCAATATGATGCTTAATACCCCTGACAATACCCTGACAAATAAATTATTCCTCATATTTATCCCCTCCCTCAGTCAAACTCCTGAAAAACTCCGCCGAAGATTCTCCAACGTCCCAAATTGGAGAATCTTTCCATTAATTTATATTTAGTATAAATACTCTAATTATAAATGTCAATATTTAGTTGCAATATACACACGGTAAATCAACAAAATCTGGCATATTGCGTTTTTAATTGATTAGTATCTGAAAATAATAAAAATTATTTTACAATTTGTCATTTCACCGCTTTACACAATTGTATCCGTCCGCTATAATAAGAACGGCACTTCAGATGCTTCAAAACATTTTATAACACACGATAAAGCCAGAAAGAGAATAAGACTATGAAAGTACAAGAATTGAGAAATTTACTAAGCGCCTCCGACAGAAAAAACCTGGAAAAGGCTTTTGTAGAAAGCTATAAACAGCTTCGGAAAGCACAAAAGGAAGAAATCGACCCCATACTCACTGATATTTTAGAGGGGAAATCCATTGAAAAGAAGAAAACTGCCGCCAACATCAGTTTTGAAGAATTGGAGCAGCAAATCAAAGATTTTATTGAAAACGCCTACGCTCAGAATTATCTTGCGCCTAACCGCGCCGTTCCCAAAAACCAGCGTCCCAAATGGCGGTTTCTGGTAAAAAACTTTATAAAAGAACTGGAAAAAATTCCGCTGGAAAACAGCAATTATTCAAAAGCCGTTAAATTATTGACTGAATTATACCAACTGATCTGCGAAGCCTGCAATTACTATCTGTTCTCCACTGACGACCCATTCCGCTCAATCGGCTGGGAACAGGCGGCCCTGTTTGAACTGCTAGTAAAGAAAACATTCGGGGACGGGTATTCCAGAGAAAAAATCTCTTCTCTTCTGCAGTATGCGGCAACCGGAGGGCTGAGCCGGGAATCTTTGCATATTTATCAGGAAGAGGCTCTTCTTCACGGATTAAAGACCAGCGATGTAAAATATACCGCCATGGAAAAGGCAAAAAAACTAGTCGAAACACGGGCCGAAAAGCTTGTTGGATTGACAAAATACTCCTCAAAAAGGTTCCAGCTGGAGGATGAGATCAACGAGTTTTGCAAAATGATCCTGATGACTTCCATTGAACTGTCAGAACCGGAACCGGGGCTTGATTATTTCTTTCAGCATACCAACTACCAGGAAAGAGAAATCACGCTATACTGCGCCCTGGATCTCATCAGCTACATGGAGGCGGACGACTTATGGCTTACCGTATATGAAAACTACGGCATTAAGAAAAAAATCAAGCCCAGAGACTATCTGGTAAGAGAATATGAGGAACGGAAAAATTCTGTATAGCAATTTTTATACTCACGAGCATACTTATTTGCCAAATAATTAGCTGTTTATCTTAAAAATACTGGGATCTGTTAGCAAATTATTTGGCTCACGGGTATAGACATGCTCTGCCAAAAAATCATCTTCTATACCCGAATCCATATTCTTTTTTCAGCCTTTCGTAGATTTCAAATGCAACCGGGCAGACTTCCACGGCCTCCAGTACGCTGTACAGGCTGTGGAGCCGTTCCGGCTGATCGGTATACGGGTATTGCTTACAGCTTTTGGGGCGGCATTCTCCTAATCTGCAGGAACCGTCTTCCTCCAGAAAATCACAGGGCTTATGCTTTGTGGTATATGATCCGCCTTCTGGCTGCTCCCTCAAATAGGCCCCAATCAATTCTTCCTTTGTCAGCCCCAAATATTTTGCGTCTGCTTCGATATCCTCTTGGGGTATCGCGCCATAATACATTTTGCAGCAATTTCTGCAGCGGCTGCAGTCATAGTTTTCAAACAATTCTTTATGCAATTTTGCAAACTGCTCATCCAGTGTTTGCTCATCCGCATTGCATTTTAGAAATGTTCGGAATTCTATATTTTCATGTTCTCTTTTTCCTGCTTCAAATTTTACTTTTCTCGGTGGTATCAAGTGTAGTTTCCTCCTTTTAAATGCTTCCGACCGCAGATATTTTTTCATCTCTCCAATGTTCTTTCGGCGCTGGCTGCATCTTCTCACATTCTTTAAAAATATTCGTATCTTAGAGCGTATCTTAAAATTGTTTTCCACAAAACCCTATCGAAAATCCTACGGTTTCATGCTAAGGGCCCGTTCAATCCCATTAAAATATTTCTCAATCTGCAGCAATACCTCTTCTTTTGTTATTTTAGAGCGCGTCTCTTCCTTGTAAATCTTTTGATACAGCAGCTTCAATTCATCCAGTGAAATCGATTTTAAGCATTTTTTCTTCGCTTCCGCGTCTTCTTTATTATATACCAGATGCTCCAGATAAAACTGCTTCGCCATTTCAACATTCTCTATTTGCTGTATTTCGCCGCGGACCGCCGTTTTCTTTGTCTCCGCGACCTCCTCTGAGGGACTTATCAATTTCTTCACCGTCTCCTCCGCTTCTTCTTCTGAATATTTGAAATATCCTTTGCGGAGCGCGCCGCCCGTCCCCAAAGGCGCAAAATCTTTATAGCATTTCAGCAATGTTTTTAAGATGTCTTTTTCTTTCGCGTTCAGTTCCATACCAATCATCCTTTCTTTGATGGGGATAAAATTTCAAAAATGTATCTTGTGATTTCACTGTATTCTTCATGCATATCCCCCATACTCACAGTGAGAGGCACCCCGTACCTGGCAGAATCGCTTCTGTTATCCAGATGCCGGATACTGAGATTAAAAATATGGCGATATCCCGGATAAGCATATTTTGTTTCCGTAATCAGTGATTCACGCTTTACCGCGCTGATGGCGTCATCCAGCATTTTCAAAATACTCATATTCTTTTCTCCGGGCCGGCTTTTGTACATTGTCTCCAAAATGCCGATAAGTTCCGGCTTTTCGCCAAAATAATATTTCAATATCACTCCGCCGATCTGACTGTCATAAGCATATTTTAAATAGACACTTTCAATTTCTGTAATATAATCCGCTACGCCGTTGGTGCTGATTTCATCCCCCACAGTGGGTATCAGATAGTAATCACACGCCAAAAATACACTCTGAATAATCAAATTGCTGGTAGGCGGGCAGTCAATCAAAATAAAATCATAATCCAGCTTTTCCTGTATATCATCCAGGAACCTGGAAATCACCAGAATATTCTTTGTATCCTTAGAAAATCTGTCAGCGATGTCATTGATCCTGCTGTTTTTCATATCCAGCACAGTGGGAACAAAATCCAGGCGCCCTTCGCCGTAACCAGAATGCTTGGGTATCGGCTGAATGGCGTCTTCCACCATTTCAAACTTCGTATCTATATTTTTCTCCAAAATATCCAGACGGCTGGCCTTTTGAATGTACTCCGCATACAATTCCAGCACGTAATTCAGGGTGTGATCCACTTCTAATTCCGACAATTCTTCATTCCTGCAGTCCTGGCATATTTTACTTAAAGAACATTGGGGATCCAAATCTATCAGCAAAACCTTCTGCTGATATTCCGTCGCTAAATGAACGCCTATTTCAAACACGGTTGTCGTTTTTCCTACACCGCCTTTATAATTGCCAAAAAAAATTTTCTTAGCCACAACACTTCCTCCTCATTTGTAAATTCTCACATAATACACTTCCCTGTATCTCGTCTGTCCCTATCTTCGCGGCAAATCTTTGGGAAGGCGAATCCCTGACTGTCTCCCTATGTTTTTATCCGCGCAATCCCTGTTTGCCTCCCTGTCTGTTTATACATAGTATCAACACTTACGCATGAATGTCAAGAACAGAATGGCATCATTGGAAAAAAACAGTAACAGAGAAGCTAAGCTGTTACAAAAGACATTGCGCCCCCTGATTGGACATTTTCCTCTTGATGTATCGCGTATGATTGTGCATAATATTTTTATAAGGAAACCGACCTATGAAATATGTCTATCCTGCAGCATCCATACGAAACGAAAGGAATAGGTGATTGTTATGACACCGGCATTGACTCAAGAAAAATTCTATACCATCGAAGATATCTACACTCTGCCGGAAGGCAGCAGGGCTGAACTGGTTGACGGCCAACTCTACTATATGGCTCCGCCCAGCCGAACGCATCAGGATATCTTGTCATTCCTTCATCTGGCAATCGGAAACTATATAGTAGACAATCACGGCCAATGCAAAGTATACCCCGCCCCCTTTGCCGTCTTTCTATCGGCGGACGATTCCAAATACCTGGAGCCGGATCTCTCCGTGATCTGCGATAAAGATAAACTGAATGACCGCGGATGCAGCGGGTCCCATGAAGCAAACCATCCTGGTATATGATATGGAACATGACGCGGCTCCCGCCGTATACTCATTTGCCGATCGTATCAAAGCCAACATCTATGAGGACTTATGGATTGATTTCCGAAAACTGGAACTATAGCCTGGAACCAAACATTCCATTCCCGGATTGCCTGCAATAGAAGGACATCCCTGCAAAGGAGGTATCACAAAAAGCAAATGGAAGATATTACCTACAAATATGATGCTTTCATTTCCTACCGCCACTATCCCAAAGACATGAAAATAGCTCAAAAACTGCAAAAAATGTTAGAGGGCGATATCATCCCCGCAAAGTCAGGCATTGAGAAAAGAAGGCTGCGCATATGCCGTGACGAAAATGAATTTTCAGTGGGAAGCAGCCTATATGAAGAGATTTATGTGAAATTGAGACAATCAAAATTTTTGATTGTTGTTTGCGGAAGCGAGACGAGAGAGTCCCCCTTTTGTATGGAGGAAATCAGATATTTTAAAAAAATACATCATGGCAGGCTGGACAAGGTGTTGGTTTTATTGATAGAAGGCGATTCTGCCCAGGCGCTGCCGGAAGAACTGACTTACGAAACAATAGAAGCGCGTAAGCTGGGTGGAAGCATATGTTTGGAAAAGCATACGGTAAAACCGCTTTACTGCAATATCCGGGCGAAAAGTGAACATGAGAGCATGCAGCTCCTTAAGAACGAATTTTTAAAACTGGCGGCTCCCCTTCTCGGGTGCGATTATGAGGATCTTTTTCAGCGGTACCTGCGGCGCAGGATGAAAAGAAAAATAACAGGAATCACTGTCTGCATAGCGGTGATTTCCATCATATGCGTGTTATCCTATGCTGCATGGATTTCAAGAAAATCACAGGCGCTTGTGTATGAATATACGGCCAAAGACTGTATAGAGGATGGAAAATGGTCCCAGGCGCTTTTATATTATGGAAAAGCCTTGGAACTGGATCCAAGGCGGACGCCTTCACGGATCGGGGCCATGCTTTTGATGCAGCAGCATACATGGCCTTGTCTCGAAACAGAAGAGGAGTTTATGGGGATTTGCGGAACCCACATTCATCCTGTTTTTTATCCGGGGGAGAGCATAGATTCCTTCAAATATAGCTGTGTGTCAATGACGCCTTCCGGTGAATATATGCTTTGGGGAGATTTAAATGACAATTACATCGTTACAGACGGCAAGGGAAACGCCCTTTACGCCCTGGAGGGGAAAGGAAACGCATGGACCGAGGAAGCAGCGTCAGGCTGGCTGTTTTATAATCCTGAGAAACGGCTGTTTACTTTTCACTGGCCAAAAGAGGGAAAAGAGTATGAGTTATACTGGCCGGGAGAACATAACGATTTCCCGGGGCGTTCCTGCGCTTGTATACTGGCCAAAAATCAGGCGGCAGTGAATGATAACCAGAATTTGTATCTATACAAATTGGATTCCCGCGGAAATAAGGAAATAAACTGTATTGCTTTAGATGATATTTTTGGAAAACGGCCTGCAGTCAATAAGGAAGAAGCGTGGAAGCAGGTTGACGCACTGCCCGGTGTGCCTCATCAAAAATTGGCAGTCAATAAGGAAGAAGCATGGGAGCAGGTTGACAGGCAGAACATGCGGGCGTCTTCAGACGGCGAAATTTTGGCAGTCAGCGAAGTTGTGACGCATGGAGAGGGACAGAATGTCTCTGTCTCTTCTAAGACAGCCCTGTTTGATACAAAAGATATGAAACTATTAACCATAATTTCAAATGACAAGTATGCTCTGGAAAAGGTTGTATTCAGTGACCATGGAGAATATATTTCCCTGCTATATAACAACAGCATTAATAGTTTTCTCGCGCCGGGAGGAATGGCCGGCGTCTACACGAAATCAGGAAAAGAACTCATAAAAACGGAGGAGGATCATTTATTTCTTCCAAGAGATGCCGTTTTTTGCGATGATTCATTCCTTGTATGGGATTACAATACCATACATTTTTGGGATATAGACAGCGCAAAAGAATTTGCTGTTCCCATTACAACGCCTGAAGCCGTTCAGGGCGTAACAAAAACGAAAGACAGGCGCTATGCGGTCCAGTGGCTTTTGGGCATACATTATTACAATCTGGTCAGCTTCAGAGATGAGCAGCCCCCTGATTTGCCCTCCAATGAAATGGCAGCGCAGGCAGATATTTCTCTGGATGAACCCAATCTGCTCACGGACAGACTGTATGTTTATCTGCAGGATGACCGCACGGTGGTTTTAAGTGATGAAGATGGAAATCCCTATAATGTGTTTTCTTTTCATGATGAAGATATGCAGACCGTTGTTTCTGTTTTCTACCTTCCATCTGTGGAAACACTATTTGTTATAGATGAGGAGGATAGTTTGTACGGCATTCCCATTCTGACAGATAAGAAGAAATTTATGGACGCAGATGAGACATGCATTGCTTCTTTCGTGGGCAGCGTATGCGGAGCAAAAGATGGGATACTTGTCTGGTGCTATTTGACGAATTTAATCCAATATTATACAAGGGATACTTTTGACCGGTTTCCGCAGTATTTTAGCTGGGAGGCCGGACAAGAAAATGCAGGGATTTTTCTGGGAATGTGCGATAATGATAAGTACGCAGTGTTTGTAGTGCAGGACGAAAAAAATGAAAGGTACATTGCTGAAATAAGGGATATGAAAAACGGGAACTATATCAACGAATTTGCGTTGGATAATGAATTCTCGGTCAGCGCAATGTTTTTTAACGAAGCCGGAGAGCTTTCCTATTCACAGAAAGATGAGTGGACAAACCTCAAAATAGACGCCCCTTTGCCAGACCCAAAGGCTGTCCGGCAGCTCATCAGCCTTTCAGGATGTACACTGGATGAAAATCAGGCTGTCATTTCCAGCGGCGCAATTGTGGATTTGAACAATTTCGGCAATTGGACAGGCATTTTCAGATAAAATTATCCCAAAATCCTGTCCCTTCAAAATCCATGATTTTGGCAATTAGACAGGCATTTTCAGATAAAATTATCCCAAAATATATCCTGCATAGGAAAATGAAACTGACTGATTTATATATTACTCCGGCGGTTAAATATCGACGGAGTAATAAAAACGTATAGGGAGGCATGTGTATGAATCAAAGCGGAAGCGAGCGTCATGATGTATTTCAAAAATGGCTGGAAGATGTGGAAAATGAAAAAACAAGACAATATATCCAGGAACGCGTGATCACTCAAATGGAGTGGTATCGAAAAAAAAGCAGCGCATATAAGGCAAAGTACCAACGTTGGATGACGGCATCCATTATTTTAAGCGGGAGCATTCCCATTGTGTCCGTTTTCGCCGATGGCGGCATTATTTCGAAAGTTGTGATTGCTGCGTTAGGCGCTGCGGTCACAGGCATTGGCGCATATTTAAGTTTGCATAATTATAAGGAGTTGTGGAACCTTTACCGCGTAAACCGTGAAATGCTTTTGAGTACATTATATTTGTATTTTAATCATGTGGGAGTTTTCAAAAAAGATATGAATCAGGAAGATCGGGACGCAATGCTGATTGATATGTGCGAAAAGAATTTTCAGCAAGACTATGGTAATTGGAAAAGTATGATAGAATAGCCAGTTCCAAGATCACAACAGCCAAACAGCGGAAAATTAAACTTCAATTAGGCTTTTGGGAATTCTCCCCAAAGCCTGCTATACTTTAGCCAGGATAGGATCAAGAAGTCGTCGTACTTCTAAAGTGCATTCTGCATAGAGTTGTAGGAATTCAAGGAAAGGAAAAATGCCAAAATACTGCCCGACATAAATAATGACTGATTTAAGCCTTGTCTCCTTGTAGTTCTTCACTACGACAGGCAGGGATTTCCCTGCATATTTTTTCCCTTCGTCCAGGTTTTTGTATATCTGGAAATAAAGGTATCCCACCAGCGTCATTACGATATGGTAGGTAATATAGTTGTATTTTGTACTCTTGAAGTCTTCCAGCTTCCAGAAATCTTTCATCTGTCGGAAATCTTCTTCGATTTCCGGGCGCAGTTCGTAGGTATTTATAATCTGCCGTGCAGTTCTGCCGGTGTCTGTTGTCATGAATACAAAATATTTGTCTGTCTTCTTGTCATGCACAACACAGGCATTAATTGGGACATCCTTTTCCGGATCGCCGCTTTCCCATAACGGACCCAGGTCTGTCACCAGCTGGATTTCCTGTTCCTTTCTTTTGGGATTAGGGTGCTTGTGCCATTTCCCGCTGGCAATGGCCAGTTTTACGGCATCCTGATAGACGGCCATGTTCTCCCTGGCAGGAATGTAAGTGTCTACCCTGCGTTCTGTCTTTAAATAGTTGGTCATTTCCCGTGACAGAAACCCCCTGTCATTGATCAGTATGTCATTTTCATGGAAACAGGAGGTCTTTTTGAGCATCTCCCTGCACTGTTCCATGTCATGGGTTTTAAGTGTGCCGAACACAATCTCTTCCGCTATGCCTGAATCATCCAGGATGCCTCTGAGGATACCCAGTTTATAGCCGCGCATGGTTTCCCCGTCTATCTTTACTACAGAAGAATTCTCATAATTGTCATTGTCCAGGTTGACAAGGATCTTTGTGCAGTCCAGTATGTGGACACATGGCTGGATATGCAGTTTTTTCATCAGATGTTCCTTTACATAACTGTTATAGAAGGAAACCCATTCTTCGCTTTTGTATTTCGCAAGGAGCTTGCGCATCACGCTTTCTGAGAAAAGCCCGTTATTCACATCCCGTTCGTTATCCCAGATGTTCCAGCCCAGTTCGGCTAGCAGTTCTGCTTCCGTCACTGCAAAGGGGACATCCGTAAGGCTGGTCTTGCATTTGAGCTTGGCAGCAACGGCAAGGCAAAGGAGGATGTCAAAAGGGATATGGCTGTTATCCCTGCGTTTATCCGGCAGGGCCTGTGTGAGAGAAGCTGTAAGTCCCCTTTTTTTCATCACAAGAAGGATGTCATCTATCAGGTTGGGAAATGACATTTCTGCTGCATCTATTTTTCCAGTGCGGATTGCTTCAAATACCTTTTCTTTATCTTTTTGGCATATCTGTATCATAGTCCACCTCTGCTTTGGTATATAATGAAACTCCCCATTCATTATAGCAGATTTTTCAGGACTTAGCCAAAAGACTTATTGAAG
>CAJTFX010000010.1 GCA_910575555.1 Lachnospiraceae bacterium | reverse complement strand
AGCGGATACATAGTTCTATTGGTTATTTGACACCACAGCAAAAGGAGGATGAGGAACTAAAAAAAGCAGCATAATCTTTCGACTTTTTTTGTCCAAAGTATTGACATAGGTCCAAAAAGAAGATCAAGCTGAAATTGCCGCACTGTGCCAATCCCGTTTGGAGAAGTGGGAAAAAGGAAACGCCATATAGCTTTGACGATTTACTTTCGGCATGAAATAGGATATACTGATAGAGGTCAAAGTGTAGCCCCCCCCCGCAAACGGACGGGCTTTTTCATAGAGGAGTGTATATATGGATAATCATCAGTTATCACCGGACAATCCGATGATTTTGGAAATCAGAAAATTACTGGAAAACGCAAGAAATAATATCGCTCAACAGGTCAATACTGAGCTGCTTATAACCTATTGGAACATTGGCCGGATTATCGTGGAGTATGAACAGCAAAGCCAGCTTCGCGCAGAGTATGGAAGGCAGACCTTAAAAGAACTTTCCAAAGAACTGACAAGGGAGTTTGGCAAGGGTTTTTCTGTTTCCAACATTCAATTTATGAGGCGGTTTTATCAGTCTTACCCAATTCAACAGACAGCGTCTGTTAAATTGTCATGGTCCCATTACTGCGAGCTTTTGACGATCTCCGATGAGAGCAAACGCAGCTTTTATGAAAAAGAGGCTGTCAATTCCGGCTGGTCGGTACGGGAGATGAAACGGCAGATTGAAAGCTCCTTGTATGAACGCCTCTTATTATCCAGTGGCGACGCCAACAAAGAAAAGGTTCTCTCGCTGGCACAAAAGGGAATTGAAATCGCACAGCCAGCCGATATTATCCGCGATCCCTATGTATTCGAGTTTTTAGGGATTCCAGAAAACAAGCCTTACCTGGAAAGTGATCTGGAACGGGCGCTTGTGATGCAGATTGAAAAATTCCTGCTGGAACTTGGCCGGGGATTCATGTTTGTAGGAACTCAGCAGCGGATCACCTTAAACAATACCCACTACTATGTGGACATGGTTTTCTACAACAAAATCCTGCGGGCCTATGTGCTGATTGAATTGAAAACAAAAAAACTGACGCCGGAGGCTGCCGGACAGCTGAATATGTACCTCAACTACTATGCGGCGGAAGTCAATGACCATGATGACAATCCGCCTATCGGCATTATCCTCTGTACCGATAAGGAGGGTGTGGCGGCAGAATATGCGCTGGGCGGTTTATCCAACAATATCTTTGCATCCCGCTATGTCCTCTATATGCCAGACAAGGAGCAGCTGGTCGCACAGGTAGAGGCGGTTCTGAAAAAATGGCATGACAAAAACGATGGGAACCAGTAATAAAGTCTGCCCCGACTGCGGCAGAAAAATGAAACAGCAATTCATCGGCTTACAGCATTGTAAATGCGGGATAAGCTGGAAAAAGGACATCGGATTTTTTGAGCGTACCAGTGATATGGTCTTTGCGTTAGAACGCCGGACCATTGGAAAAAAGGTCAAACAAATTCCGGTCATCCGATATAAAAATGGTGAATAAAAAGAAACAGGCGGTCTGCGTTATGCAGGCCGTTTTGTTATGGAGGGAGGATTCTATCATGGCAACCACACGCATCATGCCGCTGCACATTGGCAAAGGACGCACAGAAAGTCAGGCAATCAGTGACATCATCGACTATGTATCTAACCCACAAAAGACAGATAACGGCAGGCTCGTCACCGGCTTTGCGTGTGACAGCCGGGTAGCCGACACCGAGTTTCTGCTGGCAAAACGGGAGTACATTTCCACCACTGGACGGGTACGCGGCGCGGACGATGTGCTGGCCTACCATGTCCGGCAGTCCTTTGTCCCCGGTGAGATCACCTCGGAAGAAGCCAACCGGCTGGGCGTGGAGTTTGCCAAACGGTTCACCAAGGGCAATCACGCTTTTGTGGTCTGCACCCATATCGACAAATCTCATATCCATAATCACATCATCTGGAACGCGGTCAATGTGAACTGCGACCGGAAATTCCGAAACTTTTGGGGCAGCACCCGCGCGGTCCGGCGGCTCAACGATACCATCTGCGTTGAGAACGGCTATTCCATTGTAGAGGACCCAAAACCGCATGGAAAAAGCTATAACAAGTGGCTGGGGGATCAGGCAAAGCCCTCCCACCGGGAACAGCTCCGTATGATGATTGACCAGGCATTGGAACAGAAACCGGCAGACTTTGACGGGCTGTTAAAACTGCTTGCGGAAATGGGCTGTGAAGTGTCGCGCCGGGGACAGGCAATCCGGCTCAAAGCCCCCGGCTGGAAGAATGTTGCCCGCATGGATGGAAAGCTGGGCAAGGGGTACAGTGAAGATGAAATACGGGCGGTCCTTGCCGGAGAACAGCAGCATACACCCCGCAGAAAAGACGCAGTTTCAACTCCCACTCCGAAGGTCAATCTTCTGGTGGATATTCAGGCAAAATTGCAGGCCGGAAAAGGCGCTGGCTATGCGCGCTGGGCAAAGGTATTTAATCTCAAACAGATGGCGCAGACAATGAACTATCTCACCGAGCATGGTTTGCTGGAATACGCAGTTTTGGAGGAAAAAGCGGCAGCGGCTACGGCCCGTCACAATGAGCTGGCGGCCCAGATTAAGGCTGCGGAAACCCGCATGGCGGAAATCGCCGTACTGCGGACCCACATCGTCAATTACGTTAAAACCCGCGAGGTCTATACGGCCTATCGCAAGGCTGGGTATTCCAAGAAATTTTTAGCAGAACATGAATCGGAGATTTTGATCCACAAGGCGGCAAAGCAGGCATTTGACGATTTGGGTATCAAGAAGCTGCCTACTGTCAAGAGCTTGCAGGCCGAGTATGCCCAGCTGTTGGAAGGAAAGAAAAAAGACTATGCCGAGTACCGGCGATCCCGCGAGGAAATGCGGGAACTGCTGACCGCGAAAGCCAATGTGGACCGGCTGATGGGATACGGGGAGGAACGTCAGAATGACCGGGAAAACCCCTTGCCATTTGTGACCTACAATTTTTTTGACAAGCCTATCATCAACCCCTGCTTCGGCAAGTAACGAAATGCAAGTATGTCTTGTATCATGTGGGCGGTGGCTTATTCCTAACTGTTCTATTAACGGTTTCCAGTAGCTGTCATAATAATTTCTGTATTCAAAGTGTTTGCCCTCTGGTGTGCTTAAAAGATATTCGCAATCATTCAGATTGTACCAGTATTCAAAGAACGGTAGCACTTTATCAGAAATTGGCACTTTCCGTATTCCTGCTTCTGTTTTGGCAACAGTCACATCAAACCAACGCTCTTTTATATTAACGTGTTCTTTCTTTAAATCCAGTAATTCAGATATTCTACAGCCGGAATATATCAGCATTAAAATCACGTTAAAGTAACCGTTCGTATCTTTCCATTTCCAAACTTTTTCTATCTCCACTTTGCTGAATGGCTCTCTGTTGTATGCGCTGGGGTTTCCCGCTTTCTTTATATCTATATATTGTGTTTTGTTCATGTCGGGTGGTATTATGTCATGGATAACCGCATATTTGAACATCAATCCCATGAGAACCTTGTATTTGCGTAGGGTAGGCGTATTCTTGCCGGAAGTATCGGCAATATACTGTAAATCATCCAGTTTCACATCTACCATGCGTTTATTTGCGATAGGTTCACATAATAAATAAGCTGCCCGGTAGCCTTTTGCATTGCTTTCTGATACGGTGGGGAAGTGTTCTTCACTCCAACGCTCAAATACTTCTTGAAATGTGACCTTAGAAGCATCTACATCATATGGAGATTTATTATAGTCTGCCAACGCTTGCAGGGCTTCTTTTTTGCTCTCATAATAGCCTATGGTTTTGCGTTTCTGCTTCCACTTGCCTGTTTCTGTGTCTATCTGCCATCGTTCCGTTACAATCGCCCTGTAAGGCTTTCTACGGTTGCCAGACAGCTTGTAGACGGAGCCAAAGCCATTAGGTAACTTCATCAATCGTCACTCCCTTGTATTCGTTTTTTTACTCTATCAATGATTTTAATAATGTTTTCTTTGCTATAAGCCTTAAGCATATCTTGAAAAGTAATGCTATAGATTTCTTCACTGTCTTGCATATTGTAAATAGCCAATTTATCAGAATCTGCTTTAAGATTACATTTGTCATAAGCATGTAAACTCAAAATAGTGTGCTCATTACCATTGACCTTTACAACATCTCCAATATTCAAATCATCTAAAGAATTGCCTATTTCTGGGTTAGTGGATTTATGCTCATATTTAATGGTTTCAGTTGGGCATCTTTTAAAGCGTTCAGAAAAAATATAATTCCCAATATAGTGGAAAATTGAAAATCCTGAGTAAAGTCCTTTTTTATTGGCATTAGATTGTAAATAGTGGTAGTCTTCAAGTAATAGATTTAAGGTGTCAATATCTGTAGCACCATAAGCAACTGCAAACTGTTCAGGGTTTTCTTTTAATTTTCTCCAACTTTTTAATACTTCTATTGATTTTCCGCTTAACCCTAAATCATCACTAATATTCATTCCTTTATTTTCGATAACGCTTGTATATCCTAGCAAATAATCGGTAGATATATTTAGTTTATACCTTTCAAGAAAATAGGCTTTATATGCTTGGATATTAAACAGAGATAAATCTCTATCGCCATTTTCCAAAGAAGATAAATTAGACTTTTGTATTCCTATTTGTTTACTAAATTCTGTTGGAGATAATTCGGCAATTTCTTTACGCAATCTCACAAGATTTATTTTGCGACGTTCTAAACATTCTTTTTGATACAGTTTTTTTAACGTGTCGGCATTATAACTCATATTCTGCACCTCTCATTTTGTTTGATAACAAAAATATAAAAGTTATCAAAATTAACATTATACGATAAAACACTTGTTCTGATTAAAATAGCGTGATACGATTTAATCGGATAACAAAAACAATATTGTTATTAATTAGAATATGCATTATCTTGCAAGGAATGTCAATCACAATCTAAGAAAGAGAGGTAGATTTTATTGAAAAATAAAGATATTAGAGATTATGCCCGGATTAAAGATGTGCGTTTATGGCAAATTGCAGAAAAATTAAACCTTTGTGATAGCAATTTTTCAAGGCTTTTAAGGCATGAGTTACCAGAAGATAAGAAAACAGAAATTAAAGCAATTATAAACAATCTGGCAGCAGGGCAGTAAGGCGGTGAAATTATGGAAGAAAATATTAAATATGGGAATGTTCCTGTCGCTGTAGCGGCAAGTGTTCTTAAAGTAGACAGCCAAACTGTCAGACTTCTATTACAGAATGGGCTTGTGAATTGGGGGTGTGCATATAAAAGGACACCTAAAACCAAAAGTTATTCATACATCATTTACGCAAAACGGTTTTATGAGGAAACAGGCTTCCTTTATAAAGGGGGTACATCAGAATGAATATTTTGAAAAGATACCGACTGAAAAAACAGCAAAAAGAGTTAATGTGTAGATACACGATATTGGAACAGTTACAAATAGAACACAGCGAGGATGAATATTTTCACAGATGTACACAGAAAGAAATGGATGTGCTTGACGAACAAGCCGAGCATATTCGAGGAGTTTTAGAGGGACGGTGGGATGAATGACCGCTAATGGAGTTTATGAAAATACTTTGCGACACTTTAAGATAAAAAAGCGGTATGGAGATAAGTCACAATGCCAATGCCCAGCACATGATGATAAACACGCTTCATTGACAATCACAAAAGGCAGAAAATGCACTTTATTCTACTGCCATGCAGGGTGTACCGTTGACGAGGTTTTAAATGCAGCAGGACTTGAAAAGAAAGATACCTTTTATGACGTAGAGCCGAGAAGTCCGAACTGGAAAGCCTATGTTGAGGCTAGAGAGAAACGCAAAATTGAAGCAATTTACAATTACGTTTCTATTAACGGTATTTATTCTTTTACAAAAGTTCGGTGCGAGGGCATCAGCAAAGGTTTTATCAGATGTACTTGTGAGATATGCAGTAAATGTTGATACAGAGGGTAAATACCTCAAAGCAGTAGCGGCATTGTGTAACATCAGAAACCGAAACAATATGTTACAGGACAGCAAAGATGTATATTTTTTTAGCAATGAGCAGTTAGATGTGAATGATTATCTTTTGAATGTGCAGAACGGCACACTGGATTTATCCGGGAATGAGCCTGTATTTTTGAGCCACAGCCCCGATATGCTTCTTTCAAAAATATGCAATGCTGAATATGATCCTGCTGCCGATTGCAGAGAATGGAAGAAATTTCTATTGGAAATCATGCAGGACGATAAGGAGAAAATATCGTATCTACAAAAGATAGCAGAGCTTTCATTGACAGGGAACACAGAGCAGGAAACTTGTTTTATCCTTTATGGAAGTACCACACGAAATGGAAAATCTACTTTTTGCGAAACACTGATACATTTGTTGGGCGATTATGCGGTAACAATGAAGCCGGAGAGCCTAGCAGTAAGACAAAATCTTGACAGCCGGACGGCAAGTGGAGATATAGCACGATTGGCAGGGTGCAGGTTCTGTAATGCGTCAGAACCGCCAAAGCGGATGCTATTTGATACAGCTTTATTAAAATCACTGTTAGGCAGAGACAGCATTACAGCAAGGCATTTATACCAGAGAGAAACAACGTTTATTCCAAAATTTAAACTTGTGATAAATACGAATTTTTTACCAACGATTACAGATGATACGGTTTTTAGTTCCGGTAGAATAAATGTTATCAGTTTTGACCGACATTTTGAGCCACAGGAGCAGGACAAAGACCTTAAAAACCGATTGAGGGATAAACAGGAACTATCTGGCATCTTAAATTGGTGCATTGAGGGATTGCAGTTATACCGCAAAGAGGGATTGAAGCCCCCGGCAGCAGTGCAGACCGCTACAGACATTTACAGAACGGACAGCGACAAGGTAGGCAATTTCATCAATGAATGTCTGGCTAAAACTGGCAGGAACAGCAAGGCAAAAGATGTTTATGAAGCCTATACGAAATGGTGTGATGATAACGGTTATGGTTGCGAAAATAAAGGTAATTTCTTTGCGGAACTAAAGAAAAAAGGATTGTTCATGAACAGTGGAACGGTGGATGGCAAGACGGTAAGAAATATCGTAAAGGGCTACACGATAGAAACAGATTTTATTAAATATGACGGGCAGGAGCCATTACCTTTTGACTGACAAAAACGGGAATGTGTAAATATGTGCAAAGCGAATGTAAACCCCCTATAAGGGCTTAATTTCAGCACATTACGTCTGATATGCACATTTTTACACAATCCTATTAAAACCTAGTAAAATCAAAGGTTTCAAGCACTTTAGTAAATTGAAGTGTGCAAAATGAATGTAAGCAATTTTACGGTTTTTGTAACGGAATTTCAGAAAGAGAGGAAAATATATTATGGGTATTATTCAGTTGGCAGATGTCCCAAAGTGCAGTTGTGAGGTATCAATGTTTTATCACAGATACAGAGAGCCGATTTCAAGAATCAGGACGATAGAGCAGAGAAATAATATGCTTTCTGTCATGCAGGAAGATTTTGAAAGACACATCAGAGCATATCCGCAGGAACGGAACGAATATTCAGAAACGTATCAACTATTGAAAAGAAAATGCATGGAGGTTTTGTGATGGTGAGTGATGAAGAATTAAGACGTATTTATAACTTATTTACGGATTGCTGGCGTTACTTTAAGAAATATGTGGATGTGAGTGACGAGGATATTTATTGGGAAAATGTCGTTAGTGAATCCGGCGAACTATCAAAGAAATATAACAATGATAAGTTTGCGATTGCCTTAATTTTGGCAGTTGTTGATGAATTTGAGCGGAAAGCAAAGGAGTTGAGGAAAAATGCAGACACAGCAGTATAAGGATTATATGCGTAGTGATGAATGGGAAGCCAGGAAACAGGAGCGAATAGCCATAGATGGCGGTTGCGTGATGTGCGGCAGACCGATAAGCAGGATTAGGAGCGTACAGGTGCATCATATCGCTTATGCTAGATTAGGCAATGAGAATGTGTTGACAGACCTTTGTACTCTTTGCGGTTCGTGTCATAAGAAGATACACGCTTACTATAACCGCAGGAGGGCGTGAAAGACCAAGGACAACGCACAATCTTAACATCATAAAAAGAAAAATAATTAGCTGAAAATCAGCGGAAAAGAGGTAAAAATGGGAAGAAGCAGCTATCCACAAGGGCAGATTGACGATATGGAACCGTCAACAGTGCAGGAACTTGTTACATCATTAAAGCAATTACACGATAGAGAAAAGCCGAAAACGGACGAGGAAATCAAACAGAGGATTGACGAGTATTTTTCATTCTGCCAGCAATCAAGTATTCGTCCAGGCATTGAATCTCTCTGTATGGCACTGCATATCAGCAGAACAACGCTTTTTAACTGGAATAATGGAACGGGATGCAGTGAGATGTGTCAAGAGTTGATACAATCGGCAAAAGCGTTTATAGGGGCATTTATCGAGCAAGCCATGTTAGGCGGTAAAATAAGCCCTCCAAGCGGCATTTTCTTAATGAAAAATTGGTTGTCTTATAAAGATGCTATCAGCATTGAAGAAAGCATACCAAACAAAGAAACAAAGCGTGTTCTGTCTGCCGCCGAACTGCCTAAACTGGGAGAACCTGCAACGCTACAGAGCAAGGATTTACCAAAATTGGGAATAAAAATGGATTATGAGGAGGTAGAAAATGAGTTTTAAAGCATATGTTGAAGAAATCCTGCAAAATGAGGTTTTAAACGTGGTTAGGCAGCAGGGATATGTTCTTGAAACTGAAATCTGCACTATGATTTGTGAGAAATACAATATTTCCTTATACATAGTGCGTGCAACGCTTAGAAGAATTTATCCCGAAATGTCATTATTGAAAAGGCGTATGTCAGACGATTTGAAGCGGTTTTATAAATTGCAAGTGAAAGGCTATCCGATTGCATATCTGCCGAATAAATGATTTTTGGTAACTGTTAATTTTTTATAAAGAAAGAATGAGGTATCAATATGAACGCACGAATAGCGGAACTGCACAGCAAAGTATTTAGCACGCCTAGGAATAGTCCAGAGCGAGAGCAAGCCTATTCTGAATTGAGTGAATCGGATAGGACGGCGGTATTCAATCTTGAAAAGGATTATATGCTTGGGCGTATCACAAGACAGGATATTGCGGAAATGAAACAGGAGGGAAACGAAACTATGACCTATGAACAGTTTGTGAAGAAATCAGAAAGTGGTGAAAAGGGAACATTGAGAGAATTATCAAAATTTGCTAAAGAATCCCCGGAATTATACCAGCAGTACCGGGAGAGATACCACAAGGAGCAGGACGAACAGGCAAAGCTACACAATAGGCGGTTGACTGAAAACACATTCAAAAATAAACCATTTTCGATTAGGTAGGGAGGTAAAATATTATGGAATACAAACATATTCAGACAACAACGGCTTTACGCAATCAGAACGGAATTAAGGCGCATCGGATTTTAGATATTGAAGATAAACACTTAATTTTTCAATTATGGCTAAATAGTGACGAGCAGGGGCGGCTGATGGTATCAATGCCGGAAGAATACCGGATAGGAGAATTTATTGATTTACAAGTGATACGGACAAGTAGAACGTCATATCAAGTAACGCTGATTGGACGGACACCGCAGAAGTTTATTCCTATAGATGGGCGAGCAATAGCAGTATAGGGGGGAGGATTATGGATAATAAGAATGGTACAGCGCGAAGGCAGCAGGAACATAAAGACCGCCAAACACTGACAGCGGAAGAAATGGCTGTAAAATCGGCAAAAAGAACAGGGAACGAGCGGGCAAGGCGTGAAATTATTAGCGACTATGCAAGCGGAAAATGGAGGTAGATCACATTATGGATAAGGACACACTTATAAACAATCTGCTTGCGAATTATGGCAAATACGGCGTTACCCCGGACGAGTATTTCAAGCCTGTAGAGCCACAGAGGGCGGCAGTCTATTACTTCCCTAACGGTTTACATTAACGGAATTTATTCTTGAATTTATGCGGGGATTATGCTATATTATATATACAAAAGAGCAAACAACCGCCCACAAAGTGGTTGACCTCCGACTAGGTTATAAGCCTACCTTCACCGGCCAAGTGACAAGGTAGGCTTATTTATTTTCGCTTGTTCCTCTTATCGAGAAAGGCAAGCAACGCTATAACAAAACTACCAAAGGCAATCAGCAGAGCCAATATACCTATGAAAATCGAAATGATTTCAAAAGCTGTCATTTGCGCCACCTCCCCTCTTATGTACTCCGACAAACCGGGTGTGAAGTTTAGGGAGGCTACCACCTTGCAACACGATTGTTCCTCTCCGATATTCTATCATATTCTTTCTTTTGTAACAATTCCCCTATTAAATTTTGTCAAGTGTTCTTTGGTGATGTGTAAACCGTCAAAATATCTTTTCTTGTTATTGTTGTTGTAAAAAGTGTCAAATTATATTGACAAATAGATTAAATGACGGTGCAATGAAACTATCAAAATATCTATAGTTTATTTGATAGAAGAAAGGCGGTATTATTATGTGTAATGTATATAGCTATATGAGGATAAGCACATCAGAGGAAAGAGATTTACAGAAGTTTACCCGTCAGGAAAGTGCGTTACAAAGATATGCAAAAGAGAATGACATTGAATATCTGTTAGAGTTTAGGGAAGACAAAAGCGGAAAGAATTTTACAGAGCGTAAGCAATGGCAAAAGCTAGAGAGCATAGTACAGCCGGGAGGTACGATTGTCTTTAAAGATATATGCCGCTTTACAAGAGAAGCAGAAGTTGGGTATATGAAGTATATGGAACTGTTGAATAAAGGCGTTGAATTGATTTTTATTGATAATCAGACAGTAAGCACTCCGTATATCAAGCATTTATTGAATGTGGCAAAGGCGCAGAATCTAGTAGCAAGGACGAGCCTTGAAAGCACTGTAAAGCTATTGCTGATTGTGGAGCTGGACAGAGCAGAGCAGGAAAGAAAAATAACAGTTCAAAGAATTAAGGACGGAATAGAAGCCAGTAGCAAACGTAGCGGCAGGGCAACAGGGAAGCTTGATAAAATGTCAGACGAGTTGAAAGCGGATATACAGCTATTCATTAAAGATAGAAGTATAAAGCAAATAGATTTGATGCAGAAACATAATATAAGCAGAAATACGTTAAAGAAATATATTGAAATAGTTAAGAATGAGAAATAAATAATACTTCATTAAGGGTATGTGTTCGGTGCGTACCCTTTTATTTTGTTCCAGAATAAGCATAGGGTGGGGGTTTTATAGCAAAACGCCGCATAGTGGTAGTAAGCGTGCCAAATTGCCGGGCATTTTCAAAAAGGCTTCCTCCTGCTGCCATTCTGAAATATTTTTAAAATATACAAAAAGGCGGTTTAGTGATAAAATAAAAGAGAAGTCGTTGCTTTTGTGGGCTGACTTCTCTTTATATATCCTACATCTACTCAAATTATAGCAAAGTGGTAGGTGCATTGCAATGACGAATGAGCAAATTGTTTCTGAAATCAGGAACGGTTATTCTGTAACGGATTATATGCAATTACTGTATGAAAGCAATCTGCCATTGATTAAGAAATTCATAAAGCCATATGCCGCTTATGAGCCTATGGAGGACTTATTGCAAGAATCCTATTTTGGATTGTGGGAAGCGGTACAGCATTATGAAACGTCTGCAAATGTGCGGTTTATGACCTATGCGGAATACTGGATAAAACAATCAGTACAGAGGTATCTTGAAAAATGCGGCTCTACGGTGCGAATGCCGAGCCACACAAGGCAGAAAATAGCACGTTACAAGAAAACCGTACAGGAGTTGGAGCAGGAATTAGGCAGAGTGCCGACAAACAATGAAATAGCTGATAAAATGCGTGTATCTGTAGGACTGCTGCCGGAATTGAGAATACAGATGCAGGGGGTAGCCAGTTTAGATACCCCTTTGGCAGATGATAACAATTTGACACTTGCCGATATCATACAAGCCGATTTTTGTCTTGAAGATGAAACAATAGGAAATGTATGCCGAACACTCTAAAAGCCAATTATGGGGCATTGTAGAGTGTTATACAAGCGACAGAGAGAACAGCATAATAAAAGAGATATTCATAAATAATCGGACAATGGCAGCAGTCGCAAGGGAACAGGGCGTAACCATAGACAGAATACGCCAGATAAAGGAAAAAGGACTGCGGCGGTTACGGATAGGCAAGTCAAAGCATGAATTATTAGAAAAATTTGATATTGTGGAAGCCGGGGCATACAGAAATAGTATGAATAAATTCAATGAGCATGGTTTTACTTCTATGGTTGAGTATATCGCTTTACGCCGGGCAGAATTACAGGCAGAGTATGAAAAGAATAAAAGACAGGTAGAAATTATGCTTGAACAGAGAAAAAGATATTGCAAAAGAGAGACATTCCCCGGAAACAGCGTATTTCCGGGGTTTTCTTATATTCTGAATTTCCTATGAAACAGTACAGAATCACACAAAATTTTTACGGTAACTAACACGTAACTGACATATGAGAAAATCTTTTCCTTGTGTCGTGCGCATGAATATCTCTATGCACTGGTATGTGATGACCTTGCATCCGGGAAAAGTAAGTGCGGGAAGAAAAAGCAGGGATTCAATGAGGAGCAGCGTCGCATGTTGGAAAAGTGGCAAGTAAAGTGCAGTGGGCAGGAACTGATACAGTCGTCAGACAATTTTGACATTATTTTTCTTGATATTATCATGCGCGATTTAGATGGAATGAGGACGGCACATATTTTTCGTGAAAAGGCATTTGAAAAAATTCTCATTTTTATATCTTCTAGCAGGGAATATGTATTTGAAGCCTATGATGTAGAGGCTTTTCAGTATTTGCTGAAACCGATTGATGAGAAGAAATTGAAAAAGGTATTACAAAAAGCTGTCCTCAAACTAGAAAGCCATTCACAGGAATTTATTATTGTCAGCAAAGAAAGACAAAAAAAGAAATTGTTTTTAGATGACATTTATTATTTTGAGATAAAAGGGAGAATCATGGATATTCATGGAACGGATGGAATTTTTACATACTATGGGCAAATTGGCGTTTTAGAAAATAGTTTGCAGGAAAAAGGATTTTTCAGATGCCACAAAAGCTATCTCATAAATTTGAAATATGTTGATGTATATAACAGGCAGGAAATAATTCTTGATAATGGGGAGCGGATTGTGATTGCAAAAAGAAGATACGAGGAATTTTGCAAAGAAATTTTGAGGTATATGAGAAAAAATGGAGGAATCATATGATACAGGATTTTGCTGGTGTTTTCCTGGAACTGTTATGTTATTTCGCATATATATGTATGGCTGGAAAGTTTTGCAAAGAATATTTGGAAATTTCACAAAGAAATGAGAAATTGTTTGCGGTTTTCGGTTTTTGCGGGGGCCTGTTAATACATGCTGTGGGTCAGTGTTATTCTATTCCGAATATCGCCCTGATATTACTGAACCATATATTTTTTATAGGATTGATATTATTGTTATTTCAGAGGAATACAGAGAAAAAGATTTTGGCTGCTTCTCTCCTGATTACTGCAACAACGCTTGTGGAAAATTTCTGTATATCAATTTTTTCGTGCTTCATGCTGTTTTGGAGGCATAGGGTCAAAAACATTGCAGTTCCGTTTTTGGGGGAAAGAGAAACAAATCTGATTATCTGTGTCAGTTTCACTATGACGATATTCGTTATATATTTGGGAACACAATATCTCGCATCTATTTTTTACTGTAAGACAGGAAAATGGTATATTTTATTGGCAATTCCTCTGCTTGCAATTACAGTAGTTACCGATGTGGCGAATTGGGGAGCAAGTAACGGCATTTTAGTCAGAAGCGGGGGAGATATGGGGTTATATTATGACCAGATTTTCAGCCATGCGGGATTTTGTGTCATGACAGCCTTATCTATATTTGGAGCAGGCTGTTTTATTTTTGGAATGAATAAAATTTATATGGAACAGAAAAAAAGCAGTCAGTATCATTGTCAAATTGCAGCTTACAAAATGCTGGAGGAGCAATACAGTCAGTCAGAGCGGTTAAGGCATGACTTGAAAAACCATATCATTGCTTTATTGGGGTTGTTGGAAAGCAAAGAGTGGGAAAAAATGGAGAGCTATCTGAAAAACATGGAGGATAGCGCCGGTTTGGACGCCGGCGAACAAATTACAGGGAACAGAGTCGTAGATATACTGCTGTATCAAAAGCAGAAAATAGCTGAAAGAAAAAATATTATATGGGAATGTGATGTGCAGATACCCAAAATGTGTGACATGAATGAATTTGATTTATGTGTATTGTTCGGAAATATATTAGACAATGCAGTGGAAGCGTGTGAAAGGTTACAGCATAAGGAACAATATTGCAATCAGCGGCAGTTTATTAATATTCAATCAGGGGTTGTAAAAAAATGCTTTTTGTTAGAAGCAAAAAACAGTGCGGATATGGAAGATAAACATAAAATTGGATTTACGAATAAGGGAAACCCAGAGGAGCATGGTATTGGTCTGTTGAATATCAGTGATGTAGTACATAAATATAATGGGGTTATGAATATAGAAGTCCAAAATGGTATTTTTACGATTTCAGTTTTAGTGCCCTTATGTACTTCCGCACATAACATCAAACAGGTTATTTGAAACAGAAAGCTGATGGTGCATATTTATACTGCCGAAAAAAGAAATGAGAACGGAGAACGATTGGAGGGTTCGTTATGAATGCAAAAACGATGGAAGGGCTTGTAGGCGCAAAAACGAATATGGATTTGCTTAATTCGCCATTCAGGGTTTACAAGGAAGCAAGGCGCAGGGGCGATACGGCAACAATGGATCGGGCAATGGGGTATGTCGCTGAATTTTCAGACAAAGCAGACGAATATAAGGAAGTAGCCGACAGGGGAATGAAAGAGGACGCAGAGGAAGCAAGAGAAAAGGCAAAGTCAGAACGTGAAGAAGCAATTCAAAAGCGCAGGGAGGAACGTGAGAAACTGGAAGAAAGAATTGAGGAAAGCAGAAACAAAAATAAAGAAACGGATATCCTTGAAGTCAGTGAGGAAGGCAGGGGATTATTAAAAGAGAATGGTGTGGCAGACAGTAATGCTTCAGATAACATTAATCTGGATAACACGGTTTCCCATAGTACAAAGACTGGTAAAGAACCGGTGATATATACAAAAGCAGGTGAAGTAAGTCAGCCGGAACAGACCGTAAATATTTCGATTTCTGTATAGAAAGAATGAGAAAGGTGTCATTTTCTGAAGAGTAATACCATAAGCAGGCAGAGAGTGAAAGGGCAAAATCATTTGTGCGATAGCGTGAAGCGGTATGAGATAATATGAGAGCATAGAAAAATGCCTGTTTTTGTATAAAATGCCAGTAGAAATCCAGCAAAAAATGAGTATAATATGAATAAGAAATTCCGTATAACCGCTTCCTTATTCTGCCGGAACCGCATAGCGGCAGTGACAGAACAGGTGCAGATATAAATTTTTTCGCTGCCTAACCAGCGGCTGATAAATGGCTGGGATACAAATTTTGTGCTTCGCTGTTTGGCGGAGCATTTTTGTGCATCGGAGATAATTTGAATACGGGCAATTTTTATTTTATG
The DNA here is from genome assembly GCA_910575555.1 of Lachnospiraceae bacterium. GTDB lineage: Bacteria > Bacillota > Clostridia > Lachnospirales > Lachnospiraceae > Petralouisia. Next base: position 143,355 of record CAJTFX010000010.1, on the reverse strand, counting down.
AAGGATGGGGATTATCAAAGGTTTCCAAAGGGTAACAATATGAATATTAGAAAAGCCGGGATAAATGATGTATCAAGAATAGCTGAAATATATGTATTCAATAACAGGATGTATTATTTCCCTATATTTAAAGAAGAGGAGTTCTCTTTTGGTGAGCTGCAAGTGGTTTCGCTGGCAGATAATTATTTCAAAAAGAATGCGATATTGGAACACATATATGTTTTTGATGATGGATTAATCAGGGGTTTTATTCAAATGAGTGAAACGGAAATTTGTAAATTGTATGTGGATACATTTTTTCAAAGTAAAGGGATTGGCAATGAACTGATTGAATATGCAATTAGAGAATTTCATGCGGATCATTTATGGGCATTAGAAAAAAATACCAGAGCTATTTCATTTTATCACAGGCATGGTTTTCATTTGACAGGCCAGAAAAAATTTGAAGAAGGCACGACAGAATATCTTGTGGAATTAGAAAGACAGAAGTATAGAAAGCTGTACGATTGTACGGCTGCTTATACGTGAGACAGTTTGATAAGGCCGTATCTCCTCGCATGAGTATGAAAAACAGTGTCAGGAGAAGCAGATAATATTGTATTTTGACAATGTGCCGGATGAAATTCAACCGGGAGTGCATGTGCGTACAGTAAACGGAGTCTGTTTGTCTGATGAGCAGATGATAGAATATTATTCTGGTTTAGTGAAACAGTATGGCAATCTCACCGCAAGATACAAAAATGCAATTTGTTTTATTATGGATGAAAATCATATTTACGATGCTATGGAACCGTCTATGGAAAGCAGCACATTTATTTTAACGGATACGCCCCGCAGTGCGGTCAGAAAGAAAGGATTTCCGTTAGACAGCCTTTCCATTGATATAAAAACCAATCAGTACTATTATGATTTGCCGGCAGACAAATTAAAAGGGGCATCTGGTGGAAATGGATTTTTAGAATTTTTTCAGAAAATTTTAGGCTGTGAGAAACAATAAATGTATTCTGGGTTTTTCTGACCTATTAACATTTCAGGCTATTTAGGTTATAATGATAGACAGGACAAAACACAGTGTTCAAATTCTGATTTTTATAAATAGGAGACAAAAGAATGGCGAAGAAGAATCCATTAGTTTCTCCGATCTTAAAATGGGTAGGAGGAAAAAGGCAGCTTTTAGACAGCATTGAACCCCTTATCCCGAAATGTTCCACGTATTATGAACCATTTCTGGGGGGCGGCGCGGTGCTGTTTTGCAGGCAGCCGGCGAAAGCCGTAATCAACGATTCCAATCAGGAATTGATGAATGTTTATCTGACAATCAAAGAAGAACCGGAAGCATTGATAAGTAAACTCGAGGAGCACAGGGAGAAAAATTGTGAGGATTATTTTTACCATGTGCGGGCATTGGATCGTGACAAGCAGGGATTTGGAAATTTAACCAATGTGGAGCGGGCGGCAAGAATCATCTACTTAAACAAGACATGCTATAACGGCCTGTTTCGGGTTAACAGTTCCGGAGAGTTTAATTCCCCCTGGGGACGGTATAAGAATCCAAACATCACCAATGAAACAACCATTCAGGCATTATCGGATTATTTTAACCAGGCGGACATCACCATCAAGTGCGGAGACTACCGCGAAGCGCTGAAAGGAATCAGGAAAGGAGCTTTTGTATATTTTGATCCCCCTTATATGCCTATCAGCGCCTCCGCTTCTTTTACCGGATATACAGCGGGCGGGTTTGGAGAGCAGGAGCAGATTGCCCTGAAGGAGCAGTGCGACGCGCTCCATGCAAGAGGTATTAAATTTTTACTGTCTAATTCGGCCTGTTCCTTTATCGAAGAATTGTACAAAGACTATATTGTCGAGTATGTGAACGCCAAACGGGCCATCAATGTCAATCCGGAAAAACGGGGAGAAATCAAGGAGATACTGGTACATAATTATGAGCCTGATTGATGAAAAATGGGAAATTTTATTTGAAAAATACAGCATTGAAAATGAGATCAAAAAAAATGGACTGTATTACATTACTGCAGATCAGATACGGGAGGTAAAAGAACCCCGCCTGATGACGAAATTTGACACCCGGGAATCCCTGCCGGGTGTTTTTGGCAGAAAAATAGCGATTTTACCGGTGACAAGAGGAAAATATGTTCTGGGAGAATTTGATTTGTATCAGGATTTTCCGGAACCGGTTTCTGATATCAAACAAATGACAGGCGCCAAAATCCCGGATTATTATGAAACCATAGATATCAACGATATCCGTTCAGAGGCCAATGCTATCAATATTATGAGCATTGCAGGAATTCTGGATGATTTTCTGGGAGAAGCCTCCATGGTGCAGACAGTGTCCGGCCGAATGGGCTCCGGCAGCTTCGGATTTTATGTCAGCGGCTGGAATTCAGAAGGCCGCCAGAGCAAATCTTATCTTACGGTGGAAAATTCTCAGGTGGAGATAGACGGAGGATTTGAAAATCCCAATGTTTTTTCCATCATCGAAGGAAAAAATGTAGTTCACAGCAATTTCCTGATTCGGCAGTTATATTATCCGGCAAGGCTATGGAATTCCAAGATCAGAAAACGGATTCGGCCGGTATTTCTGGTGTATTCCAATAATATTTTCCGTCTGTTGGAATATGAATTCAGGGATATCAATGATTACAATTCCCTGAAACTGGTGCAGGAAAAAAATTACAGCCTGGAGGATATTGAAATAACCTGGGAGGATCTGCGGGACGCCTGGCAAAAAACGCTGATAAAACCAGAACCGGAGGTCACTTTTATTCAGGCAGACAGCTTCCCCAAAGTAATTTCCCTGACCGAACATCTGAATGAAGAGCCGATGTCAGGAGTGAAGATAGCGGAATTGTTCGGATTTCGGGAGAGACAGTCGGATTATTATTTTAATGCCGGAAGGTATTTAGGGCTGATGGAAAAGCGTTCCGGAGAGGAAGGAGTGAAGGTGCATCTTACGCCGTCCGGCAGGCGGCTTCTGAAAATGCGCTATAAGGAACGTCAGTTGGAATATGTGAGGCTGATTTTGGAGCATCAGATTTTTCATGAATTGTTTGAAATTCTGCTGAAAAGCCACAGGATGCCGGAGAAACGTGAGATTGCTGCCAGAATGCGGGAGCAGAGGGTCTGCGGGGAAAGCCTGATCGCAAGGCGTGCAAGTTCGGTGCGGGGATGGCTGCAGTGGATTTGGTCGTTGGTGAATTAGAAGCATTTCAGATTGCGCGAAAAAATAAACTTGGCAAACGAATTAATATTTTGTATACTGTAAATTGAATAAGAAGCTGAAAAAGGGGACAGCAGACAGGATGGAGGATATTTATGGCAGTAAACAAGTTGATTCAAACCCGCACAAAGATTAAAACGGCAGTTTTTATGCTGCTCTTTCTGTTTCCATTTTTATACGTGATGATGGGAACAACGGTACAGGCGGCTGAGGGCGGTACAGAGAACAAGCATTACACATTTAAAAGCACCAGCGATGCAGACGTTTCCACTAAGGCGAATCCGGGGGAGGTTACAGTACTGATATTTGGAAATGTGGGATGCAGTCAGACAAGAGGCACACTTGGCAGTGTTTCCGCCTGCGACTGGGTGCAGCGTCCGGATATCCGGGTTATTTATGCAGCCTGCAGCGGATATTACAGCAAAGAAGAAGTTTTGGAGGAGGAAGAGAACTATGGTGGACCCGGAATTACATTCTGCTATGATGAAGCAGATGGAATACTTGCCGCCATGGCAGGATATACGGGAAAAAGTGGCGGCAAGATGCCGGTTATCGTATTGATTGATCAGGATGATAAAGTTCAGAGTATCACAGAAGGAAAGAAAACTGCCGAGGAAATTATGGCGGAAATCATAAAATTTGCAGATATTGATTATGATGGGCCGCTGACACCGCCGGCCGGTTCTGAATCTGGTATTGAAAATTGGAACTATACTCTGACAGATATTAATGGCACAGCCGTTTCCACGAAAGCGAATCCCGATGAAGTTACAGTGTTGATGTTTGGTTATACCACCTGCGGTAAGACCAAAAGCACACTGGACAGTATCGCCGGAAGTGACTGGGGAAAGGAACAGCGTTCGGATATTAGGTTAATTTATGCGGATGTGTACGGAGCAGGAGCGGATGCTGTGAAAGATTTTGCACAGAATTATGGAGAGACAAATATTATATTCTGTCATGACCAAGAGGCAAAAAACTGGAACAATGCGTTGACTTATCTTGGTTTGTATCAGCAGACCGGAGGAAGTTTTCCTTATATCGTATATATTGATAAAAATAATAAGGTGCAAAATATTACTTTAGGTTCTCGTACGGCAGAGGAGATTATGGCGGAAATCCAGAAAGTAATTGCGAATTCAACTCCGACTCCAAATCCTGGACCGGGAACCGATTCCGATACGGGTCAAAACCCAGGAACCGATTCTGATACGGAGCAAGACCCAGAAACCGATTCCGATACGACTCCCAGCGATGACCAAAAACCAGACTCAGATAAGAAGCCGGATGATGACACGGTTAAAAAACCGACAGCAGGCATTGCCAATGTTTCAAGGCTTAAAATCACATCATCCACCAAAAAGGTGATGCTTTCCTGGAAAAAGATACCGGAAGCAGAAGGCTATGTGATTTATCAGTATAACCGTTCTAAGAAAAGCTGGACAGAGAAAGCAGCCCTGAAAACCAATACAGCTTCCTATACAGTAAAAGGGCTGACTCCGGCTACCGGTTACCGCTTTGCAGTGAAGGCTTATACACAGGATCAGAATGGAAAGCGGATTGTCAGCGGAAGCTATACTTCCGCCTATACAGCCACGGCGCCGGATATTGTGAATTTTAAGATAACGCCTGGAAAGAAAAAAGCAACTGTAAAATGGAGCAAAGTCAAAGGCGCAACCGGTTATAAGGTTTACTACAAAACCAAGTTAAAGGATTTATGGAAGAAAGTAAAAACCACAAAAGGGAAAAGCTGCACAAAAACCAAATTAAAATCTGGAAAGACATACTATTTTACAGTAAAGGCTTATAAAACCTATAAGGGAAAAACTTATACCAGCAGCTTTTTTATAAAAAAAGTAAAAATTAAATAAAAATTTTTATTTTTCTGCAATAAAATTACCTCTTTTTGCGTTTTCTCAGTAACAACAGAAACAAAATGAAAAGGAGGTAATTTTTTTGCAGAAAATGACAGTCCAAAAGAACTTGACAAAAATCCGAAATCGGATTATAATCCATTTTGTCCGATTTCGGATTTAGGAGGATGCTTATGAAATACAAACAGGGAAAACATTTAGAAGAATTCAACCGTCTTTATCGGGAAATGGATCAGATTTACCATGGGCTGGCAGTTAAAATGGGATTGTCTGACAGCGCCTTTATTATTTTGTATACCATAATGGAACTGGGAGAAGGCTGTCTGCAGAAGGATATTGCAGACTGGTGCTCCCTCAGCAGGCAGACCGTCAATTCTTCAATTCAGAACTTAAAGTCGCAGGGGTTTCTTTCCCTGGATTCCGGCAAAGGCAGGGAGAAAGAGATTTTTTTGACAGATGAGGGGAAACGGATGGTGGAGGAAAAGATTTTTCCGGTGATGGAGCTGGAGCAGTCCGTGTTTGAGGAAATGTCTCCCCAGGAGTGCCGGGAGATGTTGAAATTAATGGGAAAGTATGTGGGAAAGTTTCGGAAAAAGGCGGAAGAATGTTGAAAGGAGGACATGATGAGAATACAATTATCAGATCATTTTACGTATCCAAGGCTACTGCGTTTTGTGATATCGCCGGTATTGATGATGATTTGCACTTCTTTTTACAGTATTGTAGATGGTTTTTTTGTGTCCAATTATGTGGGCAAAACACCTTTTGCGGCGCTGAATCTGGTGTTTCCGGTGTGTATGGCTTTTGGAACAGTGGGAATTATGATAGGCACAGGCGGCAGCGCAGTGGTATCCAAGACTCTGGGAGAAGGGAAGCGGGAGGAAGCCAACCGGTATTTTTCCATGCTGGTGTACTTTACCATAGGATTAAGCCTTGCGCTGACTGTCATCGGATTTGCATTCGCGCGGCCCATTTCCATCGCGCTGGGAGCCAGCGGGGAATTACTGGAAGGGAGCATCCTCTACTGCAGATGCCTGATTCTGGCATTGACGCCTTTTGTGCTGCAGAATGTGTTCCAGAGTTTTTTTGTGACAGCGGAAAAACCGGGGCTGAGTCTTAAAATGTCCATTGCCGCGGGAATCACCAATGTGATATTGGACTATCTGTTTATTGCAGTTTTCGGATGGGGGCTTGCCGGGGCGGCTTTTGCCACGGGAATCGGTCAGGTGGTAGGCGGAATTTTCCCGCTCTTTTATTTTGCCCGGGAGAATACAAGCCTTCTCAGACTGACGGGAACAAAACTGGAAATGAAGATTATTTTAAAAACCTTCGGAAATGGTTCCTCGGAAATGGTGACGAATCTTTCCGCTTCTATTATAAACATCCTGTATAATTTCCAGTTGATGAAGCTGGCAGGAGAAAACGGAATTGCAGCTTACGGGATTATTATGTATGTCAATTTTGCCTTTATGGCCATTTATCTGGGCTATGCTATCGGCAGCAGCCCGGTGGTAGGCTATCATTACGGGGCAGGAAATTATGAGGAGCTGAAAAATCTGCGGCGAAAAAGCATGGTTTTAATGGGTGCGGCGGGGATTGTGATGACGGTTTTAGCAGAAGTTCTGACCGTGCCCCTGGTGTCTGTGTTTGCCGGGTATGACGCGGAATTGTTTGATTTGACCTGCTATGGGTTCCGGCTGTATGCCCTTGCGTTTCTGGCCATGGGACTGAACGTCTGGGGCTCTGCGTTTTTTACGGCCCTTGGAAACGGCATGGTTTCTGCTTCAATCTCATTTTTGCGGACGCTGCTGTTTCAGATTGCAATGGTACTGACGCTGCCGCTGATTTTGGGAATTGCCGGTATCTGGCTGGCTATTGGCGCAGCAGAGCTTCTGGCATTGGCGGTGACGGCGGTATTTCTGGCTGTAAACCGCAAGAAATACCATTACGCATGAGTTTTTCTGCAATTTCTGGAAATACTATGAAAAACAGAAATGAGGAAACGAAAATGAAAACATTCCACCAATTGTATCTGGACATTCTGGAACAGGAAGCAGGACGGGGACGTATACTGGAGGGAGATTATGATCCGTATCATATGGACTGCCTGCTTCACCCGGAGCGTCACGCGCCGGTGATATTTGCAGAAGAATGTGAGCAGTGCGCTTATGAGAGAGCCTGCGAAAACAGTTGTGTTTTTGATGCCTTTGAACAGGATGAAACGGGAAAAGTCCGTATCAACAAAGAAAAATGCACCGGCTGCGGCGCCTGCGTGGAAGCCTGCAGACTGGAGAAACTGGCGGCCAATAAGGATGTGGTTCCGGTGCTCAGGGCCGTTCGGAGTAAAGAGCGGGAGGTGTACGTCCTTGTGGCTCCGGCTTTTTTAGGGCAGTTCGGCAGAGAAGTTACTACCGGAAAGCTGCGGGCGGCATTTAAAGCCATGGGATTTCAGGGGTTGATCGAGGTGGCGGTATTTGCCGATATTTTAACGCTGAAGGAAGCGCTGGAATTTGACGCAAATATTCAGAGGGAACAGGATTATCAGCTGACCAGCTGCTGCTGTCCGGTCTGGATTGCCATGCTGCGGAAGGTATATCAGGAACTGATGCCTCATGTGCCCGGCGCAGTGTCACCGATGATTGCGGCGGGCCGTGTGGTGAAGAAACTGCATCCCCAGGCTGTCACAGTGTTTGTGGGCCCCTGCATGGCCAAGAAAAAGGAGGCCAGGGAACCGGATATTGCAGACGCAGTGGACTATGTGCTGACGTTTCAGGAAGTGCAGGATATGTTTGACGCGGCGGATATTCATCCGGAGGAGCTGGGAGAGGACGAGAAGGAGCATTCCTCCCGGGCCGGGCGGATATATGCCAGAACAGGAGGCGTCAGCGAGGCGGTGAAGGAAACGGTTAAGCAGCTGAATCCCAAGCGGAAAATTGAGGTTTGCGCAGAACAGGCAGACGGAGTGCCGGCCTGCCGGGAAATGATTGAACGGCTGAAAAAGGGAGAGACAAAGGCCAATTTTTTTGAGGGCATGGGCTGCGTGGGCGGCTGCGTGGGCGGGCCGAAAATCCTCATTGGAAAAGAAGAAGGGAGAAAGAATGTGGAGCGTTACGGCGAAGCGGCAGAGTATCGGACGCCCTTAGAGAATCCTTTTGTGCAGGAGCTTTTGTCCCGGCTGGGATTTTTTACCATTGAGGAATTTTTGGAAAAAAGTGAAATACTGGTGCGGGACTTTTCCTGAGCGGCAGGCTGCGGAGGGGATGATTTGAGGGAATCCTCTCCGGGTTTTTCTTGTCTGGATTTTGTTTTGAAAAATTTATCTTGTTAATTTCCATTAGCTTTCATATAATAGAAGCAGATGAAGGCGCCGCAGTATTGTCCTTATGCCGGAATTCACACAGTTCGGCCAGAATTAGGAGAGCTGTTTGCAGGACGAAAGATTACGCAGGATGAGAAATTTTGGGAATATCTGAATCAGTATGACGTAATTTGTCTGAAATATGAAGCAGTTTTTGTTTGAGGCGGACGCTTTGGAGCTGACAAACTATTTGGAGCAGGAGGTGCTCAGGGAGCTTGGAAAAGAATATGGAGCATGTTTGAACCGGGAAAATAAATTTTCCGCATATTCCATCTTTTAACAAAGGGCGAAACATGATATAGTTAAAAAGTCTGAGAAAAATTTGTATTTCACCTTCTGTTTCGTGTAAAATAGGAGACAGAAGCAAACGGAACATTACAGATGTTATGTATACAAAAGGAGGAAAATATGAAATTATTTATCGACACGGCCAATGTAGAAGATATCCGCAAAGCCAATGATATGGGAGTCATCTGCGGGGTAACCACCAACCCGTCTCTGATTGCCAAAGAAGGCAGGGATTTCAACGAGGTAATCAAGGAAATCACCAGTATTGTAGACGGCCCCATCAGCGGGGAAGTAAAAGCCACAACCACGGATGCGGAGGGCATGATTCAGGAAGGCCGCGAAATTGCAGCCATCCATCCCAACATGATTGTCAAGATTCCCATGACCGTAGAAGGGTTAAAAGCGGTAAAGGTGCTTTCAGCAGAAGGAATCAAGACAAACGTGACGCTGATTTTTACCGCAAATCAGGCGCTTTTGGCAGCCCGGGCAGGCGCAACCTACGTATCCCCGTTTTTAGGCCGGCTGGATGATATCAGTCAGCCGGGAATCCAGTTAATTGAAGATATTGTTACGATTTTTGAAAATTACGGACTGGAGACAGAAATTATTGCAGCAAGCATCCGCAATACGGTTCATGTAAATGACTGCGCTCTTGCAGGAGCAGACATTGCCACCATTCCTTACAGTGTGATTGAGCAGATGACAAAACATCCCCTGACAGATCAGGGAATTGAAAAATTTCAGAAAGATTACAAAGCAGTTTTCGGTGAATAGACAGCAGAAATTTCCGGCAGTACTTCAGAACTTTCAGAGGAAGCAGGCATTTCGTAGAAATTGTCAGAAAATGAAAAAGGAGATAGATACATGGATAACTTAGAACTTCAGAAATTGGCCAACGAAGTCCGCAAGGGAATCGTTACCGCCGTTCATTCCGCCAAAGCAGGGCATCCCGGCGGCTCTCTCTCAGCAGCAGAGGTGTACATTTACCTGTATTTTGAAGAAATGAATATTGACCCAAAAGATCCGCAAAAAGCAGACCGGGACCGTTTTGTGCTGTCCAAAGGGCATACGGCGCCGGGGCTTTATTCTGTCTTGGCGCACAGGGGCTTTTTTCCGGTGGAGGATTTGAAAACACTGCGCAAAATCGGCTCCTATCTTCAGGGGCATCCCTGTCTGCAGCATACGCCGGGGATTGATATGTCAAGCGGTTCTTTAGGACAGGGAGTTTCAGCGGCAGTGGGAATGGCTTTGTCTGCCAAAATAAGTAATGACAGCTACCGGGTATACACTCTTTTAGGCGACGGGGAAATCCAGGAAGGCCAGGTCTGGGAGGCAGCCATGTTAGCAGGACACAGAAAGTTGGACAACCTGATTGTGATCGTGGACAACAACGGACTGCAGATTGACGGAAACATTGACGATATATGCTCTCCATACCCCATTGATGAAAAGTTCAGGGCATTTAACTTTCATGTGATCAATGTGGAGGACGGCAATGATTTTGACGCTTTGCGGACGGCTTTCAAAGAAGCAAGGGAGATACAGGGAATGCCCACGGCTATCATATTGAAAACCGTCAAAGGAAAAGGCGTTTCCTTTATGGAAAATCAGGCTGGATGGCACGGCAAGGCCCCAAATGATGAAGAATATAAGATTGCCATGGAAGAATTGGAGAAAGCAGGTGAAGCATTATGCCGGAAGTAAAGAAAATTGCAACCAGAGAGGGTTACGGAAGCACATTGGTAGAACTGGGAAGAGAGCATGACAATATTGTAGTGCTGGATGCGGATCTTGCGGAAGCCACCAGAACCGGCGTATTCCAAAAAGAATTTCCAAAACGCCACATTGACTGCGGAATTGCAGAGGCGAATATGATGGGAATTGCAGCAGGTCTGGCAACCACTGGAAAAGTGCCCTTTGCAAGCTCTTTTGCCATGTTTGCGGCAGGCAGGGCATATGAACAGGTGAGAAATTCCATCGGATATCCCCACCTGAATGTGAAAATTGGGGCAAGCCATGCGGGAATTTCCGTTGGGGAGGACGGAGCCTCTCATCAGTGCAACGAGGATATCGCGTTGATGCGGACAATTCCCGACATGACGATAATCAACCCGTCAGATGTGATTGAAGCGAAAGCGGCAGTGCGGGCAGCATATGAACTGGACGGCCCGGTGTATCTGAGATTCGGCAGACTTGCCGTTCCGGTGATTAATGAGAATCCGGATTATAAATTTGAACTGGGAAAAGGCATCCTGCTGCGGGAAGGCACGGATGTCACCATTGCAGCAACGGGCCTGTGCGTAGCGGCGTCTCTGGAGGCGGCAGAAAAACTGGCGGCAGAGGGCATCAGCGCGGAGGTAATCAATATCCACACCATTAAGCCCCTGGATACAGAAATCATTGTGAATTCTGCAAAGAAAACAGGAAAAATGGTTACGGCGGAGGAACACTCTGTCATTGGAGGCCTGGGCAGCGCGGTGTGTGAATGTCTCTGTGAGCACGCACCGGTACCCGTATGCAGAATCGGCATATATGACGTATTCGGCGAGTCTGGCCCGGCATTGGAATTACTGGAAAAATACGGACTGGACGGCCAGGGAATTTATAAAAAAGTAAAAGAATTTGTAAAATAAAACGGCGGGAAGAAACAGGCGCCGGAGGGAAGCTGCACCGAGAGGCGGGCTTCCTTCCGGCTTTTTTCAGTGGGACTGCGGCTGTAGGGTATCTGATTTTTATCCGGTACAGAACGCTCAGGCTCCTTTTTTAAAATTCTGTTGGAAAAGTATACAATTTAGATAAAAATTTTCTGCATTTTTTGGTTTGGGTTATGCATTTAACCTTTGAAAAACAGCTTCCTTTTTACTATACTTATACCCGTAGCCAGATGATTTGGCAGGCGGGTTTTGTTTTTTTGAAAACGCAGAAAATCGTTTGGCGAAAACAGGTAATAAAATTCAGGCTGGGTGATTTTTTAGAAAAGGAAGTGCAGAGCCGTGGAAAAAGAAAGAATCAGAATCTCAGACATTGCAGATAAGCTGGGCGTCAGCACAGCAACCGTCTCCAATGTGATTCATGGAAAAACAAGAAAAATATCGGATGAAACAGTGAAGCGGGTGCAGGAGCTTATTGAAGAAAGCGGCTACATTCCCAATATGGCGGGCATTCTGCTGGCACAGAACAATTCTAAAATCATTGGTATTGTAGTCAACGATCATGAAAAATACGAGGGGCATGTTCTGGAGGACGGTTTTATATCAGCCTCCATTAATGCACTGGCCAGGGAAATTGATGCATCAGGTTATTTTATGATGGTAAAGGTAACGACTGAGTGGAATGAAATCCTGCGGTTTGCATCCATGTGGAATATGGACGGACTGGTACTCCTTGGGTTCTGCGAACAGGATTATCAGAAATTGCGGGAGTCCATGCATATCCCTTTTGTGGTATATGACGGATATTTTCAGGAAATCCCCAAAATCTGTAATCTGGTAATAGACAATTATGACGGCGGCCGCCAGGTGGGAGAATATTTGAAGCGTATGGGCCACAGGAAAGTCCTCTGTATTTCCGATAACTGTATATGCGTAGATTTGGAACGGATGGAGGGATGCCGGGACGCATTGGGAGGAGACGGGGTTGATTTTCTGAAAATTCCCTTTGAGAAAACAGAGCGGCTGAAAGTATACCGGCAGCAAGAAGCAGAGATTCTGCAGCATACGGCGGTATTTGCAGTATCTGATTTTTATGCAGTGGAATTCATCCGTTATCTGCAGGAAAGGGGCATTGGCGTGCCGAAGGACCTTTCAGTTGTGGGATTTGACGACAGCCCTTTGTGCAATTATTGTATGCCCGGGCTTACAACAGTAAGGCAGGACGCGTCTGACAGGGCAAAGGCCGCGATTTCCGTTTTGAAGAATCTGAAAATGGGAACGGAGGAGCGGATTGTTGTAAAACTGCCGGTGTTTCTTGTGGAACGCAAAAGTGTAAAGAAATTAAACAGGGAGGAGGGTTCAGATGAAAGAGAAACCTTCCTTTGAACAGGCGGTGTTAAAAATAGCCCTGCCTGTGACGCTGCAATCTTTGCTGCAGTCCTCTTTCAGTGTAATCGATCAGGTGATGATCGGACAGCTTGGCAGCGGCAGTATAGCCGGAATTGGATTGGGCGGGAAGTTTGCCTCTCTTTATTCCGTGGTTCTGGGAGCCGTTGCTTCAGCGGCCGGAATTATGATTTCACAGTATTTGGGAAGAAACGATGAGAAATCTGCAGGCCGGAGCTTTTGGAGCAATCTGGCATTGTCTGTGGGACTAGCGGCAGCGTTTTTGGTGATCTGTATGGTGTTTGGGGAAAATATTATGGCAGTTTATACAAAAGATGAAGCGGCCAGAGGACTGGCGGTAAACTATCTGCGTATTTTGGCCATATCTTTTCTTCCTATGGCGGTCAGCTCCATGCTGACAACCATGCTTCGGTGCATGGAAGCCGCCGTCCTGCCTCTGTATGCAGGCATTTTTGCGCTGGTATGCAATACCGGGCTGAATTATCTGCTGATTTTTGGAAAATGGATGTTTCCAAAGATGGGAGTGGCGGGAGCAGCCCTGGCAACTGTGACGGCCCAGATAATTTCCTGTATTGTCATTTTTCTGTTTTTCCTGCATAATAAGAAGAGACGGGGAATGAAGCTGACGGTTCGTTCCAGGGAGACGGAGGTTTGCTGCCGGGAACATGCAGGACGTCCTTTAGATCAGGGCAGGAGAGCACAGGACGGAGAGTTCAAATGGCAATATTTTAAGATTCTGGGTCCGCTGCTGATTTGTGAATTTTTGTGGAGCCTGGGGGAAAATGTGTATACGGCTGTCTATGGAAATATAGGAACAGCCGCCTGCGCTGCCATGACAATGACTATTCCAGTGCAGACGATTGTGATAGGCGCGTTAAGCGGTCTGGCCCAGGCGTCAGGTATCCTGATTGGGAAATCTCTCGGGGCGGGAGCCTTCGGGCGTGCCTATGAAGAGTCCAAAAAGCTGATGAAATACGGTCTGGCGTTTTCCCTTATGCTGTCTCTTATTCTTGCGGCAGTCAGTCCCTTTTATGTGAAAATTTATCATGTGGAGCCTGAAGTTCAGGAACTTACCAGGAGCCTGCTTCTTGCGATTGCTGTGATTGCCCCTGTAAAGGTGCTGAATATGATACTGGGCGGAGGAATTATCCGCAGTGGAGGAAAGACAAAATATATCATGTGGATCGATCTGATCGGAACCTGGATATTTGGAGTTCCTTTGGGGATTCTGGCGGCTTTTGTCTGGAAGCTGCCGATTACGCCTGTGTATATAATCTTATCTCTGGAAGAATGTGTCAGGCTGGGGATTTCCCTTGTGATTTTCAGGAAAAAAATCTGGATGGAGCGTATTCGGTAGATGGAGGATTTCATGAATGCAGAAAAAATTATAGCCATAGCCAAACGGGAACACAATACAAAGCGTAGCTTTCTGGTGGTCAACAGATATCAGGGAAAACATGTTCCCATAAGCCCTGATAAGCCTTTTCATATGTTTTCAGCTCTGGCGGATTTGACGGCGGAGCGTTACAGAGGGGAACGGCTGCTTTTGATAGGGTTTGCGGAAACTGCCACAGTCATAGGAGAAACACTGGCGGTAAGGCTTGACACAGATTATATGCAGACCACCCGGGAGAATCTTCCGGGTGCGGAGTACCTGTATTTCAGCGAATCCCATAGCCATGCAGCAGAACAGAAGGTAGTAAAAAATGATTTGGATCAGGTAATTGCTCAGACAGACCGGATTGTTTTTGTGGAAGATGAGGTGACTACCGGAAACACCATTGGGAAAATTGTGCGTCTGATTCGCCAGACTTACGGCAAAAAGCTGAACTTTGCCGCGGCTTCCCTGCTGAACGGGATGGATGAAGAAGCCCGGGCCAGATATCAGACAGAACAGATTGATTTGGTGTATCTGGTAAAAACCGATCACAGCGGATATTCTGAGATTGCGGAAACATATATCAATGACGGAAGCTATTATGAATGTGTGTCTTTCGGTGGAAACGGAACATTCAGTCATGAAGATTTACACGCTGGCAAAAATGGGTTTATCAGCCGCGAAGGTTTACACGCTGGCGAAAACAGGTCACTTAATATAGAAGAATTAGAAAAAAATCCATGGGAACTGAAGGCAAAAGAAATCATAGTTTCAGGCTTTATCAATGCCAGAAGGCTCCACAAAGGCCAGGAATACCAGAAAGCCTGCGAGAATTTATGGCGTCAGATCAAAGAACGGATTTCCTTTGGAGAAGGAAAAAACATCCTTGTTCTGGGAACAGAAGAATTTATGTATGCGCCCCTGTACGTGGCGCAGAACATACAGGAAATGGGAAACTGTGTGAAATGCCATGCCACCACCCGAAGTCCGATTATGGTCAGCAAACATCAGGAATATCCCCTTCATGAACGGTATGAACTGGCAAGCTTCTATCAGAAAGCCCGCACAACCTATGTGTATGATTTGGATGCTTATGATCTGGTGTTGATTCTGACAGATGCAGAGCCAGGGGAAAATGGTTTGGAATTGGAGCAGCCGGATGCAGAGTCAGTCAGAAGTGATTCGGCATCGGAGCAGCCTGGGGCAGAGCCAGGAGAAAATAGTTTGGAATTGGAGCAGCCGGGGGCAGTTTCTCTCAGCCGTGCGCTGTATAGCTGCGGCAACCGTGAAATTTATTTAGTCAGGTGGTGTGAAAATTGAAAACTTCATACAAGGAAAATGATGTGGTTTTTCTGCTGAAAGACATTACCGGCCTGATAAAGCCCCAATCCACGGAAGAACGGGAACAGGAAATTCAGGCGGGACGTCACTACTGTGAGATGCTTCCCATGGAATACGTACCCACCCCAAAATACATGGAGGCATATGAGGAAGCCTTAAAGCATTATGCCAGGCCTACAGCGCTGGCAGTTGGCACATTGGCAGAGCGGATTATAAAAGAAAAAGGGGAGCATGTAATTCTTGTGTCGCTGGCAAGGGCGGGAACTCCTGTTGGAATTTTGCTGAAACGGTATCTTGAGAAGAAATACGGCCTGAAGGCGCCCCATTATTCCATTTCTATTATACGCGGAAGAGGAATTGATGGCAATGCCATGAGATTTCTTCTGGAAAAATATCAGCCGAACGATTTGCTGTTTGTGGACGGATGGATTGGAAAAGGGGCAATTCTTGGGGAACTGAAAAAGGCCCTTTGGACCTATCAGGGAGTTTCTGCTGATTTGGCTGTGCTGGCTGATCCTGCAAAAGTTACAGGGCTTTGCGGCACCCATGAAGATATTTTGATTCCAAGCTCCTGTCTGAATTGTACGGTGTCAGGATTGGTGAGCCGGACAGTTCTGCGGCGGGATCTTATTGGAGAAAATGATTTTCATGGCGCAGTGTACTACGGAGATCTGAAAGAAGCGGATTTGTCTTATGATTTTATCCATGCCATTGAAAAAGAATTTGTCTTTCAAAGGGGGATTTCGGAAGCTGAGGGGAGAACAGAACAGGCGGAGTTTTCGGAAGCCGGGAACAGAAACCCGGGTTTGGAGGAAGTAAAGGAGATTGCCCGGGAATTCGGCATTTCTGATATCAATCTGGTAAAACCGGGAATCGGGGAAACCACCAGAGTGCTGCTTCGGCGGGTTCCCTGGAAAATATTAGTCAGGCAGGACTGTAAAGATGAGAGCTCCCTGGCGCATATTCTGCGTCTGGCGGAGGAAAAAAATGTGCCCGTTGCTTTTTATCCCTTAAAAAATTATAAATGCTGCGGAATCATCCGGAAGCTGTCAGATGCCTGAACAGATTATTTCAGCCCGTATGCCTCTGCCAGAAGCAGCGTCCGCAGGGCCCAGTTATAATGGGTCTTGTATTCATTCATACGTTCTTTTACAATACTGCCGGCCACCAGAGAGGGACAAGACACATCCCAGTCCAGAATGGCTTTTGCGTCATTGTAATCTTTCAGAGGCACCTTGTATGCCTCATTTACCAGTGGAATCTGGTTGGGATGAATGACCGTTTTGCCGATAAATCCGCACAGCCTGTCGTCATTCAGTTCATGGATCAGGCCGGATTCCCAGTTTTTTCCGCTGTAATATTCAAATACAGGCCCGGAGACAACATAATCCATACCGAAAACTGTGAGAATATCAGAGAAAATATCTGCCACCGGGCGAATTTTGTAGATGGACTCGCTGCTGTGCCTGCGGAAGCCGAACATGTGGCAGAGGTCGTTGCCGCCTACCCGGATATTCAGCACGTATTGGGAGACGGTGTCTAATTTCTCTTTCAAAGCGTAGAGAATGGAAGCCCGGCGCTCAAGATGAATCATGGAGGGGCTTTCAAAAATCGGCATCATGTAAAAAGGCCGGCCGCGCTGGCTGTTGATTTCTTTAAACGTCTGAATATAGGCGTCCGCATTTTCCAGGGAAAATTTCGGAATATTAAAGCCTGTAATAAGTTCTCCGGAACTGCCAAGACGCTCCAGAAGGCTTTTGATCTGTTTGGGGGCTCTGACCCGGATAAAGATTTCAGGCAGGAAAAAGCTGGTCTGGGCCTTACGTGCCTGCAGCGCCTGAAGAGAAGAAATTAATATCTGCTCCGCGTCGGCCACGCAGTCGTCCTGTATCGTATCTTCCAGGCACAGGGCAAGGGAAAATTGCCGGCCGAATTTTTCATGAGTTAATGAGTTTACGATGCTTGCGTTGTTGGCCGGACAATAGAGCAGCGGGCCAACACGGTAGGCGGGAAGGAAATGGTTCATTTTTACACTCCTGCTTTCATAATTTACTATACATTATATGGGAAAACGGACAGTTTCACAATAGATTTTTTCAGTGCAATTTCATTTCGGCAATCTGCTTGCCCCTGTTCCTGGAAATATGATAGAATAGAAATATATTTTAAATACAAAGGAATCAGGTGATTTCTCATGCAGACAAATTTTAACACAAGGTATCATGTAATGGAAATTTCTTCCGTGGAAGCCTTTATGAATGTCAAAGGAGGCTGCTCGAAGGGCTGCAAAGATGTGTATTTTCTCAGAATAACAGGAGTCGGCCGGACAATGCCGGAAGAAATCCGGCAGATGGATCAGATTTTGACAGAGCGGATGAACCGGGGACAGGGATTTTACAGCCGGTTAAACGGTTTGCCCAGACTGGCGGCCATGGAGGACGCAGAGTTTTATGGGGGCTGTTATGAAAGCTGGCTCAGCAGCGGGAAACAGGATGCGCCGATTAAAGCAGCCATGGAAAATCAGCAATTGCGCCGGATTCTTGGCGGGATATGCGCAGAAATTCTCAGCCTGTTGGAACAGGG
This sequence comes from Lachnospiraceae bacterium, assembly GCA_910575555.1. Lineage (GTDB taxonomy): Bacteria > Bacillota > Clostridia > Lachnospirales > Lachnospiraceae > Petralouisia. The sequence continues at coordinate 125,231 of CAJTFX010000010.1, read as the reverse complement.
AAAGCAGGGAGTAAGCTCCTCCATAGGCAAAAATTTTATGGTAAAGGTTTTGTTCTGGCTAGATCAGACTGTGCCATTGGCTTTGCGGAATTGGAAACCGGAAAACACAATGAAAGTGGTTTGCAGGGATATTTCCAAACAGCAGGAGTATTTGTTTTTCTATTTGCTTACCCGGTTGGGGTTTGACGTGCTGCTGCTGCAGGCCAGGCAGGATATTTCTCCGGAACTGGATCGGCTGGGCCTGTCCCGCAAATGCACAGCGGCAGATCCCGGTCAGTATGAGGTGCCGGAGTATGAGCCTGTTTCGGATGGGGAAATCCGGACGGAGCATACAGTCCCAGAAAAGCCGCAGGCCGGCGGGGTGCGTGTTGCGGTAAATACCAGGGTGCCGGAACGTGACCGAAGAACCAGAGAAATGCTGAGCGCCAGGGAGAATCGGGCGGATTCAGGACGTATGGGAAGAGAGCTGACTTATGAGGAACTGGCACAGCTTGCCTCTTCTGTGGTGCAGATTATGATTCATGACAGCCGGGGTGAGGCAATTGGCGGCGGTTCCGGAATTATGATTGGCCGGGAAGGGTATATTCTGACCAATAACCATGTGGCCTGCCGGGGAAGATTTTATTCTGTAAGGATTGAGGATGACGATCAGGTATATCAGACAGACGAGATGATTAAATATAATTCTGTTCTGGATCTGGCGGTGCTCCGGATTGAACGCAACTTGCAGCCGCTTCCCATTTATAAGGGGCAGAAGAAACTGGTTCGGGGACAGCGGGTGGTGGCCATCGGAAGTCCGCTGGGACTGTTTAACTCGGTGTCCGATGGAATTATTTCCGGATTCCGGGCAATTGAAGGTGTGGATATGATTCAGTTTACGGCGCCTATTTCCAATGGAAGCTCCGGCGGAGCGGTATTGAATATGTATGGAGAAGTCATTGGAATCAGCACCGCAGGCTTTGACGCTGGGCAGAATATCAACCTGGCGGTGGGATATGAATACATAAGAAATTTTGTACAGGGATTTGTAAGCTGAAGATTTTTTCATGTCCATATCCAGATATAAGATCTTCCTTTCGTTTCTAAATTCTTAAATATCTGAAAATTTAATAAAATGCATTGAAATATATGGTAAGAAACTTTATAATAAAACATAATGTGAAATGGAGAATTGTTTATGTCTGAACACAGAAAACTGAAAATATCCTTTAATTCGCCGGTTATCTTAAGTTTTGCCATCCTGTGTTTTCTGGCCGTGATACTGAATTTTATTACCAGAGGATTTGCCAATCAGGTATTTTTCAGCGTGTACCGTTCTTCTCTTTTGAATCCTTTGGCGTATGTGAGGTTTTTCGGACATGTGCTGGGACATGCGGGATGGAGTCATTTTTTTGGAAATATTACGCTGATTCTGGTGGTTGGGCCGCTGTTGGAGGAAAAATACGGTTCGGCCAATCTGCTGTTTGTAATTCTTGCAACAGCATTGACAACAGGAATTGTGCATGTTGTATTTTTTCCAGGGATTATGTTATTGGGAGCCAGCGGCGTGGTGTTTGCCCTGATTCTTCTGTCCTCTTTTACCTGCGTGAAGGAAGGGGAGATTCCTCTGACCTTCATTCTGGTGGCGGTGATTTATATCGGGCAGCAGGTATATGAAGGAATTTTTGTGCAGGACAATGTATCCAATCTGACCCATATTCTGGGCGGACTGGTAGGCGCAGCCCTTGGCTATGTGATGAACAAGAATAAGATGAACAGATATTGAAGGTAAAGCAGGTATATGTTGGAACACAGGAAACTTCGGAATTTAGAAGAATATTTTTCAGAACCAGAGAGCCGGAGGGAATCAGGGGTGTATTTTTACCGGATTTATGGATATAATCAGGAAATCCATGAATTTATCCGGAGATATTATCATGCAGCCAGGACCTCCGGCGCTGTGATCGAGGGAAGAATTCCCAACCCGGAAGAAAAGCAGCTGGAGTATTACGGGGAAATTATGGGAATGGATTTCCAGATGAACGCGGGCTTTTTTACAGCAAGCCTGAAAAAGTGGCTGCCGAGAATGAAGGATTACCAGAGGGAGCAGGTGTCTCTGGCCATTTATGATACCCTGGACGGGATGCGCAGGGCAGGCAAGAATGAAAATATGCTGAAAAATGCTTATATTAAGTTCATGTGCTGGCTTTATTACAAATTTGAACGTGTAGTGAATCAACTGGGGGAGCGTCATATTCCCAAGATTCTGTATGAAGGCGAAATCAGCAATTATGAATTAAAATTGATGGCGGTTCTGTCCCGTGCAGGCTGCGACATTGTGCTTTTACAGTATCGCGGAGATGAGAATTATTTAAAACTGGATGTAACTTCTGAGTTTTCCTGTGCCTGGAACGGACAGGATATGACTGCTTTTCCAGAGGGCTTCTCACTGAAAAGCCTGCGGGAAGAAATAAGGCAGGAGCAGAACAGGGAGCGGCTCTATGGGCCTGCCCCCGGCCTTTTAAACTGCACCAATGCATGGATTTCCGGCAAAGGGCTTGCCGATGTCAAAACAGAACTTCGAAGCAGAGGGAACGATCTGAACCTGTTTTACAATTGTTTTATCCGCATCAACGGCACAGAAGATAAACTGACTTACTTAAATGAACTGTATCAGTTTCAGTTGGAATTGAAAAACAGCGGGCGCAGGCTTGTGATTACAGAGCAGGAAATCCCAAAGCCCGCCATGGAAGAAATCGGCGGGATCGCCCGGAAAAACTATACAGGGCAGGAGCAGATGCTTGCAGATTTGGCGGCCAATAATCTGAAATATACGGCCAATCTGGAACTGCAGAAATTAATGCACAAGGCATTTTTGGATATTATGTTAGAGGAAGCAAAGCAGCCGGGAATGAATCTGAATAAACTGACCAACAAGGCGGTTTATCTGCTCTGTTGGCTGAAACGCTATCAGCCGGAGCTTTTTTATCAGTGGAAACTGCCGGATATTGGCTGTTTTATTTATCTGGGCGGCTGCCGGACAGAGAATGAAGAGCTCTTTCTCAGGGTTTTGGCCAGGCTTCCGGTGGATGTGCTGATTTTAACGCCGGATTTAAACAGATCATGCTGTTTGAACGATCCGCTGCTCTATGAAGTGAATTATGGAGAATCTCTGGCGGTGGATCATTTTCCCAGGGATAATTCCGGGATACGGATGGGAACGGCGGCCTATCATGCAGAGCGGGAGCTGGATACAGTGATGTATCAGGATTCGGGGCTGTACCGAAATCACCAGTATGATAAAGCAAATGCAGTTACTCTGCAGACCATGTATGAAGAGATTGAGCTTCTCTGGGATCAGGAGTTGAAATACCGGCCCAATTTCAGTACGGTGGAAGGGGTTGTGAACCTTCCGGTGATTTATGCCAAGATTTCCGGTGTAAAACAGGAGGTTTCAGAGTACTGGAGCAGCATAAAAAAACTGGTGACCGGAGATACGCTGATATCCAGGAAAGTTCCCTACATCAGCTTGACAGAGCCTAACCCCATAAAACCTTATGTGACAGAATTTTTTAAAAACGGAAAGCTGCAGCGGGCCAAAATCAAAAGCCATTCTGCATATTCCTATGGATTTCTCCGGGAAGAGATACAGGAGCATATTCTGGACAAGCTGCAGCTTTTAATTGAACAGAGAATTATTAAAGGGACATTTGAAAACGGTATGGAATATGCCATTATTGCCGTTATTTTGAATTTAAAAAAAGAAGTTTTAAGAATGATACAGAAGTTTGATTTTACGAAAAAGAACCCAAAGTTTCTCTATATCAACACCACGGAGGAAATGATAACTCTGGAAGATTCGATTCTGGTATCCTTTTTAAATCTGGCGGGATTTGACGTACTGTTTCTGGTACCTACCGGATATCAGAGCATTGAAAAGTATCTGAACAGGAAATTAATGGAAGAACACCAGATTGGCGAGTATATGTATGATTTGCAGACGCCGGATTTTGGCAGAATTCCATCTAATGGACGTCAGTCATGGCGTGATAAAATATTTAAGAGAGGTAGTTGATGCATATGGGACTTGATTTTAGCAAAACAGCGGTACTGCCGCAGCAGCAGGCAATACCGGAACCCAAAAATGAGATTGAGGTGGTAGAACAGTATGATATTGTTGCCGACAGACAGCAGATGAATGACGCTCTGACTAATTCAGCAGAAGTGGACGATTTGGTCAGCGCCATCGAGGTTCACAACCTGGAGACGATTGTGTCCTTCGGAGCGGAAGCGGCGGAAGAGATTTCCAAGGCTTCTGATGTGGTGTTAAACAGTATGAATATGTCGCAGCTTGATGATTCCAGTGAGATGCTGAATACTCTGGCAAAAGTTATGTCTAAATTTGACGTTGAGGAATTAAAGGAAAATCCGGGGCTTTTTGGCAAGATGTTTGGAAATCTCAGGAAGCAGTTGGATAAAATTCTGGCCAAGTATCATACTATGGGGGAAGAGGTAGACAAGATTTATGTGCAGCTGAAGCAGTACGAGTCGGAGATCAAGCAGTCCAACCGCAAGCTGGAGCAGATGTTTGAAGCCAACGTGAATTATTATCATGATTTGGTGAAATATATTCTGGCCGGCGAACAGGGCTGCCGGGAACTGGAAGCATATATTGCCCAGAGACAGGCGGACATGGAATCTACCGGGGACAATTCCATTCAGTTTGAGCTTCAGAGCCTGCAGCAGGCATTGATGATGTTAGAGCAGAGAACCCAGGATCTGCGGACGGCAGAAAGTGTGGCAATGCAGTCCATTCCCATGATCAGAACCATGGAATTCAGCAATATGAATCTGGTAAGGAAAATTAATTCTGCATTTATTATTACGCTTCCGGTCTTTAAACAGGCGTTGGCACAGGCTATTATGTTGAAAAGACAGAAGATTCAGGCCGAGGCCATGTCTGCGCTGGACGAAAAGACCAATGAGATGCTTTTGAAAAATGCAAGGAATACAGTGGAACAGTCTAAGATGACCGCACAGCTTGCTTCCGGCAGCTCCATTAAAATTGAAACATTGGAAACCACCTGGAGAACCATTGTAAACGGCATTGACGAGACGAAGCAGATTCAGCAGAATGCAAGGCAGCAGCGGATTCAGGATCAGGCAAGACTTGAAAATATTAAATCAGAATTCAATAAAATGTACCATATGCCGGATAAGAAGTATTAAAAGTATTTCAAAGGCATTTAGATATAGTCAGAGATAAGGAGGATATGAAGTATGCCGATTAATTTATCAAAAGGACAGAAGGTTGATTTAACCAAAGGAAATCCCGGACTGAAAAAGATTATGGTAGGATTGGGATGGGATGTGAATGCATTTGATTCCGGCGCGGATTTTGACTTGGATGCGGCAGCGTTTATGCTGGGGCAGAATGGAAAATGCCCTACCGAGAAAGAATTTATTTTCTACGGTAATCTGGAGCACAGCAGCGGCGCAGTGAAACATATGGGAGATAACCTGACCGGGGAAGGAGAAGGGGATGACGAACAGATCCAGATTGAGCTTGCATTGATTCCGGCCAATGTGGAGAAGGTTGCATTTACAGTAACTATTTATGATTCAGATGTAAGGCGCCAGAACTTTGGCCAGGTATCCAATTCTTTTATCCGGATTGTGGATGAAAGCACGGGCCAGGAGCTGATACGGTATGATTTGGGAGAAGATTTCTCTATAGAAACTGCGGTGGTGGTGGGAGAGCTGTACCGCCACAACGGAGAGTGGAAATTTAACGCCATCGGAAGCGGGTTCCAGGGAGGACTTGCGGCTTTGTGCGGACATTATGGGATAGAGGTTGCTTAAAGCAAGGTGATACGGAAATATTACTCCGGCGGCTTTGAGCCGCCGTATCCGTGCAGATAGTAAAACAGGACCATGAAGGAGGGTTATAAAGATATGCCGATCAATTTACAGAAAGGCCAGAAAGTAAGCCTGACCAAAGACAATCCGGGATTGTCAAAAATTGTTGTGGGATTAGGATGGGATGTAAATGCATTTGATACCGGCGGAGATTTCGATCTGGATACAGCTGCATTTTTGCTGACGGATACCGGAAAAGTGTCGAAATCCGAAGATTTTGTGTTTTACGGCAACCTGCAGCATCCATCCGGATGTGCGCAGCATATGGGAGATAACCGAACCGGCGCGGGAGACGGGGATGATGAGCAGATTAAAGTGGATTTGTCCATGGTTCCGGCGAATATTACCAAAATTGCATTTACAGTTACCATTTATGAGTCTGAGCAGCGGCGGCAGAATTTCGGGCAGGTGAACAATGCCTTTATCCGTATTTACAAGGAAGATACGGGAGAAGAACTGCTGCGGTATGATTTGGGCGAGGATTTTTCCATTGAGACGGCCGCAGTATTCGGCGAATTGTACAAAAATGGCAGCGAGTGGAAATTCAATGCCATCGGAAGCGGATATCAGGGCGGACTGGCAGCATTGTGCGCCAATTACGGAGTTGAAGTGGAATAGTTTGTAAAGGAGAAAAAGAAATGTCAATCAGTTTACAAAAAGGGCAGAAGGTCAATTTGTCCAAAGACAATGCAGGATTGTCCAAAATTATGATAGGCTTGGGCTGGGATGAAGTGCAGCGCAAGAGGGGCCTTTTCGCGCCAAAGCCTCAGGAAATTGACTGCGACGCTTCTGCGCTGCTGTTAACCGGCGGCAAGGTGAGAAGGAAAGAAGACCTGGTGTTTTTCGGAAATCTGCGTCATGATTCCGGCGCTGTTTTGCATATGGGCGACAACCTGACCGGAGCCGGGGATGGGGACGATGAGCAGATTGCAGTGGATTTGTCCATGGTTCCCGCTCAGTACGACAGAATTGTGATTGTGGTCAATATTTACCAGGCAGTGGAAAGAAGGCAGCATTTCGGAATGATTCAGAATGCATTTATCCGTCTGGTAGATGCCAGAAATAATAACGAAATGTGCAAATATAATCTGACGGAAGATTATTCCGGGCTGACAGCCATGATTTTCGGGGAGGTGTACCGTCACAACGGAGAGTGGAAATTCAATGCCATTGGACAGGGAACCAATGACAGAAGCATCGGCGAAATAGCCAACAGATATGTGTAAAAACTGCCGTGAAGCCGCCGGCAGATATTTATAGTAAGGAGACATAGAATGAAATTTCAGGGACTTACAGACAAAGAAGTAGAGATTTCCAGAGGGAAATACGGCTCTAACGAGATTCCGGATTCGGAACCTACCACATTTTGGGAAGAATTCAAGGAAACTTTCGGAGACCCCATGATTAAAATACTGCTTGCCATAGCAGCGCTTATGATTGTGATGTTTTTCTTTGGATATGCAGAGATTTATGAACCCCTCGGCACCATTGTGGCAGTTCTGATTGTGGCGTTTGTGTCAGCAAAAACAGGGGTTGCCAGCGATACCAAATACCGGGAATTAAAGGACAGCGCAAAAAAAGACCAGTGTAAGGTTCACAGGAACAATATGGTTGCCGTGATTGATGTGGATGACGTTGTGGTTGGAGACAAGGTGCTTCTCCAGTCAGGGGATAAAATTCCTGCAGACGGAATCCTGGTTTCCGGCGCTTTAAGCGTGGATAACTCTGCATTGAACGGAGAGGCGGAAGAGTGTAAGAAGAAAGAGACTTCACCGGAGACCTCTCTTGCCGAGGACATTACAGGGGATACCTTTGTGGATTCCTACTCCTTGTTCCGGGGCGCAGTGGTGTTTGACGGAGAAGGCATACTGGATGTGCGCAAAGTGGGCTTAAAAACCATGATGGGCAAGATGGCCGAGGAAATGCAGGAGGATGAGCCGGACTCTCCTCTGAAAGTAAAGCTTGCAAAGCTTGCAAAACAGATTTCCACTTTTGGCTATATCGGGGCCATCGTGATTGCAGTATTGTATTTCGTATATTTTATTGTGTCGGCAGGAGGCGTGTCCGAGTATTTCTCCATCGGGTTTGAGCAGGTGATTAAGGACGTTGTGAACGCCGTTTCTCTGGCCGTGGTAATTATTGTCTGTGCCGTACCGGAGGGACTGCCTCTTATGATTTCCCTGGTGCTGATGCAGAACACCAGTAAAATGCTGGATCATAACGTATTGGTGAGAAAGGCGGAGGGAATTGAAACGGCAGGCTCCCTGAATATTTTATTCAGCGACAAGACCGGAACTATTACCAAGGGGAGACTGGAAGTGGTGGATTTCTTTACAGCTGACGGAGTTTCCATTCCAATTCCGGAACTGGGCAGCCACAAAGAAGTGAAAAAGCTGCTGGATCTGGCTATTGGAAAAAATACCCAGTCCATGTTTGACGGGGAGCACCGGGTCATCGGCGGCAATGCCACAGACCAGGCCATGATGAAATTTATCGGGGAAGAGACGTTCCGGACTCTGGAGGCAGATAAGAGCTGCGTGGTTTCTAAAGCGCAGGGCTTTAATTCCACCAACAAATTCAGCCAGGCAAGGATTGACAGCGAAGGAAAAACCTTCTATAAAGGCGCGCCGGAAAGGCTGCTTGCTTCTGCCGTGAAATATCTGGACGGAAACGGAGAACTTAAGGAGATTGACAAGTCTGCCCTGGATCGGAAAATTGATGAGCTGGCTGAAAAAGCAATGAGGGTGCTTGCCTTCGGCTATTCGGAAAAAGAGCTTGTGGAAAATAAGATTAACCAGGACATTGTAATTATCGGCCTGGTAGGTATCCGGGATGATGTAAGGCCCGAGGCCAGAGAAGCCATTGAGGAAGTGCAGAAAGCCGGAATTCAGGTGGTTATGATTACCGGAGACAGACTGGAGACGGCTGTTGCCATTGCCAGAGATGCAGGACTTTTGAGAACTGATTCGGACAAAGCCCTCTCCTCTGCCCAGTTAAATGAAATGTCAGATGATGAAGTGAAGAAAATTATCCCCAATATCCGGGTAATAGCCAGGGCATTGCCCACAGATAAATCCCGTATGGTGCGGCTTTGCCAGGAAATGAACCTGGTGGTAGGCATGACCGGAGACGGCGTGAACGACTCTCCCGCATTGAAGCGGGCGGACGTTGGCTTTGCCATGGGAAGCGGTACGGAAGCAGCCAAGGAAGCAGGTAAGATTGTAATTCTGGATGATAACTTTAAGTCCATCAAAGACGCTATCTGGTATGGCAGAACGATTTACCACAACATCCTGAAATTCTGCAAGTTCCAGTTGGTCATCAATGTTGCGGCAGTGGTGGTCAGCGCAATTGCGCCCTTCTTCGGCGTGGAAGAGCCGTTAAAAGTAACCCATTTGTTGTTTGTCAATCTGGTCATGGACGGTCTGGGGGCCATTATGCTTGGCAATGAGCCGGCCCTGAAGAAATATATGGATGAAAAGCCCAGAAGAAGGGATGAGAGCATTGTAAGCAAAAAGATGATGGCGCAGATTGTTACCATGGGAGCGTGGCTTGTGGTTCTCAGCTTCTTGTATCTGAAGCTGCCCTTCTTCCGCAATCTGTTTGAGACAGAAGAACAGCATTTGACCGGATATTTTGTGTTGTTTATTGTCAGTGCGCTGTTTAACGGATTTAACGTCCGGGATGAAAAATTCGGCATTTTTAAAGGCTTAAATGAGAATACCGGATTTTTGAAGGTATTTTTTATAATTATTCTGGTGCAGGCAATGATTGTAAATGCAGCTCTTGTGCCATTTACGGTATTTACCTGGATTGGGAATATGTTCAGCTGCGTGCCCTTTGGAATTGCAGGGTGGATTGCAGTGGTTCTGTTGGCAGTCACCATGATTCCGGTGGATTTGGTGCGCAAGGCAGTGGTAGAACGATAGGAAACTCAGAAGGTGTGCGGGTTCTGGTATACCGGGCGCGCGTAAGCGCGGTTGGTGTGTTTTGGGACAGCGCACCTTTTTTATATTTTGATACGGACGAAAATACAGGATTGCCCTTTCACACACAAACTGGGCAACGTTTCGTCAAACTAACTGCTAACTTCGACTAGGGAAGTCAGGAAAGCCTTCCTTCCCAAGTCTCCGTAAGCAGTGGATTTTGACTGCACGAAGAACGCCCATGAACTGTTTGCTTAGCGAAAGGGCAATCCTGTATTTTCTGTGTATCGAAATATAGAGTGTTTGACAAAACATTTTTTCAAACACGTTCGGGCAATGGAAAGGAAACAGCATGGTATTTCATTCAGACTTGGATCATACATTGATTTATTCTTATAAATATGATATAGGCTTACATAAAAGATGTGTGGAAATTTATCAGAACCGGGAAATCTCCTATATGACAGAGCTTTCTGCTGAGTTATTGAACCAGGTGCGGAAACAGGTATTATTTGTGCCTACCACCACCAGAACGACAGAGCAGTACCAACGAATCTGCCTGGGAAAGCAGCCGCCGGAATATGCGCTGGTGTGCAACGGAGGGATTCTTCTGGTTCAGGGGGAAAGGGATTTGGGTTGGTATGCCAAATCCAGGGAATTGGTAGCTGAATGCAAGGAAGCATTAGAAGAGGCGCAAAGAGTCTTGGAGGCAGATGAGAATGTGAATTTTGAAGTCAGGAACATTGAGGCATTGTTTGTGTTTACAAAAAGCGCCAGGCCAGAGCAGACCATTTGCAGGCTGCAGGATTATTTAAGGGGAAGCCCGCTGGAGATTTTCTCTAATGGGGTGAAGGTGTATGCGGTGCCGAAAAAACTCAGCAAAGGAGAAGCGGTGAGAAGGTTCCGTCAGAAAGTGCAGGCCGGCACAGTGGCGGCGGCAGGGGACAGCAGGTTTGATATTTCCATGTTGGAAGAGGCGGATTTGGCATTGGCGGAGTATGGCCTGAGGGGGGAGCGGATTCAGGGAGAACATGTGGTTTATCTGGGAGAGAATGGGATTTTTTCGGATGAATTATTAAAATACATGTTGGCTATAGATGAAAAATAAAAATATATTCCCTTATTAATAGTATTAGCGAATTAAAAAGTAAGGAGAACCATAATGATATACAAAATAGAGACAGAACAGATGAACAATATTGCTCCCCTTTTTGGAAATTGGCAGGAATCTTTGATTTGGTCCTGTCTGCAGGGATGTATGGGCGAGGCATGGGCAGACAGCATGCAGAGACCGGAGGCGGCCAGAATCCTGTTGGCAGATTTCTGTTTTTTTGCCGGAACAGCCAACCGGGAACTGGTGAAACGGGAAATCAAAAACCAGGTCAGGGAATTTGTAATCATGGTGCCCCCTCTGGATGAAACAGGAGAGGACTGGGCCAGAGAGATTGAGCAGGCATACGGGGAAAACTGCAGGCGGGTGGAACGGTATGCCATCAAAAAGGAGCCGGGAATCTTTGACAGAGAGCATCTGGAAAAAATAGCCGCCAGTCTTGCCGGAGAGTATGAAGTAAAGCTGATAGACGAAAAGATATTTGCACAGACCAGAAAATCCCAGTGGTCCGTGGACTTTACCTCCCAGTTTGCAGACTATGAGGATTACCGCAGCCGGGGATTGGGCGCAGCGGCGCTTTATCAGGGAGAACTGGTATCCGGGGCTTCCTCCTATACGGTGTACCGGGAAGGGATTGAAATCGAAATCGGCACAAGAGAGGATTTCAGGAGAAAGGGACTGGCCTCCGTCTGCGGGGCAAGGCTGATTCTGGCATGTATGGAGCGGGGGTGGTATCCAAGCTGGGATGCCCAGAATTTGTGGTCGGTAAAACTGGCAGAAAAGCTGGGATACCATTTTGACAGGGCTTACCCGGCCTATGAAATTTATAAATTGAGTGGAAATTAGCCGAAACAGCGGATACGCAAAGAAAATCATACAAAAAAGGACGGCCGGAAATTTGCATTTTCCCGCCGCCTTTTTTGCATGTTATTTTATAAAAAGATATATTTCAGGATAAAGAGTATGGTCAGCACATACATCAGAATGCTGATTTTCTTCTCGCCTGCCTTGCCGGTGATCAGATTGATAATTGTCCAGGAAATCACTCCCACAGCGATTCCCTCTGAAATACTGTAAGCCAGAGGCATGGCAATAATGCAGAGGAAGGCGGGAATTGCATCGCCCATATCCTCAAAATCAATTTTTGCAACAGCGCTCATCATATAGAATCCCACAATGATCAATGCAGGCGCAATGGCAAAGGAAGGAATGCTTAAAAACAATGGGGAGAAAATTACGGACAACAGGAATAACAGACCTGTGACAAGGGCAGTAAGTCCGGTACGTCCGCCTGCCGTTACGCCGGCAGCGCTTTCCACATAAGTGGTAGTGGTGGAGGTTCCGAATAAAGCGCCTACGCAGGTAGCGATTGCGTCGGATAAAAGAGCCGGTTTAATCCGGGGAAGCTTCCCGTCTTTATCCAACATGTCCGCTTTGGAGGAAACGCCGATCAGAGCGCCTAAGGTATCGAATAAATCCACAAACAGGAAGGAGAACATGATAATGATAAAGTTTCCGATGTTAAAGCTGCTGAAATCTACTCTGAAAACTGCGCCCAGGGTTTCTGTAAAAGAAGAAAAATCAAGGCTGACAATTCCGGATGGAATGACAGAGTACATGCCTGCCTCCGGAGAAGGAACATAGATGCCGAGCAGCTCGCAGATGATGCCGAGAACCCAGGTGATCAGGATACTGATTAAAATACCGCCTTTCACCTGCTTCACCAGTAAAACAGCAGTAATCAGTACGCCCAACAGGGCAAGAATCGCGCCTACGCCGATGGAGTGGAAATTTTCTCCCTTGAAGGTCTGGTAAGTCACCAGTGTGGAATCACTGTGTACAATCAGCTTTGCGTCCTGCAGGCCGATAAAAGCGATAAACAGGCCGATGCCCACGCTGACCGCCGATTTCAGCGTTGTAGGAATGGCATTGAAAATAGCTTCCCGCACATTCGTCAGCGACAGCAAAATAAAGAGGATACCCTCTACAAATACTGCAAATAATGCCACCTGCCAGGTGTAGCCCATGCCGATGACAACTGTATAGGCGAAGTAGGCGTTCAGTCCCATGCCGGGCGCCAGCGCGAAGGGGTAGTTGGCTAAAAATGCCATAAGCAGCGTACCCACAAAGGAAGCCAGCGCCGTGGCAATCATAACCGCATTGGGATTCATGCCCGCAGCAGACAGAATGTTGGGATTGACGGCAAGAATATATGCCATAGTCATAAAAGTTGTAAATCCTGCAATGACTTCAGTTTTTACATTTGTGTTGTTTTGTTCCAGCTTGAAAAATCTTTCCAACATAAATTTTACTCTCCTTTTTTGAAAATATGAAAGTAATTATATCACGTATTTGGAAAAAATACTATCGAAAAATACTTTTCCTTTGATTTTATTTGTGATACAATGAATTCCATTGATGCCGGAGCAGGTTATCGCTCTTATAGGTGATGCAAGGAATAAATTTTTTCATATAATAGTAGGAAAACCAGAAAACGGGAAACGATGATATGGAAAAATTTCAGGGGGCCGATATGGTTACGATATTGATAAATTTGCTGATTAAAGAAAAAGACGATGTGAAAAATCCGGCAGTCCGCCAGCAATACGGGATGCTCTGCGGAACGGTGGGAATTGTCTTGAACGTTCTGCTGTTTCTGGGGAAGTTCCTGGCAGGAGCCGTCAGCAATTCTATTTCTGTTACGGCAGACGCATTCAATAATCTGTCAGATGCCGGCTCTTCCTGCGTTACTCTGGTGGGATTTAAGATGGCAGGCGCCAAACCGGATGTGGGGCATCCTTTTGGACATGGCCGAATAGAATATATTGCAGGGCTGATTGTATCCGGGGCAATTCTGCTGATGGCAGTGGAACTGGTGCGGACTTCTGCAGATAAGATTTTCCATCCCCAGAAAGTGGAATTCCGGATGCTGACAGCGGCAATTCTGCTGATTTCTATTCTGGTTAAGCTGTATATGGCATATTATAATTACAGAATCGGCAAAAAAGTAGATTCAGCGGCAATGCGCGCCACTGCAACGGACAGTTTAAGCGATACCTGCGCAACCGCAGTGGTTCTTCTGTCAGCCATCGTGGCCGAAGTCACCGGGCTTCAGATTGACGGCTACTGCGGCGTTCTGGTGGGGATTTTTATTTTTTATGCAGGGGTCAGCGCCGCGAAAGAAACCCTTGATCCTTTGCTTGGGCAGGCGCCGGAGGAAACCCTGGTGCGGCAGATAGAAGAAATTGTGCTGTCCCAGGAGGAGATCTGCGGAATTCATGATCTGCTGGTTCATGATTACGGGCCGGGCCGGCTGATGATTTCCCTCCATGCGGAAGTTCCGGCAGAGGGAAATATTCTGGAGCTGCATGACGTCATAGACAACACAGAGGTGGAGCTGCGCCGGAAGTTAAACTGCGATGCGGTGATTCATATGGACCCGGTGGTGACAGAAGATGAACATGTGCTGAATTTGCAAAAACAGGTTGGAGAAATTATGAAAGGCATTGATCCGGTGATTTCCATGCATGATTTCAGGGTGGTTGCAGGCCCGAGCCATACGAATCTGATTTTTGATATTGTGGTTCCTTATGAATATAAAATCAGCGACGAGGGATTGACAAATCAGATACAGAGCCGAATTACCAGGAAATTAGGGGAAAGTTATTTTGTGGTAATTCAGGTAGATAAAGCATACTGCAAACAGGAATAAAACTAGTACTTTAGGGAGATAATTTAAAAAAAGGCTGAGAAGATGTTTGAAAAATTGTTTAATTTTTCTTGTATAAAGTATATTTTTTCAGTGGAAATTGCCAGTTTTTCAGAAACCGCTTGAAAAAGAAAGTTGGTTGGGTTATATTTATTACGGTATATGGCGCATGTGCGAACAGGTTGTATGTTAGTATTACATGAGAAAGAGAGATAAGATGAGCGAAAAGAAAATTATTGTATCTAATGTAGCTAAAGAGTACAGCAATCCAATTGCAGAGCTGGTGCAGGTGGCTTGCCAGTTTGACAGTGAGATCAGGTTGGAAAGCAGCGACGCAAAAATTAACGCAAAGAGTATTATGGGAATCATGGCATTTAATCCGTCAAAGGGAATGACTGTAAATATAGTGGCCGATGGAAGCGATGAAAAGGAAGCACTGTTGGCAATGGAAAAATTTTTAGTCTGTCAGTAAAAACAGGGAGGAAACAAGAAATGGAAAAGAGAGAAGCAAAAACAGCTCCGGTACAAACAGCAGCGAAATCCGCAGCAGAAGTGAAGGAAGAGACCGCTGCAGTGAAAGAGACTGCAGTGAAAGCAGAGGCAAAAGACACAGCAAAGAAAGAGACTGCCAAGAAAGAGACAGCCGCAAAGAAAACAACGAAGAAAACTCCGGCTAAGAAAACCGAAAGCAAGAAGGCAGAGAAAATAGAAGAAATCTATCTTCAGTTCCACGGACAGGAAATCTTCACAAAAGATGTAATGGAAAGAGCAAAACAGGCTTACATTGCAGAAGGCCACAGGGAATCATCCATCAAATCAATTCGTCTGTACATCAAACCGGAAGAAAACATGGCTTACTACGTAATTAACGAGAAAATTGCCGGGGGCGTGACTTTATAAATCAGGAAAATAAGGAAATATTCGGAATCCACTTGTTGTTTGGGCAGCAAGTGGATTTGTTGTACTGTCAAAGGATGAAATCCCATAAAAAAGAAGGAAAAGAGGCGGCAAAAATGTATAAATTATTGGTTGTGGAAGACAACGAAGTGATTGCGCAGGCCATAAAAAGACATATGGAGAGCTGGGGATATGAGGTGGTATGCACAGAAGATTTCAAAGATGTGCTGCAGACGTTTGTGGAAGAAAACCCCCAGCTTGTGCTGATGGACATTTCCCTTCCCTTTTATAACGGATTTCACTGGTGCGACGCCATCCGGGGGATTTCCAAAGTGCCTGTTATTTTTATTTCTTCTGCCTCTGATAATATGAATATTGTGATGGCGGTCAATATGGGCGGAGATGATTTTGTGGCCAAGCCCTTTGACCTGAACGTGCTGCAGGCCAAGATACAGGCAATGCTTCGAAGAACCTATGATTTTGCAGGAGAAAGCAGCCTGTTGGAGCATAAGGGGATGATATTTGACAGCAGCCGGGGGTTTGTGACTTATGAAGGGGAACAGGCGGAGCTTACCAAAAATGAAATGGGAATCTTAAAAGCATTGCTGGAGCAGAAGGGAAAGATTGTAACCAGGGATAAATTGATGGAACGGCTCTGGGAATCGGACAGCTTCATTGACGATAATACCCTGACGGTAAATGTAGCCCGGCTGCGGAAAAAGCTGGAGGGAATCGGAGTCGTAGATATGATTAAGACCAGAAAGGGAATCGGGTATGCGGTGGATTAGAACTTATATAAGGCGGCATCGTCTCGGCATTTTTATGTATGTTCTGTTCTGCATTATTTTTGCGGTGGTTTTGTTTCTCTACCAGATGCCTATGGAGCCGGCGGTTTACGCCATTGGGCTGTGTATGACCCTTGCAGTGATTGTGCTGGCTGCAGACAGTGTCCGTTACCGCAGAAAAGTGGAAACCCTTACCTGGCAGCTTGAGGCGGTAAAAGAGGGCACAGAAAAGCTTCCAGAGCCGGAGGATGAAGTGGAGCAGCTGTATCAGAGGCTTTTGGAGAATGCCCAGATAGAGCGCACCTGCCAGGTGGGGGATATTCTGCAGGAAAAATCAGAAATGACGGATTATTTTACCCTGTGGACCCATCAGATTAAGACGCCGATTGCTGCCATGTACCTGCTGCTGCAGCAGGAAATTCCGGAACAGGACAGATCCCGGGAAATTCATTTTATGAAACAATATTTTATCCAGAAACGGGAAATAGAGTCAGAATTGTTTAAGATCGAACAGTATGTGGAAATGGTTCTGCAGTATTTGCGCCTGAACAGCTCCGTCAATGATTTTGTACTGCAGGAATATGAACTGGACGGGATGGTCCGTCAGGCTGTGCGTAAATATGCGCCTATGTTTATCCGCCGGAAGCTGTCGCTTCATTATGAACCTCTTCAGGTAAAAGCAGTGACAGATGAAAAATGGCTGACCTTTGTTCTGGAACAGATTTTGAGCAATGCCATCAAATATACGTCTGCAGGAGATATTTTTGTCAGAATGGAAGGCGGATGCCTGGTGGTGGAAGATACCGGCATCGGCATTCTGCCGGAGGACCTTCCCAGAATTTTTGACAAGGGATATACCGGATATAACGGCAGAAGCG
This sequence comes from Lachnospiraceae bacterium, assembly GCA_910575555.1. Taxonomy (GTDB): domain Bacteria; phylum Bacillota; class Clostridia; order Lachnospirales; family Lachnospiraceae; genus Petralouisia. Next base: position 108,027 of record CAJTFX010000010.1, on the reverse strand, counting down.
ATAAGAAGGCATCCGGCATCGGGCTGTATCTGGTAAAGAAAATTTTAGAGAAGCTGGGGCATAAGATTTTGATTGAATCAGAACCGGGGAAGGGAACGAAGGTGAAGCTGCTGTTTTAATATTTTTTGATCTTGGAACTGATTTCCCTGGAAAAAGATTCTCGGTAAATTTCATGATATTCTTCATAAGAAATCTCCGTTCCATTTGTCATAATCTGCATTGGAACGCCAAATAATTTCACATAGTAAGGCATTACAGTCATGTTGTTTCTTAAATAAAAAGCCTTTCGGCGGATGCGTTCTTCCTGATTCGGAGCATGTTCCCTGGGATCTTCAATTTCCAGAATAAACCGCTTTCCGGTATAGCGCTCCTGCAGGAGCCGAAGGGCGCGGGAGCCGATATTCTGTCCCTGCATAGTTGGAGAAACGGCAAAGTAATCCAGTAAAACTAAATCCTTGTATAAAATGGTGATGGCAAGTCCCAGGAAGGCGCCGGTTTCTTCTTCGATTGCCAATAGTTCCATAATGCCTTCCCTGCTTTTTTGCAGCATAAGGGAAAAAGGTTTGCGCTCAGATTCGGGAAATGTTTTCAGATACAGCCGTTCTAAATTTGCGAATTGCGTCTCGGCGGTGCAGTTTGTTAATATCATAAGATAACCTCCTTGGTTGAATAAGATAAATCTTTTAATTTCACAATGGTACAGGAGTATTGGCCTGTATCCGTCAATCATACAATGGGATTGGAATTAAATCAAGTAGTATTCAGAAAAATGCGCTTCCATATCGGGGAGCGTTTCCAGAGCAGGCAAATCAGGAAAATCTTACAAAACCGTAAGGAATCCCCTGGAAAATGTAAGCTAAAACTAAGGCATTTCTTTTCTTCTTCCAGTATACTGTAACCAGAACAACAGAAAACAAGGAGGACGATCATGGCAATCTTAGAAGTAAACAATGTAAAGAAAATATACACCACCAGATTCGGAGGCAACCAGGTACAGGCATTGACTGATGTGAGCTTTTCCGTGGAAAAAGGAGAATATGTGGCAATTATGGGAGAATCCGGTTCCGGCAAAACCACTCTGCTGAATATTCTGGCAGCGCTGGACAAAGCCACCTCGGGACTGGTGATGTTAAACGGCAAAAACCTTTCGGCTCTGCGGGATTCGGAGGTGTCGGCCTTCCGGAGAGAGAACCTGGGCTTTGTATTTCAGGATTTCAACCTGCTGGATAATTTTAATATCCAGGACAATATCTTTCTTCCACTGGTTCTGGCCGGGAAAAATTACAACGAAATGCGGGTGCGTCTGATGCCTATTGCGGAAAAACTGGGCATCAAGGCAATACTTGGAAAGTATCCCTATGAGGTGTCCGGCGGCCAGAAACAGCGTGCAGCCGTAGCCCGGGCATTGATTACCAATCCGCAGCTGATTCTGGCAGATGAGCCTACCGGAGCGCTGGATTCCAAAGCGGCAGAAAGCCTGCTGTCCCAGTTCCAGGAAATCAACGGGGCGGGCCAGACCATACTGATGGTAACCCATTCCACCCAGGCGGCCAGCCGCGCCAAACGCGTGCTGTTTATCAAGGACGGACAGGTATTTCATCAGATTTATAAAGGAAGCAGCACCAATGAGGAAATGTACCAGAAAATTTCCGACACCCTTACCGTGATCACAACAGGGGGTGGAAAACATGAATAAATTTTTCTATGGAAAACTTGCTTTTGGCAATTTAAGGAAAAACGGCAGGCTGTATCTGCCTTACATCCTGGCAGCCGTAGGAATCGGAGCCATGTATTATATTATGGTGGCCCTGACCGGGGATAAGGGAATTGAAAAAATGCCCGGCGGCGGGGATTTGAAAATGATTATGGGCCTTGGGTGCGGCGTAATTATGATTTTTGCGGTGATCTTTTTATTTTACACCAACAGCTTTCTGATGAAACGGCGGAAAAAGGAATTCGGCCTGTTCCACATCCTGGGAATGGAGAAAAAGCATATTGGAAAAATGATGTTCTGGGAAACCTGCATGGTGGGAAGTTTAAGCATTGCAGGCGGTCTGGCAGGGGGAATCCTTCTCTATAAACTGGTGGTTCTGGCGCTGCTTCGCATTACCGGCCTGGATGTGCCTTTTGGGTTCACTGTTTCCGGAGCGGGAATTGCAAATGTGGCTGTCTGCTTTGCCATAGTATTTGCAATGACCCTGGTTTATAATCTGTTTCAGGTGCGAAAAGCCAATGCCATTGAACTGCTTCACAGTGCAAATCATGGGGAAAAAGAACCCAGAACCCGGTGGATTCTGGCGCTTTTGGGTGTGGCTGCGCTGGGAATTGGCTACTGGATTGCCATTGTAACGGAAGATCCGGTGAGCACGCTGCTTCTGTTTTTTGTGGCGGTGCTTCTGGTGGTATTCGGCACCTACTTCCTGTTTACGGCAGGCAGCATTGCAGTATTGAAAATCATGCGGAAAAACACGAAGTATTTTTACCGCACCAAGCATTTTATTTCTGTCTCCGGCATGATTTACCGTATGAAACAGAATGCGGTGGGACTTGCCAATATCTGTATTTTAAGCACAATGGTGCTGGTTATGGTATCAGGCACGGTGGCTTTGTATGCGGGAGTGGAGGATATCATCAATAACCGGTATCCCAAAGATTTTGCCCTGACAGAATACGGCGTCCGTTCAGAGGAAGAAAAAGAGGCGTTAAAAGGGATGTTTCTGCAGTCCCTGGAGGAAAACGGCCTGGCGGTGGAGGATTCGGTGGAATATACTTCGCTGGCGGTCACTGTGTGGAAATCCAAAGAAGTTTTGCGGATTGAAAAGCCAGGAGCCATGGCAACTCCGGAAGGGGAAATCAGTATTTTGGAAATGATCACGCTAGATGAGTATAACCGGCAGGAAAATCAGCAGAGAGAACTGGCGGAGGATGAAATATTCGTGTCTGTCAGACAGGGAGATGAAAATGAGCAGGCTTACAGTATAAATGGAAGGAATTTCCGTATCAAAGAATACCTGAAGGATTTTGATATGGAGGGCCTGGACGGCAATGTGATTTATGACGGGTATTTTGTGGTAGTAAAAGATATACAGGTTTTGGAAGAACTGAATGAGATGCAGAGGGAAATCTATGGCAGTTCGGCAAGCAGCAGAGACTACCATATGTATGCAGATGTTTCAGGGACAGACGAACAGCTGAAAAACTGCGCCGTCCGTCTGGAAGAACTGGTGGACGGGTATAACCAGGGCAGGGCCGAAGAGGAGCATCTCGCTGTACGGTTAGCTGTGAAGGAAGAACAGAGGGAAGGATTTATGATTTTCTGCGGCGGATTTCTGTTCCTGGGCATCTTTCTGGGATTTGTATTTCTAATGGCCACAGTGCTGATTATTTACTACAAACAGATTTCTGAAGGGTATGAGGATAAAGAGCGGTTTGAAATTATGCAGAAAGTGGGCATGAGCCCCAGAGAAGTAAAAGCCGCCATCCACAGCCAGATATTGAAGGTATTTTTCCTTCCCCTGGTGATGGCCTGCGTGCACCTTACCATGGCCTTTCCCATGATGAACCGGCTGCTGCTGTTATTTAATATGAAAAATCCAGGATTGTTTGCGGCCTGTACGGTAAGCGTGGTTGGAATTTTTGCAGTAATTTACGGAATCGTATTTGGGATTACGGCCAGGGCTTATTACCGGATTGTAGGAGAGAAAAGCAGGGGCTGATTAAGGAGCCTGTACCAAACCGTAAAGAACAAGGACTGTTGGAAAGAAGTTTAGATGCATGATTGCACAAGTTTTTCCAACAGTCCTTTTTGGCAGAGAGGCTTATTTTACCTTTTCCCCTGCCTTATACCGTTTCACCAGACCTTCAATTCTCTCATAGGGATCGAGCAGATCGCTGATGGAGGTGTCATGGTTTAACGTATCAATGATATATGCAATATACTTGCTCATATCGCAGTCGATATAATAATCTCTTTGCAGCAGCTCCGGCGCCTGATATGTGAGGTTGGTGGTCACTACTTTATAAATAATGCCTTCTTTCACAGCCTTGTCAAATTTTTCCAGACCGTTGGTAAACAGCCCGAAGGTGGCGATTACGAAGATGCGGTTGGCCTTTCTCTTTTTCAGCTCCGTGGCCACATCGATCATGCTGTCCCCGGAAGAAATCATATCGTCAATGATGAACACATCCTTGCCTTCCACGGAAGAGCCCAGGAATTCATGGGCAACAATGGGATTGCGGCCGTCTACGATTTTGCTGTAATCCCGGCGTTTGTAGAACATTCCCATATCCAGTCCCAGAACATTCGCGAAATAAACGGCGCGGTTGGTACCGCCTTCGTCCGGGCTGATTACCATCATATGATCGCTGTCGATCTGCAAATCCGGGGTTTCCCGCAGGATGCTTTTGATAAACTGGTAAGCAGGCTGCACCGTTTCAAAGCCATGGAGCGGTATAGCGTTCTGCACGCGGGGATCGTGGGCGTCAAAGGTGATAATATTGTCCACGCCCATGTTCACCAGCTCCTGCAGCGCAATGGCGCAGTCTAAGGATTCCCTGCCGGTGCGTTTGTGCTGACGGCTCTCATAGAGGAACGGCATAATGACGGTGATTCTCCTGGCTTTTCCTCCTGCTGCTGCTACAATACGCTTTAAATCCTGATAGTGATCGTCGGGAGACATATGGTTTTCGTGACCGCAAACGGTGTAAGTCATGCTGTAGTTGGTAACGTCCACCATCAAAAACAGGTCATAGCCCCGGACGGAATGCCGGATGCTGCCCTTGGCTTCTCCGGTGCCGAAGCGCGGGGTGCTGCAGTCCATCAGATAGGTATCTCTCTGGTATCCCCGGAAAGCAATGTCATTCTCATGCTCATGCTGCCGTTCCGCACGGAACCGCACCAGGTACTCGTCCACCATTTCCCCCAGAGGCCGGCAGCTTTCCAGTGCAATCACACCCAAAGCGCCGGCAGGAATTGTTTCATAATTTCTTTCGTTACGCTGCATTAAAATGTCCTCCATAAATATAAATTAAAAGTGTTTGCTTGTTGCAGTCTCATTGGAAACTCCCAGTTTTTTCTGAATCCGGATATCGTTTCCAAACAGCTTAATCATTGTATAATTGCTGGAAATTCTGGAAAACGTCCGTTCAGAATATGTATCAACTAACTGGCTCAGGCTCAGATTGGTGGAAATAATTGTAGATTTCCGCCGCAGGATACGTTCATTCAGACAAAGGAAGAGCTGGGAGGTGGTGAAGGAATTGGAAAGCTCCGTACCCAGATCATCTATAATCAGTAAGTCGCAGTCAAAAATATTCTGATAGTCTTCGCTGAAATCCTTTTCTTTTCCGAAAATATTTTTTTCAAAAATATGAAAAAGCGAAGAAGCGGTAAAATAAATGACTGAGTGCCCGGTATCCAGAAGTTCTTTCGCCACACAGTTGGAAAGGTAGGTTTTGCCGATACCTGTATCGCCGTACAGAAACAAATTTTTGAATTCTGTATCAAAGGTGCCTACGAAATCCATGCAGAGAGAAACCGCCTGCTTTGCAGTTGCAAGACTGGTTAATCCGGTGGAAGGATTCTTCAGGGAATCGGAATAATAAGCAAAGGAGAAATGCTGAAAATTCTCCTGCTCTAAGGTCTGCCGCAGATTGGACTGGGTATAGACCAGATCAATGGCGGCCTGTTTAAAACAATGGCATTTTTCCCTGCCGATATATCCGGTGTCTTTGCAGTCCGGACAGCGGTAAGGGGGTTCGAAATAATTTTCAGGGTATCCATGGACGGTTAAAATCTGCTTTTTCTCAGCCGTCAGCGCAGAAAGGATCTCCCTTAACCGGCCAAGGGCGCTGTTGTCTCCGTCCACCAGACGCCTGGCCTGCGCCACAGAGACGGAGGAAATGGTTTCATCAATCTCCGTAAGCCGGGGAAACTTCTGATAAAGCTCATCTTTCCGTTTCATCACAATATGGCGGTTTTCAAGCTGTTTTGCCTCATAGCTTCGGATTAAAGTATTGTACTGGGTGTTGCTTAAAGCCATGAATGCCTCCTTCCATCAATAGGCCCGAATCTCAAGCGGGCATTAGTGTGCGCTGTTTAATAATTCCGCTTCCAGCTGATTCAATTGATCCAGATTGTAGGTGCGCTGCGGAAAGCTGTTGAAGCGGTTTGCTGCGGCAGAGCGTACAGCAGGCCGGACAGCTTTTTCAGCAGTTTTTGCCGCCTGGAAGGATTCATCCGCTTTGCGGATGTCGGCAGATGTCCGGATGTTCTGTTTTTTCCAGTTCAAAAGGATGCGGTCGGCATACTCAAAGTTGGGCTGATGGATAGTAAGTATGGTGCGGCTGCATGCCTCAGTAATCATATCCTGCCCAAATCCCAGTTCTTTACTCCATTTTTCTATGTAAGCGGATTCAGCGGGAATCAGGCTGCGTCCGTGGATGCCCAGAGCCTTCATTACTGCATAGTGCAGCTTGCTGTGGGTATTTACGCTGCGTTTGGCCTGTTCCACTGTCTCAATGCCGGCTTCTTTCCAGTTGATGGCAACTTTTTCCATGTAATGCAGACTGGAATGGCCTCCTGCAATACAGTATTCCATCAGGTATATAATCAGGTCTGCGCAGAGGTTCAGACCGTCGTACCAGTAAAGCAGGCTTTGAACGTCTGTGGCAGTCAAAGGTCTCCCCAGATAGCTTTCTGCGATGAATAACAGCTCCCGCACTTCTTCCTTCTCTTTAAATGCCGCCATGTCGCCGGCAGTGTAGACAGGCTTTTCAGAAACGCCGGATTTCTTTTTGGCAGGAGAAGCCCCGGATTCTGCTTTTTTCAGGGGAACGGTATCGTCCTTGGGGGAAACGGTATCGGATTCCAGGAAATAAATGCCGCAGATGGACTTGTCCTCGTTATATTCTAATTTTAACAGGTTCATTTTTTCCCAGTATTTTAAAGCCCGCCGGATGTCTTTTTCCGTATGATCGAACCTGTCCGCAGTCCTTGAAATGGAAAAACTGCAGTCCGGGGAATTCATACAGCGAAGAAGATATAAGTATATTTTGACAAATTCCCCGTTGGCATTCGTCATGTATTCGTCAATAAAGCGGTTGGGAATTTCAGTTGTAGAATTTCCGTTGTCTTTGTGTAATGTAATGTCTGCCATAATATCCTCCAGTGAACTATCTGTTCGGTAAACTTGCGTTCTGCGCAGCCGGCCAACCGGCGGGCCGTGCGGCCATCCGTACTGTGAAGGTGAAAGCTCCCACAGCAATTCTTAATGTGGATTAAAGTATAGCACATAAAAATCAAATTGAGAAGCAAAATTTTTCCTGAAAATCCAGTAAAATCAAGGGATCAGGGGAATGTGGAAAGGGTGGATAATGTTGATAAAAAGGTTCCTGAAACTTATGGAAACGTCACGGCATCCGATAAAATCGGAAAAAAACAGGAAATTCAGTCTGTGGAAAAAATTATCTTATGTAAACATAAAAATCCACATCCAAAATGGAAAGTTTTCCCCATTTGAATGTGGATAACGTGGATAACTACTTCCCAAGAAGGTGTTCCCCTACTTGCACTATGTCTCCGGCGCCCATAGTTATCAACAAATCACCGTTTATACATTTATTTAATAAAAAATTTTCAATTTCGTCAAAAGATGGAAAATAATGGCATTCGCACCCGGAATTTTGTAGTTTTTTCTGCAGATCCCTGGAGCTTATTCCTAACGTATCTGTTTCACGGGCAGCATAAATGTCTGCAAGCACAACCACATCCGCCAGAGAGAGGGCTTCGGCAAATTCATCCAGGAAAGCTTTGGTGCGGGTATAGGTATGGGGCTGAAACACGCAGACAATCCGGTGGGTCCCGCAAGTTCTGGCGGCAGTTAAGGTTGCCGTGATTTCCGCCGGATGATGGGCATAGTCGTCGATCACGGCAATGCCGCCCAGATCGCCTTTATGCTCAAACCGCCGGTTGGGGCCTTCAAATTCCGCCAAAGCCTGCTGAATGTGTGTAAAGTCCAGGTTCATTTCCAGTGCCAGGGCGCAGGAAGCCAACGCGTTGCTCACATTGTGCATGCCCGGAACCTTCAGGCTGATGTCTCCCAGGGGAGAACCTTCATGCATTAATGTAAAGTCTGCGCAGCCTTGTGTGTTAAAAGTAATGTTGTCTGCATAATATGAATTAGAACCTGACATGCCGTAGGTTAAGATTTTGCATGAAAGGCCTTCGGTGAGTTCCTGAAAGCGTTCGATTTCACCATTCAGAATCAATGTGCCGCCGGGGGAGACATTGCCGGCAAACTGCTGAAAGGAGCGCCGGATGTCTTCCAGGTCTTTGAAAAAATCCAGATGATCTTCTTCTATATTTAATATCAGGGCATATTTCGGATAAAAGTGCAGAAAGCTGTTGGTGTATTCGCAGGCTTCCGTCAAAAAGAAATCGGAGCTGCCCACACGGATGTTTCCGTCAATGGACTTTAAAATGCCTCCCACAGAAATCGTGGGATCGGTACATGCCTGAAGCAGAATCTGGGTGATCATGGAAGTTGTGGTGGTTTTCCCGTGGGTGCCGGAAACGGCGATGGATTCCCGGTAGTTTTCCATAATCTGCCCTAAAAGCTCCGCCCTTGTCAGGGTTGGAAGCTGTTTGTCCAAAGCTGCGTCCAGTTCCGGATTGCCGGGGTGGATGGCTGCCGTGTATACTACGGCGTCAATGTCGTCGGTAATATTGGAGGCCCGCTGTCCGAACACAATGGAGGCTCCCAGTTTGGTTAATTTGTCGGTCAGTTTAGAGGCTCTTGCGTCAGAGCCGGAAATGCGGAAATTTTCCTTCAGCAGAATCTCAGCCAGGCCGCTCATGCTGATGCCGCCGATGCCGATGAAATGAAGATGAATTGGTTTTTCGAAATTAATTTTGTACATATCATATTACCTGCCCACTCTATATTGATTATTACTTTCATTTTATAACAAGATACAGTATTTTGCAAATTGAAAATGAGTGAGAACAGGAGAAAATAATAGCGGAAAAAAGGGGATTCGGGAAAAATATTGTATGAAATGACAAATAAACCTAAAATCTGCGAAAAAAATTGTGAAAAATGTGTACTAAAAGATTCTTTTATGATATAATTGGTCTACAAGGAACAAGAAATTAATTGACGAGAGGTGAGAGACATGATTCGTAAAGAAATGATTGCCATGCTTCTGGCAGGCGGACAGGGAAGCCGCCTGGGAGTACTGACTTCCAAAGTGGCTAAGCCTGCAGTTGCATTCGGCGGCAAGTATCGAATTATTGATTTTCCATTAAGCAACTGCGTGAATTCTGGGATAGATACGGTAGGTGTATTGACACAATATCAGCCGCTGCAGTTAAATACTCACATCGGGATTGGAATTCCGTGGGATTTAGACCGCAACCACGGCGGGGTGACGGTGCTGCCGCCATATGAGAAGAGTGACAACAGCGAATGGTACACAGGGACGGCCAATGCGATTTATCAGAACCTGAATTACATTGAAAGCTACCATCCCGAATATGTCCTGATTCTTTCAGGAGATCACATTTACAAGATGAATTATGAAGTAATGCTTGATTTCCACAAAGAAAATAATGCTGATGTTACCATTGCAGCCATGCCGGTGCCCTGGGAGGAGGCAAGCCGCTTTGGTCTTGTGATTACCGATGAGAATAAGCAGATTCTGGAATTTGAGGAGAAGCCCGAGAATCCCAGAAGCAATCTGGCTTCCATGGGTATTTATATTTTTAACTGGAGCGTGCTGCGGGAAGCCCTGGTAACTATGTCAGAGCAGAGTAATTGCGATTTTGGAAAACATATCATTCCTTACTGCCGGGAGAACAGCAGACGGCTGTTTGCTTATGAGTACAACGGCTATTGGAAGGATGTGGGAACTCTTGGTTCTTACTGGGAAGCAAATATGGAACTGATTGATTTGATTCCCGAATTTAACCTGTATGAAGAATACTGGAAGATTTACACCAAGAGCGAGGCAATAGAACCTCAGTATGTTGCAGCGGAAGCAGTGACAGAGCGTTGCATTATCGGTGAGGGAGCCGGGATTTACGGCAAGGTCTATGGCTCTGTTATAGGGCCCGGCGTAATTATCGGTAAGGATTCGGTGGTGCGGGACTCCATTATCATGCAGAATACCAGGATTGGGGACAACGTTACCATCAATAAGTCAATCATCGCTGAGAACGTGAAGATTGGCGACCGTGTGGAACTGGGAATCGGTGAAGAAGCCCCGAATAAACTGAATGAAAGCGTTTATTCCTTCGGACTTGTGACCGTCGGGGAGAACTCGGTGATTCCGTCCGGAGTGAAGGTGGGCAAGAATACGGCCATATCCGGCGACACGGAACCAGGGGATTATCCAGAAGGCATTCTGGCAAGCGGGGAATCAATTATTAAGGCAGGTGACATAATATGAAGGCATTAGGTATAATTTTAGCAGGCGGCAACAACAGCAAGATGCAGGAGCTTTCCAGTAAGAGAGCAATTGCAGCAATGCCCATTGGCGGAAGTTACCGGTGCATTGATTTCGCTCTCAGCAATATGAGCAATTCCCATATTCAGAAAGTGGCAGTGCTGACCCAGTATAATGCAAGAAGCCTGAATGAACATCTGAGCTCCTCCAAATGGTGGGATTTCGGAAGAAAACAGGGCGGCTTATATGTATTTAACCCCACGGTTACTTCAGACAATGCCTGGTGGTACCGGGGAACGGCAGACGCTATGTTCCGGAACATTGATTTCCTGAAAAAGAGCCATGAGCCCTATGTGATTATCGCGGCGGGAGACTGTGTTTATAAGATGGATTACAACCGGATTCTGGAGTACCATATTGAGAAGAAGGCGGATATCACCATTGTCTGCAAGGACATGCCGGTGGGCGAGGATGTGAGCCGGTTCGGAGTTATTCGGATGAATGAGGATTCCAGAATTGTGGAATTTGAGGAAAAGCCGATGGTTGCTCAGTCCAATACCATTTCAGCAGGAATTTACATTGTCCGCAGAAGGCAGTTAATTGAGATGCTGGAACGCTGTGCAGAAGAGAACCGGCATGATTTTGTAACGGATATTTTAATCCGCTATAAGAACCTGAAACGCATTTACGGCTATAAGATGGAGGAATACTGGAGCAATATTGCCACAGTGGAATCCTATTACCGGACCAACATGGATTTCCTGAGGCCGGAAGTTCGCAAGTACTTCAGCAATGAGCCGAAGATTTATTCCAAGGTGGATGATCTTCCTCCAGCCAAGTATAATGTGGGTTCAGAAGTGCGCAACAGCCTGATTTCCAGCGGCTGCATTATTAACAGCAAAGTGGAGAATTCCATTTTATTCAAGAAAGCATTTGTAGGCAAGAATTGTGTGATCAAGAATTCCATTATATTGAATGACGTATACATAGGAGATAACACACATATAGAAAACTGTATTGTAGAAAGCCGTGATACCTTACGTGCCAATACTTACTTCAGCGGCGGCGATGGAATTAAAGTAGTATATGAACATAACGAAAGATATGTAATTTAACCTTCAGGTTAGGTGGCTATGAAAGGGGCAGGGAATTTATGCAGATAACAGATGTGAGAATCAGAAAAGTAGAGAAAGAAGGTAAGATGAGGGCGGTGGTATCCATTACCATTGACGAAGAATTTGTTGTTCATGACATAAAAGTGATTGAAGGTGAAAAGGGCCTGTTTATCGCAATGCCAAGCAGAAAAGCGGCAGACGGCGAATACAGGGACATTGCACATCCAATCAATTCGCAGACCCGAGAGACGATTCAGCAGATTATTCTGGATAAATATCGAATGGAAACCGAGCCTACAGCAGATTGATAAGAGAGCTGGTGCATAAGATGTGTTAGGAGAAAGAAAAAGAAGCGGCAAAGCCAGTGCAGAGGGTGAAATTGAACCTTTGCGCTGGCTTTTTCTATGGGGTTTTGACAGCAAGCAAGTGTTGGAATAGGAACTGCTGAAATGCATCTGTTTATTTGACAGATTGGAAAAGCAGATATTAAGATGACAATTTTCCCCATAAAATGACAAAAAGAGATGTTATATTAAAAATATTATAATATGTTTTGTACGCTTGCAGGATAAAAATATTTTTTAGTGAAGAAGGGGGAAGTATTTTGAAAAAATTAAAAAGATATGTTTTACTGGTAATTGGAATGGTAATCGTCTTTGGGATGACGGGAACTGTGAAAAACGTTAAAGCAGAATCAAGCTCAGTGAATCAGTCAGGTACGTTGACCAGGGCAGATGTGAAAGCTTTTCAGGCAAATGTGGAGAAGCCCGCGGATGGTTTAAGGCAATCAGGCGATCTTCAGATAGAAGGCTGGGCAATTTATGGAAATGGAGTTTCGGAAGTGGTAACATATTTGAATGGAGTTCCTGTCTGCAACTGTGAAAGAGTTAAAAGAGGTGATGTTGCGAGTGCATTTCCTGGTTATCCCACTGGCAACGAGGGATTCCGCCTCAGGATTGATCCTACACAGGTTATGCATGGGAGCAACCAGTTGATTGTCAGGGCATACACCTCATCAAATGAATATAAGGAAATTTATAAGGGGAATTTCAGTGCGGTAAAAATGGATGCGCCTTTGTTTGATGCAGCCTTTTATTATGGGCGTTACAGTTCGTCCGATGCTACGGTGAAGTCCATAGGAAGAAATTATGGAAAACTTATAAAAGATTGGTATACCAGGGGACTTGCCAAAGGTTATGCTTGTTCTGCAGCATTTGATCCGGTATATTACTTAAATGTTTCTTCAAATAGCGATATCAAAAAATTATGCGGAAATGATTATGTGAAAGCGTACTGTCATTGGGTGAATTATGTATTACATGGGAATGAATTTCGTGACGTCAGTCCTTTTTTGAATCTTTTGTATTACAAAGAATCTTACGAAGATTTACAAGGAAAAACTCCTTCAGATTTAGTATACCATTATGTAAATTGGGGATGTGCTGAATCCAGAGTAGCATCTTCCAGTGACAGTGCGGCAGCGCTTCACAAAATGTTTCATGCGGAAAGATTTGCGGACAAAAATGGGGATCTTTTGGAAGCGTATGGGGATGCCAAAACCAATGCTATTGCATACTGGCAGCATTTTTGGTATTATACAATACCAGATAGCGAAAAAAGATATACAAATGAAGGCTTCGACATGGGATTTGTTCTAATTGTCAGTGAGCGTGACAACGCTGCAGAGGCAGTAGAGTGGTATTTGGACACAGGGTATAAACTCGGCTATGATACTGAGAATAAGTATCAGCAAAGTTTGATAATGGAAAAATAAAAAATGCTGAATCAGGAAAAGCTGTCGGATAATGAGGACAGCTTTTCTGCTTTACCGTCCGTTGTTTTTCTGGCAGGAAAGCGGTGATGCCTCAACTGCTTTTTAGAAATTGCTGATTTATATCAGGACAATTCCAATATTTCTATTTTGCATCTATGCTCTTTTGTATTCTTGCTGCAGCAGATTCTCACAGCCAGTGTCCGTCCGGTATACGGCGCCTTTTTTTCAAGCGTTCCCTGAAATCTGAGTGCCTAAAAATTGTAGAAATTACAGTCATAAATCTGATATTTTTTCCAGATTGTTAATATACGCAGGATTAAAAATTGTATATAATTCCCTTACTAAATTATATTTCATAAGGAGGGAAAGCAAAATGAAGAATTCGATGAAGAAAAAAATGCTGACTTTTGCAATGGCAGCTGCCATGGCGGTTACTTCTGTAACGATACCGTCTGTCCCGGCGGAGGCGGCGTCAGGGAAAACGGTAAAAAGCGTGAAACTGAAAATCGGAGCAAAGACGGTAACAAACAAAAAGTATACTATGACAGCGGGCCAGAAAAAGAAAATAAAAGTCATAACTTCGCCAAAAGCGGCCCGCAAAAGCGTCACCTTCAAATCCAGCAGAAAAAAGATTGCAACAGTGAGCAAAAAGGGAACGATTGCAGCAAAAGCGGCTGGAAAGGCAAAGATAACAATTACTGTTACCGGAAAGGATAAGAAGAAAACGAAGAAATATATTAATCTGGTGGTAAAAAAAGCAACGGCAGTTAAAAGCGTTAAGTTAAAGATCGGATCAAAGGCAGTTACAAATAAGAACTATGCCATGACAGTTGGCCAGGATGCGAAAGTCAATGTAACAGTTACGCCTAAGGCGGCGAAAAAGAGCGTAACCTTTAAATCTGGCAAGGCACAGGTTGCGGCAGTGGATAAAGGCGGCAAAATTACCGCAAGATCTGCAGGGACTGCCAAAATTACAGTGACAGTTACCGGAAAAAATAAAAAGAAAACAAAAAAATATATTTATTTGACAGTAAAAACTAAAAATGATCAGAATCCAGATCAGAATCCGGATCAGAATCCGTCAAATGAGATTCCTGTATCCGGCATATCAGCAACCGTTTCGCCTTCATCCATTAAAGTAGGTGAAACAGCTCAGGTACGCGCGGTGGTAAAACCGGACAACGCAACGCAAAAAACTCTTACTTATTCCACAAGCAGCAAATCTGTGGCCTCTGTAGACGGCACAGGAAAAGTGACAGGAATCGGTGCCGGTACGGCTAAAATAACCGTAAAATCCGCAAATGGCAAAACAGCAGATGTGACATTGACGGTGGTAGAAGAACCTGCAGCGGAACAGCCGGATTTATCCTATGACGGATATGAGCTGAAATGGGAAGATTCCTTCGACGGAACGTCCCTGAACCGGGAAGACTGGAATGTGGAAACCCACGATCCCGGATGGGTAAACAGCGAGCTGCAGGCATATGTGGATTCGGAAGAAAACATTTTCCTGAAAGACGGAAACCTGGTGATACAGCCTGTGGAAACGAAGCAGGAAGACGGAACCGTATCCTATACTTCCGGGCGCATTAATACGCAGAATAAGCATAACTTTAAATATGGCCTGTTTGAAGCCAGGGTGAAGGTTCCCAAAGGACAGGGGTTCTTGCCTGCATTCTGGATGATGCCCGCCAATGAGAACCTGTACGGCCAATGGCCCCGGTGCGGGGAAATCGACATTATGGAAGTGCTTGGACATGAGACAAACACTTCTTACGGAACCATCCATTATGGGAATCCCCACAGCGAGAGCCAGGGAAAATATACCTTACCCAGCGGGGATTTCTCAGAAGAATATCATGTATTTCAAGTGGAATGGATACCAGGAAAAATCAGCTGGTATGTAGACGGAAAGCTTATTCATACAGAAAATGACTGGTATTCTGCCACAGAAGGGCAGGGAGAAATCAGTTATCCGGCGCCGTTTGATCAGCCATTTTATATGATTCTGAATCTGGCTGTTGGCGGAAGCTGGCCGGGAAACCCCGATGAGACGACAGATATTGCAAATTCAGCATTTTATGTGGATTATGTAAAAGCGTACCAGAAAAGCAGCTATGATGAAAATGTGGATAAACCTGTCAAAGACGTTGTTTTAAGGGAGCCGGATGCAAATGGAAATTATGTGATAAACGGAGACTTCGCAGTACAGGAAGATCTTACAGACGGCAAAGACTGGAGTTTCCTGACTGCCCTTGGAGGAAAGGGAACGGCAGCGATTCAAAACAATGAGATAACCATTGCCACAGAAGAAGCCGGAACTGCAGATTACAGCATTCAGCTTGTGCAGCCGAATCTGCCTATGAAAAAAGGCGGAGTGTATCAGCTTTCCTTTGACGCGTCTGCGGAAAGCGCAAGGACAATGAAGGTGGATGTGTCGGCTCCGGACAGATCTTACCGCCGGTATCTTAACGATACAGTGGTAGAGCTTACAACGGAAAAGAAGACATACTCCTATGAATTTACCATGAAAGACAGCGATGACGCCAACGGACGCCTGGAATTCAATATGGGCGACGCGGAATCAACGGCAGGAATCAAGATCAGCAATGTAGTTCTGAAAAAGACAAAGGAAATTGACATTACCGAGGATAAAAAGGGGATTCTGGCGGATGGAAATTATGTCTATAACGGTAGCTTCCAGGAAGGCCAGGGACGTTTGGGCTACTGGACGGTAACCGGGAATCAGGGTTCCGAAGTCAGGGTGACAAATGAGGATAATATCCGGCGGCTGATGATAAAGGCTCCGGAGGGAACCACTGCAGAAAATCCGGTGATTGTCTCTCAGGAGGAACTGGCATTGACCGGAGGACAGACCTATGCCTTGAGCTTTACGGCGGAAGGGGAAGCCGGAAAAAGCGTCAGCCTGATAGCAGCCGGACAGAACTTTGAGTTCCCAATGACAGGCGAAGAGAAGAAATACAGTGACAAGCTTGTGTTGGGGCAGGAACTGCCGGATACCAATCTTGCATTTTATATCAAAGAGCCGGGAGTATTTTACATTGATGATGTACGGATCGAGGAAGACAGCCTAATTAAAAACGGAAGCTTTAACGCCGGGTTTGCCGGATATGAGGCATATGTAGACAGCAGTGCGGACGCTTCTTATGTGGTGGACAGCCTGACCGAAGACAATGCGGCAGACTTTACCATCAACAACACTGGAGATGCGGCCTGGAAGATTCAATTGAAACAGAACAATATTGAGCTTGAAAAGGATCAATGGTACAAACTTACCCTTGACGCTAAATCAAGCCTGGCAAGAAAACTGATGTTTGCAATCCAGAGGGACGGAACCAGCGATGATGACTGGACTCCCTATTCCGGGGAAAAAATCGTAGAACTGGAAAATGGTTATAATACCTATGAAATCCAGTTTCAGATGAAGAATCCCTCAGATTCCAAAGCAGTGCTCAGCATTTCTATGGGCGCAGTGGGAGATGTCCAGATTACAGAAAAACATCGTATCTGCATCGACAATATCAATCTGGAGAAAATAGAGGCTCCTGCAGTACCGGAAAAACCGGCCGGAGAAAATCTGATGGTAAACGGCGATTTTGCTTCCGGAGAAGATGGATGGGTGAAGGCAGTTACCGCTCCGGGAGAAGCCGAAGTATCTTTTGCAGAGAATAAAGCAGTGTATCACATTGAAAATGTTGGAACAGAGGATTGAAATGTACAGTTAAAGCAGGAAGGAATCACTCTGGAACAGGGCAAAAAATACCGTATCACCTTCCGGGCAGCTTCCACGAAAGCCCGCACCATTAAGCTAGCTATGTTAAGCCAGAGCTATACATGGTACGGAGGAGAGGATATTTTACTGGAGGAAAATCAGGAGAAAGAGGTTGCCGTTGAATTTACCATGGGAGAAGAAACAGATTCAGCAGCTACTCTGGTGGTTTCCATGGGGCTTATCAAAGATGGGGAAGGAAATGAGGTTTCTACTCCGGCTTCTGAGATTACGCTGTCAGATTTTTCACTGGTGAAAGTGGAATAGGAAATTTAGGACGGGTTTACGGAAAAAACGGCATAACTTGCGGGCTATGCCGTTTTTCCCTTTGATTAGCCGGTAGATATAAATGCTGAATTTTATGATTTCAATAACTCTATCCTGCAGTGATGTTCTTTGGTCTGCTTACTGTAGCTAATGCCTACAGCCAGTATCCGTCCGGTATACGGCCTCTCTTTTCCAAGAGTTCCTTTAAACCGGAGTGCATAGTTTTTCTCCTTAATCTGAGCGATTGCCTCTTCTAACGTACTGTCTGTTTTTAATTCAATAATGATACAATCCTCATTTTTCCGTTCTCATAAGTCAGAAGTCCATAAACTACCATAGCGGAGTAAATATGCTCTCTGGAATGTATTTCCATAGAGGAAGCGGCAAATTGACCAATGCCTGCAGAAACCCGTTCTCCGGAAATCATTAGGACTAAGTCGTCTTTTACATCTTCAACATTGTGCCTGATATAATAGAATAATTCATCATAGGGTCCGGAACTAATCCAATAATTCCGAAGCTGATTGTCTGTCAGGGCCAAAACAACAGAACGCGGGTTATAGAGCCGGGTTCCGGCAGCGGTATAGTAACCATCATACCAGATACGGAGTTCCTGGCGGGTGAATTTTGGGAACTCCGTGTTTTTCTTGTAGATTTCATAGAGGTTATCTACTTCCGTATCAGACAAACCGAAATATTCGCTGAATTTCTCTGAGGCTGCCATATATGCAAATTCTACATAAGGCTGATCCTTGAGGAGGCATTTTAAAAACAGGAGATATTCTTTCTGATTTTCGGCAGAGACAAAGGGCATGTGGAAAGCCGCATCCCATTCATCTAATACAAATAGAAATTTATGCTCTTTTTCCTCATATATTTTCTGCAGGGCGTCCCAGGGAGAATCATCTGCACTGACGCCGCAGTCTGTACAGGCGTTCAGCAAGTCCCTGACAAGACTGTTTTCAATACGCCGGATATACTGTGCATAGCTGCTGCAGCCTTTTGGGGCCCTGCTGAAATCAATATAGATAACATCATATCTGTTTCGGTGGGTACGGGATGCATTATGTTCTGAAACAGCAAGATGCTGGAAGATACAGTCTGATTTGTCCGTTTTTCCAAAGAATGCTCCAATCATATTCGCCATGACTGTTTTCCCAAAGCGGCGGGGTCTGGTGATGCAGCAATAACAGTTTACGCTGCCGAAAGAAGGGATTAATTCTGTCAGCAGCAGAGACTTATCAACAAAAATTCCTTTCTGTTTTGCCATTCTGTCTGAAGTATACTGCACGGTAAAAAGATTTGCCGTGCAGCTGCGCCGGCCGCACGCCGCAAAGCGGCAATTTTCTTTTGTGCGGCTGTGTGCGTATTGTTATACGAAACGTCAGTTTTTTCGACGCTTGGTATAATTATAGCATGCGGCCTGCGTTTCTTCCAGATGTTTTCTGCTTTTCTTTTACGGAACAAAAGAAGGCTCAATCCCGCCGGATTCTATAACGCTTTTGTACCAATAGAAAGAATCTTTTTTATAACGGGAATAATCCCCATGTCCCTCGTCGTCACGATCCACATAAATTAAGCCGTATCTTTTTTTTAGTTCTCCGGTACTGGAGGATACCAGGTCAATGGGTGACCACATGGTATAGCCCATGACATCGACTCCCCCTTCCAGGGCCTGTCCGATCTCAAAAATATGTTTTTTCAGATAGTCAATGCGGTACGTATCGTTTATGGAACCGTCTTTCTCTAAAACATCCGCCGCGCCCAGGCCGTTCTCAACGATCATAAGGGGGATATGATAGCGGTCATAGAGCTTGTGAAGGGTGTAACGCAGCCCCTTTGGATCTATCTGCCAACCCCACTGGCTGCTTTCCAGGTAAGGATTCTTCACGCCGTTTAGTAAATTTCCCATGGAGGTTTCCAGGTGTTCCCGGGAAGATACGCAGTTTGACATATAATAGGAAAAGGAATAAAAGTCCACGCGGCCCTTTTTCAGAAGTTCATCATCGTTTGGTTCTTTTGTAATCAGAATGTTGTTCTGCCTGAAATAATCTTCCATATAATAAGGGTATTCACCTTTTACCTGCACATCTCCGCAAAAGTCATTGAATCTGTGATCCATCTCCTGAGCAAGCAGCATGTCCTCAGGGGCGCAGCAGTATGGATAGAGCGTTACATGTGCTATCATACATCCGATTTTAAAATCCGGATTGATTTTATGTCCTTCTGCAACAGCTTTGGCGCTGGCTAAAAAGACATGATGCAGGGCCTGGTATCGCTGGGCAGGAACATCATATGGCTGGGTGTAATCCGTTGTTTTTGGGTGATAAATTCCCAGAACCTCAAGGTTTCCCATGGGAATGCATCCAAAATTGATTTCATTAAAGGTAAGCCAGTATTTCACTTTATGCCGATATCTTTTGAAAACAGTCTTTGCATATTTCACAAAGCAGTCGATGACGGTTCTGTCTGTAAAGCCCTGATATTTTTCAAATAAAAGATACGGCATGTCAAAGTGGCAGAGCGTAACCATCGGTTGAATACCGTATTTATGGCATTCGTCAAACACGTCGTCATAAAATTTCAGGCCTTCTTCATTGGCGCGTTCTTCCAGGCCGGTAGGAAAAATCCTTGCCCAGCGAATGGACATTCTAAATACTTTAAAACCCATTTCGCCGCAGTATTTGATATCTTCTTTATAATGGTGATAAAAATCCACTCCTTCCCGGCTGGGATAAAAGGCGTCTTTTTCAATGACGGGAGTGAAACGCCTTTTTACGTCTTTGGAGCCGCCGGTCAGGTGGTCGGAGATGCAGTCTCCTTTCCCGCCTTCCAAATGGCCGCCTTCGATTTGGTTAGCTGCGGTTGCACCGCCCCATAAAAAATTATCTGGAAACATATTCTCTTCTCCTATGACAGTTGGATAATGCTTTCGCCTGCATTTACAAATTTTTTGTTTTCAAATTCTATGTTTTGATAGTTTTCCGTATTGGTGATGATTACCGGTGTTTCAATGGAATAACCTTCTTTGCTGATGCCGTCCAGATCAAATGTCAGCAGGCAGTCGCCTTTTTGGAAGGAATCGCCCTGATGGATGCTGCACTCATAATATTTTCCTTCCAGCTGCACAGTGTCAATCCCAACATGGATGAGCAGTTCTGTACCAGTGTCGGAGATAAGGCCAAGAGCATGCTTTGTGGGAAACAGGCATTCAACTTTTCCGTTAAATGGCGCGTATATTTTTCCCTCTTTTGGAATTACTCCAAATCCTTTTCCCAGGCTTCCGGAGGAAAAAGCGGCGTCAGAAATTTGTTCCAGCGGGAACACCTCGCCTTTGATCGGAGAAACAAGCCGAACAGCAGTTTCTGATATTTCCTGTTCTTTATAGGTTAGGTAGGAAACAGCAAAACCCAATGCGAAAGAAACAGCAGTTGCAATGGCACACTGAATAAAGGATTCTTTCGGGTTTTCCGGATTCAGCAATGCGGGGATTTCAAAAATGCCCATGCCGGCCATGGTATAATACCGCATATTGAAGAATGCAACAATTATGCCGGAAATGCCGCCGTTGATGCAGGTAATGACAAACTGTTTTGTACGGGGCAGCAAAATACCGTAGATTGCCGGTTCTGTAATGCCGAAGATTCCGGAAATCCATGCCGGAAACGCAGTTTTTTTCAGATTTTTATCTTTCGTTTTCAGCCAGATGGCAATTACGCTTCCGGTGGTCGAGAAAGCGACAAATGTAGTAAATGGTAAAATAGGGTCAGGCACGCCTGCCATAATATTGGTGATTGCAACCACCACTAAAACGATCTGTATTCCAAAAACAATCATCACCTGCCATAAAGCGCCTGTGATCAGGCCGCACAGGATGGGGCTTAGACCAAATACCGCTAAAATCATATCGGACATTCCTGCAGACGCGGCATTTGCAATTGGGCCGACGGTTGTAAATCCCAGAATTACGGTAATAATCATAACAAACATGGGCGTCAGAAAGTTGCTGACTATTTCCGGAATTACTTTGTTGAAAAATGTTTCCAGAGGTTTTGCCAATGCTACCATCAATATGACAGGCAGCGCCGTTGAGGAATAAGTTGCGTTGATTACTTTGCCGAATAATTCAACGTCCATGCCATTGAGTGTGGGGTAGCAGATGGATGCGCCTATAAGAAGCCCCAAATATGGATTTTTCATATCAATTGTCTTTGCCATATTATAGCCGATTACAATTGGAAAGAAATAGAAGATGGAATCTCCAATTGCATTTAACAGGATATAAATGCCGGAGGCGTCAGAGTACCATCCAAAATAGGTGAAAACGGCATTTAATCCCTTTAACATTCCGCATGCGCACAGAACGGATAAAGACGGCATCATAATTCCTGAAATCAGCTTCATAAAACGGTCTTTGATGCTTCTTTTTTCTTTTGAGGCGGAAACATTTGTTTTGCCGAGATGATATTTTTCACAAATTGCGTCATATACTTTTATAACGCTGTTTCCAATTACTACCTGATACTGTCCTGCTGAATGGACCACAGAAGCCACGCCTTCCAGCTGCTTTAACGCTTCGTCCGATGCTTTGCTTTCATCGGCAAGCTGAAATCTCAGTCTGGTAATGCAATGGGTCAGGCTTTCTATATTTTTTACGCCGCCGACATATTTGACGATGCTGTCGGCCAGTTTTTCATAATTCATATGGATCTTCTCCTTTGTTATTTATTTAATAAGGACTGTATGTGGACGGTCAGATACATTTTTTCGCTGTCGGTTACCTGATAATGAAGCTGGCTTTCCATATAGGAGGCAATCCGGTTGGTGCAGTTATGGACTCCTGGATACTTTTTCTTAATGAGTTCATAGAGTTCGGAGTCGGTATCCTGCACATACTCGGATTTCATGGCTCTTTGGACAAAATACTTTAAATGGGTGGTCAGCCGGTTGTATTCCAGGCTTTCCTCATCAAAGGTGATTTTAAAATAGTATTTGATAATGTTCAGAATATCCTGCATGGCCTGCGTCATTTTCATAGTCTGGTCAAGATTGACATTCAGTTCTGCGTCGATAATGTGCAGTGCAATGGAGGCCGCCTCATCCGGGTCGAAATGTACGCCCAGTTTTTCTTCCACAATGTCCAGGGAGGCAAGTCCGATCTGGTACTCAGTGGGATAAAATCTCTGTATTTCCCAAATCAGAGGGTTCTTGATTGCAATATTTTCTTTCAAACGCTGAATGGCGTAATGCAGATGATCTGTTATGGTTACATAAATATGCTCATCCAGATCTTTATGAAGCATTTTCTGGGAGTAAGAAATAATCAGTTCTGCAGTTTCCACATACTCATAGGGGATTTTGTCTAAAAGAGAAAAATAACTGTGAAGATTTTTCTTATCCGAAAATACAAATACTTTTTCAATTTTGCTTTCATCAATTGCTCCGTTGTTTAGAAAAGCAATTCCTTTCCCTTTCAGGATTACCTCCTTTCCCTCGCTGTCATGTGCGCTTACTGTGTTATTATTTAAACGCTTATCAAAAGAGTAAATAGCAATCCCTCCCTTCTGTAACGAAAAAAAACCAGCCATATTCAAAACAATGTGTTTAGAATATGCCTAGTCATGCCTGTAAACAGTAACATTCTTGGCCAATCATCTTATATTTACTGAGGCCAGTATAGCATTCCTGGCTGTGAAATGCAATTGTTATTAGTAAACAAATTTTCTGGATGCTTTTTGTCAGTTTCGTACAAAGGAGAGGAACGTTAATCTGACGGCTGTAATCACGGAAAGAATCATTTTTTTAAATGAAAATTTTTGTATAAAAACAATTGCATAATCTGAATAAAGGATATATAATAAACCAAAAAGAAATTAAAATTAATTAATATTTAGATTAAATTTAATTAAAGCAGTTAACAAAGCAAGTGAAAGGAACAAAGATATTTTCTGCAGGATGCAGAAACAGGAAAGAGAGGTAATCTATGGACTACAGAGAAGTGTACAGACAATGGTGTGAAGATCCCTATTTTGATGCAGAAACCAGAGCGGAGCTGTCAGCCCTCACCGATGAAAAGGAGATCGAGGACCGTTTTTACCGTCAGCTTGAATTTGGAACCGGAGGGCTTCGGGGCGTGATTGGGGCAGGCACCAACCGTATGAATATCTATACGGTGCGTCAGGCTACCCAGGGGCTTGCCAATTATATCGTCAGTCAGAATGGACAGGAGAAAGGGGTGGCCATTGCCTATGATTCCAGGAGGATGTCGCCGGAATTTGCAGAAGAAGCTGCGCTGTGCTTAAATGCCAATGGGATTAAGGCATGGGTGTTCCCCAGTCTCCGCCCCACGCCGGAACTGTCCTTTGCAGTTCGGCAATTAGGCTGTACAGCCGGAATTGTAATTACGGCCAGCCATAATCCACGGGAATATAACGGTTATAAAGTGTACTGGGAGGACGGAGCGCAGATTACGCCGCCCCATGATAAAAATATTCTGGTGCAAGTGGCAGAGGTTACGGAATTGTCCCAGGTGAAGAGCATGAAAAAACAGGAGGCTGAAGCCCAGGGGCTTTACCGGATGATTGGCCCGGAGATGGATGACGCTTATATGGAAGAACTGAAGAAACAGAGCATCCATCCGGAGCTGATTCCGCAGGCGGCAAAAGAATTAAAGATTGTATACACGCCCCTTCACGGCGCAGGCAATTTACCGGTCCGCCGGGTATTGAAAGAACTTGGATTTACTCAGGTGTATGTGGTGAAAGAGCAGGAACTGCCGGACGGTAATTTCCCCACAGTCAGCTATCCGAATCCGGAATCGGAAGAAGCCTGGGAGCTGGCCTTGAAGCTGGCCGGGGAAGCAGAAGCGGATCTTGTGCTTGCCACTGACCCGGACGCTGACCGTCTGGGGGTATACTGCAGGGATCAAACAAGCGGGGAGTATATAAGCTTTACCGGAAATATGTCCGGGATGCTGATTGCAGAATATATTCTGAGAGAGCGGACTGCTGACGGAACCATGCCGGAGAATCCGGCTCTGGTGGAAACCATTGTCACTACGGATATGGCAAAGGCTGTCGCCGGGGCGTACGGAGTGAAGCTGTTTGAAGTTCTGACAGGATTTAAGTATATCGGAGAGCTGATAAAGCGGTTTGAAGAACAGAACAGCTGTCAATATGTATTTGGCCTGGAGGAAAGCTACGGGTGCCTGGCAGGCGCTTATGCCAGGGACAAGGATGCCTGTGTGGCGGTTATGATGCTCTGCGAAGCGGCGGCCTATTATAAGACCCAGGGCAAAACTTTGTGGGACGCCATGGTGGAAATGTATGAAAAGTATGGTTATTATAAAGAAGGGCTTGCCACAATGACATTAAAGGGAATTGACGGCGCGGCCAAAATACAGGAAATCATGGATTGCATGCGCAGGGAACCCAAATTATCCTTAGGCGGATTTGAGGTTCTTGCCGTGAGGGATTATCAGGCTGACACAAGAAAGGACATGAAATCAGGAGAAGTGACAGCTGCCGGGCTGCCCAGATCCAATGTGCTCTATTATGAATTAAGCGAAAATGCATGGTGCTGTGTGCGGCCCTCCGGCACAGAGCCGAAGATTAAATTTTACTTTGGCGTAAAGGGAACCTCCCTTGCGGATGCAGAACAAAAACTGGAGCGTCTGAAAGCAGACTTATTAAATCAGGAAAGCAGGTGAGCATATTAATTGGAAGAAAAAAAGAAATTTACAGGAATCCGGAAATTAACCGATAACCCTTTTTTAAATTTATACTGTATGGACGCCCTGACCTGCAGCGGCCGGTTCTTTCCCTATTATTTCGCTAGCCGCAATCCGGAAGAAAAGCTGAAAATCAATACCGATCCGCTGAAACCGGAAGGGATTGTCATTTATCCGCTCTGGCGGGAAGAACCGGAGAAAATAGTAATGATCCGCCAATACCGCTATCCGGCAGGAGATTATCTTTACGAGCTTCCGGCAGGGCTGATAGATGCCGGCGAGACGCCGGAAGAAGCGGCAGTCCGGGAAATGAAAGAGGAAACCGGGTTGGACTTTGAAGTATATCGGGGCGGAAAAGACATGTTCCGCCGGCCGTTTTTCCTGGGGCCGGGATTTACCGACGAGACTGGATGCGCTGTGTTTGGATATGCGTTGGGAAACATAGACGGCCGTTTCCGGGAGGACAGTGAGGATATTGAAGTGATTCTGGCAGATAAGCGGGAGGCGGAACGGATTCTGGAGAAAGAGAAGGTATCTCTGCGCTGCGCTTATCTGCTGCTGCAGTTTCTTCATATGGTAAAGGAAGCGCCCTTTGCGTTTCTGGAATGATTAGTAAAGCTGCAGCCTGACAGCGTTCCTGTATGAATGTTGCGGGGATGGAACTATAGAGAGAATTAACAGCCGGTCATGCTTGACAGAAACATAAATTTTCTGTATATTAAAATTAATTAGAAAAAGATTAAATAAATTTAATTTTAATTATAAGATGGAGGAAATTTATGGCTAAGGATGTAACATTAGCAGATATAGCTGCGAAAGTTGGAGTGAGTAATGTTGCAGTTTCCAAAGCGTTGTCAGGCAAACCGGGAGTCAGTGATGAGCTGAGGATGAGAATTAAGCAGATTGCGGAACAGATGGGGTATATCCCCAGTCAGTCGGGGAAAGGCGCAGCTGGGAAAACGGGAAATATCGGGGTGATCGTCCCGGAACATTATTATGGACGTTCCCTTTCATTTTATGGTGAGTTATACGGAAAGGTAGTCAGGGCGTTATATGACAATAAATATTACGGCATTTTGGAGCTGCTTTCCAAAGAAGATGAGGAAGAAAGCAATATTCCAAAAGTGCTGCAGGATGGAAAGGTTGACGGACTGATTCTTTTAGGGCAGCTGGACGGAAAGTATATTGAGAAGATCGTCAGCCAGGCGGAACTGCCGGTTTTTTTTCTTGACACTTATATGCCGTCTATTGTATTTGATACAGTGATTTCTGATGGGTATTACGGAACTTACCTGCTGACGGATTATCTGATCCGGCATGGGCACAGGAAGATAGGGTTTATCGGAAATGCAGAAGCTACAAACAGTATTGCGGATCGCTACTGGGGCTACAGAAAAGCGTTAAGGGAAAATAATATAACCTTTGAACCTGGATGGGAAATATCCGATCGCAGCAAATATGGAAAGATTTACGATAAGATACTGACCAGAAGGATTGAAATGGACGCCTATGTATGCAACTGCGATCTGGCGGCATATACGTTGATTCAGGATTTGGAGGATCTTGGCTATTCGGTTCCGGAGGATGTGTCGGTGGTAGGGTTTGATGATTTTCTGCCGGGAAGCACAGGAAGGGAGGAAAAGATTACAACATACAGCGTTGACATGGATCAGATGGCGGAGATCTGTGTGAAGTCATTGATAAAGAAAATAGAACATAAAGATTATTTGCAGGGAGTTCAGATTGTAACTGGAAAAATTGTTGAGAAACAAACAGTACGGTCAAAAACGAAAGCGTCAAAGAAAGAAGAGCAGAAAACATAGAATCTGATCACAGGCTGTATCCCTGGGGTTTTCCGTTTATACTGCTGGCGCTTTGCAGTTCCTGTGGGAGCCGACGCGCGATACATACATACCATTTTTAGTTTAAGAGCAAGTGAGATTGCTCTTTTTTTTGTGC
Source organism: Lachnospiraceae bacterium (assembly GCA_910575555.1). Lineage (GTDB taxonomy): Bacteria > Bacillota > Clostridia > Lachnospirales > Lachnospiraceae > Petralouisia. The sequence continues at coordinate 80,947 of CAJTFX010000010.1, read as the reverse complement.
GGAAAATTAAAATGAATATTATTTTATTAATTTATTAATCTTAATATAAGTTTATAAATTGATAAAAATGAGAAAATACTTATACATATTGCACAAAAAATGAAAGATGAAATTAGTGTTAATAACGAAATAATACATAACAATAAAGTAAGTGTTGACAATTTATATTAATTTAATTATAGTTAAATTAATATAAACAAATTGATAAATAAACATTTTAAATTTAAATTTAAATTAAATGAGTGGCTGAAAATGGGGCAGAAGAGGTGTGCGAATACAATGAGAAAAATCAGTCCATTAAGGCGTCATGGCCTTAAAATAAAAAAAGAAAAGGAGAGAAACTATGAAAAAGAAAACCTTGAAGAGAGTACTTGCGGCTTCACTTGCAGCGGCTATGGTAATGCCATTATCCGCATGCGGAACCAAAGAGCAGGAGAAAAAGGAAGGTGAGAATACGGCGGATGTGACCATCGACCAGATTAAGCTGGGAGAAGACTACACGGATTTGGAGGCGAATTTGAAGTTTCTGACCCACAAAACCGATGTGGTAGATACTACATTTAAAAGCTACATAGAAGAATTCCAAAAATTATATCCCAACATTAATATCGAATATGAAGGAATCACAAGTTATGCAGATGATATGCAGACACGCCTTACCACCGGCGACTGGGGTGATATCTGTATGGTTCCAATGACGGTTGATAAGGATGAATTAGGAAATTATTTTACAAAACTGGGCGACAAAAAGACCCTTGCCGAAACCTATGAAGAAAATATGCTGAATAATTACGCATATCAGGATAATGTATATGGAATTCCTTCCATGGCCAATGTTCAGGGAATTGTATACAACAGAGCAGTGTTTGAACAGGCGGGAATTAAAGATCTTCCAAAGACGCCGGACGAGTTTCTGAATGCGCTTCAGCAGATTAAAGATAAGACAGACGCTATTCCGCTGTATACCAATTTTGCGGCAGGCTGGACAATGACGGCATGGGACGCATACATTGACGGCGGCGCTACAGGGGATGCAGATTTTTCTAACAATGGACTTACCAAAGGACAGAATCCCTTCTCAGACAGAGGAGACGGAACCGGTCCGTATGCTGTATACAATACCTTGTATGAAGCGGTAAAAAGAGGGCTGACCGAGGAAGAACCCACTACTACTGACTGGGAAGGCAGCAAAGGCATGCTGAATAAAGGCGAGATCGGCTGCATGGCTCTTGGTTCCTGGTCTGTGATACAGATGCAGCAGGCAGGCGACAATGCAGATGACATCGGTTATATGACTTTTCCAATTACCGTGGACGGAAAACAGTATGTATCGGCAGGGCCTGATTATAATTACGGCATCAACTGCAACAGTTCTAAAGACAATCAGATTGCGGCAATGTGTTACATTAAATGGCTGGTGGAGAAATCAGGATTTGCACAGGGAGAAGGCGGACTTTCCATTGTAATTGGTGATGAATATCCGGAAGCTTTAAAGGCGTTGGATGGTATAGAGCTTGTAGTAAATAATCCGGCAGCGGCTGGTGAAGAGAATCTTTTTAATGATATTAACAATGATTCCGAACTTGGAATCAATGTATCTGGGGCAGTTCCCACACAGATTGTAGAAGAGGCTGTATCTGGAACCAAGACCATGGAAGACATGAGTGCGGAATGGAATGAGAAATGGACGGCGGCTCAGAAATCCAATGGCGTGGAAAACTAAGAGAACGGGCGGGGTGAAGGCTCACCCCGCTTTTTAAAAGGAAAGGAGTGCGTGGATTTATGAATGAAAAGAGGAGCTTCAAGGCATGGGTGACATCAGGAAAAGTAAACAGGAGGCTGTGTATTTTTACCTTTATGTTTGTGCCGGTGACACTGCTTCTGGTCTTTACCTATATCCCCTTCTTTAAAATGATCGGATTCAGCTTTTATGATATGAAGTATATCGGTGAAAAGGAGTTTGTGGGGCTGAAAAATTATATGGAAGTGTTTACCAGAGAGGATTGTTTTCAGGCGTTAAAGCTGAGTCTGTACTATATTGTGGCTTCTTTTGTTCAGCTTGCGCTGGCTCTGTATTTTGCGTCTGTGCTGAGCTTTAAGATTAAGGGCAGCGGAGTGTTTAAAGGTCTGATGTTTTTCCCATATCTGGTATGCGGTATTGCGGTGGGTTTTATTTTCAAATTCTTCTATACCAGAGGATTCGTTTTGGATACCGTTCTTCAGTGGTGCGGATTTAATCTGGAGCAGCTTCCATACTGGCTGAAGGATACCAGCATCAATAATATTTCGGTTGCCGCCACTTCTGTGTGGAGATATATGGGGCAGGGCATGGTTATGTTCATCGGGGCAATTATGTCTGTAGACGCTTCTTTGTATGAGGCCGGAGATATTGACGGAGCCAACAGCTTCCAGAAGTTTATCTATATTATCCTGCCCAGCATCAAGACGATTATCGTGCTGAACATGATTCTTTCCATTACCGGTTCCCTGAGCGTATTCGAACCGCCCTACGTTATCACTGGCGGCGATTTCGGAACAGGAACATATTTTGTTATTATGAACAAGCTGGCCCATGAAAGCCAGAAGGTAGGGTTGGCCTCTGCAATGGCGATTGTTCTGCTTATATTGATTATGATTGCAACGATGATCCAGAAGTGGGTGGAAAAATACTACTTCGGCGTAGGGGATGCGGAACCGCTGCGTGAAATCAGAAAACGTAAAAAACGTTTGGAAGCAAAAGGAGGTACACGGTAATGTCAAAGGCAAAAATGAAAAGGACTCTGATATCTGTTTTGAAATATATCACTTTGATTTTGGGAGGATTTATCTCTGTACTTCCAATTGTGGTCTGCGTTATTACAGCTTTTAAGACGCCGGAGGAATACGCTTCGACAAATGTTATGACTCTTCCAAAAAACTGGTTTTATTTTGAGAATTTTATACAGGCATGGTCCCAGGCAAATATGGGCGTTGCATTCCGCAATTCCATTATTATTCTGGTATTTGTTCTGGCTGGTTCTATTCTGACAGGTTCCATGCTTGCCTATGTGCTGAGCCGTTTCAAATTCAAAGGCAATGGTTTTATCCGAAATCTGTTCCTGTTTGCTTCCCTGCTTCCCGGCATTGCTATGCAGGTATCTGTATATCAGATTATGTACAGCCTTGGATGGATCAACTTTTTGCCGGGCTACATTATTATGATGTGCGGCACGGATATTATTTCTATTTATATATTTATCCAGTTTTTTGAAAACATACCGGATTCTCTGGATGAATCAGCGATTATGGATGGATGTACTTATTTCGGCGTTTTTTTCAGAATTTTATTCCCCCTTTTAAAGCCGGCAATTGTAACGGTTATGATTTTAAAGGGTGTTAGCGTATATAACGAGTACTATACAGCCAATCTTTACCTGCAGGATAAGAACCGTTTGGTAACGGTTGCAACGTCCTTGTTTAAATTTACAGGCCCTCTGGGAAATCAGTATAATTACATCTGCGCAGGCGTGATTATTACAATGGTGCCGGCATTGATTGTCTTTATACTCTGCCAGAAACAGATTTACGGCGGACTGGCTGCGGGAGCTGTAAAGGGGTAAGGAAATTCGGTTGAGATACCTATGTAAGATATCTGTATCATTATAAATGGAGGAATTATTTAATGAGTGAAGTTAAAATTATCGGGGCAGCGGTGCCCAATGTGCCCTGGCAGGAAAAACCGGAAAATAGCAAGCCATGGATGCCAGTTTGGCGTTACAGTGACAATCCCATGATTGGACGGAATCCCACAGAAGGAGTTGCACGGATTTTCAATAGTGCGGTAATGCCTTACAATGGTGAATTTATTGGAGTATTCCGTGGGGAACAGACCAATGGAATTCCATATATTTATCTGGGAAAAAGCAGGGATGCGGTCCATTGGGATTTTGAGAAGGAGAAAATACCTTTCAAGGATGAAGAGGGAAATGATTTCATGCCCCAGTACGCATACGACCCAAGGCTTGTGAAGGTAGAAGACACTTACTATATAATCTGGTGCCAGGATTTTTACGGCGCTTCCATAGGAGTGGCAAAGACACAGGACTTTGAGAGGTTTACCAGGATTGAGAATCCGTTTCTTCCTTTTAACAGGAATGCAGTGTTATTCCCAAGGAAAGTGAATGGGAAGTTTTTGATGCTGTCCCGTCCAAGCGACAGCGGCCATACGCCTTTTGGCGATATCTTCGTTTCGGAAAGTGTGGATATGGAATATTGGGGCAGACACCGCCATGTGATGGGGAAAGGAAATGAATGGTGGCAGAATGTAAAGATTGGCGGGGGTGCGGCGCCCATTGAGACCAGTGAGGGATGGCTTTTGTTCTATCATGGCGTAACCGGAACCTGCAACGGTTATGTGTACAGCATAGGAGGCGCAATTCTGGATATCGATGAGCCGTCTGTTGTGAAATACCGCTGTGACAGGTTCCTGCTGACACCGGAGGAGTGGTATGAGGAACGCGGGTTTGTGCCCAATGTGACATTTCCCTGTGCGACGATCCATGATTCGGAGAGCGGAAAAATTGCAATTTACTATGGAGCCGCAGATACCTATGTGGGCCTTGCTTTTACAAAGGTGGATGAAGTGGTGGCATTTATTAAGGAACACAGTGTGGTGACAGAGACAGATAAAGAAATAGGAATCCGATAGGTGCGGAAATTGTTTGGCTGAAAGGAGGAAAATCATGTTGAAAAAAGGATTAAGAGTCATAGCGGCATGCATGGCGCTGGCGCTTACAGCGACCGATATCGGGAGCGGAACCGGCAGTCTGGGCCTGGTGGTAAATGCAGCGCAGATAGAAAGCGAACAGGGAGAAAATACACTGACGTTTGAAAATGTAGAATCAACGGAAGTGACATTTGGAACAGCAGAAGATTGGGATACCTGGGATAATACGTTAAGGGCCACGTTTGCAGGAGACGGTCAGCCCATCGCTGCGAAATCAGAATTAAGCTTTCGAATGGTAATCAGCCAGGAAGCATGGAGCAGTATGGGCGAGGATGGTTATATCAAGATGCAGGCAGTTTTTTTTCAAGCGGAAAATGACTGGGATACTGTGGGGAAGCTGGGATGGCCAACGTATAAAGGTTCAGATTTTCAGAAAAATTCAGACGGCACTTACAGCACAGAAGTAAAAATGGCCTTTGACAGCAATTTAGACACCTTCCATTCTCTGCTTCTGCAAGGGGTAGGCACAAAGTTTCAAGGTAAAGTAACTTTTTCTGATGCGGCGCTGAACCGGGCTGAGCTGGTGGAAGAAAATGTGGAAATCACAGAAGAAGTGGACGTAACGCCGGATCAGGCAAGTCTGGAACACATGGCGGCGAAAGTAAAGCTGGTGGACGCAGAGGCCCAGGCCTCCACAAAAGCGTTGGCTGCCTATCTGATGGGACTGCAGGAAAGCGGTCAGGTGTTGTTCGGACATCAGAATTTTGCATTTAAATCGGTCTGTGATAACGGAACCACATCAGATGCGAAAGACATTACAGGCGCAGATCCTGCTTTGTTTGGGATTGACACACTGGCTCTTGCCGGCTGTGAAGTGGGGAAGAATACCAGGCAGGAAGCCCTGGACGCTTCAATCGCAGCTTCTAAGAAAGCTTATAATGCCGGTGCGCTGATTACCTTGTCCTGCCATATGCCCAATTTTACAAACGCGAAGATTACGGCGACGGGAGATACAGAGCATCCGTATGATTTTACCAAATGTGATTTTACAGAATCAAAAGATTTGACGCCATGTGCAGATTATATTTTGGAAGGCGGACAGTTTAATCCCCAGTTCAATGCGTATCTGGATATTATTGTAGATTATGCAAAAGCCCTGCAGGCGGATGGGATTCCGGTTTTGTTCCGTCCGTTCCACGAGAACAGCGGCGGATGGTTCTGGTGGGGCACATCCACAAGCGTAGAGTCTTACCACGCAATCTGGCGGTATATGGTGAATTATCTGGAAGATCAGGGAGTACATAATTTCTTATATGTCTATTCTCCCAACGGCCCGATTTCAAGTAAGGAAGAGTACCTGGACCGCTATCCGGGAGACGCTTATGTAGACATTCTGGCTTTTGATTACTATGACGACTATGCAGACGCCGGCAAGTATACCGGGGACGCTTTCTTTGAAGGCCTCGCACAGAGCTGCCGGGTAGTTGCGGATCTGGCGAAAGAGAAAAATAAGATTCCGGCCATTGCGGAAACGGGCATCCGGATTACAGGAGCAGGTAAGGACAGCCTGATGGCGTCCGGCAATCCGACGACAGGACATGACTGGTATAACAAAGTGGTTGATACAGCCGCCGCCAACGATATCCCATATTTCCTTTTGTGGGCAAACTTTGATAAAAGTAACTTTTTTGTTCCCTACAAAACCTCGGATACAACGGGGCATGAGATGATTAACGAGTTTATCAGTTTTTACAATAATGAGAAATCCATCTTTGCAAATGGAACGAATTTCTATGGAGCCGATGGGGCGGCCGGCAAAGCTGAACAGGTAACACTCAGCGGTTACAGCACGGAAATCAGCGGTTATATGATTACGCCCAAGAATTATGCTGTAATTAAGGAAGCAGTGGATTTGAAGGCATATGTGAAAAATGCATCGGAAGATCAGGTGAAATTTATTGTAAAAGCGTCGGAGGATGCAGAGGAAATTACAATTTCCACACAGAAAAACGGCAATATTTATACGGGGACTTTGACGGCAGAACTTCTGCAGAAACTTGGAAAAACCAGTACGGGTGTAATTACCCTGGCTGCAGGCGGACAGGAATTCGGAAAGGCAAGTTTCATTAATTTTAATAAAGACGCGGATGTGCTGGCCAAAGGAGTGTTTGAAAATTTTGAATATTATTATGGAAATAATGCGTTGCTTCAAAGCAAATATGGAGCCCACAATTCAGCCGCTAACAGCAGCTCTTCCCTGACACTGAACAATCAGGAAAAAGCGGAAGGCGATTACAGCGGAGCATTTCACTATGTGCTTTCCTATAAAGGCTCCGAAGTATGGACTGGAGGGCTTGGACGGGTATTTGACAGTGACAAAACCGACTTAAGCGATTACAATGCGGTTTCCATGTGGGTGAAGCCGGATGGAAACGGACAGAAGATGGTAATTCAGATTAACGATTCCTATGAGGCATATCTGACGGAATTTGTAAAAGGAACGAAAGCCCAGTATGTGACGATTCCTTTCACCAGCTTCAGGAAAAAAGGCAGCGCGGACGAGTCGGCTGACCCAGGCAATATCACATCCTTTAAGCTGTGGTGCAACTCTGTGCCGGAGAATTATAACGGGCAGAAAGAGGAAAATGGAAATTATGTGGCAGAGGGCACAATTCTGTTTGATGATATGAAGGCTGTAAAAATCAGTGACGCAGATTTGGCGAAAGTGAATGAGCAGGGATTGATTATCAGCGATACGGCCCTGACAGATTTGACCGGGCAAAAGCCAGGGGAACCAGGACAGAAGCCAGGAGGGGATTCAGGGCAAAAGCCGGGAGATTCAGATCAAAAGCCGGGAGATTCAGGGCAGAAGCCAGGTGAAACAGTAACGGCTCCGGGCAAAATCAGTTTTACCAGTGTGAAAAAGGCGCCAAAAAGCGCACAGAAAGCCGTTCTGAAATGGAAAAAGGCATCAGGGGCCACCGGGTATCAGATTTATATGAAAACCGGGAAAAATGGAAAATATAAACTGCTCAAAACGCTCAATGGGAATAATACCGTAACCTTTACTACCGGGAAACTTAAGAAGGATACAACATACTGCTTTAAAATCCGCGGTTATAAAACAGTTTCCGGAAAGACGGCATATGGGGCGTATTCCAGTGAAAAGAAGATAACATTTGTGTCAACGCCGAAAAAAGTCAGCCTGACAAGTGTGAAAAAGCAGTCAAAATCTCCCCGGAAAGCAGTTTTAAAATGGAAAAAGGCATCAGGGGCCACCGGGTATCAGATTTATATGAAAACCGGGAAGAAAGGAAAGTATAAGCTGGTGAAAACGGTGAAAAAGAAAAATACCACCAGATATACCACAAAGAAGCTAAAGAAAAACACCAAGTACTATTTTAAAGTCCGCAGCTATAAGACCATTTCCGGTACAACAGCATACGGCAAATACTCAAAGGTGAAGTCAATTACCATAAAATAAGCAAGGGTTATACAGGGAGGAAATATGTTTGTCACTGAGATAAAACAGCATTTGACAGATGCGCTCATTCCATTTTGGCATGGGCTGAGGGATGACAGATGGGGAGGGTTCTGCGGCTATCTGGGATATGATTTGAAAACAGATCCGAAGGCAGTAAAAGGATGTATCTTAAACAGCAGGATTCTCTGGTTTTTTTCCAATGCTTATCTGACGCTGGGCGGAGAAACGCTGCTCTTGGATGCGCGCCATGCGTTCCTCTTTTTGAAAGAGCATTGTATGGACAGAGAATACGGCGGCGTTTACTGGTCTTTGGATTACACAGGAGAACCGGAGGATACCACCAAGCATACCTATAACCAGGCCTTTGCCATTTACGCGCTCTCATCCTACTATGATGCGTCAGGGGATAAAGAGGCATTGGAAATTGCCCGCAGCCTGTATCGGCTGATCGAAGAAAAATGCAGGGATTCGTATGGTTACCTGGAAGCTTTCAACAGGGAGTTCTGCCCGGCAGATAATGATAAACTGTCTGAAAACGGGGTGATGGCGGAAAAGACCATGAATACGCTGCTCCATGTATTTGAGGCATATACGGAGTTATACCGGGTTACAAAAGAAGCGGAGGTTGGAGACAGGCTGAGATACATGCTGGATCTTATCGCGGAGCAGGTTTATAACCGGGATTTGGGGCGGCAGGAGGTTTTCTTTGATAAAACCTGGAATTCACTGATTGACCTGTATTCTTATGGGCACGATATTGAAACGGCCTGGCTTGTGGACCGGGGGCTGGAGATATTAGGCGATATCTCCTATACTAAAAAGCTTGCCCCAATCACACGGACAATTACAGAAAATATTTATAACAGAGCCTACATTGACCATTCTTTGGTCAATGAGGCAGAAAAAGGAGTTGTGGATACCACACGCGTCTGGTGGGTACAGGCTGAGGCGGTGGTTGGGTTCCTGAACGGGTATCAGAAACAGGGAAAGAAAGAGTATCTGGAGGCTGCAGAGGATATCTGGAATTATATCAGGGATGATATGATTGACAAGCGGCCGGGTTCCGAATGGTTTTCTGAGCTGGACCAGGACAGGAATCCAATAGAAAAGCCCATCGTAGAGCCGTGGAAGTGCCCATACCATAATGGAAGAATGTGTCTGGAAGTAATAAGGAGGCTTAAGGATGCTTCATAAACAGTATTACATAGAACAGGAAAAGTTAGATAAGCTGATTTCAAAAAAGAATCAGAAAAGCAGTTTTTATAATGGAATTTATGATAGATATGAATATCCGGTATTGACCAGGGAATTTGCGCCGGTTCACTGGAGATACGATCTGGATGAAGAGACAAATCCATATTTTATGGAACGTCTGGGGATTAATGCAGTTATGAATTCCGGCGCCGTTTATCTGGATGGAAAATACTATCTCGTGGTACGTGTGGAAGGAAACGACAGAAAATCATTTTTTGCAGTGGCAGAAAGTGAGACAGGGATAGACGGGTTCCGGTTCTGGGACTATCCGGTGGTTTTGCCGGATACCTGTCCGGAAGAAACCAACGTATACGATATGCGTCTGACGCAGCATGAGGACGGATGGATTTACGGCGTGTTCTGTTCTGAGAGCAAGGACAGGGAAAACTCAGATTTGTCTGCGGCAGTTGCGGAGGCCGGGATTGTACGGACGAAGGATTTAAAGACATGGGAACGAATGGATAATCTGAAAACCCTTCAGTCGCCCCAGCAGAGGAACGTGACGCTTCATCCGGAATTTGTGGATGGAAAGTATGCCTTTTATACAAGGCCCATGGATGGTTTCATTGAGACTGGAAGCGGCGGAGGAATCGGGTTCGGGCTGTGTGAGGACATTGAGCACGCGGTAATTGATGAGGAAAAGATTATTAGCAAGAGGATTTACCATACCCTTACTGAGTCAAAAAATGGAGCCGGCGCACCGCCAATCAAAGGGAAAAAGTGCTGGATTCATATTTCCCACGGCGTTCGGAATACAGCGGCAGGGCTGCGCTATGTTCTGTATGTATATGGAACAGAGCTTAAGAATCCTTCGAAAGTGATTGCAGAACCGTCCGGCGTATTTCTGGTTCCTCTTGGGAATGAGAGAGTCGGGGATGTATCCAATGTTGTATTCACCAATGGAGCAATTGCAAGAGAAAATGGGGATATTTACATTTACTACGCTTCCTGCGACACCAGGATGCATGTGGCAGCTACTACAGTGGATCAGATGGAGGATTATCTTTTTTCAACGCCGAAAGATCCTTTGCGTTCCGCGGATTGTGTAAAGCAAAGATGTGAACTGATTGGACGGAATCTGGAACTTTTGAAATAGGCAGATGTATTGCGGGCGGCTTATGCCGCCTGCAATAGAAGAATCAGAGGAGGGATGGACGTTTGATCAAAAAGTATTGGAAAGATATTAAGGAGAAAACCTCTGGCATGAACAAGCAGGAGACATGTTCTTATATCCTGGCATACTACTGGTATCATATCCTGATTGCTGCGTCTGCTGCTGCTCTGGTTCTTTTATTTGCAATACATTATGGATTTGGCAATCAGAAGCCGGTATTCACCTGTATCATCGTGAATCAGGAAATAGACGCAGCAAGGGATCGGGAAATGGCGGATGATTTTGCAAAGGAAGCCGGGCTTCCGGAAAAAAGGGTTGTCATTGATTCTGATTATAATTTCTCTTATGACGAGTTCCGGTTAGAAGGCGCAAATGAAAGTTCTTATGAGAAATTTTTCTTAAAGTGGCAGAACAGGGAGATTGACGCTGTGATTCTGTCAGAGAGTTTTTACCGCCATTGCAAAGAGATGGGAGGAAGGTTTCAGAGTTTAGAGGAACAGGAAACAGAAGGCTTCACTGCTTATATGGATGAAGGGCAGTGCAGGGCAGTGGAGCTTGGGAATGACGGCGCTACAGAATGGATCAGCGGAAAGGAAGATGAGAAACTGCTGCTGGCCTTTCCTTCCTCTGGAAAGCATATTGCAGAAGGCAGAAGTTTTCTGAAATATCTGCAGGGGAAATAATTTATATTTGACAGAAATTTTCAAAAATATAGATCAGGAGGAGAATGAGGATGAAAATACAGCCAGATCATGAGAAATTGTCTTACAGCGGGAGAATAGACTGGAGCGATCCCAAAGAACCGGTTTTCGTATATCCCTGTACTTCAGTAGGAATGAGGTTTACAGGAAATGAATTAAAGGTTCGGGTCAGAAACCAGGGGGCATACTGGGATAATTATCTGGGGTGCATTCTGGATGGAAGGCAGACTGCCTTTGCCCTTCCGGGAAAAGGAATTGCCTCCATAAAGTTAGAAGTCAAAGAGACAGAAAACCAGGAGCATGAAGTGTTGTTTTTTAAGCGGCAGGACGCCTGCCATGAGCTTGCCTTTTTAGGGGTGGAACTTGCTGAAGGAGCAGAGCTTTTGGATATGCCAAAAAAGCCGGAGAGGAAAATTGAGGTATACGGGGATTCAGTTTCAGCAGGCGAAGTGTCAGAGGCAGTGGAGTTTGCAGGAAAAGAAGATCCGGAGCACAATGGGGAATATTCCAATAGCTGGTATTCATATGCCTGGATGACAGCCCGTAAGCTGAATGCTCAGATTCACGATATCGCCCAGGGAGGCATTGCGCTTTTGGACAAAACCGGATGGTTTCATGCTCCGGATTATATCGGAATGGAGACAGCCTGGGATAAGATTCATTATCATCCTCAGCTTCATGGTGATATGGACTGGGATTTTGCCCGGTACACGCCTCAGGTGGTGATTGTCGCATTGGGGCAGAATGACAGCCATCCGTGGGATTATATGAAAGAAGAGCCTGATGGGGAACAGGCGGCAGGATGGAGAAGCCGCTATAAATTATTTCTGGGTAAACTTCGGGAGAAATATCCCTCTGCACAGATCATCTGCTGCACCACTCTTTTGGAACATGACAAAGCCTGGGACAGCGCCATCGGGCAGGCGGTGCAGGAGCTTTCAGACGCTAGGATTACCCAGTATCTTTTTAAACGCAACGGGAAAGGGACGCCGGGGCATCTGAGAATACCTGAGGCAGAGGAGATGGCAGAGGAACTGGCCGCTTATATCGAGAGTCTTGAGATAGAAGGGTGGGAGTAGTAAATGGAACGGACAGATTTGACAAGATTGAAAAAATGTATGCAGAGGGCCTTAAAAGGAGAAGCGCTGACCATTGGATTTTTTGGAGGTTCCATTACCCAGGACTGCGCGGCTACAGCTCATGAAAATTGTTATGCCTACCGTGTGTTTCAATGGTGGGAAAAAACATTTCCCAAGGCAGAGCTCCACTATGTAAACGGGGGGATTGGCGGAACCACATCTCATTTCGGGGTATCCAGGGCGGCAGCGGATCTGCTGATGTATCAGCCGGATCTGGTAGTGGTGGATTTCAGCGTAAATGATGAAGCCAATGAATTTTTCCAGGAAACTTATGAAGGATTACTGAGGAAAATTTTAACCTGGAAATCCGAGCCGGCAGTTCTTCTCTTGAACAATGTGTTTTATGATACCGGTAAAAATGCCCAGGAATATCATAATGCCGTAGGGAACTGGTATCATCTTCCCCATGTGAGCATCAAAGATACTGTGTACCGGAGAATGAAATCTGGCATGTACACGAGAGAAGAGCTGACGCAGGATGGTCTGCATCCCAATGATAAAGGACATGAATTGTTGGCGGAGGAGCTGATTGCATTTTTTCAGAAGGTTCTGGCAGATATTCAGTCACAGGAGGCAGAGGCGCCTTTTCCGGAGCCTATGACAGAAAATGCTTATGAGCAGGCAAAGCGGCTGACCATCCGTGAGATTTCACCAGAGCTGTTGGGCTTTGCGGCAGATGCACAGGAGAAGCGGGGCCACCTGGATATTTTTAAAAACGGCTGGATTGGCAAAAAGCCAGGTGAAAAAATTATATTTGAAGTTACGGCATCCTGTCTTGCCGTTCAGTATCGGAAAACAGTGGCAAAGCCTGCGCTGCGGGCAAAACTGGCATTGGATGGCGATACAGAAAATATTCGGATACTGGACGGGAGCTTTGAAGAGGACTGGGGAGACTGCCTTTATTTAGAACCGATTCTCCATCACGGAGAACGGATGGAACATCGTGTAGAAATAGAGATTCTTGACGATGGGAAAAAAGAGGCGGCGCCGTTTTGTCTATTGTCACTGATTATTGCCTGAGACGAAAGGAAAAACAGCAGTAAATTTATAAGAATTGATGAAAAAAGAATGAGCCAGTGCTTGGCAGAAATATTTTCCACGGGGCAATCCTGCAAAAAAGGAAGCTGACATCCTGATTGTGGACAGGAGGAACAAAGGAAGTTAAAACGCTTACAAAAATGCAGGCTTCTTTTGTGTACCCAAAATTAGCTGTTTTTGTGGAAAATAGCGGAAAGTATCCGCCTTGCTGACTGGATTTTTCGTAAATATTTCAGAAAAAAAGGAGGAATTCAGAATGTTTCCAGAAAATTTTGTTTGGGGAACCGCTGCCAGCGCTTATCAAATAGAAGGAAGAGATCCAGAAGATGGTGCAGGAATCTGTATCTGGGATACTTTTGCCAGAGAAGGGAAAGTGCTTGAGGGCGCAAACGCAGAGGTAAGCTGCGACCATATTCATCGTTACAAAGAGGATTTTGCATTGATGCGGCTTCTTGGGATCAGGCATTACCGTTTTTCCTTAAGCTGGAGCCGGATTCTGCCTAAGGGAACCGGAGAAGTAAATCAGAAGGCCATAGACCTTTACCGGGATATGATACAGGAGATGAAGAAAAACGGAATTACGCCTTACCTTACCATGTTTCACTGGGAATTTCCCCAGGCTCTTCAGGACCGGGGCGGCTGGGTGAACCGGGAATCGGTGGAATGGTTTGAATATTATGCAAAAATTGTGGCGGAGAATTTTTCGGATTTGTGTGAATATTTTATTACCTTTAATGAGCCGCAGTGTTTTATCGGCCTTGGAAATCTTACCGGCGTTCATGCGCCGGGGCTGAAGCTTCCCATCCGGGATACATTTCAGATGGTGCATCATATGCTTCTGGCCCACGGCTCAGCGGTGCGGACCCTCCGCAGATACGCTGAGAGAGAAATAAAAATCGGATATGCGCCTACCTGCAGTGTGGCCTATCCTTATCATGAACCAGGGGCGGAGTATAAGCCCGGGGATATTGAAGCAGCAAGGCAGGTTTATTTTGGAATGGAAGAAGAACGGGAGAACTGGACCTGGAATGTAAGCTGGTTTTCTGATCCCATATTCCTGGGGACATATCCGGAGGATGGGCTGAGAAAATACAAAGAGTTTTTGCCGGAAATTACAGAAGCGGATATGAAACTGATCTCCCAGCCTTTGGATTTTCTGGGACAGAATATTTACAATGGCTATCCGGTGCGGGCCGGCGCGGATGGGAGGCCGGAATATGTGTCCCGGATGCCGGGGCATGACAAAACCGCTTCCCAGTGGCCGGTGACGCCGGAATGTCTGTACTGGGGAGTGAAATTTCTCTATGAGCGTTACCAGACCCCTATTTACATAACGGAGAACGGCATGTCATGTCATGATATGGTTTCGCCTGACGGGAAAGTCCATGACAGAAACAGGATTGATTTTCTGGATGCATATTTGAGCAGGCTGTCTCACGTGTTTGAGGAAGGCGTGGATTTGCGCGGATATTTTGCCTGGACATTTATGGATAATTTTGAATGGGAGAAGGGCTATCACGAGCGGTTCGGACTGGTGTATGTGGATTTTGCCACCCAGAAACGTATCCCTAAGGATTCCGCTTACTGGTATCAGCAGGTGATGGAAACAAACGGAGCCTGTCTGTCGGGAATAAAAACAGATAGAGAAAATCACGAAATTTTGTTTTTGAACCCGGTCTTTACCCGCAATATCTGGGGCGGCCGCCGGTTAAAAGAAGATTTCCGGTATAAGGTTGCCGGGGAGGATATTGGGGAATGCTGGGGAATTGCGGCTCACCCAAAGGGAGACTGTACCGTCAAAGAGGGAGTCTTTGCAGGGAAAAAACTGTCGGAACTGTGGAAAGAAGAGCCGGAATTGTTCGGAAATGTGGACAAAGACCGTTTCCCGCTGCTGATTAAGATTATTGACGCCAAGGACGATTTGAGCATCCAGGTGCATCCCGATGATATCTATGCCAATGCCAGGGAAAATGGTTCCCTGGGCAAAACGGAATGCTGGTACATTATGGACTGTCCCGAAGGCGCATCCCTGGTAATCGGCCATAATGCGCAGAATAAAGAAGAGCTTTCGGATATGATACATCATGGCAGGTGGCAGGAATTTATCCGGGAAATTCCGGTGAAAAAAGGTGATTTTATCCAGATTGATCCGGGAACGGTTCATGCCATCAAAGGGGGGCTGATGATTTTAGAAACGCAGCAAAACAGCGACATCACTTACCGGGTCTATGATTATGACAGGCTTTCTGACGGAAAGCCCAGGGAACTTCATGTGGAAAAGAGCATTGATGTGATTACCGCTCCCGCTAAATCGGCGGCGGACAGCGTAATCGGTACAGAGAATGTGCCGAAAAATATTCTGTGTCCGCTGTATTCCTGTGATTTTTACGAGGTATTTGAACTGGATTTGGACGGAAAGGCTACGTTTGAACAGGAATATCCATTCCTGCTGATGAGCGTGATTGAGGGAGACGGGCTGCTGAACGGGCAGCTTGTGAAAAAAGGAGATCATCTGATTCTGCCGGGAGGATTCGGCGAAGTAGAACTGCAGGGGAGACTGAAGGGGATTTGTTCGGCGGTGTAAAATGGCGATGGTTAAGAAAAAAGAACTTAAAATCGCATCATCAAACGATTGCGCTTGCAGTCAAAATATGCTAGTATAAATACACAAACAGGCAAAGGCAGGAGAAAAAGGACGCTCCTGCCTTTCCTGTATGAACCCTAAATCTTTTTAGCCATATATTGAAATAAGTGCGTCGCTGATCTGCGGATAAGAATGAGGAGAGATAATAGGAATGGAAAATAAGTACAGATTGTCAGTTATGATAGTTCTGATTGTCATGCTGTTTATGTATATGATGGGCGTGGTAGAGATTTCAGATACCACGAATTTTGCATTTACGCTGGCTGCGCTGATATTCAGCATGGCAATGACAGTGGATACTTTTGCAGGCGAAAATAAAACAGCAGAGAGAATTTCTTTTATTCTGGAGCTTCTGGCATTATTGTCGGTGGTACTGATCCCAAACCTGAAAGATTTCAGTTTTCTCCAAAAAATTATGGACGTACTGGATACAAATGTGCTGTTGCTGCTGGCGTTATTTTTTACATTTGCAGGACAATGGGCTGCAGAAATAAAGATAAAGGATATGAAAAAAAACGGGGGGAATTAAAATGTTTTCAAATGATAAAACATATGAAGTAACATTGGAAAGTACAGCGGATATCAATATGTCAAACTGGCAGATCACAAAAACAGTAGATTTGATGACGATGGTGAATAATAAATTCGTCATTTTGTCTGAAATTAACAGGCTGTTGGAACATGGGGCGGACAAGAAAAATATCTTTATAGCCGACCGATCTTTTCTGATTTCTACCAACTATAAAACTTACTTCGAAGAAGGAAACATGCTTTCTGCAAACCGGTGGGATATACTGAAAATGTGCAGTCTGGGACGTTTATACACGATGGAGCCAAACGAGGATATCTGTAAAATCAATTGTCTTTTCGGGTTTTATAAAAAATTGAATTCCATTGTCAATCATAATTTAAGATGCAGGGTGCGGGGGCGCTATTTAGCTGAAAGTTTTTCCGTGTTGTTTCAGGAATCTTTGGAGACTGCTTTTGAAACGCTGCTGGACGGCGTATTGGAACAGGTCTGGGAAAAAATCAAAAGAGCCGGCGCTGATGAAATGGAAAAATACAATAAAATGCTTGAGGAACTCAGGAGACAAAAAGAGAATTCTTTAAAAAGGGACCGAAAGAAATTTGAAAAAGCAAAGGAAGAGAGCAAAACCTTTTTTTCCAGTATATACAACAGACTGGAGCGGCCGGTTGTGGGTGTTTACCATCAGGACGGACATGCCATAGAAATTATAAATGCGGATCAGATGTTTAAAAACGGCGAGGAATCAAATACCCAGATCCGGTTAAGGCAGATAACCAAAAACAGCCCGGTGCTGATCGCATTACTGGTAACTGGGCCTATGGTGGGATTTTTGGGGTATTTATGTTACCGGGATCATAAGGTGAACAGCTCCGAAGAGGGACGGAATAAGTTAGAGATACCGAAAAATACTTCTGCGGTCATTGATAATGTTCTCAAACCGGAAAACGGAAACCTGGTGAATGAAGAAGAGGCCAGGGAGATTGATTCACAGGTGAAAGAGCTGGCGATGCATAATTTTTCCAAATTAGAAGCTGTAACAAACCCCAGGGTGATGAAACTGGAAATGGAAATGAAGATTGATGTGAATATCAGGGGATAGGGAGTGAGATGGAACAATTTATAGTTCCATCTAAAATAAAAAATTAATAAAATTTTGAACATATTTATTCCTAAATTCTCCCATAGTGTGATATACTGTAACGGAGTTTTATTTGAACCTGTCCAAAGAAGCTTCGGATAGGTTTCCAGAAAGGATAAAGGATTATGTTAGAAATTTTAAAAGCGGTAGTATACGGAATTGTAGAGGGCATCACTGAATGGCTTCCGGTCAGCAGCACAGGGCATATGATTTTGCTGGAGGAAATCATGCCCATGAAGGTTTCTCAGGACTTTTGGAACATGTTTCTTGTGGTGGTTCAGCTGGGGGCGATTCTGGCGGTGGTTTTGCTGTTCTGGAATAAAATTTTTCCTCTGAAGAGAAACCGGAGAAGGCAGTTAAAGATTGACTGGAATATTATGAATCTGTGGGGCAAGATTGTTGCGGCATGTGTCCCGGCGGCTATTGTAGGCGTGCTTTTTGACGACTGGCTGGAGGAACACCTGTATAATTTCTGGGTGGTTGCAGTAATGCTCATAGCGGTGGGAATTATCTTTATTCTTGTAGAAAACCACAACCGCGGCGTGAAGCCCATGATCCGCACCACCGATGAGCTGGATTACAAAGTGGCTCTTCTCATCGGAATGTTTCAGCTGGCAGCGGCAGTTTTTCCGGGAACCTCCCGTTCCGGCGCAACCATTATCGGCGCGCTGATGATTGGGGTGTCCCGTACCGTGGCGGCGGAATTCACCTTTTACCTGGCAATTCCTGTGATGTTCGGCGCAAGTTTTCTGAAATTATTAAAGTTCGGCTTTGTTTTCACCGGCATGGAGCTTGGAATTCTGTTTACCGGAATGATTGTATCTTTTGTGGTGTCTATTGTGGTAATCCGTTTCCTGATGGGGTATATTAAGAAACATGATTTTAAAGTATTCGGATGGTACCGGATTGTTCTTGGCGCAGTGGTGCTGCTGTATTTTGGCGTGATTGCGGCATGATAAGATTATTTCAGAAATTACGGAGGGAAAAAGAAGAGGAGAACATCATGTTTATCATTGCAGGGCTGGGCAATCCTTCCAGCAAGTATGAGAAAACCCGCCATAATGCGGGATTTGATGTCATTGACCGGTTGGCGGACAAATATAATATCAGAGTAACAGAGAAAAAGCATAAAGCGCTGTGCGGAACAGGAATCATAGAAGGGCAGAAGGTGCTTCTGGCAAAACCCCAGACTTTTATGAATTTAAGCGGAGAAAGCATCGGGGCGATTCTGCATTTTTATAAATTGGGGCCGGAGACCAATCTGATTGTGATTTATGACGATATCAGCCTCTCCCCGGGAAAGCTCAGAATCCGGAAAAAAGGCAGCGCCGGAGGGCATAACGGCATAAAGAGCATTATCAGCCATGCAGGCACCCAGGAATTTCTGCGGATTAAAATCGGCGTGGGAGAAAAGCCCCAGGGCAGCGATCTGGCAGACTATGTACTGGGACGTTTTTCCAAAGAGGACAGAGAACTGGCAGAGGAAGCCTTTGAGAAAGCCTGCGATGCAGCGGCCCTGATGGTAAAGGGCGAAACGGATCGGGCCATGAACCTGTTTAACTAGTAATGGAGGAAACTATGAAGAGCTTTACAGAGCCTTTATCCGGACTGAAAGAATATTCGGACTTAAAGGCACAATTAAAGAATGGAAAGGAAGTGGTGCAGGTTTCCGGGTGTATTGATACCCAGAAGCCTCATTTCATCTATAGTCTTGCAGGAACGGAAAGAAACTGCCTGATTGTGACCTTTCAGGAGCAAAAAGCCAGAGAATTGTATGAAAGCTACCGTTTTTTTGACCGCCAGGCAGTCTATTACCCGGCCCGGGATATTCTGTTTTATCAGTCGGACATCCGGGGAAATCTGCTGACAGGAGAACGGCTGACGGCCGTGAAGTCGATTCTGGAACAGGAGCGGGTCACGGTAATTACCACCTTTGACGCATTGATGGACCGGATTGTGCCCCTTTCCCATATCCGGGAGTCCATTCTGGAATATGCCCTGGGGGATGTTCTGGATTTGGAGCAGGTTCGGAAACGTCTGGTGCAGATGGGATATGAGCGGAATTATCAGGTGGAAATAGCCGGGCAGTTTGCCATCCGGGGCGGAATTCTGGATATTTTTCCGCTGACGGAGGACAATCCTTACCGGATTGAACTGTGGGGCGACGAGATTGATTCCATGCGTAGCTTTGACGTGGAGAGTCAGCGTTCCATTGAAAATCTGGAGCAGGTGCGGATTTATCCTGCCAGTGAACTGGCGCTGCTTCCGGAAATGTTAGAGCGGGGTCTTGCAGCTTTGAAAAAAGAAGAAAAAGAGCTGTACGAAACCTTCCGGAAAGATATGAAAACAGAAGAAGCCCACCGCCTGAAAACAATGGTGAAGGCTTTGGAGGAAGAGCTTACAGAGCTGGAGCACAGTACAAATCTGGAAAGCTATCTGATGTATTTTATAGAGACGGCTGTTTCATTTCTGGATTACTTTGATCCGGGGCAGACCCTTCTGTTTCTGGATGAGCCGGCCCGCCTGGCGGAAAAAGGCAGGGTGGTGGAGCAGGAATTTTCTGAAAGCATGGCCCACCGCCTGGAAAAAGGATATCTTCTGCCGGGCCAGATGCAGGCCCTCTGTACCGGGAAAGAGATTTTCGGCAAAATTCAGCGTCAGAAGGGTGTGGCTTTGACCACGCTTGACATGAAATTCAGCGAACTGGAAATCAAACATCGCTATAACGTTTCCGCAAGGCCGGTGAATTCCTATAACCGCAGCTTTGAGCTTTTGATTAAAGATTTGCAGCAGTACCGGAAAAATAAATACCAGGTGATTCTGTTATCCGGTTCGAAAACCCGCGCTGTCCATCTGGCGGAGGATTTACAGCAGGAGGGACTGAACTGTTTTTACAGTGAGGATTATGATCATCCGGTGCAGCCGGGCGAGGTGATGGCCGCTTACGGCAAACTGAAAAAGGGTTTTGAATATCCGGATATTAAATTTGTGGTAATCTCAGAAAGCGACATTTTCGGCGGCCAGCAGAAGCGGAAGAAAAAGCGCAGAATCTATGAGGGAGAAAAGATCCAGAGCTTTACGGATCTGAGCATCGGAGATTATGTGGTTCATGAGCGTTACGGCGTGGGGATTTACCGGGGCATTGAAAAGGTTGAGATTCAGAAAACAGCCAAAGATTATGTGAAAATTGAATACGATAAGGGCAGCACCCTCTATGTGCTTGCCACCCAGCTGGAAGCCATTCAGAAATATGCCGGAGCGGATGCGAAAAAGCCCAAAATCAACCGGCTGGACGGGCCGGAATGGAAGAAAACCAGAAACCGGGTGAAAGGAGCCGTCAAAGAGATCGCCAGAGAACTGGTGGAGCTTTATGCAGAAAGACAGCGGACGGCAGGCTTTTCCTACGGAGAAGATACGGTGTGGCAGAAGGAATTTGAAGAGCTGTTTCCTTTTGAAGAAACAGAAGATCAGGAGCTTGCCATTGAAGCCACCAAGCGGGATATGGAGAGCAGGAAAATTATGGACCGGCTGATTTGCGGGGATGTGGGATACGGCAAGACGGAAATTGCCATCCGGGCGGCTTTTAAGGCTGTTCAGGACAGCAAACAGGTGGTTTATCTGGTGCCGACCACTATTTTGGCCCAGCAGCATTATAATAATTTTGTCCAGCGGATGAAAGATTTTCCGGTAAGGGTGGATTTAATGTGCCGGTTCTGCCCCCCCGGACAGGTAAAAAAGACCGTGGAGGATTTAAAACGGGGGATCGTGGATATTGTCATCGGCACCCACCGGGTACTGTCCAAGGACGTGGAATTTAAGGATCTGGGACTTTTGATTATAGATGAGGAACAGCGGTTTGGGGTGGCGCATAAGGAAAAAATCAAGCAGATGAAGAAAAATGTGGATGTGTTGACGCTGACAGCCACTCCGATTCCCAGAACCCTTCATATGAGCCTGATTGGAATTCGGGATATGAGCGTGTTGGAAGAGCCGCCCATGGACCGGATGCCCATTCAGACGTATGTGATGGAATACAACGAAGAAATTGTCCGGGAAGCCATTCACCGGGAACTGGCCAGGGAGGGGCAGGTCTATTACGTATTTAACCGGGTCAATCAGATTGCGGAAGTGGCTTCCAGAATTGCGGAGTTTGTGCCAGAGGCCAATGTTGCTTTTGCCCACGGGCAGATGCGGGAGCGGGAGCTGGAAAATATTATGTATCAGTTTATCAATGGAGAAATTGACGTTCTGGTATCCACCACCATTATTGAAACGGGCCTGGATATCTCCAATGTCAACACTATGATTATCCAGGATGCGGACAACATGGGCCTTTCCCAGCTGTATCAGCTCAGAGGAAGGGTGGGAAGATCCAACCGCACTGCTTACGCGTTTCTGATGTACCGGCAGAATAAAATGCTCAAAGAAGTGGCGGAAAAACGGCTGTCCGCCATCCGGGAATTTACGGAGCTGGGCAGCGGATTTAAGATTGCCATGCGGGATCTGGAAATCCGGGGAGCCGGAAATCTGCTGGGCGCGCAGCAGCACGGCCATATGGAGGCGGTAGGCTATGACTTGTACTGCAAGATGCTGAATGAGGCCGTGAAATCCCTGAAAGGAGAAGCGCCTCCGGAGCAGTTTGACACCACTATGGAGCTGGATGTCAACGCGTTTATTCCTCCTTCCTACATCCCCAATGAATTCCAGAAGCTTGACATTTACAAGCGGATTGCAGTGATTGAGAACCAGGAAGAAAAAGAAGAGATGTTAGAGGAGCTGATTGACCGTTTCGGAGAGCCCCCCAAATCCGTGGAAAATCTGTTGGAGATTGCGCTGTTAAAGGCCAGAGCCCATCAGTGTTATTATACGGAAATCAAAGAGCTGGCAGATAAGATTCGGTTTACCTTTTATTATCAGGCCAAGATCCATCCGGCAAATATTGCCAGGGTCACAGAGAACTATCAGGGAGCCCTTAAGTTTATCAGGGACGCAAAAGCGCCCTGCTTTGAGTATCAGAAGGCCCACAGCGCCAGGCAGAAAAATATCGGCGCACTGGAAATCACAGAACGGGTTTTAAAAGATACCCTGGAGCTGCTGGTGGAGAAAACCCCCGGACAATGAATGATGACAGTCTGGTGAGGAAACTTGAAAATCTTGTGAAAATAGTTGATACCGGAGAAAAAAAGAATTATAATATCAACAGTATGTCTGAAAAAACGAGAATACACAGGAGGATAATATGAAAGCAAAACGATTAGTTCCCTTATTGCTTGCAGCAGCAATGGGCGTATCTGTTCTGACCGGATGCGGCGGTTCCATAGATGGGAAGAAAACAGGAGCAACCTTAGAGGGGGAAGAAATTTCCCTTGGATTTATGAATTTTATGGCGCGGTATCAGCAGGCCATCTATGACGGACAGTTTACCGGCATGTTCGGAACTGGCTTCTGGTCTCAGGATTTGTTCGGAGAAGGCACGGATATGGTCACCTCTGTCAAAAAAAATGTGGCGGAAAATATCGAGATTTTGTATCTCTTAGAGGACCATATGGGAGATTACAATGTGGAAATCACAGAAGAAGAGCTTGCCGAAATGGATAAGGCAGCCGCAAAATTTATAGAGGATAACACCAAAGAGGCCATCAGCCAGATGGGCGCAACCCAGGAATATGTAAAAGAAATGCTTCGGCTGAATACCATTCAGGGCAAAATGCAGGCAGCCATTGAAGCGGAAACGGATACAGAGGTTTCCGACGAGGAAGCAGCCCAAAAGACCATCAGCTATGTGAAGGTAAACAGCAAATCCACCACGGACGACGAAGGGAATACCAAGGAGTATACCGAAGAAGAGAAAGAAAATCTGAAAAAAGAAGTGGAAGCATTTGCAGCCTCCGCCAAAGATGATTTTAAGGCTGCGGCAGAGACGGCAGGCTATACCGTTTCCGAAGGATCTTACGGCAAAGATGATGAAACCCTGGATAAAGCCCTGACCGAAGGAGCAGATAAGCTGAAAGAAGGAGAAATCAGCCCGGTTCTTGTAGGCGAAGAAGCCTTTTTCGTAGCCCGTATGGACAGTACCTTCGATAAAGAAGCCACCGAAAAGAAGAAAACAGAAATTGTGGAAAAACGCCAGAGCGACCATTACAAAGAAGTGTGCGACGGCTATAAAGAAGGCGTCAAATATGAAGTAAATGAAAAAGAATGGGCCAAAGTAAAATTCGACGATCTGTTTACCATTAAGCAGGAAGAGGCCGAGGACAGCGGAGAAGAAGCCCAAGACAGCGACTCTGCCGAGGACGGCGGAGAAACCGGAGACAGCGATCCTGCCGAGGACAGCGGAGAAGAAGCCCAAGACAGTGACTCTGCCGAGGACGGCGGAGAAACCGGAGACAGCGATCCTGCCAAGGACAGCGGAGAAGAAGCCGGAGACAGCAAAGATACAGAAGAGTAGGGTTTCGGAAACGGTATATTTTGATACCCAGGAAATTCCGGATTGGACTTCCTCTAAGTAAACAGTTCACGGGCGTTTTTCGTGCAGGCGAAATCCACCGGTTACGGAGATTTAGAAAGGAAGGCTTTCCTGACTTTCTTAATCTCCGTTAGCGGTTAGTTCGCCGCAACGATGCCCGGTTTGCGTGGGGAAGTCCAATCCGGAATTTCCGTCCGTCACCAAAATATAAACATGCAAATGTGAGGAAGTCCAATCCGGAATTTCCGTCCGTCACCAAAATATAAAACAGTAGAATATTATGAAAAGAAAACATCACGCAGTAATTCTCCTTCTGGCAGTCATACTCCTGATGGGAGCTGTCGCTCTGCAGCAAAACAACACTCAGCCAACCCGTTACGAAGTAAGATTTTTCGACAGCTTTGATACTATAACAACGATTACCGGATATGCAAAAAGCCAGGAAGAGTTTGAGGAGCAGACAAAGCTGCTGCAGGAAAAGCTGATGCATTACCATCAGCTTTTTGACATTTATCATACTTACGAAGGAATGAATAATCTGAAGAGCATCAATGACGCTGCCGGCAAATCGCCGCTTTCAGTGGATCAGGACATTATAGAATTGCTGAAACTGGGAATAGAGATGCACCGGAAAACAAATGGAGCAGTTAACATTGCCTACGGAAGCGTATTGTCTCTCTGGCATGAATACCGGGAACAGGGAACGGCTGATCCGGAACATGCGAAAGTGCCGCCCAAAGCTCTGATCCAGGAAAAGGCAGCCCATACGGATATTTCCAAGGTGGTGATAAGAGATGGGACAGTCTTTCTGGAGGATGGCGAAATGTCTTTGGACGTGGGAAGCATTGGTAAAGGCTATGCCGTGCAGAAAATCTCAGAATATGCCAGAGAACTGGGAATGGATCACCTGCTGATCAGCGTAGGAGGAAATGTCAGCGCAGTGGGCGCCAAGGCAGACAATACCCCCTGGCGGGTAGGAATTGAAAATCCGGATCTGGAAAGCGCTGAGCCTTATATCGGCTCGGTGGAGCTTGCAGACCAGACCATTGTTACAAGCGGGGATTATCAGCGTTTCTATGTGGCGGATGGGAAGCGGTACTGCCATATTATCGATCCGGAAACGGGCATGCCCCCGGAATATGTTCCCTCTGTATCAGTGCTGACGGAAAATTCTGGCATGGCAGACGCATGGTCAACGGCCCTGTTTAATATGGAAATAGAAACCGGCCTGGAATTGGTGGAAACACTGCCGGAAACAGAGGCCCTGTGGGTGATGAAAGACGGAGGAGTCCGCAGCAGCAGCGGATTTGAATTTCATGAAAAAAAATGATGTGATTTTAATTGTGGTTCTGTTAGCGGCTGCATTGGCAGTCTTTGGAGGAATCTCTCTGTTTTCAGCTAAAAGCGGCAAAGATCCGGAAGCAGTGGTCTATCTGGACGGTGAAAAACAGGGCAGTTATCCTCTGAATCAGGATGCGTCTGTGAAAATACAGTCAGCATCCGGCGGATATAACATTCTGGAAATCCGGGCAGGAACAGCCGATATAACGGAGGCTTCCTGCCCGGATAAAATATGTGTCAATCACCGCCCGGTAAAGAATCCGGGAGAAAGCCTGGTCTGCCTGCCCAACAAACTGGTGGTGGAAATTGAAAACGGCGGCGAAGCAGAAGTGGACGGAAGCGTCCGGTAAATAATGCGGAATCAGGAGGAGTAAAATGGCAAAAAAAGCAGCTTATATGGGAATGTTTACAGCATTGGCATTTGTCTTTTCCTATCTTGAATTTCTGATTCCCATTAATCTTG
Source organism: Lachnospiraceae bacterium (assembly GCA_910575555.1). GTDB lineage: Bacteria > Bacillota > Clostridia > Lachnospirales > Lachnospiraceae > Petralouisia. Next base: position 54,931 of record CAJTFX010000010.1, on the reverse strand, counting down.
GAATTCCCGGTGTGAAACTGGGACTGGCAAATCTGGTGACAATCGTTGCTCTGTATACCATGGGAATAAAAGAAGCCTGCATGCTGGCTCTGGCGCGGATTGTGCTGAACAGCTTTACGTTTGGAAACCCTGCAGCCATGCTGTACAGTCTGGCCGGAGGATTTTTAAGCCTTCTGGCAATGGCGGTGGCCCAAAAGATAAAGCTGTTTTCTGTTACAGGCGTCAGTGTTCTGGGAGGAGTGTTTCATAATTTGGGACAAATCCTGGCGGCGGCTCTTGTGGTGGAAAATGCAAAATTATTGTACTATTTTCCTGTTCTGGTTTTGTCCGGAACCCTTGCAGGGACAGTGATTGGCATATTGGCCGCAATGGTAATCAAACGGCTGGATAAACAGATGCATGATTAGAGCACGTTTGAAGAACTGAAAATCTCAGTATAAAACAGGATAAATTGTGAAAAATTCTCTAAAATATTGACATATAATCAGAAAATCGGTATATTATATAGAAAAAGGGGGTGCGGAAATATGTTGGTACAGTTTATGGTAAAAAATGTTCTGTCTTTTAAAGAAGAAACCATTTTAGACATGACGGCAATTAATGCTTATAAAGAACATCCATGCAATTTGATTAATATTGGAATGAAAGAAAAGTTTCTTAAAGTAGCGGCAATTTATGGCGCAAATGCAAGCGGAAAATCGAATTTACATCTGGCTATGGATTACTTTCAGAGCATTATCCGCAAGTCACTGAACAATGTGGGCATTGACGCTGAAACTGCAATAGATGAATACTATTTCCCGTTTTCCTTTGAAGAGGATGAGGAAAACTCAGAATTTCAAATTGTTGAGATTCTGGGTGAGTTTGAATATACCTATGGTTTTGAATATAATGCGGAATGCATTGTGTCAGAGTGGCTGTACAGAAAAAACCTGAAAACCAACAGGCAGACCACTATTTTTGAACGGACAACAGAAGCAGCAGTGTTCGGGCCGGTTGTCAGACAGGAGTGTGATCTTTATAAAGAACAGATTCCGGCAGAGACGTTGGTAATGTCGTTTTTTAATAAATTGAAATTAAAAACCGATATTTTCAGAAAAGTGTACGCGGGTATTATGGATACGTTAGTGGTTTCCAGCGGATTCTGGGAAAATCAGAGTATTTTGGAAAGGGAGCTTCCTGAGATGCTTTTTGCCCGCAAACAAGAGCTTCTGGAATTTTTAAATGCAATCGATACGGGAATTCAGGACATTACCTGTGAAGAGAACGGGCAGAAGATGGAATTTTACACGGAGCATAAGGGAAGAGATGGAAAGGATTATACGTTGAATCTGCTCTCTGAATCAGAGGGGACAATCAAGAGCATTATACTTTTTATTGTGGCAAGGAAGGCCATTTTAAGTAATAAATCCATGTTTGTGGATGAACTGAATATAAAACTGCATCCCTTATTGTTAAAATTTGTCATTGATTTATTTTATGATCAGAATTCGTCTGCACAGCTGATTTACACTACCCATGATACAACTCTGATGGATAAAAAGTTTTTCCGGAGAGATCAGATTTGGTTTGTGCAGAAGGATGAATATGGCTATTCCACGTTGTCGGCATTGTCGGATTACAAAATCAGGGCAGACGCTTCTTTTGAAAAAGATTATCTGGCCGGTGTATACGGAGGAATTCCTTTTTTAAAAGAGTTTGAGATGAAAACGGGGGAATCACATGGGCTCAGATGATCTTTTCAAAAAGCGCAAATTGGCCAGAAAGCAGAGAAAGTATGAATACCGGAATCCGAAAACGAATTCTTTTCTAATTGTGACAGAAGGAGAGAGGACGGAGCCGCTGTATTTTAAAGGACTGCAGAAGCTGATAGAAGAAAAAATAGGGGGAAATATTGAGGTAGTGGAGGTGCCGGAAATTGTAATCCGCGGAGAAGGCTGCGGAACCGGCAGGCTGATAGAGATTACAGAACGGATTGTGAAAGAAGCCAGGAATTTTTACCAGAATATATGGGTGGTATTTGATAAAGACGATTTCGAGGATTTTGATCAGGCGGTAGCTGCCGGACAGAGGAAGGGGTATAAAATTGCCTGGAGCAATCAGTCTTTCGAATATTGGCTGTACCTGCATTTTTCTTACAGTGATTCGGCCCTTCACCGGGAAGAATGGAATGAAAAGCTGAGTGAAATTTTCCGAAAATATCAGTTGGGGGAACAAAAATATAAGAAGAATTATGAAGATATTTATCAGATGGTAGATATTTATGACGGAGTAAATACAGCAATCAAACATGCAAAAAGAAGAATGGCAGACTATGAGAAAGACAAAAAGAAGCCGTCGGAATACGATCCGGGAACCACTGTGTATCAATTGGTGGAAGAATTAAAAGGATATCTGGATGAAAAATAATTTAAAACCGGGGCTGTCGCGTTAAGAAATACAACTACAAGATATGGTATAAATTCTATTTACAGAATCTTGTATGTTTACTTCTTAATGGGACAGCCCCTTTTTCATGTTCAAAAATATCACGGAATAAAATCATTTTCCCGCAAATGGGGCAGAGACTGGGCATCCGATTTCTGTTCTTTGTAATAAGACACCATAAGCCCGCGGATACAGTCCCGGTTTTCCTCATTCAGCCTGCGGTAATACTGTATGACCCGTTTCTCGTCAGAACTGATGGGAAAGTCATGCTCCACCGTTTTCGGTTCTGTTTTCTTATCAGTCAGCATCAGCAGATAATCAGCGGAAATCTGATAAAACCTGCACAGCTCAATCAGATTATCAATGGTAGGATAGCAGATATTCCGCTCATAATTGGACAAAATTTTATTGCTGATATGGGTGGCTTTGGCTACATCCGTTTGTTTTAAATCTCTGGATTCTCTGATATTTCGTAAATGATCTCCAAGCTGCATGTTAATACCTCGTATATGAAATCGTGTGTCATTTCTAAGAAAAGCAGATTCGCCTGAGTTTCCGCAATTAGGAAATCTGTCGTTCAAAAGACCCGGGCAAGTATATTATAGACAAAAAAATCCTAAATATATTGAAAATCCTTATTTTAAAGATAATAAGTAGAGAATCACTGATTTTATCCTAGTTAAGTAGAAAATCAATAGAAAAAATCATAAAATCAATGAAATTAATATTTGTGAATCTTTCCTTTAAGAATCATAAATTTCGCGAATTAATTCTAAATATTTACGAATTAGTCATTGACAATCATAAAATTTAGGAATACTATAAGGATTATATTTGCGAAAAAGATAAATTAGAGGAATAAGGTGACGAATCATGGAGGAACAGAAAGTCCATTTTAATATTCCGCCCTTTCATCCCAAAGCCTTCGGGTATATGGAGGACGCCGTGGCCCGCCAAAAAATATGCGGAGATGGATTTTATACCGGAAAATGTACAGAGTGGATGAAAGCCCGGACCAAAGCGGCGGGAGCATTACTGACCACATCCTGTACCCATGCGCTGGAGCTGGCGGCGCTTTTGTCGGGCATCGGGCCGGGGGATGAGGTAATTATGCCCTCTTATACGTTTGTTTCAACGGCGGACGCTTTTGTGCTGCGGGGCGCAGAGGCAGTCTTTGTGGATATCCGCAAAGACACTATGAATCTGGATGAAACGCTCATTGAAGATGCCGTTACATCCAGGACAAAAGCAATTGCCGTGGTGCATTATGCCGGGGTTTCCTGCGAGATGGACAAAATCTGTCAGATTGCAGAAAAATACCGGTTAAAAATCATTGAAGATGCAGCCCAGGCCATGATGTGCGCCTACCATGGCAGACCTTTGGGAACCATCGGGGACTACGGCTGCTACAGCTTCCATGAGACGAAAAATTACAGTATGGGAGAAGGAGGCGCAATTCTTCTGAAACACCAGGAAGAAATTCTGGCTGCAGAGATTATCCGGGAGAAAGGCACCAACCGGAGCCAGTTTTTCCGGGGAGAAATTGACAAATATTCCTGGAAAGAAGCAGGCTCCTCCTATCTGCCCAGTGATTTGAACGCCGCGTATCTCTGGGCCCAGTTGGAAGAAGCGGACGCGGTGAACCAAAGGCGCATAGGAAACTGGAACCTGTATTATGAATTGCTGCAGGATTTGAAGGAGGCGGGAACGGTGGAGCTTCCCGTTGTGCCAGAGGGCTGTGTTCATAACGGCCATATGTTTTATATCAAAGCCAGAGATCTCAAGGAGCGGACAGCGCTGCTGAAGCATCTGAAAGAAAAAGGAATTTCTGCCGTATTCCATTATGTACCGCTCCATTCTTCCGAAGCAGGGCGGAAATACGGAAGATTCCACGGCCAGGATAAACATACCACCAAAGAGAGCGACCGGCTGCTGCGTCTGCCCATGTACGATGGGCTGAAAGAAGAGCAGATCCGCTATGTGGTTTCCGAAATAAAGAATTTCTATCGGTAATTCTGAAGGCTGGGCCGTGGAAAATTTACGATTCGCGGAATACAGCAGAAGCTTTGATTGGAATATGGAGAAAAAGTGAGTGGAAAAAATGAAATATTCAATTGTAATACCCTGTTATAAATCCAGCAAAACCATTTCCAAAGTAGTGGGGCTGACCATGGGGGAAATGCAGGGGAAGGAAGCGGAATTTATTCTGGTAAACGACGCATCGCCGGATGGGGGAGCAACCTTCCGTGTCCTTTCAGAACTGGCGGAGACTTATGACAATGTAACCGTCATTGATCTTGCCAAAAATGCAGGGCAGCACAATGCGGTAATGGCGGGGCTGAATTATGCCCGTGGCGATTATATCATCGCAATGGATGACGATATGCAGACCCATCCCAGTCAGATTCACAAATTACTGGAAGAAATGGAACAGGGATGGGACATCGTATATGCATACTATCCCAGAAAAAAACACAGCTGGTATCGGAACGTGGGAAGCGCGGTTAATTTCTGGACCGTTCGCAAACTTATTGGCAAGCCCAGAGATTTAAAGACTTCCAGCTTTTGGGTAATCCGGAAATTTGTCCGGGATTACGTGATACAGTACCAGAACCCGTACGCCTATTTGCAGGGATTGTTTCTTCGGACAACCCAGAAGATTACCTGCGTTCCGGTAGAGCATTTTGAACGGGCGGAGGGAACATCTAATTATAATCTGAAAGCATTGATCCGGCTCTGGTCTAATGTACTGGGATTTTCGGTGGTTCCCCTGCGTATGGCAATCTGGCTGGGGCTTTGCTTTTCCCTGATTGGGATTGCCGGGGCCTTCGGGGTATTTGTAAAGAAAATTATTTTTCAGGCAAGCGTGGCGGGATGGACTTCTCTGATGATTGCAATTTGCTTTTTTTCAGGGATTATGCTTTTGTTTATGGGCCTGATTGGAGAATATGTGGGCCGGATGTTTTTAGCGGACAACCGTCAGCCCCAGTATGTGGTGCGCCAGGCGCTCACAGGCAGTGACAGACATTTGTGCGAAACAGGAAAGGAGAAGGACGTTGAACAGACAGAAGAAAAAATTAATGATATTGGGGGCGGGAGTGTATCAGGTTCCCCTGATCCAACAGGCCAGACGCATGGGGATCGAAACTTTGGTGGTGAGCGTTCCGGGGAATTATCCGGGGTTTGCCTTCGGGGATAAAATCTGCTATGAGGATACCAGGGATTATGAAAAAATTCTGGAAATTGCCAGGGCAGAGAACATAGACGGAATAGTGACAACGGGCACAGATGTGGCAGTGGTGACCATTGGAAAAGTCTGTGATGCCCTTGGGCTGCCGGGCCTGTCCTTTGAAGCGGGAAAGGTGGCCACAGATAAGATGCTGATGAAGCAGAATTACGAGAAACATGGGGTGCGGACCGCAAGATATCGCAGGATTTCCCTGGAAGAAGATTCTAAGGAAAATGGAGCGGCAGAAGGAAATAAAGACTTTCAGATCATAAAGCGTCTGGAACAAGAACTGGCAGGCCTGCAGTTTCCATTGATATTCAAGGCGGTGGATACTTCCGGAAGCCGGGGAATTGTAAAAGCAGAAAACAGCAGTAAATTTGCAGAGGCTTACCAAAGGGTCAGGGAGAACACCAGAAAAGATTATTTTATTGTGGAAGAATTCCTGGAAGGAGAGGAATTCGGCGCTCAGTCCTTTGTATCCCAGGGAAAAATCCAGTTTATTCTGCCCCACGGAGACTATGTGTTTCAGGGAGATACCGGAGTGCCCATCGGCCACTGGGCGCCTTATGAACTGGAGCAGTCGGTGATTGAGGACGCCAAAGAGCAGCTGCAGAAGGCGGTGATTGCCATGGGACTTGACAACTGCGCTTTAAACGCAGACTTTATTCTCTCCGGCGGAAAGCCCTATGTGCTGGAAATCGGCGGAAGGGCGGGAGCCACCTGCCTGGCAGAACTGGTTTCCCTCTATTACGGCTATAACTATTATGAAAAAATCATTCAGGCTGCCCTGGGGCTTCCTGTGGATTTTGCCAGCCAGGAGGCGAATCCCAATGTGGGGATGCTGCTGCGCAGTGAAAAAACCGGAAGCATCCGAAAGATTGTGAACAAAAATGACAGAGAGGATAAACAGATTGTGGAGATTCAGTTTGATTATCAGGCAGGAGAGCAGGTGCAGGCTTTTCGGGTAGGGCCTCACCGGATTGGACATGTGGTTGTCAAGGCGGATACATTGGAAGAAGCCAGGGCTAAGATGGAGGAAGCCTTGGGGAAGATTGAGATTGAAGTGGAGGAGGAGCATTGAACATGTCTGCGTACATGGACAGGAAACTGGAAAATCTGTTTGTTTTGAAATATCTTCTGGAATTAAAAAGCCACGATTTGGAACAGAAAAAGATTTACCGTATTCAGAACCGCAAGATAGAACAGCTTATGAAGCGCGCCTATGAAATACCCGTTTACCGGAAAAAATTTGAGGCGGTTGGGGCTGTACCGGAAGATTTTCACTGCAGAGAGGATTTAATAAAATTTCCGGTTTTGACCAAAAGCGAAATCAAAGAATGGATTACAGCAGAATTAAAGAAAAATCCGGAGAAATATCAGTATTATCATGTGTATACCACCAGCGGCTCTACCGGAACGCCATTGAAATTATGCGCGTCCCCAAGAGAAAATGCCTATTTTGCGGCAAACTGGCTGAGAATTGCCATGGAAAACGGAGTGAATCCTCTGTTGGATCAGACAATGGCGTTAAAAGATCCTGCGATCGTGGCAAAAGGAAAGGACAGTTTTTGGCAGAAATTGGGAATATTACGGCGGCATAAAGTATCTTTTCTGGCAGAGGGAGAAGTGATAGCGGAAGAGATTAATCGCGTTAAGCCGGATTTTTTGTATGCCCACCGTACAAAATTAATGCAGACTGTGGAATATGCCAGGCGACAGAATGTAAAGCTGCATCATCCCAGAGCATATGCCAGTATCAGCGAAACATTGACCGATCCATCCATCAGGCTTTTCCGAAAATATCTGGGGGATCGCTTGTTTACGTCCTTTGGTTCTATGGAAACAGGGGCATGTACGTTTACAAGAGCAGGGAATATTCGGAAGCATATTATTACAAATGATACGCATGTAATTAATATTGTAGATGAAAAAAATCAGTTGGCAGAACAGGGAAGAATGCTGATTACGAATTTGTTTCTGCATGAATTCCCCATTATTAATTATGACATTGGAGATGGGGCAGAAATAACCAGAAGGAATGGAATAGAGTATCTTACCAATATCCGGGGCCGTATGAACGACTGGATTGTGCTGGAAGATGGAAGGAAGTATGATTATCATCCCTTTTATGCGGCGACAGAACATATAGAAGAAATTCTCAGTTTCCGGGTGATACAGAATAATTACCATGAGATTGAACTGGAGCTTGTGGCAGATCCGCTGAGAAAAGTGAATAAGGAAAGCCTGGAAAAAGAGATCACAGGGAAACTGGAAAAGGTAATTACTGATTATCATATGGTATATCATTATATCTGGAAAAGGGAAATAGAAGCGGACAAAACGGGAAAGCTGCGGTTTATTATAAACCGGATGAAGGAAGGAAATTCATGATAAAGAGAATTGCGAAATGGATCAGAGAATTTTTTGCGAATTATATATGGTTTCAGAAGAAATTGCGTGAGAAATATTCCTTGGGTCAATGCATTTTGCTGAATTTCCAATTTCTGTGGTGCGTGGTGACAGATGGATGCAGCCCGGAGGAATATCTTTGGTTTGAATTTTATCATAAAAACAGACAGGAGAGGAAAACGTTTCTGACTTATCTCAGACATGCGAAGCTGCAAAGGAGATACAACAGCAAAAGAGTGAGAAATATTTTAAATGATAAGCAGAAATTTAATGAATTTTTCAAAAAGGAGTTGGGGAGGGAATGGCTGGACGCAGACAGTGCGGATACAGATGAAATAGAACAATTTTTGAAAAAACATCAAATGGTAATAGTAAAGCCAAAATTTGGAAGGGGGGGGGGTAGAAGTTCACAAATATTATTATAAAGGCGAAAAGATGGATGAGACTATATTTTCAGGATGCCTTCTGGAGGAATGTATCCAACAGCATAAGCTATTGCAGGAATTTAATCCAAATGTGGTGAATACGCTCCGTATCGGAACATTTTGCATCAATGGCAAGGCAGAGGTGTTTGCAGCCGGGCTTCGAATGGGAATTTCGGAGGGATGTGTGGATAATCTCTGTGCCGGGGGAATCTGCGCAAATGTCCAGGTTTGCCATGGGATTGTAAATTCATCGGGAATTGATGGTGATTTTAACCGTTTTAAGGCCAATCCCTACAGTGGGAAAAAGCTTCAGGGATTCCGGGTTCCTTACTGGAACGAGGCGAAAGAACTGGCAGTAAGCAGCGCCCAGCGGCTTTCAGATCGTAACATTGTAGGATGGGATGTTGCAATTACGAAGGATGGGCCTGTGCTGCTTGAGGGGAATCCGGATCAGGGGACGGGAGTGATTCAGATGTGTGATACAGTTGGCAAGTATCCTGGGATACAAAGGAGGATAAAAGAAAGCAGAAGTGTTTGAAAAAGGGTGGAAAACAGGGAAAAGGAATGCCATATACAGCAGGAAAGCAGATATCTGGTGGAATACGGTTGCTGTTTCGGCAGATGCTCTGCAGTCCACGGTGATTCTCAGTGCAATTGCATATAAGCTTGGGATAGAAGATGCCGGAGTTTTTTCCATAGGATATGCCCTGGCAAATTTAGCGGCAACGATTGGCAGATATGGAGGGCGGAACTATCAGGTGACAGATAAAAATGCCGGAAGTATGCTGTCAGATTATTTTTTTGCAAGAGTGATAACGGTTTTCGGCTCGTTGGCAGGCGTTGTTGGATACTTAATGTTTTGCCGGCGATTTCTGGGATACGGAGCATATAAAACGCAGGCGGTATTTATGATATGTCTTTATAAGCTGACAGATGCGTTGGAAGATGTTTGTATCGGATATTGTCAGCAGCAGGGAAAATTGTCTGCAGGCGCCAGAATTGCTGCAATCCGCCTGATTAGTTCCACTGGGCTTCTATGTGCGGTTCTTCTGATGACGGGAGATTTAATAACGGCATTGGAAATCAGTGTGGGTTACAGTGTTTCATTGGATGTGGTTCTGTTTGGAAGTCAATTTCAAAAGGGAAACGTTTCTTTGTCAGTGTGGCGCAGAGCAAATATAAATAGAATTTTAAAGGAATGCACTCCTCTGGCAATTGCCGGAACAGTGTCGATGTACGTTGGAAATATTCCAAAATATATGATTGACTGGTATATGACAGAAGAGATACAGGCAATTTTCGGATACCTTATGATGCCGGCCTTTTGTATTGTACTGTTGAGCCGGTTTGTATATCAGCCAATGATAAGAGATATTGGACTTTTATGGCAGAAAAAGGAAATAAAACAGTTGAAAAAACTGATAGCGGGACAGAGCGTTTTTATTCTTTGCGCTGCTGCAGCTGCAATTCCGGCAGGGGTATGGCTGGGGCTTCCGGCGCTGAATATTTTGTATGATGTGAATTTAAATCCATACAGGATGGAATTTTCGCTGTTGTTTTTAGGAGGGGCAATATTTGCCATAGCATCTTTTTTGACAGTGATGCTTACTGTGACAGGGAGAAGGAAGGAGATGGCGTTTGTTTATCTCTTAATCAGCTTGTGTTCTTTTTTGGGCGGAAAATATCTTCTGAAGCTTTACGGAATCGTTGGGGCTGCAATGTTATATCTGGTTCTGAACCTGATGACCGTTTTTTGCTTTTTGTTTGTACTGAGAAAGGATTTATATGAAGAAAAATAGAAAAGAGTCGATGATAGCCCTTGGTTTGACAGGGCTGCTTTATTTCTTTACAGCTATTGCACTGCCAATGGGATACATGACAAATGATGATCATGGAATACAGAATGCGCTTTCCGGTTTCACTACAGGGACGCCCTATCCATACCATCAGTTTATCAACTGTATTCTGGGGTATCTTTTATCTTTTTTCTACCGGATGCTTCCGCAGATTCAGTGGTGGTATGTAATGAGCATTCTGTGTATGCTGACCGGAATTTATTACATGTACAGAAATTGGCTGATCTTGTGCCGGACAGAGGATGCAGGCAGGATTATGACTTATCTTCCCATTGCATTTTGCTCTTTTTTTCTCTGGCCCTATTATTTGTCCAGAAGCGCTTTTACGGTGGTTCCGGTTATTTTTGCTTTGGGATTTTTGACGTCTCTTCTGCTGCCCGGCAAAGGCAGAATCAGGATTCGGGATATTCTGATTCCCTGTCTTGCCTGTTTGTTCGGCTCGCTGATCCGGTATGAAACGGGCATGGTTCTGGCCTGTTATCTGAGCTTGTGTGTGTTTTATTATTGTGTGAGAGAGGAAGGCTGGAACCGGAAAATGGTTGCGGCCCTGGTTGTGTACCTGGTTGTGTTCGGCGCGTCTTTTTTGGGATGCCATCAATATGATAAGTATGTTGCCAGTCAGACAGAGACAGACGAATTCCGGGAATTTAACAGGGGAAGGATTCAGTATATGGATTATCCCCGCCTGCAGTATGGGGAAGATCCGGAATTTTTCGACAGTATCGGCTGGGACAGCAAGCTGGCAGTGTCGGTGGGCAACTGGTGTTTTCTGGATGAACGGGTGACAGGAGAAAACCTGCAGGCAATTGCTGAAAAAACGAAAGAGCGCGGAAAGGAATTATGGAACAGAGAACCAATCTGGCTGGTCTGGGCAAAACAGGTATATGGAAGCCGTTTTTTTCTGGGAATTACCATATTGATGTATACGGCTATAGTGATAAGTCTGGTGTATTTTACCAGAATAGGCGAACCGGAATCAGTGTTTGTGGTTTTTCATATTGCCGGGACGATTGCGCTGACAGTGTACCTGTGTATACAGGGCAGGCTTCCCACCCGGGTTTACAGTGTAATTATGATACCGGGAATTGTAATTTTATGGTTTTTTCTGCTTAAGTACTGGCTGCATATGGAAACGAAAAGCAAAGGCGTGGGACAGTTGATTCTTTTGGCCGCGCTGCTGTACGGAGGGACGGCCTGCGGAGAAACGCTCTATTCACCGGGCCGGATTGCCCAGGCAGAATGGAATAAAAGCTATACGAAAAAGATCAATGAATATTTACTGGAGCATAAAGAAAACATCTATATTCATATGCTCTGGAATTATGCGCCTGGGGATAAAGATGAGATTTATCTGGAAGAGAAACCCAATAATGCCATGTTTTTCGGAGGAAGCAACTGGCGCTCAGATATTTATTATAAAAAACTGAAACAGTTTGGATTAGAAGAATTGTCCATGAGGACATTTGAAAATGACAATGTATATTTTCTGATGGATTATCAGCCGGAGCTGCTTGTCTGGGATCGTTATACAGACGCGTTTTTTTCAACGCTGATGGACTATGGGGCAACCAAAATAGATTATGTGGATCAAATTGGGAATTTAGTGTGTGTATACAAGTTTGGATTTGACAGAAGCCTGGAGAACTATACGGGATTTTATCAACTTGGAGATTACAGGTTTTATTATAAAAACGGAATTCGCCAGACCGGGAAATTTGAAGTGGATGGAAAAGAGTATTACGGGAAAAAGCAGGGGGAATTTGTCATCTATGAGGGAAGCTATATTTTCACGGAAGGAGCGCTGAGAGAAGAGGATGTTTGATAGGATCGTGAAGTCCATGGAACGGACAGTGATTCATGATTAAGCAATAAATGGGGCAGTTGGAAAATGAGAATACCAACTGCCCCGTCTGTTTGAAATTCATTCCGGCTGCCGGGGATTCTAATCTGCTTTAGACTTATGACGAATCTCTTCCACCATCGTAAACACCAGAAATCCGAAGCACAAGAGCACCAGAATTGACAGTATTCTGGGCATTAAAAGCTCCGGCCGGTAAGCAGAATAAGGATAATACAGATAATCCAGTACTATGCAGCAAAACAGCAGGTTGGCAGGGAGCAGCGCGCAAAGGAACCGTTTCCTGTCGGGCTTTAGAATAAATCCCAGAAACAGAAGCCCCAGGGCCGGAAACAGGTAGCGTCCCATCATCTTTGTGGAAAAGCAGTACATGCCGAAAATCAAAAATGCCCCGATCATGGGAAACGCAGAAGTATCTTTCCTGTATTTTAGGAACAGAACAATGGAAGCGCAGACCAGGGCCAGGATTGCAATGCTGCCCCAGGTTTTGCAGGAAAGGGGCCCGAATGCTGTTTGTTCATCCATAAGGTTGTATCCGGCTAAAGTCCATAAGTTATAGGCATTCAAGGAGGCCCTTCCATAACTGCCCAGGGAGTTTCCGAAGGTGAGCAATAAATCGCCGGGACGGAATTCGCCGGTGGAAGGCTTATACAGGAAAGGAAGATAGGACAGCAGAATACATCCTATGGCGGCCAAACCTGCCCGGAGATGATGATAAAACCGTTTCCAGCTGAAGTCCGTTAAAATCACCTGAGTTACAATTCCAAAAATCAGTACAGGCGTAATAAAAATAATCTGATATTTAAACAGAAATCCTGCAGCAAAGGAAAAATAGCTCAACTCCAGACGTTTGGTACAAATCAGATAAACCGTCAGCAGCGTAAAAAGGCTGTAAATAGAGTCTACCTGTCCGATATAGGCGGAATCTAAAATTGTAACCGGACAAAACAGGTACAGAAGTGACAGGATCAGAGCCAGTTCTCTGGATTGCTGCTTCGCCGTCATATGATAAAGCGCATAGCCCGTCAGTAAATCACAGATAATACCGGGAATTTTGAAAATAAAAGTAGTCAGTTTACTGCCGAATACAAAGGTGATTCCCAAAAAAGAGGAGATTTTTCCAATGAGAAACAGTAAATATTCAAAAAACGGAGGATAGACAATGTGCCATCTGGAAAAAAATCCGAAAAATCCCTGGGTGAGAAATTCTTCCGAGGCATTCATAAAGTAGCGTAAATCGCCGTCATGGCTTAGCACCGTACATGGCAGCCGCAGAAATAATGCCACTGTCAGAATCAGCAGGAGATTCATTCCGGCGCCTTCTTTGGAGACAGGTTCAGAAAAAGGATGTTTCTCTTTTTCCCCAAACAGCAGAAAATAAAAAAAGGCAGACAAAGCGGCAAACAGCAGTGTAATTAAAATCACTGAAACATTTTTTGTTGTAATTTCCATAATAATCATGCATTCCTTTCGTTCTGAACAGGTTTGGATTGCTGAGCGAATCTTTTTTCAGGAATCCTACTGTTTCTAATTTTAATCATATAATATATGAATATAGATTAAAAGTCAAAAAAAATATGAAAATTAATCGTAAAATAATTGACACAAAGAAATACAGGGTATATAATCGTAACTACCAAAAGTACAAAATCAGAATGTACTTGGAATAGAAAGAGGAGGAAAGACACAAAATGAAAATGAAGTTTTTGTCAAAGAAAAATGTAGCAATTTTACTTTCAGCGACAATGGTGTTGGGAAGCTTTACTGTAGTTGCAGCAGCAAATACAGAATCCGGAAAAGCAGCGTTGACGCAGGAAGCAACTGAGGGCAGTACGCCGGGAAGTACGCCAGGAAGCACACCGGGAAGCACGCCAGGAAGCACACCGGGCAGTACGCCGGGAAGCACACCCGGAAGCACACCGGGCAGTACGCCGGGAAGCACACCCGGAAGTACGCCGGGAAGCACACCCGGAAGCACACCGGGCAGTACGCCGGGAAGCACACCCGGAAGTACGCCGGGAAGCACACCCGGAAGTACACCGGAAGAAAAGCCGCCTGTGGAGCAAACAACAGTTACATTAAATAAGAAAGAAATTTCCCTGGAAGAAGGTACAACAGCTGTTTTAACAGCAACTGTAACGCCAAATAAGAACCAGACCGTACAGTGGCTTACCAGTGATTCAAGGGTAGCTACCGTATCAAATGGAACTGTAACAGCGGTTAAGGCAGGGCCTGCCACAATCACTGCCAAAGTGGGAGATGCTCAGGCTGCCTGTAAAGTGACTGTAAAGCCCAAAAAGCCCACCACGCCCGCCGTCATAGCAGTTACCGAAGTCAAATTAGACGCAACTGCCATTACCCTGGACAAGGGAAAAACCAAAACTTTAACAGCCACCGTAGCGCCTGCCAATGCCACCAACAAAACTGTGACATGGTCTACTTCTGACGCAAAAGTTGCAACCGTATCAAACGGCACTGTAACCGCAGTGGAAAAAGGAACTGCCACAATCACCGCCAAAGCAGGGGATAAAACTGCAACCTGTACAGTGACGGTAAATGCGCCTCAGACAGAGAAGAAAGTTCCGGCTAAGAAAGTTACTTTAAACACCAAGAAAATTTATATGGTAAAAGGCAAGAGCGTTACTGTCAAAGCAACCGTTACGCCTTCCAATACCACAGACAAGGTAACATGGTCTACTTCCAACAAGAAAGTAGCAACTGTTAAGAATGGCAAAATCAGCGCAAAGAAAAAAGGAACCGCAACGATTACCGCCAAAGCCGGAAGCAAAAAAGCAACGGTTAAGGTAAATGTTGCGTCTAAAGCGACGAAATCCACCAAGGTAACTCTGAATAAGAAAAAAGCCAGCTTAAAGGTGAAAAAGACACTTACCTTAAAGGCAACTATGAAACCGGCAAAATCTACCGATACCCTGAAATGGAGCAGCTCCAACAAGAAAGTGGCAAAAGTAGACAAATACGGCAAAGTAACTGCAGTGAAAAAAGGAACAGCTACCATTACGGTAAAAACATCCAGCGGCAAGAAAGCAGCCTGCAGGATTACAGTAAAGAAATAATGAAATGATCCGACGCGTCAGAAGAGCTCTTCTGGCGCGTTTTAAACACAGGAATTGCCAATGATGGAGAAAACTATGGTAGAAATAGAGAAAGATTTTAACCGGTCGGTGGGATGCCGCATCCGCCGGGTGCGGGAAACCCTTCGGATGACCAGGGATGAATTCAGCAAATTATGCGGCATTTCAGAAAGTTTTCTGGCTGCCGTAGAGCGGGGAGAAAAAAGTATTACTTCCAAAACTCTCTATAAAATCAGCACAGGCTCCCATGTTTCAGTGGACTATCTGATTTTCGGAGAGCAGGAAAGCATTCAGGCGGAACTGATCCAGGGCCTGTTAAATCATCTGGACGATTCCCAACGGGAGAGCGCAGTTCGGATTCTGTGCGAATTTGCAAATACGGCCCGCAGTATCACGGTGTAATTCCAACGATGGAGATTTGTAAGATAACATGGGAAACAAAGGTGAGAAATGTGTATATTGTTTTAAAAAATCAGATATAAGTAAAAAGGGAAATAATTATCAGAAAATTATTATAAAAATTATATAAAGCCAGAAAATGATAGGGGGGGGGGTAAAAATATACAAAATAAACAAAAAAGAAAAAAATTAACAGATAACAATTGACTTTTTCTGTTAGTGGGTCTAGAATAGAGAAAGGTCATTTGTGAAGAGATTGTGAAATAAAGTTGAAGATTTTATGAATCTGTCATATGGGATTGATAAAATTGCAGCTTTTTGCAAAGGAGTCACAGAATGATACAATTTTATTCATTTATGAAAGGAGTTTTTTTATGAGGAAAGGTGGAATGACCGCACGCGTTGCAGCAGCCATACTGGCAGCGGCAATGGTGATGACAGACGTAGTTCCTGCTTTTGCGGCAGAGAACTTGACTGTGGAAACCACAGATAAGGGCGCAGTGAGCGGCGTGTCCAAGGTAATTGGACTGGAAGGAAAGTATAGTTCCAACACGATGCAGAGTGATGACGGGCAGGTGGAGAAGGACTATGCCTATGTGAATCCGGCGCTGAGATATGACAGCGTTCTGGTAACAGGCACAAAGGAGACTTTGCTGGATGCAGCGACAGGGCTGTATAAGAAGGGTGATGTGTATTATGCATACTTTGACGAGGATAACAGCACTCTGAGCGGTAAAGTAGCGAAAGTTTATCCGGCTACGCTTCAGCCCAAGCCAGATACGGCAGGATTTTATGATGTAGACGGTAAAAAGTATGATAGCTGTTATGAAAAACGTCCAGTGATAAAAGATGAATATGGTAATGAAACTACCGATTGGGATAAACCCGTATTATCGTACTATTTCCTTGAAAGAGACGAAGTGGAAATTCTGGGTGCAATTCCAGGTGGTCCGTTTGCAAGTTATGATGCAATGCAAAGCGCCGTAGAAGCTGCTTATGGACAGAAAGTGGCAGCAGCAGATACGAGTGCAAGTTATTATCTGGCAAATGGAAAAACATATAGAGGAATAAGCATTAAGTATAATGACAATGGAAAATGGGATGAGACAACTGGTGAATATGTATATTCATACACAGGGACTGCATATGCAGAGAAAAGCGCTGAGATTTCCTTTGACCGGAAATACCATAATATTTCCTGGAATGAAGTCACCAATGAGACAGAGGTAGAAAGCGGCGGAAAACTTCTGAAAGTTGGATACCAGGTTAAAGTAGACGGACAGGCGGTAGAACTTGGCGACCTTGCAGTGAGCCAGGATAAGAAAACTGTAGAACCGATTCAGACAGCGAATAGCTACAACAGTTCTTCTTCCAAGTCTTATACGGCTGCAGAAAAAGCAAAATATGAAGTAAGAGCCGTATATTACACCGAGACAGTTGTTGCTTCTGACGAATATGCAGAGGATTACTGGTATTACGGAACAAGAGCTATCTCGAAACAGATTGTGAAAACAGGCGATTGGTCTGAATTTACATACAACTGGTCTCAGAAACAGGTGAATGTTCCTGTTGTAACCGGCCTGAAATGGGTTCAGAAAAATGCTAAGAAGGCAAGAATTTCCTGGAATGCAGTTCCGGATGCATCCAGATATAAAATTCAGAGTTATAAATCTGCAGATCCTGTCAATACTGCAACACTGAAAGACAGTGACTGGTCAAATGTAGGCGGTACAGGAACAAGAACTTATTACGATTATGATAATACAAACCCTGGATATGTATATGAGTATGATGAAAATGGAAATATTAAAGTAGATGCAGAAGGCGAAGAGATTCGCAAAGAAGTGAACTATATTTACTTCAGAGTATGCGCAGTTGTAATCGACAGCAATGAAAATGAAGTGGAAGGCGCTTATTGCGCTCCCTGCGCTGTTACAGCCAACAGAAACACAAATGCGCCTGTAGCTACCGGGCTGAAAATTGAAAACAATGATGACGGTACCTTCCGTCTGGTATGGAATCCGGTAGATGTTAATGCAGATGTAAGAGTAATCTATTCCAAAAATGATAAGGTTTTCCAGACGCCGGAATATACATATATGTATCGGAATGCTACCGGTGTGGATTCCTTAGGAAGAACCCAGAAGCTGACCGGCATAACCGCCCTGAAAGATAAGATGGAACTTGCTGATAAACAGGTTAAAGAATATTCTGTTTCTGCAAGCCAGAATTATGTTTCAAGCAATGCTCTGGATCTTGAACCGGGAAAGAAATATTACTTTGCAGTTCTGACTGTAGATGATTCCAAACATGGCGATATCCGGACTGCTCTGACTACCCAGAACGTTATGGTAAAGGGCAAAGCAGAACCAGTTCAGTTTGTACATTACAATGATGTGTCTGTATCAGGAAGAATCTCTGCAACACTTGGACTTGGAATAGATGCGCCAAGCACCAAATCCGGCAAGAAGAGCATTACAATGATTTTTGATCAGACCAATTCTGCAATTACAGGGTATGAGATTTATCGTAAGAGCGGAAAGAAATATAAGAAAGTTAAAACTGTTTCTTCCACAGAGTACACAGACGAAGGCTTGAAAGAAAGCACTGTATATGATTACAAAGCAAGAGCATATTATTACAATCCTGAAACAAAAGCAAAGAAAGTCTACAGCGATTATGTATATTTCTCAGCAGAAACAGGAAACAGCAATTACATCGATCTGAGAGTTACCAAAAAGAGCAAGACTTCCGCAACCTTGAAATGGACGAAGGTTTCCGGTGCAACCCAGTATGATATTTACCGTGCTTACCTGACATCCACAGACACCAATCGTTCTAAATCTAACGGATTTGGAAATTATGCAAAGCAGCAGTCCAATAAGAAATTTGAACTGGTTAAGACTATTAAGAAAGCAAAGACAGTTTCCTGGACCGATAAGAAGCTGAAAAAAGACGCTTCCTACACCTATGTGGTAGTGGCAAGCTATAAGTCTAAAAAAGTTACAAAACAGATTTATGCGACAGATTCCGTTATCATGAAGGTAGAGGAACCTAAGAATGTAAAGACCAGCGTAAGCGGCACAAATGTAAAGGTTACCTGGGACAAAGATAAGTTTGCTACCAAGTATGAAGTAAGCTACAAGAAATACGATAATAATTATTATGAAGGTGATTATGAAGGTGGCTATTATGGTGGCTATGAAGATCACTGGACAATTGCCAGCGTAAAGAAAAACAGCTATACAATTAAAAATGTTGCCGGAAATGAATACGTTGTAATTCGCGTACGTGCATACGGCAATAAGAAATGGTCAGCTCCTGTAGAAGTAAGTCAGGAAGGCAATGAAAAGCTGAAAGTTGCACAGAGCGTAAAAGCAAAAGAAATTACTGAGAAAAACGCAAAAGGCGTAAGCACTACTGCTGTAAAGATTAGCTGGAAGAAAGTTTCTGGTGCAAAATATTACAAAGTGTGGCGTTCCACCAGCCCGGCTTCCTTCTACAATGCAGACAAGAAATCATATGAAACAAACGGCAGAGTAGAAGCCATTGCAAAAGAGAGCAATAATGATGAATCAGCTTCTGCAAATGTAGTTCTGTACAAAGAATACAAAGCACAGAATAATACCATTGTTGCCACCTCTGCAATTGACCGCGGCAACCTGCGTACAGGCGTAACTTATTATTACTATGTACAGGCATTCGGCGAGAACGGTGACACAATTTCCGGTTACAGCAAGCCTGCAAGCATCTGCTACAAGGTTAGCCCAAGCATCAAGAAACTGACAGCTAAGAAGGGCAAAGTAACCATTAAGATTAACAAAGTAAACGGAGCTTCCAAATACGAAATCTATCGTTCTCTTAAGAAGAGCAAAGGCTTCGAAAAGATTGGAACCACCAAGAAGAATTCTACTTCTTTCGTAGACAAGAAAGTTAAGAAGGGCAAGAAGTATTACTACAAAGTAGTTGCAGTTGGAACCAACGGCTTGAAAGCTGATTTCGCATCCGGCGCATCTGCAGTGAAGAGCATTAAGGCAAAATAATTTTACTTGAAATTACAAAAGGAGCTGCTGCCCCGCAGGTAATTTACCTGCGGGGCAGCAGCTCTCTTTTTTGCCTGATGCACGCTGATTTGTCTATGGAACCGGAACAGAAATTGCTGCCATAATATTTTTGTGCAAAATAGACAAAAATTATAAAAAATTATATTTTACAATTGACTTTTTGAAATTGCAGGACTAGAATGTAAAAAGTTATTTGTGAAGAAAATGTGAAAAAAAGTTGAAAATTTGATGAAATCAGTGTGAAAATGTAAATAAAAGCCTGACTTTTTTTGATAAATTCTTCACAAATAATGAATAACGATTCAGTTATGGAAGGAGTTTTTGGTATGAGAAAAGGTGGAATGACTGTACGGATTGCCGCGGCAATTCTGACAGCGGCAATGGCAGTCAGTGCTCCGGTTCCTGCTTTTGCAGCCGGGTCTTTGACTGTGGAAACTGCCAAGAAGGGTGCAGTGAACGGTGTGTCTAAGGTGATTGGACTGGAGGGAAAGTACAGTACAGACTGGATACAAAGCAGTGACAGTACAGAGAAATTGGACTATGCTTACGTAAATCCGGTATTGGTTCAGAGGAGCAGCCTCACGTCTGATCCGGATGACAAATATCCTGAGTATTACAACGACAGAATTGCAGTGACAGGAACAAAGTATACAATGTATGATTCAGGAAGCGGTCTTTACAAAAATGGCAGTACATATTATCTTCACTGCGAGAATGGTTTTTTGTATGGCAGAGTAGCAAAATTTTATCCAGGTTCCCAGGAGCCGAATGTGGATGGCGCCGGTCTTTATGATGTGGATGGAAGAAAGTATGCAGACTGCTATCCAAGCTATGAAAAAATTGATACCAATGGAATTGTTACAGAAGGCGAAACGCTTTTGGGATATTATATTCTGGCAAACAGCGAAGTTGAAATTTTGGGCACAGTGCCCGGCTCTCCTTTTGCCGACTGGGATGCGGCATATGCAGCCTGGAACAAATTACTGCCCTCTTGGGAGAAAAAATTATCCGGGGATGAATACGCGAAATACTATTTGATCAATGGCAAAGCTTATAAGGAAGAATGGCACGGCGGGCAGCGGGCAGCGGCGGACTGTACCGTTACCGGCAATGCAGACGGCACCTATACAGCGACAATTTACGCTTATAAAGGCAGTGAAATTTCTTTTGACCGGAAATATCACAATATTTCCTGGAATAAAGTTACCAATGAAACCCAGGTGGAAAATGGCGGCAGGCTGCTGAAAGTGGGTTATCAGGTGAAGATAGACGGCCAGTGGGCGGAGCTTGGGGATCTTGCTTTGAATCAGGAGCAGAAAGTTCTGGAGCCGATTCAGACAGCAACAGGATACTGCAGTGACAATTTCAAATCCTATGCCGCCGGAGATAAAGCGAAATATGAAGTAAGAGCGGTATATTACACAGAGATGGCAGCTGCAGCCGATGAAACCTCTGAATATTTTAACGGCCTGATTAGCAAGCAGATTGTTAAAGCGGGAGAGTGGTCGGAATTGACCTATCACTGGGCCCAGGAGCAGGTGTATGTTCCGGTTGTAAAGGGCCTGAAGTGGGTTCAGAAAAATGCGGAATACGCAAGAATTTCCTGGAATGCCGTTTTGGAGGCGTCAAACTATAAGGTGCAGAGTTATAAATCGGCAGTTCCCGTCGATCCCTCAAAGCTGAAAGAGGGAGTGTGGACGGACATAGGAACAACCGGAATGAGGACTTACTATGACTGCGCCAACAGAGAGACGGAGTATGTAGACGAACGTGACGAAAACGGCAACATAAAGTATGACGGGGAAGGCAACAAGATTCGGAAAGAGGCTAACTATATTTATTTCAGGGTTTGTGCAGTTGTAGTAGACAGCAATGAAGATTATGTGGAGGGCAATTATTGCCAGCCCTGTGTCATTACTTACAATAAACAAATAAATGCGCCGACAGTTACAGGGCTGAAGGCTGAGCATATGGAGGACGGCACCTTTCGCCTGGCATGGAATCCCATAGATGTAAATACAAATGCAGTGGTGCTTTATTCTAAAAATGAAGGGATTTTCAAATCTCCGGAATATATGTATAAATATCTGAATGCCGCAGGTGTGGATTCTCTGGGAAGAACCCAGGATTTGACAAGCGTGACCGCCCTTAAGGATAAAATGGAACTTGCGGCTAAGCAGGTAAAAGAGTATCCTGTTTCGGCGAGCCAGAATTATATTTCAAGCAATGTTCTGGAGCTTGAACCGGGAAAGAAATATTATTTTGTGGTTTTAACTTATGACGCATCCAGGCACGATGAGGCACGGCCAGGCAGTCCCTATAAAGCGAATGTGGTGGTCAACGGCAAAACAGAGCAGGTCACTTTTGTAAATTATAATGATGTTGCGTCATCCAAAACAATAGACGCAGCCCTTGGCCTTGGCATAGAAGCGCCCACAACCAAATCCGGTAAGAAAAATATTACAATGATTTTTGAACAGACCAATTCTGCGGTTACGGGGTATGAAATTTATCGGAAGAACGGCAAAAAATATAAGAAAATCAGAACTATTTCTTCCACAGAATATACAGATGAAGGACTGAACGAGAGCACGGTATATGACTACAGGGCCAGGGCATATTACTATAATCCTGAGACAAAGGCGAAGAAAGTATACAGTGATTATGTATATTTTTCAGCAGAAACAGGCAACAGCAATTACATTGACCTGAGGGTGACCAAAAAGAGCAAAACTTCTGCAACGCTGAAATGGACGAAGGTTTCCGGAGCAGTTCAGTATGATATTTACCGTGCTTACCTCAGCTCCACAGATACCAGCTTTTCCAAATCAAATGGATTTGGAAATTACCCGAAACAGCAGTCCAATAAGAAATTTGAGCTGGTTAAGACCATTAAAAAGGCGAAAACCGTAACGTGGACGGACAAAAAGCTGAAGAAGGATGCTTCCTACACTTATGTGGTGGTGGCAAGCTATCAGTCGAAAAAGCTCACAAAACAGATTTATGCAGTGGATTCTGTTGTTATGAAGGTTGAAAAACCTAAAAACGTGAGAACCAGTGTAATCGGCAAGAATGTAAAAGTAACCTGGGATAAAGACAAATTTGCATCTAAATACGAAATAAGTTACAGAAAATATGATAACAGAGACGACTATGACGGCGGATATTATGGCGCATATGAGGATCATTGGAAAACAGTTGACAATATAAAGAAAAACAGTTATACCATTCAAAATGTTGCAGGAAATGAAAGCGTCGCCATTCGCATCCGTGCATACGGCAGCAATAAATGGTCCGAGTATGCCACAGCAGAACAAAACGGCAATGAGAAGCTGAGAATCGCCCAAAGCGTCACGGCTAAGGAGATAACGGAAAAAAATGCAAAAGGAACAAGCGCCGCCGCTGTAAAAATCAGCTGGAAGAAAGTTTCCGGGGCAAAATATTACAAGGTATGGCGTTCCACCAGTCCGGCTTCTTTCTACAATACAGATAAAAGGTCATATGAGACAAACGGCAGAGTGGAGCCCATTGCAAAAGAGAGCAACAGCGACGAATCAATCTCTGCAAATGTAGTTCTGTATAAAGAATACAAATTCAGAAATAATACCATCATGGCCACATCTGCAATAGATCGTGGAAACCTTCGCACAGGCGTAACCTATTACTATTATGTTCAGGCATTCGGTGAAAACGGGGATACCATTTCAGGGCTGAGTAAACCGGCAGCCATCTGCTACAAGGTTAGTCCCAGTATCACGAAGCTGACAGCCAAGAAGGGCAGGATTACGGTGAAAATTGCCAAAGTAAACGGCGCTTCCAAATACGAAGTTTATCGTTCTGACAACAAGAACAAAGGATTTGAGAAGATTGGCGCAACCAAGAAGAATTCCACTTCTTTTACAGACAAGAAAGTGAAAAAGGGCAAAAAGTACTACTACAAAGTAGTTGCAGTCGGAACCAACGGCCTGAAAGCCGATTTTGTTTCCGGCGCATCCAAAGCAAAGAGTATTAAGGCAAAGTAATTTTGCCTGCCGGTCAGTTGTAAAAAGCAGCCGGGAAATGAGATTTTTGGCAATGGATTACTGCGGCACGGAAAAATCGCATCACATATAACCGGCGGAGTAATCTATTGCGGAGAACAGATCATTTCCGGGCTGACCTTTTTCTGGCTCATGTATCTGCATATCTAGCAATTTCTTTTTTCAGTTCATCTGTATAACGAAGATATTTGTCATGGGGAAGTTCAAGAATTCCGGGAGGGATTGGTTTCATATTCTGCATTTCTCCTTTCATTTTATTTGAGAGACTGTTGTAAAAATACTGATACAGCATAGATGCCAAATCCAGAAGATGTATCGTATCATCTTCTGTCAGATTGCCAAGACGAAGATGATGTTCCATGGATTTAATTATATCATGTCAGATTTCCGCCTGCAACCTGGAAAAATTTTTCAGAATGAGGGCAGATTTTTCCGGAGAAGTATTGGGGCGGAGTAAATCTCAGGCATTGTTTTTCCCTGCAAAGCCATTGACAGCATATACCCTGTTGTATATACTGAAAAAGGATTTGATTTTGTGCAGAAAACTGATATCTGAAGCTTAGAGTGTGTTTGAAAAATCATTTCCGCAATCTGGAAAGCATTTTTCAAACACGCTCCAGTATTACAACCAGCAATCTATATTTCGATACACAGGAACTGCCGGAATGCTGCCCGGTTTGTGTGTCAAAGGGCAATCCGGCAGTTCTGTCCGTACCCAAATATAAAAAGTTCGCTGTAATATCAGACTTCTGCCTGCAAATCACCGCAGTATGAAAAAATAAAAAACAGGGTAAAAGATTATGAAAAAATTATTGGTTTATTTGAAAGATTACAAAAAAGAAAGCGTTCTTGCACCGTTGTTTAAGATGTTGGAGGCATCTTTTGAGTTGATTGTGCCGTTGGTGGTAACGGCAATCATAGATGTGGGTATTGCGGACAGGAACAGCGGCTATATTTTGAAAATGTGTCTGGTTATGGTGGCATTGGGGCTGATTGGGCTTGTGTGTTCTGTGACAGCCCAGTATTTTGCGGCAAAAGCGGCGGCAGGATTCGGCACCAGGGTGCGTCATCAGTTATTTGCGCATATTCAGACTTTTTCTTTTACAGAAATCGATCAGGCGGGAACCTCTACATTGATTACCCGGATGACCAGCGACATTAACCAGGTGCAGTCCGGCGTCAATATGGTGCTGCGTCTGTTTCTGCGTTCTCCTTTTATTGTGTTTGGATCAATGATTATGGCTTTTACCATTGATGTAAAAGCCGCATTGATTTTTGTTGTTGCAATTCCGCTGCTGTCTCTGGTGGTGTTTGGAGTGATGGCCGTCAGCATTCCCCTTTACCGGAAGGTACAGGAGCGTCTGGATAAAGTATTGGGCATTACCAGGGAAAATCTCACCGGCGCCCGGGTAATCCGCGCATTTCATAAAGAAGAGGAAGAGAAGGCCAGATTTGAAGAAGGTCTGGAAAGCCTGACTTCCATGCAGAACCATGTGGGAAGAATCAGCGCATTTATGAATCCGGTCACTTTTGTGATTATCAATGGAGCGACAATTTTTCTTTTATATACCGGCGCAGTTCAGGTGGACACCGGAGTTCTGACCCAGGGGGAAGTGGTGGCACTGGTGAATTATATGTCCCAGATTCTGGTGGAACTGATTAAACTTGCCGATCTGATTGTAACTATCACCAAAGCGGTGGCCTGCGGAAACCGTGTGGAGTCTGTGTTGGAAATCCAAAGCAGTATGCCGGCAGATGGAGCTGGAAAAAGGACAGGGAGCGAGAGATGTGAGACGAAAGCGCCGGCAGTCCAATTTTCCCATGTGGGCCTGACGTATCGGGGAGCCGGCGGAGAGAGTTTGTCGGATATTGACTTTTCGGCGGAGAGAGGGGAAACCATTGGAATTATCGGCGGAACCGGCTCCGGAAAAACATCGCTGGTGCACCTGATTCCCAGGTTTTATGATGTGACCCGGGGAGAGGTATTAATTAATGGAAGAAACGTGAAAGAATACTCTCTGGAAGAGCTGCGGCAGAAGGTGGGAATCGTTATGCAGCGGGCTGTGCTTTTCAAAGGGACTATACGGGAAAATCTCTGCTGGGGGAACCGGGATGCTTCAGAAGAGGAACTGTATCAGACATTGGAAATTGCCCAGGGAAAGGAAGTCGTGGAAGGAAAAGAGGGCGGATTAGACGCTTTTGTGGAGCAGGGAGGCAAGAACTTTTCCGGCGGACAGAAGCAGAGACTTACCATAGCAAGAGCATTGGCCCGCAAACCGGAAATTCTTATTTTGGACGACAGCGCTTCGGCCCTGGATTATGCCACAGATGCCAGACTGCGCAGAGCCATTCGGGAAATGGAAGGCAGCCCTACGGTATTTATCGTTTCTCAGCGAACCTCTTCCATTCAGCATGCGGATAAGATTCTTGTATTGGAGGACGGTGAAATGGCCGGTATTGGCACCCATCAGCAATTATTGGAAACCTGCAAAGTTTACAGGGAAATCTATGAATCCCAGTATAAGAAGCAGTAGGAGGCAGCCATGAAAGAACAGAGAAAGAAAAAGCATCAGACTGAAACATTGAAAAAAGTGTTGAAATATATTGAAAAATATAAGATCTTTCTGATTTTATCGTTATTTTTGGCAGTGGCTACTGTGATAGCCAACCTTTACATTCCGGTGGCCACCGGGCATGTGATTGACCATATCCTGGCGCCGGGACAGGTGGAATTCCCGGTGATTTTCCGGCTGTTGGCCAAAATTGGCGTGATTACGGGATTGGCGGCGCTGGCTCAGTGGCTGATGAATGTGTGCAATAACAAGATTACCTACGAAGTGATTCAGGACATTCGAAGAGAAGCGTTTGCCAAAATAGAAGTCCTTCCGTTGAAATTTATTGACGGCCATTCCCATGGAGAACTGGTGAGCCGGGTCATCGCAGATGTGGATCAGTTTGCGGACGGCCTTTTGATGGGATTTTCCCAGTTGTTTACAGGTGTGTTAAGGATTCTCGGCACGCTGCTGTTTATGTTGGCAATCAATGTGAAAATTACGTTAGTGGTGGTGCTGATAACGCCGGTTTCGCTTTTTGTGGCAAGTTTTATTGCCAGAAGGACGTTTTCTATGTTTATACTGCAGTCGGCCACCAGAGGGGAACAGACCGCATTAATCAATGAAATGATAGAGAACCAGAAGGTAGTGCAGGCATTTTCCAAGGAAAAGGATGTATTGAAAACCTTTGATGAAATCAACGGCAGACTGGAAAAAGCGTCTTTGCAGGCAACTTTTTTTTCCTCACTGACCAATCCCTGTACCCGGTTTGTCAACAGTCTGGTATACACTGGAGTGGGGCTGGTAGGAGCGTTTCTGGCCATGAAAAGAGTGCTGACGGTAGGGCAGCTGACCTGTTTTCTCAGCTATGCCAACCAGTATACCAAGCCTTTTAATGAGATTTCCGGAGTGGTGACGGAACTGCAGAATGCGTTGGCCTGTGCGGAGCGGATTTTCCATCTGATTGAAGAAAAACCGCAGATTCCGGAGCCTGAGCATGTGAAAACGCTTACGGACGTCAGGGGAAATGTGGAGTTGGAGCATGTCTGTTTTTCCTACGAACCGGAACAGAAGCTGATTGAGGACTTTAACCTGAGAGTAAAACCGGGGCAGCGGGTAGCCATTGTAGGGCCTACCGGATGTGGGAAAACTACGATTATTAATCTGCTGATGCGGTTTTATGATGTGGATGCGGGCAGCATTCAGGTGGAAGGGCTGGATATTCGGGATGTGACCAGAAGGAGTCTGCGGGAAAGCTATGGAATGGTGCTTCAGGAAACCTGGCTGAAGGCGGGAACTATCCGTGAAAACCTGGTGATGGGCAAACCGGAGGCCACAGAAGAGGAAATGATAACGGCGGCGAAGGCCGCCCATGCCCACAGCTTTATCAAACGTCTGCCTAATGGGTACGATACGGTGATTGGCGAGGAGGGAGGAAGTTTGTCCGCCGGGCAAAAACAGCTTTTGTGCATTGCAAGGGTAATGCTCTGCCTGCCGCCTATGCTGATTCTGGATGAAGCCACATCTTCCATTGACACCAGAACGGAAATGAAGATACAGAATGCATTTGCAAGGATGATGGAGGGGCGCACCAGTTTTATTGTGGCCCACAGGCTTTCTACCATTCAGGAGGCAGATATTATCCTGGTGATGAAGGACGGGCATATTCTGGAGCAGGGCAGCCATGAAGAACTGCTGGGGCAGAAAGGATTTTACTCTGAGCTTTATAACAGCCAGTTCGCGGTTTAGAGAGTTTTTAAATATGCGCTGATACTACAGCGGACCATCGATATTTTGATACACAGGCAATCCGACCGTGCTCAAAATACCGATGGTTCGCTGTAACGCTATACGCCCTTTTTTATCACATCCTTTCCAAACCGTTCCTGAATGGATTTCATGGCTTTTTCTGCCCGCAGTTCTTTCTGGGTTTTGGGCAGTTCAAATAATGTCATCTGAACGGGTTCCGGCTCGTCTGTCAGCTTGGAGGTCCGCACTCCAAGGAGGCGGATAGGCTCTCCGTTCCACAGTTCATCAAACAGCAGGCAGGCATGGCGGTACAGAATTTCTTCCTTATCTGTGGCGGCAGGAAGCTGCATCTGGTGGGAGACGCGCACAAAGGAGGCGTACCGGAGCTCTGTGCTGACCATGCCGGCAAGCTGATGATAGCGTTTCAGCCGGGAGGAAACCTGGCGGCAGAGGGCCTGCAGCGTCTTTTTGGCTTCCGGAGCGGTTTGAGCGTCTTTTGCCAGGGTGGTGGAATTCCCCAAGCATTTCAGTTCGCTTTCTTCTGTGTGAACCGGAGAATGATCGATGCCGTTGGCAAATTCCCAGATGAGCCGTCCGTGGCTTTTCATATGGCTCTCCAGGATTTTTACATTTGTCCGGGCCAGATCGCCGATGGTCTGGATTTCCATTTTTTCTAAAATAGCGGCGGAGGACTTTCCCACCATAAATAAATCCCGGACTGGAAGCGGCCACATTTTTTCGGGAATTTCTTCGGAGAATAAAGTATGTACACGGTCGGGCTTCTGGAAATCAGAGGCCATTTTTGCAAGAAGCTTATTGGTGGAAATACCGATATTCACGGTGAAGCCAAAGGTATCTCTGACCTTGTCCTTGATGGCCAGGGCAGCGGCAACCGGATTGCCGTAGGGCTTTTCATATCCGGTAAAATCCATATAACATTCATCAATGCTGACCTGTTCAATTCTTGGGCAGAAGGTTATAAGGAGTTCCATCAGCCGTTTGCTGTAGGAGCTGTACAGTTTGTGATTGGGAGGAACCAACAGAAGGTTCGGGCATTTTTTCAAAGCATGGGCCACCGGTTCTCCGGTGGAAATATGGTATGCTTTGGCAGGGATGGATTTGGCCAGGACAACGCCGTGGCGGCTGGACATATCGCCGCCGATGATAGACGGAATTTCCCGTAAGTCCAGGGTATCGCCGTTTTTTAAGTTCTCTACTGCAGTCCAGGAGAGGTAGGCGGAGTTAACGTCGATGTGGAAAATTAATGTCTGGTTCATAGGATCACCTCGGGGGTTGTGCTGCTTCTCATGGTAAAGACCATCAGGGCTTTTCATGGTAAAGACCATCAGGGCTCCTCCCGGCGTGGGAGGAAGAGAGGAAGGGGAATGAGCCGGGTCCCTCCTCATGGTAAAGTATATCACACATCCGTTCGGGGTGGAAGCGGATATTTGAAGGAATAAAATGATTGTAAATTTAGGGAAAATGGCATATAATAAAAGAAAATTACTAGGCGAATGACTGGAGGGGAAGCAGATGAAGGAAAATATAAAATGGTGTGATTTGAGGATTACGCTGCCGTTTGTGATGGGGCAGTTATCTGAGAAAAAAGTATCGGCAATCCTTAAAAATTTAAGAGAAGGCCATTTTGAAAATGCA
Organism: Lachnospiraceae bacterium; assembly: GCA_910575555.1. Classification (GTDB taxonomy): domain Bacteria; phylum Bacillota; class Clostridia; order Lachnospirales; family Lachnospiraceae; genus Petralouisia. Next base: position 25,175 of record CAJTFX010000010.1, on the reverse strand, counting down.
AAACCTGTTATGGCGGAGTTTAACGTGGCGGCCATATCATTGGTGGATGGGAAAAAAATCTTTTGATTGAGCCGCAGCAAATTACTTTTATTTCGCATTTGGAGAATGGATTTAATATAGAAGAGATACAGTGTCAATTCTCGTCTGTTTTGAATGCATTATTCATTGATGATGAGAATCAGTATTTGTTTAACATTGAAGGAATATCAGAGACGGAAAATTCTCATGAAGAGAGCAAGGAATTTTATGAGAAAAAATATGTGCCGCTGGATGATGAGATTTGCGGTGTGGGATATCGCTTTCTCGTGAATGACGGGAGGATGTTTGGTGAATTTAAGATAGAACCGCTGGTATCTGATAAGAGTAAGTATTATTATCAATGGATACTGAACAAGTCGGAAAAAGGAACCATTAAAGACATGCTGCATGATGTGCAGTGCAAGATGGATAAAGAGCGAGACGGATGTTTCAGCGTGATAAGGAGATAAAATATGAAGAGGCTTACTTTGCCAAAGGAGAAAACGGGTTATGTTCCTATGGGAATTTATGGTTATCCGCAGGCAGAACGGAAGGAAGCTTTTTTAAAAATGTTTTCTTCTATTGAGGAGGAGCCCGCAATTAATGAGAAAAGGATGGAAAATCTTAAAGAACTCAGGGGGGATTACCGTTGAATCAGGCATCAATATTTACATTAGAAAAACGTGGGAATGCTTATAAAGATTTTGACAGCTTTCCATCCGATCTGTATGTTGATACAAGCGCATGGATTGCAGCTTATAATGGGAGTCTTTCTTATAATCCAGTGAAGGGCTTTATGAGTGACTGCCTGAATAATAATACGACATTGTATCATTCAGAAATGATTTTATCTGAAGGAGTCCATGTGAACGAAAAGGCTTATTATGATCAGTATGCGAAAGACTATTTATCGCAAGCCAGAGAAAACGGGAAAGTAAATCAGAAAAAACTGAAGAAGTTAATTACTTGTGCACATCCGGAAATGTTCTTGGCGTCAATGATGCAAAGCATGTCTATATTGCAAGGCAGTATGGAATTAATTCATTTCTGACGGCAGACGGAGATTTTATTGCTTTGGATAATGATAACATTTATGTGCCGCAGAGTGAAAAATATATCAGAGAAAAAATTGGAAGAAATAATATTTATCTGAAGTTTAACCCGAACCAATATTAATCTGGACTGGAAGTTTTCTGTCGAAATTTATCTCATATTTCCCTTTGACAATATTTTAACACGGTGGTATACTAAACAAGTGTTACCAGAGCAGAAAGCAGCAGGTATTGTTCTGGAACAACCCGGGGACAAAGCTTTGCCCAGGTCAGAACGGCAGATTTGTTCCGGAGAAAGAAATAGAATAGAGGTGGAAAGAATGGCAGTACAGCAGGCAGATATTAACAAAGTACGTGCATCTGTATCAGGGCAGTTGGGCAATAAGGTCATGATTCAGCTGGACAGGGGCCGCAACAGGGTTGACATTCAGGAAGGAGTTATCAAAGGGGCCTACCCATCAGTTTTTACCATTTTGGTAGATGATGACAATGAGAAAAATCCACCGCAGTTACTTTCTTTCAGTTATGCCGATGTGTTGACAAGGGATATCAGAATGAAATTATGCTAATGAAAGTAAGGAATTGTAAATAAGTAACTTTACCGTTCCTAAAATGAATAAAATGCTTCAATCCGGAATAAAATGTACAAATATTCAGGATTGGAGCGTTTTTATTTTGGAATTATCGAAAAAGTATATACATATGAACCGGGAAAAAGGAAAAGCTGTGACGCAGATTACACTGGATGATGATTTTAACGTACCGGACACCAAACCGGATTTGATACGGATTATTCTGGACAAAGGGGAAATCAGGCTGGATGAAACCACTATTACCCAGGATCACGTATGGCTGAAAGGAGTGCTGAAATTTTCCCTGCTGTACCGAAGCGATCAGGAGGAAGGCAGGATTAACAGCATGAACGGGGAAATTCCGTTTCAGGAAAGCCTTGCCATTGATGGGGCCAACGAATATGATACCGCAAAGATGAGTTGGGAAATGGAGGATTTATCCATAGGAATTATCAACTCCAGAAAACTCAGCGTGAAAGCCCTGGTGGTGCTGAAAGCAGTGATAGATGAAATTTATGATGAAGATGTGATTACAGGGGCCGAGCGTGAAGGCGGCATACAGCTTTTAGAAGATAATCTGTCAGCCATGCAGCTCTTTCTGGCCAAGAAAGACACGTACCGGTTTAAGGAAGAAATTGTCCTGCCCTCCAATAAGCCCAATATCCGTCAGGTTTTGTGGAAAAGCGTGCAGCTTCGGAGCGTGGAAATGCGTTTGTTTGACGGGCAGCTGAATATCAAAGGAGAATCTCTGGTGTTTGTGCTCTATGAAAGTGAGGAGGAAGAAGAACATTTGCAATGGATGGAAACAGCCCTGCCCTTTACCGGCATCATTGACTGCCAGGGGTGCAGCGATGATATGGTCTGTGACATTTCCTATGATATTGCAGGGATAGAGCTGGAAGCCAAGCCGGATTACGATGGAGAGGAACGTATGCTTCATTTAGAGCTGGTGCTGGATCTGGATTTGCAGGTGTTTACCGAGGAAGAGGACCGGATTGTGGCAGATTTGTATGCCACCAATGAAAAACTGATGCCGGTGTACCAGGAGTCCGTGTTTGAAAAGCTGCTGCTGCGCAATGCTTCCAAATGCAAAATTGTGGAGAAGATGAATCTGGATAAAAATCAGGAGCCGATTCTGCAAATCTGTGCCAGTGAGGGGAATGCGGTGGTAGAGCAGACGGAAATCGTGGAAGGAGGGATTCAGGTAGAGGGAACGCTTCAGATGAACATTTTGTATGTGACGGCGGACGATCGGATGCCGGTGGCTTCTATGAAGGACATTCTGCCGTTCCATTATCTGATTGAGGTTCCGGGAATTAACGAGAGCTGCCGGTATCATCTGCAGACTGGAATTGATCAGCTTACCACAGTGATGACCGACAGCAGCCAGGTGGAAGTGAAAGCCGTATTAGGTCTGAACTGCATTGTATTTGAACAGCAGAAAGTGCATAAGATTAAGGAGGTGGAACAGGCGCCTCTGAATCTGGAGGAGCTGCAGGAAAGTCCCGGAATTATCGGCTATATCGCCAAGGAGGGAGATAAACTCTGGAATATTGCCAAAGAAAATTATACAACAATTTCAGAAATTGTAACAACGAACCAGCTTCCGTCGGAACAGATCAAAGGAGGGGATAAGATACTGATTATCAAAACGGTGGGTTAAAAGGCTTCTGGATGGATATTGAGAAGCGGGTGGAAAGTCAGGAAGTGAGCTCCTGACTTTTTGCGTGGGGAAATATAGCTTCTCTTTTGGAAATCCTCTTGAAATCTGCCGGTTTCTGACTTAAAATATAATAAGTAAGTTTTTAATAAAATGACAGTTTGCTGACAAATGTCAGGCAGGAGGGAAAGTTATGAAGTGGAAACGGATATTAAGCCTTGGGATGGCGGCTGTACTGGTCTGCTCCGGTTTGTGTCAGACGCCGGTTTACGGGCAGGAGATTTCAGAGAGGGCAGGAGGTATTGCGGAAAGTAAGGAGGATTTTGTTCTGGAGAAAGACCCAGGGACAGAAAATTATGTAATTTTAGGTATTTCAGAAAGTGCAAGAGACTGTACGGAAGTACGTATTCCTGCTGAAGTAGATGGGAAAAAGGTGACTGCAGTAGGAAGCAGAGGCAACACAAGAGAGATGTTTGCTGATTGCCCTAACCTGACGAAAGTGACACTGTCGGAGGGAATTGAGAAAATTGAGGACAATGTTTTTAAAAACTGTGCAGAACTTACAGAAATTGTTTTACCGGGCAGCTTGAAAAATATCGGGGAGAATACTTTTAGGCAGTGTGAAAAGCTGAAAGAAATAGTATTGCCGGAAGGGATTGAGAGTATCGGAGCAGGCGCATTTTCCAGCTGTGGGGGATTAAAAGAAGCGGTATTGCCGGGAAGTCTGGAGCGGATAGAGAATGGTGCGTTTATTGCCTGTACCAATCTGGAGCATGTAACTCTTTCTGAGGGACTTAAGGAAATCGGACAATTTGCGTTTGCCAAATGTGAAAGTCTGGAATTTCTGGAATTGCCGGATGGCTTAGAAAAGATAGAGGAGACCGCATTTCAGGAGTGCGCCGGTCTGACGGCAGTTAATTTTCCAGATTCGCTAAAGACCATAGCAGGCGGGGCTTTTTCCATGACTAATCTGAAAGAAGTTTCTCTGCCCCAGGGGTTGGAAGCGCCGGATGACAATCCCTTTAAATACTGCAGAAATCTGTCCAAGATTACCATGCGTTCTGCTGACGGGACAGGGACTGATTGTATGGTGGAGAATGATGTGCTGCTGAATAAAGATAAAACCAAATTAATTACTTATCCTGGAGGGAAGCCCGGAGAATACGTGATACCGGATTCAGTCACGACATTTACAATGGGTGCGTTTTATGGCTGCGATGGGTTGACGAAACTGACGATTCCGGCAGGGTTTACAAAAGCAGGCATGGAGTTGGTTCCTTTTGACAGCTGTAAATCAGTTTTGGAATTTGTAGTGGCAGAGGACAATCCTGATCTTAAGTCAAAAGACGGATTTATACTGAATAAAGAGGGAAGTGTGCTTTACGCGTCTCCGAATGGAAGAGAAATGCTGGTAGTTCCGGATGGAGTGGTTACTATGACTTTTGCGGCAGTATACAATCGGGAAGGGAAATATTTGGAAGTACCGTCCAGTGTGAAAGAAATTAAAGGCAATTTGGAGGAGTATCGTGATAAAGATTTCTGGATGATAGTAATTAAGGACAGTGAAGGCGAGAGATATGCACAAAGAAAAAGTATCCCCTATATTTATAAGGGAGATCCTCTTCCTGATAAAAATCCGCCGGGGCCGGAGGAACCAACCGATCCAACCCCGACGCCGGGTCCAGGGGAGCCAACCGACCCAACGCCTACGCCAACCCCGCCGGAGCCGGAACAGCCAACCGATCCAACTCCGACGCCAACTCCGCCTGACGGCGGGAATCAGGGAAACGGCGACCCCAACTGCAGCCACACGTATAAGGAAACTGAATTGCGCAAAGCGGACTGCCGGGTAGGCGGAGCAGCAGTCTGTGTCTGTGGAAAATGCGGCCATCGGTATATCAAAAGCACGCCTGCGCTGGGACATGACTATGAGGAGCAGACAGAGAAAAAGGCTTCCTTTAAAAGAAACGGAATTACCCGGGATATCTGTATAATCTGCGGAAAAGAGGGAGAAAAAACCAGCATCAGCGGTGTGGAAAAGGTTAAGCTTTCCACTACGGAATTTGAGTGGAACGGAAGCGTAAATAAGCCCTCTGTTCTGGTCAGGGACAGAGCAGGCAGTGAATTGACAGAAGGAGAAGATTATACCGTAGACTTCTCCGGCTGTAAGGCCGGCGTGGGCAGTTACAATGTGAAGGTAAACTTTCAGGGAGATTATACAGGAACTGTAAACAGAAGCTATAAGGTTTACCCGAAAGCAACCTCGATTACAAAAGTGACAAGAAAATCGAAGGGATTTACCCTGAAATGGAAAAAACAGACGAAAGAGGCTGACGGATACGAGCTTCAGTATTCTACAAGCAAAAATTTCACCAAAAAAACGACTAAGACAGTTCTGGTAAAGAAAACCAAAACCACCAGCAAGACTGTCAGCAAGCTGAAAGCAAATAAGAAATACTATCTCAGAATCCGTACCTATAAGACCGTAAAAATAAACAATAAATCCAGGAAGCTGTATTCTGGCTGGTCTAAGACGAAAGATGTAAAAACGAAAAAATAGCCTGCTATGCGGTTGCTATCGGGGAAAGATGATGTTATAATCAGAGACATACATTGAGAGTCATTCAGAAAGGAGATTTGCATGAGAAGAAAGAGGCTGGTAGCGGCAGTACTGGTGATTGTCATGGGAATGTCACAGTTTTCCGTAGCAATGGCGGACAAGAAATCCGATGCGGAGCAGAAGAAGAAAGAGGCGGAAGCCAACCTGAAGTCGAAACAGGGTGAGATTAACAGAATAGAGGAACAGCAGGAGCAGTTGCGCAGCGAGATTAATGAACTGGACGCAGAACTGGTGAACGTTATGATTGAGCTGTCCACACTGGAAGAAGAACTGGCAGTGAAGGAAGATGAGTTAGAGCAGACGAAAGCGGATTTGGAACAGGCCAAGATCGATGAGCAGAATCAATATGACGCCATGAAGCTGCGGATTCGTTTTATGTACGAAAAAGGAGACACTGCAATGCTGACCAGTCTGCTGGAATCCGGAAGCATTGCGGATCTGCTGAACCGGGTGGAGTACGTCAATGAGGTTTATTCCTATGACAGAGAACTTCTGACAGAATATCAGAATACCAAAGATCAGGTGGCAGCGTTAGAGAAACAGCAGGAAGAAGAGATTCAGGCCCTTGAAGTAAAGCATCAGGAATATCAGGTGGCAAGGGAGAATTTCGAGACGACGATTGCGCAGAAGAAAGATGAAGTAGGAGATTTCCAGAATAAACTGGCGGCAGCCCAGGAGCTTGCAGCCAAATATCAGGATACCATCAATGCCCAGAATACAATTATTGCCCAGGAAAATGAGCGGATTGAGCGGGAACGGAGAGAACAGGAGAGAAGAGAACAGGAGCAGCGTGCCGCTGCAGCAGCTGCGGCAGCGGCTGCAAGCAGAGCCAGCAACAGCTCAAGCGGAAGTACCAGTGATTCTTCCGGCGGCAGCTCTTCGGACAGCGGTTCCGGCGGCGGAGGCAATAAGAATCCTGGCTACAGTACCGGGGTCAGCGGCAGCGCAGTGGTGAACTATGCAATGAATTTTGTAGGGAATCCTTACGTATGGGGCGGCAAAGACCCTAATACCGGAGCGGACTGCAGTGGATTTACCAGTTATGTGTACGCCCATTTCGGAATCAACATTCCAAGTTATTCTTATTCCCAGCGTTCCGTAGGGCAGGAAGTGAGTTATTCCAACGCCCAGGCAGGAGATTTGATTTGCTATGCCGGACATGTGGCAATCTATATGGGGAATGGGCAGATTGTCCATGCCAAGGGAACGGCATACGGAATCGTAGCTTATGACAATGCAACTTACCGGCCGATTATTACAGTGCGCAGAGTGCTGTAGCATATGGAAGAAAGAAGGAAAGACGATATATGGAAATAAAAACATTGCAGAATGATATGATAGCAGCCATGAAGGCTAAGGATAAAGGCAGAAAAGATGCAATTTCCGCACTGGTTTCTGCCGTGAAGAAAGCGGCCATTGATGAGGGCTGCCGGGAGGATATTCCGGAAGCTTTGGTGGACCGGGTGATTTTGAAGGAGTTAAAGACAGCAAAAGAGCAGCTTGACACCTGTCCGGCAGAGCGGACAGATTTGATGGAGGAATATCAGCTTCGGCATGATGTAATCAAAGAATATGCTCCGGCCCTGATGTCCCGGGAGGAAGTGAAATCTTACATCACGGAGAAATTTGCAGAAGTTGTCGCTACAAAGAACAAAGGTCAGATTATGAAAGCGGTTATGGCAGAATTAAAAGGCAAAGCCGATGGAAAAGTAATTAATCAGGTAGTGGCAGATTTATGCAAATAGGAGTTTGATATGACAATACAGTTACCGGAAAAAGTAAAGTTTATAATTGATACACTGTCAGAGGCAGGCTATGAGGCTTATGCGGTGGGAGGCTGCGTGAGGGATTCCATTCTGGGGCGAAAGCCGGAGGACTGGGATATAACCACTTCCGCTTCCCCGAAGCAGGTGAAAATGCTTTTTCCAAGGACTGTAGATACCGGAATCCGGCATGGGACGGTTACCGTACTCTGCGACAGAGAAGGATTTGAAGTGACCACGTACCGGATTGACGGAGAATACGAGGATAAAAGGCATCCTAAGGAGGTTATCTTTACCTCAGATTTAATTGAAGATTTAAAACGCAGGGATTTTACCATCAATGCCATGGCCTATAATGAGCAGAATGGGCTGATTGACGTATTTGACGGAACAGGAGATCTGAACCGAAAGCAGATCCGCTGTGTGGGAAATCCTGCAGAACGCTTTACAGAAGACGCATTGCGGTTAATGCGGGCCGTAAGATTCGCAGCTCAGCTTGGGTTTACGATAGAAGATAAGACCAGGGAAATGATCCCCTGTCTGGCTCAGAATCTTGCCGAAGTCAGTGCGGAACGGATTCAGACAGAGCTGGTTAAGCTGCTGATTTCCGATCATCCGGAAAAAATGCGTACCCTGTATGAAACTGGAATCACCCGTGTGATTCTGCCGGAATTTGATGCAATGATGGCAACGCCTCAGAACAATCAGCATCATTGTTATAATGTGGGAGAACATACCATAGCGGCTCTGACCCACATCCGGAAAGACAAAACGCTCCGGCTGACCATGCTTTTGCATGACGTGGCCAAGCCTTTGTGCAAAAGTGTGGATGAAGAGGGGATCTATCATTTCTACGGACATCCCAAACAGGGGGCAGAGATGGCGAAGGAGATTCTGCAGCGTTTGAAGTTTGATAATGACACCATCGCTGAGGTGACAACCCTGATTACCTGGCACGATCACAGGCCGCTGTTAGAGGAAGCAAATATTCGGCGCGCCGTTCATCAGATTGGAGCAGAACATTTACCGGCTCTTTTTGAAGTGAAGCGTGCGGATACACTGGCCAAAAATCAGTACAAGCGGCAGGAAAAACTGGATTATCTTGCAGAATATCAGCGGATTTACCAGGAGATTATGGAGAAAAACCAATGCCTGACCCTGAAAGAGCTTGCAGTTAAAGGCGGCGATTTGATAGAACTTGGAATGAAGCCCGGCAAAGAGCTTGGGGAAGCATTAGAAAAGATGCTGCAGCACGTATTGAATACGCCGGAGGACAATACCAGAGAAAAGTTGTTAAAACTGCTGAAAACAGACAGAAAATCAGAATAGAATCCAACCCTTTCACATATGATAGAAAGACACAGGAAATAAGCCTGTGAATATCATGGTGGAGGGGTTTATGTGTATAATCGAGAAAATCTGATTTTGGAACAATATCCTTTTGAAGTGAGGCAGACGGTAAAAGGAAGAGGCGCGCTGATTTGCGATACGGATAAGGGCCTGAAAATATTAAAAGAATATAAGGGCTCTGAAGGAAGGGCAGATTTCCTGTATGGTCTGCTGCAGTTTTTGAAGAATCATGGACAAGAACGGATTGATTGTATCGTAAAGACCGAGGACGACAAAACCATAGCCAGAGATGTGGACGGAACTGCCTATATGGTAAGAGACTGGTATGAAGGCAGAGAATGCGATACCAAGAGCCGGGACGATATTTTAAAGTCCATCCGGCAGTTAGCCGATATACATAATGTTCTCAGGGAGTTTCCAAAGGAAATGCCAGAGTATCTCCAGGTAAGGGAGCATACCTTACTGGAAGAAAACGAAAGACATACGAGAGAATTGAAAAAAGTCCGCAATTTCATTTTTTCCAGGAAGAAAAAGACGGATTTTGAGATGGAATTTTTAAAAAGTTTTGATCAGTTTTACAAAGAAGCCATGGACGTGGTGAAGCTGCAGCAGCAGGAACTTAAGAGGGCAAAAGAAGAAGGCGTAAAAGAGGGCATTTACGGAATCTGCCACGGAGACTACAATCAGCACAACGTACTGTTTTCCAGGCAGGGAATAGCAGTGCTGAATTTTGAAAAAGCCTCTTATGATATCCAGGTGTCGGATCTTGGTAATTTTATGCGCAAAATTATGGAAAAGCATAACTGGAATATGGGCCTGGGCATGGATATGCTGAACGCATACCATAAAGTCAGGGCTTTAAGTGAACAGGAGATGAAGCAGCTCTATATCCGGCTTGCGTATCCGGAAAAATTCTGGAAAATTGCAAATCATTATTTTAACGCCAGTAAAGCCTGGGTGTGCGGGAGGAATCTGGAAAAGCTGGAGAAATTCATTTCCCAGAACGAAGCCAGGGAGAATTTCCTGCATTTGATGTCTTAATACTGCAGAGAAGGAATGATTTTTCAAATACGCGCTAGGGAGGGATTAGGATGCAAAAGAGAAACAGACGTTTTGTATTTATAGCGGCATGTCTGGTACTGCTGCTGGCCGGATGCGGAGGCCGGGGAGGAAAGATTACCGACGGCAGGGAGTCCCTGAAGGGAAAAGAGGACAGCTATATTGAGGAAGTGGAAATTCTGAAAGAAACGGATAAGCTGTATATCGTTACAGCCATTGATTCGGATCGGAGCGTTATCACGCTGCAGGACTGGGAAACCACAAGGGAAAAGCCGTTTAACTACACCGGCGCAACGTATTTTAAAGGAAAATACGGAGATAACCTGACCGTGAATCAGATTTCCGTGGGAGAACTGGTAACAGTGGAGCGAAGAGGGGAAACCCTTGTGAATGTTCAGATTTCTGATGAGGTATTTTCCTATGATGATCTGTATCATTTTACCCTGGATTTGTCCAAACAAACCCTGAGCGTAGGGGGAAGCACCTATTTTTTTGACGATAAAGTATCCGCTTATCACGGAAACAGCAAGATATCCCTGTCGGAAATCAGCGAACAGGACACCATCTGCCTGCGGGGAATTGACAAGCAGATTTATACCATTCAGGTGTTGGCAGGCCACGGAACCGTAGCCTTGAAAAACACCGATATTTTTCAGGGCGGCTACATCACCATTGGAAACATGATTTCCATGAAAATTGTTCCCCAGATGAGAATTGAAGTGGCAGAGGGCACCTATCTTCTGACGGTTGCCAACGACGGCTACGGCGGCAGCCGGGAAATTATCGTGGAAGCCAACCAGGAAACGGCTGTGGATTTGAATGAGCTGAAAGGGGAAGGCCCCAAATCCTGTCAAATTCAGTTTAAGGTGGAGCCTGCAAACACAGAAGTATATCTGGACGGCCAGAAAATCGACATCAGCAAAGCTGTGGAAGTCCGCTACGGCACCCACCGCCTGACTGCGAAAGCCGAAGGCTACGAAGAATGGAGCCGGACTCTGATTGTCAATTCCAAAACAGCGGAGCTTACCATTAAACTGACCGATAAAAGCTCAGATGAAACGATCTCCACCTCGAATCCGCCCGGCAATAATAATAGCAATAACAATAATAATAGTAATAACAATAATAACAACAATAACAGAAACAATAATACCAACAAAAATAACAACACCAACAATAACAATAATAATAGTAATAACAACAATAACAATAACAATAACAGTAATAACAACGTAACCAGCGGAAATGCCGCCAGACGCTAAATCGAAAGAGATGCTGGCAGTATATTGGCTGCGCATGGAACTGCCGGATTGCCCTTTTACAACCAAACAGGGCAATCCGGCAGTTCCTGTGTGCAAAAAAAGAGACCCGTCCGGTGCGGAAACCAAAAATCTTCCGCCCAAAACCCGGAATTTTCCCAAAAAAACAGTTGAGAAATTCCCCCTCTTGAAGTATGATAAAAGCAGCAGATTTTCACCCATGCATGTTGCATGAAATCATCGCGGCCTGACCCGCCGCACTGCAGAAACAATAACGAGGAGGATTAAAATGGATTACAAAGAAATGTATCAGGAGTGGTTAAATAACCCATATTTTGATGAAGCCACAAAAGCAGAGTTAAAAGGAATTGCAGAAGATGAAAAAGAGATAGAAGAGCGTTTTTATATGGATCTGGAGTTCGGCACTGCAGGACTCCGCGGCGTGATTGGAGCAGGCACCAACCGGATGAATATCTATACGGTGCGAAAGGCAACCCAGGGATTGGCAAATTATATTGCGTCGGTAAACGGACAGGCCAAAGGAGTGGCAATCGCTTACGATTCCCGGAGAATGTCGCCGGAATTTGCAGATGAAGCGGCTCTTTGCCTGGCGGCAAACGGAATTAAAGCTTATGTGTTTGAATCCTTAAGGCCTACCCCTGAATTGTCTTATGCCGTTCGTAAGCTGGGATGTATTGCAGGAATCAATATTACCGCAAGCCACAATCCTCCCGAATATAACGGATATAAGGTATATTGGGAGGACGGCGCCCAGATTACCCCGCCCCACGACAAGGGAATTATGGATGAGGTGAAGAAAGTTACAGATTATGCCACCGTAAAGACCATGAATAAGGCCGAAGCAGAGCAGGCAGGACTTTACACTGTCATTGGCAGCGACATTGACGATCCGTATATTGAAGAGTTAAAGAGCCTGGTTCTGCGCCAGGATTGCATTGACGCCGTGGCAAAAGACATGAAGATCGTATATTCTCCGCTGCATGGAACCGGAAATATTCCGGTGCGCCGGGTGTTAAAGGAACTTGGATTTGAACATGTTTATGTGGTGCCGGAGCAGGAGCTGCCCGACGGCGAATTCCCCACGGTAAGCTACCCCAATCCGGAATCAGAAGAAGCGTTCCAGTTAGGCTTAAAGCTTGGCAAAGAAGTGGATGCAGATCTGATTCTTGCCACAGACCCGGACGCTGACCGTCTCGGCGTGTATGTGAAAGATTCCAAGACAGGAGAATACCACAGTCTTACCGGCAATATGTCAGGCTGTCTCATCGGTGATTATGTAATCAGCCAGAGAAAAGAAAAAGACGGACTTCCGGCAGACGGAGCCTTTGTGAAATCCATCGTTTCCACCAACATGGCAGATGCCATTGCAAAATATTACGGAATCGAATTGATTGAAGTGCTCACCGGATTCAAATTCATCGGCCAGAAAATCCTGGAATTTGAAAACACCGGAAAGGGAACCTATCTCTTCGGTATGGAAGAGAGCTATGGCTGCCTGACCGGCACTTACGCAAGGGACAAGGATGCAGTTGTGGCTTCCATGACCTTATGTGAAGCGGCTGCATATTACAAGACCAAGAACATGACCTTATGGGATGCCATGATTGCCATGTATGAGCGTTACGGATACTACAAAGATGATGTGAAGGCAATCACCTTAAAGGGAATCGAAGGATTAGAGAAGATTCAGGAGATTATGAATACTTTAAGGGAGAATACGCCGAAGGAAATCGGCGGATACCAGGTAGTGTCTGCAAGGGATTATAAGAAGGATACCATTCAGAATATGGCAGACGGCAAGGTAACGCCCACCGGGCTTCCCTCCTCCAATGTACTGTATTATGATTTGACAGAAGATGCATGGGTATGCGTCAGACCTTCCGGAACAGAACCGAAAGTGAAGTTCTATTATGGCGTAAAAGGGACTTCCCTGTCGGATGCAGATGAAAAATCTGAACAATTAGGGAAAGAAGTGCTTGCAATGATTGACAAAATGCTGTAAAACATATATAATCCTTAAATGTGTGGTTTAGGATATAAAGAAAAGAAATAAGACATTACTTTGACAGATATAGGGCCACAATAATTTAAACATATAGAATCCAGAGGAGGAATTTTGTCATGAACAAAGCAGAATTAATTGCAGCAATGTCTGAAAAAACGGAATTATCCAGAAAAGATGCAGAGAAAGCGCTGAAAGCTTTCACTGATGTAGTTACAGAAGAACTGAAAAAAGGAGAGAAAATTCAGTTGGTCGGCTTTGGAACTTTTGAAGTTTCTGAGCGTGCAGCAAGAACCGGAAGAAACCCGCAAAGCGGCAAAGAGATGGTAATTCCGGCTTCTAAAGCGCCGAAATTCAAGGCAGGAAAAGCGTTAAAAGACATGATTAATGCATAGTCAGTTTATGACATGGTTAAGGACTCTCTGAAACACACACAGAGAGTCCTTTTTTCTCTTTCTGTTTTTGGAAAGGAGTGAGAGAAACATGAGACTTGATAAATATTTAAAGGTTTCCCGTCTGATTAAACGGCGGACGGTGGCCAATGAAGCCTGCGACGCAGGCAGAGTGTCAGTCAATGGGAAAGTGGCAAAAGCCTCCCAGGACGTGAAAGCAGGCGATATCATTGAGATTGGATTCGGAACGAAGAATGTAAAGGTAGAAGTATTGGCAGTCCAGGACACCAGCAGGAAAGAAGAAGCCAAAGAATTATTCAAATATCTGTAATCCCAGGCATAAAATACAGCCTCCTTCATATATTTAAAAAGGACATCCATATGGTCCCGGAAATATGGAAGGAGGTTTTAATATGGAAGAAAGAGCGGCGGGCCACAGCCATAAGATTGTGATATCCAACCGGAAAAACGGGGTGTTGAACGGAGTCATTGACGTGCTTTCCTTTGATGTGGGAGAGATTCTTCTGGAAACGGAAATGGGAATGCTGATGATCAAAGGAAATGATCTTCACGTAAACCGCCTGACACTGGAAAAGGGAGAAATAGATATCGAAGGGAAAATCGACAGTTTTACCTATTCTGATGTAAAATCTTCCGCAAAACAGGGCGAATCTTTTCTGGGAAGACTGTTTAAGTGATGAAAGTGAGCCCGGAGATCTTAAAGGAAGCAGATGTATTGATGGCCTCTTTCTTTACTGGAATGATACTTCTGTTTGTGTACGATCTGCTTCGGATTATGCGGCGTCTGGTTTCCCATAAAAGCTGGGTGACAGGAGCGGAAGACCTGTTGTTCTGGATCGGGAGCGCGGTTGCGCTTTTTGCCATGCTGTATCGGGAAAACAGCGGCTACATCAGGGGATTTGTCATAGGCGGAGTTGTGGCGGGGATGGTGTTTTATAACCTGCTGTTAAGCCGGTGGGTGGTGAAAGGAAGCGTATTTTTGCTGGAAAAAATCCTGTTTCTGGTCAGCAGGCCCATGGTGTGGACAGCCCGTTTGCTGAAAGGCCCCCTGGGGCGTCTGAAAAAGATGCTGAAAAAAGTCTTACGGTTTTGGAAAAAACAATTGAAAAAACTATGGAAAGCAGTTAGAATAGGATTATGTAAATTATAGGAACATGGAACACAGAAAGGCAGTAGCATGGGAAAACGTGAGAGAGCGCGCAAATCCAGCGCAGAGAGAACCCGAATGCGGAGAAGAAGGAAGCAGAATAAGTCCAGCATGATATGCATCACGTTGATTGTGCTGACCTTAATCGGGGTGATGTCGGTTCAGATTACCTCGGTGTATGAGAGGAACCAATCTTACTTAGCCCAGGAAACGGAGCTGCAGTCCCAGTTGGAATCCGAAGAGCAGCGGAAGAAAGAACTGAAAGAATATAAGAAATACGTAAATACCAGAGAATACATAGAGCAGGTGGCCAAGACCAAATTAGGACTTGTATATTCCAATGAAATTATTTTCAAGGAGAGGAAATCCTCCGGAAAATAAACCATCATGAATCAGGAGATGAAGCATGATTGTGAATTTCCTAAAATGCTTAAGCCCCTTAGAATCGCCATAAGCAGTGGTTCTAAGGGGCTTTTTGTCTAAAAGTTTTTGAAAACTCGTCCCGGGTTTGACAAACATTTCAGCCGCTTCTTTTTATAATAACTCCTGCACGTCCGGCAAAGAGGAAACAGCCGGATAAAAAAGGAGGACGAATCATGAAACAGACGAGATGGAAAGAAATCATATTATACGGAGTGGCTATGGCAGTGTCAAAGGGAGCGTTTGCCGGGTGTTATCCATTGATACCGGGATTTTTTGCAGCCTGTTATCTGGAGGAAGTCAACCGTACCCTGCTGCTGATTTTCAGCATGTTCGGAATGACGCTGTTTATCCCGGTGCAGGCCATGGCAAAATATATGACGGCGCTTTTTGTAACCGCTACAGTGATCAAGCTGGTGGAGTGGGCCAACAAAAGCTGCCGTACTTACATCGGCGCAGGCGCAGCCGGGATTAGCGTGTTTCTTGTGACTTTGGCGGGAGAATTGCTGCAGGTAAGGAACCGGGCCATCGTATGGATGGGGCTTTTGGAATCTGTTCTGGTATTTGGAATGGTTCTGGCGCTGACGCCCCTGCTTCACCAGTTTTTAGAAGGGACGTTTTTTTCCTCCGGCGGCAGAAGAGAATCCGGTCAGATTGCGCCGGAACACGGAGAGAAGCTTGAGACTTACGCTAAATCCTTTAACGGGCTTTCCCAGATATTTTCCCAGATGGAAAGTTTTAAAAGCAGTTTTGAGCCGGAGGAAATGGGCAGAATGCAGCAGGAAATTGCCGGTAAAATCTGCATGTCCTGCGATCAGTGCGCCATTTGCTGGCAGGAGGAAAACAGCCCCATGTTCGAGGTGTTTTACCGTCTGTTCCATTCAATAGAAAAGCGGGGAGGGGCAAAGGAGGAAGTGAATCAGGAGCTGGCGGACTACTGCCCCTATTCTGACAGCATTATAGAAGAGGCGGTGGAAGTGTTTGAGAAGGCCAGGCTGAATCTGGCCTGGTATAACCGGCTGCTGGAAAACCGCGGAGTGATAGCGGAACAGTTAGACGCCATGGCCTACATTATGGAAGACTGCGCCAAAGAGTACAGAGACATCAGCCGTAAGGAGGGAAAACTGCTTGGGTCAGTGCGGTATAGGATGAAGGAGCGGGGAATTACCGCCAGGGAAATCCGCCTCTACGAGAGAAGAAACGGAAAGCTGTCACTGCAGATGCAGGCATGCTCCAAATGGGGAAACTGCGTATCGGTAAAGGAATTGGCCAAGGCGGTAAGCCAGGGACTGCATCGGGATATGGCCCCCGGAAAATACGTCCGGTCCATGGTTGGAAAGGAAGAAAGCTTCCTGACCTTTGAAGAAGATACGCTGTTTCACACCCTGCAGGGGGTGGCAAGGCTGACCAAAGACGACGCCCAGGTGTCCGGGGACAGTTTTTCCTTTCTGGAACTGGACGGAGGAGAATGCGTAATGGCATTGTCAGACGGGATGGGTTCCGGAATCCGTGCTTGTAAGGAAAGCGAAATGGTGATAGAGTTAATAGAGAAGTTTTTGGAAGCAGGGTTTCGGAAAGAGACAGCCATTCGGATGATGAATTCCGCCATGGTAATCCAGGGGGAAGAGGGAATTTTTTCCACAGTGGATCTGGCGTCGATGGACTTGTATACCGGGATGTGTGAGTTTTATAAAATCGGCGCAGCGGCTACCTTTATCAAACGGGGGGAAGCGGTGGAATGCATTTCCTCCGGAAGCCTTCCGGCCGGTATGTTCCATCAGCTTGAAATCGACAGAGCCAGCCGGCAGCTCCAGAACGGAGATTTCGTAATTCAGGTGACAGACGGCGTACTGGATGATCTGCATGTTCCGGAGCCGGAAGAGGCGTTTCGGGAAATTCTGGAGGGCATTCGGACGAATAATCCGGAGCAGATGGCAAAGCAGACGTTGGAGCAGATTTTATTATTTACGGCAGGAAAGGTGCCGGATGACATGACAGTATTAGTCAGCGGAATCTGGGAAAAATAAGACATTGCGCCAAAAAGGTTTATTGACCTTTCAGAACGTAAGAGTATGGAAAAACAGGGAGAAACAGATGAGAAGGAAGATATCAGAATTTATGCAGAAGCATCATATGGCAGAAGAAGGGGACTGTATTCTGGCTGCCGTGTCCGGCGGGGCAGATTCCCTTTGCCTGCTGCTGATTCTGCTGAACTTGCAGCAGACCATGAAATTCCGGCTGTGCGCCGTACATGTGGAACATGGAATCCGGGGAGAGGGCAGCAGGGCGGACGCCCTTTTTGTGGAAAACTTCTGCAAAGAACATCAGGTGCCCTGCCGGGTGTTTCACTGCAATGCACTGGAATATTCCAGGAAGCATAAAATGACAGTGGAGGAGGGAGCAAGGAACTTGCGGTATGGATTTTTTGATCAGGCAGCCGGAGAATTCGGCGCAGATAAGATTGCAGTGGCCCATAACCGGAATGACTGTGCGGAAACCATGCTGTTCCATCTGGCCCGGGGAACCGGCCTTAAGGGGATGTGCGGCATTCTGCCGGTGCGGGGAAAGATTATCCGGCCTCTTTTGTGTGTGCAGCGGAGGGAAATTGAAGCGTATCTGGCGTCTGTCCGGCAGCCCTTCTGTATGGATAAGACCAATGAGGAACTGGACTATACCAGAAACAGGCTGCGCCGTCAGGTATTTCCCGTTCTGGAGGAAGTGAACAGCCAGGCGGTGGTCCATATGAATCAGGCGGCGGAGCTGTCGGCGGAAATTCTGGAGCTGATGGAGGATTTAACCAGAGAGGCCCGGAACAAATACGCCCAATGGGAAAAACAGGGCTGCCTTATTTTGGCAGAATTGGGAAAAGAGAGGCCGGTTCTGCAAAAATCCCTGCTGCATCTGATTCTGACAGAAATTGCGGGAGGCGGCAAAGATATTTCCAGCCTGCATGTGCAGAAGCTGCGGGAGCTTTTTGACAGACAGGTGGGAAGATGCCTGGATTTTCCTTATGATATAAGGGTAGAGCGTGTGTATCAGGGGATAATTCTGCGAAAATGCACCGGGGAAGAAGGGCGGAAACAGAATTTCCCGGAGCTTACCGCCCGGGGCTTCTGGCAGATTCCCGGGTATGGATATGAAATACGCACCCGATTAATAGAAAAAAATTTTCAAAATGAAGAAATTCCCAAAAAGATGTATACGAAATGGATGGATTATGATAAAATAAAAGGCACCATGCAATTAAGAACACGTCAGGAACAGGATTTTCTGGTGCTCGGCCCCGACGGCAGAAGAAAAAAACTGAAAAAATATTTCGTGGATGAGAAAATACCCAGACAGGAACGGGATCGCATTCTGCTTCTTGCAGACGGCAGCCATATTCTCTGGGTGATAGGATACCGCATCAGCGAAGAGATTAAAGTGACTGAACACACCAGAAGAATTCTTGAGATACAGGTAGATGGAGGAACGGCCTATGAGTGAAAAAATCCGTATATTAATATCAGAAGAAGAAGTGGAAAAAAGAATTTGTGAAATGGGAAAAGAGATTAGTGAATATTATAAAGGGGAGGAAGTTCATCTGGTCAGTGTCTTAAAAGGCGGCGTATTTTTTACCTGCCAGTTGGCGAAGAGGCTGTCAGTGCCGGTCTCCCTTGATTTTATGTCCGTGTCCAGTTATGGAAACGACACCAAATCCAGCGGCGTGGTGAAAGTCATCAAGGATCTGGACGAGGCGATTGAAGGGAAACATGTGCTGGTGGTGGAAGATATTGTGGATTCCGGCAGAACTTTGAGCTATTTACTGGAAAATTTGAAAAGCAGGAAGCCGAAGAGCCTGAGACTGTGCACGCTTTTGGATAAACCGGAGCGCCGGGTGACAGACGTGCATGTGGACTACACCGGATTTGCCATTCCGGATGAGTTCGTAGTGGGTTACGGCCTTGATTATATGCAGCATTACCGAAATCTTCCCTATGTGGGAGTCGTAGAATTAGAGGATGAGACAGCTAAATAAGCGGTCAGGTCCGAAACAGAATATCAGTAAAATTTGCAGACATTAAGAGAGGAGGGCATAAGAGAGTATGAATGCACAGAAACGCAACCGGGCATTTGGATTGTACATTGCAGTAATTTTAATCCTGGCATTGCTCTGGGTGCTGCGGGACAATTCTTCCGGTTTTGGACAGAATTCATTATATACTTATGCGCAGTTTGAACAGGATTTAAAAAGTGAAAATGTGGTGTCGGTGATTATTTCCCAGAACCGGGAAGTACCCACCGGCCAGGCAGATGTGACGCTGAAAGGAGATTCCGGCAGCGGCGGCGCCAGGGTTTTGTATGTGTCGGATATCAATACCCTGCAGGAGACCATGAAATCTTATGATTTTGCAGATTATGTGGTGAAGGAAATGCCGGAGGAAAACTGGCTGATTTCCATACTGCCCACATTGATTTTGTTTGCCGTGCTGTTTGTGTTTTATATTATGATGACCAATCATGCGTCGGCGGCTTCCGGCGGCGGAAATAAAATGATGAATTTCGGAAAAAGCCGGGCCAAAATGACTACCGATGAGAACAAGAAGGTGACGTTCGGAAGCGTTGCGGGACTGAAAGAAGAAAAAGAAGAATTAGAGGAACTGGTGGACTTCCTCCGGGCGCCCAGAAAATATACCAAACTGGGAGCAAGAATTCCCAAAGGAGTGCTTTTGGTGGGCCCTCCCGGAACCGGTAAAACACTTCTGGCAAAGGCGGTGGCAGGCGAGGCGGGAGTGCCTTTTTTCAGCATTTCCGGTTCAGATTTTGTGGAGATGTTTGTAGGTGTGGGAGCATCCCGCGTCCGTGATTTGTTTGAAGACGCCAAGAAAAATGCGCCCTGTATTGTGTTTATCGACGAGATTGACGCAGTGGCAAGACGCAGAGGCACTGGAATGGGCGGCGGCCACGATGAAAGAGAACAGACATTGAATCAGCTTTTGGTGGAAATGGACGGCTTCGGCGTCAACGAGGGAATCATCGTAATGGCGGCTACCAACCGTGTGGATATTTTAGACCCTGCCATTATGCGTCCCGGCAGATTTGACCGGAAGGTTCATGTGGGAAGGCCGGACATCGGCGGAAGAGAAGAGATTTTAAAGGTGCATGCCCAAAACAAGCCGTTGGGCGATGATGTGGATTTAAAGCAGATTGCCCAGACCACTGCAGGTTTTACAGGTGCGGATCTGGAGAATCTTTTGAATGAAGCGGCAATCTATGCGGCGAAAGAGGACCGGGCCTATATCATACAGGGTGATATCCGCAAGTCATTTGTAAAAGTGGGAATCGGGTCTGAGAAGCGGAGCCGGATTATTACAGAGAAAGAAAAGCGGATTACTGCTTACCATGAGGCGGGCCATGCGATTCTGTTCCATGTGCTGCCGGATGTGGGGCCGGTGTATTCCGTGTCCATCATTCCTACGGGAATCGGCGCGGCAGGATATACCATGCCTCTGCCGGAACGTGAAGAGATGTTTAACACCAAGGGGCGGATGCTGCAGGAGATTATTGTGGATCTGGGCGGAAGAGTGGCGGAAGAACTGATTTTTGATGATATTACCACAGGCGCTTCCCAGGATATCAAGCAGGCCACCGGCGTGGCAAAAGCCATGGTAACGAAATACGGAATGTCAGAGCATGTGGGACTGATTAATTATGATAATGACGACGATGAAGTCTTTATCGGCAGAGATCTGGCTCACACCAGAGCTTACGGAGAGAATATTGCCGGAGTGATTGATCAGGAAATCAAGCGCATTATCGATGAGTGCTATCAGAAATCCAAAGATATTTTAATGGAACATGAGAAGATTCTTCACAAATGCGCAGATCTCCTTCTGGAGAAAGAAAAAATCAGCCGGGATGAGTTTGAAGCGCTGTTTGAAGGATGAATTGTGCAAAATGACGGTAAATCCCCCAGGGGATAGGAAAAAGGTACTGTGCAAAACATATAGAAACGGGCTGCAATTTTTCTGAAGTTTGTGCACACTTATTGGGAAAAATATGGTACTATAATTAACGTAAAAACCCCCCAATACATTATATAGTTTTTGCTATACCCCATAGTAAAAATACCTTCTCCTAAAAAGGCAGCCGTAACAAGCTGCCTTTTTAATTCACAGGAATATCACAGGAGGAATGTCAGCAGGGCTGACGGGCACTCATCACCGCGAGCAGGGAAAATGAGTCCTGTTCAAGCATCATAAAAAATTGAGAGGTCATGCCATGAGTAAATATTCGATTTATGAATTGAATCAGAGACAGCAGTATATGATGCAGATGCGTCCATTGCTGCGGAAACATGCGTTGTTTTCGGATGGAACCAGGGATTACAGAAATCCTCCGGAACCAGGTGAGAATGAGAAAGTGACATTGACATTCCGCACAGCCAAAAATAATGTGGATATTGTATGGCTGTGCACTGAATCAGGCAAGATTCCCATGGAAAAGCAGGAAACCCGGGGCGAATTTGATTATTACCGGACGGAAGTGGGGCTTGGGACGGCAGAATACCGTTATCATTTTGAAATAGCCACAGGAATGCTCCATTGCTATTATGATCGTATGGGCGTGACTCCCCAGGTGCGGCCGGAATATTCTTTTGTGATTGTGCCGGGATTTTCTACGCCGGACTGGGCCAAGGGAGCGGTTATGTATCAGATCCTGGTGGATCGGTTCTGTAACGGCGATCCTTCCAATGATGTGAAAACCAATGAATATTACTATATTAAAGTTTACAGTCAGCAGGTGGAGGACTGGGATAAATGTCCGGCAGATTTCGGCGTGGGAGAATTTTACGGCGGGGATTTGGCCGGTGTAATGAAGAAAATGGATTATTTGCAAAATCTGGGCGTGGAGGTGCTGTATTTTAATCCATTGTTTGTTTCGCCTTCCAACCATAAATATGACATTCAGGACTATGACTACATCGATCCTCATTACGGCGTTATTATCGAGGACGGCGGGGAAGAACTGCAGCCGGGGGAGACGGATAATGCCAGAGCCACCAGATATATCAAACGGGTTTCCAACGTTGAGAATCTGGAAGCCAGCAACGAGCTGTTCGCCTGCCTGGTGGCGGAAGCCCATAAGCGGGGAATGCGGGTGATTCTGGACGGTGTGTTTAATCACTGCGGCTCCTTCAATAAATGGCTGGACAGAGAGCTGATTTATGAAAAAGAAGTAGGTTATGCCACAGGAGCATTTATATCGGCAGACAGCCCTTACCGTGATTTTTTCCAGTTTCACGATGAAAACTGCTGGCCCTACAACCGCACCTATGACGGATGGTGGGGGCATGATACGCTGCCAAAGCTGAATTATGAGGGTTCCCAGGAATTGTATGATTATATTCTGGATATTGGCAGGAAATGGGTTTCCCCACCCTACAATGTGGACGGATGGCGCCTGGACGTAGCGGCAGACCTGGGGCATTCCATGGAATTCAACCACCAGTTCTGGCGGGATTTCCGCAAGGCAGTCAAGGAGGCGAATCCCCAGGCCATTGTACTGGCGGAGCATTACGGAGATCCGGTGGAGTGGCTGCGGGGCGACCAGTGGGATACGGTGATGAATTACGATGCCTTTATGGAGCCGCTGACCTGGTTTTTAACCGGAATGGAGAAGCACAGTGACGGATATCGGCAGGATATGCTGGGGAATTTCCAGAATTTTGAAGGGGCCATGAATTATTATATGACCCGTTTTATGACGCCGTCTCTGCAGTGCGCCATGAATGAGCTGTCTAATCATGATCATTCCAGATTTCTGACCCGCACCAACCATAAAGTGGGCCGCGTCAATAACCTGGGAAGCGCGGCGGCAGGGGAGGAAGTAAATAAGGGGGTTATGAAAGAAGCAGTTGTGGTTCAGATGACCTGGCCTGGGGCGCCTACCATTTATTACGGAGATGAAGCCGGAGTGGTGGGATTTACCGATCCGGATAACCGCAGGACGTATCCCTGGGGAAAAGAAGATCAGGAATTACTGGATTTCCACCGGGATATCATTCGGATACACAAGAGATATGACGCGCTGAAAACCGGTTCTCTGAAGTTTTTGGGCGGGGATTATCAGGTGATGTGCTATGGACGTTTTAACAGGCGGCAGCAGTTTATCATTATTATCAATAATGATTATGTGGAGCGGGAGATGGAGTGGAGAGTCTGGCCGGCAGGTCTGGAACGGGAGACCAGATTAGAACGGATTATGTTTACCCAGCCGGAGTCTTATTCTCTGGAATCTGTTATTTACGAGGTGCGAAACGGGCGGATTAAACTGTCTCTTCCCCCCAACTGCGCAGTGATTCTGAAAAATATCGGAAAAGGCGGCATGCAGTTGAATATATAATTATCTGAAATTTCCCACAGGCAATTAATTTGCTGCTAAAATAAAAAATGATCTTGCAAGGGGAAAAATCATATGCTATAATACAGCATGGCTGAGGAAATCAGGGCATATGATTTTTTCCCATTATGGATGGATTCCCGAGTGGCCAAAGGGGGCAGACTGTAAATCTGTTGGCACCGCCTTCGAAGGTTCGAATCCTTCTCCATCCATTAAAAGAAATAATTGGGGAACAACCAAAACGGTTCGAATCCTTTTTTCATCTATACAAAAGAAATAATTGGGGAACAACCAAAACGGTTCGAATCCTTCTCCATCCATTCACTTATACTAATTGAATAATGTTATGCCGCAGTGGCGGAACTGGCAGACGCGCAGGACTTAAAATCCTGTGGTGGCGACATCGTACCGGTTCGATTCCGGTCTGCGGCATTTGTGTGAAGTGCTTTAAATCCTTATAAATTAAGGGTTTGGGGCATTTTTCTTTTTGGGAAGAAGAAAACATTAGATTAAATTCTCCGGAATAGTATAGTATTTAGTGAATAACGCAACTTTTCTGGCCGCAAAAATGGCTGCAACGCTTGATTCCACAAGCAAAATAATATATAATATCATAAATTGATGCATTGGCATAAAAACAGTACGTGGTGATTCTAATGGGAAAGTTATTTCCGTGATTAGAAAATTTGATTTCTAAATTATGTATTTTACAATAAAGGATGGTGATACGGATGAAATCTTCTTCTTTGAGTATTATTGCGATTAAAACGATACTACTGAGCATTTTTGGACTGTGTACACTTCCATTTTTAGCCATTATTGTTCAATATATAGATTCTGTCACTGGATTTAGTAAAGGACAAGGTTATCATACAGAAAGTAGTGCATATATTTTCGAAACTCCTTTAATCTTTATTTTAGTTGTACTATGCATTAATATTTTATTGGGGGTTATATATTTGATTTATGTTCGTGTTAAAGAAAAGTGAGGCGGAACGGTATGTAATGGGCCTGTCGGTGAATGCTGATTTTTAGGCTCTGAATCTTAAAATACGAATCTCCCATAGAAATCAGTGTTTTTCATAGCTGATCTTTTGTGGGGATTCGTATTTTTTCTTTTTGTACGGATCAGCACTGACGCTTAAAAATTTTTCGTAAAAAAACCTCCCATTTTATGGGGAGATGCGAGATAATAGAATTAACAACCAAACTATTTTTTCGCACACCCATAAAAGAGAGGAGGTTTTACTATGAAGCAAGAATAAAAATCACAAGGAAAGAGGCCAGGGAACACCTGGAACAGTTTAAGCTTGCCTGTGAATTAGCCAGGTTGGTCCGGCACTGTTTTCCAGACCTTGTGCCGCTGCTGAGACAGATTCCTGATCCGAGAAACCAGAGTTATATTACATACCCCGGCGTAATCCTTCTTATGACCCG
>CAJTFX010000009.1 GCA_910575555.1 Lachnospiraceae bacterium | reverse complement strand
GAACTGGCTGGAAGAACGGCATCTGCCAGAACCAGACAGGGGCGTATCATAATAAAAAGTTTGCCATTGCAGACTGCAGGCCTGGCCAGAAAGTTTTTGACGAAAAAGGAAAGGCCATTTATTCTGGAGAAAATGCAGCAGTACAGGAACCGGAGGTGTCTGCAGCAGGATATACGCAGAAACAGTTTGTCATTGATGTTCAGAAAGCCACAGGCTCTAACCCAGATGGGGTGGCCGGTGACGAAACGATTGGAAATACGGTGACAGTTTCCAGAAGCAGCCATAAATATCATGCAGTCGTTACACCATTAGAACGCAGAATGAAAGCCCTGGGATATTATTCCGGGGAAATCGAAGCTGACAAAGGCGAACCGCCATGTTTTGGGTTAGGCATGGAAGAAGCAGTGAACGCTTACCAGAAAGAAGTTTTAAATTATAAGAGTCCTGACGGTGAAGTCACTGCCGGCAAAAAGGCATGGAAATCTTTACTGGGAATGATTTAGAATATCCTGACAGGGATAAAAAGCCGATTTATAAACCGGTAAAAAGGAATCATAAATTTAATTCAGTGTGTGGAAGGGCAGGCCCTACCGCACACTGGATATATTCATTGCAACCCATCTTTTTGCGCTTGCTAAAGATTTGCAGGTTATCAATGTACCTATGTCAACGATTACATCAAAACCGCCGTCTGTATTTTCTGCAATCCATACAAAGCGGCCATAGTTGGGATGGAGGATTTCTTTTGACCAGCAAGTGGGTTCCCCATTTTCCCCGTCACAATCATGTACAATATTCCATGTATGTTTTATTTTGTTCATAGTTCCCTTCTTTCTTCCGGCGCATCCCCGCGGGTGGGTGGTGTGGTTATTCCATAATTTTAATTGTATAGTTTCCATTGCCGTTATCTCTCTCCATAATAATTGCATAATCGTTTCCGTGATAGATACTTGGAATCCTGCAATCTTTTAAGATTTTAACGCCTTGCACTCTATCTCATTCGCTTTGCTTTTTTGTTTCAGTCAGTGCCTTGATTACGACATTGTATTTTTCTCTGTCATCTTCCTTGTAAATCAAGATTGAATAATCATGTTTTCTGATAAAGTTTTCCATCTTCATATCCTCCATTCCTTTGATAAGACTATTATATCACTTTTAAAAGAGATGTCAATAGTTTTGATAACTTTTAAAAGAAATATTTTATTGACTTTATATAAATACTGTTATATAGTAAATAAAAAGGAGGCTAGAAGTATGTTGAAATATAAAATTAATGTAGCAGATGCTTTGGAACGAAAAGGATTTAACACATATAAAGCTAAAACTAGTAAGATATTAAGCCAGGATACTTTAAAAAAAATAAAAAGGGAAGATACAAATATATCATTGGAAAGTATCAATAGAATCTGTATGATTTTAGATATGCAGCCGAAAGATCTCATAGAATATGTAGAGAGTGAGGAAGAAAAAAAGAAGTATAATTTTAAAAACATCTCTTTATAAAGCGATAAAAATATGTTGTTGTATAATTGTCCAAAGGGAATAAGGGCAATTACCCGAAAGGGAGAAAGGAGAACAGATGGAAGTCATGAACGAGAAAGAAATCAAAATTGTGAAAAACTCAACTATCTACGAAATTCGCTTAGCTTTTGCAAGCGGAGAGAAAGAGGATTACAAGAAAGAAGAAATCCTCGAAATGCTCGACAAAATCGCATTAGCGAAAGAACAGGAGTAACAGGGAAAACAGAAAAGGGCGGCAGACACAAGCAGCCCTTTTCACACAGACAAAAAAAGCTGGTTTTGGATAAAATTGTAAACATATATCCTATATACTATTATGTATACCCCCATTCATAGGTCATTAAGAGAACTGAATCAGCAGCTTCTCCCAGAAGGCCGTAATCTTTTCCCTCATAGAGAAGCCCGATCTGCTGATCGGAGGTTTTCGGCGCCAGTGCAACGGAGACCGGATATCCCAGTTCATTGACGGCAGCCCGAATGTCACGTACAAAATTTACAAAGGGAATTTTATCTTCTGCAAGAATATATTCAAAGTCAATGTCCACTCCTTCAAATCCCCGTTCTGTTATTTGGCCAGTGAGATTTTCAATGAGACGCTGTTTGGCAGATTCGTTATTTACCACCTGAGAAATCAGATAGTTGCTGAATTGTCCGTTGGGGCCGAAAGGCGTTAAAGTCAGGATAGGAGCCGTGTCGGCGGATTTTGCCGCAGTAATGAGAAAAGTATCGTCTAAAAGGGGAGGAATCAGTTCCCCTTCCGGGGTAAATCCATAGGAAAAAATAAATAAATCGGAAAGATAGGGCAGGGTTTGATCTAATACCCATCTGCTGATAAATGGATAAGCATATCCGCCGGCGGATACTAGGGCGTTTGTTGCTTTTGGGGAATCAGAAGTTTCCCGGGACAGAAGAAGGGCCTGACCCACAGCCAGCGGATAGGGATAAGGAATCTGATTATTGTAAATGATGGACTGAGGGGAAATACCGTAAGCATCGGCGATGGCGTCAACTGTATCACCGGGACGGACAATATAAATTTCCATAAAAATAAATCCTTTTTCTTTCAGAGTATGAAAAGGGACAGGAAAACATTCCGCGGAAAAATTTTTTCTTGTTTTTTCCGCCGGAAAAATTATAATAGAGATAAAGGTTTTTATATGTGCAGGAACTTAAAAGGCACAGCGGGGATATGTGAGAGGTGAAAGGCACAGCGGGGATATGTGTGCGGGGCAGAAATCGCAACGAGGAACGGTAAGGAGGAGACATATCATGGAGATGGGTAAGTTAAATACAGGACTTGTTTATACGAATGAAAAATGTATCGGATGTAACCACTGCATTTCAGCATGTCCGGTTTTTGAAGCAAATTATTCTTTGAAACAGGATGGAAAAGATTTGATTTATGTCAATGGTGAAACCTGCATCCAGTGCGGTGCATGTATTGACGCCTGCCACCATCATGCCAGGGATTTCCGGGATGATACGGAACAGTTTTTTGCGGATTTGGGAAAAGGGGAATCCATCAGCCTTTTGGTGGCTCCGGCATTTATTGCAAATTATCCCCGGGAATATGGGAAAATACTTGGATATTTGAAAAGTCTTGGGGTGAAACATGTGATAAGCGTCAGCTTCGGGGCGGATATTACCACCTGGGGGTATTTGAATTATATAACGAAACACAATTTTACCGGAGGAATATCGCAGCCGTGTCCAGCAATTGTGGATTATATTGAAAAGTATATTCCGGAACTGATACCCAGGATTGTTCCGGTGCACAGCCCCATGATGTGCGCAGCAGTTTATGTGAAAAAATATATGAAAATCACGGATAAACTGGCATTTTTGGGACCCTGCATTGCCAAGAAATCAGAGATCATGCGTCCGGAGAACCAGAAATATGTGGCTTACAATCTTACCTTCGCCCATTTGATGAATCAGTTAAAGGGTGTGAACCTGAATTCTTATGATGCTGTGGATGAATTGGAATATGGCTTGGGAAGCGTTTACCCTCAGCCGGGAGGATTGAAGGAGAATGTGGAGCATTTTCTTGGAAAGGATGTTCTGGTTCGCCAGATTGAAGGAGAACTTCATGCGTACCATTTTCTGAAGGAATATGCCAAACGGGTGAAAAGCGGCAAACAGCTTCCTTTTATGGTGGACGCGCTGAACTGCTCCAATGGCTGTCTCCACGGAACAGGCGTGGAGCCGGGTTCGGCAGAGAGCGACGACGTATTGTTTGAGATACATAATCAGAGGGATAGAGCAAAAGCCAGTAAGCGGGATAAGAAAAAAGATAAAGCAAATCCATGGAACAGACAGCTTTCCTTTGAGAAGCGTCTGGCTAATTTCAACGCCCAGTTTGCAGAATTAAAGCTGGAAGATTTTATGTGCAGTTATCAGGAACGGAATCTGGCGGCTTCCGTCAGCGACAGCCAGCTTGAGGACGGATATGAAGATATGAAGAAAGACACTTCGGAAAAACGGGAGATTGACTGCGGAGCCTGCGGATATGAAAGCTGCCGTCAAATGGCTGCGGCAGTGGCCCTGGGGCTGAACCGGAAGGAAAACTGTATGCATTATGAGAAATATGCGCTGCAGGAGGAGCAGGAGCGGATGCGGGAGTTTACCGCTCAGTTGGAAGAATCTCAGAGACGAAAACAAGAGTTGTATGAAGAGGTGATTGCTGATTTTCAGCAGATTAAAAATGCTATGGGAGAACTGGCAGAGGGAAACCAGGCGTCTGCGCAGGATTCCACGAAAATTGCCCAGGCTGTGGGAGGAATGTCAGGATTTACGGAAATGCTGCGCGGCTCCATGAAACAGGTGGTGGATGCGGTGCAGGGATATGATATGATGAATGAAGATATTATCAAGATATCCAATCAGACTGGAATGTTAGCGTTAAATGCAGGAATTGAGGCAGCCAGAAGCGGCGAGGCCGGAAAAGGATTTGCGGTAATTGCCAACCGTGTGCGGGATCTGTCAGAACAGACCAAGGAAGCAGTGTCCACTGGAAAGGGACAAAGCGCAATTTTGCTGCCTGCCATTCAGAAGCTTGATTCGGAAACCAGTCAGTTTGTACAGAACATAGAGAATATTAACGACGGTACCTCAGCCCTTGCGGCAAGCAGTGAGCAGATCGCTGCACAGACTGAAATGGTAAATGAGATTGTCAACCGTCTGGCAGAGAAGATGAAAGAGGTTGTAGATTAGAGAAGAAAAGACAGGAATTGATGATGCGAGAGAAAATTTACACCATTCCCATTCACGATGCATTTGCTCAGGATTGTGAATGTCCGGTCTGCGTTATGTACCGGAAATTAGAAGAAAATGCCATTCGCTATACGATAGGCCCAGGCGCAAGCTATATGGAGGAGGATATCCGGGCCCAGATGGATGAACAGGGGTTCTGCCAGAAACATTTACGGACTCTTTATGAGTATCCCAATAAGACGGGACTGGCCATGATGCTGAAAACGCATATGGACAGGACGATCAGGGAACTGGAGAAGGCTGCAAAAGCGCCGCTTCCCGGGCCGAATTCCATGTTTAAGAAAAAAGTCCGGCCAGCTTCCCCGGTGATTGATTTCATTGAAGAGCAGGAGAAAAAATGTTTTGTGTGCGGCTATATTAACCAGACCTTTGAAAGTTATCTGATGACTATTTTTTACCTGTATGAGCGGGAGGAAGAGTTCCGGCAGCAGTTTGCCGGGACTAAGGGATTCTGTACCGGCCATTATAAAAATCTGTTTGAACTGGCGCCCAGGTATCTGAATAAGAAGCATCTGGAATCTTTTCTGGGGCAGCTGAATGAGAGTTATCTGGATAATTTTAAACGTGTGCGGGACGACGTGGAATGGTTTATCTGTAAGAATGATTACCGGTATCAGGAGGAGCCCTGGAAAAATGCAAGGGATTCGCTGCAGAGGGCGTTGACCAAGGTAGGAAGCGTGATTGTATCAGAGGAGGTATCGTAAGCTCTGCCGGGGAAAAGAATATCGGAAAAAGATTTACGCAGAACGAGCCGCCGGAGCAAAAGATTTACCCAGAAAGAGCCGCCGGAGTAATAAATTGCGGGTAATCTGAGCATTGCCGGCGGCCTTTTTTTGCATAAGACGCCCCTTACATGCATCCCGGCTGATGCAGAAGCTGGCGCATCTGACAGATGTTTTTTTGCTGAGTACTGACAATTGTATCCAATATGGGTTTCAGTTGGGGACAGATATCGTACTGCAATGTGGTGTTGGACATTTCAATGGCGCCCATATGGTGGGGAATCATTTCCCGGATAAAGTCCGGATTGAGCTGGTTGGTGTCCGGGGCGCAGGACATTCTGGAAAACATATACTGCATAATCTGATCCATTCGGCGCTGATACAGGCATAAATCCTGGCTGCAGTTTTTGCGGAGGCTGCAGGAGCACTGGATTTCCTGCATATGCTCGATGCTTTTGGTCTGTTCTGCAATGATACTGCATGCAAGATCCTGCAAAGGGATATAGGTGGTGTACTGCAGCAGGTTTTGCGACATTTCAATGGCGGCCTGGTGATGGGGAATCATCTGCTTGATAAAATTACCGGAAATGCTGCAGCCCAGTTCTGCTGAAGTCATTTCCCGAATCATTTCGTCCAGAATACAGTGAAAAGTATTCAGATAATTTTTAGCGACATTGCTTAATTTACATGATGTCTGCATAGGAAAACTCCTTGTAACTCATATCAGTTACTTTAGTATATGCAGAAAAAAGCAGAGTGTTGCGGAAAAGAACGGCAAAAAGAGGGCTGCCTTTGCAGGCAGCCCTCTTTCGTCAGATACAGAATCCTTTACAGGATTAGCCCTCTAAATCTTTTTTTACCTCATCTACCAGTGCAGCAGTGATAATTGCCATCGAATAAGCTTCATCTGCGGTACATCCTCTGGACAGGTCATTAATGGGGGAATTCAGTCCTAACAGGATTGGTCCGTATGCGGCAAAGTTACCCATACGCTGCGCAATCTTATATCCGATATTTCCGGCGTTGATGTCCGGGAAAATAAACACATTGGCATGTCCTGCCACTTCATCGTCCGGGCATTTGGTACGCGCCACACGGGGAGAAACGGCAGCGTCAAACTGCATTTCACCGGAAATCGGCAGATCCGGCCGCAGCGCTTTTGCCTTAACGGCGGCGTTGTGCATTTTGTCTACATCCTCTCCTGCGCCTGAACCAAGGGTTGAATAGCTCAAGAATGCAATTTTGGGCTCAATACCGAACAACTGGCTGCAGTCGGCAGCGCCAAGGGCGATATCCACAAGCTCGTCCTCCGAAGGCTTGATATTGATGGAACAGTCAGCCATGGCAAGCACTTCATTTTCACCGGTAGCGGAAGGACGTACCAGAATAAAGCAGGAAGATACGATATTTTTTCCGGGCCGTGTTTTGATAAGCTGAAGAGCAGGACGTACGGTGTCTGCAGTGGTATAAGTTGCGCCGCCCAAAAGACAGTCAGCATATCCCATTTTCACCAGCATGGTTCCGAAATAGTTGCCCTGCTTTAAGATTTTGCGTGCCTCGTCCATCTGCATGTTTTTGCTTTTTCTGAGCTCGCATAATAATTCTG
The DNA here is from genome assembly GCA_910575555.1 of Lachnospiraceae bacterium. Lineage (GTDB taxonomy): Bacteria > Bacillota > Clostridia > Lachnospirales > Lachnospiraceae > Petralouisia. The sequence goes on along the minus strand of CAJTFX010000009.1, from coordinate 174,471 downwards.
CCATTTCGTCAATGCTTTCAAAATTGTCCGGATCAATAATTTCCGCTCCGCGGATGTTGTAACCATATTCCTCTGCAGCGTCCTCTACTTCTGTTTTGCTTCCTACCAGTACGGGGGTCAGGAAATAAGAAGCCAAAAGACGTGATGCCGCTTCCAAAATCCGGGGATCGCTTCCCTCTGTAAATACAATTCTTTTCGGGTTCTTTTTCAGCTTGCTGATCATCATTCCAAAACCCTGCATGTTCCTATCCATAGTGTAATTCCTCCTTAAAAAATATTTTGAAATTATTCCTGAGTATTAATGTAACATGTTTTTAAAATTTTTCAACCGCTTTGTGTGTATAAAAACAAATACAGTGAGAAATTTTATGTATTTTTTTAAAAACAGCAGAGATTTTCGAAAAAAAGATGCCAGTAAAAGAAGATTGTCAAAAAAATAACAAAATAATTTCATAAAAATTTTATATTTATTTTATTGTATTTTCTGTCATAGATGATTATAATAAATTGAAAACCGACCAGTCGGTCAGAAAGTAAACAGGAGGATGAGAGAATGCTGTCAAGATTCAGCGTGAAAAAGCCCTATACAGTAGTTGTGGGAATCGTACTGGTGATTATTCTGGGAGTGGTGTCTTTGAGTAAAATGAGCACGGACCTGCTGCCCAGTATCAATCTGCCTTATGCGATTGTGATTACTTCCTATCCGGGAGCAAGCCCGGAGCAGGTGGAGAATGCGGTAACTCAGCCGGTGGAGGCGGCAATGGCCAGCACCTCCAACATTAAAAATATCAGTTCCAGTTCTTCCAATAATATGTCCATGATAGTTCTGGAATTTGAACAGACTGCAAATATGGATTCTGTTACAGTGGAAATCCGGGAAAGCCTGGATCAGATCAAAGGATACTGGCCGGACACTGTGAGTAATCCTATCATTATGAAACTGAATCCGGACATGATGCCCATTATGATTGCGGCTGTGGAAGTGGATGGAATGGACAGTCTGGCAGTCACCGATTATGCGGAGAAAGATTTGATTCCGGAAATTGAGAGTGTGGAGGGAGTTGCCTCCGTTACCGGTACAGGGTTGATTAAGGAATCCATACGGGTGACTTTAAGCCAGGAAAAGATTGACGCAATTAATGCAAAAATTACTGCTTCCCTGGATGATAAATTTGCAGATGCAGAGGACGAGATGAGTTCAGCGGAAAGTGAAATCAGCAGCGGAAAGAATAAGTTAGACAGCGGCAAGCAGGAGATGGCAAATCAGCTCAGCGATGCCCAGAATCAGCTGAATGACAAGAAAATCGAACTGTTCCAGACAGAGACAGATTTGAACAATAAGCTGGCAGAGCTTAAAGAGACAAAGAGCAGCACGGAACAGGGAGTGAAATCGTTAAAAGAACTTAAAAAACAGGTGACTTCCCTGACAGACGGCAAGAAGAAGCTGAAAGAAGGCATTGCAGAATTAGAAAAACAGATTAAAACGCTGGAGGGACAGTCCGGCCAGCTGGAAGAGGGGCTTTCCCAGGCCAGGGACGGTCTTACCCAGGTGCAGCAGGCATTGCAGCAGGCAAGCCAGGGACTGGAACAGCTTCAGCAGGCCATTGCCCAGGCTCAGGCAGCCCAGATGCAGGAGCAGGCGGCCCAGCTTCAGGCCCAGGCAGAGCAGCTTCAGGCTCAGATTAGCCAGTTAGAAGAGCAGCAGGGGCAGCTTCAGGCCCAGATTAGCCAGTTAGAAGAGCAGAAAGGAAAACTGGAGGACGGTCTGGGGCAGATGCGTCAGCAATTGGAACAGCTTCAGGAGCAGCTTGCCCAGGTGGAAAACGGACTTGCGGCAATTAAGAGCGAACTGGCTTCCCAGGAGGGAAGCACGCTGAAAGCGGATGCTTCTGACAAACAACTGGCGTCTTACATATCCAAGTCCATCACTCAGGCAGAGCAGGGCATTGTGCAGATCAATGGAGGAATTGCAGCAATTGAGGCAGGACTTCAGAGTGTGGCAGAGGGAAAGACTACTATTAATGATACCCTGGCTACGCTGAATCAGAGCCAGATTACCGGGTCTGTGGATATGGGAAGCGCGGCGGCTCAGCTTGCAAGCGGAGAAGAGAAGCTGAAGGAATCCAAGGAAACCTTTAAAGATACCAAAGAGGAGGCGTATGACTCTGCAGATCTGAATAATATCCTTACAATGGAAACTCTGACAAACCTGCTGACCGCCCAGAACTTTTCCATGCCGGCCGGTTATATTACCGACGAAGGCGAGCGGTATATGGTGCGTGTGGGGGATGCGGTAGACAGCGTAGACGCATTGAAGGATATGGTATTAATGGATCTTGGCATGGACGGCGTGGATGTGATACATATGTCAGATGTGGCGGATATTGTCGTTGTGGACGATTCTGCAGAATCCTATGCCAAATTAAACGGCAAACCCGGAGTGATGCTGTCCATTGAGAAACAGACCGGGTATTCCACCGGAGACGTGGCAAAACGGATCTATGATAAGTTTGACAGCCTGAAAAAGAATAACGAGAATCTGGAAGTGTCTGTTTTGATGGATCAGGGAATTTACATTGATATGATTGTGGATTCCGTGGTGAATAACATGGTGTTCGGCGCGGGCCTTGCGATTTTTATTCTGCTTTTGTTTTTAAAGGATATCCGGCCTACGTTGGTGATTGCAGTGTCCATTCCCATCTCGGTAATTTTTGCAGTGGTGCTGATGTATTTCAGCGGCGTGACACTGAATATGATTTCCCTGTCGGGCCTTGCGCTTGGCATTGGTATGCTGGTGGATAACTCCATTGTGGTAATTGAAAATGTCTACCGGATGAGAAACGAGGGACTGTCTGCCAGAAAAGCGGCCGTGGAAGGGGCAAAACAGGTCAGCGGGGCAATCTCAGCCTCTACGCTGACAACCGTCTGCGTATTTGCGCCGATTGTATTTACCGAGGGAATTACCCGGCAGCTTTTTGTGGATATGGGCCTTACCATTGCCTATTCCCTTCTGGCCAGTCTGCTGATTGCGCTGACCTTTGTGCCGATGATGGGCGCGGGGCTGCTAAAAAAAACAAAGGACGTGAAACATCCCTGGTTTGACAGGTTTCAGGAAGGATACGGGGCGGTTTTGGAGAAGCTGCTGCATGTCAAGCCTCTGGTACTTCTGGTAATGATTGTACTGCTGGTTGTCAGCGCAAAGGCTTCCATGTCAAAAGGAACGGCCTTTATGCCGGATATGGAAAGCACTCAGATGTCGGTATCAATTACTCCGCCGGAGGAAGCGGAATTTGAGGACGCCTGCAGACTGGCAGATGAAGTGACGGAGCAGATTCAGACCATTGAGGATGTGGACTCTGTGGGAGCCATGGCAGGCGGAAGCGGCATCGCGGCAAGCATGATGGGCGGCGGAGGCGGCAATGACATCAGCCTTTATATTATTCTGAAAGAAGATAAGAAGCTGACCAACGACGAAATTGCAAAGCAGATTACAGAGTTAACCCAGGAGATGGAAGGGGAAATCAGCGTCAGCAGCTCTAACATGGATATGGGCGCACTGGCAGGAGAAGGGATTTCGGTTCAGATCAGGGGACGTGATTTGGATAAGCTGCAGGAACTGGCCAAAGATGTTTCCGCCATTGTGGAACAGGTGGAGGGAACCGCTGAGGTATCGGACGGCATGGAAGAGACAGAGAAAGAATTCCGCATTACCGTAGACAAAGAAAAAGCGGCCAAATACGGCATGACTGTGGCCCAGGTGTATCAGCTGGTGTATGAGCAGATGGAAAATGAAACCTCAGACGACACCATTTCCACCGATATCAAGGATTATGAGGTATACCTGGAAAGTGTGGAGCAAAAAGAAGCTTCTCTGGATTCTCTGAAAAAACTGACCTTTACTTATACGGACAAAGAGGACGGTAAGGAGCAGGAAATCTCTGTTTCGGAGATTGCAAGGTTTGAGGAGTTAGAGAGCCTTACCTCCATCAGCCGTGACGGCCAGGAGCGTTATGTCACGGTAAGCGCGGCCATTGCGGAGGGTTACAATGTAGGTCTGGTGGGAAATGATGTGGAACAGGCTTTAAAGGATTATAAAATGCCGGAGGGCTATTCCCTGGAGATGACCGGAGAAAATGAAACCATCAATGAGGCCATGGAGCAGCTGATGCTGATGCTGGTTCTTGCCATTGCGTTTATCTACCTGATTATGGTGGCCCAGTTCCAGTCCTTAAAAGCGCCCTTTATCATATTATTTACGATTCCCCTTGCGCTGACCGGAGGATTTCTGGCGTTGTTCTTTACCGGTAATGAAATCAGCATTATTTCTATGATTGGATTTATCATGCTGGTGGGAATTATTGTAAACAATGGTATCGTAATGGTGGAATATATCAATCAGCTCAGGAGGGAAGGAACAGAGAAACGCGAAGCCATTGTAACGGCCGGGAAAACGCGTATGCGGCCCATTCTGATGACGGCCATGACCACAATCCTGGCTATGGTTACCATGGCCTTTGGAAATGATATGGGATCTGACATGTCAAGGCCTATGGCAATTGTAACCATCGGCGGTATGATTTACGGTACGCTGATGACGCTGATTGTGGTGCCCTGTATCTATGATTTGTTCTACAGCAATAAGAGCATGGTAGAGGAAGAGATATAATGAAAAAGGAAATCACAAAAACAAATGATCCCGGCCTGGAGCTGGAGCGGAAATATCCGCCCAAGGTAAAGGCCATGTATGAGGCGGTGTTGGAGCTCTTTGCCTCCGGGCGGGAGCTTGACACCCTGAAGGTGTCTGAGATTACGGCCCAGGCGGGCATCGGAAAAGGAACGGCCTATGAATATTTTTCCACCAAGGAAGAAATGATTGTAGGCGCCATACAGTATGAAACGGAACGTCATATTTCCATCATTTTTGAACTGATTGAGAATGGACAGAGTTTTCAGGAAATTATTTTCCAGGGAATGGATATGTTGGAAGCCACCTGCAGAAAATACGATGGTTTTGTACTGATGGAAAAGATCATGCGGGATAATACCATAACCGGGAGCAGCCTTTTGAATGAACTGGAAAAACGAAAGGAGGACTGCCGTTCGGCAAAGCATCTCACAGACCGGCTGCTTCAGCTGGCAGCCGATAAGGGATTGATCTGTGAAAAAGACGCCTTTAAAGTGTGGAGCGCTATTTTGTCCCAGTTTGTAGCATACGGTTTTTACCTGACCCATCAGTTTGTGTTTGACAATATAGAGCGTGAAAATGCCAGGAATTTTGTTTATGAGAATATCATAAAGCTTTTGAACTGAACCGATGCTGATTTTTCAAAAAATTGCGGCAGGCTACTTGACATTTTTGCCGTTAGATTTTACAATGGACAGAAGCTATTGCTCCGGCGGAGTAATATGTGAGGCAAAGGTAGTGAGAAAGAGGAGTAGGCAGAATGCTCCTGTCAGAGAGAACAGCCCCTTGGCTGAAAGGCTGTTTCAGGAAGGTCTGCGGAAGGTAGCTTTTGAACCGGAAAGCCCAACAGGGCGGCATTTGCCGTCAGTAAGTTTTCCCGGCCCATCCCCGTTACAGGATACAGAGATATGCTGCGCTGCAGTATGAATAAAGGTGGTACCGCGTACAATCGCCCTTTACCGGATTGGTAAAGGGCGTTATTTTTTGGAAAAGGAGAACAATTATGAGCAAAGAATTAGCTAAAACTTATGATCCCAAATCCATCGAAGACCGGCTCTATCAGAACTGGGAAGAGAATAAATATTTCCATGCAAAGGTGGATAAAAGCAAAAAACCTTTTACCATTGTGATGCCCCCGCCCAATATCACCGGGCAGCTCCACATGGGCCATGCCCTGGATAACACCATGCAGGATATTTTAATCCGTTACAAGCGGATGCAGGGCTACAATGCGCTGTGGCAGCCGGGAACGGATCACGCGTCCATTTCCACGGAGGTAAAGGTGATTGAATCGCTGAAGGCGCAGGGAATTGACAAGAAAGACCTGGGCCGGGAAGGTTTTTTGGAAAAAGTCTGGGAATGGAAGGAAGAATACGGCGGAAAGATTGTAAAGCAGTTAAAGAAAATGGGCTCCTCCGCAGACTGGGACAGAGAACGTTTTACCATGGACGAGGGATGCTCCAGGGCAGTACAGGAGGTGTTTATCAAATTATATGAAAAGGGCCTGATTTACAAGGGCTCCCGGATTGTAAACTGGTGTCCGGTGTGCAAGACTTCTATTTCTGACGCGGAAGTGGAGCATGAGGAACAGGACGGCTTTTTCTGGCATATTAATTATCCGGTAAAGGGAGAAGCGGGAAGATTCGTGGAAATCGCCACTACAAGGCCGGAAACGCTGCTGGGAGACACTGCAGTGGCAGTCAATCCTGAGGATGAACGGTATCAGGATATTATAGGCAAAACCCTGGTTCTTCCGTTGGTGGGACGTGAGATTCCGGTGGTGGCTGACCATTATGTGGATAAGGAATTCGGAACCGGCTGCGTAAAGATTACCCCGGCCCATGACCCAAATGACTTTGAAGTGGGCAAACGCCATAACCTGCCGGAAATTAATGTGTTGAACGACGATGCCACTATCAACAAAAACGGCGGAAAATATCAGGGAATGGACCGCTACGAAGCCAGAAAACAGATGGTGAAGGAACTGGAAGAGCAGGGACTTCTGGTAAAAGTTGTGCCCCATTCCCATAATGTGGGAACCCATGACCGCTGCAGAGCCACAGTGGAGCCTATGGTAAAACAGCAGTGGTTTGTAAAAATGGACGAATTGATTCAGCCGGCTGTAAAGGCAGTGAAAAACGGGAACGTTACCCTGCTGCCGGAGCGGATGGAGAAAATATATTTTAACTGGACTGACAATATCCGTGACTGGTGCATTTCCCGTCAGCTCTGGTGGGGACACAGGATACCGGCTTATTACTGCGGGGACTGCAAAGAATTGATCGTTGCAAAGGAAAATCCCGGAACATGCCCCAAATGCGGCTGCACCCATATGACGCAGGATGAAGATACCCTGGATACCTGGTTTTCTTCTGCCCTTTGGCCTTTTTCCACTCTGGGCTGGCCGGATCGGACGGAAGAATTAGACTATTTCTACCCCAATGATGTGTTGGTTACCGGCTATGACATTATTTTCTTCTGGGTGATCCGGATGATTTTTTCCGGCTATGAGCAGATGGGAGAGAAGCCTTTCCATACAGTGCTGTTCCACGGGCTGATCCGGGATTCCCAGGGACGGAAAATGAGCAAATCCCTGGGAAATGGAATAGATCCCCTGGAGGTGATTGAGAAATACGGCGCAGATGCGCTGCGTCTGACGCTGATTACCGGAAATGCGCCGGGGAATGACATGCGTTTTTATTGGGAGCGGGTGGAATCTTCCAGAAACTTTGCAAATAAAATATGGAATGCGTCCCGGTTTATTATGATGAATCTGGAGGAGGGAACTCTGGCAGAACCGGCCCTGTCGGAACTGGCAACGGAGGATCGCTGGATACTGTCAAAGGTGAACCGGCTTGCAAAAGACGTAACGGAAAATATGGATAAATTTGAACTGGGAATTGCTGTTCAGAAAGTTTATGATTTTATCTGGGATGAATTCTGTGACTGGTATATCGAAATCTCCAAGACGAGAACCTTTAAGAAAGAAGAAAATCCGGAATCCGCCCGGGTGGCCATGTGGACGCTTAAGACTGTTCTGATTCAGGCGTTAAAATTGCTGCATCCCTATATGCCATTTATTACAGAGGAAATTTTCTGCACCCTTCAGGAAGAAGAGGAGACAATTATGCTGTCCCGGTGGCCGGAGTACAGAAAAGACTGGGACTTCCCGGAAGCAGAAGAGGCTGTGGAGCATGTAAAAGATCTGGTTAAGGGAATCCGCAACACAAGGGCAGAAATGGAAGTTCCCCCAAGCAAAAAAGCGAAGGTATTTATTGTAACAGAGGAGGAGTTTCTGGGCAGTACATTCCAGGCCATGCAGGAGGCTTACCGCACCCTGGCCGGCGCCAGTGAGATAAAGGTGCAGCAGAACAGGGACGGAATCGGAAAAGACGCTGTTTCCGTGGTTATCCCGGGGGCTGCCGTATATCTGCCGCTGGAAGATTTGGTGGATTTTGAAAAGGAAAAAGAACGGCTCCTCAAGGAAAAGGAGCGGCTTGCCAAAGAACTTTCCCGTTCCAGAGGAATGCTTGCCAATGAGAAATTTATCAGCAAGGCGCCAAAAGCCAAAGTGCAGGAAGAAAAGGAAAAACTGGAAAAATATGAAAAAATGATGGCGCAGGTCCAGGAACGTTTCGCGCAGATGCCATAGAGAATAAATCCTGGGAAATATTTATCCCTGTATTTTGAATAAATATGTTGAAATAAGACGCAAAAATTGTTATTATAGTATATATAACTTTATTTCGCTATAAATTCCAGGCAAGGGGGAATCTGTAATGACAGCTTTAACGAAGAATGAACCGCAGGTAAGAGTCAGTCATGACAACATGCAGGCGTATCTATACTTACCGGATCCCGTATTGGAAACATATGAAGAAAGTGATATCAGAGAAGCATTGCAAAAAAGCGGTGTGGTGCATGGGATTCAGGAAGATAAGATTCCGCAGATAATAGAGAGAAAAATGTACAATCGGGAAGTGCTTATTGCCCAGGGAGATACTCCCAGGGACGGAGTGAACGGTTACTATGAGTACAAGTTTGATGTGAATTTCAGCAAGAAACCAAAGGTGCGCCCGGACGGTTCCGTAGACTACTGGAGTATTAAGATGGTAGAGATTGTGACGGAAGGCCAGGAGATTGCAGTATACCATAAGTCAATCCCCGGCGAGGACGGAATGACGGTGAAGGGCAGGCCGGTACTGGCCAAGCGGGGAAGAGATCTGGTTCCTCTGCGGGGCAAGGGCTTTGAACGTTCGGAAGACGGTCTCAGTTATGTTTCGCAGATGGACGGCAAGATTGAGATGAACAATGAGCGTATCACAATCCTGCCGGTATATGAGGTAAGCGGGGATGTGGATCTTTCCATAGGAAATATTGATTTCAGGGGAGATGTTATCATCCACGGCGGAATCTGCAGCGGCGTGTCTGTGAAGGCCACCGGAACCATTACCGTGGACGGCGTGGTGGAAGGCGCTAAGATTGAAGCAGGCAAGGACATTGTGTTAAGAAGCGGTGTAATGGGAGCCTCCAGAGCAGTGATTACCACAAGAGGAAATATTTCAGCTAAATTTTTTGAATATACCAGAGTACATGCCAATGGTTCCATTCAGGCAGATGTATTTCTGAACTGCCAGGTATCCTGCGGTGAGAATATTATTCTGGATGGAAAGAAAGCAAGCATTGTCGGCGGAGAAGTAGGAGCCATTCAGGGAATTGTGGTACATACTTTAGGCAGCGACGGAGAAGTCAGAACCCAGGTGAGAATCGGCAATGATTCCTCTGTCAGACGGCGGATCGGCGTGCTGCGCAATAAGATTGAAGTGGAGAAGGCCAATCTTCAGAAGATTGAGGATGGTTTGAAGATCCTGAAGGATTTAAAGAATGATCCCAGAAGAACGGATCTTTTGCGGGTAAAGATCCGGGATACCGCATTACTGGCGGAGGACACGGCAGAACTGGAGAAGTTAGAAGATCAGTTAGAACGGGCCAAGGGCGGAAGCATTCGGGTCAACGGCCATGTCTATCCGGGCGTCCGGGTTGAAATTGACGACCTGGAAGTGCATGTGAAGGAAGAGCAGATCCGTTTGGAATTCATCAGGCAGATGGATAAGATTATTATGTGCTCTCTCTGATGTCTTTTGAGTTTGAGAAAAGAATATATATAAGCCTGAAGCAGTCATTTCGTGAAAGAGATGGCTGCTTTATCTGTCGGCAGAGAGTATTAGGGTATAGGATACCTGCTTTATCTGTCGGTAGAGAGCATGAGGGTACGGATATTATAGGCCAGGAGGCCGCGTAGAGACGCGGCCTGCGAAAATTGTCGCACGAAAATTTTGAAATATGGAAAAAATATCTGGATTTCATGGATAGGCTATATTATAATGGGTGGAGTATAAAGAGGTGCAATCAGATGAAGTCTTATGAAGAAACGGTAAAGGAACTCCTGGAGCTTCCAAAGTTTACCAGTAAAAATACATTGGATCACACCAGGGAATTCTTAAGGAGACTGGGCAATCCCCAGAACAGATTTCAGATTATTCATGTGGCGGGAAGCAACGGAAAGGGCAGCGTATGCGCCTTTCTGGCCAGTGTTCTGAAAGCAGCCGGGAAGAAAACCGGTCTTTTTACTTCTCCCCATCTGGTGGAGATTGAGGAGCGGTTTCAGATCGATGGAACGCCCTGCAGAAAACAGGAGTTTGTACAGGCGTCAGAACAGGCAGAGGCGGCAGCGTCTATGATGGTGCAGGAGGGACTGCCCCATCCTACTTTTTTTGAGTATGTATTTGCAGTTGGCATGGTGATTTTTGCAGAGCATGAGATAGAATATGCCGTGTTGGAAACAGGGATGGGAGGAAGGCTGGACGCCACAAATATCGTGGATCATCCGCTGCTTACGGTGATTACTTCCATCAGTCTGGAGCATACGGAAATTCTGGGTGACACTCTGGAAAAAATCGCAGCGGAAAAGGCGGGAATTTTAAAGCCGGGGGTTCCGGTGGTGTATGACGCTTCTGTGCCGAAAGCCGTATCCGTAATTGAAAAAAGGGCGGATTTTCTTCATTGTCCCAGGCATCCGGTCAGGCCGGAGAAAATAAAAATTTTATTAAACACAGGAAAAAAGATTGATTTTTCTTATGATTCTGGTTATGATGTTACTGAACTTTCCATTCCTTTCGGGGCGCCTTATCAGGCCGGAAATGCGGCGGTGGCGCTGAAAGCGCTGGAATGCTTGAAAGAGGCAGAAGGGATTTCTGAAAAAGCAGTCAGAACCGGTATGGCCGGGGTAAGATGGAAGGGCAGAATGCAGAAAGTGCAGCAGGATGTGTATTTTGACGGGGCCCACAATCTGTCGGGAATTGAACGATTTTTGGAAGCGGTGAGGCAGATTACGAAAGAATCTGCTGTTTTGCTTTTTTCCATGGTAAAAGAGAAAGATTATATGAATACCGCCCGGCTGCTTTTGACGGAAGGAAACTGGGAGAAAATTGTAATTACAACTGTTCCGGGAACCCGGGGAACAGACTGCAGGACATTGGGCCATGCATTTCGGGAATTTGCCGGAAACAGCCATGGGATGATTGTGGAAATAGAGGACAGGAAACAGGCGTTTGAATATGCCCTGGCTGTTAAAAAGCCGGGACAGAAGCTTTTCTGTGCAGGGTCTTTGTATCTTATCGGAGAACTGGAGCAGATAACAGGAGGTATGCAGAATGATTAACTTTGAGGAAGAATTGAAGAAATTTAAACCGAGCCTGGAAGTGGAAGAGGCGGAGGATGCCATATATGACAGGGATTTGACTGATATGACGGATATCATGCAGGAGATTCTCAGGGAAGCAAAACAGCGGAGATAAGGAACTATTTTTAGAATTAAGAAAGGAACTCTATGGATTCTTATAATAAAATTATTCGTGTATCCAATGCATTGTACAACGATGGATTGGAGAGAGCAAAGGTGAGGGATTTGTCCGGCGCCATCCAGTCCCTTCGGAAGAGCCTGCAGTATTACAAAGCGAATACACAGGCGAGAAATCTGCTTGGACTGATTTATTATGAAATGGGCGAAGTGGTGGACGCTTTAAGCGAGTGGGTATTGAGCCGCAGCCTGGAGCCTAAGGGAAATCCGGCGGAAAAATATCTGGAAGAGATACAGTCCAACCGTTCTCAGCTGAATGCAGTGAATCAGACCATTAAAAAATACAACCAGGCCCTTTTATACTGTCAGCAGGACAGCAAAGATCTCGCCATTATACAGTTAAAAAAGGTGCTTTCCATGAATCCGGGACTGGTGAAAGGATATCAGCTTCTTGCCTTGCTGTATATGGAAGAGGGCAAATATGAACTGGCCAGAAAAGAGCTGTGGGCCGCTGCGGAGATTGATACCAATAACGGCACTACCCTCCGGTATCTGCGGGAGGTAAACATCCACCTGCAGGAAAACCACTCAAAGCTGGGGCGTAAGGAGAAGGAAGAGTCCGCTTCTTATCAGAGCGGCAATGATACCATTATACAGCCTGCAAATTTTAAAGATAATTCGGCGGTAATGACGATTCTGAATCTGGTGATTGGCGTGGGAATCGGAGTGCTGATTACCTGTTTTCTGGTAATACCCGGAATTAAGCAGAATGCGGTATCCCAGGCAAAGAAGGCAGAACTGGAAGCAAATGATTCCTTAACTACCCGCAACCAGGAAATTAAGAGTCTGCAAAACCAGATTGAGGATCTGGAGAAGCAGATTAAGGATCAGAAAAATGATTCCAAGGATGCCCAGAAAATTGTGGACAGTTATGAACAGCTGATTGTGGCCTACGATGCATTTGCCCAGCAGAATATTCAGGGGGCAGGAGACACCATTGCCAATGTGGATTCCAAATTACTGAAAGGTCAGGCCAAGGCAATCTATGACAGTTTAAATACCCAGGTGAATGAGCAGTATATCAATGCCGTTTATGCGCAGGCAGAGCAGGATTACCGGGGAAATCGTTTTCCGGAAGCCATCACAGGACTGGAAAAGGTAGTGCAGGCAGAGGAAGATTATAATGACGGATATGCCATTTATTATCTTGCCCAGTCTTACCGTCAGACCGGGGATACGGCAAATGCCCAGAAATACTATCAGCGAATGGTGGAGCTTCATCCCGGTACTTCGCGGGCCAGACGGTCGCAGCAGTATTTGGATGAAATGGCGGCGCAGCAGCCTCCCCAGTGACAGTGTAAAATAAAATATAAGAATGATACAAAAGACGTCTTAATACAGAAGGCGTCTTTTTTTGTGGGGCAGTTGCATTAAGAAAAACAATTATCCCACTGCAGCGGAAAGGAAGGAGAATTATGGAGCACAGATTTGAAAAAGAGTATGGATGCCTTGTGATCCGGATGCCCAGAGAACTGGATCACCATCAGGCGGAAGTTTTGAAGGAGGAAGCGGACGGGCTGATTCTGAAATATCCGGTGCGCAGTCTGGTATTTGATTTTTCCGATACCTGTTTTATGGACAGCTCCGGCATCGGTGTGGTAATCGGAAGATGTAAAAACGTGCGCTTTTCCGGCGGATATGTCAGGGCAGTGCATTTGAACCGGCAGATACAGCGGATTTTCAGGCTGTCCGGTCTGCAGAAAATTATGGAAGTGGAACAGGAAGAGAAATAAGGAGGATTCTATGGAACAGATAAGGAATGAAATGAAAATGGAATTTCTGGCGTCTTCAATGAATGAGGGCTTTGCCAGAATTACAGTGGGGGCATTTGTAGCAGAACTGAATCCCACAGTGGACGAGCTGGCAGACATTAAAACAGCCGTCAGTGAAGCAGTGACCAACTGTATTATCCACGGATATGAGCAGAAGGAGGGAAGTATCTGGATACAGTGCAGTACCGGGGAGCAGCAGGTGGAAATCTCCGTGGTGGATACCGGAAAGGGAATCCGGGATGTGGCACAGGCCAGGGAACCCTTGTTTACCACCAAGCCGGAACTGGAACGGTCCGGGATGGGATTTGCTTTTATGGAGGCGTTTATGGACGAGGTGGAGGTGGTTTCAGAGCCGGGCCAGGGAACCTGCGTTACCATGCGCAAAACCATTGGGAAAGGATAGGATGTTATGCGCGATTTGTTAAAACAGGCGCAGCAGGGAAATGCAGAGGCCAGAGAACAGCTGATCCGGAAAAATATGGGACTGGTCTGGAGTATTGTACATAGGTTTGCCAACAGGGGCTATGAACTGGAGGATTTATTTCAGGTGGGAAGTATTGGACTGATGAAAGCCATAGACAAGTTTGATCTGTCTTTTGAAGTGAAATTTTCCACCTATGCGGTGCCTATGATTACCGGGGAGATCCGGCGGTTTCTGCGGGACGACGGCATGATTAAGGTCAGCAGGAGCCTGAAAGAAAACGGCGCAAAAGTCAGGCAGGCCAGAGAAAAACTTCTGGCAGAGCTTGGACATGAGCCCACATTACAGGAAATTTCAGATGAAACCGGATTTCCCCGAGAGGAAATTGTGATGGCTCTGGAGGCAAACGGGGAGGTGGAATCCATTGATAAAACGTATCAGCCTGAGTCGGGCAAAGAATCCTGTCTGGCTGACCGGATTCCCCAGAAAGGAGACAGCCATGAGGCGCTGCTGAACCATATGGTGTTGGAGCAGCTTCTTTCGGAACTTGGAGATATGGAAAGACGGCTGATTGAGCTTCGGTATTTTAAAGATAAAACCCAGACCCAGGTAGCCGGGGAACTGGGCGTCAGCCAGGTGCAGGTCAGCAGACTGGAAAAGCGGATTCTGCTGGGAATGCGAAAGCGGATTCGGTGACAGCAAAAAAGCATGCCGCTGCGGAGATGAAAACGTTACGGCGTGCTTTTTGTATTTTATGCTCTGGCGAATATTTGGTTTTAAGAATTGCTGATATGGAACTGCCGGAGTAGTACATATAATAAATATTTACGAAATGTTAATTAAGAAATTCTCCCAGATTCCCACCGGAATGTCTTGCCCGAAAGAATATTGCTCCACCAGCTCCTGTTCGATCTGATATACGGATACCATTTTTTTGTCCGGATCTACGATCCAGTATTCCCGAACCCCGGCGGTGCAGTATTTTAAAAGTTTCACCATATAATCCCGGGATTTGCTGCTGGGGGAAACGATTTCAATGACCCAGTCCGGAGCGCCGTGGCAGCCCTTTTCATCCAGTTTGGAAGTGTCGCAAATGACAGAAAGATCCGGTTCCACGTAATTGGCGCTGTCTTTGTTCAGGAATACGGCAAATGGGGCGGCATAGACTTCACACTTGCCCTTTTCTTTTTTTATATGGTTGTAAATCGTGTTGTAGAGGTAACCGGAAATTTGCTGATGCGTCCTGCCGGGAGGCGCCATATAGTAAAGCTGCCCGTCAATCAGCTCGGCCCGCTTTCCCTCGGGCAGGGAGTAAATATCTTCAATTGTGTAAATCGGTTCATTGTTTAACGCGTCCATGAAATCACCTTCTTTTTCTTTTATTATACTTGTTTTCCATGTTGATTACCACATTTAATTTTCTTTTTCCCAATGAATAAATTCTGGATAAGATGGCATACTACTTCCAAAGATGGAAAAAGGATGTGAGAATATGAATCATAGTCGTAGCGCCATTTACCGAATTTGCCTTCTGGCAGTTGTGATTCTTACCATTGCAGGAGGAATTTTCTATTATGTGAATTA
Organism: Lachnospiraceae bacterium; assembly: GCA_910575555.1. GTDB lineage: Bacteria > Bacillota > Clostridia > Lachnospirales > Lachnospiraceae > Petralouisia. Next base: position 159,091 of record CAJTFX010000009.1, on the reverse strand, counting down.
CGTGGAAAAACAGACCACGGTGACGGAGGGAACTCTTGTATGGCAGGTTCAGACACCGTATATCTGAAAATAGAGCAGAATGTGCTGGTCAGGGAGCCTTCTGTGACATTGAAAGATATTGCGAAAATTACTTCCACCAATCAGCCGCTGATTCACAAATTAAAAACCCTGAAGGTATATACGTTTCATACGCCGGCCAACCAGAGCCGGAAGAAAAAGCAGGCGGAAGTTTTTTCTGTGATGAAAATTATTGAATTGATTGGACAGGAATTTCCCAATGTGGACGTCCAGAATATCGGGGAAAAGGATTTTGTCCTGGAATATGAGCCGAAACAGGAGCCCAAATGGCTGCTGTACCTGAAAACGGCAGTTTTGTGCGTGCTGATTTTTTTCGGCTCCGCATTTACCATTATGACATTTAACAATGACGTGGGCGTAGGGGAAGTGTTTGCGGATTTTTACCGGCAGGTGATGGGCACAGAATCTAGCGGATTTACCATATTGGAAATCTGTTATTCCATTGGACTGTTTCTGGGGATTATGATATTTTTCAATCATGTGGGACATAAGAAAATTACTCACGACCCAACCCCCATTCAGGTGGAAATGCGCACCTATGAAAAAGATGTGGACGCCACATTTATAGAAAACTGTGGAAGAAAAGGAACCAGTAATGATGTGGATTAAACAGGTGTTTTTGGGGTTTATCGGACTGGCAAGCGGTTCTGCAATTGCGGCAGGTGTGTTCAGCTTTATTATTTCTATCGGAGTGGTTCCCAGAATTATTGGGAAAAGCCGTACCGCAAAAGATATTGTTGCCTATGAGAATGCGGTGATTTTAGGCGGCGCAGCGGGAAATATTTTTTCTCTGTTTCCTGTTTCGGCGCCTCTGGGAATCGGGGCTGTCATAGTATTCGGGCTGTCGGCCGGAATATTTACCGGATGCCTGGCTGTGGCTCTGGCGGAAATTCTCAACACATTTCCCATTATGTTCCGGCGGTTTGGTATTAAAGAAGGATTAAGCCTTATGCTGTTTTTTATGGCTTTGGGCAAGGCTTTGGGTGCGCTGTATTTTTATGCAAATCATATGCACAAAATGTAAATCAGAGGAAAGGAAGGTCAGTTATGGCACAGGAAACCATGGAACAGAAAGAAAAGAAAAATCAGGAATATAATGATTACGTGAAGCAGGTGACTCCCACTCATTCCCTTCCGGCAAATATGGTGAAAGCATTTCTTACAGGAGGGATCATCTGTATCCTGGGACAGTTCATCCTGAATGTTGCGGTGAATACCTTTGAACTGGATAAGGATGCGGCGGGAAGCTGGTGCAGCATGCTCCTGGTACTGCTGAGCGTGCTTTTAACAGGCTTCAATATTTATCCCTCAATTGCCAACTGGGGCGGCGCAGGGGCTCTGGTGCCCATTACAGGGTTTGCCAATTCTGTGGCGGCGCCTGCCATTGAATTTCAGAAAGAGGGGCAGGTATTTGGCATTGGATGCAAAATATTTACCATTGCAGGGCCGGTGATTCTGTATGGGATTTTTACCAGCTGGGCGCTGGGGCTGATTTACTGGCTCGGGCAGCTGATGGGGATTTTTTAAAGACAGGAAAATGAAATTCTTTTGATATTCTGTAAAAAAGAAAGGGATATAAATGGCTGGACAAATGGAAAACAAGGTTGACATGCCTATGGGTTTTAGTTTCCAGCTTGGGATGAACTCTAAAGCGATGGATGCGTATGGCAAATTGAATGATGAGGAAAAACGTCAGGTAATAGAGGCGGCAAGGAATGTGACCACCAAATTGGAGAAGCATCGGATTGTGGAAGGGTTGGAGCAAAATTTTTGCTGATGATGTATATAAAGGAGCTTGTCCCGAGGATATTTGCTTTGCAGGTATCCCAGGGACTTTTTTGTCAGATTTAGGAAACATTGAAGCTAATCATGGGAAATTCTTTTTAAATCTGATATAATGATTAGAATAAATCAGTGAGATGGATTAGCAGAGGATGTTATTTGATGAAAGCGTTTTTGAAGAGATTGAAAGGGGTTAGAAGGATTTCTATGATCCAAGTGGAGATATATGTGTTTCAAGCAGGTGAGGGTGACAGTTTTTTGGTTACAGTCAAAGATGGAAAAAAGGAAATAAATTTGCTGATTGATTGTGGAAACTATGTAACTTACCAGAAATATATACGAAAAAAATTATTGAACATGGCTCAGAATGGTAAGATGATAGATTATCTGATTTTGACGCATGTTCATTCGGATCATATTGGCGGAGCAATTCCCTTATTGAAAGAAAATGGAAGTTCAGATGCTGCAAAGGTAATACCAATAAGAAATGTTTTATATAACGGATTTTTGGGGCTGAAGCTGCAACATTACCAAGAGCAAGCTTGTGATGACAGGGAAAAATTAATTTATCAGGGAATATGTGCGCGGAGAGCAGCAGTCCTGTCGAAATGCATTAGAGGAAAAAGAATAACATTACAGGAAGAACTATGCATATCAAAATTGTTGTTAGACGGCAGATACAATTGGAATGGCGGATGTGGGGCGTGGCCGGAGAAAGTTATCATAAATCAGTCGGATCAGATTGAGATAGGGGAGCATATTAGCATTCGTTTTGTATCGCCTGGATTTAACCAACTTGTGGCTATGAATCAGGAATGGGAGAAATACTTAGAACGCATGAATAGGAGAATGGACTTAAAAGATAATACTCTTATTCGCAGTGCATATGAATCATTTCAATATATTTTAAATGAAAAAGAATATGAGGAAATTGCCCATATGATTGAACAGCCAAGTCCTGATAAAAAGGGGATAGAAAAACTGGCCGACAGTCGTATAAGTTATGATTATACATATGAAAACAGCAGTTCTATTGCATTTCTTTTGCAAGTGGGAAAAAAGAGGATGTTATTTCTAGGGGATGCCAATATAGGCGTTTGTCAGAAAATACTGAGAGAATGGTATGGAAATGAAGAAATGGAGATGGATTTCATCAAACTGTCTCATCATGGAAGTGAAAGAAATCTCTCAAAAAATTTTTTGAGACGGTTTGGTAGTAAAAACTATCTGATTTCTGCAGGCACAGGGAATAAGAGACCATCGAAAAGAACCTTGGCATTGTTATTTTCAGAGCATCCAGAAAGAAGCAAGAAAATATTTATAACAAATAGAAATGAACATATTTTATGGATGGATCAGGAGAAAATTCATCAGTATTATGATTTTGAATTTATTGATATAGCCGGTCAGTCAATTAGGATATAGGCAGCATGAAACAAGCTATGATTGAGGAGAAGCAGAATGACAGATATGAAAAAGGGGATTTGTGTAATTCGTAATTGTGAAGGTACTTTGGGAACAGGTTTTTATATAGGAAACGGCAGAATTATAACTGCAGCCCATGTAGTAGAAAAGCAATCTGTATTAGAGGCTGCTTTTATGGAAATTGATGAAACAGTGCATCAATACGAAGTGAAGCTTCAGGAAAAGCAGCCGGATACAGATCTTTGCATATTATCGGTAAAGGCAGATGCCTGGTTGGAAGATGTAATAATGCAATGTAATTTTAGCGGGGTCTTGGTCGGAAGTTCATTCTGTACTTATGGTTATCCAGGAGAGAATATGTCGCGGGGAAGCTATATTGCAGGGAAAGTTTTGAATGCGCATGATGGATTTCAGATGGCAGAATACAATATAGATTTGGAGGTCATGGAAGGGGCTTTGGAGAGCTATTCAGGTCTCTCAGGCGCTCCGGTTGTTATTGATGGAAAAGCTGTCGGGATTTGTACGTATCAGGATGCCAGGCAATTGGAAATGATAGAGTTTCATAAGTATAAGGCTGAATTAGAGAGATGCCTGGATTTAGAGGGGATGCAGGAGCCGAGTTGCGTTTCAAATATGCCGGATATTTCTGATCATGAGAAATATATACAAAATCCTTATCCCAGATCCGCAATCAGGTCACTGATTATGGATGGCGCCGTGAATGGAATTATCATTGTAAAGGGGAGAAACGGAACAGGTAAAACTGTGTGGACAGAATTGCTGAGTGGAGACAATCGGTTATATATTCTGGGAAAATATTTTATTCGAAGGTCAGATGATGCGTATTCGCCAATTTATCGTAAGAGCGAGGAGGCATTATATGAATGGATTTGTGACATGGCTGTCAAATTCGGAAAGGGAAGAGTGGAAATTGAACATGCTTCCTCTTACGGAAAGCGCCTGAAAAGCGCTCGAAGTATATTTGATATGCTGAATCAGGCAATGAAATCAGAAGGGAAGCATGGTTTGATCTGTATTGACGGTTTGGATGAATTTGTATTAGATGCGCCATATATGTTTGAAGCGTTTTGTTCTTATTTTGCAGGAATGAAGTTAGAATATCTGCACATAGTTTTTACAGTCACAGATGAACAGATTCTTCCCGGGGTAATCAGAAATGATATCCAGGAGAATCAGATATTTGAATTGCCATATTTGAACAATATTCAGGTTCGGGATTTTCTGCTGAAAACGCTGAAAGTGCCGGGGATACAGGAAAATGTAGATGAATTGACCGAAAAAGCAGAAGGGCATCCGCTTTACCTTCGCTACCTTATTGAAACTGTTAAGAATATGGATAAGGTTGAAGAGGTACAATCCTTCATTCGGAAAATACCTGTTTATGGAGGAAGCATCCGTACATATTATGATTTTCGCTGGTTTGAGATGATGCGGGAGGAGGACCAGATTTCTTGTATTGCATATCTTTCGGCTTTTAGAAAATCTGTAGAAAGACAAAACTTTCTGGAAATGGTTCCGCAGGAAAAAAGGGCGGCATTTGATTTAGCGCTTAATAAAATGGGAAGTCTATTACAGCAGGGGGAAAGGCTTTCCTTTTTCCACACTTCTTTTCAACGGTATGTGGTAGAAAAAACAGGATACCTTCAGGAATCTATACATCATACATTTGCTGAATATTGTAAAGCGCATCAGGAAACGGAATATGGCGTGACACAGAAGTTATACCATTTATCATGCGGCAGTAATCAGGACAAGAAAGAATGTGTCATAAGCTGTAATCAGAAGTGGGTGGATCAATGCGCATTGTTTGATGTGGAGATCGAAGAAATGTTCTATGATATGCACAAGGTTTTGGAATTGTGCTGTTCGCAGGGGAATATGGCGCAGTTGATTGATAAACTGCTGCTCATGCAGCGTACAGAAATCAGATATAACGATATGTTTGCACGATTTGCCACGCAGGCGGCTTTGGCGGAAATAGCGTTGAACCGTCCGAAAAAGGCAATCCATTATTTGTATCGTAATCATTGCTTTATGGCAGATTCTGAGAGTTTGTTTGTATGCCTTGCACGTATGGTTGAGAAGGGAAGAAAAGACTGTGCAGAAGAGCTGTTTCAGCAGATGGAAGCTTCCTTTATGAGAAAATTGCAGGATAGAAATGCTGTTTCGGCAGAGGAGATTACTTATCTGATAAGAGGGTATCAGTTATTGGCTTATGCAGATGAGGGTGAAGACTATCATTTTTATGTGAAAAAATTGAAACTTTTCAATCAACTAATCTTTTCTTCAGAATTAGATGAAGTGTCAGAAAGTGCTTTTCTTCAGGCGTCTTCCGATTATAGCTTATGGAGCACGGGGGAAACTGTGACAGAAGACAGAATGGAGGAATATGGCCTAAGCATGAACCAGGCTTTTTTTGATACATGGCTGCTGACTGTTGCGGGAACAGCAAATATGACAAATTTGCTGGATAAAAGGGAGAAATCATTTGAAAAACTTTTGGATGCAATCTTAACGAATGCGGATTCGTATGAGTGGAATGAATTGTATACAAATGCCTATATGGATGCTGTTATGATAAGACGCGAATATGCGGCTAAAGTTCCAATAGACAAATTATGTCTGGCAGAGCAATGGGACGTGAAAAGCATCCGTGATGAAAATGGAGCAGAGGTTTCTTCTCAAAAGATTTATTATTTATTTCAGTTGTATCGCAGCAAAGGGTTTTGCGGAGAAAGATTTCAATATGGATGGAATCAGGGGGAGTGGAAAGGGCATTGGGAAGAGATGCTGGCTGATGGTATACGTTTTGTCGGCAGTTGTTATGGGTGCGGATTGAAGGGGAAGGAGCATGAAGCGGCAGAATGGATGAAAAGATTTCTGATGGAGGATATGTTTTCGTTTGATATGAGGACAAGCTTTCGGGATGCTTATCAGATACCGGAACATAGTATGGAATTCTTAATGATATATGTCGGCCAGTTTTTTCTTATCCTATATCCGGAAGATATGAATTGGTTTATGGAATTTATTCTGCAAAAATCGGATGACCAATTTGGAGTTTACTATGAATCTTATTTTCGGATTATGATAAGTATTGCCAAAGCGTTTTTAAAGTGGACGCCAAATGAAGAAGCTCCTGTTTCCATTTTGAAAAAAATTTATTCGGATATTTTGATGAAAGTTGCTAATCGATATGAAAGGACGGCATGGCTGCTTCAAGTGGTTGATCTGATGGAACGTTCCGGATGTGTGGAGTTGGCAGGGCAGGTATATCAGGAAATGTTACATAGTTCCATGGGGCCATGGTGGTATAAAGAAGCACAATTCACCTTGGCGGAACAACTGCTGGAGAACATGAAGGAAGATATGATTCGGCCACAGTTGACGGATAAAGTAATGGCGGCGCTTGACGCTGCATCAGGAGGGATGACGTTTGAGCGGTATATTCGAACTACAAAAGAAGATGTATTAGCTATATTATGGAAACGCAGGCAGTATGATTCCGTATTAAAGTATGTGCAAGTCCAACTGGTTCCAGAAGATTGGCAGGCGTCTGTTTTTAGCGACTACGAGCCGACGGATCGAAAAAATGGCTTGATTGGAAATTATCGCGTAGCTAATTGCATTTTCCCTCAGAGGCTGGTTTATTTGATAATAGCAGATGAACGGGTACCGGAGATTTATCGATGGATATTCAGCGAGATTTTTTTGCTTGTTGAACGGAGGCACATGGCGGATTATGCAGAAGTTCAGGCACAAATATTGAGCAGAAACGGAAAAGAGAAAAAGAAATATATCGAACGCATAGCGCAGATTCTTTTATTTGATACGGGAGACTATTATTTTGAAGATCTGTTACAGATTTATAAAAGTTGTCTGGATGAAAAAGATTATCATATTATCATTGAAATGATAGAAGAAGTTACAGAAAAATCCATAGAAGTTCCAGAATTTAAAACAGATGAAGGGAAAAGAGATATTGATACGAGAAACCCGGATGACGCGGCTTTGATAAAGGAACAAAAGGAAAATGAGGAAATTATAATGCCGGGAACATGGGGGACAACTGCTTCTGACAAGCAGGCTGAGTATTTATGGGAGGAGGCAAAAAAGGAAGAGGAACGCGGTAATTATCGGTGTGCATCTGACAAATATAAAGAAGTCATAAGGGAATTGGAGAAAGGCGGCTGGTCTGTATGGTCTTCAAGTTCATCTGAAAAAGGGAAACAGGCAATTCATAAAATTATTCAGATATCGGATAATTTCACAAACGCTCTTTGGGTGCTGCGGGAGGAAATCATCTGGCCGAAATATACGCCCAGATGGCAGATTGCGGACGAGTTATTAAAACTTGTAGCCGCAGGATTATCAGAAGAGGAAACGAATGCCTGTTATCAGGCAGTTATGGGACATTATCAGGAAATGATGACAGTTCCTGATAATCTGCAGGAACGGTATAAGAATGATAAATATCATGTGGAATCAGAGAGAGAGGCATTTTTTGCATTGCTGTTACAGTTTGTAGTATTGCCGAATCCATATATTAGCCAAAAGAGTATGGAAATGTTATCTTGGCTGGTATGTGAGGTGGGGGAAGAGATAGATAAAATGGTGGAGTATAGTTTTTTTGAAGAATTGGAAACAGCAGAAATCTGTTCTTCTCTGTGTGTAAAATTAGCCGATAGCAGAAACATGACGTTGAGGAAGGAATTGGAGAAAAGAGAAAATCTGGCAGAGAGGATCTTGAAATGTCCGTGGATGGTAGTGCGGGGAAATATGTATTTGGTATTAAAGTCGTATTGTGGCAGGAGCAGTTTGTTGAAGAAGCAGTGTCAACAAGTGGAATCTGCACTGATAGGAGAGACTGCAGCACTGACAAATGAAACCGAAAAACAGATAAAAGAAGAGCCGGCCTTGATTCCTGAAAATATAGAAATTTTACTGGATGAAAAAAGGTGTATGCCTCCAGAGAATATGAGACATGTATGTAAATATGCTTCAGAGGAAAGTATAAACGCTATGTGGAAGCTTTTTGGTGATGATAAATATCAGAAAGACTTATCCGCTTATGGAGAAAGGCTTTCAGCAGGATACCATAATGGTAATCTGAGGAACGATCCATGGAGAAGAAGATGGTATGAGGAAATTAATAAACTTGATTATCATTGTAACAATGAGTTGCAGATGATAAAATTTCTGAATGCGATTCGTCGGGTCAACTGTCATTTTCCAATCAAAGACATACAAGCGTTGCAGGATCGGAAACTATTTTGTATAATAAAGGAGATTTTTGATAGCCGCAATGTCCAGAAACTGAATAAAGTATATGGACAGGAAATGTTACTGGCAGGGTTCCAGGCTGTTAATTTGGAAAATGGCATGACAGAAATATTCACTTTACGGACATTTGCAGTGCCGGAGAGTATGGGAGATAGAGATGGCGTTATGGCTGCCTTAAAGAATCACGAGGCTGCATATGCAAATATGTATCCGTTTGAGAAAACGAAAGGGGATACAGGGCATATCAAGGAACTGTCACTGAATATACATCCGGGAAGTATGCTTGGCGTGAATATAAGCAGTCGCATATTGAATCATGGCACATTATTGCTGATGGGGATATCCGGTAAGGATATAAAAGAGAGGGTATCAGTCGGTGAACGGCGCTGGAAGAAGCATATGGCGGGATGGCCAACGTTTCTTTCCGTATCCGGATGGATAAACAGAGATAAATTGAGATTGCCGGCAGGTTATAAATTGGTGACATTTGCAGAACTTGAAAAAGTGGAAAAAGAAAAACAATGGATGTTTCTTGATAACCAAACGAATCGTGTAGTATTTCTATGATAGAACAGGCGAAAAGAGGAGATGATATCATTTGGAAATTACCAGAATGAATACGCCCGATACGAGGGAAGAATTTGAGCGGAGAATGAATATTATGCACTATAGCGTGATGAACGGTAAGCTGCTGTTTTGTGAAGGTCTGACTACTATAGAAGGAATAAGTGATTTGCATGCGATGCCCAATGGCAGAGTGGATTTACTGACAGTGAATGAAGCTGCCAGACTTCAGGCAAATATGATGGTTCAATTTGGAGATAATATATTGGATATAGAAGAATATCAGAAAGAATAGAAATTTTTTGACAAAGAGAATTAGTCATATTGAATTGACTTTTTAAGGAGCAAGTATGGAAGAATTATTTGAACTGGCAAAATTTGATTCCTATAAAGAAGATAACCGAAGGGAAGTTAAAAAAGCAGAAGGCGGACTTCCTAATAGCTTATGGGATACCTATTCTGCTTTTGCCAACTGCTATGGCGGTGTCATAATTCTTGGGGTAAAAGAAGATAAATCAGGCAATTGGCATACAACCGGGCTGAAAAATGCGGCTAAATTGAAAAAAGATTTCTGGGATACCATTAACAATCGTAAAAAGGTGAGCATCAACCTTTTGAAAGACGATGATGTGGAAACTTTTTCAGTGGCCGGTGCAGATGACGTGATCATGGTAATCTGGGTGCCAGGCGCAAAGCGGGAGCAAAAGCCGGTATACATCAATGGTGACTTGTTTGGAGGAACTTTTCGCAGAAATTGGGAGGGAGATTACCATTGTACCAGATTGCAGGTAAAAACAATGCTGAGGGATCAGGCAGAGGAAACTATGGATATGGAAGTGATTGAGGAGGCCGATATTGAGGAGCTGAATCAGGATTCCATCCGCGGTTATCGCAACAGCCACAAATCCTTTAAGCCGGGACACCCTTTTGAGAGACTGGATGACAAGGAATATCTCAGAGTGATTGGAGCAGCGGGTTTTTCGAAAGACGATAAAAAACTTCATCCTACGGCGGCCGGAATGCTTATGTTTGGAAATGAGTATGACATTGTGAGATATTTTCCGGACTATTTTTTGGATTACAGGGAGAACCCGGATACGGTGCTCAGATGGACGGACAGGCTTCAATCATCGTCTGGCGAATGGTCGGGAAATGTATTCGACTTTTACTTTCGTGTATACAATAAGCTTACGAAGGATATCAAGGTGCCATTTCGGATGGAGGGCGGTTTTCGGGTGGATGATACGCCGGTTCACAGGGCGCTGAGGGAGGCATTGGCGAACTGTATCATCAATACGGACTTTTATGGGAAATATGGTGTTCTCATAATCAAAGAAGACGATAAAGTCATATTGGAGAATCCCGGTTATATCAGACTCGGGAAGGAGCAGATGCGCAGAGGAGGAAAATCCGACCCAAGAAATAAGAGTCTGATGAAAATGTTTAATCTGATAGATATCGGCGAGCATGCGGGAAGCGGAGTGCCTAATATTTTTAACGTATGGGAAGACGAAGGGTGGGAAGAGCCTGACATAAAGGAAGATTTTGATCCGGACAGGACATCGCTGACTTTAAAATTCATAAAAAAACAAGCGATAAAAACAAGCGATAAAAAACAAGCGATAAAAACAAGCGATAAAAAACAAGCGATAAAAACAAGGAATAATCAGGAAAAAATCAGATTGTATTTACAGGGGAATGAAACAGCAAAAACCAGAGATATCGCAGAATTGCTGGGTTTGAGCATGGCGAGGACGAGAGAAATACTTTCTATAATGGATGATGTGGAAGCGATAGGAAGAAATAAGAAAAGGATATATCGCTTGCGAAGAGAATCGTAATGGGCAGACAAATATTTAATTTTTCAAAAATTAATGAGTTCTAACTTGACACAAGCAGAGGGGCAGGTATTTGGCATTGGATGCAAAATATTTACCATTGCAGGGCCGGTGATTCTGTATGGGATTTTTACCAGCTGGGCGTTGGGGCTGGTTTACTGGGTTGGGAAGATGATGGGAATTTTTTAAGGCTTGACAGATAAAAATAATATGAGGTATAAAATTTTATTTTTTGTCTATACTACTTCTAAACGCAGAAAGAAAGGGTTGCAGGGAATGGAACATAACTATGATATGCCCATAGGCCTCAGCTTTCAGCTCGGGCTGAATGAAAAAGCATTGTCCGTCTACGCGAAAATGGACGACGAAGAGAAGCAGCAGGTGGTTGAGGCTGCCAGAAACGTGACTTCCAAGAGAAAAATGCAGCAGCTTGTCTCTGAATTGGAGCATAATTTTGTGTAGACGGAGAGAAGCCTGTTGGGAATTGATATGTAACCGCCGGGATAACAGGGCGGGCAGGCAGAACAGAGTAGAAAACCGGCGTCGCCGTTTAGGCGTATCGCCGGTTTTTTTATATTAGGTTTTGAAAAAATCCGAAAATATTGTTATAGTGGTAGTATGGCGGGAAAAGACACTGTTTTTGTATCATAAGGCGGGAAATGATATTGACAGGCAGAACAGGAACAAGAAAAGACAACAGAGACAGGGAGATTTTTATGGAGAAAAAAGACAAAGTATACAGGAGCCTGGATTTATATACACGTCTGCAGAAGGGAGAAATTATCTGCAAAGCAGAAGAGGCTGTGAATTTTGGGGTAAATGAAAAAAGCATTCAGCGGGACATTGAGGATATCCGGGATTTTTTGAAAATGCAGATGGTGGAGGTAGGATTGGAGAATGATATTATTTATGATTATGACAAGCGGGGATACCGGATGCAGCGGTGGGAGACGATGAGTTTTTCCAATGAAGAAGCGTTGGCCATTACAAAAATTTTACTGGAGAGCCGTGCATTTACAAAGACGGAAATGACAGGGATGCTGGATAAGATGCTGAAACGGTGCGTTCCTGCGGAAAACAGTGGAAGAGCTGATTGCAAATGAGCGTCTGCACTACATTGAGCCTCACCATAAAAAGGTGTTTATTGATAAAATGTGGGAGATCGGAAAGGCAATTAATGAGCATAAATACATTGAAATTACATATGAAAAGTTGAAAGGAAATCAGAAAGTGTCCAGGAAGCTGCAGCCCTTGGCCATTATGTTTTCCGAATACTATTTTTATCTGGCAGCTCATATTGAAAATATAGACAGGGAGAAGGAATTCCAGGTTGCAAACGACATGTATCCCACCATTTACCGTATCGATCGAATCTGCGGCCTAAAAGTATTGGATGAATATTTTAAAATTCCATACAAAGATCGCTTTGAGGAAGGGGAATACCGGAAACGAATTCAGTTTATGTACGGCGGGAAGCTGCAGCGGATTGAATTCTGGTATAAAGGGCAGAGTATAGAGTCCGTTTTAGATAAACTTCCCACCGCGGAAATCATCAAAGAAGAGGATGGAAATTATCTGGTTCGGGCAGAGACTTTCGGCAGCGGAATTGATATGTGGCTGCGGTATCAGGGAGAGAATGTGGAATTGGTAAAAAAATTTTAACAAATTAAGTGAGAAGGACAGATTGTGTCCATGGCGGATGCTATAATGGAACTGAAGCAGCAGGAGCGCAGGATGCTGATGGTTCTGCCTGCGCTTTGTCCCGCCATTAAAATATATTCAGGAAGTATTATTTTTCAGGAATTCATCTAAAAGCTGCAAAAATACTTCTCTGGAAGAGGGTGGGAGGGAGCGGTATTTTTGAATGAGAGCAAGCTCTGTATTGTTTAAATCCGTAGGATGGACTTCTTCAATTTTATGGGGGCAGGAGGAATGGCCGATGAGATAGTCCACGGACACGTCAAAGAAGTCGGCAATGGTTTTTAACATATCAATATCGGGTTCTGTGATATGATGTTCGTATTTGTAGACAGATTGCTGGCCTATGTTGAGTTTCTCGGCAAGGGACTGTTGGGTGAGTCCCTTTTCCAGTCTGAGTTTTTTTAAATTGTCCATGGTTTGTGCTCCTTGCTGCTTCGGATATTCGATAAGTTTATTGTAACAAGAATAAAAATAGAAATACAAAACCAAAAAAGAGTTGAATTTAAAACTTATTTAGATTAGAATAGAAAGTGAAAAATTTGCCATTAAACCTAAGTTGTTGGTAAAAATGAGAACAAGAAATTAAGCTGCGGAAATAAGAACCTTTGCGTCCGGTGCGAAGGTATGCAGCAGAAATTTCTGACGAATATAAATATACTGGGGGATAAAGTGATGCAATTTGTAAAAGGCATGAGAGACAGAATCCAAAAATTTTTTGATGAAACAAAAGTTTTTACTGTTGAGATGGAGGTTTTGGGCAACGCAACATATGATTGCTGCTGCTTTGGGGTAGATGATAAGGGAAAATTATCCGATGAAAATTATATGATTTTTTATAATCAGACAACTTCGCCGAATCATGAAATTAATTATATGGAATCAGGTCATAAAAGTATATTTGAGATAGATTTAATCAGGCTGCCTGAGAAAATAGCAAAGTTGGTGTTTACGGTCAGTATTGATGGCAATGAAACAATGGCAGAAATGGAAAGATTTTGCCTTAAGCTGAAACAGAACAACATAGAATATATATCCATACAGAATACCAAAACGGATTTTGCGAAAGAGAAAGCTATTATATCCACTGAAATATATCAAAAGAATGGTTGGAGAATTGCTGCTGTATCCAGTGGTTTTAATGGGGGATTGAGTTCCCTGCTTACATATTTTGGCGGTGTGGAGGAAAAAGAGAGAGCAGAGGTGCCGCCTGAGAAGGAGACAAAGGAGCGTCAGAAACAGAATGCGTCTTTTAAGACAAGTATGCCGCAGGAAATCAAATTACCGGCGGGAGAAGAGAAAGCATTGGGGAAAGTTAATTCGCAGGAAGTATTTAATTCGAAAAATGCTGACAATAAGCCCACAAGAATTGGATTTAAATATAATCCGTATGTGGTTGAGTCATTCATAACAATTGATGGAAAAGCAGTTGAGCCGCCTAACAAATTATATGATCTCAGAAATGAGAGAATTCAGGTGTGGATCGAACAGTTAATGCCAATATTGGTAGACTTATGCAATGACAGTTCTTTTTACATAGAATTTTATGGTCTTAGACTTGATTATGATGATTTGTATGAGACAGTAAAAGAATACTGTTTTGAACATTCCAATATTGAAGTTTCGCTTGTATTTACGGAGGCAAGAGGTTCTGAAGACAGGTTGGCTGAACTCCAAAAGCTTTTTGAGAAGATGCAGAGAGAATGTCCCTTTGAGGATTTGCGGACGCAGCAAATACAGGAAAATTTCTACAGCGCTGTTAGTTCTGAATTTGAGGTCAGCGTTATTGCCACAATGAGTTCCGGCAAATCAACTTTAATCAATGCTCTTCTGGGAAGAGAGCTGATGCCGTCGAAAAATGAAGCCTGCACCGCGACGATAGCAAAAATAAAAGACAGAAGTTCCGGAACCGAATTTGATGCAGAGTACAGAGATAAAGATAACCGGATATTGGGAACGTATACGGATTTGACATTGGCGGATATGGAGGAGATGAATGCGAATCCCAATACAGCTTATATAGATATAACCGGCAATATTCCTAATATTGATTCATCAGGAATACGTTTGGTTTTAGTGGATACTCCCGGACCAAATAATTCCCGGACTGAAGAACATAAAAATCATACCTATCGGGTTATTAAGGAAAAGACGAAACCTATGGTATTGTACGTGCTCAATGCCACGCAGCTTCAGACAAATGATGATTATACGTTATTGGCTACGGTTGCAGAGGCTATGAAAGTGGGAGGAAAACAATCAAAGGATAGATTTATTTTTGCAGTTAATAAGATTGATCAGTTTGATCCGGATAAAGAATCTGTACAGGACGCATTGGAGCATGTGCGCGAATATTTACGGAAATTTGATATAGAGAATCCTAATATTTTTCCCACATCGGCGGAAACTGCTAAGGTTATCAGAATGTACCAGAACGGCGCTAAGCTGACGAAAGGGCAGAATAAAACATTGAGTAATTGCAGTGCGTTTATGGATGAACAGCAGCTGCATCTTTCTGAGCAGGCAAGTCTGGGAAAAAATAATCTCCAGAAAGTGAAAAATTCCATAGATGCGGCTAAAAGGTCGGGGAATATGTATGAAGAAGTTATGTGGTACACGGGGATACCTGCTGTGGAAATTGCCATCAATGAGTATTTGCAAAAATATGCGTATACTGCGAAAATTAAGGCGGCTGTAGATACTTTTAAGAAGAAAGTCGAAGAGAAAGATATGCATGCAAAGATGATGTCCTCCATCCAGAATAATGAGAGTTCGAGAAATGAAATACATCAGCAGCTTGAAACGATTAAAGGTATACTTGCGGAAGGGGAGGAAGCGAAAAAGTTCAGAAGCCGCATAGAGGCTTTGGATATGATGAAGGATGCAAAGAAAAGAATCAGGGAGGTCAGAGCTAAAATATCTAAAGAACTGAATCCCTCTTCAGGAAAAGGCGCAATGACGGCATTGGAAGTTCAGCAGATGATGATGAAATTGAATAATACAGTGATGCATTTGCAGAGTGATGTAAAGACAGAGCTGGAAAACATTATTAATGATGTCATTGTGGAAAATGCAAATACCATTATGGAAGAATATACGGAGCATATTCATAAGCTGATCCAGAGCGGGGTTGTAAGAGAGCAGCAATATAGTGGATTAAATGATGATATTGGCGTTGGCTTCCTGGAAATGGATATTCCCAATGCCCAGGAGATCATTAATAGTTATAAATATGAAGAAACATATGATACAGGAGAAGTGGAATGGGTAGAAAATACAAACAAAAAATGGTATAAGCCATGGACATGGTTTGAAGCGTCTGGATATAACAGGGCAATTTATGCTAACCGGGAAATGGTGGATTATTCCACTGTGGAAAATGAGTATCTCACGCCAATCATCAGCAGCTTTAATGAAAATCTTGAAAGCGCGCAAAATACAGCAAAGGATGAAGCAAAGCAGTTTAAAAAATTCTTTTTGAGACAGCTGGACGAACTGCAGGAGGCATTGAAGAAGAAAGTAGAAGAAAATGAAGAATTAACGCGGAATCAAAGCAGCATTGACGCAAGGATTGAATCTGAAAAAGAGAAAGCTGCATGGCTTGAGAAGTTCTTGGCGCAGTTAGACGCGGTTTTGGAAATATAAAATATGGAGGATATGATGGAGAAAATTGCGGCATTAGAGGATGCTATATCGAAAAAAAGTTTGGTTGGAATCTATAGTGTTTTTTATACGATAGCACATGGGGATCCGAATTTTTCAACAAATAAATTCAGGAATGTGCTTGAATATGTGAAGACAAAAAATATTCCCGGGCTGCTGCAGGAGTTTGATGGGGAAGACTTTGAGCCGGAGGAAAAATGGGATGAGGATTACTGGGCGCTAGTAGCTTCTTCCCTGATAGATAATTTTTGTGAAGAGAGAATTCAGCATCTTGAAATTGTCGGTAAAAAAGTGTATCCATTAAAAGCATCGGAGGAGAATAAAAGCCCCTGTAAAATTCCAATGGAAGAGGGGGCGCGGCAAAGTGAAAAAGGAAAAGCAGCGAAGAGGAAAAAGATGATGTCTGGTGAGCAGGGAAAAAGAATAATTTCAGAAGAGAAGAAAAAGGAAGTGAAAGCGAATCATGCGAACCGGAACCCTAAAAGCGGTGAGAGTTTATTGAGCCGGATACTTGGTTCCAGATCAGGGAGGTAGATATGCCGGAGCAATTACAGAAATTTACGCAGAGCCAGGAAAAAATAAACGCGGCGTTTACGCAGGCAGATAATATAATCATGAGAAAGTATATGCCGGAGATAGGTAACTATCCGATTAAAGATATTCCGGCAGAAATAGCGGACGCGAACATTAATAGCGTGCTTCGTATGAATCAGATAACAAAGATTGTTTATGATGCAGATGAGAATAATTTGGATAAGCTTATGAATGTTTACAATTCAGTAGCTTTGTGCGGCGGAACCCTTATACATATTATCTTGAGTGACGGCAATAGCGTTGAATATTATATTGGAACCAGAACAAGTAATATCAACGAAATTTCAATATGTCAATCGGTGCTGTCCGGAACCTTTGAAGGAAATTTTCCGGGATCAAAATTAATTCAGCAGGACAAAGCAGGATTAACAGCTTGTCTGAATAAAGTATTTTCGTCTTCTGCCCTCGAGCAAAGTCCTGTGATCAGCGCCGTAAGCGGCATACCGGGTTTGAGAAGTGAGAATAATAAAGATTTTGTGCAGGGGATGGAAAAGCTGATTGATTCAATGTCAGGAAAAAAATATGCCATGATTACAATTGCTGAACCTGTATCCTCAGAACAATTATTAGAATTAAAGGATAATTACGAGGAAATTTTTTCTCAGCTGTCGCCCTTTGCCAAGATTACACAGACATATTCAGAGTCTGACAGCAGTGCGTTAGCTGAAAATATTTCGAATGCGGTAACAGAATCTGTTGGAAGCACCATAAGCAGCACACGTAATGTATCGAAGACCAAGTCCAGGGGAAAAAGTAAGGCGATAAGCCCCAGCATAATAGTTCTTTCAGGAAGTTTTGGCACCAATTCCGGGGAGTCAAATCAGACAGGCTTTTCTCATAGTGATTCTCAGAGCAGTACAAGCGGAAGGACTCAGACAAAAGGAACAACAGATACATTTACAACAACAACAGGGCAAACGCTGCAGCTTGTAAGGGATAATAAAAAAGTAATCGATTTGCTGCAGAAAATTGAGAAACAAATAGAACGGATAGACGATGCAAAAGACAATGGTTTGTGGAGTACGGCGACATATTGTATATCAGATGACACACAGACCAGTAAGACGTTAGCAGGGACATTACAGTCATTGTGCAGAGGAAAGAAAGATACGGTAGAAAATTATAGTATTAATACCTGGATGGATCCTTACAAAACAAAACGGATAGAGGCATATCTTAAGAAAATGATGCATCCTCTGTTTGAAATGAATACTGGAAATGAGCCGGTAGATATTACGCCTGCGTCCATGATAAGCGGCAGTGAGTTGGTAATTACTGCCGGGCTTCCGCAGAAAGCGGTGAATGGCGTTTCCATAAGTAAGATGGTTTCTTTTGCAAGGAATGTTTTTATAGAAGATGGGCAATGTGAAGCAGGGAATACCATTCTATTGGGAAATGTATATCATATGGGGAAAAGAGAGCAGGCAAAAATTGAAATTGATCTGGAAAGTCTTGCTTCTCATATGATGATTACAGGAACAACTGGTTCCGGTAAATCAAATACAGTTTATCAGATATTATCGGAGGCCCGGAAAAATGGCGTCAAATTTTTAGTGATTGAACCGGCAAAAGGCGAATATAAAAATGTTTTTGGAAATGAACAGGATGTTCATGTTTTTGGCACGAACAATAAGATGGCAGAGTTGTTGAAAATCAATCCGTTTTCCTTTCCGGATGAAATACATGTCCTTGAACACATTGATAGATTGATAGAGATATTTAATGTATGCTGGCCTATGTACGCGGCAATGCCTGCTATTCTAAAAGACGCGGTTTTACAGGCGTATCAGGTTTGCGGATGGGATTTGGAAAATTCAGAAAATA
This sequence comes from Lachnospiraceae bacterium, assembly GCA_910575555.1. Classification (GTDB taxonomy): domain Bacteria; phylum Bacillota; class Clostridia; order Lachnospirales; family Lachnospiraceae; genus Petralouisia. The sequence goes on along the minus strand of CAJTFX010000009.1, from coordinate 140,321 downwards.
TATTAAAAAGCAAGAAGAGTTATCCATCTTTTAAAGATGTTCAAATGCAGATAAGAAGGATATTGGATACGTCTGATTATTCTGAAGACAACAAAGGAGATTATGCGGGAGCGTTAATTACCAGGGTCCGTTCTTTGACTAATGGAATTAATGGCCAAATGTTTACTGCGAATGAGGTATCCCCAGCCATTTTGTTTGAAGAGAATACGATTATTGATTTAAGCAGGATCGGTTCTCAGGAAACAAAATCGCTGATTATGGGGATTGTCGTAATGAAGCTCAATGAATACAGAATGGGCTGGGCAGATGGATGTATGAACCAGGAATTGAGCCATATCACAGTTTTGGAGGAAGCGCATAATCTTTTGAGAAATACGCAGGGGAGGTTTTCAGCGGAAGGGGCTGATATGGCAGGAAAATCCGTGGAGATGATTACGAATTCGATTGCCGAGATGAGAACGTACGGAGAAGGTTTTGTGATAGTGGATCAATCGCCCAACGCAATTGACATTTCTGCTATAAGAAATACCAATACAAAGATTCTTATGAGACTTCCTGATGAAAATGACAGGCAGCAGGCAGGAAAATCAGCGGCGATGACCGAGAAACAGATTCCGGAACTGGCCAGGCTTCCGAAAGGAGTTGCGGTTGTGTATCAAAACAATTGGTTGGATCCTGTATTGTGTAAGATTAATAAAGCGGGAATCATGGAACATCCATATAGGTATCGTCCAGAGGAAGCGGGCGGGATGAATCGTGATGCAAGACGGATGATTGTTATGATGCTTGTGGGAAACAGGATGGATGAATATTTAGATATTTCAACAGAATTGATAAGAAATAATATTGAAGATCTTAACTTGCCGTCAGAAAGTATCATTGTCATTCTGGATGCAATTGAGAAGCTTGAGAACGGGGGTGTCCCAAGTATTCTGGAAGAGGAATCATTTGAGAAATTAAGCGACGTGGTATGCGAATTGGTGAAGTATGATGGATTTAAAAATGTAATTATGTCAATGGACGAAGTGAATGGGCTTCAGGAACAGATACATAATCATTTGGCGTCAATTCTTGGAGAACTGTCCGTGGAATTAGAATTGGCAATCACACAATGTGTGATGCGTAAGATGGTGAAAGAGGACAGAGGAAAAGCTTCGCTTTACGCAAAATGGCGCCAGTATGCAGTAGCCAGACGGAAGGAAGGATGTTAAGGATGATAGGTGAGATTGCCAAAGCTGCTGAAGTGGCGGGGGAAGCAGCGAAAGGGATGTCCGAAGAGACAAAGAAAATGGTGAAAGAGCTGGATAAACCATTGAATGCTTCTGATGTTAAGGAAGCAGGAGACATTAAAGAGAATGATTTTAAGGATTTGTTAAAAGAACTGGACAGGCCGTTGAATGCGGAACTAGAAAGAGAGGCGGAGCCTCAAACAGAGAGAAAACCAAATTTGCCGGAAGACGAAGGTGTGCCTGAAAATGATTGTCTGCAAAACGGATCAGATGCAAATCAGGAATTAGAAAGGCAGGAAATCTCAAATTCAGAGATAAGGGACAGACAGGGCGGAAGGTTTGGAGATATCTTTAAAGAGGGTGAGGGCGATAAAACAGAGATTCATCATATGCCTGCAGACAGTGTTACAGAATTGTCGCGCAATGATGGTCCGGCAATCAAGATGGATAAATCGGATCACAGGGAAACGGCAAGCTGCGGAAGTTCCCGCGAAGCCAGAGCGTATAGAGAACGTCAGAAAGAGCTGATAGATGAAGGTAAATTTGACGAGGCTGTACAGATGGATATCGATGATATCAGAGAAAAGTTTGGAGATAAATATGATGATGCAATAAATGAAATGCTTGCGTATATTGACGAATTAAAGGAGGCAGGAAAAATATGACAGAATGGAATGTAAATCCCAAAGACAATGTTAACGGGCTCAAATTTGGAATGGACAGAGAGTTGGTGCGGGAGCGGTTAGGCGCGCCTGTGAAAGAGTTTAAAAAGTCTAAATATAGTAAAAATACTACAGATGATTACGGCGGATTCCATGTGTTTTATGACGCCGAAAACAATTTTGAAGCTGTTGAGATTTTTGAAGGCACAGTTTCGGTTGAAGGAACAGTGCTGTTTCCCGGAACGCTTCAAAATATACTGGATTATGATGAATCCTTTGAAAGGGAGGATGACGGCTGTACCAGCGTTAAACTTGAGATAGGAGTATATGCTCCGGATAACTGCACGGAAAGTATTTTGATAGGCTGTGAAGGGTATTATTAAAATCAGTAAAAGCCGTAAAGGGAGAGAGTAATGTTAAGCAGATTTGGGATCAACAATGGAGAGATCATCCCAGTATGTGTAATGGCCACAATGAGTTCCGGTAAATCTACTTTTTTGAACGCAATTTTAGGAGAAGAGATATTGCCTGAAAAAAACGAAGCTTGTACAGCAAGAGCATTGGCTGTTCTGAATCAGCCGGGTACAGCTGAAGCAAAGGCATATATCCGAAAAAATGATGGCAAAAATTATGCTGTTGATATCTCTTACCCCAGTACAGTTTCTAAGATAAACGCTGACGAAAATGTATTAGATGTTTTGATTGTAAAAGATATACTTACATTAGAGAATACAGACAAGGCGATTGTATTAGTTGATACGCCGGGTGTGAATAATTCCGGGGATTTGAGGCATGCGGAAAGAACAAAAGAGATTCTTGAGCATTTAGAAAAAGGCATTATCATCTATCTTTTAAACGCAACGCAGTTAGCGACCAATGATGATGAACTGCTCCTTCAAATGGTGGTCAGCCATGTGAAACATCATAAAGATGTGAAATTGATTTTTGTCCTTAATAAGATTGATATGCTGGATGAGGAAAAAGAGAGTATTCAGAATACGATGGAAAATGCATCGCAATATATTAAAGATCATGGGATAGATGGGTTTGAGATTTTTCCCTTATCTGCCTTATCAGCGAAAGTGTTTCGATTAAAGTTAAATGAAAAGAGATTGACGAAAACGGAACAACGGTATTTGGATCAATGCTATCAAGAATATCAGGACGAGAGCAAAAGCATGCTTAGGTTTGCCCATTCCTATAATCAGATGAATAAGGAATATTTTGTGAATCATAAAAGAGTATCAGAATATGCATTGCGCAGGGCTATTGAGAATACTGGAATTGTTGAGATTGAAAAAGAGATAGGCAGATTAATCATATCTTCAAAGCGGCAGCTGCCTGAAAATATTGATGAACTCAATGAGTATGTTAATTTAGAAGGGGTTTATTCCCGGAAAAGAAGAACTAAGAATCCGGCAAATTACAGTGGCAGGATCAATTGGATATGTAAAAAATGCAAACAGATCAATGGAGAGGAACAATCATGTCTATACTGTAAGGCGCCGAATGTAAAATGGAGAGCAGTATGATAAATATTTTCTCAGCTTAAAAAATGAACGATAAAATTATATAAATAGCATTAAAGGAGGCAATTACAATGGCAATTAATTTATCAAAGGGACAAAAAGTTGACTTGACAAAAGGAAATCCGGGGCTTAAGAATATCATGGTAGGGCTTGGATGGGATGTAAATGCATTCGATTCGGGCGCTGATTTCGATCTTGATGCAGCAGCATTTATGCTTGGGGCAAATGGAAAATGCCCAACAGATAAGGAATTTGTTTTTTATGGAAATTTATCGCATCCAAGCGGCGCTGTAAACCATATGGGTGATAACCTTACAGGTGAGGGAGAAGGTGATGATGAACAGGTGCAGGTTGATTTATCAAAAGTACCGGCAAATGTTGAGAAAATTGCATTTACAGTGACAATATACGATGCTGAAACAAGAAAACAGAATTTTGGGCAGGTTTCCAATGCATTTATTCGTCTTGTGGATGAAGCAAACGGGGCGGAACTGATTCGGTATGACCTTGGAGAAGATTTTTCAATTGAAACGGCGGTAGTTGTAGGAGAGCTTTACAGAAACGGAGCAGAATGGAAATTCAATGCCATCGGAAGTGGATTTCAAGGGGGACTTTCAGCACTTTGCGGACATTATGGCATTGAAGTGGGATAGGAGAGTACATACTGAGGAAAAGATATTGAATATAAACGGATTAGCTGCATTATATAACAATTGCAGGAGACATAGAACAGGAGATTAGGTATGGCAATTAATTTACAAAAGGGTCAAAAGGTGAATCTTGAGAAAAAAACATCCACGGGTTTGGGGGAAATTTTAGTAAACTTAAATTGGAATTCGAGACCTGTGAAAAAAGGTTTTTTGTCAGGTTTACTCAGTGGCAATCAGGGGATAGATTTAGATTTAGGATGTTTATATGAATTAAAGAATGGGGAAAAAGGGGCAGTTCAGGCATTGGGAAATGCATTTGGAACCCTGAATCGGGCACCATATATTATGTTGGATGGAGATGACAGAACCGGCGCGGCGGCAGCAGGTGAGAATCTCCGAATCAATGGCGACAAACTGTGTGAATTTAAAAGAATTTTAGTATATACATTTATTTACGAAGGTGTGGCAAACTGGCAGCAGGCCGATGCAATTGTTACAATAAAGTATCCAGGTGCAGAAGATATAATTGTAAAGATGGATTCTTATAATTCATCAAATATCATGTGTGGATTAGCGCTGTTTGAGAATCAAAAGGATCAGACATTCAGCGTTGAAAAAATAGTACAGTTTTACCAGGGACATCAGGCTTTGGATCAGGCATTCAATTGGGGAATGAGGTGGAAGGCTGGAAGAAAATAGGATACTATGGATTTTTAAGATGTTACTAAAAAAGATAAGTTGAAGTTAATACAAGCATTTTAGCAATAAATAAGTCAGTATACGGGCGCGTGTTTGAAAAAATAAATGGCATAACGTCCAGTGTCATTGGCGATATTGTACAAACAATTATTTTCTTATTGCATAGCTTCTGGGAAAGTGATAGAATAGCCTGGATGTTCGAAAAACATTACCTTTTTCTGGCATCTGGGGAATGTTATGTTACTTTCCCGGGAGCATTTTTTTGTGTTTTACAAGGGCACCGGGCATTTTTGGCCCTGATGGATGAATGTCCGGAAAGCGGCTTGTTTTAGAATAGAAAGGGTGGGATCAAATGGCAAAAAGCGTAACAAAAGACATGACAAACGGCAGTCCTATGAAATTAATTCTGCAGTTTTGCATTCCGCTGTTTTTCGGAATGCTGTTTCAGCAGTTTTACAGTATGATGGATACAGTGATCGTAGGAAAGTTTCTGGGAGTGAACGCCCTGGCGGCAGTGGGAGCCACAGGCTCCATTAATTTTATGATCATCGGCTTCTGCATGGGAGTGTGCAACGGCTTTGCAATTCCGGTGGCTCAGCAATTCGGGGCCGGGGATTACCATGCCCTGCGCAAATATGTGGCAAACAGCGCGTGGCTTACCATAGCGTTCGCAGGAGTGATGACTGTGGGAGTATGTGCGCTTTGCCGGCAGATTCTGATGTGGATGAATACGCCGTCAGATATTATGGACGGCGCGTACGGATACATATTTATTATATTTCTGGGAATTCCGGTCACGTATCTGTATAATCTTTTGTCCGGGATTATCCGCTCTCTGGGAGACAGTAAAAGTCCGCTGATTTTCCTGGTATTTTCTTCGATATTGAATATTGCGCTGGACATGGCGCTGATTCTTGTATTTCGCATGGGAGTGGCGGGGGCCGCGTGGGCAACGGTGATTTCCCAGGCCATTTCAGGCATTGCCTGTTTGATTTATATGATGAAACGATTTGAAATTCTGAAAATTACAAAAGAAGAATGGCGGCTGGACGGAAAATATGCAGCAGTCCTCTGCAATATGGGAATTCCCATGGGGCTGCAGTATTCCATTACCGCAATCGGAAGCGTTATTTTGCAGACTGCCGTGAATATGCTGGGTTCCACAGCAGTGGCTTCCATTGCGGCGGCTTCCAAAATCGGCTTGTTTTTCTGTTGTCCCTTTGAAGCCATGGGCTCTACCATGGCCACTTATGCAGGACAGAATGTGGGAGCCGGCAAACTGGATCGTATTTCCAAAGGAATAAAATCCACCTGCATTATGGGCCTGGTGTACTCTGTAGCTGCGTTTGTATTGCTGACAGTTTTTGGAACCACCATTGCCCTGCTTTTTGTGGATGCTTCTGAAACATTAATTCTCCAGAATGTCAGATGGTTTCTGATGATTAACAGTGCCTTCTTTTTTCCGCTGGCTCTTGTGAATATTGTCAGGTTCACCATTCAGGGCCTTGGATTCAGCCGGCTTGCAATTCTGGCAGGCGTCTGTGAGATGGCGGCCCGCAGCATTGTGGGGTTGGGCTTCGTGCCGGTGTTCGGCTATATTGCCGCCTGCTTTGCCAGTCCCATTGCGTGGATTTGTGCAGATTTGTTTTTGATACCTGCTTACCTGTATGTGATGAAAAAACTGCGGGAAATGCTGGAAAAAGATCCAGGGAATTCCGGCGGTATTCAGACATAAAGAGTTCACTGGAATCCTTTAAGAAATTTTAAGAAAATTTTCATGGAAAGAGGGTTGATTTTTTCATGAAATCCGTCATATGATAGAGAAGAAAGATATACGATAGATTAAAGAGAGTATGGACAGGGAGAAGAAAGCAATGGAGAAGCAGAGAGAAGAAATGAGAAGGCGGGCAAGCAAAGAAAGACAAAAGAGATATTTTAGAAAACGGCTGATCACCACACTGGGCCTTCTGTTGGTGATTACCGGAGTTGGCGTTACAGCAGCAGCGGTGGCAGCCAATAAAAAGAAAGAGAAACAGAAAAATTCCAAAGACGGCGTTGTGGAGACGGTTGCAGATCCGGCAGTGAATGAAACGCCGGAGCAGAAGGAGCAGCCGAATCAGAAAGAGGAAACAAAGGAACCGGAAGCTGCATCCTGGGAAACTGTGCTGGCAGAGGCAAATCTGCTTGCGGAAATGTACGATTATGACGGCGCCATGGAGAAAATCAAGGGTTTTTCTGGATACGAAAGCGTAGGAGAGCTGACAGGGGCTATTTCCGATTATGAGGCCCGCAAGGCGGAATGCGTTCCGGTGGATATCAGTACGATTCCCCATGTATTTTATCATTCACTGGTGGTAGATCCGGGCAAAGCTTTTGCCAATCAGGAGACAGACCCTCAGGCAGTGGGCAATAATCAGTGGATGACCACGATAGATGAGTTTAACAAGATTACCCAGATTATGTATGACCAGGGCTACGTTCTGGTGGACTTAAAGGATATTGCCCAGGAAACTGTGGATGACAGCGGGGCCACTCATTATACGGAAGGCACCATTATGCTTCCTCCCGGTAAAAAAGCATATGTAATGTCTCTGGATGATTTGTCTTATTATCACAGTTATGATGGATATGGTTTTGCCTCCAAAATGGTACTGGACGAAAACGGCAAGCCCAAATGCGAATATATCCAGGATGACGGTACGACAGTAGTGGGCAATTTTGATGCCGTGCCGCTGTTGGATCAATTTATTGAGGAGCATCCGGACGCCTCCTATCACGGAGCTAAGGGAACCATTGCGCTGACCGGATACAACGGTGTGCTGGGATACCGTACCGATATCAGTTATCAGACAGTGCCGGAGGATATCAATGCGGACAAGAAGAAATGGTTGGAGGAGCATCCTGATTTTGACCTGGAAACAGAGAGGGCAAAGGCAAAGGAAGTTGCGGATGCCATGAAAGCGGACGGATGGAAATTTGCAAGCCATACCTGGGGCCATATGAAGGTTGGAGAGGCTTCCATGGAGCGGATTCAGGCAGATACCGTCAAATGGAAGGAAAACGTGGAGCCCATCGTCGGTGAGACGGATGTTATTATTTTTGCCCACGGCCAGGATTTGGCAGGATGGCCGGAAGGCTACGTGGCAGGCAATGAGAAATTTGAATATTTAAAGAGCAATGGATTTAATTATTACTGCAATGTGGACTCTGCTGCATATAATGTCCAGATCCGTGATAATTATGTAAGGATGAGCAGGAGAAATCTGGATGGCTACCGAATCTATTACAATTCCATCGGTGAGGAAAATACGCTGTCTGATTTGTTCAATGCATCAGAGGTTATTGATCCCAAACGGCCGGCGGTGCCAAAGCTGCATTAATTTTATATTTAAAAGCTGCAAAACAGTATGCTGCACGAACCATAAGCTGCTGTTTTGCAGCTTTTTATTACTCCGGCGGTTAATATAATACAGAAATTTCTGTTCTTCTGTTTTTCAGAGTAAAATGGAAAATAAGGGACATAATAACCTCAGGAAAATATTACAGGAGGAAAAATTATGTCGCAGACAGTTGGGACACAGAGTATCCAATTTGAGCAGGCGCCTTATATCTTAAGCAGCGCCAGTATTGTAGGCACAAAAGAAGGAGAAGGTCCGCTGGGAAAATTTTTTGATGTGGTAGGCTCTGACGATAAGTTCGGGGAAGAGACCTGGGAGGAGGCAGAGAGCACTCTTCAGAAAGAAGCCGCTGTTTTAGCCCTTGGAAAAGCGGATCTGAAAAAAGAGGACATCCGCTATATTTTCGGCGGCGATTTACTGGGGCAGAATATTGCAACTACTTTTGGATTGATGGAATTGAACGTTCCCTTATTCGGCCTGTACGGCGCCTGTTCCACTGCAGGAGAGTCCCTTGCCCTCGGAGCAATGGCAGTGGCCGCAGGATATGGGGAACAAGTGCTGGCGGTTACCTCCAGCCACTTTGCCAGTGCGGAGAAGCAGTTTCGATTTCCCCTGGAGTACGCCAATCAAAGGCCCCTATCAGCTACCTGGACGGTTACCGGAAGCGGAGCCTTTATACTTGGAACAAAGCGGAGCCATCTCAGAATTACCGGAATTACCCCTGGAAAAGTGGTGGACTACGGCGTGAAGGATTCCATGAATATGGGAGCGGCCATGGCGCCTGCGGCCTGTGACACCATTTACCAGAACCTTGCGGATTTTAATCGTCAGCCGGAGGATTATGACAAAATCATTACCGGGGATTTGGGAACGGTGGGGCAGGAAATTCTGATTGATTTGCTGAAAAAGAAAGGAATCGACATTTCCATGGTGCATATGGACTGCGGAATAGAAATATTTGACAGCGAGACCCAGAATACCAATGCGGGAGGAAGCGGGTGCGGCTGTTCTGCCGTTACGCTGAGCGCCTATATTCTGCCCCGGCTGGAAAAGGGAACCTACAAACGCATCTTGTTTGTTCCCACCGGCGCGCTGCTGTCCACGGTAAGTTTCAATGAAGGGCAGAGTGTTCCGGGGATTGCCCATGGAGTTGTGATAGAATATGCCGGATAAGGAGGGCTTTAGGGATGGATTATTTTAATGCGTTCTGGGTGGGCGGATTGATCTGCGCACTGACCCAGATTTTAATGGAAAAAACAAAAATGCTGCCGGGCCGGATTATGGTGCTGTTGGTGTGCAGCGGAGCCGTTCTGGGCGCTTTGCAGATTTATGAGCCTTTTCGGGAGTTTGCGGGAGCAGGCGCCAGCGTTCCGCTGCTGGGCTTCGGCAATACCCTGTGGAAAGGGATTGAGGAATCAGTGCAGTCGGATGGATTTATCGGAATTTTCATGGGCGGTTTTACGGCCAGCGCAGTGGGAATTTCGGCCGCTCTTGTATTCGGATATCTGGCAAGCCTGATTTTTCAGCCCAAGATGAAAAAATAAACAGACGGGTATAAATTTCAATGATTTTGCCCACATTAATACAGCGAAAGAAAATTTTATGAAAAAGGAGATTTTATTATGAAACAGTTTAGAAAAGCTCTGATCGGATGCCTGCTGGTGCTGGTATTGAGCAGCGTAACCGCCTGCGGCAGCCGGGACAATGACAATGCAAATGACAAAAACAATGCCACTGAAAATGGAAACGGAACCACGAATAACGGAACCACCAATAATGGAACTACGAATAACGGAACCACCAATAATGGAACTACCAATAACGGAACCACGAATAACGGAAACGGAACCACGAATAACGGAACCACCAATAATGGAAACGGAACAACTACCAATGGGACAGGCAACGGCACCCTGACCGATGATGTGGAAAATCTGGGAGATGACATTATAGACGGTGTGGAGGATCTGGGAGACGACGTGGAAAACGGCGTGGAAGATATGACAGACGGCAAGGACGACAAGACAAATAACAATACCAACGACAAGAATAATACTGGAAATAATAAAGATACCAACAAAACAAATACCAAGGATAAAAAATAAGAACGGAATTTGAAATGCCTGCAGGCTGCGGTTCCTGGCTGATGATTTCAGCAAAAGGGGGATTGCAGCCTGATTTTTTGCTGCAGAAATCTTCTGTTTATGAAATAAAACAAAAATTTCTGGTGAGAGTGAGACAGGGAGTGAGAAAAGTGCTATAATATAATTCATAAAAATATGATGAGTATAACAGGAGGAAACTATGGACGTTGTTGCATTAGGTGAATTATTGATTGACTTTACAAAGAATGGGATCAGTGAACAGGGAAACGGCATGTACGAAGCCAATCCCGGAGGCGCTCCCTGCAATGTGCTCTCCATCCTTCAGAAGCTGGGGCATTCCACAGAATTTATCGGAAAAGTGGGGAAGGATTCTTTCGGAGAACTGCTGAAAGGGGCGATTGAGGAACAGGGAATCGGCACAAAGGGTCTGTTGTTTGATGAGAAAGTGCCCACCACCCTGGCATTTGTACATACCAAACCCGACGGGGACAGAAGCTTTTCTTTCTATCGGAGTCCGGGCGCAGACATGATGATTCAGAAATCAGAGGTTTCAGAAGAGCTGATCCAGTCCGCGAACATTTTCCATTTTGGCAGCCTTTCCATGACCTCTCCCCAGGCGGAAGAGGCAACCAGACATGCCGTTGAAACAGCCAAAAAGAATCATGTACTGGTGTCCTTTGACCCCAATCTGCGTCCGCCTCTGTGGGACAGCCTGGATACCGCCAAAGAAAAAATTGCCTACGGCCTTACCCAGTGTGATATTTTAAAGATTTCAGATAATGAAATTGAATTTATGACCGGAGAGCAGGATATCGAAAAAGGGATACAGATAATTTTGGAGCAGTATCATATTCCGCTGGTTTGCGCCACCATGGGAAAAGACGGAAGCAAAGCATTTTACAAGGGGAACATTATCACAGGAAAACCCTTCCACTCAGACGACACCATTGAAACAACAGGAGCCGGAGATACTTTCTGCGGATGCATGCTTCATTTTGTCCTGACCCACGGCATGGAGGGCCTGACGCCTGAAGTATTAAAAGATATGCTGGAATACGCCAATGCAGGAGCATGCCTGGTTACCACAAGAAAAGGAGCGCTGCGGGTGATGCCCTCTAAAGAAGAAATTGAGGCGTTTATGGCGGGAGGCTCCCAATAATTTTATCAGGAGGGCTCTCAATCTGGCGTCTATGTTTCGTCTGCCGGAAAGGAGGGAATATGCGTGGGACTTTTTAAGAAAAAACTGACAGTAAATGAGGCGGTCAATAAAGCGCGGACCACAGAAAATGCATACCTGATTGACTGCAGAACCAAACCAGAATACAAAAGCGGACATGTTTCCGGGGCAATCAGCTGGCCGGCGGATACCATGACAGAAGAACGCACACTCCGCAGGTTTCAGGATAAATCTGCAGAGCTTTATATCGTGGGCAGCTATACCCAGAAGCCGGAAGCGGTTGTGAAAAAGTTTAAGAAGATGGGATATAAAAATGTAGAAGCCGGCGGGTTGATGGAAGAACATCATGGGCTGCTGACAAAATAGCGGATTTATGGGAAAGATTTTTTAGATGTGCTTTGGAACAGCGGTGAATTTTCTACATTAGGCTACGGACGGAAAAACCGGATAGCCCGTTCACCTGCAAACGGTGCGACGTTCTGGCAAACTAAGAGCGCACATGAATAGTTTGCTAGGTGAAAGGGCAATCCGGTTTTTTCTGTGTATCGAAATATAGGTTGTTCGCAGCAGGTGCAAAGTGTGGGCTCATTTGAAATATGCTTTGGCCCCTTGGCGAAGCTGCTATTTTAGGATGGGGTATATTCAACCGCCCTGTTCGAGCATCTTACCGACAGTGCTTCCTATCTTTACATACGATTACAAGGCAAAGAATGAACGTCAGGAAGCTAGAGGAAAAAGTCTGTTCATCAATGCGGAATATATACAGGCAAATGTCATTACCTGTTAAAAAAGAGATGACGGGTTCTGATAAGTACCTTTACCGATGACAGTTATGTTTAGGACCTGTGAGGAATCATCCTTGAATATAGGATGGTTTTTTTGTATAATGAAACCAAGAGACACCTGATTATTTCCCCGCCCAAAAGGCGGGATGAAAGGAAGAAGGAATGGAAAAAACGGATATTGCAAAATATACTATTAAAGACAGTGTTTTTACGAATTTATTTCAGGATAAAAAATACCTGATACAGTTATACAGGGCACTTCACCCGGAAGATACAGAGACTACGGAAGATGAACTGAAGGACATTACGATTAAAAATATATTAGTGGATGCGTGATATAATGATTTGGGCTTCACAGTAGGAGACAAAATCATGATTCTGACGGAGGCTCAATCCACCTGGACGATGAATATTATTATACGGGCATTGATGTATCTGGTACAGTCCTACCATGAATATTTTGAACGCAGGAATGATAACCTTTACGGCAGTAAAAAAGTGAAGGTACCAAAACCAGAATTATACGTGATATTCACTGGAAAAAGGGTAAGTAAGCCGGAATATATTTCACTTTCAGAAGAATTTTTCAATGGGGAAGGCTGTGCTATTGATGTAAAGGTGATGGGAAGGATAATGATATTATCAGCCAATATGTCGCCTTTACAAAGGTATATGACGAGCAGGTAAAAATATATGGGCGAACCAGAGAAGCAGTTATCAATACAATCAATATCTGTAAAGACAGGGATGTTCTGAAAGCGTATCTGGAGAGCAGGGAAAAGGAGGTTGTTGACATGATGATGACATTGTTTGATGAGGAACAGGTAATGCGCGCTTATGTGGAAAGTGAGAAGAAGGAAGCGGCAGAAAAGGCAGCGGCAGAAGCGGCAGTGATTTCGGCGATTGAGATGTGTCAGGAAATAGGGTTGCCTATTTCAGAAACTATAAAAAAAATAGCGGGAAAATATAAACTTGAAGAAAATGATGCGGAAACAAGGGTTCAGAAGTATTGGAAATGAAAACAAATATTTAATAGTTTCAATAAATTATCCATTAATCCATGAAGTTCATATAGACACTACGTGAAAAATCTGGCTTCCATGTTCCAAATCTTATGCAAGCAGTATTTCGGTACACAGGCAATTCAAAACCGCCCTTCCCCTAAGCAAACCGGGTAGCGTGGGGAAGGGCGGTTTTGAATTGCCGTCCTTCCCCAAATACCCGTCGCTGCTTTGCAGCCTATACACACCCGTCCCCAAATACCAACCAGTATCCCCTTATTCATCAATACTGTAATTCGGCGCTTCCTTCGTAATATGAATATCATGAGGATGACTTTCCTTCAATGATGCAGCAGAAATCTTCACAAATTTCCCGGTTTCTTTCAGCGTTTCAATATCAGCCGCTCCGCAGTATCCCATCCCGGAGCGAAGTCCGCCGATTAACTGGAATACGGTATCCTCCACAGTTCCCTTGTAGGCAACCCGGCCTTCCACGCCTTCCGGCACCAGCTTCTTGGCATCCTGCTGGAAATAGCGGTCTTTGGAGCCGTTTTCCATAGCAGCCAAAGAGCCCATGCCCCGGTAAACCTTATATTTTCTGCCCTGATACAATTCAAAGGTTCCCGGACTCTCGTCGCATCCGGCAAAAATGCTGCCCATCATGCATACATTGGCTCCGGCAGCGATGGATTTAGTCATGTCGCCGGAATATTTGATGCCGCCGTCTGCGATAATTGGAATGCCGTACTCTTTTGCCACATCGTAGCAGTCCATAATTGCTGAAATCTGCGGAACGCCGATTCCTGCCACTACACGGGTGGTACAGATGGAACCGGGGCCGATTCCCACTTTCACTGCATCTGCGCCAGCTTCAATCAAGGCTTTGGTGGCTTCGCCGGTTGCAATATTTCCGGCAATGACCTGCAGGTCGGGATAGGCGGATTTGACCTGTCTGACAGCGTCTAAGATATTTTTGGAATGCCCATGGGCGGAATCCAGTACAATCACGTCTACCTTGGCGTCCACAAGGGCAGCCACCCGCTCTAACATATTGGAGGTAATGCCCACGCCTGCGCCGCAGAGGAGTCTGCCCTGTGCGTCCTTGGCAGACATCGGGTATTTAATTTGCTTTTCAATATCCTTAATGGTAATAAGGCCTTTGAGGTTGAAGTTTTCATCTACGATTGGAAGTTTTTCCTTCCGGGCTTTGGCGAGAATTGTTTTCGCTTCTTCCAGTGTGATGCCTTCCCGGGCAGTCACCAGATGTTCTGAAGTCATAGATTCTTTGATTTTTCTGGAAAAGTCCTCTTCGAATTTTAAGTCGCGGTTGGTAATGATGCCCACCAGTCTGCCGTTCTCTGTAATGGGTACTCCGGAAATCCGGAATTTGCCCATAAGGTTGTCCGCATCCTGCAGGGTATGTTCTGGGGAAAGGGAGAAAGGATCTGTAATTACGCCGTTTTCCGAACGCTTTACCTTGTCCACTTCCTCAGCCTGCGCTGCAACTGACATATTCTTGTGAATGATGCCGATGCCGCCCTGACGTGCCATGGCAATTGCCATTCTGTGTTCTGTTACGGTGTCCATGCTGGCACTCATCATAGGGATGTTTAATTTTACTGTTTTGGTCAGGTTGGTGGATAAGTCTACCATATTCGGTGTAACTTCTGAATATGCTGGAACTAATAATATGTCGTCAAATGTGATTCCTTCGCCGATAATTGTACCCATTGTTTTCCTCGCTTTCTTTGAAATTCAATATGCTCTTGAGTGTAAGTGTTATTCCCACGATTTTATCAAAAAAGCAGGGAACTGTCAACGACTGGCGGACAGAAAATTGAAAAAACGAATTTCCCATTTCAATCAACCGTCATTTGTAGTAAAATAAATCTGCTGTTAAAATAATACGCTAACATTAATAATATAGAAAGAAGTGAAAAAATGGAATTTCGGCCATGCATTGATATACACAATGGAAAAGTAAAGCAAATTGTAGGAGGAAGCCTGAAGGATCAGGGAAGCTATGCAGAAGAAAATTTTGTATCAGAACAGGACAGCGTATTCTATGCCGGGCTGTACCAAAGCTGCGGCATCCGGGGCGGCCATATTATACTTTTAAATCCTGCAGACAGCCCATGGTATGAAGCCACCAGAGAACAGGCTTTAAAGGCTTTAAGAGCCTATCCCGGCGGGATGCAGGCAGGAGGCGGCATTCATGCGGAGAACGCCGCTGAGTTCCTCAACGCAGGCGCAAGCCATGTAATTGTTACCTCTTATGTGTTCCGAAACGGAGTCATTCATTATGAGAATCTGCATAAACTGCAGAAAGCCGTAGGAAAAGAACATCTGGTTCTGGACTTAAGCTGCAGAAGGCAGGGAGAGGATTATTACATTGTCACAGACCGGTGGCAGAAATTTACAGAAGAAAAACTGTCCCAATCTCTGTTGGAGCAATTGTCAAAATACGCAGATGAATATCTGGTTCATGCGGTGGATGTGGAGGGAAAAGCGCAGGGAGTGGAAACAGAACTGGTAAAGATGCTGGGAAGCTGGGGAAAAATTCCCATAACATACGCCGGAGGCGTGGGAAGCTTTGAGGATTTGAAGCAGTTAAAGGCGCTGGGGCAGAACCGCCTGAATGTCACTGTAGGAAGCGCGCTGGATTTGTTTGGAGGCAGTATGGCATGGGAAGAGGTTTTGAAATTCTGTCGAGACGGAGAGGGAGCAGGCAGCGTTATGCCTTCGGCCTCACGGTAACGGAATCCGCCTGGAACATTGACTTCTGAATAGAGATTACGTATAATAGCAATGGCGGCTGTAACATATTACCTGATTAAAGGAGTGAAGCATTATGAGCAGATACACGAAGCAGGATATTGTACGGATGGTGGAAGAAGAGGACGTGGAATTTATCCGTCTGCAGTTTACAGATATGTTCGGAACGTTGAAAAATGTGGCGATTACCAAAAGCCAGCTGAAAAAGGCGCTGAATAACCAGTGCATGTTTGACGGATCTTCCATTGAGGGATTTGTGCGCATTGAAGAGTCGGATATGTATTTGCATCCGGATCTTGACACCTTTGCAATTTTCCCCTGGCGGCCCCAGCAGGGAAAAGTGGCCCGGGTGATCTGCGACATTTACCGGCCGGACGGAACGCCTTTTGAAGGAGATCCCAGATATATTTTAAAGAAAACACTGGCGCAGGCGGCAGAACTGGGATATCAGTTTGACGTGGGGCCGGAATGTGAATTTTTCCTGTTTCACACTGATGAGGACGGGTGCCCTACCACGCTGACCCATGAGCGGGCGGGATATTTTGACTTGGGGCCGGTGGATTTGGGAGAAAATGCAAGACGTGATATGGTGCTGACGTTAGAGGAAATGGGATTTGAGATTGAGGCATCCCATCATGAGGTGGCCCCGGCCCAGCATGAGATCGATTTCCGCTACGGCGAGGGTCTGGCGACGGCAGACAATATTATGACTTTTAAACTGGCGGTCAAAACCATTGCAAAGCGGTTCGGACTGTTCGCAAGTTTTATGCCGAAACCCAAATACGGGGTAAACGGTTCTGGTATGCACATCAATATGTCTGTGTCAAAAGACGGAAAAAACATTTTCAACGATTCCTCCGATGAACTGGGATTAAGCCGGGAAGCCTATTATTTTATCGGCGGATTAATGAAGCATATGCAGGGAATTACGGCAATCACCAATCCTCTGGTGAATTCCTATAAACGGCTGGTGCCGGGATACGAGGCGCCTGTGTATATTGCATGGTCGGCCACCAACCGAAGCCCTCTGATTCGGATTCCGGCGGCAAGAGGAGAAGCCACCCGTGTGGAGCTTCGGTGCCCTGATCCTGCGGCAAATCCCTATCTGGCCCTGTCTGTGTGCCTTGCGGCAGGACTTGACGGCATCCGGTGTAAACAGAATCCCCCGGCTCCGGTGCAGTCCAATATTTTCCATATGGAAAAAGCAGAACGGGAAAGGCTGCAGATTAAGGAGCTGCCTTCTAATCTCCACGAAGCAGTGAAGGAACTGAAAAAAGATGGGTTTATCTGCAGCGTATTGGGCGCTCATATTGCGGAAAAATATGCAGAGGCAAAAGAAGCGGAGTGGGAAGCATACCGGGAACAGGTGACAGACTGGGAAATCAGTCATTATCTCTACAAAATATAGTTCCCGGGAGGAAGTGTTTTGGTTCCTGTAATTGCAGCATTCCCAAGAATGGAAATTGGGAAAAAGATAAAAAATATTTTAGTGAAAAACGGGTTTTCGGTCAGTGCGCTGTGCACGGCAGGAGCCCAGGTTCTGCAGCATGCGGAGCTGTTGGAAGAGGGGCTTGTGATCTGTGCCTGCAGGCTTTCGGACATGATGTATCAGCAGCTGCGGGATTACTTGCCGGACAGCTTTGAAATGCTTGTGATAGCTTCTCCCGATTTCTGGGAAGAACCGGACATGGAACATCTGATGTGCCTGACCATGCCTTTCAAAGTCCATGAGCTGGTCAGCGCTGTGGAACAGATATCCTGTTCCATAGAAAAAAGGAAGCAGAAGCGGAAATTCCGGCGGCGGGAGCGGAGCGAAGAAGAGAAGCGGATCATCCAGGACGCCAAGGAGCTTTTAATGGAAAGAAAACAGATAACAGAAGAGGAAGCCCACCGGTATATCCAGAAAATAAGTATGGACAGCGGCACAGGGCTGTCTGAAACGGCAGAAATGATTCTGCAGATGATGCAGAATTCAAAAGAAGAATAGGAGGCGTGTCTGTGAAATTTACGAAAATGCACGGGATTGGAAATGATTATGTCTATGTAAACTGTTTCAACGAGGAAGTGGCCTGTCCGGAGGAGACCGCGAAATATGTCAGCGACAGGCATTTCGGAGTGGGTTCGGACGGATTGATTTTAATAAAGCCGTCGGAAAAAGCAGATGTTGAAATGGCCATGTACAATGCGGACGGTTCCCGGGGCGAGATGTGCGGAAACGGCATCCGCTGTGTGGCAAAATACGTCTATGATTACGGCCTGACAGATAAAACCAGGATTCAGGTGGAAACTCTGGCAGGGATTAAGGAACTGGATTTGACCGTGGAAAACGGCAAAGTATCCCTGGTAAAAGTAAATATGGGTTCCCCGGAGCTGTCCCCGGAAAAGATTCCGGTGCTTCCCCAAAGCCATAATGAATCGCCGGAAAAATCGGGCCCGGCAGAGGAGACGGCCGTTCATGTCCCTCTGGAAGTGAACGGAAACATATATCAGATGACCTGTGTTTCCATGGGAAATCCCCATTGTGTGATTTTTATGGAAAAGGATGTCAGGGATCTTGATTTGGAAACAATCGGCCCTTCTTTTGAGAATCATCCCCGGTTTCCCCAGCGGATCAATACGGAATTTGTCAATATCATTGACAGGCATACCCTGCGGATGCGGGTCTGGGAGCGGGGTAGCGGAGAGACCTTGGCCTGTGGAACCGGCGCCTGCGCCACTGCTGTGGCGGCGATCCTCAATGAAAAAACAGATCATGACGTAACGGTACAGCTTTTAGGCGGCGATTTGCATATTAACTGGGAAGGCGGCAGGGAACCGGTGTATATGACAGGCCCGGCAGCCACCGTATTTGACGGCGAAGTGATACTTCCCAGTGATTTATAGTGAAAAGAAAGAAGGGATCATCCATGTTTAAAATCAACGAGAATTATCAGAAATTACCCGGCAGCTACCTTTTCAGCGCCATTGCAAAGAAAGTATCTGCCTATACAGCGGCCAATCCGGGAAAAGAGATCATCCGCCTGGGAATCGGCGATGTGACAAAGCCTCTGGCGCCGGCAGTGATTGAAGCCATGCACAAAGCCGTGGACGAAATGGGAAATGCAGACACTTTCCGGGGATATGCGCCGGATTTGGGCTATGAATTCTTGAGAAATGCCATTGCAGAGCATGATTATAAATCCAGAGGGTGTAAAATTTCCGCGGATGAGATTTTTGTTTCTGACGGAGCCAAAAGCGATTCGGCCAATATCCAGGAAATTTTCGGGCCGGACAACCGGATTGCAGTCTGCGACCCGGTTTATCCGGTGTATGTGGATTCCAACGTTATGGCAGGAAGAACCGGAACGTATGATGCGAATACTGAAACCTGGAGCAATGTGATTTACATGCCCTGCACCATGGAAAATAATTTTGTGCCGGAATTTCCCAAAGAAACGCCGGATTTGATTTACCTGTGTCTGCCCAATAACCCAACGGGCACCACCATTACGAAAGCGCAGCTTCAGGAATGGGTGGATTATGCCAGCCGGGAGGGAGCGGTGATTATCTACGATGCAGCTTATGAGGCTTATATCTCGGAACCGGATGTGGCCCATTCCATCTATGAATGCCAGGGGGCAAAACACTGCGCCATTGAGTTAAAGAGCTATTCCAAAAATGCAGGCTTTACCGGCGTGCGCCTGGGATATACCGTAGTTCCCAAAGAATTGAAATGCGGGGAGGTTTCTTTAAACAGCATGTGGGCCCGCCGTCACGGAACCAAGTTCAACGGGGCGCCGTATATTGTGCAGCGGGCAGGGGAAGCTACCTACAGTCCCCAGGGAAAAGCCCAGTTAAAGGAGCAGGTGGCCTATTATATGAATAATGCAGCCGCCATCAAGAACGGGCTGAAAGAGGCGGGATACACCGTGTTCGGCGGGGTCAATGCCCCCTATATCTGGCTGAAAACCCCGGATCAGATGACATCCTGGGAGTTCTTTGATTATTTACTGGAGCAGGCCAATGTGGTGGGAACTCCCGGAGCCGGGTTCGGGCCCAGCGGCGAAGGATATTTCCGGCTGACTGCATTTGGAAGTTATGAGAATACCCTGGCGGCGTTAGAGAGAATCAGGGCCATTTGACGGCGGTACAGGAGAAGGGGCTGCCGCCTTAAGAAGTAAACATACAAGATACAATATACAATATCTTGCAGTTGTATTTCTTAAGGCGGCAGCCCTTCTTTTGGTTCTCAAAACAACAATTCCGGGAAATGTTTTAATTACAGCAAAGGAATCCCATGTTTTTCCGTTTCTTTTACAATTTCCTCTTTCCAGAGAGAGGACTGTACCTCTCCGATATGCGCTTTTCTCAGGAAAAACATACAAATCCGGGACTGTCCGATGCCGCCTCCGATGGTAAAGGGAAGTTCCCCCAGCAGAATGGCTTTCTGGAAGGGCAGTTCGGCCCGTTTTTGGCATCCTGCTTTTTCAAGCTGTTCTGACAGAGACGTCTGGTCCACGCGGATACCCATGGAGGAAAGCTCCAGGGCAATGTCCAGTACCGGATAATACACCACAATATCTGCATTCAGCGCCCAATCGTCATAGTCCGGCGCACGGCCGTCGTGGGGTTCTCCCGACGCCAGTTTATCTCCAATCTGCATAATGCATACCGCTCCCTTTTCCCTGGAAATCAGAAGCTCCCGCTCCTTGGGGGTATGCTCCGGGTATTTTTCTTCCAGTTCCCGGGTGGTGATAAAGAAGATGTCCGGCGGAAGAATTTCTTCTATGTAATCGTAGCGGATCGCCATGTATTTCTCTGTTTTCCGAAGCACCTTATAGACGTTTTTCACCGTTTCCTTCAGATAGTCCAGGTTTCGATCCGCTTTGGAAATCACTTTTTCCCAATCCCACTGATCCACAAAAATAGAATGGATATTGTCTGTCACTTCATCCCGCCGGATGGCGTTCATATCGGTGTAAAGCCCTTCTCCCATGGCAAAACCGTATTTCTTCAGCGCATAGCGTTTCCACTTGGCAAGAGAGTGGACAATTTCCGCCGTCTTTTCTCCCTGCTCTTTGATGCCGAAGGTGACCGGCCGCTCCACGCCGTTTAAGTTGTCATTCAAACCGGAAGCGGGGTCCACAAACAGGGGAGCGGACACACGCTGCAGGTTCAGCCGTTCAGCCAGAAGATTCTGGAAAAAGTCTTTCACCGTTTTAATGGCAATCTGCGTGTCGTGGAGGTCAAGCTCCGGCCGGTAGTTGTCGGGTATGATTAAATGTTCCATAGTTTCTCCTTCTAATTTCTGTTTTTGCAGCAGTTCTGATAAGCGCTCTGCTGCAGTTTCTTTTTCGGTATCAATTATATGCCTGTGAATCTGATTTTTCAAGAAAGAAAATAAAGATTGCGAAAAAATAATTTTCTTTTGTTTTCCGGAGGAATGAATGGACGTCAAAATTTTCCGGTTCCGCCCAGGGTCAAAAATCATACATTAATTTTTGACCTTTTGGAAATAAGTGATATGAAAAAGTCATTTTTTTGCCAGAAAACAGACATGTACAGAGAAGCGGCCCAAACGGTGAGGTTTTATAATAAGGATACAAAGAAGAACCCATGGAAAGGAGAAAACAGTTATGAAGTTAGGATTTATTACGGCAATCTGCGATGGTATGAATTTTGAAGAAGTGGTGGATTTTGCAGCGGAGAACGGTCTGGAATGCCTGGAAGTGGCATGCTGGCCCCAGGGAGGCGCACAGAGAAGATACGCAGGGGTCAGCCACATTGACGCAGCGAATCTGACAGAAGAAAAGGCGGAAGAAATCAAATCTTACTGCAGGGAGAAAGGCGTGGAAATTTCTTCCCTTGCATACTATCCCAACACACTGGACCCGGATCTGGAAAAAAGGCAGAGCTACATCGCTCACATTTATAAGCTGATTGACGCTTCCGTTCTGTTGGATGTGAATATGATTACCACATTTGTGGGAAGAGATCCCAAGAAAACCGTAGAAGAAAATCTGGAGCTTGTGAAAGAGGTATGGCCGCCCATTGTCAAGTATGCAGAGGAGAAGAAGGTAAGAATCGGCATCGAAAACTGTCCGATGCTGTTTACAGACGACGAGTGGCCGGGGGGACAGAATTTGATGACAACTCCCGCCATCTGGCGAAAGGTTTTTGAGATTTTAGACAGCCCGAATTTTGGAATCAATTACGATCCCTCGCATTTTATATGGCAGCAAATTGATTATATCAAACCGCTGTATGAATTTAAGGATAAGATTTTCCATGTGCATTATAAAGATATCAAGGTATATCAGGACAAACTGAAGGATGTGGGAATTATGGCCACGCCTCTCACCTACATGTCTCCCAAACTTCCGGGACTGGGCGATGTGGACTGGGGCAGATATGTGTCGGCCCTGACAGACATCGGTTATCAGGGATACACCTGCATTGAGGTGGAGGACAAAGCCTTTGAAGGAAGTCTGGAGGATGCAAAAAAAGCAGTAATTTTGAGCGCCAGATATCTGAGGAATTTTGTAATTTAAAGAAACTGACAGGAAAGGAATCAGAGGGATGAAAAAATATGCGTTTGGAGTGGATATAGGCGGCACAACGGTAAAGATGGGCCTTTTCCAGACCAATGGGGATTTGCTGGATACCTGGGAAATCCCAACCAGAACCCAGGACGGCGGTAAAAATATCCTGGGAGATATTACAGAAGCCGTGGAAGGGAAGCTGAAAGAAAAAAATATTTCCAAATTGGATGTGGAAGGCATAGGCATGGGCGTTCCGGGGCCGGTAAGCCCGGACGGAATGGTGTTGAAATGCGTGAATCTTGGCTGGGGAACCTTTCATGTGGAGCATGAATTAGAGCAGATGACGGGCCTGAAAGTCAAGGCAGGCAATGACGCCAATGTGGCGGCCCTGGGAGAAATGTGGCAGGGAGGCGGCAAAGGCCACAAAAATATGGTAATGATGACGCTGGGAACCGGAGTGGGCGGCGGAATCATAATCAATGAACATATCCTGGCAGGCGTCAACGGAGCAGCCGGGGAAATCGGGCATATCCCGATGGCGGATGACGAAACGGAAACCTGCGGATGCGGCAAAAAAGGATGTCTGGAGCAGTACGGCTCCGCCACAGGCATTGTCAGGATGACCGCAAAATATCTGGCAGAGAATCCCGGTGTGGACACAACGCTTTCGGGGGAATTCACCGCGAAAGATATTTTTGACGCAGCCAGAGAAGGAGATAAAGTGGCCCTGAAAATGGTGGATGAGGTTGGATTTATGCTGGGAAAAGCGGCGGCGGCCATTGCATGCGTGGTGAATCCGGAAGCTTTTGTCATTGGCGGCGGCATGGCGAAGGCCGGGGATATCCTGTTGGAAGCCATGAAAAAGTATTATACCAAATATGCGTTTCACGCAGCCTGCGAGACGCCTTTTAAGCAGGCGGAATTAAGCAATAACGCAGGAATTTACGGCGGCGTGAGGCTGGTACTGGAATAAGGAGGAAATATAAGTGAAAAAGAAATTATTAATCAGCGTACTGACACTGGCCATGGCAGTTGGCCTGGCGGCCTGCGGAGGGCCTGGAACCGATGGAAATGGGAAAGTTTCAGAAAATGGAAGCGAATCCGCCGGAAATAACGGAGCGGAAGATGAAGCTGACAAAACGGATGCGTCAGAGGAAAGCGAATCTGCCGAAAATGACGGAAAGACAGAGAGCGCAGGCGGCACTCATATCTATGTGCTGACAGCGGCAGAAGATCATGGATGGACTGGCTCTGTGGCAACCTTTGCAAAGGAAAAGGCAGAGGAAATCAACGGAGAGGGAACTTATACGGCAGAGGTGATTACCGCCAATGACGCGGCAGACCAGATTACCAAACTGGAGGATATTGTGGCAAGCGGGGAAAAAGACATTGCGGTTGTGATTCAGCCTATGGACGACACTCTCCAGTCAGCCATTCAGCAGCTGGTGGACGCAGGAATTCCCTATGTGGCTTTTGACAGGATTATTGACGCAGTTTCTGCTTCCGCTGTTTCCAATGTAAAAGGAGACAATGAAGGGATCGGCGCAGGCGCGGCAGAGTATTTCGTATCCCTGGGCATGAAGCCGGGGGAGGCTGTCTATGTATATGAGGGAGACACCTCTTCAGTTACCACCCTCAGAAACGATGGATTTACCAAGTATCTCAAAGGAGAACTGGAATACAACGGCAAAACCATTGCAGAAGATGCAAAATGGACGGAGGATGATCTGAAGGCCATCAGCTATTCCGGTGCGATGAACTGGAGCCGTTCCGATACCAAAGACAGTTACGAGTCCCTGATGGGAGACGCGTCCAATGCGGGGATCAAGTGGTTTTATGCAGAGGATGATGAGCTTGCCATGGGCATTCTGGAATCCTTAAACGGCGGCGGCGTCAGCGATTCCGCCAAAGAAGAAATTTACAAGACAAAACCGGTTCTCACAGGCTGCGGCGGACTGGATGAATATTACGAGGTTCTGCGGGGCAATTCCTATGCAGATATTACGGCCAATTTTGACGGCGTGATGTCCGTAACCTACAGCCCTTCCATGATTCAGACGGCAGTCCAGGATATGGTGGATTATCTGAACGGGGAAACGGTAGAGCAGGATCATGTGATTGAATGCGAAACAGTAACTCCCGAGAATGTAGATCAGTTCCCATCGTTTTTCTAGGAGAGGAGCATTATGAAGCTGCTGCAAATGGAACATATCTGCAAATCCTTTGACGGCGTGCCTGTGCTGAAAGACGTGTCTTTTTCAGTGGAAAAAGGCGAGGTGCACGCGCTTTTAGGCGAAAACGGCGCAGGCAAATCAACTTTGATGAATGTACTGACCGGAATCAGCCCCAAAGATTCCGGTACAGTAGCATTTGAAGGGCAGGTCTGCGATTCCATGACCATTCATAAATCAGAAAAAATGGGAATTGCATTTGTCCATCAGGAATTGAATCTGTTCAATGATTTGAAGGTATACGAAAACATATTTTTGGCAAAGGAATATACAAACAAATTCGGCAAACTGGATAAGAAGAGAATGAGAAAAGAGGCGGGAGAGCTGTTTGAGCGGCTGGGAGTGAAAATTGACCCGGATGCAATGGCGGGAGATTTGAAAACCAGTCAAAAGCAATTACTGGAAATTGCCAAAGCCTTGTTTTTTCATGCAAAGCTTTTGATACTGGATGAGCCCACGACTTCCCTGAACAATGAGGAAGTGGCTCATTTCTTCGAGATTATCCGCAGATTAAAAAAAGACGGGGCTTCTTTTATCTTTATTTCCCATAAGATGCCGGAAATTTTTGCCCTGTCTGACCGTTATACGGTATTTCGCAACGGGGAGTATGTAAACAGCGGAAAAATTGCAGAAACAACGCCGGAAGAGGTTACGAAAATGATGGTGGGGGAAAGCTACAGCGCAGAAGATGTGTATGAGCCGAGGGAAGCGGGAGATACTGTCCTGGAGGTAAAGGAATTCTCAGGCGCGGGTTTTCGGAAGGTAAATCTTACGGTAAAGCGGGGGCAGATTATCGGTCTTACCGGGCTGCAGGGCGCGGGAAGCAGTGAATTTATGCAGGGACTGTTCGGCGCAGCCAGGGGAACGGAAGGGGAGCTTCTTGTGTTCGGCAAAAGCATTCCGAAGAATTCCATCCACAAAGCCATGAAGTCAAAAGTGGCCATGCTTGCCTCAAACCGGAAGGAGAATTCCGTTCTGGCGGATATGTCCCTTCTGGAAAACATGTATCTGGCGGAGCACACGCTTTCCGCGCTGAAATTTCATATTCATAAAAAAGAAGAGGACAGAGCCTTCACTTCCTACCGGGAGCTTCTGAACATTAAAATGCAGGACAGCAGTCAGCCTGTCACCTCCTTAAGCGGCGGAAATCAGCAGAAGGTGTTTCTGGCCAGATGGCTGAACACAAAAGCGGAGATTCTGCTGTTGGACAATCCCACCCAGGGAATTGACGTGGGGGCCAAAACTGAGATTTATAAACTGATTCTGGGACTGGCCCGGGAAGGGAAAACCATTCTGATTAATACACTGGAAATTCCGGAGATTCAGAAAGTGGCGGATTACTGCGCCGTCTTTTATGAAGGAAGCATTGTGAAGCTGCTTAGGCACGAAGAAATCAGCGAAACTGCGGTGATGCTCTACGCCACAGGCTCCGCCCGGTAACTTTGGGCTGCAAATCAGGCGTTCGGGCCTGCGGCAGGCGTTGAAGAGCCTTTAAGAAGGGAGAAATGGATATGGAAACAAAGAAATTATCACTGTCCGGCAGCAGTGGGATAGTGTCAAAATACAGTTACATAGTTGTGTTTCTGATTATATTTGCCGTGTACGCCGCCACAAGCAGCAGTCTTACCTGGAGCGGCGTTATGAATATTTTCCGGCATTCTGCCATTATCGGCATTATTGCTCTGGGCATGGGGCTGATCTGCCTGACCGGAGAGATTGATTTATCGGTGGGATCTATGCTTGCAATGGTAAGCGGATTTTCCGTTGTCATTTATAATATTACCGGCAGCATTTTTGCGGCCTTTCTCTTTGCAGTTGCATTCGGAGGGTTCTGCGGGCTGATAAACGGAATTCTGGTGGGCGGCGCAGAGATGCCGGCCTTTATTGTAACATTGGCAACCATGCTGATTTTCCGATCGATTTCCCAGTATGTCTGTCAGAAACTTCCCAAGGAGCTTATCGGCGGAGGAAGCTCCATCTACAAGCTTTTTACCCAGAAAAGCTCTTTTCAGGCCTTTTACCAGATTGGAAACGGCAAGGCTGCCACCCTTCCCTATGTGGGGCTGATTCTGGCGCTTATGACCGTTTTGTTTGTATATCTTTCCACCAGTACGAAATATGGGAAAAAAGTTTATGCCATCGGAAGCAACCAGAAGGGTGCGGTGATGACCGGGATCAATGTGCCTGTCACAAAGATTTCCGTGTTTGTCATTGCGGGAATGCTGGTGGGCCTGGGAGCTTTTTTGTGGATTGCCATGAACGCCTCGGCAGATCCGGCCACTACGGGAACCAGCTATGAGATGTACGCCATTGCAGCCGTTGTATTAGGCGGCATCAGCATGTCCGGCGGCAAAGGGAGAGTGCTTGGAATCCTCTTTGGGGCAATGTCTTATACGATCATTGATAAGATTATTGTTGCCCTGAAAATGGATTCTCTGATCAATGATGCAATTAAAGGGGTTATTCTATTGGCGGTAATTATGATACAATTGGAAGGGTCGAAGATCAAAGGCAGATTGAAAAGACGGACAAATGAGGTGTAAAATTGAAGTTGAAGATAGGAATAATTGGCTGCGGCACAATTGCCCAGGTGCGCCATGCGCCGGAGTATCACAGTAATCCGGCCTGCAGGCTGGCGGCGTTTTATAATGCCGGCAGAGAAAAGGCGGAGAGGATGGCGTCTCAATACGGGGGGATTTGCTGCGAAAGTTTAGAGGAATTGCTGAAACTGGAGCTGGATGCAGTGAGTATCTGCACATCCAATGACACCCATGCCGCCATAGTCCTTCAGGCATTGGAGGCAGGACTGCATGTGCTGTGCGAAAAACCCATGGCCGTGACAGTGCGGGAGTGTGAACAGATGACAGAGGCGGCTGAAAAAAACAACCGGATTCTGATGATTGGAAATAATCAAAGGCTGACCGGGGCGCATCAAAAGGCCAGGGAACTGATTCAGAAAGGGGAAATCGGAAAAGTCCTGAGCTTTGAGACGGTCTTTGTCCACCGTGGGCCGGATCAGTGGACAGGAAATAAAAATCCCTGGTTTTTTCATAAGGATAAGTCCGGAATGGGGGCGCTGGGAGATCTTGGAATCCACAAACTGGATTTGATTCAGCATTTACTGGGAGAAGATATTGCGGAGGTAACCGGCAGAATGGGGACGCTGGATAAGACTTATCCCGACGGAACCCGGATTGAAGTGGAGGATAATGTATGGGCTATTTTGGAGACAGAGCATGGGATAATCGGCAGTATGCATGCCGGATGGACCTGCTATGGGCAGGAACGGAATTCTTTTGTGATTTACGGCACAAAAGGGGTGCTGCGGTGTTATGATGATGAGATATATACGCTGATTCTGGAGAAAGGGGACTGCCAGGAAAAGTATCAGTTTGGGGGAATTCAGAACAATGACGATCAGAAGGCCGGATTTGCGGAGAATTCAGGGGTGATTGATGAATTTGTCAGCAGTATTTTGAAGAACCGGCAGCCCGTTTGCAGCGGGAAAGAGAATCTGCAGGCCATGCGGGCGGCAGAAGCGCTGCAGAAGTCGGCGGAGAGGGGAAAAAGAATCGTAATTGCCAGGCCGTAGAAGGGCGCTGCAGAAGCCGGCGGAAAGGGGGAGCAGGGTTGTAATTGCAAGGTAGGAGAATGGAATGTCAGCATATACAAAGAAAGAAAAACTGAAAATAGAGGTGCTCAATACCAGGGAA
This sequence comes from Lachnospiraceae bacterium, assembly GCA_910575555.1. Classification (GTDB taxonomy): domain Bacteria; phylum Bacillota; class Clostridia; order Lachnospirales; family Lachnospiraceae; genus Petralouisia. Next base: position 111,846 of record CAJTFX010000009.1, on the reverse strand, counting down.
GAACGGGAGCATTTTCATCAGGATATCGAATTGCTGTTTGTGTTGGAGGGCGCCCTGGAGGTGCGGATTGGAGAACAGGTGATCTCCATGAAAGAAGAGGACCTGTTTGTGGTAAACGCCAATAAAAAGCACAGCCTGAAGGGAACGGAGGATATTCTGTTTGCCAGGCTGTTTATCACCTATCAGTTGGTCAGCGATATATTCGAAAGCATGAATATTATCTTCTGGTGCGATTCCACCAGAAGCGATAACCAGCGTTACGATGAGCTGCGGGCAGCCATGAAGGAGCTTTTGAACCACTATCTCAGCACCCAGGGAGGAGTGTCTAATTTCGGGCATATTGCACTGTGCTACCGCGTGATGGATCTGCTGTCGGTGCATTTTCTGGTAAAATCCGGCGATAAAGAAAAGCTGGATGATTTTGACAAATTTGAGGACAGGATTTCACAGATCAATAATTATATCCGGGCCAATTATGCGCAGCCCATCAGCATGAAGGAGCTGTCAGAAAAACTATATTTGTCCAACGGATATCTGTCCAGATTTTTCAAAAAGAACTACGGTATGAGCTTTGCGGAATATCTCACCAATATCCGGCTGTTCCATGCGGTGGACGATCTTTTGTACACCAATATCCCGATTACAAAGATTGCTTTTGAAAATGGCTTCGGCAGCATGGCCATGTTCAACAAAGCGTTTAAGTCAGTCTACGGGGAGACGCCCTCTGCGTTTCGCAAACGTGCCAGGGAGGACAAGAAAAAACAGGAAAAATCAGAGATGGAAATTATCGCGGAAGGTCGTCTGGAAGCTTTTCTGCGCAATGACGGACTGAAACGGGAGCAGGAGATTCTGACCCGGAAGGAAATTGCGGAATACAATGTGAAGCAGTATGAGCCGCTGCGGACGTTCTGGAATGACATGATTAATGTGGGAGCTGCGGAAGATCTGCTGAACTCTGGCGTCCGGGAGCATGTGCTTCTGCTAAAGGAGGCTCTGCAGTTTCAGTATGTCCGGTTTTGGAGGATTTTTTCAGATGAAATGCTGCTGAATGTGTACGGCAGGGAAGAGAATCACAATTTTTCCAGACTGGATTCGATTCTGGATTTTCTTTTGCAGAATGGCTTAAAGCCCCATATTGAACTGGGCATGAAACCGAAACGTGTGATGAGCAGCGTGCAGAATGTGGTTTTTCAGGATTCCGGGCAGATTCTGCTTCCTTCCCTGGAGAACTGGCGGGATACCCTGCACAGGCTGATGAAGCATCTTCTGCACCGGTATGGACGCGGCGAGGTGAAAACCTGGCGGATGGAGCTGTGGTTTGTGGAAGAGCTGATGAATGAGGGCGGGAATCTGCCGAAATATTTTGAACTGTTTGACGCTGCGGCTGAAATTATCCATCAGTACAGCAGAGAGCTTCTGGTGGGCGGCTGCGGCTTTCGGGCGGATATGTGGGAGCAGAGAGGATTTGAAATGATGTCCCTGTGGAAAAAACGCTCGGTTCAGCCAGATTTTCTTTCGTTTCTTTATTATGGGTATGAAAGGGGCGAGGTGTCAAAGGATACCTATTCGAAACGCATCACAGATAATGAGGGGGTTCTGCACTGGGTGTTGAAAGCCCGAAATGCACTGGAAGAAATCGGATATCATAACATGCCGGTGTATTGTACGGAATGGAACCTTACGATTTCTGACCGGAATTATATCAATGACACCTGTTTTAAAGGGGCCTACATTGTAAAAAATTACATTGACGTCTATGGAAAACTGGACAGCATGGCTTATTTTCAGGGCAGCGACCGCATTTCGGAGCATTACGATTCCAGTGATATGCTCTTTGGGGGCATGGGGATTTTAAGCAGGGACGGCGTAATGAAGCCGGCGGCCTTTGCCTTTGATTTTTTAAACCGGCAGTTTCCTTATTTTGTGGGCAAAGGCGAAAATTATATGATTACCACAGACGCCATGGAGGTGTACGGGATTGTATGCCACAATCAAAAGAAGCTGAATTACAATTACTACCTGTCCAGGGAGGATCAGATTGACAGGGAAAATATATGGAAATATTTTGAGGACCGGGCAGTGTATGAACAGGAAATTCTTCTGTCCAATGTGGAGCCGGGGATGTACCAGATGAAAACGTACCGGATTAATGAAAAATGCGGAAGCGTACTGGAATTGTGGGCGGATATGAATTTTGAGCGGGAGATTACCAGAAATGATATCTGGTATTTCCGCAAAATATGCGAGCCGAAGCTGACCATTCAGATGTTGGAGGCCCGGAATCAGAATTTGAAAATTAAAATCAGAATGGAGCCCAATGAAATTGCATTTATCAGAATCCGTCATATGATATAGGAAACCTGCAGAGCAGGACATACAGACCCGGGTATATTTTTTTAAACATGCTCTGAGGGAAGGTCAAAAATGAACCGTTCATTTTTGACCTTTTGTAATTGAGGCGGGAAATCCCGGCAAAAAGAAGGTCATAATCCGACAGGATTTCCGTTTGAACCAAAGAAGCGGCAGGACGGGGCTTTTGCTATACTTATTACATCAAATAACAAAACGAAATGGAGGAACCAACATGAGTAAAGTAAAAGTTGCAGTGATTGGATGCGGAGGGATTGCAAATCAGAAACATTTTCCAGCATTGAAAAATAATGCAGATTTAAATGAAATTGTTTCATTCTGCGACATTAAACTGGAGCGGGCAGAAGCGGCGGCAAAGGAATTCGGCGCAGAGGGCGCGCAGGTTACCGCAGATTACAGAGAAGTTCTTGCCAATCCGGCAGTGGAGGTTGTGCATATCTGTACCCCTAATGTGGCTCACAGTGAGATTGCCATTGCGGCATTTGCAGCGAAAAAGCATGTGTACTGCGAAAAGCCCATGTCCCACAGCACAAAAGAGGCGGAAAAAATGGTAGAAGCATGGAAGAAATCCGGCATGAAGTTTACCGTGGGTTATCAGAACCGGTTCCGGGCTGAAGTTCAGAATCTACATGACGCATGCAAAAAGGGCGATTTGGGAGATATCTACTATGCAAAGGCCCATGCGGTAAGACGTCGGGGAGTTCCCACCTGGGGCGTATTTATGGATAAAGAAGCCCAGGGCGGCGGCCCTTTGATTGACATTGGAACACATGCCCTGGATATTACACTGTGGTGCATGGACAATTATGACATTGAGAGCGTTTCCGGTTCTGTATTCCATAAACTGGGGGGACTTAAACAGGCCACCGAGGGCAACCTGTTCGGGCCCTGGAATCCGGACACTTATGAAGTGGAAGATTCTGCGGTTGGATTTGTGAAAATGAAAAACGGAGCAACCATTGGGCTGGAAGCAAGCTGGGCTTTGAATATTTTAGAATCCAGGGAAGCCTCCACCACTCTCTGCGGAACCCTTGCAGGAGCGGAAATTCATTCCGGAATGAGCTATGGCAAGAACGAGCTGATTTATAACCGGGGACGCAACGGACAGTTAATGGAAGAGACTATTTCTCCGGTAGGCGGCGTGGCGTACTTCGGCGGAGGCGGCGGAGAAGAAGGAACCATTGACTGCAAACAGTGGCTGGAAGCAGTGCAGAATGACACGGAGCCGCTGGTTAAACCGGAAGAGGCTCTTGCAGTGACCAAGGTTCTGGACGCTATCTATCAATCAGCGGCAGAGAACAAGGAGATTAAATTCTAGTCAGGAGGTGGCAAAATGGGATTTGCAATGCGCATGAATTTTGTGGATGTGGTGGTAAGCGACAGCCTTAAGAATTACTATGTGGACGGCAGGAAAATGGGATACCAGTTTCAGATCCGCTTAAGCTATTACAGAGGGCACTTTCTGTCTGTGATTGATGAATTCGGCGTGAAGGTGGATGATTTTGAGGTGCCTGCGGACAATATCAAGTTCTGCATTAACGGCAAGGAATTCAGTCCGGCAGAGTTTGACAAATGCTATACGGAATTCTGGCAGGTGACAGAACCGGCAACCATCCGGGTATTTTATCCGGGCGGGCTTCCGGAAGGGGAACATAAGATAGACGTGACCTTGTTTTTCCGTTCTCCTTATATGCCCATCGGCCCCAATCACATGTATATGCCGGTGGACAGCTGCGGCACGAAATGTTTGGCAGTTACAGATTAGAAGGAGAAAGCGCCCATGGGCATACCTGTATGTCCAAAAAGCGTGGACAATAAGGAGGAAAAAATGGCAAATGTAAAAACAGGAATTACGTTATTTTCATTGGGGACTCCTTTCCTGAAAGGGGAACTGGATCTGGAAGGAGTCATCCGCACGGCGGCGGATTTGGGCGCGGAAGGATATGAGATTGTGGCGGCTCAGATGATTCCCTCTTACCCGTATGTATCAGATGAATTTGTTTCATTTATCAGAGAGTGTAAAGAAAAATACGGAATCGGCCCAATCTGCTATTCGGCAAATATGGATCGGGGGATGCTGAAGGACAGGGATTTGACGGAGGATGAAATGGTAGCCCGCGCCGTTACCGATATTGTGTCCGCCAATAAGCTGGGGTGTACGGTAATGCGTGAGCAATATCTGCTGTCCCCTGCCGGCCTTGCACGGATTGCGCCTTTTGCAGAGGCTTACAATGTCCGTGTGGGCATTGAAATCCATAACCCGGACAGCCCGGTGACGCAGCCGATTCTGGATTATCTGGAAGTGATTGAAAAGACAGGCAGCAAATATATCGGTTTTGTGCCGGATTTCGGATGCTTTGCCACGAAGCCCAACAAACCCTACTGGGACCGCGCCCTGGCGGCGGGAGCAACTCTGGAACAGTTAGAGAAATGCGCGAAGCTTCGCTATGAGGATGTGCCCATGGAAGAAGCCATGCAAATAATGGGGCCGGAGCTTGCAAAATGCCCCGCCCTTGGCGGAACATTGAACAGCATGTATGGATTTGTACAGTTCCGAAAGAGCTGTGTTAAAGAACTGGAAGGTCTGAAGAAAATCATGCCCTACTGCTTTGAAATGCATGGAAAATGCCATTACGTGGATGAGAATCTCCATGAGGCGTCCATTCCTTATGAAGAGATTATCCCGGTGATCGCGGAATCTGAGTATGACGGATATATTGTAACAGAATATGAAGATGAAGGCGGCTACGGCGCAGTAGAACAAACCACCCGCCATGTGGCAATGGTGAAAAAACTGCTGAACCAGTAAGGATATAACAGCGGCGGATAGCTGCTGAACCAGTAAGAATATAATGGCGGCGGATAGCTGCTGAACCGGTAAGGATATAACGGCGGCGGATAGCTGCTGAAAAAGTAGCAAGAAGAAAAAACAGGCAGATAATAAGGCATGCCGAATGCTGGGAACATTCGGCATGCCAGGAATGAATGAAAATATTCACAACCCAGGAATATTCTAATTCATAAAGTGTTTGTTTGTCAAGATTTTGCAGGCGCAAAACCGTCAGAATGAGTTTGCGCGGAGGATTTTTAGGAGGAGAATATGAACACACAGACGAAAAAATTGTCTAAACTCACACTCTTTGCATATGGGTGCGGAGATTTTGCAAGTAACTTGTGCTGGACGTTTGTAGGAAGTTACTTGAGTGTATTCTATACAGATGTGGTGGGCATGGCCCCGGCAGTTGCTTCTGCAATTATGCTGATTGCAAAAATTTGGGACGGGGTCAATGATCCTATGTTTGGAGCCATTGCGGAGAGAACCAATACGAAATGGGGACGGTTTCGCCCCTATATCCTGTTCGGAGCGCCGATTCTGGCAGTCTTGTCAGTACTGACCTTTACTACCCTTGGAAAAGGCAGTGGGGCGGTGATTTACGCGGCAGTTACATACATTGGATGCGGCATGATGTATACGGTGGTGAACCTTTCTTATGGCTCCCTGTCAACGGTTATGACTTCCGATGTGGATGATATTGCCCGGCTGAACAGTTACAGAATGATGGGAACTAATCTCAGCTCCGTGCTTCTGAATGCAATTACTGCGCCGCTGCTGATGAAGTTTTCAGGCGGCGAAGGCTATACCGCAGGGGCTTATACGAAAGTGGCGGTTTTATTTGCAATATGCGCGCTTCCCCTGTTCTACTTTGTTTACACGATGTGTAAGGAAACAATTATACCGCCCAAAAGCTCCACAAAGGTGTCCGTAGGCACAAGCATTAAAAGCGTACTGTCCAATAAACCGCTGATGCTGGTATTTTTGATTCAGCTTTTGGCTATGACGGCTTTCTTTGGCCGGATGGGCGTTGTGATCTATTATCTGATGTATAATGTCCAGAGGTTTGATTTAATTGCGGCCTTTATGTCACTGCCCTCCTTATGCACAGTCATCGGGATTTTTGTTACCATGAGTTTTACTGTAAAAATAGGCAAAAAGAAAATGGCAAGGATTGGATATATCGGCTCAGGAACAAGCCTGATTCTGATTTATGCAGTGGGAGCCACTGTGGGATATACCAACATTCCGCTGCTGTTGGCGCTTCACTGTTTATACGGCTTCTTCTGTTTCTCCTTTCCGATTCCCATGGCAATGATTCCTGACGCCATTAACTACCAGGAGGATAAAACAGGGGTGCGTTCCGACGGAACCTCTTACGCAACAGTATCTCTGTCCACCAAGTTCGGTTCTGCCTTCGGCGTATCCGGCGGACTGCTGATTATGGGCGCAACCGGATATGTGGCCAACGCGCAGCAGACGCCGGCGGCGCTGAACGGCATCAATCTTACGGTAAACCTGATTTTCGGCATATTGTTTCTCTGCTGTCTGATTCCGCTGCAGATTTATCCGCTGGATGAAAAGAAGAATGAAGAGATTCTTCAGAGCCTCGAAAAAAAACGGGCAGAAAACGCACAATAGCCATTCAATCATAGAATGCGGCAGTCCCTTTCAGATTACGGCTCTTCCTTCCTGCAGTTATACAGAAACATCATCAGGGAAGCCGTAATCACAAGGGCATATCCGATAAAACTGTATTTGTCCGGAAGTTCTCCAAACAGGGCGAATCCCAGAATGGCTGCAAAGATAATCTGGGAATAATCAAAAATAGAGATTTTTTTGGCAGGGGCGCAGGTGTATGCGGCGGTAATGGCGAACTGTCCGCCTGCGGCAAACAGGCCCGTCAGCAGGAGCGTCAAAGTCTGTCCTGGCGTCATAGGCGCAAAATCCAGAATCATCCAGGGTGTAACAAACAGGCAGGAAAACAGTGAGAAATAAAAGACGATCACAGGCCCCTGAATCTTCATAGTTCCCAGTTTACGCACCATGGTATAGGCAATCCCCGCTCCAAGACCGCCGCATACCCCGATCAATGCGGGAAGCAGCGCGGCATTGTGGAATCCCGGCTTTACAATAAACAGGCAGCCGCAGAAAGCGGAGAAAATGCAGGCAGCCTGAATGGGCCGTATTTTTTCCTTCAATAGAAAATAAGAAAAAATAACGGCAAAAAAAGGCGACAGTTTATTTAAAATAGAAGCGTCCGCCACAAGCAGATGATCCACCGCGTAGAAATTGCAGAGGATGCCTGCGGTGCCGAACACACACCGCAGTATAAGGGCAGTCCGGGCCTCTTTTGGAATATACAGGGAAACGGGCTGGGGCCTGCCGTAATTTTTCAGGATAATAATTCCGGCAAACAGGGCTGCCACCAGATTGCGGAAGAAACTTTTTTGTATGGACGGAAGATTGCCGGACAGGCGGATACAGATATTCATGCATGCAAAGCAGAATGCAGACATAAGAATCATGGAAACGCCCCGGAGGTAATTGTTTTGTGGTTGGCTGTGCATTTGTTCTCTCCTTGCTTTCAGTTGTCTGTTTTAAGATAACACAAGAGTCTGTAAAGTCAAGAGTAAAAAAGAAAAGAACCATTGATATTTTATTCCGGCTGTCATAGAATAGAGGTGAAACTTACGGCAGGATAGCTATAACAGAGGTGAAAAGGATGAATTGGTTTCAGCTTAAAATGATCAGAAAAGGCACAAAACCTCCTGTCTGGCGGCGGGGGGTTGTTCCTTTTGGCATTACTTTTACGCAGCTTGCATGGATTTTAGAGGAACTTTTGGATTGTGAGAAAACAGAACATTATGAATTTGAGTTTTACCAGAAAAAAATAACCTTATGCGAATGGAAAGAAGATTCGGATTTTCGAAAAAATTTTTAAGAGTTCTTCTGCCGGGAACTGGACTATGACACAGAAGAGGCGGACGAGCTGTGCACAGTGATTTACCAGGAGTTTGCCAAAGGAATGATGCTTTCTGATATTGTGGGATGGCTGAATGAAAACGGAATGGTATAAAAAATGCTGCGGGAAAAAGGTTTGACAGGGAGAAAGCTGCCTTTTACGGTCTGGCCGGACACTGCGAATGCTATGTCCGGCCAGACTTTTTGCTGATTTATCTAAAAATCAATATCCATATAAATAGAATCCCGTTCATCCTGGGCAATTCCCAGATATCTTTTGGTAATGGTATAGGAAGAATGGTTGTAGATTTCCATTAACAGAGCAGGGGGAACCCCCTGCTTCCATGCATGATACCCAAAGGTTTTCCGAAGGGAATGACAGCTGATATGGGGATCATGGAGCGTTTCTGTGGCCGCTTTCTTAATGATGCGGAATGCCTGGGAGCGGCTTAAGGGGCGGGAAAAATTAGTAGTTTTGGTGAAAATGTAGTCTTCCTGAGAAGGGTTTCTCAGATTTTTGTAAAGTTCCAGGGAATCTTTTAAATGCGCGTTTAAAGCCACAACATTCTCCTTCCCGGTTTTTTCCTCCCGTACAAAAATGTGGTTGCGGAAATTCTTTTTCTCGAAATCATACACATCCTGCCAGTTCAGGTTCAGGATATCGCTGATGCGAAGGGCGGTATGCAGACCGAATGTAATCAATACATAATTTCTGGCATTTGGACGGATGTTTCGATAGTAGTCCATAAACTGTTTCAATTCTTTCTTCTCTCTGATTGGTTGCGTAGTACCCATATATGTTACCTCCATCTTTTGTAAGATCCGGTTTTTTGCGCACATAACTGCATGTATTTTGCAGTATTCCCCATTCGGCTGTGGCGGGGATTAGTTATTTGCTGTGCCGCTGTAAAAAGCCGGATGGTGAATAAGTTGTAACATTATTTTATCCATTGAACGATTTTTTTTGGACAGTGGAGGAAATTTTTTTGGAAGTTTTTGACAATGAGCCGGCTCAGATCATTTTTTAAATGTATTATATGGAATTGCATAAAAAATAATTAAGGCAAATGCAACATTTTATAGTAAAATGTTGCATTTGCCTTTACACCATATATATCGAACCAAAAGAAAAATACTTAACATCTAAATTAAAAAAATTTCTTTTTCTTAAATTCACTGATAATTCTATTGTTTTCGATTATTTTTCAAAATAAACGGTATTAATGAAATATTTGCATAATCAAAATCAGGGCAGGGACGCAACAGTTTACTATAAACTGTTGCATTCCAAAATTAGCAGTACGGGGATGCCGGAAAGAAGAACAGGAGGTTATGTATGCTGAAATTATCAGTAAAGCCAGGGGAATATGTCTTAATCGGCGATGACATCAAGATTGTATTTGCCGGAGGAAGCTCCAACAACATACGGATTCTGGTGGATGCGCCCAAATCCTACAACATTGCCAGAAGCGAGGCGCTGGAGCGTTACGGCATGGCGCCGGGCCCGGGAAATGAAGTGAAGCATTACAGAGACAGGGAGATTTCCCCGGAGGCCAAAGAGAAAATCAAGGCCATTCTGATGGCGGAGCGCAGGAAAGCCAGAAAGAACGTGTAGTTCCCAGCTGCCGCGGTACGTCCGTTGGAGCAGAGCGGAACAGGGAGAAAGAACAGACATTTTATAAGGGGGCTTCCAGTGCAGAGGCAGCAGGTAATAATGCAGTTTTCACTGCTTATTATAAACAGCCCGAAGGACTGCCGGGGACGTTTCAGTCCGCAGTCCCAAAAACAGGGCCAGATGCGCGCAAACGGATTTGCGGCAGAAAAACCATAGACAACAAGGAGGAAAAATTATGGTAGTACAACACAACATGCAGGCGATGAACGCAAACAGAATGCTTGGGGTAACCACAGGCGCACAGGCAAAGTCCACAGAGAAGTTATCATCCGGATATAAAATCAACCGTGCGGCAGACGACGCGGCAGGATTGACCATTTCGGAGAAAATGAGGAAGCAGATCCGCGGCCTTGACCGTGCATCCACCAACGCCCAGGACGGGGTGTCCGCAGTGCAGACGGCAGAGGGGGCCCTGACGGAAGTGCACTCCATGCTGCAGCGTATGAACGAGCTGGCAACCCAGGCGGCCAACGGAACCAACTCTGAATCAGACAGGGACGCGATTCAGGCGGAAATCGACCAGCTGACCACGGAAATCGACCGCGTGGCAGAGACAACAAAGTTCAATGAGATTTATCTGCTGAAAGGGGATAAAGGAGGAGCCACCACAACAGAGAAGGTTGCAGCCCATGATGCAGGCATCAAAGGCAAGCTGACGGATAAAGGCGGCGGAGTGTCAGGCTTTGAACTGGATAAGGCCTTAGAAAACGGCGATAAGGTTACCATTGGCGGAAAAGAGTATACCATTGGAATGTCAGGAAATCATAAGGATGCAGGAGAACTGAATACTTCCACAGATGGTTATCTTAAATCTGACAATGCTCTTTTTACGACCACAGCTACACTGGCAGCAGGCGACAGTGTAACATATCAGGGAAATACTTATACATTAACCGATAAATTGTCAGTCAGTGATCTGCAGTGGGCAACTGGCGATAAAATAAAAATCGGAGAAGAAGAATATACAGTAGCTGCTGCTTCGAGCACTACTACAAACGACCGCAGTGCGGCTGATTTGCAGAAAATGGTGAATGACGCATTGGCAGCCGGACAGCAGGTAACAGTTGGTACAGGCGGAGCGACTTTAATTACTACGAAGGACAGCGGAACTGCAAATGGCACAGCTGCAAAAGTTGCAGGAGCTGAAGGTGTAACGATTGTTTCGTCTTTAGAAAAAGGGGAAGTAAGCATATCTATGCTTGCAAATACAAAGGCCTCCACAATCGCAAAGGCCGGAGCAGGCATTACAGATACTACCGCTGTTGCACTTTCCGCAGGAGACAGTGTAACTCAGGGCGGCGTTACTACAATAGCTACAGAAGAAACACCCAAATCTGCAAAAGAAATATATGATGCAATTGACGCATTGGCAGTAGGTGATACAGTAACGGTTGGAAGCGGGCATGATCAGGTTACTTACACTATCGTTGATGAAGCGGATGTGGACGAAGAAGCATTCAAACTTACCAAAGATAGTATTTTGTCAAAAATCCATGATGGAGATAAAGTTGATATCAATGGTGCAGGAGCTGCAAATACCGTCATCGGCGATATCGCCCTCCCGGAAAACACCGAAAAAGTAATCAGCGCAAAACAGGCATATACCATGATCGCAGAAGAACTGCAGAAGGCTTCCAGTATCGGAGCTGACACAGAAGCAACCGTGACCAACGACGGCGACGGCAAATTCACAATCACCCAGGGCAGCGTGGAAGTGAAAGAAGCATTGTCCTTCAACCTTCATGTAGGCTCTGACGCTGACATGACCAATAAGATTACCGTAGACATTGACGCTATGGACGCCGCAGGGCTTGGGGTAAAAGGTCTGAACGTGTCTGACGACAGCGGTAATTCCGCAACCTACGCAATTGACGCAATTGCAGACGCAATTTCCAAAGTATCCGCACAGCGTTCCGCATTGGGAGCCGTACAGAACAGATTAGAGCATACCATTGCCAACCTGGATAATATCGTTGAGAATACCACCTCAGCAGAATCCCGTATCCGCGACACCGATATGGCGGAAGAGATGGTGGAATACAGCAAGAACAACATTCTTGCACAGGCAGGCCAGTCCATGCTTGCTCAGGCAAACCAGTCCACACAGGGCGTATTGTCCTTACTTCAGTAACAGCATATTTCATAGGGCTGTCGCTTTAACGAGTGAAAAATTCGTGAAGCGGCAGCTTCATTTTTGTTCTTTCATTGATTTATTTAAGGTGATTTTCCAATTTATTCTGCCATTCTGCAAAAAAGGAGCTCTTCAATAAGCAATTTTCATGGCTTGAAAAGCATATTTTAAAAAGAAAAAAGGGATGCGCACCCCCACGAAGGGCATTATGTCGCTGAAGCGGCCATGCTCGGCGCATAAAGTGTTCAAGTCCCTCATGAGTGAGAGATTTGTGAAATAACAATAAAGGCAAAGAAAGGCGGCGGGCTATTGTCACAAAATAAATATCAGTTTGAAATTAAAATCCATGTGTACAGAGCCACAAAAAGAATGATGCAACAAGAGCTTGCCGCTTTGGTGGGTGTTTCAAGGCAAACAATTATGCAGCTCGAGCGTAATCGCTATAATCCATCCATGATGTTGGCGTATAGTATTTCAAAAATATTTGATGTGATGATTGAAGATTTATTTGATTTTTCGGAGGCAGAAAAGTAATTAAAATACTGAATGAACTTGTGAACAATAGGCCAATACTGATAGCAGGGATATGGTATGGTGTACCGATTACGATTATTTTGGTTGTCTTATTTTTTATAAAATCCTCCCGTGATGAAAGAGGACGGGCAATCATTGGAAGATCAAGTATTATTGTTATGATTGCATTCATATTCCTTTTGTTTATTTTAGGTGGCAGCTGTTCGGTGGCAGGCACATGGTGGTGTAAAAACAAAAAGAAGAAACAGAATGTAAACGAACATCAGAGCAGTAAATAGGAAAACTAGCCAAGCCAGTCTTTGCCGGCGGGTAATTATGGGGCTGTTGCTTCACGAATTTTTATTCGTTCAAGCGACAGCCCCATATTGGATATGTCGCGTAGTTTAGATGAAAACAAATCTAAAATTGTAAAAAATACCCAAAAAAAAATTGACAAACAGAAAAAAATAGTATAATATATACAATATAAATGAATGGTAGCTATTATATAGAAGGTAGATAAATATGGGGAGGAGGGGAGTCCGTTGTACAAGGTGTCTTGTGCTAATTGTACATAAGGTAGATAATTGATTAAGGAGGTAACTAATATGAAGAAAAAAGGACTTTTTGGAGGAACTGCTTTTGTTTTGGCATTTATGATGTTTTCAGTAACAGCTTTTGCAGTGCCAAGTAACCGTTGCGTTACAACAATGGAAGGAGGAAATCGTGCAGCAATGGGAATAACGGAATGCCACAGTGCTACAGCTTGTTCTGTGACTGTTACAGGAAATTATTCAGATGGTGGAAGTACTACTTCCCAGACTGCCCATGGAATAGTAGTAACTGGTGCAAGGGTGACAGTTCCAGCTCCAAGGGAGTTTTCATCTGCGAATTCTAGACACAAAATTGAATATTATTCAGCTGGTATTTTGAATGTGTATAATACAGCATCTGGCGCAGGACGGAATTGAATCTATCAGTGACTGCGCAAGAAGACAGGGGACCAGTGTGTCCCCTTTTCTATTTAAGGAGGGATAAGCTTGAAGAAGATAGTTTCTGCAGTAATTGTTTTGGCTTTTCTGTGTTTGCTGCTGGGGATAGGCTGTCATTCAGGCAGCGGGAAAGGCTTTGGGGAAAGTTCAGAGACAGCAGGTGATTTTGTTGCCTTTTTGTCAGCTCCTATTACGGCATCGCCGGAAGGGTATTATATTGTGCAGCGTGGCTTTGTATATTATGTGTCCCATGACTTTCAGAAGAGTACAATTGTATGCGATAAGCTGGAATGTATTCACAATGACGAAGGTGTGGAAAACCTTTGGGATTATTATGAATGTAATGCTTATGTGGGGGTTGGCGGAACACATATTTATTATTATAAGGATGCATTGTATGTCACGGGAAGCAGCATGAAAACTTCTGGAATGTCTCTTTATAAGCTTTCTTTGGATGGAACAGAACGAACCGTTTTATATGACAAGGGAACAGAAATCAATGGGTTTGCTATTTATGAAGGAATGGCATATGTTGGAGACAAGGCATGGAAGGCAGACAGTGTGGTGCACACCATTAGGGCTTTTCCGGCATACCATCCAGAGAAAGAGGAGATACTCTATGAGACAGCAGAATACCCGGAGCACACCATTAACCAGATGAAGTGCATGGATGGGTTCTGCTATTTTTATCTTTTTGATCCTGCGGATACAGGAAGAGAAAGCGTTTATTTAAAAGTTGATTTGGAATCAGGGGAAACAGAAAAGATCCATGAGCCCATGACCTGCAGGATTGAACTGGGGAAAGACATATCGTTTTTGATGGAGCAGAAGGATATATCTTATGAACCATATGATAAAGAAAAGAAATACTACCGTGCCAAAAAGGGAGAGGACTGGGAGCGGCTTACCGAGGAAGATTTTATCAGTGTGGGGAAAAAGGACAACCTGCGGGGGTTGGACAAAAAATATGTCTATTTTATGACGGATAATTGGCTGGAGGTTCCAGAACCGGTGCCGGAAGATGACTATCGGGTGCGTGTTTATGAGCATGACGGAACCCTGGCGGCAGAGATTCCCACCAGAGGATTTGGAAGTCTTTACTATTTGTTTCCAGGGACGGAGAAGTATATGTTTCTTGCGACGTTTCCAGAGGATTTTAATCCAAACAGCCCTATGACATTTTATTATGTGGACAAGTCTCAGTTCCATGGGGGGATTGTGGAGCCGAAGCGTATTGAAATGGGAAAGTAGGTGTTGCATATGTTGGAAATTAAGTCGTTGAATAAATCATATGGGAAAAAAAAAGTACTTTTCGATCTGAATTATACGTTTGAAGACGGAGTGTATGGATTGCTTGGTCCCAATGGAGCAGGGAAGTCAACCCTTATCCAGATCATGACCGGGAATCTCATTTGCGATTCCGGGAGCGTGTCCTATTGTGGGAAAGATATTCGGAAACATAGCAGGGAATATCGACAGGTTCTGGGATATGTTCCCCAGCTGCAGGGGATGTATGAAATGTTCACTGCGTTCCAGTTCCTTTCTTATATGGCTGCATTGAAAGGTATTCCAAAGCAGAAGATTCCACTAGAGGCAGAAGCTGCTTTAGAAATAGTAGGGCTTTTGGATGTGGCAGGGAAGAAGCTGTCCACCTATTCCGGAGGGATGAAGCAGCGGATTCTCATAGCCCAGGCATTGCTTGGGCAGCCCAAGGTATTGATTTTGGATGAGCCAACGGCGGGGCTTGATCCCAAAGAACGCATTAAGATACGCAATTTTATCAGCCGCATAGCAGAAGAGCGTACGGTGATCATTGCAACCCATGTGGTATCAGATGTGGATTCCATTGCAAAGGAAATTCTGCTTCTTGGAGAAGGGAGAATCCGCAGGCATGGGAGTATCCAGGAACTGTGCAGTCAGCTTTCCGGCCAGGTATATGAGGCACGAATTAAGAGTGAGGCATTGGAAAAGCTGGAGGAACGGGTAGTTATCAGCAATATACAGGAACTGCCGGATAGTACCATACAGGTACGTTTTATTGCCAAGGATGAGAATTTCCGGGGACTGGTAACAGAGGCTGCAGAGGTTTCTGCGAATTTACAGGAGGTTTACTTGTCTGCATTTTCAGAGCAGGATGGAAGGAGTGGGGAGAATGCTGGTGCGGTATGAGCTGCGTAAGCTTATGAGCGGAAAGGTAAAATGGCTGTTGCTGCTGTTTTTGGCAATTAATGGGGCGGCTTATTATATCTATTTGATTCCTGCCATTCCTTCCCCGGAATACAGGGAAGTTTATGAGGAGGTACATCGAAGGGCAGAACAGGCAGGAGAACGCCAGGCAGGGCTTGCAGTAATCCAGGAGGAGCGTCTTATACTGGAACAGAAAGCAGAGGCAGCAGCGGAGGCAGGAGAAGAATTTTGGCTGAATGAAGAAGAACGATTGCGCTATGAAGCGCTGCAGATAGTGGAAGAGGAATACCGGGACGCAGATAATTTCGATGCCTTTATTGAGCAGATAGATGCAAGGGCCGAAAAGCTGCTGGAATTTCCTATTTTTTCAAAGGAAGGAAGTTATTCTTATCGAAACATTATAAAGACGCAGAAAGATTTTTCCGGGTTAAAGGGTCTTACTGTTACGCCCCAAAGCAGTGCGGGGCTAGTGAAAATGCAGGAGTTTATTTTGGCGGATGTGTTTGTGCTGGCCGGTGTTTGTCTGCTGTCATTTCAGCTATTTGGCAAGGATGGGCGCAGTGGGATGCAGAAGCTTTTGCAATCGTCTTTGCGAGGCAGGGCGTATTTGAAATTCGTGCAGCTTGCCACAGTGTCCCTGAGTACTGCTTTGTATGCATGCGCCACCTATGGGTGGAACATCTTTTTGACGGGGGAAACGGTTGGGCTGCCGCCTCTTGGGGCGGAAATCCATGGAATTGCCGACTGTCGGAATGTGTCATTCCCCTGTACAGTCGGTCTGTATCTTGTGCTTTTTATGCTTTGGAAAATGGCTGCTTCTGTTACCATTGCGTTGGTGTTTCAGGCAGTGATCTACAGGTTCAATGGAGGCAGAGCGGCATGGCTTGTGCTGGGAGGGGCTTTGGGACTAAGCTTTTCCCTGTGGTTTTATCTGCCTGAGAATCCGGTGGCAAAGATTTTCCGGTACTTAAATTTGATTGGAATATTTGATACAGCGGAGTTCTTAGGGGATTATCAGAATTTGAATCTATTGTCTTATCCGGTAGGACTTACCCTTTCGGGATGTGTTTTGATGTTAGTTGTGGGCATTGGGAGCTGCGTGTCTGTTGCCGCATTTGGACCTTCTTCTTTGAAAATTTTTGGTTATGTTAGCAGCAGAGAATCATACAGGAGACGTGGAACAAGTATTTTTCGCAAGGAATGTGACAAGTATTTACGGGTGCAGAAAACTTGGGTAGTGTTTTTGATATTTACAGCAGTTATGCTGTATCGGGATGTGGGAGAATGGCAGGATGCAGGCCTTGTCATGCCATCGGAATATTATTATGAACAGTTTTCGAAAGATTTTATTGGGAAAAATGGCATGGAGCTGGAACAGGCGCTGGAAAGACTGGAGGAACAGTCCTTGATATTTATGGATGGCGGTCAATTTGCCGCATTAGATAGAATACGGATTCAGGCACAGTATATTTTAGAAAGTGGAAAGGAAGGAACAGTATATATTAATGAACGTGTCTGGAACAGATTCTTTTTTGACAAGGACAAGGAGCTGATGCATTTTTTGATTTTTCTTTTAGCTACCGTATTTTCCCTGGGAGGCTTATTTCAACATGAATCAGCCAGCAGGATGGGAGTTTTAATCCATTCCACAGCCAACAGCCGAAAGGTATACTGGTACAAGTTTCTGATTGCATGTCTTACAGGAGCTGCGCTGCAGGCTGTGATTTGGCTGCCCTCCTGCTTTATATTTTTTTGGAGGAATCCAGAGGCTTTGAACATGGGAATGCCGGCATGGTCTCTGTCAGGGTTCCGGGAATTTCCAACTGACTGGACGGTTGGAACCCTTGTGGGGCTTACTGTGCTGCAGAGGATTGCTGCAGGAATTGCAGTAGCAGTGATATTCTTTCTTTTTGCGCAGATCTTTCTTTCTACAGTGCAGTTTTTTTCGGGGACGGTTTTGCTGTTTATTCTGCCCAATGTGGTATTGATGATTGCAAATATGGATTATATTAACCCTCTGATTTCTCTGCTGCGTTATCATGCAGAGCCGTTATTGAAATACATTTACGCGTTTTCTTCTTGGCCGTCTGTGTATCATGAGATTTCAGAAGCGGCTTGTGTGCTGGCAGCGGCTGTTGTGGGAGCCGCGCTTTGGGTTGGGCACCGGAAATGGAAGTGAGAAGGCATAGATATACGGATTAGAGCTGATTCTGCATTTGCTGCAATTGTATTTACATCAAAAAAATGGTATGATGAAATCAAAAAATTTTTCTGCCATCGGCAAAAGGAGACAGAATTATGATCTTGGATGTAAAAAATTTAACCCATGGATTCGGAGACAGGGCGATTTTCAATGATGTGTCTTTCCGGCTGTTAAAAGGGGAGCATATCGGGCTGATTGGGGCCAACGGAGAAGGCAAGTCCACGTTTATGAACATTGTAACCGGCCATCTGCAGCCGGATGAAGGAAGCGTGGAATGGGCCAGGCATGTGCGCGCCGGCTATCTGGATCAGCACACCGTATTAAAACAGGGAATGACGATAGGAGATGTTCTGCGCAGCGCCTTTTCCTTTTTGTTTGAAATGGAAACGGAGATGAACCAGATGTTTGAAGCCATGGGCTCCGCAGATGAAAAAGAAATGAACCGTCTGCTGGAGGAAACGGGAACCATGCAGGAATTGTTAGAACAGCATGATTTTTATATGATTGACGCGAAGGTGGAAGAAGTGGCAAGGGCGTTGGGCATACTGGAGCTGGGACTGGACAGGGATGTGTCAGAACTGAGCGGCGGGCAGAGGACGAAGGCCCTTCTGGCAAAGCTGCTTTTGGAAAAACCGGATATTCTGTTGTTGGACGAGCCCACCAATTATCTGGATGAAAACCACATAGAATGGCTGAAACGCTATCTGCTGGACTATGAAAATGCATTTATTTTAATCTCCCATGATATTCCTTTTCTCAACAGCGTAGTCAATATCATTTACCATATGGAAAATCAGGCGCTGACCCGCTACGTAGGAGATTACGATAAATTTATGGAAGTCTATGAGATGAAAAAATCTCAGCTGGAAGCGGCTTATAAGAGGCAGCAGAAAGAGATTGAAGGGCTGAAGGATTTTGTGGCGAGAAATAAATCCCGGGTGGCAACCAGAAATATGGCCATGTCCAGGCAGAAAAAACTGGATAAAATGGAAGTCATTCAGCTTGCGGCAGAGCGGCCCAGGCCGGAATTCTTTTTCCGGAATGCGAAAGCGGCCGGAAAGGTGATTTTCGAGACGGACGACCTTGTACTGGGCTACGAAAAACCGCTGTCTAAACCCATCAATCTCAGAATGGAACGCGGAGAGAAAATTGCAGTGACGGGAGCCAATGGAATTGGGAAATCCACATTTCTGAAAAGTGTACTGGGCCTGGTAAAACCGCTTTCCGGAAAAGTCAGACTGGGAGATTATCTGTTTCCGGGATATTTTGAGCAGGAGATGCCGGAAAGCGAAAACAGCTGTATTGAAGAAATCTGGGAGACATTTCCGGCCTATACCCAATACGAGGTTCGCTCTGCGCTGGCAAAATGCGGCCTTACCACCAAGCACATTGAGAGCAAGGTAAAGGTGTTAAGCGGAGGAGAACAGGCCAGGGTGCGGCTGTGCAAGCTTTTGAATGTGGAGACGAATATCCTCTTATTGGACGAGCCCACCAACCATCTGGATGTGGACGCCAAGGAAGAATTGAAACGCGCCCTGCAGGAATATAAAGGAGCCGTTCTGCTGGTGTGCCACGAACCGGAATTTTATCAGGAGGTTGTGAAGAAGGTATGGAATATGGAGGAATATTCCCTGTTTCAGTAAATATGGTTTTTGTAATACAGCAGTTGGAGTGGATGGGGAGAATTTTACTGGCGGGCTGCTGCGGAGGCGCCATCGGCTATGAACGGGAGAGCAGAAAGAAAACGGCGGGAATCCGCACGCATGTGATTGTAGCGGTGTCCTCAGCGCTTATGATTATTCTCTCCAAATACGGATTTCAGGATGTGACCGGGCAGTTTGTCCGGGCAGACCCCTCCAGAATGGCGGCGGGGGCCGTGGCAGCCATTGGATTTCTGGGCTCAGGCGTGATCTTTTCCCGGAATAAAAATGTCAGCGGAATCACCACCTCGGCCGGCATCTGGGCCACTCTGGGCGTCGGAATGGCAGTAGGGGCGGGACTGTATATCATAGGGTTCTGCACCACAGGGATCGTGATTCTGGTGGAAATTTTTCTGGGCCGCCAGGGAAAAATGTCTCATATTATCAAAGACGTGTATGAAATTGAGGTGGAGTACCGCTGCAATGAGGAAAATCCCGGCCAAATCTCCCGGGAAATCCGGCGGGAACTGGAGGAAACTTATCAGTGCCGGATTCTGAAGTTCCGCACCAGAAGAAAAGGAGGTTATATTCGTTTGGAAATGCTTGTGCGCACTGCTCTGGGAGCAGAACTGTGCCGTTTGGCGGAATATGTGGAAAAACATCCGGAAATCTTGAAGATTACCATATAAGATCCGGGCTGCGCTGACTGAATGAGGCATAAATATTACTCTGGCGGTTAAATTGGGGGATGCAGATGTGGGGAATGTTTTTTAAACACGCTCTTGTATTACAGCGAACAATCTATATTTCGATACACAGGAACTGCCGAACTGCCTTTTGGCTAAGCAAACGCTTCATGGGCGTATTGCGTGGAGGCGAAATCCACTGCTTACGGAGTTTTAGGAGTGACGGCTTTCCGGAACTCCTTAGACGCAGTTAGCAGTTAGTTCGCCAAAACGCTGCCCAGTTTGTGTGTCAAAGGGCAGTTCGGCAGTTCTGTCCGTATCCAAATATAAAACGTTCGCTGCAGTACTAGAGTCTGCTTTTCAGCTATATAGAAGCCTGCACAGGCGTTGGGGATACAATCAAAGTACTTGACAAAGTGATTTAAGACCGTTATAATGAACATTGTTCATGTTGAGGTGATGAAATGAATACAGTGGTGACATCCAAAGAAGATATTTTAAAAACAAGCCGGGAACTGATTCAGCAGCAGGGATGGTCTGCGCTCAATATCCGTTCTGTTGCGGCGGCCTGCGGGGTATCGGTGGGAGCCATTTACAATTATTTTGATTCTAAAGCGGCGCTAGTGGGTGCGGCAGTAGAAAGTATCTGGCATGAGATTTTCCATCGTCCCGGTGACAGGGACGTGTTTCAGGACACGCAGGACTGCATTGTCTGGATGTATGAACAGATGAAGTACGGCTGTAAACAGTATCCCGGATTTTTTACGCTGCACTCTCTGGGATTTATGCAGCAGGATAAAGCAGATGGAAAACGGAGAATGCAGCAGACCTGGCGGCATATCCTGGATGAATTGTGTTCCGTTCTGAAACGGGACGCCAGGATTCGGCCGGATGCTTTTACAGAGCAGTTTACAGTAGAAAAATTTGCGGATGTTTTATTTTCCCAGATGTTGTCCGCGCTGCTGCGGCAGGACTATGATTCCGCTGCGGTACAGGAGCTCATCCGCAGAACCCTATACTAAAAATCCGCATTGCTGCGGAATTTTTATTAAAGAAAGCTGAACAATGTTCACCAAAGGCGGCAGTTTAAAACAAAACATAAAGGAGACAAACAATGCAGGCAATCGCAGAAACTTTATTTGATGCAGTATACTTAATTTTTGTCATTACCATTGGAATCTTGATGATCCGCGGCAGCAAGGGAGATCGTCAGTTTCGTTTGTTCGGCTGGATGGCGGTGGTGTTGGGAGCGGGCGACTCCTTCCATCTGGTTCCCCGCGCTTTCGCCCTGTGCACCACCGGCCTTGAGAACTACACCATTCCTCTGGGGATTGGAAAGTGGATTACTTCAGTTACCATGACCATATTCTATGTGCTGCTTTACTATGTCTGGCGGCAGAGATACAGAATAAATGGCCAGGGCATCCTTACCGCAGCCGTGTACGGCCTGGCCGGCCTGCGGATTGTGTTGTGCATGATGCCTCAGAATCAGTGGCTCAGTGCAAAAGCGCCCCTTTCCTGGGGGATTTACCGCAATATTCCCTTCGCCCTGCTGGGCCTTCTGGTGATTGTGTTGTTCTACCGAAGTGCAGAGGATTGCGGAGATCAGGCGTTTCGCTGGATGTGGCTGACCATTGTGCTGAGCTTTGGCTTCTATATTCCGGTGGTGCTGTGGGCGGACGCCGTTCCTCTCATTGGAATGCTGATGATTCCGAAAACCTGTGCCTATGTGTGGACGGTGCTGATTGGATATTTTGCCATGAAACAGGAATGTAAATAAGGGGTGATTTCATGGCAAATATTTTGATTGTAGAAGATGAAAAGAATATGCAGGAGATTATTGCCGAGTATGCCAAAAAGGACGGACATACCTGTTTTACTGCAGACGATGGGATAGATGCCTTAATGATATTAAAAAACAATCCTATGGATTTAATGATACTGGATATTATGATGCCGCATCTGGATGGATTTTCTGTGTGTAAAATGGCAAGAGAGCTGAGCAGCCTGCCGATTATCATGCTGACTGCTAAAAGTGACGAGGAAGATAAACTGAAAGGCTATGAATATGGAGCCGATGATTATATGACAAAACCCTTTAGTCCGAAAATACTGATTGCAAAGGCAAACGTCTTGCTGCGCCGTACCTCTGTGGCGCCTGCGGGTACGCTCAGCGCAGGGAAAATAACTATAAATCCTGCTGCGCATAAAGTGTTCTCAGACGGTATGGAAATTACGCTGACCCATAAGGAATATGAACTGCTGCATTTTTTTATGTCTAATCCGGAACAGATTTTTTCCCGGGAACAACTGTTAAACCGTATTTGGGGGTATGATTTTGAGGGGAATACACGAACGGTAGACACCCATATCAAAACATTGCGGCAAAAATTGGGCAGCGAAGGAAAATCCATTGTAACGCTTATCCGTTCCGGGTATAAATTTGAGGTGGCAAAATGAAAGAAGAATTTTCCCTCCGCACGGTACGGAAAAAAATAATGATAGTTTCAAAGATTGCAGGTATCTCTTTAATAGCTTCATACCTGGTTGCAACGCGGTTGCCTTTGGAAGAGGATGTTTCTTTTCTGCTATGGGGAATCTTTGTTGTTTTGCTGATCGTAATAACAGATTACTTGTTAGGACGATTTATTTCAGATCCAATCTGCAAAATATGTGAAATGGCCCGCAGAACAGCCAGGCTGGACTTTTCTCAGCCTTGCGCCATAACCTCAAAGGACGAATTTGGGGAGCTTGCAGACAATCTCAATAAAATGTCCGAAAATCTGCAGAAAACCCTTGAAAAACTGGAAAAAGCGAATGTCCGTCTTGAAAAAGATGTTCGGCGGGAAAGAAAACTGTTGGAGGAAAGAAAAGAATTCACAGACCGCCTTTCCCATGAAATGAAAACGCCTATAGGAGTGATCCGGGCTTATGCGGAGGGAATACAGGATGAAACAGATGAAAGGAAAAGACAGAAATATTCTGAAATCATCATTTCCGAAACAGAAAGAATGGGGAATCTGATTGAAACATTGTTAGATTTGTCCGCACTGGAAAACGGGGCGGTATCATTGGCGCCGGAACGGTTTGACTTTGTAGAATTTGCAGAAAGGGCGGCAGGGCGGTTATTGATGGATATACCGGAAACTGATTTTGAATTACAGTACGAACTTCCGGAAGATAAAGTTTTTGTTTATACAGATAAACAGCGGATGGAGCAGGTTTTAGGCAATTTAATGATTAATGCGAAAAAGAATGTATCTGCAAAGGGAATTTTACGATTATCATTAGTCCAACAGGACAATATGCTTCACTGTTCCATTTATAATCAGGGAGCCTGCATACCGCCGGAACAGCTGCCTAAAATCTGGGAAAAGTTTTACCGTGATAAGAATGCAAAGTACAGCGGTTCGGGATTGGGGCTTGCGATTGTTGCACAAATTTTATCCATGCAAAATTTAGAATATGGATCAGAAAATTTATCAGATGGCGTCCGGTTTTTCTTTTCTGTTCCTGTCATAAAATAAATTCTTAAAAAAACGGCTCTTCCTTCAGAAGTAAAGGGAAAGCCGTTTTTCATATTTCACACCGATTTCACAGAGACCACACTTGGATTTCACCTCATTTTTTTATCTTATGTGCACACGAATTTATAAAAGAGTGGAATAAACGCCGGCAGGAACAGAAAGACAGCAAGCAGGAAGTGTGGGGTGACGACGAATGATTGAAGTTAAAAACCTGACTTTTTCATACAGAAAGGACAAGCAGGTATTGCACGGATTAAATTTTACGGTAGGAGATGGAGAAATATTTGGGTTTCTGGGGCCGAATGGTTCCGGAAAATCAACAGCGCAGAAAATCCTTACTGGAATTTTAAAAGGCCATGGCGGATATGCGTTATTGTTCGGACAGGATATTTCTACAGCGCATACACAGGATTTTTTTAGTAAGATAGGCGTTTTGTTTGAATTTCCCTATCTGTATGCAAATTTAAGCGCAGTTGACAACCTGAAATACTTTTCCTCTTTTTATCCTGCAAAGCAGCTCAGGGATATTGGGGAGATTTTAGAAAAGTTGGAATTTAAGGCTGATTTTATGAAAAAGCCTGTTTCATCATACTCAAAAGGCATGCGGCAGCGTGTAAGTATGGCAAGGGCGCTGATCAGCAGTCCGGAGCTATTGTTTTTGGACGAGCCAACCAGCGGGCTTGACCCTTCAGGCGCTGTGCTGTTCCGAAAGATTATAGAAGAAGAACGAAAGAAGGGCACAACCGTATTTTTAACCACGCATAATATGCTGGATGCGGATTTATTATGCGACAGGGTAGCTTTTATCACAAATGGAAATATCGTTGCGTTGGACACGCCGAAAAGATTAAAAGAACAAAACAGTCATTACCGTGTACAGATTGAATACATGTATCAGGGCAGGCGTGAGGAAAAAACAATAGAAATTCCGGAATTGGAAAAAGGCATTCCTTTCCGGCATGATGAAATTATCAGTATCCATTCAGAAGAACCAACGTTAGAGGATATGTTTATCCAATATACAGGAAGGGGGCTGTCCTGATGTGGAAAAATTTCTGCTCGCTATTTCGAAAAGACTGCCAGATGATGTTAGACGGAAAATTTTTCCTTGTCACTTTTGGGTCACTGATGATTTATACGTTGTTTATTAACTTTGGCTATGTCAACTTTATGAATGCTGAACTCTACAATGTATATCTGTTTGATCCGCAGGGAACACAGCAGGGGATTTCCGAACTGATTGCTCCGGTAACATCCTTAGAAGAATTAAATACGGTTCTTTCTGAAGATGTCAATGGCGTCGGGATAGACGCCAGTTCCGGCACGCCGGACATCGTTTTTTATTTTGGTAGTGAAAAGGCTGATCATCACAGGGCTGACTATGCATTGTCACTTCTTCGTCAGGACAAGCAGTACACTGCCCGGACCGTAGGCACAAATACACCGGAACTAAAAAAACGAAAAGAAATGTCTTGTGAATTATTGTTTATAGAAATCATTGCCGTTGGTTTTTTGGGGATTGCCTCAGTATTATTCAAAGAAAAACAGATGGGGGTGATCCGTGTCCATGCAGTCCTGCCATTTAATAAGAGCTTATTTATCGTATCAAAAATCATGGTTTTCCTGTTATCTGATTTGATTTTTGCGGGATGGATGACTGTATTAAATATAGGGTTTCACGATGCAGCTGGCATTTTACCGAACGTACTGGTACAGACCGCAATACTGTCGCTGATTATGTCACTTACGGGATTTGGATGTACGTTGCTGTTAAAGGATTTCAGACAGTTCAGTCTGGTCTATCTGGTGATTGCCATTTTTGCGGCGGCGCCTGTATTTTTGTCGGCAAATACTTCTGTGAAGATGGCATGGATTGACTGGCACCCGTTCTATCATGTTTATATGGGGCTTAAAAATGCCTGCTTTGGCGTGCCTGTCACAAATCCTGTTTATTATCTGTGTTCCGTTTGCGGAATTGTCATTCTGTTCCAGATCGTCCAGACAGCATTTCACAAAGAAATGGGAAAGGAAGGTTAATTATGAGAGGTCTTATGTATCAGCTTAAAAGCGTATGGAAAGACAAATTTTGCATTATGTCTTTTCTTCTGCCAATCATTGTTGCTTTAACTTTAAATTTTATCGGCGGAATTGACCTTTCTCCGGTGTCGGAGTTCCATTTCGGCGTATTAGAGAATGATCTGTCCGCTGAGACGGTTTCATGGTTGGAGAGATATGGTTCTGTAGCCGTATACGAATCTCAGGAGGAATTAATCACTGCGATTAATGAACCTTCTACAAACATGATTGGAGTGAAAGCTGATGGCCGCAGCATTCAGACGATGGTATCCGGTGATGAGTTGGATTTATTTCGCCAAACGGCTGATACGCTTCCATCATTATATATGGGAAGGGAAAATGCAAAGCAAATAAGCCTCACTGTGTTAAAACGCCCTGATATGATGGCAGGGCTTCAAAATATATTTATTGCCATGACATTAATTGTCGCTATGTTTATGGGATGTACGTTTAACGCCATGAACATGATATCTGAGAAAGAAAATGGCATTGATCTGGTCAATCAGATATTGCCGATGACACAGAGCGGCTATGTAATGCAAAAAATTTCAGTAGGCTTTACAGGCGGATGTCTGTCCGCCGTTTTAACCGCCTGCTGTTATTTCCGGCTGCCGGTTAAACACGCGATTCTTATGCTGACGCTGATTATCCTTTCTGCATTTACAGCCGCGCTGATTGGGTTGTTTATCGGCAAGTTTTCTGAAAGCCTTATGGAAGGCGTTGTTTATATTAAGATAATTATGATTATATTTATGGCAGTGCCATTGGTATCCTATTTGTTAGGGGCAAGGGGTCTGATTTCGGTATTTTGCTATTTTGTACCATCCAGTGCGTCCTTTGAAGGGATTATGAATTTGGCTGACAGCAATAAGCCAGTGATTGCAAAAGACATATTTATTCTTGCGGCCCATGGCATCATTTGGTTTCTGCTTTATCTGTTAATTTCCAAATGGCAGAAAAAGCATGCCTAGCAGCAGCTCTGGCCTGGGTATTGATGCTTTTTGTGGGATTAAATTCAATGTCTGTAAAATATAGGAGATACAGTCCAAGATATAAAAGACTTCCAGGATATAGGAGTGGTGGTTATGGCAACAGTAAGTATGGAACTTCTTGTATTTGAAGGGCTTAGGTTTTTAGATTTGTTGAAAACATATTTCGGCGAGGTTCAGATTCCAGTAGCAGTATTTTGGATAGGAGAAACAAAAATGAATATACGCCAAATCAGGAGTGAAAGATTCTTATGTTTGAAAAGATGACCGAAGAATGGCTGGATTTTATTGTAGCTTGCCGGACTGGAAAAGCTCATGATTATGAGAAAGTGGGGACAGATGTGCTGTTGACAACGGATATAAAATTTGTAAAAGCAAGTCAGCGCCCTTGATGGGGATGGAAATTGAGAATGAGATTGGGGAATTTTTTGGCGTCCATAATTTGGTGGAATACAAAAGCCCCACAGACCATAATTTCAACCAGTGTTCCATTTGCCAGGCATTGTTTACACATATTATTATTGTGCCAGGCATCAGACATGGGATGTTACTTTGTCCCTAATTGTCAGTAAAGGGCATTTCGATATATTAAACTAATTTGACAGACCAGGAGATTGAAGTGTTGCGGCAGACTGAGCAGTGAAAGGGGCCTATGCAGAAGTTGCCGCAGGCATCTGGAATTGCTAATGAAAAATTGAAAAGCAAATAGATAAGGCGCAAAAGCCAATAAATTGCAATGGCAGCTATGGGGATACCTGTAGCTGTATTTTTGTGAAATAAAAAAGGGTGCACTTGGATTAGGCGCTCTTATTTAATTAGAGGAACAATGCGGAGTGGGAAGAGGAACTTTTATTACTCCGGCGGTTAAATGTCGACGAATTTTACGCAGAATAAATTTTCATCTGCAAGGCGGAAGAATGAGTTGTAGCGAGTGCTACAACGATTGATGACAACGCGGCAGATGGAAATTTAAGCAAGTAAAAACGTCGATATTTAACCGCCGGAGTAATATTTTGCGGATATTGGATAAGAAGATGAAAAAAATTTGAATTTTTTTATAAAATTTTGAGTAAAGGATAAAATGTGTCCATCCCGTTTTGTAAAATAGTGCTATCAGAAGCATAAAATGTAAAAATATAAAATGATTAAGCAGACAAAACCGAACGGCTGTCTGAAGGGAGGAATAGAAAATGGACGAAACAGTAAAACAAATATGCAGGGAAATAGCGCAGTGTGAAGGAGATATTAGCCTGCAGAAATTGGAAAAGGCCTTGCATCTATTGAAAGAATTAAAAAAGCGGCAGTGCCGGGAGGAACATGAGACGCAAATAACGGAACTGGAAGAGGAACTGTTCAGCTTCACCGCTGGGCATGTGCAAGGGCAAAATGAGATACGGGAACGGACAGAGAAGATTCTGGACAAGGTTCAAAATATGGCATTCATGGAAGGATACCAGTATGCAGTTGCAATATTGGAAGAAAGCATGTTGGGTGCAAAATAAAATGGGAACGGTTTTTGTCAGCCTGCCCGCTTTTACTCCAGATTATTTCAGCCCGCCGGAAATATCAAATATAATTTGCTGGACATGCGCAAGCTGTGCATCAGTTAGACCAGTGACCTCAATATAACGTCTGTCGTCCAGTTCCAGAAGGTAATCGGTGCTTACAGAAAAAAATTCAGCTGTTTTAACCAGCATATCAATGGAAGGCAGGATATTATTGTTTTCCCAGTTGGAAACAGTCTGCTTGGAAACGCCTAATTTTCCTGCCAACTGGACTTGGTTTAAGCTGTGGGCAGTCCGCAGCTTACGAATCATATCGCCGAACATGGAGAACCTCCTTTTGTATATTTATTTAAGCCTACTAAAGTAAATTATATTTACAAAATACTAAAGTATTGTTAAAATGGTCATATAAATGAAAAGATTAATATAAAAGAAGTATGGTGATGTGGAGTAAGAAAAACAGTTTTTAAGAAATGGATGTAGGATGTGGTGGAAAAAGGAGTGTAAAAGCGAGGTGGGGCCAGAAGAAAATCATTCAGGTACAATTTTAAGAAAAACATAGAGTTTTAGGAGGAGTTACATATGAAGAGAAAATTAGCAATACTATTGGCGTTTTGCCTGGCAGCAGGAACAGTGGGTGAATCTGCCGGGATGCTGCAGGCAGAAGCAGCGGAAGTGTCAGGGACAGAGCAGGAAAGTGATTATGAGTACAGAGAGACGGATGGCGAAATAAAAATTAATAAATATAAAGGGAGCGGCACGAAGATAGTGATTCCCTCTGAGATAGAAGGGAAAATGGTTACAGGGATAGGCTCTTTTGCTTTCAATGAATGTGCGGATGTGGAAAGCATAGTGATTCCATCCGGGGTGAAAAAAATTGAAAGTTATGCGTTTAGTAGCTGCAGCAAACTGAGCCATGTGGAAATACCAGGCAGCGTAACAAGCATTGAAGCCAGCGCATTTAGCGGCTGCAGCAGTTTAGGGAGCATTGAAATACCATCCAGTGTAACGGATTTGGGCGGAAGTGTGTTTCGTAACTGCAGCAGCCTGAAAAATGTAAAACTCCAGAATGGCATAACGAGCCTTGGTTCTAATGTATTTTATGGCTGCAGCAGCCTGGAAAGCATACAAATTCCGGGGAATGTGAAATATATCGGAAGCAGTGCGTTTGGAAATTGTATAAATCTAAAAGGTATTATACTCCCGAATGGCATAACAAGTATTGCCGATCAGACTTTTTGGAATTGTGATGTTTTAAGCAGCATAAAGATACCAGACGGTGTTGCGAGCATTGGAGCATCGGCATTTTCCAGCTGCGACAATTTGAAAAGCGTTATTATTCCGGCCAGTGTAGTGAGCATTGAACAGGATGCATTTGACACTTATCATTCTCCTACATTGTATTGCGCAAAAGGCTCTTATGCGGAAACATTTGCCCAGAAGAAAGGCCTTACTGTGAAAGATATTTCAGAGGCCCCGACAGAAGAAGAGCCGGGAACAGAGCAGCCCGGAAATCCAGGAGAAGAAGGGCCGGGAACGGAACAGCCTGGAAATCCCGGGGAAGAAAACCCGGCAGAACCCATTGAAAAAGCAGAGCAGACGATTACAGCAGAAAATGTGGAAAAGACAATGGGGAATGAACCGTTCCTGTTGGATGCAGAAACGGATGGGGATGGAATTTTGTCCTATGAATCCAGGAATCCAGAGATTGTAACAGTGGATGAAACCGGGACAGTGACACTCTTAGCGGCAGGGACAGCGCAGATAGTCATTACCGCTTCAGAAACAGACAGTTATAATGCGGCCAGAAAAACAATTACGGTTGCTGTAATACCGGAAGGGTATACGCCTATTCACGATATTGCAGATTTGTATGCCATTCGGAATAATCGAAGCGGTAATTATATTTTAATGAATGACATTGATATGTCTTCCACTGCCCAAGGAGGAGATTATGACTGCGGGACAGGCTGGGATTCTATTGAGGAATTTTCCGGTACCTTAGAGGGGAATGGATACCGGATTGTGGGGATGCAGATTTTCGGGGAACCTGCAGCTGATACAGAGGTTGGTCTGTTTGAGTCTATTCATGGAGCCAAAATTAAAAATCTGGGTATGGTGGATTGTAATATCAATATCACAGTGAAAACATATGCATATGCATATGTTGGCGCAATATGTGGCCGTAGTGGTTACTATAGTAATTACTATAGTAATATCAATAATTGTTATGCCAATGGAAAGATTACTGTAGCAGGAAAAGATACTGGCAAATGCTACATAGGAGGGCTTACAGGGGGAACATATGTGTATTTTGAAAATTGTTATAATGACTGTGAAATTGACAGTTCCAGCTTAGAAAGTACGTCCGGTTATGAGCCTTATATTGGAGGGATATCTGGGGATGCTATCAGCATAAAAAAATGCCATAATACAGGAACAGTAAGAGGAAGCGCACAATCCAAAGTTGGCGCAATATGTGGCAGTTCTAATGTCTCAAATGTTAATTACCTGAGAGGCACTGCTGACAAAGGCATTGGAAGTATGGCAGACGATGCCGACTGCGTTTCCCTTACCGAATCTCAAATGAAAGACCAGAGGTCCTTTACCGGATTCGACTTCGTCAATACCTGGGAAATCGACCCGTACTGTGAGAGTTACTCTTATCCGCAGTTAAAGAACAACCGGATGATAAGGGTCAAATCCATTGAATTATCGCCTGTACCGACAAAATTAACCTACAACCAGGGGGAAACCATAAAAATCACCGGCGCAGCCCTGAAAATCACATACGAAGACGGCATCAGCACCACTATCCCGCTGAAAAAGGAAATGTTAAGCGGCTATGACATGTCTGAGATTGGGAGACAGGAAGTCCTTGTAAACTACGGCAATGCGGAAACTTCATTTGAAATTGAGGTAAAGGAAATCCCTGTGGCATCCGTCACAGTGTCCCAGGCGCAGCTTTCCCTTTACCGTGCAAAAGAGCATCAGTTAAGCGCAGCGATTGCGCCTGCCAATGCAACGGATAAAACTGTGACATGGGAATCTGACAACCCCTCTGTTGCAGAAGTAAGCGGCAATGGCTTGGTGAAAGCGAAAGCCAAGGGAACGGCAACCATAACGGCATCCGCTTCCAACGGCCTGCAGTCAAAATGCACGGTCACAGTGCTGGTTCCCGCAGTGTCCATACAGCTGAGCCAAAACGCAGTAACCTTAAAGGAAGGAGGGCGCGTTACGCTGGCTGCTCAAATCAGCCCTCTGGACAGCACAGACGCCGTCCAATGGAAATCCGCCAATTCTGGGATAGCGGAGGTATTTGAAGGAAATGTCGTGGCAAAAAGCGCAGGGACAACGACAGTGACGGCTTACACGGAAAGCGGAGCCGCTGCAGCCTGCACCGTTACTGTGCAGAAAGCCGCAGCGTCTGGAGGCAATAACCAGAATCCGGGGGACAATAACCAGGATTCCGGAGGGAATGTTCAAAAGCCCCAGGAGCCCCCAACGCCTCAAAAACCTCAGAATCCCCAGAAACCGGGCACAACCGGAACAACTGCCGCCATAAAAAAAGTGCAGTCCACAAAAGCGAAAATAAAGAGCGCTAAAAACATAAAAACCAGAAAAATTAAGTTGAAATTAAGCGGTCGGGGAGTGTGTACCGGTTATAAAATCCAATACGGGCTCAAAAAGAATTTCAAAGGCGCAAAGACCGTTACCAATAAAAGCGCCACGGTAACCCTTAAGAAATTAAAGGCGAAAAAGACTTATTATATCAGGGTTAGGGCTTACAAGAAAATTTCTGGAAAGACTTATTACGGGAAATGGAGCAGCCGGAAGTCCGTAAAGATTAAAAAATAAGCAGGCATCCAATATTCCGAAAGATATGCATTCCGGGGCTGGCAGGAAACTGTTTAGCCCCGATTTTAAAGAAAGACCGCAGCAAGTTGAATAATTTATGCCGGCACATATGAGGATTCAGGAAGAGAAAATGAGTATGTTTACAAAAGAAAAATCAGAATGCAGCATGGAACATAATTTCACTGCTGCAAGTAGAATAATTTGAGCGGGAAGGGAAGGTTTCTATGAAAAAGTTGGACAGCAGAACAAAGGGGGAGCAGTTATTTATTTTACTGTTGATGTACGTTATTTTTATGAGTGGGGTTTGCATTGCAGGATGCGGAGGACAGTCATGTGAGTCCCTGAAGTATGGAAGTGAAGAAGGTGATGGGTTTAAAGCAGCAGGATGTTCAATTCCTGGGTTCGGCGGCTGCTTATCATTTGAGAAAGGCTGTAATTCCGCATGTTGGCCGCAATCCTGCAAGATTTCAAATGGAACATACAGTGGTGAAGGGACAAACGATAAAGGTTGTGTAACATCGCTTGATATGAGGTATTATGGGGATGGCTGCTTTGGATGTGGGCAGTCTCAGAAATCATGTTATGTGGGATTGGTGAATTGGAATATCGAAAATATGGAAGCAAAAGGCATTTTTTATGGTTCTTCAGACAAAACGGAACATGTGGCAGGATGTTATAATGGATGCATCGGATGTATGGAGACGGCGGATATATTCGGCCAGTACATGTATCAAATGGAAAGATTGGAGGGAATTGATTAATCATGTACCCGTATATTCATATCGTTATCCCGTCTTACACGGCAATGGCTTTGCTTGGTGGGATTATTGCAATTGGTTTTATGTATGTCCGCCTTGAAAAATTTGGGATACCTTTTTCAACATTTATTTTTATGCTTTTTTGGTGCATGATTGGCGGGATAACAGGAAGTAAAGTGTTATTTGCGGCAACGCAAATCCCATGGCTGATTGACAACCTGACACTGGAAAACATCATTTGGTTTATCCCTGGGAGTGGGTTTGTTTATTACGGTGGGTTGTTTGGCGTGGTCGCTACAATATACATACTGACAAGGAGAGAGCATGAGTTACGAAACAGAATATTTCAATTGTCAGCTCCAGCAATACCGCTATTTCATTCCTTTGGAAGAATTGGATGCTTCATGGCAGGCTGTTGCTATGGCAAAGAGATGAAAGAACCGTTCTCTCTGGGAATATTTGAATTCACTCGGATACCAGTGCAGTTCCTGGAGTCAATAGCAGAAATTTTGTTATTTGTCCTCCTGCTTATAGCGGAAAGAAAAAAACGAGGGGCGGATTTGCTCGGAATTTATCTTTTAGCATATGCGGTGTTAAGATTTGCAGACGAATTTTTAAGGGGTGACGGTATCAGGGGCATTTATTTTGGAATTTCAACAGCACAATGGATATCATTGGCAATTATTGCATATTATACGGCAAGATTCCTGAAAAATAGGAAGAAGAAAACACAACTGCAGGCAACAGATTTTTAGAAATATGAAAAAGAATATAAGTGTATTATAATGTGCACTGGGAGAAACCAAATTGTGGATAGGATAAAGCGTATTGTGATAACAGCCTGTTCTTGCAAATGTATGTTACAGGCTGGGGTTTGTCGAAATATTCGGTACAGGCATTACACGGATAAAGCAGCTCTATGAAGAAGGATTGAAGCAGCCGGATTTTGAAGTGTCGGAAAATGCAATTAAGATTGTACTTCCGGTTTTTGAGAAAAATTTGAATTTAACGGAAGACGAAAGAAAAATATATAAAATTTTAAGATAACAATGCTGAAATCAATTAGCGAAATTGCTCCTTACGCCCCGTTTGGTAAATCAAAGGCAACACAATTACTGAAAGAGATGGGTAAAAAAGGTGTTGTGAAAATTGAAGGCAGAGGAAGGGGTACTAAGTATGTGATAAAGTAATCAAGCCGTATAAACTTTGATGACGCGAAAGAAGAGCTGCATCAGGTAGTGAACTTTTAAAAACCTCATTGGTAAAGCTGCTTACTTTACCAACGTATGTACCAATTTTACAGGGACAAATATGAGAAAGTATGAAACGATTTGAGAAAATACTTTGGAAACACAGAACTTAGGAACAGTCCCAAAAGACTGTAAAATCAATGGTTGTACGGCTCAATGAGATACTTACTACACCACTACTACACCATTTTTGAAAGAGCCTTGAAATGACAATCCCCAATATAAAATAAATTCTGAAAAAGATGATTAAGCGGCAGCTTCCTTTTATGAAAAGGGCTGCCGCTTTTCATAAGATTATGTACCTTTCGCAAATTGCTCATGTACGGTAAAGAAGCAAGCAACCGAAAACAAGAGATAGACCGCCAGCACCACACGATTCCGAACCAAAGAAAGCAAAGACCAAAAGACAAGCATTGTGGAAATGTGCATAACTGGCTATGGAATCATGGATAACTCTATTCACAGCACATGGAAAAGCGAAAGTGCAGCTTTCCCACGTCCTGCAAACTGAGTTACCCACAATTCCATGAGATAGCCAGTTATACACATTCCCATAATGCCGGCTGCTACGGCTGCTTACAGTTCTGCTTGTTTGTGGGTTTACTGTTTCGGGAGCATATGTAGCCAATAGGCATAATCAGACAAAGCCTAATGACAAAACGGACACCGTTTCTTTGCGTACAAGTTCGGCTGAAATTATCGGTTTTACACAAGGTGAACAGACAAAATGCAGACGCCGATGGGGATAGCCATAGAACGCTTGAAGTAATCGACCCAAATGGCGAAGTGGTACGAACATATACCTTTGCTCAAGATGGGTTTATATCGGGAAACGAAGATATTGTACAGAAATGAGAGTTCTGCTTAAACGATGTGTATTCTCTATGAGTAGGAGATGTGATTTCCAATTTGTAGAGATTAGTTTTTACTTTTGTGATTTGCAGTAATGCAAAAGAAAACCAGAGGTCAATCCTCTGGCTCTTTTACCGTATAAATCGTTTCATTAGATTTTTCTAAGTTTTTTATCAATCTGACTATTTCAAAGGAAGTGTAACAAAGAATGTAGCCCCTCCCCCATCCGTATCTTCACAGCCTACGTTGCCGTCCATCATTTTTGCAAGTTCATCTGCTATGCTAAGCCCTAATCCAAAATTTGATTTATCTGTCCTTGATTTGTCGGCGCAATAGAAACGGTTAAAAATATATGGCTTATCATCTTCGTGAATGCCTTTTCCGTGGTCTATTACGAAAAATGTGATATGTTTTGCCGCTACTGCTGTTTTAATTTCAATTTGTTTATTACCTATGGAATGGTGAATGGCATTCTCCATATAAATTGTCAATATTTGAAAAAGCCGTTCTTCATCCGCACAAAATTTAGGATAACTGGTTTCACTGATTTCCAAGCGCAGGCAAATTTTTTTATTGATACAGATTGGTTCATAAGTTTCATATAATGAGATTAACAAAGTGTCTATATTAACGGTATTTTTGCATATCGTCCATGATTTCGCATCAGAAGAAGCCAGAAGCAGCATATCTCTTACCAGTTTTGACATTCTCATGCATTCCTTGTCTAATATTTTAACCGAATTTTTAAATTCAGTATTATCTATTTGTAATTGTTCCAGTTTCTCTGCGTTTGCCAGAATAACGGCGAGTGGCGATTTTAATTCATGCGAAGCGGAAGCTATAAAATCTTTTTGGCTTTTCAACATTACCTCTGTTGGTTTTAATGCTTTCTTTATTAGCAAATGGCTCATAACTGTCACAGCAATAAGGGAAAGACACCATAAGGAAACATAAAGGAAAGCCTGTTTTGTTAAAATATCAAATAAGGACTGCTGTCTGTAAATCAGTGACAGATGGTAAGCTGTGTCGTTTGGCGTTACAATCGTTGCAAGTATCCCTAAATAGTTATCATTTTTCGTTCCGTTAAACTCAAATATACCGCTTTGGTCTGTAGCCGGCTTATTATCTTTTGTTATTATGAAAGTATCCTCTTTGCCTGCCTGTATGCGGAAACGCTCTAAAAGAGTGTCTGTATCAGTAGGAAAGTCAGAATTTGTTTGATATATCATCCTTCCAGAAGTATCTTGGATATAGCAAAATATCGGGTATTTGTATTTATAGTAGGAATCCACAATGGATTCAAAATTCTGGTTGTTATCTTCAAGCTGGTACATCATCTGCGTAACCATTCTTTGAAATAAAATAACTTCACTTGACTGCTTCATGTGAACGTAATTGTTGCAGAGAATTATCATAATTGATGTAATGATTAACATAATTGCCGTTATAAAAAGGGCATTCAATTTTTTTGACAGTGACTTCAGCATTTTCAACCTCCAATTTGTTACGGCTCATATGCCATAAAAAATTTTACTTCCGTTTCTGGGTTAAGGAATATCCAGCTCCATATACGGTTTTTATTTCACAGGCACTCTTTAATTCCCTTAACCGTTTCCGCAGGAAAGAAATATAATTATCAACATTCCCCTGTTCAACTTCCGATGATGTACCCCATATTTTCAGTATAAGCTGCTCCCTTGAGAAAAGTGTTTCTGGGCTTTTCATAAAGACGTATAACAATTCAGACTCTTTTGCTGTTAAAAAAATAGTTTTTGGATTGCAAGTCAGTTCACGGTTTGATTTATTGAAACGCAAGTCGGCATATTGGAGCATATCTTCTGCTTTTATTTGGCTTGGACGCCTTGTTAAAGCCCTCACGCGTGCAAGCAGTTCTTGGATATGGAACGGCTTAACTAAATAATCGTCAGCCCCGCCATCCAATCCTTCTATCTTTTCATTAAGGGCGGTCATTCCTGTAATGATGATAACAGGAATCTGGATGCCTTTTTTTCGCATAGCCTTAATAATCGTCAGCCCATCAATAACAGGG
This sequence comes from Lachnospiraceae bacterium, assembly GCA_910575555.1. GTDB lineage: Bacteria > Bacillota > Clostridia > Lachnospirales > Lachnospiraceae > Petralouisia. The sequence goes on along the minus strand of CAJTFX010000009.1, from coordinate 74,787 downwards.
AGCATTCTGTCCACAATAGCTAAATCATAGGAATAATCTGTATGTAAGGCATACAGCATAGCGGTTTCCCCATCATTACAAGCATCAACCATATAACCGTTTTTCGTCAATTGTGATTGTATCGAGTTGCAAAGCTCTAAGTCATCTTCTAAAAGAAGTATTTTCATTGTTCAAATCCTTTCCTTCGTTTTGTTTATTTTCCCAGAGCATGAAAGCATATCTGACAGATATTTTCTATTTCATACTATTTGTGAATCTATCTGGCACAAGAGCCTTGCTATGGGATATATATGGGAAGCATAATAGCATCTTTTTTGCATATCTGCAATCTTGCCGCTATTTGCAACAGTAAATATGATGGACTATATAATCCGCTTAATATCAGTATAATATGAAATTCTATAAAAATCCTCTAAAAAGTCCTTTATATTTTTTGTGATTTTACAGGATTTTTAGCAGAGTTTTTCTATACAATGGCTTTGCAACTTGATAACTTGAACGCCTTGCATCTTTGCGGGGCATATAAAAACCATGATGCTAAAATACAAAAATATCAAAAAGAAAGGCGGAAAAGAATTATGAAGAACAAAAAAATAATGCGGATGCTAATAGTTGGGGCAAGTATTTTTGCTTTGGCAGGTTGTGGCACGTCAAATGACATGGGCACAAACGGAGAAAGAAAAACCAAAGATACCTATATTGAAAATGACATAACAAACCCTGACAAAAAAGATGCTTCTGATGAAAATGATTCAAAGGACACTTCCAATGTGAATAATTCAAAAGATACTCCCAATGGGGATAATCCAAAGAATATTCCCGATGAAAATAATCCCCAAAATACTCCCGATGAAAACAATCCAAAGAATACTCCCGATGGGAACGATTCAAATGCTGTCGGAAGCATGGATGGAGACGAACTAATTACTGCATCTGATTTGCAGGGAAGCGTGACAGAATTTTCAGATAACGGATGCACGATTAATCCCGCAACATCAGATAATAATGGAGAGGCTGTTATTGCGGCGGATGGATACGAAGATGAAGGCGCAAAGGTAACTATTAAATATGGAGATAACTGCATATTCCAAAGAGCAGTTATGAGTATAGGAACTGGAAACGCCACTGTCAGTGAAGCCGCCAAAGCGGACATAAAGAAAAAAACATCCTTGCTGCTTTATGGGAATTTTGACGATACAGAAAATTTTACGGCTGCAAAAGTAGTGATTGTCCAATATGAACATGAATAGGAGGAATAGACATGACATTTTATCAGCTTGCGTTTCGATATTTGAAGCGGAAAAAAGCAAAGACAATCCTGCTGTTTTTTGTGTTGCTCGTTGTGAGCAGCATGATATTAAGCACAAATATGATTCTTTGTGCAACGGCTGATTCAAAAGCGGCAATTGGGGAAAAAACAAAGGCAAAAGTTGTCATGGGTATTTTGAAGGAAGAAAACAAGATTACGTTAGACGACGTGGAATGGATAAAGGATTTGGCGGAAGTCTCCACCGTAAATTGCTTAGCCAGAAACACTGCGTTTCCTGTAAACTTTCAATTGATTACAGGCAGCGATTCCACAGAAGAATCCAATCAGAAAGCATCTGTTCTATCCTATGACAATCTGGAAAATGACAGCGGGTTTTCGGAAGGAGTGTACCGTCTTAGTTCTGGCAGCTATATTTCAGAAGATATAAAGGGAATTGTTATCAACTCTTATCTGGCGGATGTCAACCAATTAAAATTAGGCGACTTGATAGAATTGGGAAATGCTGATGGAAAGCGGGTTTCCCTGGAGATTGTTGGCATCTTTTTATCTGGAAGTGAAAGCAAACAGCCAGAAGGGATGGATTCTGTAAACCGTATTGAAAACCAGATATTCATAGATAACAGTTCCTACTCGGATTTATTTGGAATGGACGGTTATGCCAAAGTTGCCGTTTATTGCAAAAATCCAGAGCAATTAAGTTTATTAGAGGAAGAATTGAACAAGCATTTATCCGATAAAGCAGATGCTACGACATCGGATACCTTGTATCAACAAATGGCTCTGCCGTTGGAACAGATTACAAGAGTTGCAAAGCTTATGCTTATCCTGACACTTACGGCAGGAACAGCCATCATATCTTTGCTGCTTTGTATGTGGATGCGGACAAGGCAGAGGGAAGCTGCCATTTTTATCAGTATTGGGAAATCAAAAGCCTGCATTTTTTTGCAGGTATTTCTGGAATCATTTTTAGTCTTTACACTGGCTGTCTTAGGTTCCTGTGGTCTGGGAAATTTTATGGCTGGCATTTTACAAGGTTTCCTTACGGATTCTGATACAACAAACATTTCTTTAGAAGTCTTATTGCAGTTTAAGGATATCGTCGTTCTGGCAGGTTTGGGAATCCTGCTTGTATTGGCGGCAGTCATAATTTCCCTGCTTCCAATATTAAGGACAAATCCCAAAGAAACTTTATCAAAAATGGAGGGATAGACAATGAACAGTTTTCAAATGGCGTGGCGTTCGGTCATACGCAAACCAATCAAAAGCATACTGCTGTTTTTTGTAGTATTGATTATCAGCTTGTTCTTTTTGTCGGGCATGGCTAGCCGAAACGCAAGCATCGTCACCCAGAATAAGACAAAGCAGGCGGTAGGCGCTGGATTTCTGATGGAAGCAAACGAAGAGAACAAGAGGGACAGGGCAGATGAAATTCTTGCAAAAAAACCGAGTGGGGAAGAAGGAAATTTTGATGGCGTAAATGTTAAAAAAATAAAAACAGAGTATGGGACATCATGGAGTGTATCTTATGATAATTCGTTCCAGACGCTTTTCATAGGCGATATGGAAAAGATTGCCGCTGTTTCTGGCATTTCAGAATATAATCTGACAACCGCCGTCACGGCAGTAAATCCCGTGGATTTTTCCAGAATTGAGGATGATGATGTAGACCAGAGTTCCGATTTGCTTTGTGTCAGCTTAATCGGCAATAAGGATATGGCATTGGATGCAAATGTCCTGTCAGGGAATGTAACAATGAAGGACGGACGGATGATAACGGAGGAAGATGTTGACGTATGTGTGATTTCAGAAGAACTTGCCGAAAAAAACAGCCTGTCGGTTGGAAACAGGATACAATTCAATGACCGCCGTGATGTAGAAAATTCAACCGTCTTTGCGGCGGAGATTGTTGGTATTTATACAGTTCAGCAGAAAATGACGCCCGTTATGGCTGGAGATACTTTCCGTTCTGAAAATATTATATTTACAGACTTAGGGTTTCCAGAAAAAGCAGAAGGAAGCACATCGGGGGCATTGTACGAAAAAGCATACTTCAAAGTGTCAGACGTGAACCAATACGATGAAATAAAAAAAGAGATACAGGAAGTGGATATTGGATGGGAACGCTATGATTTAATTGACAACAATGGAAACATTGATAAGATGTCCAAAAATTTCAATGATTTGGAGCGTGTCAGCGAAATATTAGTCATTGTGGTTGCAGGAGCGAGCCTAATCATCTTATTTTTAGTATTTGTTTTTTGGATGAAAGGGAGGGTGCAGGAAATTGGAATTTTATTAGCCCTTGGCACACCGAAGATAAAAATATTTGGGCAGATATTATTGGAAGCGTTCATGATAGCTGCTGCCGCCATATTCCTTTCTTTTATGGCTGCTCCTGCCACTTCTAAAATTACAGCTTCCTATCTTGTGCAGCAACAGGTACAGCAGGCAGATGAACAGTCTGTCATAGATGAGGGAAAAGTTGCAAAATCAGCGGAGGATTCAGAGGAAACAGTTACAGGCGTTTTAGTCTCTGTTACACCAGAACTGATGCTGTACGATTGGTTCGGCGTGGCGTTGTTCGTTGTAATATCAGTTGGGGCTGCCAGCATTCTGATCGCCCGTAAAAATCCAAAAGATATTTTCAGTGAAATTAGTTAGGAGGACAAAAAGATGGTATTAGAAGTCAAAAATGTGAATTATGCTTATAAATCGCAGAAGGGAAAAGAAATTTTAAAAAATGTTTCCATGCAGTTTGAGGAAAAGAAATTTTATACGATTGTCGGTGCAAGCGGGGCTGGCAAAACAACGTTTCTGTCCCTGCTTGCAGGGCTGGATATGCCTGTTAAAGGAACGGTTTTGTATGACGGTGAAGATATACAGGCAAAAGGGCTTAACTACCACAGAAAGCATCATGTTTCGTTAGTTTTTCAAAATTATAATTTGATTGATTATCTGACAACAGAGGAAAATGTGCGGCTTGGCGGAACAAAAACACCGCAGGATTTATTGGAGAAAGTAAATATTCCTTGTGAGGATTGGAAAAGAAATGTCTTGCAGCTATCGGGCGGTCAACAACAACGGGTTGCCATTGCAAGGGCATTGGCAAGCAACGCAAAAGTGTTGCTTGCAGATGAGCCGACAGGCAATCTCGATGAAACCACGGCAGGGGAAATTATAGAATTACTGAAAAGAACGGCGCATGAGCTTGGAAAGTGCGTCATTGTAGTAACGCACAGCAAATATCTTGCAGCACAGGCAGATGAGATTATCATGATTAAAGACGGCTGTATAGAATCAGTTACAGAGCTGCCAGATTAACCAGCTACAAGAAACACAAAAACGATAACCCACCAAATAAAAAAAACGATGTTCGGGTGGGCTGTTTCGTCATACCCGAACCGCCCTCCGACTTCGCTTTTTGAAGTTTGGAGGGATTTTTATTGCCTGCAAACAGCAATTTCCGTATACATATATCATAAATTCCTAATTAAGCGAAAACAGTTTGAAAATTTTTTAGAGGAATTAACGGTAATTTGAAACTTTTAATTTCAGAACAGATATTGGTGCAGCATGAAGCGGACGCTTTTTGGCATTCCAGATTCAAATGCTGCTTTTTTAAGATGGAAAAAGGGCTTTGTCTATGATATACTGCAATATATCGTGACGGGACTCTTTTTGTACGAAAAGGAGCATTTGACATGAGCGGAAAAAGACGTGACAGTAAAAACCGTATTCTCCGCAACGGAGAGAGCCAACGTCAAGACGGACGGTATGCGTTCAAGTACATTGATGCCACAGGAAAACAGCAATTCGTTTACAGTTGGAAACTGGAAAAGACAGATAAAACGCCGCAAGGGAAACGGGATGACATCTCATTGAGGGAAAAAGAAAAGCTGATATTCAAAGATATTGATGATGCGATTGTTCCCTGTGGTGGAGAGATGACAGTTTTGGAACGGGTTAAAAAGTACCTTTTACAGAAAACAGGGGTACGGCACAATACCGAAGCCAATTATAATTTTGTGGTAAACATTATTAAGAAAGAAGATTTCGGAAAGAAGCGAATCGACAAAGTAAAGTTGTCAGATGCAAAATGTTGGCTTATCAAATTGCAGCAGGATGGGAGAGGTTACAGTTCCATCCATTCTGTAAGGGGCGTTGTAAGACCTGCTTTTCAAATGGCTGTCGATGATGATTTGATATGCAAGAATCCGTTTGAGTTTCAGCTTGCCACAGTTGTCGTGAATGACAGTGTGACAAGAGAAGCAATCACAAGAAAACAGGAACGGGCTTTTCTTGAATTTGTAGGATTGATGCTGAATGATATTGATATGCAGAACAAAAAATAAACGTCAATCATCAATTGCAGAGAAAAAGAAATATGGAGTATGTGATTGAGGATACGAAAACTACAAGCGGTACAAGGGAAATCCCTATGTCCGATGAGGTATATGCTTGTTTTCAGCGGATTCTTGCAAATAGGAAGAAAGTAAAAAAAGAGCCTATGATTGATGGCAAGTGTGGTTTCCTGTATCTGGATAAAAATGATATGCTGATGGTAGCCCTGCATTGGGAGAAATACTTTCAGCACATTTGCGAATGGCATGATTCCTCTCAATTTACTACTTTTTTTACTACTTTTGAAGTAAAAGATATGTCAATTTAGACTACAATATGCCAAGAACATAGGGTGATTGCAAACGACAGGAAAAGCCGATAAATCAAGGAAATACAGCAAATACAAGGAGTTTTAAAGATATGATTAAAATACTTTTCGTCTGTCATGGCAGCATCTTGAAGAATCCCGGAGAAGCCCATAAAATCAATGATTGTACGGCTCAATGAGGTGCTTACTACACCATTACTACACCATTTTTGAAAGAGCCTTGAAATGACAAGAAAAAATAAAAATGAGATGAGTTTTTCATTATTGTAGAACTTTGAAAGATGTTTTGTTATGATATGAATTGGGTAGACGGCTTCTACCCAATTCAATTTGGAGAATATTTTATGGAAAATATCAAGAAGAATGATTTTTTTGACAGAGTATTAGAAGTTCTTAAAAATGCCAGAAAACAAGCAAAATTAGCACTGAATATTTCTATGGTCTATTCCTATTACGAAGTGGGAAGAATAATTTTAGAAGAAGAGCAAAATGGGGAGAAACGTGCTGAATATGGAAAAGCGATTCTTAAAGAATTATCAAAACGTTTGACAGAGAGTTTGGGAAAGGGATTTTCCGTAGAAAATCTGAAACTGATGCGTAGATTCTATATGGTGTATTCCCATGATCAGATTGGGCAGAAAGTGTCTACCCAATTTGAAAACCTGCCAGCAACAAGAGAAGGAAGGAAATTTTTTTTAAGTTTTTCGCATTATGTATTACTTATGCGTATTCCTAATGTAGATGAACGGCATTTTTATGAAATTGAAGCAGTTCGTAACGGATGGGGCGTAAAAGAGCTGGGAAGACAATATGACAGTGCATTATATGAACGGTTAGCATTGAGCAGGGATAAAGAGGGGATAGAACGGTTATCGGCAGAAGGACAAATAATTGAGAAACCAGAAGATTTATTGAAGGACCCGTATGTATTGGAGTTTACAGGTTTGCCAGAACTGGCAAAATATTCAGAAACAGATTTGGAAACTAAGATAATTGATCATTTACAGGAATTTCTGTTAGAATTAGGACGAGGGTTTACTTTTGTTGGAAGACAAGTCAGATTCACTTTTGAAGATGAGCATTATAGAGTAGATTTGGTATTTTTCAATCGTCTGCTGCGTTGCTTCGTGCTCTTTGACTTAAAGATTGGTCGATTAAAGCATCAGGATATAGGACAAATGCAGATGTATGTGAACTATTATGATCGTAAGGTAAAATTAGAAGATGAAAATCCGACTATAGGTGTTCTGTTGTGTAAAAATAAGAATGATGCAGTAGTAGAGATGACTTTGCCAGAGGGTAATAACCAGATATTTGCGAGCCAATATCTAACAGTTCTTCCTAGCAAAGAGGAACTGAAAAAGTTGATGGAAAGTGAAGAATAAAAAGGGTTCGACTATACCTTTAAAGAAGTTGAAAAATGTTGTTGGGTAACAAAAAAGTGTACAAATGATTAAGAGATCTTCAAGAACAGAAAGAAGGTATTACATGAATCAGCAAGGATTCAATGATTTTTTGAAAAATATTGGATTGGTAAATTATCCGTTTAATTTATATACTGCCGAGAATGAGCAAGAGTATGCGGATAAATTATTTGTCCGAGCAGATAAGAATACTATAACTTAATTATTTGAAACATGGCAGGCTGTTTATTTGAATATTTGATTGGAAATACGAAAAAACTCAAAAGCTTAAATCGAAATGAACGAATTTTTTTGTCTATGATATTGAGTCAGTATACCACTTCGACAACGAAAAACATATTAGCGCAAAAAATTGAAGCTATTCAATTATCAAAAACTAAGAAAATAATAAAAAAGTATATTAATTTATTTCGGTTTATACTTAATTATGGACTCACTACAGGACTAAATATAGTAAATGATGTCTTGAGAAATCATTATACGCTACTTCCACCTATAAAGGAGGATCAAATAAGAAACCTCTTGCCTACAGTTAATTTAGATACTGATACAGAATTTGAACGAATAGATGCATCATATAATTTGATTATTTAATTATCTGATATATTGAAAAAAATTGGGTATAGCAGAATTACTATTGTTTTAGATAAGTTTGACGAAGATGACAGAATGAAAAACAATGCTGAAACAGTGTCAAAATTCTTGGTTCCTTTATTAACAGATAATAAGATACTTGAAAATCCAAATATTCAACTCATTATAAGTGTTTGGGAAATACCGTTCAAAAGAATATTGACAGAAGTTAGAACTCAAAAACATTTTTGCCCATTATTGTTATGGACTACAGAGTCGTTAGAAAAAGCTTTGAATCAAAGATTGCTGGTATTTAGTGATGGAGAAATAGTAAATTATAAGTTCATATTTGATAATGAGGTTCAACCGGACAGTATTGCTAAAATTTTCGAATTATCTAATGGAAATCCAAGAGATTTGTGGCATATTTTAAACAGCATTTTTTTAAAACAATATGAAATGGATTCAAATAGTAATAAGATTTCTGAAAATGCGATAAGAATCGGTATAGTGGATTTTGTGAAGGAATTTAATTTTTATGAATATTATCCGCGTAATCCAAAAGCAAAGGCTAATTCAATGGATATATATAGTTACATAAAGCATTTGTTGAAATTAACAACAATAGAATTTACGAAAAACCAACTGAGTACACAAGCTAATACAGGAAGTTCTACCAATAATTATGTGGTTGGTATGGAGAATATTGGGTTAGTTGTAAATACAGGAGAAAAAAATAATGGTGGAGTTTTATATAAGATAAATGATCCCAAAGTTATTTACGCAATAGAGAATGGGATTGAAATATCTAAGAAATAGTTGCACTACACTATTCAAAGTGTCAAAAAGCCCGATATATCAAGGTTTAAAGGCTTATGAAAGGATAAATTCAAGATGATAAAAATATTATTTGTCTGCCACGGCAATATCTTGAAAAGTCCCAAGAAAGCCAGTAAAACCAGTGGTTTCGCAGCGAAGAAAGGCACTTACTACACCGCTACTACACCAATTTTGAAAGAGCCTTGATGTGATAAAGTAGGGTAAGAGAAGCACTAAATACGAATATTTGTTTAACAAAGGAGATGCCAAGTGGAACGGAGGAATTTTGCACAAATTTTGGAAGCAGCCAATATTGATATAAAAAGAGAATATGATCGTCTATATAGTTCATTTTATCTTCAGAAAATTCAGGACATGTATGGAAATTATTATTCCCTTAAAGAACACTGTGCTGCGAACTTTATGAATGTTCCATTCCGTGGAACATGTTTAAGTTTGGATGATTTTGATGATTTTTATGATATTCATTTTGAAAAAGTACCAAGTAATTTTGACTTGAATTATTTAGTGCTATTTTGTGAATATACATATAATTTGGTTCTGTCTTTGAATTGTAATATGTCATTGATGTACGCAGGAATAAATGCACCTCAGCAAGTTTATCTGCTACAGGTTATGAAAGTAATTGAATTAATAGGATATATGATGACCCAAAGGGAAAGCATTACAATTATGGTTCCTAAATCTCAAGAAGCTATTGCTGTGTCAGAAATAGTCTCTCCTACGTTGTCGTATAAAGTAATTGAATATAATCATCATGCGTTACAAGGAAATATTGAGGCCAAGAAATCTATTATCCTTTTATTAGCAGACCAATTAGAATCTAAAAGAGAAGCACTTAGAAGTATTAATAAAACATTAGAGAATAATATATTCTTTTTGTTTAACAATATGAATATACGGCACAATAATTGTGATCCAAATTCTAAAAATTATAAGGAGCATACAGCTAATATGCCTATTAAAGAATTGGAATTTTGGTATGATGAAATTTACCAATTAAGTTTGCTTTCCTTTCTGGAATTAGATAATATTGAGCGTTCCAAACAGATTGAAGTTCTTAAACAAAATTATTAAATGTATATGAAGTTTTTATGGAATAACTTATAGTGCGGGAGTAGGGATGTCTATCCCCGTTTTTCTTAGACTTATGAACTCACGATTCAAAAAAAATTGAGAATTGAAAAAATCACGTTTTCGTGATACTATAAATAACAACAACTCAAAAGTAGGAGGTGTAGTATGGCGGTTTGCTATGACAAACTTTTTCGTATAATGATTGATAGGAAAATTACGAATGTTCAGTTAAAAAAGATGGCTGGAATTAGTGCTAATATTATTACTCGCCTCAAGCGTGATGAATACGTTTCAATAGAAAGCGTTGAAAAAATTTGCACAGCTTTAAAATGTGGAGTTGATGATATTCTAGAATTTACGGATAATATACAGGAGTAACGTATGAGAAAGCTAAAAGTGTTTGATGTCTTTTCAGGGGCTGGAGGATTTAGTCTTGGCTTCGAAATGGCAGGATGTGATATAATTGGTGCAATAGAACACGATAAGTGGGCAGCGGATACTTTTTCATATAATCATCCTAATTCTGTAATGATGCTTGGTGATATTGAGTCCTTTAATGAGTCATATTTGATTTCAAGACTTAGAGATAAACCTGATATTATTATCGGGGGTCCACCCTGTCAAGGATTTTCAGTGTGTGTTAAAAATGCAGGAGATCCTAAAGATCCGAGAAACTCTTTGTTTACAGAATTTGTTAGAATGGCACGGATTTTTAATCCTCCAATATTGGTCATGGAAAATGTTCCTAACATTGTAAAAGCAAAAACAAAAAATGGTGAAAAAGTTGTAGATATAATCAAAACTGAGTTTGAAAAACTTGGTTACTACGTTGAACATACTATTTTAACTGCAAGTGACTATGGCGTTCCACAGATGAGACAGCGTTTTGTTTTAATAGCATCAAAAAAAAAATTCAAGTATCCGTTTCCAAAGAAAACGCACTATGTAAGAGATGGTTCTGATGGACAAATAACAATTTTTGATATAGGTGAAGGTGGATTAAAAAGATGCCCGACTCTTTGGGAAGCAATATCTGATTTGCCAGATATTGAAGCTAGAGAAGGGGCTGAAATTATGGATTATACTAAATTAGCAGAAAATGATTATCAAAAATGGTGTAGAGAAGGAACAACAAGTCTCCATAATCATTTAGCTATGAAGCATACCAAGAGATTGGTGGACAGGTTTGCTGCAATGACATGGGGGCAATCAGTTTCTGATATTACAGACGATAGGTTAAAGCAAAGAAAAAGAAATGGTAATGGAGAGGTATCTAATTCTCCATATGACCAAAACAACCGAAGAATGCATCCTGATAGAATTTGTCATACAATAACTGCTACATTCTATGGGAATTTTGTTCACCCATACAAGAATAGGAATTTTACGGCGAGAGAGGGTGCAAGAATACAGTCATTTCCAGACCGATATGTGTTTTTAGGGAAACCGACTGTAGTAAGCAAAAAACTGTTAATGAAAGAAGGAAGAACAGGAGAAGCTTATCTTTGCCAATATAGTCAAATTGGTAATGCTGTTCCGCCTTTGATGGCAAAAGCGATTGCGGAAAATATATTAAAGCAAATAAATTGGGATAATGAGGAAAGATAAAAATGAGTGTATATGTACATGGAGACAATATTTTACAAAAAGAAAACCATCTTACGAAATACAGAGATGAATTATCAAAACAATATCTTACTGAAATAAGACCAAGATATGAAGAATGGAAAGCGGCTAATTTAGCAATCAGTGGGCCTACACGAGTATGTCGAGAAACTGATGAATCTATAATAACTGAGAGGGTTAGACTGTTTAACGAATACAAAGATTTTTTAGATCAGCAACATTATGCAGAACATTTTGATTCACGATCTAATTTGCACTCTTCTGCTCTCGAAGAATTTATGTATTTTCTATTTAAAGATTTGACAAAGGACTACTCAGAGCATGCGCTTATAGGAAAATCTCATGCGTTCAAAGATATTTTTTTCAGAAGCGCAAATTACATAAGCATGGTTACTTCACCAAATACTTTTGTAGAAAAGAAAGATCACGATTTTGTAATTGGTTCTACAATAAATGCAAAATTTCAATGTGCTGGAATGGGTTCAGTTGATAATGTGAGCTTTGATATGCCGGCCATAGCTATTGAATGCAAAACTTATTTAGACAAAACCATGTTAGAAGGAGCTTCTACAGCGGGAGAACAATTAAAGAGTCGTAATCCAAATGCAATGTATATTGTTGTTGCAGAGCGTTTGAAATTGACAGAAGCTGTGAACCTAAAAAAATATAAAGTAGATCAGATATATATTTTGCGCAAACAGAAGAATACGGATAGAGAGTTTCGATATCTTGAAGGGTATGTTGCAAATCCAATTTATGTAGATGTCGTTTGGCATTTATTTACTACAGTTCGCGAGTATCTTGAAACCGATTGGCACGGGAAAATTGCAGATGGAATTGAACGAGGATATTTGATTTAGATTTTATGTAAAAAACCTGATAATGGAGAAATTCTTTGAAAACACAGTATAATAAGGAACGTGTACAATGGTAAATAGTAACTTTTTGAAAATTATATATTTTGATGAAGCATTTGTTGCAGATTTTATGCAGGTTATGGCTGGGGGCGAATTGAAAAAAACTACGGAGTTCATAACCGAAGTCAATTCTGGAATTGAAGGGAATGCGGGCGTGGATGTCAGTATAGGGACAGAAAAGAATGGGCTTTCTAAAATCTTTAGTTTTCTAAGTGGCGCGACAATTAATGTAGAAGCAGGTGCTAATACAAATATTTCAAGAAAGTCTGATAGAATTGCAAAGAATATTCTTGAAAATACGCTTCTTGCTGATTTTATTGCTCTGCTTGATACTGATAGAAGAAGGACTAAGAATAAACGTTGTGAAGGTATTAAAATTTTTCCCAATGCGATTGTTCGACCGGAAGTAAATTCTTTTTCTTATATGATGTTAATTGCGCCCTTTCTTAGTATGATTGATGGAGAATTGCCATTTAAAACAGATGATGGTAATGCAATGAAAATCGATATTACTAAGATTGGAGAAGCAATAGAAAAAGGACGTGGTTATTATGAATTTGTATCTACCATCGATGGTAAAGATGTTATTTTAAGATTTAATCATAATGCGTTTAGAAATAGCTATACGATGTCTGATCTGCCTAAGATGCAACTTACATATTATGCTATTCGAGTAGGCCAAATTGATAAGACTGATTTGCAGGTTCAAAAGGAATTTGAATTTGGAACCACAAAAAAGTCAAAACGTGTAGACTATGCTTTAATTTCCAATAATAGTGCCATCACTGCAGACACTGAAGTATATGATGTTGTATTAGCTGGAGTAGTGGATGTCTAATGGATAAGATAGAAATTTATTGGGGTGCGGACAAAGATTTTGAAGAAGCAACGGAAACTTTAGAGAACATTAATTTTTTAGTCGATGTAGTAAATCATATTAATAAGACCGATTTAAAAATTGAAGGTGTCGGAGATCATGAAGATCCTCCCATGAACGTGGAAAATCTTTTAATACACACGGATGATTATGGCGGTATTAGAGAATGGGCACTTCTTGGATTTTCAAATAATATCCTACGACATCTAAAGGTTCAAATAAAAAATTTGTGGCTGTGTAATCCTCCAACAAAAATTTATGAGGATATTAAAAAGAATTATGATAAAGAAATTATTACAGAGCATAAAACGCATTATCCAGATGTTACCATTGACGATATGCGAAAAATGGCAGATGGTTTTAACGAGATGGTAATTGGGCAGCCTCATGTAATGAAACAAGCACTAACCTCCATTTACTCTTTAAAAAGTAGTGAACGCAGGAGACCTGTTACCTTTCTGTTTTTAGGTGATTCCGGTATTGGAAAAACTGAAACTGCAAAGTATATCAGTTCTTGTTTAGGAACAGATATGGTCAGGATTCAGTTTTCGATGCAACAAACTAATAGTGCCTATCAGTATATATTTGGTGCAGATCATGGCGAAGATAGTTTGGCTCGTGAACTGATTAGACGTAGTTCTAATGTCATTCTTTTAGATGAATTTGATAAAGTTTCGTCAGCGTTCTATAATGCTTTCTATCAAATGTTTGATGAAGGTATATTTGTTGATGCAAACTATTCTGTTGATGTTTCTAAATGTATTATTATATGCACTACCAATTACAGGACAGAGGAAGATGCAGAAAAATATTTGGGTACGCCAATTTATTCTCGTTTTTCAAAAGTTGTGATTTTTAATCCGATTAGCGTAGATGACAAACTAAAAATTGCGGAAAAATGTTATGCAAGCCTGATGGAACATATAGATACCGAGGATAAAAAGCTCATAGAGAATAATTCTGTTTTGAAACTGTTTGAAAGAGTTATTATAGCGGGTGCTTACCCCAATATGCGTATGTTAAAGAACGATATTGAAGATGCAATAAATTTTGAAATTTTAAAAGCACGTGGCATCATCAAGCAGAATTGAGATAGTTAATAGTTAACCAGCTCCACAATAATATTACTCTGCTGATACAGCCAGTCCGTAAATTCTTTCGGGCTGGCTGTTCCTGTTTTTACATCCTTTTTTCTCTGTAACGCTTCTTTCTTAAAGTCGGCAAAGGCAGCCTGTATTTTTTCCAGACGGTCAGCCGGAAAGCCTGCGGTATTTTTTACCCGGTTTATTTTGTTGCGCCAGTTCTGGCATTCATTTTTATAAAGCAGGTCATAGTTATTTTCTCTTGCCCTCTCGTCAAATTCCCGCTTGTTTTGAAGTGCCTGTGCTTTGCGGCACTTGTCGCTGCACAGCTCATACCGCTGGCTCTTTGCCAGAAAATATTTTCCGCAGACCTTGCACCGCCGGAAGCAAAGCCCCCAGTCATTCAGTCTGTTCAGATAATAGGTAATCAACGGGTAGAGGGACGCATAGGCAGACACACATTCTTCTGTGCGCCGGTTGTCCGGGAACCAGAGGTCAAGCCGGGTATCTTCTGACGGTGCGCCTTTGAAATAAAGGCTGCCAGCTTGAAAATGTTTCGGTTTTCCTGTCTCCCTGTCAAAGCTCATGGTTTCGTTATGGAATACCCCGGTCAGGCTGCTCATTTTATCCATGAAGCGGTCACAGGCAGCGTTACGGTCACGGGGTTCTCTGGCAAGCAGATAGCTGTTCCAGATACGGAACGCCACATACATTTTCAGAGGGTCGTTGCTAAGATATTTTCCCCAGAGAAATTCGCTTGCCACCTGCTCCAGCTCTGGCTGTTTCCATCGGTTGGAATGGAGGGCTTGCCGCAGCGGAGAAAGCCCGTATAAGTTCCAATCTCTGTCCGTGTCACGCTCAAAGGTTATCAAAAAACTTCCCAGCGGGCGTGTCATATCACAAAGCACCTCTGCGTTTTGGCTCCCGTTCAGCCGGAAGCGGATCTGCTGTTCTTCCCCAATCAAAATCCTCTCTTTCATTTTCTTCCTGTCCAGCGTCAGGACAAACAAAACCCTCTCAAAGCATGGCTCATGCCGTATAAACTGATTCTCCATCCCTATCCCCTGCCTTCTCTTATGGTAATTATATAATTTAGTTATATCTGTTACACTCATGATATCGCAGAAATATTGTTTTGTCAAGGATAGTACGCTATGATGATTGCAGTTGGTAATTTAGTGAAACACAGTACCTTGACAAGTGAATGACCGTCCAAAAGGGATATGACCGGCAGGAGAAGTGACGCATCCGGCGCACCAATGCAGGGAAACACCGCAGGAATGGGGCAGGAAAACGGCTTTTGGGGAGAACGGCAGCAGGAAGCATTTTAACCTATTTGATTTATGGGAGGAACAGAATGAACAATAAAAAGAGATTGAACAGCTACGAGGATTTACCGCTGGTTCTGGATGTGGCGGACATCCAGCGGATTATGGGAATTTCAAGAGCGAGCGCCTATGTGCTGGTACACACCCCCGGCTTTCCGGCGTTCCGCAGGGGCAGGCTTATCAAGGTCAGCAAAATTGCTTTCTTTGAATGGATGGCAAAAGGTTCCGAAACCGTACCGGGAAGCGACAAATAAGCGTGAGGTATCATTCCCTGACTGCAATACTGCCGCACTTTCCAAAGGGGCATACAGAGGGAAAAAACCTTAAAAATGATACCGAGACGCTACACCAAAACAGCCTATCTGTGTACATCAGATAGAAACGGAGAAAGGAGCCGGTTATGGCAAGAATGAGCAACAAGCGGCGGTTGGAATGGTCTTTCTTCCTAAATGACCGCAGCCGTATCACTTACAACGAGCTGTGCCGGAAATGCCGGCACGAATGTAAACAGAGCTTCCGGGCGGTTGTGGTTGACTGCCCGAAGTATCTTTCCAAGCGTTCCAAGAAGAAGGACAAAACTGCCGGAAACGGCAAAATCCCTTAGGAACTAAGGGCGCACTTCTATACATAGTCTAAAGACCATGTATCGTGCGTCCTGCGGAGCTTACCTCTGCCGCTGATAAAATCAGCAGTCCGAGGTCTGCGTTCGCTTCGCTCCGACAAGGTGGCTACACCCCCTTGCGCCGCTAAAGCGGCTATCCCCTGTGTACCCGCCGAAAAAAGAAATCCGCTTTGCGTTTTTCCCTTTTCATCGGGTTTTTATAGAAGCACTGACACACGGACTGTCTGCGGATGGTCTTTCTTTATCTTATAAGCAAAGGATGTGAGAACATGGAAAAATCTTTGGAACAGTTGAAACAGGAATATGAAAAAACCACTGTCCTGCTGGAACGGGAAAAACGGAAAATGCAGCGTTTGAAAAACCGGCAGGCGTATCTGGAAAGCGGTTCCCGGAAACAGAGAACGCACCGGCTGATTACCCGTGGGGCAGCCGTTGAGAGCATTGCGCAGCAGACAAAGGAGCTGACCGAAACGGAATTTTATTCTCTCATGGAAAGCATTTTGAATCTGCCGCAGGCGGGGCATTTCATCCGGTCTGCCGCAGAGAACCACGCCCGTATTTCCGGGCAGGAGAAAGGCGGTGACTAAGGATAGCACTTTATCATTTTTCAATCGCACAGATAAAGCGCAGCGCCGGTCAGAGCGCCATTGCCAGCGCAGCCTACCGAGCCGGGGAGCGTCTTTACAGCAACTACTATGGAGAAGTCAGCGACTATACCCAAAAGGGCGGCGTGATCACTTCGGAAATCATGCTGCCGCCCCATGCGCCGGAAATATATCTTGACCGGGCGACCCTCTGGAATGCTGTGGAGAGCTGCGAGAAACATCCAAAAGCCCAGCTTGCCTATTCCTTTGATATTGCCATGCAGAATGAATTGACGCTGGAAGAAAACATGGAGCTGGCGAGGAAGTTTGTACAGGAGCAGTTTGTGGCAAAAGGCATGATTGCCGACCTTGCTTTTCACAGCCCGGAGAAAGAGGACGGCGGCATCCCAAACCCGCATTTCCATGTGATGACAACCATGCGCCCCTTGAACCCGGATGGCACATGGGGACAAAAACAGCGGCGGGAATATCTTCTTGATGAAGATGGAAACCGAATCCGGGATAAAAACGGCGATTATATGTTTAACGCTGTCCATACAACAGACTGGCACGAGCCGGAAACGCTGGAACACTGGAGGGAGCAGTGGGCGGCTGCCGTTAATACAAAATTTGAGGAAAAAGGGCTGGATGTGCGTATCGACCACCGTTCCTATGTGCGGCAGGGGCTTGACCTGATACCTACTGTCCATGAGGGAGCTAATGTCCGGCAGATGGAAGCAAAGGGCATCCGCACCGAGAAAGGGGAACTGAACCGCTGGATAAAAGCCACCAACCGGCTCATGCAGGATGTGAGGAAGAAGATCAAAGCCCTGTTTGGCTGGATGGCAGAGGTAAAAGAAGAACTTTCCAAACCGCAGCCACCGAACCTTGCCGACCTGCTGATCGCTTATTACAACCAGCGCAACGCAGGGGCATGGAGCAATAAAGCCAGAACCGGAAACTTAAAGCAGTTTGCCGAAGCCGTCAATTATCTGACGGAAAATAAGCTGCTCACATTAGAGGATTTGCAGGAGCATCTTTCCTCTGTCAGTGAAGAATTTGAAGCGTTAAGCGGCTCCATGAAAAAGAAATCTGCCCGGATGAAAGAATTGCAGGAATTGATACGGGAGGGCGAGAATTACCAGCGGCTAAAACCTGTTCATACGGAATTGAACAATATCAAGTTTAAGAAACAGAGGGAGAAATTTGAAACATCCCACGATGCGGAGTTACGGCTGTTTTATGCCGCCCGCCGTATTCTGAAAGAAAAACTGGACGGAAAACCCATTGCCCTGAAAGCATGGAAACAGGAATATGCACAGTTAAAAACAGAGTATGCCGAACTGTCCCCGCAGCACAAGCCGCTCCGGGAGGAAGTCATACGGCTGCGGCAGGTGCAGAACGCCGTAGATACCGCACTGCGCCGGAGGGAGCAGCCGCAGGAAGTACAGAGAAAGAAACATGAGATGGATTTATGATTTTGGAGGTGAGACAATTTTGCATTATTCGCAGGAACAGATAGACCGGGCAAATCAGACCAACATGGAAGATTTCT
This sequence comes from Lachnospiraceae bacterium, assembly GCA_910575555.1. Lineage (GTDB taxonomy): Bacteria > Bacillota > Clostridia > Lachnospirales > Lachnospiraceae > Petralouisia. Next base: position 56,343 of record CAJTFX010000009.1, on the reverse strand, counting down.
TGCGGTCACAGGGGGAAACTCTCATACGCAGCGGAAAAGAATACCGCTGGAAATGCCACGACAGCCTGACGGTGCTGGGAAATAAATGGTTCCGGCACAGCCAGAGCAGGGGCGGCTACCCAGTGGACTTCGTAATGGAATTTTACGGCAAGTCATTCCCGGAAGCGGTACAAATGCTGACCGGCGAAGCAGGCGCAGGCAAGCCGGACGCTTGCCCCGCCCCATCGCCTGACTTCCGGCTCCCGCTGCATAATCCCACCAATACAAAAGTGATAAAATATCTGACAGAGGAACGCAAACTTGATTGGGGCATTGTCGATACCTTTATCGCTGCCGGGGATATTTACGAGGACACTCGCCATAATGTAGTGTTTGTGGGGCGGGACTGCGGAACACAGAGAGTACCCGGTATTCCAAGATACGCCCATTGCCGGGGAACAGCGGATAAATTCCGGCAGGATGTGAGCGGTTCGGATAAAGCCTGTAATTTCAGCTATCAGGGGGAAAGCGCCCAGCTATTTGTCTTTGAAGCCCCGATTGATCTGCTGTCTTTTATCTGCCTTTATCCCAAAGACTGGACAAAGCGCAGCTATCTTTCGCTGGGAGGCGTTGCGGGAAAAGCGCTGACGCATTTCCTTTCTGAACGCCCGGACATCCGAAGGATATTTCTGTGTCTGGATAATGATAATGCCGGGAATGAGGGGTGCAGCCGCCTTTCTTCCGAACTGCCGGAGGGGCTTACCATTCTGCGCCTGCTCCCGGCGTGGAAAGACTGGAATGAGGTATTGCAGCACAGGGAAGAAATACCAAACCGCAAATTTATAGCGGAAACAATCACGCTGAAAGAACCGGCAGCAGAGCCGCCTGTCCCCATGATACGCATGAGCGAGGTGCAGGAGGTGGCGGTGGAATGGCTGTGGGAACCGTACCTTCCTTTTGGAAAACTGACGATTTTGCAGGGGAATCCCGGCGAGGGCAAGACCTATTTTGCCATGCAGCTTGCAGCCGCCTGCACTAACCGCCGACCGCTCCCCAACATGGAACCGCTGGAACCATTCAATGTGATCTACCAGACTGCCGAGGACGGACTGGGCGATACGGTAAAGCCCCGGCTTTTGGAAGCAGGCGCAGATCTTGACAGGGTTATGGTCATTGACGATGGGGATAAGCCGCTGACACTTTCTGATAAAAGGATTGAGAGGGCTATCCGGGAGAACCATGCAAGGCTTTTGATTATCGACCCGGTGCAGGCATTTTTAGGGGCTGATGTAGATATGAACCGGGCAAACGAAGTACGCCCTATTTTCTGCAGGCTGGGAGAAATCGCACAGGAAACAGGCTGTGCCATTATCCTGATCGGTCATTTGAATAAAGCCGCCGGAAGCCAGAGTACCTACCGGGGCTTAGGCTCCATCGACATCACGGCAGTTGTCCGAAGCTTGTTGTTCATCGGCAAGGTCAAGAATGACCCTACCACAAGAGTATTGATACAGGAGAAAAGCTCCCTTGCCCCACCGGGGAAGTCGCTGGCGTTCTCTCTGGGAGACGGCAATGGTTTTCGATGGATTGGGGAATATGATATGACCGCCGACGAGCTGCTTGCCGGTGTGGAGCATACAGAAACCAAAACGGAACAGGCGGAAAAGCTGATACTTGACCTGCTGGCAGACGGAAAGCAGGTGTTAAGCGCAGACATCGACAAAGTGGCAGCCCAGCGTGGCATTTCTGCCCGGACAGTCCGAACAGCAAAGCAGAGTTTAGGGAATAAGCTGGTTTCCGAGCGCAGCGGCACACAATGGCTGCTGTCCCTGAAAACTGAATGAAGTGGCAAAGAAAATCCAAATGGCAGGATTTTTATAGACTGCCAGTATTGCCACTTCGCCACTTGAACCGAATACACAACGATTTTTTCATTCTGGCAGGGTTGTTCCCGCCGGATAAACTAATTTATGGAGGTAACTGCCTATGAAGGAAATTCCCATTTGGGAGAAAAGTAATTTAACGCTGGAAGAAGCAGCAGCTTATTCCGGTGTAGGAATCAATAAGCTAAGAGATATAACCAATGATGATAGCTGCAAGTTTGTCTTGTGGGTTGGGAATAAGAGATTGATTAAGCGACGCCTGTTCGACCAGTATATCGAGCAGGCGTATTCAATTTAATGCTATCTTTTGCAAATAAGTGATGTAAAAGGTGGCCTTGATATGATACAATAAAAAGGTCATATCAAGGCTCTTTCCATCACGGAAAGGAGTTTGACAATGTCCGAGAAACGCAAAGACAATAAAGGACGAATCCTGCGGACAGGAGAGAGCCAGAGAAAAGACCTGATTTATCAATATCGTTACACAGATATTTGTGGAAAGCGGCAGATCATTTATTCCTCTGATTTGAAAGAACTGCGAGAAAAAGAGAAAGAAATCCAGAAGCAGCTTGATGAGGGAATCGATTATGCCGCCGGTAAAGTGACCGTGATTGCGCTTTTGGAGCGGTATATCAGCTTGAAACAGGGTGTGCGTTATAATACCAAAGTCGGTTACAATTTCGTTCTGAATCTGGTAAAGAAAGAAGATTTCGGCTATCGGCAGATACGGGATATTAAGGTATCAGACGCACAGAGGTGGATTATGAAACTACATGAGGACGGCAAAGGCTACAGCACCATTACCAGCGTCCGGGGCGTTGTCAAACCGGCGTTCCAAATGGCTTACAATGAAGATATAATCCGCCGGAATCCCTTTGACTTCAAACTGGTAGATGTTGTTCCAAACGATTCACAGAAGCGTATTGCCATGACCGAGGAACAGCAGACCCTTTGGATGGATTTTATCTGGGAGGACAAAACCTATACCAAGTATTATGATGAATTTGTTGTACTGTTGAGAACGGGTATGCGTGTCAGTGAATTTTGTGGCTTGACAAAAGCAGATTTGGATTTTGGAAATCGGAGAATCCGGGTAGACCACCAGCTTGTCAGAGAGCGAGGCGGCAAATACTATGTGGAGAAAACAAAAACGGAATGTGGCTGCCGTTTTATCCCCATGACCGATGAAGTTTACCAAAGTCTGAAAAATATCCTAGCCCGCCGCAAGCAGCTTAAAACGGAAATGATTGTGGATGGGTACAGCGGCTTCATTTTACTGGACAAGGACGACAAGCCGAAAGTTGCCCTGCATATTGAGAATGAAATGCGCTGGGCGATGAAGAAGTACAAGAAGCTGCACCCGGATAAGCCGCTGCCGCATATCACGCCCCATGTGTTCCGCCATACGTTTTGTACGAATATGGCAAGTGCCGGCATGGATATTAAGAACTTGCAATATATCATGGGTCACTCTGATGTGGGCGTAACGCTGAATGTTTACACTCATGTAAGCTATGACCGGGCGGCGGAACAGATGGCAAGGATTATAGACTTCAAGGGCGTTGATATACAGAAGAAGCGAAGAAAATCAGGTTGAAAATGCACTGAGTTACTACACCACTTACTACACCATTTGCCCGTGAATTTGCGTAGATTTACATAGATTTGCGTGAGGTAAGGGCAAAATACAAAATCAAAGAAAAGTGCCAAGAAGCCCGATGTATCAAGGTTTAAAGGCTTATGAAAGGATATATTCAAGATGATAAAAATATTATTTGTTTGCCACGGCAACATCTGCCGCTCCCCAATGGCAGAATTCGTCATGAAAGACATGGTAGAACAGCAAGGCATCGCCGGCGGCTTCTACATCGCCAGCGCCGCCACCAGTACAGAAGAAATCGGCAACCCGGTTCACCACGGAACCAAAGCCCGATTAGCCAGGGAGGGAATTTCCGTTGCCGGAAAATATGCCGTCCGCATGGAGCGGAGCGACTATCAGAAATACGATTACATCATAGGTATGGATCGTTGGAATTACAAAAACATGCTGAAGATTGCAGGCTCAGACAAAGACCACAAACTCAGCCTGCTTTTGGATTATACCGATCATCCCAGGGACGTGGCCGATCCCTGGTATACCGGAGATTTTGAACAAACCTATGAAGATGTGACTGCAGGCTGCAGGGGCCTTCTGGACGAAATACGTTCCAAACACAGAGTTTAGAGCTTGTTTGAAAAAGCATTCCCGCCATCTGCATCCCCCACTTAGCGCGATATTTGCGTCAAATTCAGGTTACATAGCCCGCTATGCGCCTTTCATTTGGAACAAATCCCCCACTAAGTGGAGCATACATCTGTCAGAAAGCATTTTGCAAACACGCTCTAAAATTGTCTGGCGTAAGAGGCGGCTTCCTCAATATAATAAGCAGCATTCCGCCTGATATGCGCTATCTCATCATCGGTGACTGACCGCATGATTTTCCCGGGGCTTCCCACCACAAGGGAGTTGTCCGGAATGATTGTGTTCTGGGTAATCAGCGTCCCCGCGCCGATGATGCAGTTTTCTCCAATGACGGCATGATTCATGATAATAGCGCCCATGCCGATTAAAACATTGTCTTTGACGGTGCATCCGTGAACAATTGCGCCGTGTCCAATGGTAACCCGGCTTCCGATATGGAGATCTGCCCCGTCATCTACATGGAGTACGGCGTTATCCTGAATATTCGTGTCATTTCCGATCACTGCAGACCCGGCTTCCGCCCGGACGACGGAGTGGAACCAAATGCTGGAATTGTCTCCGATGGCAACATCGCCCCGCACAATAGCCCCCTCTGCAAGATAAACATTTTTTCCCAATACGGGAGTCTTGATTGTGTGCATACTATTTTCCTTTCTTTGAATGTTTCAGGCGGCAGAATCAATGATTTGTCTGCAGCAGACGGAATCCGACTGACCGCCTGCTAACAGTATATAGTATATCCCTAAAAAAGTAAATTCCGTGAACCGAAAGAAAAGTTATTACAATGTTCAGATGAAGGGCGAAAAAAGCCTTGGAAAGACGTCTGAAAGGTGAATAAAATGAATGAAATACAGTTGGAACAGTGTATAAAAGAATATGGAAAAGATATTTATGCATTTTGCAGCCAGCTTACCCGCAATCCTCAGGAAACAGAAGATCTGTATCAGGATACTTTTTTAAAAGCAGTGGAACTGGGAGCGCGCATAGATTTTGAGCAAAATCCCAGAAGCTATCTTGTTTCCATAGCGCTGCGGATCTGGAAAAACCGCAGGCGGAAATATGCCTGGAGAAAACGGATTGCAGGGACGGAACAGCTGACGGAAGAGACAGCGGAGCATAAAGGCCCGGGGCAGGAATTTTCCCCGGAGGATGCAGTGCTCAAACAGGAACTGCGGACACAGGTGCAGGAAGCAGTGGCCGGACTGGAGGATAAATACCGGGTGCCGGTGTACCTTTATTATACGCTGCAGCTTTCCGTGGAACAGATTGCAAAAATCATGAATCTTCCTCAGGGAACCGTAAAAAGCCGGCTATACAAAGCAAGAAAATTGTTGAAGCAGAAATTGGAGGGTGTATTAGATGAAGCATGATGCAAAGCTGGAACAATTGTTGCAACAAGCCCTTTCCCCGGAACAAGAACCGGATGCTTGGTTGAACCAGAAAATTTTAAGAAAAGCAAAGGAGACAGAGACAATGAATCATAGAACATTTCGAAAAAATATACCGGCAGCCGTATTAACCATCGCAGCCGTTCTCGCAGCAGGCTCCATCACTGCAGTGGCGGCCTGGAAATATCTCACACTGGATCAGGTGGCAGAAGAAGCAAGGGATCAGGGACTTGCCGCAGCATTTCAAAGTAAAGACGCCGTTTCCATCAACGAAACCCAGGAATACGGAGATTACAAAATCACATTGCTGGGAGTGGTGTCAGGGGAAAACCTGAGCCAGTATGTGGCCTCCGATCAGGCAGAAACAATCCGAAACGACCGCACTTATGTGGTGACAGCAATCGAAAATGCCGACGGCTCTCCCCGGCCCCAGGTCAGTGAAGAATCCTATGGGAATGATCCGTTTTTTGTGTCGCCCTTGATCAAAGGCCAGAATCCGGTTTGGTTTAACAGCGTCACAATGAGCGGCGGCTATTCTGAATTTGTCCAGGATGGCATTCAGTATCGGATTGCAGAGACAGATAATGTGGAAATGTTTGCAGACCGCACCTTGTATCTGGCAGTGAATGACGGAACATTTTTTGCGCCGGATGCCTATTGTTTTGATGAAGCTACAGGCGAAATCACAAGAAACGAAGGGTACGAAGGGGTAAACGCCCTGTTTTTACTGCCTTTGGATAAGGGAAAAGCAGATAAGGAAAAAGCAGAAGCATATCTGAAACAGTTGGAAGAAGAGCTGCACGGCCCGGCAGAGGATGAATCAGAGGATCAGGCAGAGAATGAATCAGAGGATCAGACAGAAAATGAATCGGGGGACAGGTCAGGGGACGGATCAGAAGATAATACAGAAGAGACGAACAGGCTGGAGGAATATGAGGTGAAATGGGAGTAAAAGGCCTGAAAGCAGATCTGCAAAAGAACGGATCGGACTCCTGACATCATATACTGGCAAATCACAGGCGTTTTTAAAGAAGGAATCTCATGGCGGGATTCCTTCTTGCCATTCTTCCGGGAAAAGAATATAATGGGAAAGCAAACTTTTTGGATACGGACCAATATACAGGAGCGCAAAACAGTCTTTAAGAGGTAACAAATATATGGAAAAAACAGAAATAAATCAGGCGGCGGAAATCGAAAAAAGCATCCGCAAAAAGTTTCACAAAGAATTGTTTTCCCCCTTTGCAAAGGCAGTGCGGGATTATGAATTGATTCGGGAGGGGGATCGCATTGCAGTCTGCATTTCCGGCGGAAAAGACTCCATGCTGATGGCAAAGCTATTTCAGGAATTGCAAAAGCACAGAAAAGTATCCTTTGAAGTGGAATTTCTGGTGATGGACCCGGGGTATCTTTTGGCAAACCGAACTATGATAGAAAACAATGCGGCCAGGATGAATCTGTCCGTCACCGTGTTTGAAACGGATATTTTTGATGCAGTGTATGAAATAGAAAAATCTCCCTGTTACCTTTGCGCCCGGATGCGGCGGGGGCATCTCTACCATCAGGCAAAGGAGCTTGGATGCAATAAAATTGCTCTGGGGCACCATTACGATGATGTGATAGAAACAATTCTGATGGGAATGCTTTACGGCGGACAGATCCAGACCATGATGCCGAAGCTTCACAGTACGAATTTTCCTGGAATGGAGCTGATTCGGCCGATGTACTATATCAGAGAAGCGGATATCAAACGCTGGCGGGATTACAACGGCCTGCAGTTTCTCCAATGCGCCTGCCGGTTTACAGAACACTGCGCCATGGCAGACCCGGAGGGCAGAAGTGAATCCAAACGGCTGGAAATAAAAAATATGATTGCAGAGATGAAAAAAACCAATCCTTTTGTGGAAGGAAATATTTTTAAAAGTGTGGAAAATGTAAATCTGAGCACGGTAATAGCCTATAAAAAAGAAGGGATCAAACATCATTTTCTGGAAAGCTATGACAATGAGCCGGAGGGATGCTGACAATTTTATACAATGATCAGAGCAGCCGCAGCCGGTATGCGCCGACAGCCTATTGACTTACCAGGAAAAGTGAGATATAGTATATGCCATAATAACCTAGTAAACACGTAGGAAAAGGAGAGAACTATGAGTAAAAAAACATTCAGAGACAGAAATTTAAAATTCGAAACGCTGCAGCTGCACGTTGGCCAGGAGCAGCCGGACCCGGCCACAGACGCAAGGGCAGTGCCCATTTATGCCACTTCTTCTTATGTGTTTCACAATTCTGACCATGCGGCGGCGCGGTTCAGCCTGCAGGATGCAGGGAATATTTACGGCAGGCTTACCAATCCCACTCAGGAAATTTTTGAACAGAGGATTGCGGCATTAGAGGGCGGGGCAGCGGCGCTGGCAGTGGCCTCCGGGGCAGCGGCGGTTACTTATACCATTCAGAATCTTGCCAGAAGCGGAGAGCATATTGTGGCCGCAAATAATATTTACGGCGGTTCCTACAATTTGCTGCAGCACACGTTGCCGGAGTATGGAATTACTGCGACTTTCGCAGATCCGTCGGATGTGAACAGCTTTGCGCAGGCAATTCAGGAAAACACCCGGGCCATTTACATAGAAACTCTTGGAAATCCTCATTCCGATGTGAGCGATATTGAAGCGATTGCCAGAGTTGCCCATGACCATAAGATTCCGTTGGTGGTAGACAGCACCTTTGCAACACCATATCTGGTACGCCCCATAGAATACGGCGCAGATATTGTGGTGCATTCCGCCACGAAATTTATCGGAGGCCACGGAACTGCCCTTGGCGGAGTCATTATAGACAGCGGCAGATTCGATTGGGAGGCGTCCGGCAAATTTCCTTCCCTGACAGAGCCTAATGCAAGCTACCATGGGGTAAGCTTTACCAAAGCGGCAGGGCCGGCGGCATTTGTCACCAAAATCCGGGCCGTCCTTCTGCGGGATACCGGCGCAGCCCTTTCCCCATTCCATGCATTTCTGTTTCTTCAGGGTTTGGAAACATTGTCCCTGCGGGTAGAGCGTCATGTGGCAAACGCCCTGAAAACAGTGGAATACCTCAACAGCCATCCTCAGGTGGAAAAAGTGCATCACCCTTCCGTTGCTGAAGATCCGAAACAGCAGGAGTTATACCGGAAATATTTTCCAAAAGGCGGCGGTTCTATTTTTACCTTTGAAATCAAGGGAGATGACCGGACGGCCAAAGATTTTATTGATCATCTGGAAATTTTCTCCCTGTTGGCCAATGTGGCGGATGTGAAATCCCTTGCCATTCATCCGGCTTCCACTACCCATTCCCAGCTGAATGAGCAGGAAGCGAAAGAACAGGGGATTTTGAAAAATACCATTCGGCTGTCCATCGGGACAGAGCATATTGACGATATTATTGAGGATTTGGAAGAAGCCTTCCGGGCGGTGCGGTAGCTGATGGATGGAAAATAAAAGCAGCTGAACGGGGCTGTTTTGCGAAAGCCCCGTTTTGCAGCAGCGCCTTACAGTTCCCTGCGGTGCTGTATATGTATGCCGATATGGCCGATACCCAGAAAAATCACGACAATGGTCAGCCATACCACTTTGCCGTATATGCTGAGCAGAAAGAAAGCGATCACAGGCAATGATGCCCCAGCAAGAGGAATCCCCGCAAAACTGCTGTAAAAATCAGACAGCTTCCGTTCACTCCGAAAATAGCGTATCCACCACAATTCATACATTCCCATAAATGCAAAGGCCGCAATCAGCCACCAGCACCAGTCTGACCATTCATGGAAATTAAAATCCTGAAAAATCAGCGCGCAGGTTGTCGTCAGCACTTCGCCGGTTCTTTCCAAAATCAACAGAAATTTATTTTCGTTTTTTGCGGTATAGTCCTGAGGCTGTCTGCCTGCCCAAAGAAAAAATTTCTGAAAATAAATACTTTATGATGAAATCTTTCCAGAAGCAGTTAATTTGTGGTAAAATAGACGAAAAAGTATTTGTGAGGACAAAGTAATGCTTACACTTGAAACTGCCGGCCGTCTGTACCGTTCCTTTGGATTTGTCGAAACGGGAGATATGGACGGCGGGGAATTGATTGCCGTTTTGAGACTGTAAAGATCGGGAAAGGCAGAACAGGATATGGGGTTAAAAGAAGTTCGTATTAAAAATTATAAATCCATCCGTGATTATAGACTCATATTAAAACAGATGAATTTATTACTGGGTGAAAATGGAAGCGGTAAAACTAATATTTTATCTGCGATTATATATTTTTATGAAAATATGATTACCCAACGGCCCTCTTACCGGGTTTTTGACGAGAATAATCCGTTAAATGATCAGGTAGAAATTACGATGGTTTATGACATGAGAGAGATATTGATCCGAAGCAGGAAAAACCGGAAAGAGGGGAAGGATGCATATCTATCTTATTACAAAATGATAGAAAGCATTCAGCAGAATGGAGAAGCAGTTTTAACGATGAAGCAGATAAAAGGCGGAAGAATTACCTGGAATCTGGCAAGTGACAAGAGGAAAGCACTTTATCATTTATATCCGTTGTACCGGCTGGATGCAAGAGAAATTAATTTGGTGGACTGGGAAGAGCTTTGGGGCTATATTGGAGACTTGCTGAAACCGCAGGCGCAGGTGGGAAAAGAACTGCAAATACATGTTGCTGAAGAAATAGAGAAAAATGAAAGGCTTGGCAGAAGGCTGCAGCAATTAGAAGGCATTTTTGAAAAGCTGCAGATAGAACCTGTCAAATATTCGTTGGGTGAATTTTCTGAAAATCTTGCGAAAATGTATTATAATGGCGCCGAGTTTTCTTATACAGGCCATAAATTGGACGGTTTTTCCAATGGAACCAATAGTTTTAATTATATCAGCCTGTTACTGTATGTACTGAGCGCTATGAGAAGAGCCAAAATGAAAGAGCCGGTGCTATTGATGGATGAACCGGAGATTTCCCTGCATTTTCATATGATAGACGAATTGGCAGACGTGCTGTTTGAGTGTGCAGACGATATTGTAGTTTTGGCTGCAACCCATTCTCCAAGACTTGTAAAAAATGTTTTGGTAAAAGAACAAGATAACTCTTCCATTTATCAGGTGTATAAGCGGGGGGATTATTCCAGGCTGTGTCTGCTCAGCATGTTTGCAAAAGAGGAAAAAAGAGAAAGATATTTTCTCACAGAGCATCATGCCAATGCATTTTTTGCCAGGATTCTGATTTTAGTGGAAGGGGAAACAGAACTGGAATTGCTGCAGAACCCTTATTTGAGACAATTATTTCCGGTATTGAAACAGGCGGAAATTATTAAAGGCATGAGCGATAAAGTGATATACCGAATTGTGGATACAACAACCAGGCATTATAATGTTCCTATGGCATCGTTGCTTGATATGGACAAGATATTGGAATGGGATGCGACGCGAAAAAGGATGGACTGGAAAAAGGATTATCAATTTGCAGACAAAGAGAGTTACTATTATGGTGAAAAAAGAATCGAAACAGTGAAAAGAAGGAAACGGATCGATGCTATGTGCAAAAAATGCTGTTTTGCCAGCCGCCGGCCTTTTTACGCTTCGAATGACAGGAATTATCAGGAACTGCTGAAAGAGATTAAAGAATATTATGCAAATTATAGTATTTTTCCGGTAGAGACTACGATTGAGGGTGTGCTAATCAATGTGAACAATTATCAGCAGATTATTCAGTATTTAGAGCAGACAGGTAAGTGGAAATCTGTGGAAAATGCATTTCAGTTGTTGTATAATGTTAATGACAAGGTGAATTTTTTGCGGCTTCTGTTTCACGGAAAAAGCGACTTTCTCTTAAAAACAAAACAGATCATGAAGAAAAATACGGATATTTATCCGGAATTGAAGGCTGCTTTAGAAAATAATGGAATCCGCAAGACAAATTGGGTGAGTGAATGGCTGAATTATTATTTTTCCGGAAGGACAGGAATCCCTTTGTCAGAACTGAATAGAAGAAGTTTTGAAAAATGGTGCAGCGATACAAAACATTGGAAAGAGTTGCGGATACGGTTCAGTTTTGATTTTGAAGAACTGTCGCAATTTTTGAATATGGTTTTAAAATTACAGGCGTATTGAGCTTTTGGCGATGCCAAGAACATATTTCTCAATGGATCTGTTTTTGAAATAATAAAATATTGTTGACAAATCATTTGGTTTACGGGTGTAAAAATATTAAAACGTATAAAAACAGGCAGGCAGCAATCTGACCTTTCCCGGTAAAAGGCAGAGCCCTGAGGGAGTTACATACCAGAGAGCCAGGGTGTTTTGAAAGTGTTTGATGAGAGCATATATGGTTCATCGTATTCGGATTCGGCAGAGCCGAACGCGCATTACTTCTAACGAATTTTGGAGAGAGTGCCTGCCTGTTTTTATTATAGATTTTGGAAAAACAAAGGATGTAAATGTTGAAATAAGGGGAGATTATGGTACTATATTCTTATGAATATTTTTTGGATAAAATACTGGAATCCACCCAGGAAGAAGTGGAGAAGGCGAAGAGAGAAAAAATATTTGTCTGCTCAGAAATGAAATTGCCGAAACAGTCTGGGTTTCGAAACATTGTTTCAGTGGAGAAAGACAGTATAATGAAGAAATTACAAAAGAACCTTCAGAAGAATTTTTTGGACAAACTGCCGGTATGTCCCAGTGCAAAAGGATTTGTAAAAGGTAATTCCTATATGGATTTTTTGGAAGAACATATAGGGCACGAATATTTTTTGCGAATGGACATTCATAATTTTTTTGATTCCATTGCGGAGGGATTGTTGGATGAAAACCTGAAAAATTTTGTACGGGATGAGGAAGAGATGAGTCCGGATTTGGAAGAACTTGAATCCGGTGCGAAAGGTTCCCGAATTCGGGAGGATATAATAGAGCTCTGCACCTGGCAGGGAAGAGTGCCGCAGGGTTTTTTAACGTCTCCTTCCATATCGAATTTAGTTTTTCGGAGATTGGATCAGCGCATCCGTAAATATTGCAGGGCTTACCAAAAGGAACAGAAACGGGAAATATTTTATACCAGATATGCGGATGATCTGCTGTTTTCTTCTCAGGGTTTTGACTTTAAAAGAAATAAAAATTTTAAACGGATGATTCGCCATATTCTGGAAGATTACGGATTTTCCTGTAATGAGAATAAAACAATCTATCAGAACGGGCAGATTTCATTGACAGGCTATGTGATACGAAAAGATGTGCATTTATCCAGAAAAAAGCTCCGGAATATCAATGAGGTGCTTTATCAGTTCCGTGAAATCATTGAATGCGATGAAAGAGTCAGAAGTGAGAAAATAAAAGCAAATTTGCAGATGATTCTTCAGAACCTGAATCAAAAGAAAATGAAGAAATCAAATGGAGATCCGATATATTTTGCGGATGGGAACAGACTCATACATTATGTGGCTGGTTACCGTTCTTTTTTTATTCAGATTGCAAGGACAGAGCATGGAAATACAGGGTATGATAAACGGATGCAAAGAAAAATACATAAGTTGGAAATAATATTAGAAAATCTTTCTAAAGTGATGGAAGGAATGTAAAGATGGCGGATGAAAGAATCAAAAAATACTGGTCCAGGGAAATGGATGCTTTATTGGAAACTTACGAGCAATTTCAAACGCTGCTTCCATCTGAGAAAGACTGTGGGGCGGCCCACAGGGGAGAGGACGGCAGGTATGTGGAACATTTGGTTCGGGAATATCTGAGACGTTATCTGCCGAAAGATTTGGAAGTGTTGACAGGTTTTATCCTGCGGCCCGCAGTTTTATGCGGGAAAAATAATAGATCCAGAAAAAAGGATGAACATCAAATATCCGGGCAGTTGGACATTATTGTATATGATACTGCTCATTATCCTGTGTATCAGCGTTTTGGAGAAAGTATCATTGCACTGCCGGAAGGGGTTGCGGCGATTTTTTCCGTGAAAAAATACCTGCGTCCGGAATATATAGAACCGGAGGCCGAAAGTATTCTGCATGCAGCGAGGCTGTGTCCTCACAAGTTAGGAAATGGCAAAATGGCAAAAAGTCCTTTTACCGCTTTAATTTCCATAAAAGATAAATATGGAGAACAGAATCAGATACCTTTGACAAAAGAGGAAAAAGGAAAAAAAACGTACGAGAAGCTGTCCATGGTCTACCAAAAAAGAGAAAAACTCTGTTATGATGAAATGCTGGATTTTGTGGGTTCTCTTACAGAATGGGGGTTATATAAGGATTACTTTGGGGGAAAGAAAGAAGCCAAATATTTGTTTTTTGAATATGATGCGGAGAAACGTTCATTTGGATTTCAACTGATGATACAAAAGATTTTGGATGTATATTATCAGAATACTTCAAACCTTATAGTCAGGCCGGGATTTGTAGATAATCGAAAAGAGCAGTTTCACAAAAGTTTTGGCCCAATTTCTTACCAGTGCGGGGAAATAGATCTGTCACGGCGAACCAAACGAAATAAAAAGGCGCCAACTATCCAGACAGGAGGTCAAAAATGAAAAAACTGCTGATTACCGGAGCATCCGGTTTTCTGGGAAATAGAATCGCTGATTTTTATGCCAAAACCTGTGAAATTATTGCGCCGGCTCACAGGGAACTGGACATTACAGACAAAGATAATACAGCTTTGGTATTAAAAAAATACCGGCCGGATGTTGTAATTCACTGCGCAGCCATGTCTGATGTGGGCATGTGTGAAAAAGCGCCCAAACAGTCCTGGAACATCAATGTGACAGGCAGTATTAATCTTGCCAAAGCCGCCGGGGCTGTCAATGCAAAATGCATTCTCTGCAGTTCTGATCAGGTGTATTTTTCCGGTTTGAAATCCCACCGGAATCCGGAGCATTGTCCCACCCACCGGGAAGATGAAAAGCTTTGTCCCGGCAATTTATACGGACAGGAAAAATTAAAGGCAGAACAGGAATGCCTGAATCTCAATCCGGACTGCGTGCTGCTGCGGCTGTCCTGGATGTATGATGCAAAAACAAAACGAAAAGATGAACACGGCGATTTCTTCCGAACGCTTCTGCCCCAGATCGCAGGCGCAGAAATGATAAAGTTTCCCATTTATGACAGGCGGGGCATTACAGATGTCCATGAAGTGGTGCAGAATCTGGAGAAAACATTTGAACTTCCGGGAGGCGTCTATAATTTTGGCTCTCCCAATGAGAAAAATACTTATGGAACTGTCCGTCAGGTATTTGCCAATACAGGTTTGGACACAGGCAGACTGGGAAAAAATGAAGAGGCCTTTTGCGAAAATTCCCGAAATCTGGCCATGTGCCAGGACAAAATAAATCAAAACGGCATATTTTTTTCTCATACGGCCGAAGGGTTATCCCAAAATCTTGCCTGGGCATTGAAAAACGGCAGTGCGAATTCAAAGACGCTGTTTCATTGACTTCGGCTGAAAATTGTGTATAATGGAAGTATTACATAGGAAAGGTGAAAAGTGGAAGGTGGGGTTACATGAAAGAAAAATCAGCTGAAAAAGCAAAAAAAACAAAGGGATACCGCAGTTTAACAGTGATGTTGGTTTCCATCATCTGTATTATGGTTTCCATCCCGACGATCGGCCTGGCAGTTTTGGGGGTCCATTATTTGAAACAGTCCATGGAGGAATCGGCGGAATTGTATGAGGAAACCATGAATGACGGTTATTCCATGGAGATTAAGTCTCAGGTACAGGGGGCCATGTCTCTGGTGCAGAGCTATTATGACAGATGCCAGAACGGGGAATTTACAGAAGAAGAAGCGAAGCAAAGAGCCGCTGAGGCTGTTCGCCATATGCGTTACCGGGACGATGATTCAGGATATATCTGGATTGACGGAGAGGATCACGTATTGGTGATGCATCCGATTCTTACTGAGCAGGAAGGTACAGATCGGTATGATTTAACCGACCAGAACGGCATAAAAGTAACCCAGAGTGTAGTATCCACCGCGAAAGCCGGGGGCGGTTATAATGAGTTTTATTTTACCAAATCAGACGGAGTGACAGTTGCGCCTAAGATTGCTTATACAGAAATGTTTGAGCCCTGGGGCTGGGCAATTGCCACCGGGAACTATGTGGATGAAATGAATGAAAAGATTGACAGCAGAAAAGATGCGATTCAGAAAGAATTTGCTGATATGCTGACGCTTTACGGAATTGCCGCAGTGGTGATGCTTCTGTTGGCTTTGATAATTTCTGCCCTGAGCGGGACGCGGATTACCAAAGGGATTACGCTTGTGGAAGGGCATCTCCGCCAGGTGGCTACCGGAGACCTGAGCTTTACCATCAGTCCCGCCTTGCAGAAACGGGGAGATGAAATCGGTGAGATGGCCCGTTCTCTGGAAAATGTCCGCCAATCCCTGGCAAATATGATTGGCAGCGTACTCCAGACAGGGGAAACACTGAACCAGAGCAGCGAGAAATTCAGCGAGAAATTCGGATACATATCAGAGAGCATTCAAAATACCAACCAGGCTATTGACGATCTGGCTCAGGGAGCTACCAACAGCGCCAATGAAACAGAGACAATGAATGAAAAGATCACAGAGCTGGGCGGCGTCATTGAAGTTGAAAAAAGCGGCGTACAGAAGCTGGAAGAGGCAGTATCCGCCATGGCAGAGCATTCTGCCGGGGCCTCTGAGAGCATTCAGGAACTGAACCGCATTACCAAAATGACGATAGAAGCCATTGATGTGGTATCAGAACAGACCAACCGGAACAACGATTCTGCGGCTGATATCAATAAGACCATTGAGATTATCAAGGGTCTGGCGGCTCAGACCAACCTGCTTTCTTTGAATGCCAGCATTGAAGCGGCCAGAGCAGGAGAAGCCGGCAGAGGATTTGCAGTTGTGGCAGAGGAAATCAGGAATCTTTCAGAAGAATCTTCCGGCAATGCCCAGGAGATTGAAGGCATTGTAAAAGAACTTGTGGAAAATGTGGAGATTTCTGTCAGCAAGATGCAGGAAGTAACGAACAATGTGCAGAAGCAGCAGAAATGTCTGAAAGAGACAAGGGCGGCATTCGAGAGCCTAAAACGGGAAGTTGCCATGGTGGAGGAAGTGACAAAGGAAATCGGCGGCCAGACAGAGATTTTGAATTCCCTGAAGAAGATTGTTACAGATTCTGCCAACAGCCTGGCCAGCGTAGTGGAACAAAATGCGGCGTCCACGCAGGAAACCAGTGCAAGTATGATGCTTTTGTCCCAGACCATCGACGAATGTACCGAGGATACCCAGGGACTGGTGGAATTGAGCCGCAGGCAGAATGATCAGGCAAGCAAGTTCCAGCTGTAAAAATTAAAATTTTTCTTGCCAAATGGAATAATATGTGCTAATATAACCCATGACTAAGAACGTTAACAAAGTAAAGCGATGAAGGAGACTCTTGTTTTCAGAGGCTGACAGGAATACGGCGTCACCGACTGAGAGCGCCGTTTGGAAGAGAAAACAAAGGGAACACTCTGGAGCAGACTGGCTGAACATGCAAGTAGGTCAGTACGTTTATGCGCGTTAAGCATGGGAACTGAAGAACAGAGCAGCTGTTCCAGTTCTTAAGAGATGGGAACGAGCAGAATTCTGTATCTGCAGTAAATCCGTTCTCAATGCGGGTGGCACCGTGGATCAAAAGAGAGATTCGCCCCGGAATACGTTAGTATTCCGGGGCTTTTTGTATCCCGGCAATGAAGAAAGGCCTTTTGGCTTTTTATATTTTGAGTATCAAATATCAGCAGCAAAGGAGTGGGAATTATGAGTATTAGTTACAGAGAAGTCACGTTGGATCAGGTAAGTGAGCAGGATATTGGAAAAACATTGCGGGTAGCCGGGTGGGTGGAAAATATCAGGGATCACGGCGGAGTGTCTTTCATTGATTTGCGGGATATGTATGCGGTGATGCAGGTTGTAATCCGAAATGGAGAGCTTCTGGAAGGAATCCGCAGGGAACAGGCCGTATCCATTCAGGGATTCGTTGAAAAGCGGGACGAGGATACCTATAACCCCAAAATTCCCACCGGCACCATTGAACTGGAGGCAAAAGAAATCCAGGTTTTGGGCCAGGTATACGCTCCCCTTCCCTTTGAGATTATGGCCAGTAAGGAGGTCAGGGAAGATGTGCGGCTGAAATACCGCTATCTGGATCTGCGGAACCGGAAAGTAAGAGACAACATTGTGTTCCGTTCCCAGGTAATTTCCTTTTTGCGGGAGAAGATGACAGAGCTGGGATTTCTGGAAATTCAGACGCCTATTTTAAGCGCCTCATCCCCGGAAGGTGCCAGGGATTACATTGTTCCTTCCAGAAAATACAAAGGAAAGTTTTATGCGCTGCCTCAGGCGCCCCAACAGTACAAACAGCTTTTGATGGTATCGGGCTTTGACAGATATTTCCAGATAGCGCCTTGTTTCAGGGATGAGGACGCCAGGGCGGACCGGTCGCCGGGAGAATTTTATCAGCTTGATTTTGAAATGAGTTTTGCAGATCAGGAGGATGTGTTCCGGGTAGGGGAAGAGGTGCTTACAGCCGCATTTGAAACATTTGCCCCTGAGGGAAGCGCAGTGACCAAAGCTCCCTATCCGGTGTACAGCTACAGGCAGGCAATGCTGGAATTCGGCACTGATAAACCGGATTTGCGGAACCCTCTGCGGATTCTGGATTTGACAGAGTTTTTCCAGAAATGCACGTTTCAGCCCTTTATTGGAAAAACCGTTCGGGCCATCCGGGTTCATGCGGAAATGTCCAAAAGCTTTCATGGGAAATTACTGAAATTTGCCACGGAAATCGGCATGGGCGGACTGGGATATCTGGAAGTGCAAGAGGACGGCAGCTACAAAGGCCCCATTGACAAATTTATCCCGGAGGAATTAAAAGAGGAATTCCGAAGCCTTGCCGGACTGGAAACAGGAGACACCATTTTCTTTGTGGCAGACCGGGAAGAACGGGCGGCTTATTTTGCAGGAATGATCCGCACAGAACTGGGTGAAAAACTGGATTTACTGGAAAAAGATGCGTTCCGCTTCTGTTATGTCAACGATTTTCCCATGTTTGAGCGGGATGAAAAGACTAGGCAGATTGGATTCACCCACAACCCCTTTTCCATGCCCCAGGGCGGGCTGGAAGCTCTGGAAACCTTAGATCCTCTGGAAATTCTGGCTTATCAGTATGATATTGTCTGCAATGGAGTGGAGCTTTCTTCCGGCGCGGTAAGAAACCATGATCTGCAGATTATGGTAAAAGCATTTGAGATTGCGGGCTACGGAAAAGAGGCTTTAAAGAGCAAGTTCGGCGCGCTTTATCAGGCATTCCAGTTCGGCGCGCCGCCCCACGCAGGCATGGCGCCGGGAATTGACCGCATGATTATGCTGCTGCGGGGAGAGGACAACATCCGGGAAGTGATTGCATACCCCATGAACGGAAACGCCCAGGATTTGATGTGCGGAGCGCCCGGCGAAGTGACAGAGGAGCAGCTTCGGGAAGCGCATATAAAAGTGAGAAACTGAGTTATTTCAGGATGTATATCAGAGAGCAGGAGGAGCAGACATTGCAAGAAGTGGAAAAAAAGCAGGACAAAAACATTATTTCCGATGAAACGATTGAATACGTGGGCATTCTGGCAAAACTGGAGCTGTCTGGTGAGGAACGGGAACAGGCCAAAAAGGATATGAAGGAAATGCTGGATTACATTGACAAGTTGAACGAACTGGATACGGCGGGAATTGACCCCATGTCCCATATTTTTCCGGTGAATAATGTATTCCGGGAGGATGTGGTCAGCAACGGGGATGATCGGGAGAACCTGCTGAAAAATGCGCCGGAAACAAAAGACGGAAGTTATCTGGTTCCAAAGACGGTGGAGTGACGAAAGGAAAAGCCAATGAAAGAAATCAGGACATTCACTCCACGGCGGCAGAGTGACGAAAGGAAAAGCCAATGAAAGAAATCAGGACATTCACCGCACGAAAACTTGCGGAGAAAATAAAACAAAAAGAAATCAGCGTTGCTGAAGCAGTACAGGCGGCATTGGAACAAATCGGAAGCGTAGAAGGGGAGATCAACAGCTTTGTAACGCTGGACGAAGAAGGGGCTATGAAACAGGCCGCCCGGATACAGAAAGAAATTGACAGCGGAGAATTAAGAGGCCCTCTGGCCGGAGTTCCTGCCGCCGTCAAGGATAATCTGTGCGTAGAAGGGCTGCCGGCCACCTGCAGTTCCAGAATTCTGGAAAATTTCGTTCCGCCTTACACGGCGGAGGCAGTTTTAAATCTGAAAAAAGCAGGCGCGGTAATACTGGGGAAAACCAACATGGATGAATTTGCCATGGGAAGCACCACTGAGACGTCTGCCTTTGGGATCACAAGAAATCCGTGGAATACAGATTATGTGCCCGGCGGTTCCTCCGGCGGAAGCTGCGCGGCCGTGGCGGCAGGGGAGTGTTTTTATGCCTTGGGCTCCGACACCGGCGGTTCTATCCGTCAGCCTGCATCCTTCTGCGGCGTGACGGGACTAAAACCCACCTACGGTACAGTTTCCCGGTATGGTCTTATCGCTTACGGTTCTTCTCTGGATCAAATCGGTCCGGTGGCGAAGGATGTGGCGGACTGTGCGGCGATTCTGGAAGCCATTGCTTCCTATGACAAAAAAGACTCCACTTCCCTGAACCGGAAAGACAGAGATTTTACCGCAGCATTAAAAGATGATGTAAAAGGCATGAAAATCGGAATTCCCAGGGATTATCTGGGCGAGGGACTGGAGCCTGACATAAAGGCGGCCGTTCTGGCGGCGGCGAAAGCATTGGAAGAAAAGGGCGCTTTTGTGGAAGAATTTGATTTGAGCCTGGTGGAATACGTGGTTCCGGCTTACTATGTGATTGCCTGCGCCGAGGCCAGTTCCAATCTGGCAAGGTTTGACGGCGTAAAATACGGTTACCGCAGCAGAGAATTTGAAGGGCTCCACCAGATGTATAAAAAATCACGCTCCGAAGGCTTCGGCCCGGAGGTGAAGCGTAGAATTATGCTGGGCTCCTTTGTACTGAGCTCCGGCTATTACGACGCCTACTATTTGAAAGCATTGCGCACGAAAGCATTGATCAAACAGGCTTTTGACCGCGCCTTTGAAACATATGACGTGATTCTCGGCCCCGTTGCCCCCGCCACCGCGCCGGAAATCGGGAAAAGCTTAAGTGATCCACTGAAAATGTATCTGGGAGATATTTATACCGTTTCTGTAAATCTGGCGGGACTGCCAGCCATGACACTGCCCTGCGGACTGGATGAAAAAGGCCTGCCCATCGGCCTGCAGCTGATTGGAGACTGCTTTCAGGAAAAGAAGATTCTTACGGCAGCCTATGCCTATGAGCAGACCAGGGAATGGAAAAACTGCAACATACAGGAGGTGAGCGCATGAGCAGAGAATATGAAACCGTGATTGGTCTGGAAGTTCATGTGGAGCTTGCCACAAAAACCAAAATTTTCTGCGGCTGCTCCACTGCTTTTGGAGGAGCCCCCAACACCCATACCTGTCCGGTGTGCACCGGAATGCCGGGCTCTCTGCCGGTGTTAAACCGGCAGGTGGTGGAATACGCCATGGCGGTGGGGCTTGCAGCCAATTGTTCCATTAACAGATATTGCAGATTTGACCGGAAGAATTATTTTTATCCGGATAATCCTCAGAACTACCAGATTTCCCAGTTGTATCTGCCGGTCTGCAGAGACGGAAGCGTGGAGATTGAAACTCCCGCCGGGAAGAAAACGGTGGGAATCCATGAGATTCATATGGAGGAGGACGCGGGCAAATTAATTCACGACGAATGGGGAGACTGTTCGCTTGTGGACTACAACCGTTCCGGCGTTCCCCTGATTGAGATTGTTTCAGAGCCGGATATGCGGTCGGCCGAAGAGGTGATTGCCTATCTGGAAAAGCTTCGGATGATGATTCAGTATCTCGGCGCTTCCGACTGTAAATTAAATGAAGGCTCCATGCGGGCGGACGTGAATTTATCCGTTCGCAGGGCGGGGGAAGAAGCATTTGGAACCCGTACGGAAATGAAGAATCTGAACTCTTTTAAAGCCATTGCCAGAGCCATTGAAAATGAGAAAAACCGCCAGATTGATCTGTTGGAGGAAGGCAAAAAAGTAATCCAGGAAACCAGAAGATGGGACGATGTGAAAGAGTATTCCTATGCAATGCGCAGCAAAGAGGACGCCCAGGACTACCGGTATTTTCCGGAGCCGGATTTAGTTCCTCTGGAAATCAGCGAGGAATGGATCGAAGCAGTCAAATCCCGTCAGCCGGAATTTCAGCCGGAAAAAATGCAGCGGTACAAAAAGGAATACGGCCTGCCGGACTATGACGCGCAGATTCTCACAGGCTCCAAATACCTGGCCGATTTTTTTGAGGCCGTTACAGAACTGTGCAAAAAGCCGAAAAAAGTAAGCAACTGGCTGATGGGAGAAACCATGCGCCTGTTAAAAGAGCAGGAGATGGAGCCGGAGGACATTTCCTTTTCTCCTGAAAACCTGGCAAAGCTCATTGAGCTTACGGAAGAAGGCAGCATTAATGGAACGGTGGCAAAAGAAGTATTTGAACAAATTTTTGCAAAAGACGTCGACCCGGTTTCCTATGTGGAGGAACAGGGCTTAAAAACCGTCAATGACGCCGGAGAACTGAGAAACATTATTCTGCAGGTGATAAAAGACAATCCCCGGTCCGTGGCGGATTACCAAAACGGAAAAGAGAAAGCCATCGGATTTCTGGTGGGCCAGACCATGAAGGCTATGAAAGGAAAGGCAAATCCGGGGATGGTGAATCAGATTTTGCGGGAGCTGCTGTAGGTATTGCTCCGATAGTTAAATATCACAGTATTCTTATAGCTTTGCGTCAATAAAAAGAAGGGGCCGTCGGAAAATGAAATTTAAAGACAATATATGGTTGTGATACCCAAAGAATCACAGGATATATTGTATAAGATTTCCATTTCCCGGCGGCTCCTTTTTCCTGTCAGCAGCTTTGCTGCAATATATAATCAAAAATAATATCCTTTGACTGGGACAGATGAAACCGCAGCGCTTCCGCCGCTTCCTCCCAGTTCCCTTTCAGGGTGGCTTTCACAATTGCCATATGTTCCTCCACAGTAGGTTTCAGACGTCCCTTTTGCATAATTCCCGTCAGCACCCGGGTTCTGCGGATCTGGCTTTCAATGGCGGTGTACAGATTCAGAAAATAGGAATTTTCTGAAGCGTCGATAAACATGCGGTGAAATTTATCGTCCATTTCTTCAAAAGAATAAACAGCTTCCGATGGATGCGCCAGATAATCTTCGTACTGCCTGAAATAATTCAGATACGTTTCTTTTGGAATTTTATTGCCATAATGCTGCAGGGAATATGGCTCAAGCAGATGTCTGGCCTCGTAAAGCATATTGATTTCATCCAGGGTAATGTTGGGGATATAGATGCCTTTTTTAGGCAGTATTTTCACCAGTCCCTCTTGTTCCAGACGGCTGAGGGCGTCCCGGATGGGAGTGCGGCTGACGGAAATTTCTTTTTGGATCAGTTCTTCGTTAATCACCATTTCAGGCGCGTATTCACAGTTGATAATTTTTTCCTTGATAATGTTGTATGCCTGATGTTTCAGGGTTTCTCTTGGCATGAAAAATTCTCCTTTCTGCTGTTCTGAAGGCTGCCGGAGCTGCCGCAAGTCTCTATAAGCAATGGATAAAAATGTATTCTGCCTTAAATATATCAGAAAAAAGAGATGTTGTATACATCAAATGATGGGGAATACAATCCCTGCTATAATGTATACATTAAAAACAAGAAATAAGAAACAGTACGTTTTTTATATTCTATAATTTCAAATATTCTTCTATATTATGGTATTTTTTACCAGGAATAAAAATAATATAAATGTATACAACGAATAAAACAAAGGTAAAAGCAATCGTCATTTATACCAAAAATAATGGATAAAAATTGTATATAATGATGGTTTTGACGTGAAATAAGAAATTTATATTGACTAAAATATATTTTGGTAGTACTGTTGTATACAACAAGAAAAAAGGAGGAATACTTATGAAAACAATTTTGATTCCGGAACCGGGAAAAGTGGAAATCAGGGAGTCTGAACTGCCTGTACCCAAAGAGGGAGAAGCGCTGCTGAAAGTGCTGTATGGAGGAATCTGCGGAAGTGACCTGGGAACTTACAGGGGAACCTTTGCCTATGCAGGCTATCCCCGGGTGCCCGGCCATGAATTTTCGGCTCAGATTGTGCAGGTCGGGGAGAATGACAGGGGACTGAAGGAAGGAATGATTGTAACCTGCAATCCCTATTTTAACTGTCAGAGCTGCTATTCCTGTCAGCGGGGATTATTAAACTGCTGTGAATCCAATGAAACCATGGGCGCCCAGAGAGACGGGGCTTTTTCCGAGTATATTACCATGCCGGTAGAACGGATATATGACGGAAAAGGGCTGAATCCCAAACAGCTGGCTTTAATTGAGCCCTTCTGCATCAGCTACCATGGCGTGGCAAGGGCAGATATCAAAGAAGGCGATAAAGTGCTGGTAATCGGAGCGGGAACCATCGGCGTTCTGGCCGCAATTGCCGCCAAAGCAAAGGGAGGAGAAGTGTATATTGCAGACGTGGCAGAGGAAAAACTGCAGTATGCCTGCCAGACTTTCGGTCTTGCCGGGACGATTAAAAATAAGGGGCCAAAGGAGTTTATGGAAAAGGTGATGTCCATAACTGGAAACCATCATGGATTTGACGTCTGCATTGAAGCGGTGGGCCTGCCTTCCACCTTCCAGAACTGTATAGATGCAGCGGCTTTTGGAGGCAGGGTTGTTTTAATCGGTGTGGGAAAAACCAATCTGGATTTTAATTTTACTCTGATACAGAAAAAAGAACTGCACATTTTAGGTTCCAGAAATGCATTGAAAAAAGATTTCCTGGAGCTGATTGATCTGGTTAAGAGCGGAAGGGTAGATTTGGAGAAAATTGTAATGAATCCGGCTTCAAAAGACTGCGCAAAGAGATCGGAGTATTCTTTGGAGGAAGCGGCAGCGGCGTTCGAAGAGTTTGCCAGATTCGGCGGCAGCAAGCTGAAGGTAGTGATTCATTTTGCAGATCCGGATTAGGAGGAAAAAATGGTGGAGAAGAGAAAAATACTGTCAATTTTTGGGACATTTGCCGCAGCGGCTCTGATTGCCATATTGCTGGTAAATGTAAGAAAAGTAATGTCGGCCAATTCAGACGGGATTATCCTGCAGATTGGATTTGAAAATTCCGTTTCCGAACCCATCGGACAGGCTTTGGTCAAATGGCAGCAGTTGGTGGAAGAACAGGGGGACGGGTCGGTCCGCCTGGAATTGTACCCGGACAGCCAGCTGGGAAGCAAAAATGAATTGATCGACGGCATGACATTTGGGGAGAATTATATCACGCTGGCGGACGGCGCATTTTATGCGGATTACGGGGTGAAGGATTTCGGCATTGTATTCGGGCCTTTTCTGTTTGATAACTGGGAACAGTGTTGGAATCTGATTGAAAGCGACTGGTATCAGGAGCAGTGCAGAGAATTAGAGGAACGGGGATTGAAAATCGTAACCTCCAACTGGAAGTACGGCGAACGGCATACGCTGACCAAACAGAAGGTGGAGACAGTGGAGGATTTAAAGGGACTGAAAATCCGTGTTCCCGGAAATCAGCTTCAGTCCATTGGCTTTGACGTATTGGGGGCAACCTCCACGGGAATGGATTTGGGAGATGTGTACCAGGCATTGCAGACAGGCACCATAGACGGAGCGGAAAACCCACTTGCCACATTATATGGAAGAAAGCTTCATGAAGTGGCAAAGTGCCTGATTATGGATGCCCATGTGCTGAACTTTACCACCTGGGTGATGAGCAGCGAAGTGTTTGAGGGACTTACAAAAGAGCAGCAGGAGCTTTTGGTATCCACAGCAAAAGAGGCGGGAATTTACAACAATGAACTGGTGGAAAAATCCAACGATGAATATCTGCAGATGATGATTGACGAGGGCGTTGAAGTGGTGGAGCCTTCCGAAGAGGTTATGGAAGGATTTAAGAAGAAAGCAGAGGCTTTTTACAGCCAGGGAGATGTGTTCGGATGGTCTGAGGGCCTGTACGAAAAGGTAAAAGCAGAGATGGGAAAAACGTATCCTGACAGATGAAAAATAATAAAAGATATGCCGGATATATGCAGAGAAACCTGTCCGGGCTGACAGGCCCATGAAAGACAGATATATTGCGGCGGGAAGGAGAAGAGAAAGGATGGAGAAAAAAATTTCAGCGAAAAGAATTGTCGCGAATCTGGATGTGATTGTGGCTTCGGCTGCGTTGGCAGTTCTGATTATTCTGACATTTCTTGGGGTGATTATGCGCTATCTGGTGGGTCAGCCCTTTACCTGGATGGAGGAACTGCAGTTATTTTGTATGGTGTGGATTGTGTTTGCGGCAGGGGGCGCGGCATTTCGGACCGGGAGCCATGTGGCCATTGAAATGGTAGTGGAAATGTTTCCGGAAAAAATTCAGAAAGCCATGGAATATGCAGTGGATGTGATTGTGCTGTTGGTTGTGGGGTTTTTGTTTTACTGCAGCATACGGTTTTTAAATGTGTTTGTTGCAAACGGAAGAACCACCAGTATGCTGGGGATTCCCATGCAGATCCAGTATGGAATTGCGCCGGTGTCCTATATTTTGATGATTGTAAGCTATTTCAGTTCCAGATATTTTAAAAGTGAAGAGAAAGGAGGAGAATAAGATGCAAAGCTCTGTCATTGTTGCTGTCTGCGCCATTTTAATGTTGGTGTTTCTTTTTATGAAAGTTCCGGTTTACCTGGCGGTTTTGGCGGCTTCGGCCATTTATTTTGTGCTGAATCCCTACGCAAATCCCACGGTGTTTGCCCAACAGTCCATTACCGGGGTGGAAAGCATTTCCCTGTTGGCGATTCCGTTTTTTGTCTGCGCGGGCATTGTGATGAATTATACCGGAGTAACTTCCAGAATTATGAATTTCTGCTCCATGCTCACCGGGCGGATGACCGGAGGGCTTGCCCAGGTGAATGTGCTGCTGTCTACGCTGATGGGCGGATTGTCCGGTTCTAACTTGGCGGACGCTGCCATGGAAGCGAAAATGATGGTTCCGGAAATGGAAAAGGCAGGATTTTCCAAATCTTTTTCCACGGTGGTGACAGCGGTTTCCTCTATGATTACGCCTTTGATTCCTCCCGGAATTGCAATGATTCTGTACGGCTGCATTGCCAACGTGTCCATTGGAAAACTGTTTATTTCAGGTATCGGAGTGGGCGCGATCCTCTGTATCGCTGAAATGGTTCTGGTGGCAGTGATTTCCAGGAAACGGGGGTATCAGCCCATGCGCACCGAAAAGCTTACCATGAAAGAAGTGGGAAAAGCCACCAAGCCGGCCATTCTGCCCCTGTGCCTTCCGATAATCATTATCGGCGGTATCCGTCTGGGCGCGTTTACAGCTACGGAAGCAGGAGCAGTAGCAATTATTTATGCGGTAATCCTGGGAATTGTTTACCGGGAATTGAAATGGAAGGATGTGCTGGCCACCCTGAAAGAAACGGTTACTTCTACCGCGTCCATTATGTTGATTGTGTCTGCGGCGGCAGTGTTTTCCTGGATTCTCACTAAGGAGCAGATTCCCCAGCAGTTAACGGAATGGATGATGGCAACCATTCAGAATAAGTATGTGTTCTTACTGGTGGTAAATGTATTCCTGATTCTGGTGGGAATGTTTATTGAGGGAAATGCTTCCATGATTATTCTGGTTCCTCTGCTGGCGCCGGTGGCGGCAAGCTACGGCATTGATGAAATCCAGTTTGCCATGGTGTATATCTTCAATAATGCGCTGGGAGCCTTCTCGCCGCCGATGGGAACTCTGATGTTTGTCACCTGCGGCATTACCAAATGCAAAACCAAAGATTTTATCAAAGAGTCGGCGCCCTTTTACATCCTGTTATTTGCAGTGCTGCTGCTGCTGACCTACGTGCCGTTCTGCACCACGGCGCTGGTGAATTTGTTCTATTGATACAGCTGCACTGTGAATGGGGCGGTTCTGTGCCGTCAGAAAGTGAGGAGTTAAACATATGAGAGAATTTATTAAGATTCATCCCGAAGATTCTGTTGCAGTGGCGTTAAAGGTTCTGGAAAAAGGAACAGAAGTTCAAATAGACGGCCGGAGCCTTATCTTAAGGGAAGAGATTCCTGAGGGTCATAAATTTGCGCTGCAGAACATAGCGGCGGGAGAGCAGGTATTTAAATACGGAAACAGCATTGGAACAGCCAGGGAAGAGATTTTACCCGGCGCCTGGGTACATATCCATAATGTAAAAACGGGGCTTGGGGAAGTGCTGGACTATACTTTCGCTCCCCGGGAACTCAGGATGGAAAAAACGGAGGACGCCTGTTTTCAGGGATACCGAAGAACCAATGGCAAAGCAGGCGTCCGCAATGAAATCTGGATTATCCCCACAGTGGGCTGTGTGAACAGCGTGGCCCAGGCGGTGGAAAAAAAGGCTCGGAAATATGTCAGAGGTTCGGTAGAGGCGGTTGCAGCCTTTCCTCATCCCTACGGATGCTCCCAGATGGGGGAGGATCAGGAGCATACCAGGCAGATTTTGGCGGATTTTGTCAACCATCCCAATGCCGGAGGCGTATTGGTGCTGGGACTTGGATGTGAAAACAGCAATATAGAAGAGCTGAAAAAATATATCGGGCCTCACGACGGGGACCGTGTGAAGTTTCTGGTTGCCCAGGAGTGGGAGGACGAAGTGGAAGAAGCTGTGAAACTGGTGGAGGAACTGGCGGAATATGCAGGACAGTTTCAGCGGGAGCCGATTTCTGTCAGTGAACTGGTGATTGGCATGAAATGCGGCGGTTCTGACGGTTTGTCCGGAATTACTGCAAATCCCGCAGTGGGAGGATTTTCTGATATGCTGATTTCCAAAGGCGGCACTACAATCTTAACGGAAGTCCCGGAGATGTTCGGGGCGGAAACCCTTCTGATGAACCGCTGCCGGAATGAGGAATTATTTCATCAGACAGTAAATCTCATCAATGATTTTAAAAATTATTTTACGTCCCATCATCAGACCATTTATGAAAATCCCTCTCCCGGCAATAAAAAAGGAGGCATTACAACCCTGGAGGATAAATCTCTGGGCTGTACCCAGAAGTCTGGAAGCGCGCCGGTAAGCGGAGTTCTGTCTTACGGGGAACCAGTCCGGGCCAAGGGATTAAACCTGCTGAGCGCGCCGGGCAATGACCTGGTAGCCTCTACGGCTCTGGCAGCAAGCGGGGCGCATATCGTATTATTTACCACCGGACGGGGAACGCCCTTTGCCTCTCCGGTGCCAACGGTGAAAATATCCAGCAATACCCGGCTTTTTGAGAAAAAAAGCAACTGGATTGATTTTAACTGCGGGACTGCGGCAGAAGAAAGCGCTTTGGAAGAAGTTTCAGAGCAATTGTTTTCCTATGTACTGCAGGTGGCTTCCGGCCAAAAAGTAAAGGCAGAGGAAGCAGGATTCCACGATATGGCAATTTTCAAGCAGGGCGTGACATTATAGCAGGCTGTGATACAGATGCGGCAAAAAGGAGGAAAAAGTGAAAAAATTATCATACCATACATTAAAAGAGCTGAATTATAGGGGATACCTCTTAGAAGATGCGCCGGAACGGGTGCTGCAGTTCGGAGAAGGAAATTTTCTGCGGGCGTTTGTGGATTATTTTATAGATGTGATGAATGAAAAAGCAGGATTTGATGCAAAGGCAGTATTAGTTCAGCCAATCAGCGGCGGCGA
Source organism: Lachnospiraceae bacterium (assembly GCA_910575555.1). Taxonomy (GTDB): domain Bacteria; phylum Bacillota; class Clostridia; order Lachnospirales; family Lachnospiraceae; genus Petralouisia. The sequence goes on along the minus strand of CAJTFX010000009.1, from coordinate 26,970 downwards.
CAAGATCCGTGAATTTATCAATGAACAGGAAGGGCTTTACACGCTGTTTCTGCGGGGCAGCGAAAATGGGCGGAAAGTCAGCGAGAAACGTGTGATTTCCAGCGTCAGCCGCTGCCTGAATCCTTATTGTGATTATGATGCATATATGGAATGCGCCAGGAATCCGCAGCTTCGTTTTATTGCCTGCAACACAACGGAAGCGGGCATCCAGTATGATGAGTCCTGCCGGTTTGCAGACAGGCCGGCGTCCAGTTATCCGGGGAAGCTGACCCAGTTTCTCTATGCCAGATATGAGGCGTTTGGAAAAGAGCGGGGCAGAGGATTTGTGATTCTTTCCTGTGAACTGATTGATCATAATGGAAAAGAACTGGAAAAATGCGTGCTGAAGTATGCCCGGCAATGGGAACTGGGCGAAGATTTTATTGCCTGGGTGAAACAGGAAAATATTTTCTGTTCCACGCTGGTAGATCGTATCGTAACAGGGTATCCCCAGAAAGAGGCGGCTGCAATCTGCGGGGAACTGGGATATGAGGACAATTTAATTGATACAGGGGAAATCTTTGGCTTCTGGGTCATTGAAGGCCCTGAAAGCCTGAAAAAGGAACTGCCTTTTGCAGAGGCCGGCCTTCCGGTTCTGATCACAGAGGATCACACGCCCTATAAACAGCGGAAAGTCCGTATTCTCAACGGCGCGCATACGTCCATGGTGCTGGGCGCCTATCTGTCCGGACAGGATATTGTCAGAAACTGTATGCAGGATGATGTGATACGGGAATTTATGAATCAGACGATTTATGAGGAGATCATTCCCACACTGACGCTTCCCCGGGAGGAATTAATGGATTTTGCAAAAGCGGTGACCGATCGGTTTAACAATCCTTTTATTGATCATGAGCTGCTGGCAATTTCTTTGAACTCCACTTCCAAATGGAAAGCAAGGGTATTGCCGTCCCTGAAAGGATATAGGGAAAAATATCAGAAGCTTCCGGTGTGCATTACGGCTTCTCTGGCGTTTTATCTTGCATTTTACAGAGGAAACCGGCTGGACGGCAGCGGATTCTGCGGAATGCGGGGAGAGGAAGCATACAGAATCAACGATGAACAGCCGATATTGGAATTTTTCTATGAACATCGGGAAGCGGACGCTGAAACTCTGGTGAAAGCGGCCCTTTCCAACCGGGATTTCTGGGGAGAGGACTTGACAAAGCTCAGCGGGCTTAGCGAGGCAGTCACGGCAAATCTGAACGTAATTGAAAAGCAGGGCGCCTATGAGCTGATGAAACAATGCCTGAAACATCTCAGTCAATAACCGCCTGGCAATAGGGGCTGCCGCATTAAGAAGGAAACATACAAAATACAATATTTTGTAGTTTCATTTCTTAATGCGGCAGCCCCGTTTTGCATTTTAGACTAATATTCCTGATAGTGTTTTCACATGTTCAAAATATTTTTAAAAACAGCAAACTTGTCGGCATTCCATAACAAAGATGACATTGAAGAAGCGCGGAACCTCCATTATAGTAGATAAGAACAAGATTTATGAATCACAAGAAAGAAGGAGGAACCATCATGGGATTTGTAATGCGGGTGAAATTAACGGAGACATTAAGAGACGGAACTCTCAAAAATTATTTTGAGAATGGAAAAAAGGCAGGATATCAGTTTGATGTCAGACTGGCCTATTACCGTGGGCATTATCTTTCAGTTATTGATGAATTTGCAGTTGAAGTAGATCATGAGAAAGTAGAGGATATGGATATTCGGTTTTGTGTAAACGGGAAAGAATTCATGCCTTGTGAATTAAAAGAAGCATATTATGAATTCTGGAACATCAAAAAACCGGCAACCATCAAAATCAGAAAAGAGGGCGGCCTCACAGCCGGAGAACATAACGTAAAACTCACGCTTATGATCAGGAATCCATATCTTCCGCAGCCAGGGGCAGAAGATAAATATACACCGGTGGACAGCTGCGATGAAAAGGTGTTGGTTTTGCAGGATACAATTGCTTAGGGAGTGTAAGAGATACAGATGGAACAGGAAAGGATGGTATGAATATGAGCAATATTAAATTAGGAGTAACGACCCATTCCTATGTGGCAGAGTGGGTGGATGATAAAGCGACTTTAGAGGATATGGTGCGCCATATTGCAGATTTGGGATGCGACGGAATGGAAATTGTTGCAACCTCCATGTTTCCGGAATATCCGTACGTCAGTGATGCCTATGCAGGAGAAATCCGCAGATATGCGAAGGATTACGGGGTAAAACTGGTTGCAGTCAGCGGAAATATGGATCGGGGAAAAAGATATGATAGAAATCTGACAGAAGATGAAATGCTGTCCATTGTCATACGGGATCTGCAGAATGCCAATAAACTGGAATGCCCTGTTTTAAAATCACAGTTTTTGATTTCACCCAGGGTAATGCAGCGGGCAGCCAAATATGCAGAATACTACGGTGTAAAACTTACAATAGAGATTCATAATCCGGAAACACCCACAAGCAAAATTATGACGGATTACTATAATGCTTTTGAAGAAACCGGCTCCAGTTATTTAGGGTTTGTTCCAGATTTCGGAATGTTTGCGGACAGACCGAATAAAGCGGATATGGATCGTGCCATTGAGGGCGGCGCAAACAGAGATATCGTAGAAACTGCCATTCAGCTCCGCTACGATGGAGTTTCCCGTGAAGAAGGAAGAAAGATTTTGGCAGAGAAAAACGCAGCTCCAATGGAAATGAATCTTTTTGAGTCAATGTATGGGTTTATGCAGTTTTCAAAGAATCCTGATTTTGACGGATTGAGGAAGATTATGAAATATTCTCCCCATATGCATGGTAAATTTATTGACATTCTTGACGATGGTACAGAAGCAACCATCCCATATGATAAAATTCTGAAAGTATTGGATGAAGAAAATTACGACGGTTATATTGTATCCGAGTTTGAAGGTCAGGTAAAACCGGGACGCAGTTCCTTCGATTATGTGAGAAAGCATATTGCCCTTGAGAGAAAGATTCTGGAAGAACTGAACAGGTAGCGGGAGGATGATTTATGAAGTACAGTTTGATGTCACTGATGGTTGACACAGAATTAAAATTAGAAAAACCCAATTTTATTCATATGGCTATCCTGAATGATATGGGTTACGAAGGAAAAGATCCAACCATTGATGAAGTGTTTGAGTACTTAAATGCTCACGGAGTTCCAATGAAAAACGGCACAATGACATTTGAAGATCTTGTAAAACTTGCAAAAGACTGCGGATACGACGGACTGGATCTGATGAGTTTCCATTTCGAGATTCCAGGGGCAGAGGCAAAGAAAATTTTGGAACGGTATGGAATTGTTTTATCTGCCGTTAATCTGATTATGCCCTTTGCCAATGCTTCTACGGAAGAGAAATTCACTGTTATGCTTTCCAGAGCCAAAGCGGCAATTGATCAGGCGTGTGAAGCGGGCTGCCATAATATGCTGGTGATGCCTTCTGTTTATACACTGGACGAGGGAATTACCATGGAACAATCCTTCCGTTATTTTACCAGAGGATTGAAGGAGTGCGTTGCTTATGGGAAATCCAAAGGCGTGACGATCAATACAGAGACATTGGAATCCATAGGGGTGTCTTATTGTACCTGCGGCGAAATGAAGCGTATTTTTGAGGAAGTGGAAGGGCTGAAATATACCCATGACACTGGAAATCCCCTGGTGGGACTGGAAGATCCGGTTGATACATACGAAATGTTTAAGGATAAAGTGGCAGCGGTGCATTTTAAAGAGTTCGGCTATGTAGACACGGAAAACGCAAAAGTTTGCAGAAATGGAAAGAAAGTAGATTCTGTTCCTTTTGGAAAAGGACTGATTGATTTCAGAAAACATCTGCAGGTTTTAAAACGTGATGATTATCAGGGGTATATTACGTTGGAAGGAAGCGTGGAAGCAGCGAACAAGCTGGAAGGCGTAAAAGAATCTATTAAATATTTCAGGCAAATGGAAGCAGAATTGTAAAAGGAGGAAAAGAAAAATGGCACAGTATGAAATTCCAAAAACAGCCAGAGTCACAGTTTTGACAGGCCCAAAAAAAATTGAAATCATGGAACTTCCGGTTCCGGAAATTAATGATGATGAAGTTCTTGTAAAAGTGGAACAGACGGGAATCTGCGGTACGGACGTACATGAATACAAAGGAGATCCTTTCGGATATATTCCCATAGAACTGGGACATGAGGGAACAGGAACAATTGTCAAAATTGGTAAAAATGTTACAAAAGATTATTATGGAAAACCGCTGGCAATAGGAGACAAAGTTGTAACCGGCCTGAAACCGTGCGGAGTTTGTGATGCCTGCAAATACGATCCGGAGCATATTCATTTGTGCGAGGGAGGAGAAATTTTCGGACTTATTCCGGGGGAAGAAGCTTACAAAAACTTTAATGGATGGTTTGGTGAGTATATTAAAATAAATGCAGGCGGCGTAATATTTAATGTAAGTGATATGGATTTGGATCTTCGTACGCTGATCGAGCCGGCGGCTGTTGTAATCCATGCGGTTGAAAAGGCAAAAGAAATTTTCAATTTTAAACATGGCTCTTATGTGTTGGTTCAGGGGTGCGGGCCGATTGGGCTTCTGCTGCTTACAGTTGTCCGTACTCTGGGCGTTCGCAATATTATTGCAGTGGATGGCGATGAAAACCGCCTTCAGATGGCCAGGAAGCTTGGTGCGGAATATACCGTTAATTTCATGAAAGAAGACGCAAAAAAGAGAGTTGATGAAATTACCGGTTCAGGCGCGGAAATGGCATTCCAATGTACAGGTTCTCCAAAAGCTGCCAGCGTTATCTGGAAATATGTGCGGCGGGGCGGAGCTATGTGTGAACTTGGTTTCTTTGTAGACAACGGTGATACAACGTATAATCCCCATCAGGATATTTGCAATAAGGAAATAAAAGTCACAGGTTCGTGGACTTATCAGGCGAAGGACTGGATTCAGGCATGTGAATTCCTGAAAGAAGCGCAAAAGGACGGCCTTCCTGTGGAGGAACTTTTAACCCATAAGTATGCATTGGCTGATATCAATGATGCAATGGAAATGAATATCAGTATGCAGGGATTGAAGATAGTAGTAAAAGGGGAATAGCAATCGTTTCATTCCTTTTGGAAATTGGCGCTCCAGCCCTCTTTGAAAAGTCCTAATTAATAGCAGCCCGCCGGTATATGAAAATATGGAACTTATGAAAAATCCACAGCCCGCCGGTATATGAAAAGAGCGCAGCCCGCTGTCACAAATTCTGAAAAGCAAAAGGCATACCACACGCCGTCCGCCCCGGCAAACCGGCTGAAGCAAAAGGCCGCAGGTATAATTACCAAAGCATACCGAAGCAGTGAAATCACAAGCGCCGGAGTTCCCTTTCCCAGTCCTTCCAACGCGCCGGAACTGGTAACGGAAACAGCGGAAACAATAAATCCAAGGCTGATGATATGCAGAGCCCTTATGCCGATTTGAATGGTTTCGGGATTAGAGGTAAACAGCCCGATTAACTGGCCCGGGAGTATCCAGGAGAGCAAGGTTCCAATCAGCATTACGCCCATAATTAATTTCAGGGAAGTCCGGTAGATTTCCTTTACGCGCCCCTGTTCTCCCGCGCCGTAATTATAGCCCATCAAAGGCCGGATGCCCTGGATAATTCCGTTGGCAGTCAGGTAGATAAAGGTCTGCAGCTTGTAATAGGCCCCAAGCACCAGCACATAGGTTCCGGAAAAAGCGGAAAGGATTCCGTTTAACACGGAAATCAGCAGGGAGGGCAGCGCCATGCTTAAGGTGGCGGAAATGCCGATGGCGTACATCTTAAGAATTACCTCTTTATCCGGATGTACTGCGTCTTTTTTCAGTTTTACCGGAATCGGCCGAAACAGATAGAACAGCAGATAAGCAGCCAGGGAAAAACACTGTCCGATTCCTGTGGCATAGGCGGCCCCTGCAATGCCCATGGCGGGAAAAGGGCCCAGTCCGAAAATCATCAGCGGGTCTAATACAATGTTGGCAAGAAAACCGCACATCATGCAGAACATGGAAACCTGCATCCGGCCCACAGACTGGAAAATTTTCTCAAAAGAAAGTCCAAGGGTGATAAATACAGCAAACAAAAAAGCCCGGTTGGCGTACGTGAGGGCGAGCCGGATTACAGTTTCATCCGAAGAGAACATCCTTAAAAACGCAGGCATCCCGGCAATGGACAATATGGTAAGGGCGATGCCATGGAGAAAATTCAAAATCATTCCCTGGGTGGCGGCTTTATCTGCCTGCTTCTGATTTCCGGCTCCCAGATAAAAAGCGGCGCATGCGTTGATTCCGATGGCAAAACCGATGGCAATAGCGTTGATTAAGTTCTGTATGGGATAGACAAGGGCCAGTGCGGTCATGGCCTCCTCGCTTAATTTTGCCACAAAGTAGCTGTCCACAATGTTGTACAGAGAATTTACCGCCATGGAAATCACCATGGGGAGAGACATGGACAGTACCAGCGGCAGGATCTTTTTTTCTTTCATAAATGTCTGGTTCATAAATTTTTCCTCCATTAAAACATAAAAATAACCACACAACTGCAGCAGACAATTGTGTGGCGAAAAAAGATTGCTCTTGAAAAATCCACGCCCTCAGAGCATGTTTTAAATATGCATTGAGGGTTTTATAGCATTAGTATGGCATATTCCCAAAGAATTGTCAATTAAAGAATGTATGCGTTCTGCCGATATAGAAAACAGATGCTTTATGGACGTAAGGCAGGGATATTCCAAAAGCATTTTATTGGAATATCCCTCTCCAGGCTACTTTTCCGCGGGCATATATTTATTCAGGTATGTCTCTACTGCGTTCATATACTGCTCGTACAGTTTATTGTCATTTTGAAGGCCATGCCCTGAATGGGGCATCTCAAAATACTGATAATCCACGCCGTTTTCCTTTAAGGCGTTTACGAGATGCGCAACAGTCTTAAACGGGCACACACGATCCTGCGCGCCGTAAGCAATGACACTCGGTACAGAATTTTTGTCAATCCACATGAATGCGGAGATTGGTTTTATCAGTTCGTCATAGTTCTCTGTGTCAATGAGCTCCGCATCTATTTCACTTCCAAGCATTACGCTGAATAATGCTGCCGCCGATTTTCTGCTTTCATCGGTATCCAGATCCAGTCCATATGAACCCCAGTCAGAACGGTAAAAGCTGGACGGTCCCACTGCTTCAAACATCATTTTTACCGGTACGGGAGAATCCTTTGCGTCTCTGTAGGCGTAGAGCATGGCAAGCGTACCCCCTGCCGAACCGCCTGATACTGCCATTTTATTTATATGGTATCCGAGCCTTTCTGCTTCTTTCACTACCTCTGGCACAGCCTCTTTGATTTCCAATGACTGTGAATACACGCTTTTGCCGTTTTCATCGGTACGCAGGGTGTAGTTAATTCCTGCCGCAAGATAACCTTTGGAGCACAGCCATGCAAGCATGTCTGCATCGTCCGCTTTATCCCCCTGTGTAAACCCGCCTGCATGGAGATAAACCACCAGGCCGCAGTTTTCTTTGCCTGCATCTGCGGGAATATATAAGTCAAACTTGTTGGCTTTACCGTCTCCATAAGGAATATCTTTATAAACCTTTCCTATTTTATCGGTCATTGAAACGGAATATTTTTTTGCCCAAGACGGTTTAACTGCAATCTTTGAAATAACTCCAATTCCAAAAGAAATAAGAAACGTCAATATACAGATAACGAAAAACATTCTTCTGTCTCTCTTTTTTTTGGTTTTCATAATTACCTCCATCATGCTCAGCCTGCCGTTCGGCGGGCCGCATGGCCATCCTTGCTATGGAAGCCAGGGGCTTTCATAGGAAATTTCCTCCGAACATTGTTCCTCCGACTAAGAAGTTTAAAAATCCCCGGACTGCCAGCCGTCCTGAAACAAAGGCGATAATCATGACTGCAAGCAGTATAAGCAGCCGTTTTTGTGTGAGTGTCATGTGATGGACTCCTTTCTGCATTTGTTATTGAAATTTGTATGTTCTTATGTTATTATTTTTGTGAAACAAATGATTTGTCGATATGATTGTATCAGCAGATTTTCTTGATGTCAATGGGAGGCAGGAAAATGAGACAAACATCGAACTATGTATCACCGATGAGTAACGAAGGGCGCAACGCCTATGTGATCGGGCATTTAACAGAATCGCTTCTGGCTTTATTGGAAAACAAAGGGATTGAGGATATTTCCATCAGTGAATTATGTGAAAATGCAGGCGTTGGACGGGCTTCTTTTTATCGGAATTTCAACAGTAAGGAAGATATTCTGAGAGTGTATGTGAATCAGTTGTTTGACGTATGGAAAAAAGACTGGGAGAAAAATAACAGCCGCCCTCTTAGTTCCGGCATCGGCATGATATTCGGGCATTTTGAACAGCATAGAGCTTTTTACCATCTTTTGAATGAACGCCGCCTGATTTATTTGCTGAAAGATGCTATTTTGGACATTATGGAATTAAAGCCGGATTTGCCGAAAAACGAAGTCTATGCGAAAGCATTTGCTGCGTATAGCCTGTATGGCTGGATTGAGGTATGGTTTCAGAGAGGGATGCAGGAATCAGCAGAAGAAATGAAGCGGCTATTCCAGAATCAAGGGCTGTAAGTTAGGAGGAAACTGACATGATGACAATGAAAGACGCAATGGCGGCAAGGCATACAGTCCGTAAATACACAGACCGGCCCATACCGGGGAAAATCATTTCTCTGCTGAATGAAAGAATTGCAGAGAATAACAGGAAATTTCAGCTTGCAATGAAGCTGAATACCAACGACGCTTCTGCGTTTCCTGCTGTGATTAAATTAGTGCTGGCAAAGGGCGTGAGAAATTATATTGTTCTGGCAGGGCCGGACACTCCGGAGCTGGATGAAAAACTGGGATACGCGGGAGCGGATTTGATGCTGTATGCCCAGACCCTGGGACTGAATTCCTGGTGGGTGGGAGGAACCTTTAACAGAAACAAGTTAAAGGCCGCGGCCGGAAGAAATAAAGTAATCGGCGTGATTGCAGCAGGATACGGAGCCAGTCAGGGAACGCCCCATAAATCTAAAAAGCCGGAAGATACGGCGGTTTATGAAGGTGAAACTCCAAACTGGTTCAGGGCCGGCGTGGATGCCGCTTTGCTTGCGCCTACGGCTTTGAATAAACAGGCATTTTCCATTCGGGGAACAGGAAGTAAAGTGAAAATCACCTGTGAAAACGGCATCTTTTCAAACACAGATTTGGGGATTGTAAAATATCACTTTGAATTGGGAGCAGGAATTGAAAATTTCCAGTGGGAAATTTGAAAATAAGAAATCACACAGATAACAGGAGGAACACATGAAAATAGAACATATCGCTATGTACGTGAATGATTTAGAAGCAGCCAGAGAATTTTTTACCAGATACTTTGATGCAGTATCGGGTGATGGATACCACAACGAAAAGACAGGGTTTCGATCTTATTTCCTGTCCTTTGAGGACGGCGCGAGACTGGAAATTATGAAAAAACCCCAAATGGACGACTGTGAGAAAACGCCTGCAAGAACCGGCTATATCCATCTTGCTCTTTCGGCGGGCAGTAAAGAAAAGGTGGACGAGCTGACGCAAACGCTGAAAGAAAACGGATATGAGGTGCTCAGCGGGCCAAGAACAACCGGAGACGGATATTATGAGAGCTGCATTGTCGGAATTGAGGGCAATCAGATCGAGATAACCGTTTGATTAAAAGTAAAGAAATTGCTGTCAGGAGTTGCCGGCAGCAGTTTTTTTGATTCAGACATTTTTGTAAAGCACATAATAATCAGAATCAGCATTTTCCATCATCTGGGAAAACCACTGCTTTGCATCATCTAACGCTCTGTTATATATGATGGGCGCCAAATGCTGCTCAAATAACTCAAAGAGCTGCATTTGCTCAATCATGCCGATTTCTTCTCCCCGCTGATCCAGGTAAAATGCTTTGATTTCTTCGTTCAGTTTTTTCTTTTGCGCTTCAGACAGTTTGATCTGCCTGAGGGGTTCTCTTCTTTTCATGGCCGCAGACTCCTTTTGCATGAAATTTCAAACATGGTTTACAGTAAAAAAGTCTCTAAATCGTCCGGAACATAGAGATTTCCGTGGAAATACCTGCTTCCCTCTTCCTGGTACAATTTTTTCCGCTCCGGCAGGCAGCTGTCCTCTGCGTGATAGAGAATCAGGTTGCGGACGCCAAGTTGTTCTGCCGTTTCGCAGGCGTCTTTGACGGTGGAATGGTGTTTTTCGTAAGGGGAAAACAGCTCTGCCTGCGTATACAGGCAAAAGGCTTCATGGAGCAGCCATGCGCTGTTTTCGGCATATTTCTTTTCGCAGGGGCGGTAAGGCTCGTCGCCGCAGCAGGTGAGTTTCTCTCCCGTTCCCAGATCCATGGAAAAGCCGAATTGTTTTTCTTTTACGGACTGGATATCGAAAAAAGTTACGGTTCTGTCCAGGATTGGCCGGCTCTCCCCGTCTGATACAGGGAAAAAGCAGAAGCGTTCTTCCATTATTTTCCGCTGCTTTTTTAAAAGAAGTTTCTGCAGCAAATCCCGGATCAGGGCGATGGCTTCTTCATGGGCGTAAAGATTCAGTTTTCCGGTATATTCGCCTTTTAACATCTGCTGACAGATGGCGCGGGACACCCAGATTATGCCGAGCAGGTGGTCAATGTGCTTATGGGTGATAAAGATATCATGAATCTGGGCAGGCGGGAGGCCGGCCAGCTTTAACTGGCGCAGAACAGTATTTCCGCCTCCGCCGTCCACTAAAAAGCATTGGTTCTGTTCACTGATTGCAAAGCATGTATTGTAACATTCCGTTACCATTGCGTGTCCTGTTCCCAACATGGTAAGTTTCATAAGATTGTCCTTTCTGTTATTGTATGTTATTTTATCACAATCAATTGTAAAATGCCAGATATCAGGAAACAAAATTCAGGGGAACAGGTCAATAGAGGCTGTTTTACCTGTTGCTACTTGTCAAGAACGTATTCATCATTTTTCATCACTTTTTCTTGATTTTCCCTGTTTTCCATGCTCTAAATCGTAGAGAATGACATGCTTTAACTTGTCCTCTACACTTTGGGTACTTGTATCAGAGAAATGTACTTCGACTAAATACCTTGTCTTGTCAATCTTATGTTGTAAACAGGGCGTTAATCGCCCTGTGGTGTTGGTCTGAATATTGTCGCTCATATTCCTCCTTTGGGGCGCAAAAAAAGACGCATGGTTTACAAATTTACTGTTCCATGCGCCTTTACGCTGTTATTTTGATATTAAATTATGTTATTGTCTATGCTAACTGCATGACTTCGGCTTCAATTTCTCTCAGTTCATCAAATGACAATGACGGAACACATTCCGCAATATCTTCAAGAGTCATTTTCCCTTTTTTTATCAATCTTTCTGCGGTTTCCCTGTCTGCGTCATGCCTTTCGCTTCTGATAAATGATTTCATTATCTGTTCTTCATCAAACAAACTCATCATAATCGTCACAACCTCCTTTTCTCTCTGCGCTAAATATTCTCTTAAAACATTCCTGTCCTTGCATATGCGGATTGTTTCCGTAACCGCCTTTTGTGTCATTCCATGCTGTTTTGTCTGCTCGTTAAAAACCTTGCAGAAAATAATATACTGGTTGATAATGTCATCTGTATCGCTTTCATAGATAACCTTTGCTTTTACCTCAATATCTATATCCGCGCCCTCGAAAAACTCTTTAGACAAAGATATTTTATCGGGTTTCCGTCCTTTGTTTCCCGTAAAAATCACATAAAGTTCAGGCTTTGGCATTTTTACTTTCCTGCTTTTGTAATAGTCTTGGCAGGTACGCTGAAAATATTCGTGATAGCTTTGCGCCAGATACAGTAAAACTCTTACTAAAATATTCACTGTCCATGTAGATTGTGCCTCCACAAGTATCATCAGCTTATTATTAGCAATAAAGCCTAAATCATTATACAGGTTATCCGTCAATACATTTGTGATCGTCACATTTGTAAGAGAGTCCTCTGTCGCTGTGGTGTCCTCCGGGTGAAGCGTTTTATACAGCTTTAACAGATAACTCTTGTTTTGAAAAAGATCAAGGAATACGCTGTTTTTTGCTGTACGCTTTGCCATGACTTCCTCTATCTGTTTTGTATCGTCCTGCACTTTAACACCTCGATTTCTAAAAATCTGTGACATAAGATACGATATATCCTGCTCCTGCCACATCTCAATTATACAAAAAAACGCCTGTCTTTACAATAAAATTCACATTAAATTTCTTCCTCCCACCGCTTCGTCCTGCTCTGTTGCCTGTTATGTTGTCGGCTCTCGTTTTGAAGTTCCCTCTCAAGGTTCTTCTTGTTATAGCTGATTACCTCGGCATATGCTAATTCTGTGGCGGTCTTTGTCTGCTCCTTGCCGATACTGTCATACTCTGCTTGCAAGGACTGTATCTCGGCTTTCCACTGTTTCGGTGTTATCTTCTCGCCGTTCTGTAAAAGGCTCTGCATACGCTCCTTTAATTCGGGGTACTTCGATAAGCTGTCCTTATGTTCCTTATCGTATCTCATTTTCGCAAGTCCTTTGAGTGACTGGCTCTCCTTATAGGTGGCTCGGATCGGCGCATAGAGGACATACATTTTTGACAGTTCCTTTAATCGGTTTAGTTTCTGCCCCTTTGAAAGATGCACCGTTTCAAGCTGTTGGTATCTCTGTTCCTTATCCGCTGTGAATTTCGCAAGGCTCTCAAAGTTGTCTATCTTCCTTGTAGTGATGAATTTCTCCGCATTGTCGGCTGACTGCAATGCGGTTCTGTCGGATATTTTTCTTAGGTGCTTTCCGCTGACAATCGGCAAGTCAAGTCTGCCTTTGCGCTCCCTCACTTTTGCAATCATTTCCATGACTTCATTCTTTACACTGACCGCCGTATTTTTAATCTTGGCATACTGTGCGCTGTGAAGTTCCTGCTTGGCAAGCATGAGCATTTCTTTTGCCTGTTCCAACAGCATATTGTTCTTGATGATTTCCCGATTGATATTTCCCCGCTCGGTCTGTATTCCCTTGCGCTCTAAAGCGTTGGCAACCGCCCCGATATGGATAGTCGGCTCTCGGTCAATGCCCTGTTCCTTAAAAGAACGGTGTTCCCAATGAACCGCAATTCCCAACTGCTCATTGGTGGCGTTGATTGTGTCGGCTAAATCTTTGCGCCACATTTTAGCGTTTTCTTGGCTGTTCCAGTCGGTGCTTTCTACGGTCTGACATTTCCATTGTTTACGGTTGCGCTTATCCACTTTCTGCTGTTCTGTCTTTTTATCAATGAGGGGCACACGCTCCCCGTTTTCATCAAGGACATAAACCTTTTTTGTTTTTGCTCCCCATTCTCCGTTTTCAGTGATAGGGCGCATGGTAAGTAAAACATGGATATGAATCTTTCCATTCTATACTGAAAAAGGAAGAAATATATCTTCATACTTATCAGGATTCAAAGGAAGCCCGCAGAGCAATCTTTGAATACATAGAAGGCTGGTATAACCGTAAGCGGATACATAGTTCTATTGGTTATTTGACACCACAGCAAAAGGAGGATGAGGAACTAAAAAAAGCAGCATAATCTTTCGACTTTTTTTGTCCAAAGTATTGACATAGGTCCAATTTCTCCAGTTCTTCGGGCGTCGGCTCTTTCTTCGCCATAGTCGGCGGTATGTATTCCCCGATAAAGTTAAAATAAATCTCTATCTTCTGTGTGGTGTCTGCACTCCCTTTTCGGTCACGTTCATGCACGACTATTTTCTCCACAAACTCATTCAGCATGAGCGTTGTCATTTCCTCTGCATTGCTGTATCTATCAACCAGTTTCAGAAAACGTGCGGCAGATTTACGGTCTTTCTCATACTGCGTTTGTTCTGCCTTGTAACCGTCTAACTCACTCTGCAACTGTTCCTGCTCGCCCTCGTATTGGTTGTAGAGCATGGTATAACGCTTATCTGACAGTTTTCCCAATGCGTTATCCTCGTAAATCTTTGCAATCAGCATTTCCAGTTCCCAGATACGCTTTTCACACACATTCATGCGTTTTCTCTGCTCGGTAAAATCTATGGTCTGCCTGTCCTCAATATGTGACTGTATTTCGCCCGCAAAACGTTCTTTATCCAGATTAGCATACTGCATGACCTCTTTTATGGTCTTTGCCACTATCTCCATAACGTGATCCGCTTTGATACGGTGCGCCGACTGGCACAATGTCCCGACCGGCTGTTTCCCATAATTTCTGCATACATACATGGGAACACGCTTTCCGTTGTTTACCCTGTGGACATACAACTTGCCGCCACAATCGGCACAATACATCAGTCCTGTAAGTGGGTGCGCTTCGCCCCAACCATCGGGATAACGCTTTACCTGTCCTCTGATACGCTGAACATTATCAAAGGTTTCTTGGTCGATGATCGGCTCATGGGTGTCCTCAAAGATTAACCACTGGTCTTTATCTACATAATGGCTCTTTTTGTCCTTGAAATGCTTGCGTGTCTTGAAATTTACCGTATGCCCCAAATATTCATGTTTCTGTAAGATATGCGCTATGGTGGAACTCGTCCACTTGTAGGGATATTTAATCTCCCTGTTCTGCCACAATCCCACACCTAACTCTGATTGATGATAGGCGGGAATGGGAATATGCTCGGCTGTGAACTGCGTTGCAATCTGATACGGACCGTAGCCCTCCAAAGTCATTCGGAATATCCGCCTGACAATGGGCGCTGCCACTTCATCAATTATCCATTGATTTTTGTCCTCACTATCTTTCAGATAGCCATACGGCGGACTGCTCGCAACGTGTTTTCCGCTTTCGCCTTTTGCCTTAAAGGTGGACTTGATTTTCTTGCTGATGTCCTTTGCATAGTATTCATTGATTACGTCACGGAACGGAAGGAAATCATCATCAAAGCCCGAACCTGTGTCAACACCCTCATTGACTGCAATCAGTCTTACATTCGCCATACGCAACTGTTCCCGTAACATTCCCATCTGCACATAGTTTCTACCTAAACGGCTCATGTCTTTCACAATGATTGTTCCGATATTTCCTTTCTCAACCTCTGCAAGCATGGCTTGCAATCCCTCACGCTCAAAGGTCGTGCCGGAAATCCCGTCATCAGTAAAGTGGCGTATGCCCGTAAAGCCGTTCTTTTCTGCATAATCCTCAAGCATTGCCTTTTGGTTGGATATGCTGTTGCTCTCGCCCTGTAACTCGTCATCTGACGACCAGACGAATAGACGTAGAGGAAAACGCCGAGAAAAACAGGGAAAATGCCCGATTATCTGTCAAAACTCCGACAAAAAATGTAGAAAAAGTGGCCTACTCTGGCACACACCACAAAAAAACCGAATATCGAAACCACAAGCCGCGCAGTAACTGACGAACAATCAGCTACTGTGCGGCTTTTTTGTTTATAGATAACTCTGCCTTGGTGACGTAGATCGCCGGGGCTTTTTTCATTTAGACAGGAGGCTTTGAAAATGCCGGAAACTTTGAATCTGAATTACTACTACGGGAATGAAGCCGACCAGTACAGCTTCTACCGCATCCCGAAAATCCTTTTGACCGACCGCCGCTACAAGGGCGTATCGCTGGAAGCAAAGGTGCTGTATGGCCTGCTGCTTGACCGCATGGGGCTGTCTGCCCGCAATGGCTGGCTGGACGATAACGGGCGCGTGTTCCTCTACTTCACCCAAGAGGAAGTCATGACCATGCTGGACTGCGGCAAGGACAAGGCGACGAAGCTGTTCCGCGAATTGGAGGGTATCGGCCTTGTGGAACGGAAAAAGCAGGGCCAGGGACACCCCGCCCGGATTTACGTTAAGAACTTCATTCTGGAGCCGGAACACTCTGCGCCGGTTCAGACTGCGGAAAACCAGCAGTCAAGACCGCTTGACAGTGCCGCAGTCAAGACTGCTGAAAAACCGCAGTCTGCACCCCTGAAAACCAGCGGTCAAGAGTGCGGTTTTTCCGCCCCTAATAATACTGATATAAATAAAACTGAAAAAAGCGATACTGATCTATCCATCACACCCCCTGCCCCCTCAGCGGTTTCTTCCCCTGCTGGTAAACGCGCTCCGCGCAGGATGGGATTGGATGAGATGGAAAGCTACCGCGAACTGATTTTAGAAAATATTGACTATGACATTCTTCTGGAACGGAACCCCTGGGACAAGGACTTGCTGGACGGCTATGTGGAGTTAATGCTTGAAATCTGCTGCTCCACACGGCAATCTGTCCGTATCTGCGGGCAGGAAGTACCCACCGAAGTTGTCAAAAGCCGGTTCCTGAAGCTGAACAGCGAACATATTGGCTACGTCATGGACAGCCTGAAAAGCAATACTGCCAAGATTGGCAATATCAAGGCATACACGCTGGCAGCACTCTACAACGCCCCCGTCACGATGGGGCAGTATTACACATCCCTTGTCAGCCACGATATGGCGCACGGGCTGCTGGACGGTTAAGCCGCCCGGCGCTTTGCAATACATCAATCAAACCAAAGGAGGACTTTTGCATGGAACATGAAATCAACATTCTGGTAGTGGAACCGGGCAGACCGCCCAGACCGGCGCGGGTGGACAACTCGCTGGAAACTTTTTCACAGCTTGTCGGCGGTGAGTTGGCAATGGGCTGTTTCCTGCCCCAGCGGGTCATGCTGCTTTACAACGAGGACGCCAGCCGTCAGGGACTGCCGCCAAACCGCTGCAATCCCTTTGTGAATGAGTGCATCAGCGGTACATTCCTGATGTGCGGGCTTTCAGACGGGGAGGGCTTCTGCTCCCTTTCACCTGCCCGGCAAGCCGAGTTTCAGCGCCTTTTTGCCAGCCCCGGCGAGTTTATGATGCTGGGGGCAGACCACATCTGCGCTTCGCCTGCCGAGTTTGCCGAAACCGCTGGCAGGCTTTGGGGCGGCATGGCAAGCGGCGAATCCGTGGTGCTGACCAAGTGGGGCGGAAAGGAGGCCGGCGCATGAAATACCTGCTCCGCCGCCTGCTGGTTCCGCCTTAGCGCACACCAGTTTAGTCCCAGCCTGCAAAGAGAGGAGGTTTTACCATGCAGGATGAAGTACGCGAAAAATCGGTGGCTCTCACCATCAAGGTCGGCAAAGCAGGCGGCAGGCTGACCGCCGGCCTGCTGAAATGGGCCATTCGGAAGTATCTGGCACAGGCCCAAAACCCCAAAATCCACCACGGCAAGCAGACCGTGAAGCAGCTTGTAAGCCAGGGCGCAGGCGTTCAAAACATTGAGATTACCGGCAAAAATATCAAGTCCTTTGAGCGTGTGGCGCGGAAATACGGGGTGGACTTTGCGCTGAAAAAAGACCCGGCGCAGGGGAAATACCTTGTCTTTTTCAAGGCACGGGACGCGGATGCACTGAACGCCGCCTTTGCCGAGTATGCCGGGAAAAGCCTGAACCGCTCCGCGCAGAAAAAGCCGTCGCTGTTAGGCCAGCTTTCCCATTTCAAGGAGATTGCAAAGAACCTGACGCGGGATACCGCCAAAAACCGGGAGAAAGGGGGCGTTGAACTGTGAAACTGGATGTAAAGAAAATCCTGCTCCCTAACCTGCCTTATGTGTTCATCTTCTGGTTTTTCAACCGTGTGGCGGAGGGCTGCCGGCTGGCAGAGGGCGCGGATATGGTGACAAAGGCAATGGGCGCGGTATCGGGCCTGGGAGCGCTGATTTCCAAAAACCCGCTGCCCAGCTTCCACCCCCGCGACCTGCTGTTTGGCGCTGCCGGCGCGGTCATTATCCGGGCCGTGGTTTATTTCAAGGCGAAAAACGCCAAGAAATACCGCCACGGAGTTGAGTATGGTTCGGCGCGTTGGGGAAATTCCGACGATATTAAGCCTTTCATCAATCCCCAATTCGACCAGAACATTCTCCTGACGCAGACAGAGCGCGTCATGGTGGGGAGAAACAAAATCCCCAAGTACAATATCAACAAAAACGTGCTGGTGATCGGCGGTTCCGGCTCCGGCAAGACCCGCTTCCACATTAAGCCCAACCTCATGCAGATGAACGCCAGCTATATCGTGACTGACCCAAAAGGCACGGTCGTTCTGGAATGTGGGAAAATGCTTCAGCGCGGCGGGTATGAGATAAAAATACTCAATACGATTGATTTTAAGCAGTCCATGAAGTACAACCCATTCCGCTATATCTACTGCGAGAACGACATTTTGAAGCTGGTCAACTGCATCATGGAAAACACCAAGGGCGAGGACAGCAAGGGCGGTGAAGATTTCTGGGCAAAAGCCGAAGCCCTCTACTATCAGGCGCTGATCGCCTACATCTGGTACGAAGCGCCGGAGGAAGAAAAAAACATGACCACCCTGCTGGAAATGCTCAATGCGTCCGAGGTGCGGGAGGATGATGAAAACTTCAAAAACGCCGTTGACCTGATGTTTGACGCGCTGGAAAAACGCGACCCACAACATTTTGCGGTGCGCCAGTATAAGAAATACAAAATGGCGGCGGGCAAAACAGCAAAATCGATCCTGATTTCCTGCGGCGCAAGAATGGCTCCCTTTGACATCCGGGAGGTGCGGGAACTGATGGAGGGCGACGAACTGGAACTTGAAAAGATTGGCGACCGCAAGACGGCGCTGTTCTGTATCGTGTCCGACACGGATATGACATTCAATTTCATTTCTGCGATGGTTTATACGCAGATGTTCAACGTCCTGTGCGACAAGGCGCTGGAAAACGGCGGCGCACTGAAAACCCATGTTACCTGCCTGCTGGACGAGTTTGCCAACCAGAAAATCCCCAACTTCCAGCACCTGATTTCCGTTATCCGAAGCCGCGAGATTTCCGCCCATATCGTGGTGCAGACGCAAAGCCAGTTAAAGGCCGTCTACAAAGACCATGCGGAAACCATCATCGGCAACTGCTCCTGCGTCCTGTTTTTGGGCGGCAAGGAGCGTAGCACCCTGAAAGAGATTTCGGAAACGCTGGGAAAGGAAACCATCGACCTTTTCAACACCTCCGACACGCGGGGAAGCCAGCGCAGCATGGGGGTAAATTACCAGAAACTCGGAAAAGAACTGATGTCAACCGATGAATTGGCGGTGATGGACGGCGGCAAGTGCATCTTGCAGGTGCAGGGCGTAAGGCCGTTTTTCAGCGACAAATTTGACATTACCAAACATCCGCAATATAAATACCTGCTGGATTCCAGCAAGAAGAACGCTTTTGATATTGCAAAATATCTGAGCCGGAGATTGACCGTCCGACCGGACGACGTCTTTGAAAGCTGTGAACTCGAAGCGCCGCCCGCGTCTGATGCACCCGCCGATTGACTTTTCAACCGGCGGGCTTTTTTTGTCCCTATCCAACCAATCACAACAAATTTAAGGAGGAAATTCCCCCAAACCGCAACGACAAAACCCCTTCATCTTCTGGAAACCGCATATTTACAGGCGTTAGAGGGTTTTGTCGCTGACCATGGGAAAGCGACAATTCACTGCCCGACAAAAAAGGTTCTGTCGTTGGAGGTATGACCAGAGTTTTGTCGCTGTCTGTTATACTGTTGCCTGATCCCGCCATGAGGCGGGGAAAAGGAGGTAACAGTAAATGTTGGATTTAATGAATCCGGAGGAAAGGCCGGAACAGATCCAGAGGTATGGAGTGTATACCATCCGGACAGCAACGGAAGACGGGGTGGTCTATTCCAGGTCATTCATAGTGGTACGGAATGGCTATGGTGTCATCTCCCGGTTCACAAGGCTTCAGGACTATGCGGGCTTCAAGGTGTATAAGCCGATCTCATCGAATGCGGAGAAGAAGCTGTATTACATCTGCGGGATGCTCAACTATGTCCTGGTGGACAATGGAAAGAGGTTCGGGATCCGCCATGTGTTCGGCATTACAGCGGAGATGCTGCAGGAATACTTTGACTATTATGCAGCGGAAAAGAAAGCGGACGGGGACTACCGGGGAAGGGACAGCATCACCAAATGTATCGGCGCTGTGACTGCTTTTATGGCGAACCTTGTATGGAAGTTCGGCGGGTTTATGAAGGTCACCCGTCCGGAGCTGTACCGCGACGAAGCCGCGTATGACAGACATGGGCGGCGTTTCCTTAAAGCAGTCCCCGTGTTCCAGGTTTCCGGGATGCCGGTGAGGAAAAAGATCTTTCGGGATATCCCTTATAAAGCCTTTGAGGTACTGATCCCGATGGCTTTCCGTTATGCCAGGGACATCGCCTTCGGACTCTGCCTGCAGGCATTCGCGGGGCTGCGCGCCGGGGAGGTATGCAGCGTGCGGCAGGAATGCAGCCCCCTGGGGAGGGGGATCACATTCACTGAGCTTGGCGGGCGTGTAGTCAGCGCCGTGGTCGATGTTGAACAGGAAATCCGGATACGGGATGATGACGTTGAGGTCGGGATGATCAAGAAAGAGCGCAGGCAGGGTGTCTACCCCGCATTCCTGGGGGCTTTCTGCAAGGCATACGAGCTGCACAGGGAGTTCCTTTCCGGGCGGGAGTTCGACAGGGACTACTGCCCCATGTTCATCAACAGGAATGGGGAAGCCATGACCTATGAGACTTACCGGACGAGGTTCCGTGAGTTGGTGGATGGGCATCTCCGCCCATACCTGATAAAGAGCAGCGACCCGGAACTGAGGCTCTATGGACAGGTACTGTATGAGAACCAGCTTGGGACACATGCGCTGCGCCACTGGTTCACGGTCCAGCTCGTACTCAGGGGCGAGGATATCGGGAGCATCCAGTACTGGAGGGGTGACAGCAGCCCGGAAAGCTCGTTCCTGTATCTCCAGAACAAAGGTGACATTACAAGGGAGCTGGAGGCATCCAGTGGCCGTCTGGTGACCATGCTCGTGTCAGGATGGGGGGATTTTGAAGATGATACTGTTTGATGAGGTCTTAAAAGATGCGGCGCAGGTGCAGTCGGCATACCGGGACATCTGCAGGTGCAGGGATGACCTCCTCGGGTTCCTGGACAGGAACGGATGGTTCGGGCAGGCCCCGGAAGGCAGCGGCAGGGAGATGGCGGTCAGCGACTACGAAAGCATGCGCGGCCCGATCCGCCTGTGGCTGTCCGCTTATCAGAGAACACCGCGGGAAAAGCTGTCGGTCCTGCTGGATACATACAGCGGGCAGCTGCCGGAGACATGCCGGCGCTACCGGAAGTTTGTGGCCCGGGAAGGGATCAGCGATGAACCGAGCGGGTGGAAGATACTTGATTTCATCCTTTCTGCCTGCGGCCGTGAGCTGTCCGGATACAGTGCAGAAGAGCTTGACTGCCTTATGGAAAAGACATCGGAAATGCTTCCCGTCAGGAGCACAAAGCTGTTTGCGAAGTTTGCTGCGGAGGTGTCAGGGGACAGCAGCTGCAGATACGACATCCATCCCAGGCGGCAGGCGGAAATACGGAAAGAGGCTTATCCGGTCAGGGAATTCAGCGTGATGGCGTACTGCGTATTCAATGAGGCATCATGGGAGGCGAACGGGCTGGTCATAAAAGCCCTGGATTCTGTCCGCTATGCCGACCTGTGGCTCTTTGCGGCGCTCCATTTCCTGGGGGCGTTAAGGCAGACGGACATCACCCGGCTGCCGGTTCCATCACTGCCCTACCCGCCGGACACGGTGGAAGGGATGCTCCGCTCCGGAAGCTACCGGGATGCGGATGCCAGGGGCGTTTCAGAAGAGCTGCTGTTGAGGCTGAAATACCTGCCGATGTACCCATCCAAGACAGAAAGGTACCAGGGTGTGCCGGAGCTGAAGTTATTTATACCGGAATCACTGAAAGCGGCCATGGGGCTGATCATTACCATAAAGCTCCTCCACCATAAAGAAAACGAGCCCCTGGTACGGCCAGTCCAGGACATTGTATCGATCAGGAGATTTTTTGGCACGCAGTTCATAGAAGCGCTTGGAGAGCGGAGGTTCCAGACCAGAAGGGCGAACAAGTCCTATCTCCAGGGGATCGAGCTGGTGACGGCGGACGGGCCTGGCAGGCCGAAGGGATATATGCTCGCGGCCCTTGCCAGGAGCCACAAGGGAGGGATCGGCGCCCTGCCGGGGATCACGGATATCTACCTGAAGGATGCTGCTTTTTCCGGATACCGCCCGGAATTCATCCTGCGGGAAATGTTTGAGAGGGGCATCTTTGGCTTCATTCCGGCACTGCTGCTGGAAAGGTATGCGGGTGACGGATACCGGCGGCTGGATGTCCCGCGGCAGACTGAACTGATCCGGTGCATTGGCCTGGACGCCGGGCAGCTGGAAGAAGCCGCGCTCCTTGTCGAACGGTCACTGGAGGCCAGCCGGGAGATTGTCGCGTCCATCCCGGAAGGCAGGCTCGGGGATGCCCTGCAGATGGCCGCAAGCGGCGCGGCGGCATCCAGGCAGCCGGAGACGCTCTGCCTGCGTACTGCTGTCGGGATGCCCTGCTGCGACTCCCTCAGGGGCGGCTGCATCGGCTGCGGCTATGAGATCTTTACGAAAGCGGCCTTCCATCTGCTGATGAAGGAATACACCGCGATAACGGAACTGAAAAACAGGGCATCCGGGCCGGAACGGGAACGCCTGAAAAACATCCTGTCCAGAGGGATCATACCGGCTGTCGGGCAGATGCTCGAAAGCCTTCCGATGCTTTACCCCGGCGCGGATATGGAGACCATGACAGGGATGCTGGAAAGGAGGCTGAAAGATACAGATGATAGCAGATGTGCAGATGCATAAAGGGTATACAAAAGTGCTGCTCATCCGTGAAATGGACACCGGAACGCGCTTGCAGGCGGAGAGGAAATTTGCCGAGTATGCCGCAAAAGGAGTGATCGACAGGGGCTCATTCCCGGATGCGGAATGGCGGATCACGGATGAAGTGAAACGCAGGAACATCCGCTTCGAGACCGGTGGCGGCACAGTCCAGGAGTGGACCGGCTGTGACGAGGGGTGCTTCCTGGATTATGTGAAGTCCTATACAGTGCTGCTGCTTGGGACAATGGCGGCCAGTTCGGTTGCCGGGGTCAGCAGCTCCCTGGTCAGGCTGGGGTGCTGTGGATTCGGGGAAGCATGCACATGGGATGTACATATCAGCCATGCACTCCAGTTCCTGGGTATGATTCCTGATTCACCCGGGTACATAGGGGCCGTCATGGAGCGGATCGAGGAAAACCGGACGCTGGACGGATGGGCCCGTAAACCGAGGAAGCTGGCGGATTTCCGGTATTACCTGAGATTTGACCGGTATGTCAATGAGTTCTGGGGAACTGCTGGTGAAGACACAAAGGACTACTTTTTCCCGGCATACCTTTGGTGGAGGCTTACCAGCATCCTGCCCCTGCGGGCGACGGAATTCCTCCTTCTGCCAGGCGACTGTATCTATAACCGGGATGGGAGGTGGATCCTTACTGTACGCCGGACAAGACTGAAGAAAAGGCTGCAGAAAGTCGGCTACACGATCCATGCGGATTATACCCTCCATGAATACGAGGTGCCGGAATGGCTTGCGGGGGAGATCCTCGCTTATAAAGCGGCTGGGGAGAAACGCCGCCCCCATGAAAAAGACACTTTATTTTCCCCGGCACGTGCGACACAGCTGGGATATATGACTTACTGCCAGATGCGCCGCAGGCTTGGCGAATTCAAGGAGAAGGTGACAGGGAGTGCGGATTATCCGGTCAGCCTCGGGGACACACGGCACCTTGCCATGATAAACCTGATCCTGTCCGGCGGTTCCCCTGTGATATGCAGGGAGCTGGCCGGCCATGAGAGCATTGATATCAGTGCCAGCTATTATGCGAACCTTTCTGCTGTGGTGGAGAGCGCCGTTTATGAGAAATACCGTGAGAACCGTGGGAAGGTCACACTGGACGGATCGTTGAAGCTGCGCATGGGGGACAGGCATGGCATGACGGAGGTGGAAGGCGGGCACTGTGATTATGCAGGCCTCCCCGGAGGCGATATTTCCGAATGCATGAAAAACTACCGTGAAGGCGGGCATTTCGGCGACTGCAGGAACTGCATCCATTACTATCCTGACCAGGATGGGCTGAGGCTTGCCGTCCAGGAGGGATTCCGGGAAAAAGTGGATGAGGACGGGATGTTCCTGATGGAGATGATTGAACAGGTACGCCGCGGGAACGGTGCGCAGGAGGATATCACGTCCGCGCTCCTGCGGCTGCAGAACAGCAGCGCGTGTTACAGGAAAGCGCTGGAGAGGAAGATGGAGGGAGAGAAAAATGGCAAGACCAAACAAGACAGATGAAGCGCTGCTGGTCAGCATACTGGAAAAGTATTATGCGGATGTGGCCTGCGGCAATGCGAGGGACATCAGGTTTACGGACCTGGCGAAGTATGCCGGGAGGCAGGGCGTCCCTGCTAAAGAGTATGAATTCCGCAGGAACAGGGGCGTCCGCAGGCGGCTGGACGAGCTGAAGGCGGGGGCTTCCAGGACCGGAACCGATGCACTGCTGGTATATAAAAGCATTGATGCTGACGGCCTGGTCAGGACCTGCCAGGATCTTTCGGATTTAAAAGGCAAGCTGAACGACATGGATGCGTACTGGAAATCCGTCTATGACAGATATACAGAGATGGAGATAAACTACAGGAACGCAGTCTCACGGAAAGCGGAATCCGAAAAGCAGGCGGGGGTGATGAAGAAGGAAATGCAGCGGTCAGAGGAACTTTACCGGGCATTAGAGAAAGAAAACAGAGGGCTGCGGAGGGAGAATGCGTACCTCCGCAGGATGCTGGAGAAGTACCTGTACCCTGACCTGGCAAGGCAGCTGATGCAGGAAGCGCATCTTCCAGTCAGGACTGCCGGGAACGTGACGCAGGCGGCATTGGGGGACCTGATAGAAGGGACACGCCCCGACCCGTTCGGCGGTGCACAGAAAGCGAAGGAAAAACCAAAGACCAGGGAGGAACAGCTCCTTGATGAGATGAGGAGGCAGGCAGAAGAATGAACCAGTACCCATTGATCAGGGGACAGACAGACTTAAAGGCAAGGAATCCCGCCCTTGCGGAAGAATGGGACGGGATAAGGAACAAGGGACTGACGCCGGAAGACGTGCAGCCGGGATCCGTGAAAAAGGTCTGGTGGAGGTGCCGTAAAGGACACAGCTGGATGGCCGCCGTCTACAGCCGGACGGCCGGGGCTGGCTGCCCGTATTGCGCTGGGAACCGGCTGATCCCCGGAGTAAATGACCTTGCGACAGTGGCCCCTCTGCTTGCGGAGGAATGGGATGTTGGCAAAAATGGGAGCCTTCGTCCTGAGGATGTTGCCGGAGGCACTGCAAAAAGGGTCTGGTGGCGTTGTGCAGAAGGGCACAGCTGGCAGGCGGCGGTATCAAGCCGGGCGGCTGGGAAAGGCTGCCGCTACTGTGCTGGCAGGAAAGTGATGCCTGGGTTCAATGACCTTGCGACAGCGGATCCGGAGCTTACGGCACAATGGGACCATGAAAGGAACGGGGGCTTAAGGCCGGAGGATGTCACGGGCATGAGCCAACGGTCGGTATGGTGGACTGGCCGCTGCGGCCATTCATGGAAAGCAAAGATCTCCAACCGGAGAAATGGATGCGGCTGCCCCTACTGCTGCGGCAAAAAGATTCTGGAGGGCTTCAATGACGCGCAGAGCAGGTGCCCGGAGCTTATGGATGAATGGGATTTTGAAAAAAATACGTTCCTTCCATCGGAGATAACCGCCGGGAGCCAGAAGGATATCTGGTGGCGGTGCAGAAAGGGGCATTCCTGGAAGGCGAAACTGCCGGGCAGGAGACGCGGGAACGGCTGCCCGTACTGCGGGAACCGGAAAGTGCTGCCGGGCGAAAATGATCTGGCATCAGTCCATCCGGAGCTGGCCGGGGAATGGGACTATGGGAAAAACCAGGGATCCACACCGGAGACCGTCATGTACCAGACCCGGAAGAAAGTGTGGTGGAGATGCAGGAAAGGGCACTCCTGGAAAGCGGAGGTCTATGAACGGGCCGCAGGGAGCGGCTGCCCTGTCTGCACGCGCCTGCTGGACCGGCACCCGGTCATCCCGGGGGAATCCGACCTTGCGACATACAGCCCCAGGCTGGCCAGGGAATGGGACTGCCAGAGAAATATGGGGCTTACACCGGAGCAGGTCAGGCCGTTTTCAACAAGGAAAGTCTGGTGGGTCTGTGAAAAAGGCCACCACTGGCAGTGCACAGTCCAGGTCCGCCAGAAAGGGACAGGCTGCCCGTTTTGCGATGGGAGGATTCACAGGCAGTCGAGGCTGATATAAATATGGAGATAACACAGCACAGGGAGCCGGTTATCCTGGATACGGCTTTTTGAATATATGGAGGAAACCTATGAAGATAAGGATACGCTCCCCCACTTAACAATGGGGCTGGATGACAACTGAATATGGAACCTGAAAACCAGAGGGCTTTTTGTATATATGGCCGCTTTTAATGAGCGTCCCGGATACAGAAGCCCTCTTTTTTATCCCAAAACAAAAAATAAAAATTTAAGAAAGGAAAAGAACCCAGATCCCGGGATACACAAATCTGGAACGACAAAACCATTGGAATCTATGGTTTGTGTTCTGCACGGATTGTGACAAAACGACAAAATAAGGCGTTTCGTGGGTTTGGGTTTCGGACAAATGTATGGAATTTTTTACGAGCGCAATCGACACTTTGAAGGTACTGGTTATCGCGCTGGGCGCTGGCCTTGGCGTGTGGGGCGTTATCAACCTGCTGGAAGGTTACGGCAACGACAACCCTGGCGCGAAATCGCAGGGCATGAAGCACTTGATACCAAAATAGAGGTACAAGAAAACACAAATAAAACAGTTGTGTATGCCGCAGTTTAAGGAGTATGATTGCAAGCTAACATTGTGTTTTGTCAATTAAG